>NZ_JAUXQZ010000045.1 GCF_030682035.1 Brevundimonas sp. | reverse complement strand
GTAGGTGATGTCGCCCGCCGCCGGCTGGCGACTGACGGTAAACTCGGGCGTCCAGATGCGGTTGGCGAGGCCGTAGCCCCGCGCGGTCGAGGAGTTCTCGCCCGAGCCGCGAGCGGCGCGCAGATCAAGCACAAAGCCCTGAGGTCCACGCAGAGCCGCGGCCTGGGCCTCGACGGCCGCGTTGAAGGCGGGCCAGCCGGCGCTGTCGGCGAAGGAGTGGACGTGCAGCCAGGGCCGCCCGTTGACCGTCTCCACCGCCAGCGGCGTGGCCGGCGGCATATAGACGGTGGCGCGATAGGCGGCCTCGAGGTCTCCGGGAGCCATCGGGACCGGGCGGATCTGGATATCGCGCGGACGGCCGCGGCCCGACTGGAAGCTGCACATCGACGGGACGCCGGCGGCGAACGGATTGTTCCGGTTCCACATCAGATAGGGGGCCGAGGTCACCCGCCCGGCCTCGGTCTCGAGGTTGCCCTCCCAACGGTCCAGCTTGTTGCGGGCGAATTCCTCGATCGGGGTGAGATTGCACTCGACGACCGCGTCGCCGACCCGCGGCGCGCCACGCGTGCCCGGCTTCACATAGGTCACCACATAGCGGCCGTTGCGCCACCCCGTCGTGAAACCCGGCCAGCTGATGCCGAAATACGGACCCATTCCCTCGAAGGTGGGATCGACGCGGATGTTCGAATCGCGGAACCCGCCAGCGTAGTAGCGCAGCAAATAGGCGTGGCTGTCGCCGCTGTTGACGTCGTTCGCCCGGCCCAGGGCGTCCTGCAGGCCCGCGCCCAGCCAGGACTGGAAGGTCTGGCTCGCCGCGCCCGGCAACGCCGGCGCCGGATGGTTCGCCGCCAGTTCGTCATGCATCTTCTGCAGGTCGTGCCGAGCCAGGGCCCGGAAGTCCTGGGCGACGACCGGGCTGGCGCCCAGAATTAGGGTGAAGGCGGAAGCGGCGGCGAAGGTAAGCATGCGAGACATCAGGTCAGGCTCCGGGCCAGTAAGCGGGACAGGGACGGGATCAGAATGATCGGGCGGAGATGAACGGGACTGGAACGGGGTTAAACCCCATCGGTACCGCCCTTGCCAACCCCATACCCGGCTCAGGTGAACGCCCCGTCTGGTTTACTCACGCGGGATCGCGGCCTAATCGGGGCGGACCCCTCACGCCGCGATCACGTTCGCCTCAGATTCAAAGACGCCAAAGACCGCAGCATGTTCTCCAAAATCCTGATCGCCAACCGCGGCGAAATCGCTGTCCGCATCATCAAGACCTGCCGCCGCATGGGAATCGCCACGGTGCAGGTCTATTCCGAGGCCGACGCCGGTTCGCTGGCGGTCGAGATGGCGGACGAGGCCGTGCTGATCGGCCCGGCCCCCGCGGCCCAGTCCTATCTGCTCGCCGACAGGATCGTCGAGGCGGTGCGCCGGACCGGCGCCCAGGCGGTCCACCCCGGTTTCGGCTTCCTGTCCGAAAACGCCGGCTTCGCCCGCCGCCTGCGCGACGAAGGCATCGCCTTCATCGGCCCCAACCCCGAAGCCATCGAGGCCATGGGCGACAAGATCAGCTCCAAGAAACTGGCCGCCGCCGCCGGCGTCTCCACCGTTCCCGGCCACATGGGCCTGATCGAATCGACGGAAGAGGCGATCACCATCGCCAACCAGATCGGCTATCCGGTCATGATCAAGGCCTCGGCCGGCGGCGGCGGCAAGGGCATCCGCGTCGCCCGTTCCGACGCCGACATGGCCGAGGGCTTCGCCGCCGTGAAGGCCGAGGCGCTGGGTGCCTTCGGCGACGACCGTGTCTTCCTCGAGAAATTCATCATCGACCCGCGCCACATCGAGATTCAGGTGATGGGCGACAAGCACGGCAACGTCGTCCACCTGTTCGAGCGCGAGTGCTCGATCCAGCGGCGGAACCAGAAGGTCATCGAGGAGGCCCCCTCCCCGCTCCTCGACCCCGAGACCCGCGCCGCCATGGGCGCCCAGGCCGTCGCCCTGGCCAAGGCCGTGAATTATGACTCGGCCGGCACGGTCGAGTTCGTCGCAGGACAGGACAAATCCTTCTTCTTCCTCGAGATGAACACCCGGCTTCAGGTCGAGCATCCGGTCACCGAAATGATCACCGACGTCGATCTGGTCGAGCAGATGATCCGCTCGGCCTGGGGCGAAAAACTCGCCTTCGCCCAGACGGACCTCGCCATCAAGGGCTGGGCCATCGAGAGCCGCATCTACGCCGAGGATCCCTATCGCGGCTTCCTGCCCTCCATCGGCCGCCTGATTCGCTACGAACAGCCCCGGGAAGGCCCCCACGCCGACGGATATACCGTCCGCAACGATTCCGGCGTCCGCGAGGGCGACGAGATCAGCATGTTCTACGACCCCATGATCGCCAAACTGTGCGCCTGGGGCGAGACCCGCGACGCCGCCGTCGACGGCATGGCCCGGGCGCTGGAAGACACCCACATCCAGGGCGTCGGGCACAACATCCCCTTCCTCGCCGCCGTCATGGATCAGCCGCGCTTCCGCTCGGGGAACATCTCGACCAGCTATATCAAGGACGAGTTCCCCGAGGGCTTCCACGGCCTCCTACCCGACCGGCGGCAGACCGATATCCTGATCGCCACGGCTGCGGCCATGAATGAGATCGCCTCGGAACAGTCCGGCGACCCCTCCGAACGCACCGACTGGATCGTGCTGGTCGCCCCATTGGGATCAGGGGGGGGAACCGGCCCGGGCGACGCTCACGGCGTCTCGCTCGGCTATGATGACGATGAGGCCCTGACGCTGGAACTGGTGGGCGAGGACCGCGCCCTGCTGCTCTCCGACATCGACTGGCGCCCCGGCCTCGCCCAGTTCCGCGCCACCCTGGACGGCGCGCCCTATACCGCCGAAGTCAGCCGCGTCGCCGACGGCTTCGTCATCCGCACCCGCGCCGCCCGCGCCCGCGTCCGCGTCCTGACCCCCGCCGTCGCCGCCCTCTACGCCCGCCTGCCGGAGAAGGTCGCCGCCGACACGTCGAAGCTGATCCAGTCCCCCATGCCGGGCCTCGTCGTCGCCATTCCCGTGATCGTCGGCCAGGAGGTCAAGACCGGCGAGACCGTCGCCATCATCGAGGCCATGAAGATGCAGAACATCCTCAAGGCCGAGCGCGACGGCGTGGTGAAGGCCGTGGGCGCTGCAGCCGGTGATCCCGTGGCGGCGGATGATGTTCTGGTGGAGTTCGAATAGCCGGTCCGAGGCTCAGCCGGGCAGCGTCACACTTTCCGGTTCGGCTTCGGCAGCGGTCAAGGCCCCTCTGACGGCAGTGGCCAGTTCGGACAGCCGGAACGGCTTGCGCAAGACGTTCGACAGTGACATCACCCGGTCGACTGCGTCCATGTCGGCGTAGCCCGTCGCCATGATAATCGGCATCCCCGGAGCGATCACGCGGGCTCTCTCCACGACGTCGACGCCGCTGATGCCGGGCATGGCGTAATCGACGATGGTCAGGTCGGGAGCCAGGCTCCCGATCAACCCAAGGCCCTCCTCGCCGCTCGGGGCCTGATCCACGCGGTAGCCGAGGCCCTCGAGGCATTCGACGATGAACCGCCGGACCGCGGCGTCGTCGTCGATCACCAGGATGCGCTCCCGTGGCCCATCGACCACGGTGTCAGGCAAGGCCGCCTCGCCCGCCCCTGCTGCGACCGCCTCGGCCGCCGGAAGCCATATTTCGACGGTCGAGCCCTGACCCTCCACGCTTTCCAGCCGGACCGTCCCCCCGGACTGCTGGGCGATTCCGTAAACCTGACTCAGCCCCAGCCCCGTGCCCTTGCCGATCGGCTTGGTGGTGAAGAAGGGGTCGAACACCTTGGCCAACAGGTGGGGCGGGATGCCGGAGCCAGAATCCGCCACCATGACCACCGAATAGTCCCCCGGTGACAGATCACCGCCCGCAGCCTGACGCCGGCTCGTGCCGATCTTCAGAATGCCGCCCGTCGGCATCGCATCACGCGCATTGATCGCCAGATTCAGGACAGCGAGTTCCAGCTGGTTGCCGTCCGCCCTGGCCCAGGGCGACCCGGAGTCCAGCGCCATCTCGATCCGCACCATGGGCCCGATGGTGCGCCCCAGCAGATCGTGCATCCCTTGCAGCATGGCGTTGAGATTCACCGCCTCCAGCATCAGGTTCTGGGTACGCGAGAACGCCAGCAGCTGATGGGTCAGCTTGGCCGCCCGTTCCGCCGCCTGCCGCGCGTAGTCGGCCAGCTTCGCGGTCTTTTCATCGTCCGTGCGCCGCTCGATCAGCTCCAGGTTTCCGAAAATGACGGTCAGCAGATTGTTGAAGTCGTGAGCGATCCCACCCGTGAGCTGACCGACCGCCTCCATCTTCTGGCTCTGGGCCAGCGCGGCCTGCGCCCGCTCGCGTTGGGCGGTCTCCTGCATCAGCCGGTTGTTCGCTGACGAAAGTTCCTCGGTTCGCTCGGTGATGCGGGTCTCCAGCGACCCGTTCAGGCTCGTCAGCCGCCCCTCCGCGAGCCGAAGCTCGTCCAAATGGCGCCGCGCCTCATACTGCCGCTTGCGGCCTCGCATCGCCGAATCAACGGCGCTGCCAAGGGTCTCGCTGTGGACCGGTCGCTCCAGCACCACCACATTGCCGAGGCGCTCAAGCATCCGCAAAGCCTCCGGCGGACGCCGCCCTGCGCGCTTGGTCGCCAGAAGGATAAAGGGAAAGTCCGACCACGACGGCTGGTCCGCCAGCCATTGGTCCAGAAGTGCGCAGTCCGTGTCCAGCAGGGACTCTTCCGTCAGAACCGCAATCGCGGCCCCGCGTTGCGCCGCTTTCGCGACGGCGGTGCAGCTGTCGCAGATGACGCATTCATGGCCTGCCCGCGCAAGAATTTGTTCGATCACGGCGGCGTCCCGACCCCTGAGGGCGAGCAGCAGGATCCGATCTTCCACCCCTCACCCCTGGCCGGCGGCGGGTTCGGCGGACATCAGCGGCGTGGAACCTCGATAGTTGGGCAGGCCGGTCAGCACGCCCTCGAAATTCTTCAACGGTTCGCCGATCTGCACGCCGCCGCGCGCAAGACGGAACTCCCGGATGCTCGACTGGTGCTCGGTCGTGCGGCTCTTGGCGACCGAAACGGCCTTCAGCACATTGCCCCGTGACTCGAAATAGCGGAACAGCACGATCGTATCGGACAGATAGCTCAGATCGATCTCGGACCTGACATCGCCGACGATGCCGTGTTGACCCAGGATCAGCACCGTGATCACGCCCTGCTGGTTCAGGTAGCTCAGCATCTCGTGCATCTGCAGCAACAGGTATTTCTCGCCCGGCATCGCCTGCAGGAAGGCGTTCAGGCTGTCGATGGCGATGAACCGGACGCCGTCCTTCTCGACCGCGCGACGAATCCAGCTGGCGAATTCCCCGGGCGTCAGTTCGGCGGGATCGATCTGGAAAATCTGCATCATGCCGCTGTCGATGTGGGGCTGCAGGTCCATGCCCAGGGTCCTGGTCCGGGCCAGCATGGTGGTGATGCCTTCATCGAACAGATAATAGGCCGCCCTTTCGCCGCGTTCGATCGCGCTGATCGCGGCGCACACGGCGGTCGTGGTCTTGCCCACGCCCGACGGACCGTTCAGCAGGGTGTTGGTGCCGGGCGACAGACCGCCGCCCAACATCTCGTCCAGCTGATCGATGCCGGTCGAGACCAGCGCCTCATTGAACTCCCTGTGGTGGTCGGCCGCCACCAGACGCGGAAACACCGCGACGCCCCCTGTCTCGATCGCAAAATCGTGGAAACCGCCGCGATATTTTACGCCCCGCATCTTCACCACGCGCAGCCGGCGCCGCTCCGAGCCATACTCTTGCGCCGCCTGCTCCAGGGTGATGACCCCGTGGGCGATGCTATGCAGTTGCAGATCCCCGGGATCCGAACTGCGGTCGTCCAGCAGCAGCACGGTGCAGTTTCGGGTCGAAAAATACTGTTTCAGGGCGAGTATTTGCCGCCGGTAACGCAACGAATTCTGCGCCAGCAGCCGCATTTCCGACAGGCTGTCGAACACCACGCGACTGGGCTGCAGACGCTCGACGCAAGCCATCACCCCGGCAATGGTTTCGCCCAGTTCCACCTCGGACGGGTCCAGAATGGACTGCTCGCTTTCGGGGTGCAGGCCGTCCTCGCTGACCAGTTCAAACAGTTCGATCCCGTCCAGTGTCCACCCGTGGCTGTGCGCGACGTCCTTCAGTTCGGCGGCGGTTTCGGACAGCGTAATATACAGACCCCGTTCGTCCTGCCGCACCCCTTCCAGCAGGAATTGCAGCGCGATCGTGGTCTTGCCGCTGCCCGGTGTCCCCTCCAGCAAATACGACCGGTTCGCGGTCAGACCGCCTCCAAGCACAGTGTCCAGCTCGGCAGTCCCTGTCGATATGCGCGGCAAGGCTGAGGCGGCAAGCTTGGCGGTCATCGGCTGTCCCGGGCGTCGCTCGCGATTTGAGCCGAGATTGAACGAGCTTTGCCGGAATTGGCTCCTCGTTCCGGGCAAAAAACCGCACAGCTTGCCGCCGGCGGCGCGGATACGGCGAGCGGACGGCTCGGTTCAATCCCGCCTGCTCAACTGTCCGCGACCGGCCCGAACACCCGGCGGAAACTGGTTTTGAGGGCCACGTCCGCCTCGTCCATCGTCGCCGGGACACCCAGATCGACCAGACTCGTGACGCCGTGCTCGGCGATGCCGCACGGCACGATGCCGGTGAAATGGGTCAGGTCCGGCTCCACGTTCAGGCTGACGCCGTGGAAGCTGACCCATTTGCGCACCTTGACGCCGATGGCGGCGATCTTTTCTTCACGGGACCCGCCCGGCCCTTTCCGCTCTACCCAGACTCCGACCCGGCCTTCGCGCACATCGGCGGGAACGCCGAACTCGCCCAGCACGCCAATGAGCCACTGCTCCAGCCCGCGCACGAAGGTCCGCACGTCCCGGCCCCGCTGGTTCAGGTCCAGCATCACATAAGCCACCCGCTGGCCCGGCCCGTGATAGGTGAACTGCCCGCCCCGGCCGCTGCGGTGAACCGGGAAGCGGGCCGCGTCGAGCAGGTCGCCGTCTTTCGACGACACCCCGGCCGTGTAGAGGGGCGGATGCTCCAGCAGCCAGACCAGTTCCCCGGCCTCGCCCGCCGCGATGGCCGCCGCCCGGTCCTCCATGGCCGCGACCGCCGCCTCATAGGCGACACAGCCTTCCGACACCGCCCATTCGACAGGGCGGCCGTCGGCCCTGTGGAGCTTGGACAGGGCCAGCTTCGATATGGTTTCGCTTAAGGCTTGGGAAAGCATGACGCCTCCAATGTGGGGGTCAGGAGCGCCATGCAAGTCCAGACCGCCCACGAACCCGCCTCCTCAGAGTCAGCGTCAGAGTATCCAGTGAGTCAGATCGAAGCCGTTCAAGTCGAAATTTCGGTCGTCCTGGGACGTTCTGTCCTGCCGATGAGTCAGCTGCTGCGGATGGGCCGCGGGGCGGTGATTCCGCTCGACGCCTCGGAACATGACGAGGTCTGGATCCTGGCCAACAACCACCCGGTCGCCCGCGGCGAGATCGAAATCCGCGACGACCGCATCGCCATCACGGTGACGCGAGCGGCGGATGTGTATGACTTCATGGCGGGGGCGGCCTGAGGAGCGGTTGGTGGCGAGTGGCGAGGGTGTTCGCCAGCCGCTTCAGCCGCCGGGTATGCCCGCCTGCATAGGGCCGTAAACTCGCCACTCGCCACCCGCCACTCGCCACTCACTTCGCCCCTTCCCTTCCGCGCCTCTCTCCGCTATCAGCCCCGCTCCGATGCGAGCGGTCGTGGCGGAATTGGTAGACGCGCAGCGTTGAGGTCGCTGTTCCCTAACCGGAGTGGAAGTTCGAGTCTTCTCGACCGCACCATCTGATTTTGACAGGGCGAAACATCGGCGAACAGCTGATCTGAAAACAGGGGAGGCCAAGCGTGAGCAAAACCGCAGACGCCCCCCTGCCTGTCGCCTCCCGTAATGAACCCGATCACGACGCCCTGGACGAGGATTACGTCCTGACGGCCTCGTTCGTCGAAAAGGTCGTTGACGCGTCGGACGCCGGCGACGGCCTGAGACTCCGTTCACTGCTGGAAGACCTGCACCCGGCTGACGTGGCCGATCTGATGGGCTTTCTCACCGTCGAGCATCGCGCCGTGGTGGTGCTGTGGCTGCCGCCGGACCTGCTGGCGGAAACCCTGCCCGAGTTGGACGACAACATCCGCGAGGAGGTGCTGGAGCGCGTCCCGCACCTGACCCTGGCCGAGGCCCTGCAGGAGCTGGACTCCGACGACGCCGCCGCCGTGGTCGAGGACCTGGAGGACGACCAGCGCGAGCGGGTGCTGGCGGCCATGCCCGAGGTGGATCGCGCGGCGATCGAGAACTCGCTGCGCTATGACGAGGATTCCGCCGGTCGCCTGATGCAGCGCGAGGTGATGGCCGCACCGTCGTTCTGGAACGTCGGCGACACCATCGACCACATCCGCAAGCAGGGCGACGACCTGCCCGAGCTGTTCTTCGACATCTATATCGTCGATCCGTCGAACAAGCCGGTGGGCGGCCTGCCGGTCAGCGGCCTGCTGCGCGCGTCCCGCACGATCGCCCTGGTCGACATCATGGAGCCGATCAATGCGATCGCGGTCGATCAGGACCAGGAAGAAGTCGCCTACATCTTCGAGAAATATCACTTGATCTCGGCTCCCGTCGTCGATGCGGCGGGCCGGCTGGTGGGCCAGATCACCGTCGATGACATCGTCAACATCATCCAGGAAGAGAACCGCGAGGACATCCTGCGCTTGGCGGGCGTGTCGGATGAGGACCGCGGCTCGTCGGTGTCCGAGATCGTGCGCGGCCGCGTGCCGTGGCTGGCGATCAACCTCGGAACGGCGGTGCTCGGCTCAATCGTCATTTCGTGGTTCGAGGCCACGATCGCCCAGATCCTCGCCCTGGTGATCCTGTTGCCGATCGTCTCGGCCATCGGCGGCAACGCCGGCACCCAGGCCCTGACCGTGACCGTGCGCGCCCTGGCGACGCGTGAATTGAACAGCTCCAATGCCGCGCGGACCTTCCGTCGCGAGCTGGCGGTCGGCCTGGCCAACGGACTGGTGCTCGCCCCCCTGATCGGGACCGCGGCGGGCCTCTGGTTCCGGGACTGGCGCATCGGGGCGGTGATCGGCATGGCCATGGTGCTGAACCTGTTGGTCGCGGCCACGGTCGGGGTGCTGACGCCCCTGACGCTGTCGCGGCTGAAGTTCGACCCGGCCGTGTCCTCGGCCGTGTTCGTGACGGCGACGACGGACTTCTTCGGCTTTTTGATCTTCCTCGGTCTGGCGAGCATCGTGCTGTTGTAAAGCGGCGCGACCCTTGCTGGCTCTCTCTTCGGGCGAGCGCGCCCGTCTCGATTTGGGTCAATCCGTGTCCGAAACGCCCACGCCCCGTCTGAAGGTCTCCCGCAAGGGGATGGTCCTCATCAAGAGCTTTGAGGGCTTTCGTCCGCGCGCCGTGCAGGAAGAGGACGGTCGCTGGGTCATCGGCTACGGCCACACCGCCTCTGCCCGCGAGGGCCTGATCATCGCCGAGGCGGACGCGGAACTGCTGCTGCAATACGACCTGATGCCGGTGACGAAGGCGCTGAACGAGCAGGTTCGGGGCCCGCTGAACCAGTACCAGTTCGACGCCCTGGCCAGTTTCGCCGTGTCCGTGGGCGTCGATCGCTTCCTGGCCTCCGATGTCCTGCAAAAACTGAACGAGGGTCATGCCGGCCAGGCCGCGGACGCTCTGATCGGCTGGCCCGAAGACGCTTCCCCCGACGACCGCCTGCGCCGCCGCGCCGCCGAGCGGGCGCTGTTCGTCGCCGATCCGGCCTCGCCGGTCACCCTGGCTGAGCTGCTGGCCGCCCCCCTGCCCCCGCCGCCGGTTGAGGCGGCGACCGGGACCGAAGCCGCCGCCGTCGAGCCCGATCCGGCCCGGGTGCCTGAGGCCCCCGCCTTCGAATCCCCGGTCTTCCAGCCGGCGGATGCGGTGACGCGGATCAATCTGGACCGCTATTCGCCCTATGCCGCAGCGATTATCGGCCCCCTTCCCGGCTTCGCCCCGGTCGGTCTGGTTCCAGCCCCGGACGCTGCGCCCGTCGTCGCGCCCGAGCCGGAGCCGACGGCGCCCGAGCCTGAAATAGCGCCGGCCGAAGCCGCCATTCCGGTCACGCCGCTGGTGTCCGCTGCGCCCCTTCCGTCGCCCTTCCCCGCGATGGACCCGGAGCTGGTCCTGACGCCCGCCACCGAGCTTGATTTCGTCGAGGCCGAGCGCCCCGTGTGGCCATCGGACGAGCGCGCTCCGGTCCCCGCCGCCGAGGAAACTGTCCTGTTCCAGGACGAGCCGACCCTGTCGGTCTTGCGCCACGAGGTCGAGCCCGCCGGTCCGCGCCGCTTCGACTGGAGCGAAACCGGCGCCTTTCTGATCATGGGCGGCGTCGGCCTGGCCGCCTGCGGGGCCTCGGCCGCCGCCTTCCGGCTGGCTGTCGAACAGCCATCGCCGATGGGCGAGACCACCGTCATCGCCTGGGCCCTCGCCCTGATCGGCGTGGTCTGCGTCGGGGTGTCGTCGTGGAACCTGTATGTGCGGTGGGGCAAGCCGGACTAGAAGTCCTCCCCCATCGGAGCATGGTGGAGGGGGCCGATCCCCGCCGCCCGTGTCCGGAGTCGGCCCCCTCCACCGCGGAGCCTGTCCTCGGGCTCGCCGAAGGCGAGACCCGGGGGCGGTCCCCCTCCCGCTCTCGCTTCACTCGGGGGGAGGATTGGTGCTACGCCGCCGTCATGAGCATTCCCAACGCCCCCCAATCGATGGAATTCGGCCTCGGCGAGAACGCCGACATGATCCGTGAGACCACCGCCCGCTGGGCGACCGACCGTCTCGCGCCGCTGGCCGCCGGGATCGATGAGAGCAACGCCTTCAAGCGCGAGCTCTGGCCCGAGATGGGCGAACTGGGCCTGCACGGCATCACCGTCGAGGAAGAGTTCGGCGGCCTCGGCCTCGGCTATCTCGAGCACGTCGTGGCGATGGAGGAGGTGTCGCGCGCCTCCGCCTCGATCGGCCTGGCCTACGGGGCCCACTCCAATCTGTGCGTCAACCAGATCCGCCGCTGGGGCACCGAGGAGCAGAAGCAGAAATACCTGCCCCGGCTGATCTCGGGCGAGCACGTCGGTTCGCTGGCCATGTCGGAGGCCGGCTCGGGCTCCGACGTCATGTCGATGCGCACCCAGGCCCGCAAGGACGGCGACCGCTATGTCCTGAACGGCACGAAATTCTGGATCACCAACGCCCCGCACGCCGAGACCCTGGTGGTCTATGCCCGCACCGGCGAGGGCAACGGCGGCGTCACCGCCTTCCTGATCGAGAAGGGCATGAAGGGCTTTTCGGTCTCGAAGAAGCTGGACAAGATGGGCATGCGCGGCTCGGACACCGCCGAACTGGTGTTCGAGGACTGCGAGGTCCCGGACGAGAATGTCATGGGCCCGGTCGGCGGCGGCGCCGGCGTGCTGATGAGCGGCCTGGACTATGAGCGGACGGTGCTGTCGGGCGGTCCGCTGGGCATCATGCAGGCCGCGCTGGACGTGGTCCTGCCCTACGTCCGCGAACGCAAACAGTTCGGCAAGGCCGTCGGTTCGTTCCAGCTGATGCAGGCCAAGGTCGCCGACATGTACGTCGCCCTGAACAGCGCCCGCGCCTATGTCTACGCCGTGGCTCGCGCCTGCGATCAGGGCAAGACCACCCGCTACGACGCCGCCGGCGCCATCCTGCTGGCGTCCGAAAACGCGGTGAAGGTCAGCCTCGAGGCCGTGCAGGCGCTCGGCGGCGCCGGCTATACCCGGGAATGGCCCGTCGAACGGCTGGTCCGCGACGCCAAGCTCTACGACATCGGCGCCGGGACCAACGAGATCCGCCGCTTCCTTATCGGGCGGGAGTTGCTGGGGAGCTAGGAACCTCCGATCCCTTCCCCCACCGGCGCTCGGGGATTGACGATTGTTAAGTGGCGCCCACCTGTCTACCGGCCTAGATCGAGACACCTCGTCCGGATGCCCCGTCGCCAATGCCCGACTACGACTATCAGAGCGACGCCCGCCCCTTCTCGCAGGTGATCGAGGACATCGGCGCCAAGGACGACCCGAGGCTCTATCTCGGGGAGTTGGTGAATGCCTTCGGCGAGCGCGGCTTCGGCGCCCTGATGCTGTTCTTCGGCCTGCTCAGCGTCGCCATCGGCATCATTCCGGGAACGACAACGATCCTCGGCGCCCCGCTGTTGCTGATAGGCCTGCAACTGGCCATCCGCCAGGACCAGCTGTGGCTGCCGCGCTGGGCGCTGGAGCGCTGGATCGAGCGCGAGACCTACCGGCACGGCGTGGAGAAGGTGCTGCCGCGGCTGAGAAAGATGGAACGACTGTCCCGGCCCCGCCTGTCGATCATGACCAGCGAACTGTCCGAGGTCCTGATCGGCATCGCCACTGTGTTGCTGGCGATTGTTCTGGTCCTGCCGATCTGGGGTGGCAATCTGGTGCCGGCGCTGATCATCGCGACCTTCGGCTTCGGACTTTTACAGCGGGACGGGCTGGCGATTGTGATCGGCTGGAGCGCGATCGCGCTTATCGTCGTCGCGGCCCTGCTGATCTGGCTCACCTGGACCTGGGTTTCCCCCTACCTCTTGCCGTTCTGGGCCTGGCTCAACGGCCTGCTTCCGCAGGCGTGGGCCTGGCTGGGCGGGCTATGGGGCGGCTGAAGCCGGCGCTGCGGTCGGTCACGCTCGAAGAGACTCAGGCGGCCTGCTGGGCGCCCGGCCCCGGTCCCGCAAGCCCCTGCATGACCATCTTGTTGATGTCGATCAGGGCTTCAAAATCATCCTCGCCGCGCATGATCGCCGACGAGTGACGGCTGACGAACAGGCTGATCGAGATGATCTGGGCCTTCAGGGCCGGAACCATGGCGTTGTCGGGATCGGAGCAGTCGGTGGCCAGGGCCGACCACAGCCGGCGATTCCAGTCGAGAGCATCGATCCGCGCGGCAATCTCCGACGACTCCAGGGTCGAGGCGTGCATCAACGCCCGGGTGACCTGCCCGAACAGCCGATACTCCATCTCACGCGGAGTCTCAGCCCGTGCGGCCGCTGTCTTGTACGCCTGCAGCGACATTGGCCAGACCTTCCTCATACTCAACCAGTTTACGCGCCGCCATCAGCGCCTTGTAGTATTCGCGCGCCATCACATGGCGGGAAGCCGCCACGCAATCGGCCAGAATTTCGGGATTGCGCGAGGCGCCCATGAACTCGCTGAGGCGCAGGGCGAACTCGTCATAGACCTTGGCCGCCGCCGCCTCGTCCAGGTACATCATCATGACCGGGAAATAGATGCGCTTGGCCGGAGTATTGGCGTCCTCGGGCTGGAGAATGTCCTTCTCGCGCAGCACCGACGCCTTGTTCTGCAGGATCAGCACACCGCGACGATCGCCGTTCTGGACGACGGCGCCGTTGAGGACGAATTTTTCGCCGGGCTTCAGCGACAGCTTGAGCGGCATTTGAGAGAGCGTCTCCTGACAGGCTCCCGGCGACGTTAGGAAGCCGGGACCAAACGCAGCCTAAACAACCGTGGTTAACCATCCCTTGTCCAACCTTGGCCGCACTCACTCGAGCCTACAATGATGATGGGCAAAACCACGCCATTGGATCCCGGTCGCCCGCGGGAACATCGGGCCAGCACCGGACGTTGATCCCCCAACAGGAGGCGACGACATGCCCGAGATCGACGGCTATTCGGACGACCAGGCGCAGTCGGAAGTCTATGACGAGACCCACATCGACGATGAGGGCGACGGCGAAGTCCTGCTGGATGAAGCCGATCTCGTGCTGGACGTCACCCAGATGGCCGGCGACGCCGACGAAGAGCCGTTCGACGAGGACGCCGAGGATGATCTGGACGAGGTGCAGGGCGCCTCGGGCATCGAGGCCGAGGCCGACGCCCTGCTGGGCGTGGACGGCGAGCGCCTGACCGAAATCGACGGCGAAAGCGCCGGAGGACGCGGTCCGGACGAGGTCGAGCTGGTCTATTCCGGCCTGATGCGCAACGCCCGCGGCGCCCAGGCCAGCGCGGCCCACTGGGAAGCCAAAACCCTGTCGGACGACGACATCGCCGGCCTCGGCTATGGCCCGGACGGCGACGAAGACCATCCCGCGAATTAAGGAGGGCGACATGACTGCTCATACCGACCACACCCCGCCGTCCCCGCGCGACGACTGCGATCCGGATACGCCGCATGCCAAAAAAGCCGCGCGCGAGACCGGCAAGCCGGATCAACTGCGCGAGAACGAGCGCGATTCGGAAGACCGGCAAGAAGCCCTGCTCGACGAAGGACTGGAAGAGACCTTCCCCGCCAGCGACCCGGTCTCGGCCAAACGGATCACCTGATCCGCGTCAGTTTTTCACCCGCCAGGTCGCACCCTGCGGCCCATCCATGACGACGACGTTCAGGGCATTCAGCCGGTCGCGGATTCGGTCCGCCTCGGGCCAGTCCTTGCCCGCGCGGGCGGCGGCGCGCTGTTCCAGCAGGCCCTCGACCTCGAGCCGCAGATCGTCCGACACCTCGCCTTCCAGCCAGTCCGCCGGATCAGCCTGAAGCATGCCCAGAACCGCCCCGGCCGCGACCAGCTCGCCCTTGGCGCGGGCCACGACGCCGTGGTCGCCGGCGGTCATGGCGCGCTCGATCTCGCTGGACAGGGCGAACAGGGTCGCCATGGCGCCGGGCGTGTTGATGTCGTCCTCGATGGCCTTGAGGAAATCCTCGGACGGCTCGTCGCCATTGGCCTGAACCCCCGCCGCGCGATGCAGGGCGCCGTACAGCCGGTCCAGCGCCTTGCGGCTCTGGTCCAGCAGCGACTGGTTCCAGTCCAGCGGCTGGCGGTAGTGGGCGCTCAGCAGGGCCCAGCGGACCACCTCGCCCGGGATCGCCTGCACCAGATCGTGCAGCAGCAGCACGTTGCCGATCGACTTGGACATCTTCTCCGCATCGACCGTCAGAAAGCCGTTGTGCATCCAGTAGCGGCTGTATTCCACGTGCGCCTCGGGCGAATGGGCGTGGCCGTGGGCGCAGACACCCTGGGCGATCTCGTTCTCGTGGTGCGGAAACACCAGATCGATGCCACCGCCGTGGATGTCGATCGGCAGGCCCAGCGTCTCCTCGATCATGGCCGAGCATTCGATATGCCAGCCCGGACGCCCCTCGCCCCAGGGCGACGGCCACGACGGCTCATCGGCCCTGGACGGCTTCCACAGCACGAAGTCGTGCGGATTCTTCTTGTAGGGCGCCACCTCGACCCGGGCCCCAGCAATCATGTCGTCGAGGTTCCGGCCCGACAGCCGGCCGTAGGTGTCGTAGGACGAGACATCGAACAGGACATGGCCTTCGGCCGCATAGGCGCAGCCGTGATCCATGATCGCGCCGATCTGTTTCACGATGGCGTCCATGTGGTCGGTGACGTGGGGCGCGAGGTCGGGCGGCGAGACGTTCAACCGGCCCATGTCCTCCAGATAGGCGGCTTCGTAGCGCGCGGTGACCTCGCCGATCGCCGTGCTCTCCTTGGCGGCCTTGGCATTGATCTTGTCGTCCACGTCGGTGACATTGCGGGCGTAGATAACCTTGTCGGCTCCATACTGACGGCGCAGCAGACGCACCAGCACGTCGAACACCACCGGCGGCCGCGCATTGCCGATATGGGCATAGTCCCAGACCGTCGGGCCGCAGACATAGAGGGTCACCCGATCCGGATTTCGCGGCGTGAACACGCGCTTTTCGCGGTGCAGGGTGTCGTGCAGGGTCAGCGGCATAGTGAGGCGGTGGCTTTCAGTTTTCTTGCAGGACGGACCGGCGGTCCCATATACGCCGCCAAGCTGATAAACAGTCCCCCGTGACTTACAAAGTCGCGCGTCCGAGAACCGCCTCATGAGCCTCACTCCCGTCAAGCCCGTTCTGGTCGGCGACAACGACCTGGCCCAACGCCCCAGCCGCGATGAAGCGCTGAAGGCGGTCCGCACCCTGCTGGCCTGGGCCGGCGACAATCCCGACCGACCCGGCCTGATCGACACGCCGCGCCGCGTCGTCGACGCCTATGGCGAATGGTTCGATGGCTATGACGCCGACGTCGAAAAGGAGCTGAGCCGCACCTTCGAGGACGTCCAGGGCTACGATGACATGGTCCTGTTGCGCGAAATCGAAGTGGAGAGCCACTGCGAGCATCACATGGCCCCGTTCCTCGGCAAGGCCTATGTCGCCTACATCCCGAACGAAAAGGTCGTCGGCATCTCCAAGCTGGCCCGCGTGGTCGAGATCTTCTCGCGCCGCCTGCAGACCCAGGAAGTCCTGACCAACCAGATCGCCGCCGCCATCGAATCGCACCTGCAGCCGGCCGGCGTCGCCATCATGATCGACGCCGAGCATCAGTGCATGACAACCCGAGGCGTGCACCACCGCCACGTTTCCACCATCACCACCCGCTTCACTGGCGTCTTCAAGACCGACGCGGTGCTGAAGGATCGCTTCCTCAGGCTTGCGAAGGGCTGATAGGGCTCGCCTGAAAGGCGTATTTGGGACAATCACGGGGCGATGGAACCCCAACCCGCCTGAACCCGCTTTACAAGCCGGGTCGGGGACGCCAAGAGACGAACCGAACGTCATAGCTTGCGCTCGCCGCGATCGCGTCGAGCCCGATGGAGAGAGCGACACATGGGCTCCAAACTTTCCGGACCTGCCGGCCAGGGCGGCAAGACGATCGAGCAGAACGCGGACATCAACGTCACGCCGTTCGTCGATATCATGCTGGTCCTGCTGATCATCTTCATGGTCGCCGCGCCCATGGCCACCGTTTCGATCCGCCTCGACCTGCCGCCGGCGACGCCGCCGGCCGACAATGAAAAACCGAAGGAGCCGGTGTACATCACCATCCAGGATACTGGATCGATCTTCCTGGCCGATCGCCAGACGACGATCGAGACTCTGGCCACCGACGTCTGCACCGCCCTGGCCGTCGCCACCGACTGCCGCGAAGAGCGCGTGTTCGTGCGAGCCCAGCCGGATGTGACCTACGACCAGTTCATGGAAGTCATGAACACCCTGCAGGAGAACGGCTTCTTCAAGGTCGGCCTGCTGAACGAAGACATCGAATAGGCGCCACGTCGCGCTGAACGACCAGAGGCCGCGTCCCCGGGGACGCGGCCTCTTTCGTTTGCGTCCCTCAACCGCTGAAGGCCAGGGGAAAGACCTTTACTGCACCGACTGCCGGGGCGGGGCCGGCGTGGCGGCGGCGGGCGCCGTATAGGGCCGCTCGCCCTCGGATTCGGCCGGAGCCGGCGGTGCGGGGGCCGGCGTCCGGGCGGCCGGACGGGCGGCGGGACGGCGCGCGGGCGCGCGGGCGGCGCGGACTGGCGCGGGAGCCGGGACGTTCGCCGCCGCGGCGGGCGCGGACGCCCCCCCGGTCGGCGGTGTGGCAGGAACGGCGGCGGCCGCAGCCGTCTCCGTCGCGGGCGCAGCCGCCGCGGATGCCGCGGCCGCACGGGCGGCCAGTTGCTGGCGCGCCTCGAACCGCCGGGCCAGTTTCTCGGTCAGGGTACGGGCCGCGGCGGGATCCATCTGGGCCATGATGGCGGCCAGGGACCGCGGGCGCATGGCGGCGGCGACGGGCAGGCGGACATCGTCGTCCAGGGTGGCGAAGACGCGGGCCGCCTCGCGCGGACGCATGGCGGAATAGACCGCCACCATGCGATCGGTCTCGGCCTTCTCCTGCTCGCTCACCTGACCCAGCAGAACGCGGACCTCGGCCTTCACAGCCTCGAGAGCGGCCACCCTGGCGTCCAGCTTCTGTTCGGCAGTCGCCAGCAGAGGCAGCATCGAGGCGAGATCGACGTCGCGCGCGTCCAGTTCGATGCGGCGATTCTTCAGCGCATCCAGAATACGCATCTCCGCCGGCGACAGGCCCGCCTGCTGTGCCAGTTGTTCCGGCGTCAGGGCGCAGACCGCCACAGCGGCGGGGACGGCGGCGGCGCCGGCGGGCACGGCTTCCTCGGCCCAGGCGCGGGCGCCCTCGAACAGGCCGGGTGCCACGCCGACGGCGCGAACCAGAACCACCCCGCCGATGGCGACGGCGATCAGCGGCAGAAGGCGGGGGATCTTGCTCATGGTCGGCTACTCCAAGCCCTCAAGCCGACGAACGCCGCGCGTTCGCCAAAGGGCCACACGAATGATGCTCAGGCGGCGAACAGGTCTTCGTCGAGGTTGCAACGGCTCTGGTTGAGGCTTTGCTTCGCAGCCTGGTTAGCGGTCCGGCCCGCCGTCAGGGCGCCGAGGATGGCGGCGACCGGCGCAGGCGCGCGCGTCGCCGGGGCCATGCCCTGGATTCGTTCCGCCAGAGCGGCCATGCGCAGGGCGCGCTCGTCTTCAGCCGTGACGGCGACGGGAGCGCGGGTAGCGACCAGCACGGGCTTCGGCGCCTCCTGGGGAGCCGCCCTCGGGGTGTCCGGAGCCCGGGCGATCAGGGCTTCCAGCTGGGCCTTCACTTCCCGCGCCTTGACGATGCGGTCATGCAGCAGGTCGGTTTCCTGACCCGAAGCCCGCAGGCTGGCGAGGGCGGCCTCGGCCCGGCCCGCGGCCGCGTTGAGTTCGGTGACGGCCGTGGCGAAGGCCTGCTGGCCGGCGCGAAGGGCGGACAGCTTCTTCTCCAGCCGCACGCCGTAGCCGAGCGCGGCCACCAGCAGCAGCATCAGCACGCCGTCGAGGATCATTCCGGTCATCAGCGTCTTCCCTTTGTCAGACTGGTCGCGGCTTCGATGCTTATCGGCGCCTCGATCCGCACGGCGATGTTCTGCCCCTTGCGGCCCATCTTGCCGATCGTGACCGGAATGGGCCCACAGCGGACCGAGATATCCGAATCGGGCGTGGCGTTGAGCATCAGCGTGTCGCCGACCTTCAGATCCAGCACCTTTGAAAGCGGCAGCTGCTGCTCGTCCAGCACCGCGCGCACCTCGGTTTCGGTGGTCCAGAGCTCGGTGGCCAGGTGGCCTTCCCAGATGTTGTCGCGGCCGAACTTCTCACCCATGAACTGCTGCAGCAGCATCTTCCGGATGGGTTCGAGCGTGGCGTAGGGCAACAGCAGTTCGATACGGCCGCCCCGGTCCTCCATGTCGATGCGCAGCTTGACCAGGATCGCGGCGTTGGCCGGGCGGGCGATGGCGGCGAAGCGCGGATTGGTTTCCAGCCGGTCCAGGCTGAAATGCACCGGCGTCAGCGGCTCGAAGGCGGCGCGGGCGTCGGCCAGCACGACCTCGACCATTCGCTGCACCAGCACCCGTTCGATGGTGGTATAGGGCCGCCCCTCGATGCGAAGGGCCGCGGTGCCGCGACGGCCGCCCAGCAGCACGTCGACGATCGAATAGATCAGGTTGGAATCGACCGTCAGCAGGCCGTAGTTGTCCAGCTCCTCGGCCCGGAACACCGCCAGAATGGCCGGCAGCGGGATCGAGTTAAGATAGTCCCCGAAACGGATCGACGAGATGTTGTCGAGACTGACCTCGACGTTGTCCGACGTAAAATTGCGCAGCGAGGTCGTCATCAACCGCACGAGACGGTCAAAAACGATTTCGAGCATCGGCAACCGCTCGTAGCTGACGAGGGCGGAGTTGATGATGGCGCGAATGCCCGAGCGCTCGCCGTCATCGCCCTCGCCCATGTCGAAGCCCAGCAGGCTGTCGATCTCATCCTGGTTCAGGACGCGTTCGGACATGGAGGACGGACGCGCGTCGTCCGTATCGGCTTCAGCGAACGGGTCGGCGCTTTCGGCGAAGGCCGCATCGGTCATGCTTACTGCACCAGCATTTCTTCGATCAGGACGGCGTCGACCTTGCCGGGCGCCGCGATCAGATTGACCCGGCGCAGGATTTCGGCGCGAAGCTGAAAGGTGCCACTCGAGCCGGCGAGATCCTCGGGCCGCAGCTCGCGCAGGAAGCCTTGAAACATGTCCTGCAGCCGCGGCATCTCGGCCTGCAACTGCTCGGCCACATGAGCGTCGCGGGTTTCCAGCGTCAGTTTGAGCTTGAGGAAAGTGGGTCGGCCGTCGGGGGCCTGAATGTTCACGACCAGGTCCGGCAGGGTGAAGAAGGTGACGCCGTCAGGCCCCTCGGCGATCACGCCCAGGGAGCCGTCAGCGGCCCCGTCAGCGGGGGAGCCATGGCTTCCGCCCTTCTTCTCGGCCTTCTTGTCATGGCCGCCCTTCTTCTCGGCGCCGTGGCCGCCCTCCTCGGCCGAGGCAGGCTTGGGCTGCATCAGGAAGAAGGCCGCGCCCCCGCCGCCGCCCAGGACCACCAGGGCGGCCGGGATGACGATGAACAACAGGGGAAGCTTCTTCTTCTTCGGCGCAGCGCCATCCTCGCCCTCAGCGTCGGAGGCGTCCGAAACGGCCGGCAGGTTGGCGGCCTCGTCGTCGCCCTCCTTGGCGCCTTTCTTCTTGCCGAATTTGAACATGGACCACGCCCCGGGAATCTCTCGGCCCATACGAGCGTTTTTTGGTTAACGAGCCGCTAAGAACCGGCAAATCCTGCCGGGTGCTCGATGCGGCAAGCTCGGCCAAAGTCCCGTCCGTACTGGATTAACCCTCTTGGCACGACCGTTGCGAGGGGATGGCCGAAAGGAGCCGCCCCGTGGAAAATGCCGCCTATGTCGGACTGTCACGCCAGATGACGCTGCGCCGCGAGCTCGACATCGTGGCCAACAACATCGCCAACGTGGACACCAGCGGCTTCAAGGTCGAACAGTTGCTGGTCGGCGCCGAGATCGGCGAGCGGGCCCGCAACGCCTTTATCCGGCCGAGCGCCAGCTTCGTGCTGGATAACGGCATCGGCCGCGATTACGGCCAGGGCGCACTGGAACAAACCGGCCGCAATCTGGACTTCGCCATCGAGGGCGAAGGCGCTTTCTTCAAGCTCAATGACGGCGCCGGCGAAGCCTATACCCGCGACGGCGCCTTCACCCTGGACCCCGAAGGCCGGCTGACGACCGAGGGCGGCGCGGCCGTTCAGGGCGACGGCGGCGAGATTATCCTCAACCGCGCGCTGGGCGAACCCGCCGTGGCCGCCGACGGCACGATCAGCCAGAACGGCGCGACCGTGGGCCGTTTGTCGATCGTCCGCTTCGATACTCTGGCCGCGCTCGAAAAGGGCGGCGACGGCCTGTACCGCAACGCCTCCAACGCCACCGCCATCGAGGCGACCGACGCCCGTGTACGTCAGGGCATGCTGGAAGGCTCCAACGTCAACCCGATCCTCGAGATCACCAATCTGATCGAGATCCAGCGCGCTTACGAGAGCGTGACCCGGATGATCGAGAACACCAACGACCTGTCACGCCGCGCCGTCGAGCGGCTGGGCCGGGCATAGAAGGGAAGACTGAGACATGCGCGCGCTCAGAACTGCAGCCTCGGGCATGGCCGCCCAACAGCTGAACGTCGAGGTCATCTCGAACAACATCGCCAACATGAACACCGTCGGGTTCAAGCGGCAGCGGGCCGAGTTCCAGGACCTGCTGTACCAGAACGTCGAACGCATGGGCGCGCAGTCGTCAAGCCAGGGCACGGTCGTTCCAACCGGCATCCAGATCGGCGCGGGCGTCAAGGCCGGCAGCGTCTATCGCATCACCGACCAGGGCTCCCCCACCCAGACCGGCGGTCGCTACGACATCGCCATCGACGGACGCGGCTATTTCCAGGTTTTGCTGCCGTCCGGCGAGACCGCCTTCACCCGGGCCGGGAATTTCGCCCTCAACGGCGAGGGCCAGCTGGTCACCGACGACGGCTATGCGGTGCAGCCCAACATCTCGATCCCGCAGGACGCGGTCGACGTGACCATCTCGAAATCGGGCCAGGTCCAGGTCATCACCGCCGGTACGACCGAGCCCTCGGTCGTCGGTCAGCTGGAACTGGCCAGCTTCTTCAACGAGGCGGGGTTGGAAGCCATCGGCGACAACCTGCTGATGGAGACCGCCGCCTCGGGCGCGGCCAATGTCGGCACCCCCGGCGAGGTCGGCTTCGGCCAGCTGCTGCATGGCTATACCGAGGCCTCGAACGTCGATGCGGTGTCCGAAATCAGCGCCCTGATTATCGCCCAGCGTGCCTATGAGATGAATTCCAAGGTCATCAGCACCGCTGACGAAATGCTGCAGGTCAGCGCGCAGGTGAAATCGTGAAATCCCTGATCCTCGGCGCCGTCGCGGCCCTTTTGGTCGCGGGCGCGGCGGTCGCGGGTCCGGTGACGCTGAAGGCCAACCCCGTCGACAGCGATGGCCGGGTGACCTTCGGCGACCTGTTCGATGGCGCCGGAGCGGCGTCAGACGTCGTGATCGGCGCCCGGGCGGGACCCTCCATCGTCTTCGAGGCCGGACAGCTTCAGAGCCTGGCGCGTCAGTCGGGCCTGGACTGGGCAAATCCGACCGGGTTGCGCCGGGTGGTGGTGCGCAACGCCGCCGCCGCGCCGTCTGCGACCGCCCCCACGTTCGCAGCGGTTGCGGGCGAAGCCCCACCGGTCGCCGCCGCCCGGCCCCAGCCTGCCCGCGCCGCCCTGGCCGAGCGCGTCATCACCCGCAACGACATGGTCGAGGTCGCTTATGAAGTCGGCGGCGTGCGCCTGACCATCACCGGCCGCGCCGAAGGCAATGCCGCCGTCGGTCAGCGTCTGGCGGTTCGCAACCTGCAATCGGGCCGCACCATCGACGCCGTAGCCATCGGCCCCGGTTCGGCCCTCGCCGGTCCGGCCTCGCAAGACGCCCGCGCCACCCAACAGCTCGCCGCCCGATAGAGGGATACAGTTTTATGCGTACCGTCCTGATCGTCACCGCCGCAGCTCTCTCGTTGGGCGCCTGCTCCACCGCTATCGAGGCCGTGCGCGGACCGGAGCTGGCCCCGATCGGCTATCCCGCCGCCCTGATGCCGACCAGCCAGGCCTATCTGCCCTCGCCGGAGCAACAGCAGGCTGACCGCGCCGCCAGCGCCAACAGCCTGTGGCGCGCCGGGGCCCGCACCTTCTTCGGCGACCAGCGCGCGCGCCGGATCGGCGACATCGTGACGGTCAGCATCGACATCGACGACCGCGCCCAGACCCAGAACACCACCGCGCGCAGCCGCACCAACGACGTCACTGGCGGCGTCACCAATTTGCTCGGGCTGGAGAACAGCCTCGGCCAGGCCTTCCCCGGCGGATTCGACCCCGCCAATCTGGTCGGGCTGGCGGGGGCCTCGAATTCGAACGGATCCGGCTCGGTGAACCGGTCCGAGAAGGTCAGCCTGACCATCGCGGCCGTCGTCACCGACGTCATGGTCAACGGCAATCTGGTCATCCAGGGCCGGCAGGAGGTTCGCACCAACCGCGAGGTGCGCGAACTGACCGTCGCCGGCATCGTCCGGCCCGAGGACATCAGTTCGGCCAACACCATCGCCCATACCCAGATCGCCGAGGCCCGCATCAGCTACGGCGGTCGTGGCGACATCAGCCGTGTCCAGGCCACGCCCGCGGCACAGTCGCTGGTCGAGCGCTTCAGTCCGTTCTAGTTGGGCCGCGCTCGTCGGCCCTCCGGACCCTGCCGAACCGACGCGGTGGCGCCGGGCGTCGGCCTGGCCCCGGGCTGCCGAGGCCCCTTCGCCGAACACGCGATAAATTCATCACACCCCAGGCGAGGTCCGGATGCGTCCAAGCGGGGCCGTGAACCGTTAATGGACTCTAGCGTTTCGACACCAGACGCGAGATTCCCTGATGCTCAAGATCGCCATTCCAGCCGTCGCCGCCCTCGGGCTGATCGCCTTCGCCGCCCGGTCGCAGGCGACAAACCTTGATGTTCAGACCGGGGCTGCGCCGATGGGCTGGCATCTCAGCCACGAAGGCTCGTTGGCTAAACTGGCTTATGGTGTTGAGAACTCGGACCAGGTCGCCCTGATGATGACCTGCGAGCGGGGCCAGACGCAGGCGACCGTCTATGGTGATGTCCAGCCGGCCAGTCCGCGTCTGATCAAGACCTCCACGGCAGCCGCGATCGATCCCCTCGGCGGGGAACTGGCCGCCGAGACGCGGATTTCGGTTCGCGATCCGGCGCTGCGACAGCTGGCCCGAAGCGGCAAATTGGCGGTCGAGGCCGACGCCGGACAGTTCGAGCTGTCCGCCAACCCGGCCGAACGCCGCCTGATCGGCGACTTTTTCGCCTATTGCGGTTCGGAGCGCGTCTGACCACAACAGTGGACGGACCATTCTGCGGGGCCTGAGCCATGATTGCCTTGTTCGTCGCCGCGGCCCTGGCCGCGCAGAATCCGCCGCCCGAACCCGCCTGGACCTGGACCCTGTACGCCGACGCCGAGCCTGTGGTCCTGGCGCATGAAGTCCCCGACACCGCCAGTCTGCGCACCACCCTGGAATGCCATCCGGGGACGAGCGTCGCTAGACTGACCCTGTACGGCGGCGCGCCCCTGGCCGGTATGGCGCGGGTCACCGCCGGCGACGCATCCGCCGTGGCCGAAGCGGCGACGGCGCGGGCCGGGGCCACCAAACTGGTGCTACGGACGGATCACCCGGTCTTCGCCGCCTTCACCGTCGACGGTCGTATGGCGATCATCATCGGTGATCAGCGCCGGCCGGTCGAGGTTCCGGCCGCGCACCTTGCCAAGCTGCGCCGGTTCGCCGAACTGTGCTCTGGCTGATTGCGGGAGACGTCGATGCGCGCCCCAGCCCTGATTGTCCTGAGCAGCCTGACGCTGGGCGCAGGCGCCTGCGCCACGGTCGAGACCCCGGTGGAGCCCGGCCCCGCAGTCGCCTCAACCGGCGCGCCGGCGCCCGTCGCCAACCATGACTGGTTCTATCACCGCGATGGCGAGGAGGCCCGCCTCGTCTATGGACTGGCGGAGAGCGACGACCTCCGGATGGGCCTGGATTGCAGCGAGGGCAGTGGGCGGCTGGCGCTGAGCGCCGTCGGCGGTCCGGGCGCCAAGCCCGAGATCCACGTGGAGGCGGGTGGCGAGACGGAACGGTTTGCGGCGCGATCCGAACCGTCCGAACTGCATGAAGGCGTCTTCCTCACGGCCGAAGCGGCCACGAACGCGCCGGTGTTCCAGCGCTTCCGGCGGGTCGGCTGGCTGGCCCTGTGGCAGGACGGCGAACGACATGCCTACGCTCCACATCCCGAATCCGCCCCGAATATCGAGCGGTTCTTCGCCTTCTGCGGTTGACGCGACGGCTTCGCTCCGGTGCAGTCCCGCCTGATCCGGGAGAGGGACCTTATGAAACTCGTCATCGGCGCAGGCGCCATCGCCATGCTCGCCGCCGCCGCGGCCCCCGTCGTAGCCAGTCCCGCGCTGGTGCAGGCCGAGGCCGCCCGCAACGCCGAGAACCCGGCCCTGGCCTCGGTGCTGGCGGACTATGAGGCGTATCTGCGCGCCGCGGACCCAATCAGTGCGGGCATGGAGGGCGACCGCACCGCCCTGTCGCGCCTGCCCGATGGCTCGCGCGCCTTCGAAGTGGCGCAGGAGCCCGTGCTCAGGGGGCTCGCCGACCGGCTGGCCGCGATCGACCCCGGCGGGTTGAGCGACGATGACCGGCTCAACCACGCCTTCCTGACCTATGTGCTCCAGCGGTCGCGGGCCCGCATCCCGCTCGACACCGGACGGATCGACGCCTTCAACTCGGAGGGCGGACCGGGACAGGGTCTGGCCTATATCGCCAGCGTCACCCGAATCGCCACCGCCGCCGACGCCGAGGCCTGGATCGCCCGGCTGGAGGCCATGCCCAAAAGCTACGCCGACCCGTTGGCCGCCGCCCGGCGCGGGCTCGAGACTGGACTGGTCCAGCCCCGTTCCATCGTCGAGAACGCCCTGACCCTGATCGAGCCTGAGGCGGCGCTGGCGCCAGACGCCGATCCGCTGCTCAAGCCGTTCCAGACTCTCCCGGCTTCCATCCCGGCCGCCCAGCAGACGGCATTGCGCGAAAGAGCCGCGCGGGCCGTGGCCGACGGAATCATGCCGCAGCGGCGCGAATGGGCGCGGTTCCTGCGCGAGGACTATCTGCCCCGCGCGCCAGATACCCTGGGCCTGGTCCACCGGCCCGGCGGGCGCGAGCTGTACGCCTATCTGGTCCGGGGCTTCACCACGACGGACCTGACGCCCGACGAGGTTCACGCCATCGGCCTGCAGGAGGTCGCCCGTATCCGCGCCCGCATGGACGTAGAAATGCGCGCCGCCGGCTGGACCGGCGACTTCGCCTCCTTCCTCAACTTCCTGCGCACCGATCCGCAGTTCTACGCCACCAGCCGCGAAGGCCTGCTGGAGAAGGCGTCAGAGATGGCCAAGCGGGCCGACGACGGCCTGCCGGCCCTGTTCGGAACCCTGCCCCGCCTGCCCTATGGCGTGCGTCCTGTGCCTCTGGCCATCGAGGCCAACTACACCACCGGCCGCTACAATCAGGGCTCAATGGAGAACGGGATCGCCGGTGGCTATATGGTCAACACCTCCAGCCTGAACCAGCGGCCCCTGTACGAACTGCCCGCCCTGACGCTGCATGAGGCCGTACCCGGCCACCATCTGCAGATCGCGTTGCAGCAGGAGGCCGAGGACGGCCCCTATTTCCGGCGCAGCGTCGATGTCACCGCCTTCGTCGAGGGCTGGGGCCTGTATTCGGAATTCCTCGGCGAGGAGATGGGCTTCTACCGCACCCCCTACGAACGCTTCGGCCGCCTCAGCTACGAGATGTGGCGCGCCTGCCGGCTGGTTTCGGACACCGGCATCCATTGGCTCGGCTGGAACATTGAACAGGCCCGCGCCTGCTTCCAGGACAACTCGGCCCTCGCCCCGTTGAATATCCAAACCGAGCTGCAGCGCTATATCGGCTGGCCCGGCCAGGCTACGGCCTACAAGATCGGCGAGATCAGGCTGCGTGCGATCCGCACCCGGGCCGAGCGCGAACTGGGCGACCGGTTCGACATCCGCCGCTTCCACGACGCCCTGCTCGTCGATGGGCCGCTGCCGATGGGGTTGCTGGACGGGCGGATGGACCGCTGGATCGCGGAAGAGCAGGCGCGGCCCGCCGACTAGGCCAGCCTCAACGTCGCCCGCGCCTTCTTCGTCAGCTTCGCCGCCACGATGCCGTGCGCGATGGCCAGATGCTCGGCCAGTTCGTCGTCGGCCCAGTCGTCGATCTGCGGCAGGTTCACCCATTTGTTGCGCGCCATATAGGGCGCCGGACGGGCGTGGCCGGTCTCGGTCAGCACCTCATAGGCGATGTCGGAGACCTTGAACGAAATGCCGCCCCGCTCGCCGACCATGGCGAACATCTTGCCGCCCACACGATAGGCGTCGTGTTCCTCGCCGAACGGATGGTCCAGCGTCGCCGACGGCAGCGCCAGACAGACCTTGCCCACCCCCGCGCGATCCATGGTCAGGCCTCCACACCCACGCCGATCGGGCAGATCACGCCCGTTCCACCGATGCCGCAATAGCCGGCGGGATTCTTGGCCAGATAGCCCTGATGATAGTCCTCGGCGAAATAATACGGCCCCGCCGCCGCGATCTCGGTCGTGATCGTCCCCCGGCCGGCCTTCGACAGGGCCGCCTGGTAGGCGTCACGTGAGGCCTCCGCCTCCGCCCGCTGCGCGTCGTTCAGCCAGTAGATGGCCGAGCGGTAGGTCGTGCCCACATCATTGCCCTGTCGCATGCCTTGGGTCGGGTCGTGGTTCTCCCAGAAGGCCTTAAGCAGGTCGCCGTAGCTGGTCTCGTGCGGATTAAAGACGACCTGCACCACCTCGGCATGGCCGGTGCGGCCCGTGCAGGTCTCTTCATAGGTCGGGTTGGGCGTGATCCCGCCAGCATAGCCAACCGAGGTGACCCAGACGCCCGGGAGTTGCCAGAAGATCCGTTCCACGCCCCAGAAACAGCCCATGCCGAGGATGGCCGTCTCAAAACCCTCCGGATGCGGCCCCTTTAGCGGACGGCCGCTGACGTAATGCACCTCGTCGGTGTGCAGGGGGGTCGCGCGGCCCGGCAGGGCCTCGGCGGCGGTCGGCATTTCGTGGGTTTTCTGGAACAACATCGCGTGAACTCCGGTCGAACGGTCGTTCTTCCATATGGGGCCTCATGCGCCGCTTGCCGAGGGGGTCCGGGTGTTCTATCAGCCTCGCCTCGCGCCGGATCGACCTCCGACGCGACACGAAGGCCCTTGGGCGACGTCGTGGAAACGGACAGGTGGCGGAGTGGTCGATCGCGCACGCTTGGAAAGCGTGTGTAGGTGAAAGCCTACCGAGGGTTCGAATCCCTCTCTGTCCGCCATCACCTAACCCCTTGTTTATCAATAACAAAAAATAGCATCGGCTTTGGCCCTTCAGCGGGGCTCGAACTGGTGCGATCGCCAGGTGTGGCGGGCGTTTCCCGGCCGCAAACCCTACGAACCCCGGCCCTGCGCCTCTGTCGTCCAAAGATCCGGTGGAGTTTCCCTGCCAAGAGGGAACGCCGCCTACGCTTCACCCCGCCAGCAACCGCCGCTGATCGTCCCAGCACAGCGGGATGGGCGCACCGCGCAGATCCTCCAGGCAAAGACCGGTCTTCTGGCGGCCCTCGAGCAGCGCCGCCTGCAGATCCGGGGCGAGCCAAGCGAGGCGGATCAGCCGCGTTCGTGAACGGTGGGCGGAGCCTGCTGCAGGACCCCGTCCGCATCGGCAAGCTGCGCGAGGCCATTGCCCTGTCGCGGTCGGCTGAGAAGCGGGACGGCGTTGTCGAGGTCGATGGCGCCTATTTCAGCGGCTATGTGAAGCCTGAGAACAAGAAAGCCGACCGCGCCTACTCACCGGACGGCGCTTGCACGAACATGGTCGAGTCCTTCTTCTCGCGCCTTCGCCGGGCCGAGATCGGCACTCACCACCACATCGCCGGCAAGTATCTCGCGGCATATGCGTCGGAAATGGCGTGGCGCGAAGACAACCGCCGGGTCTCGAACGGCGGCCAGTTCGCCCAAATCGTCGCCGCGGCGATGGAAGCCCCGGTGTCCCGCCAGTGGAAGGGCTATTGGCAGCGCCGGGCGGCCTAGGAGGTCGCCTTCAAGAGCGCGAACAGCGCGCCGGCCACGGCGAGCGAGATAACGCCGACCTTGATCGTCATGCGCAGTTCCAACTTCTCAATCTCGTTCCTGATGGCTGCTAATTCGGCTTTCACGGTCTCTCGCTCCTTTGCCAGTTCCTTGGCCAGCGCAGCGGCGAGGGTTTGTGCACCGCCTTCGGCCAAGCCAGCTTTGAGTCCCGCCTTCGTCAGGCGAGCAACCTCAGCCGCGTCCGTCATCTTGATCTCCTAGCCAAGGCGACGGCCTTTGATCGTCGGGGAGGCTCTGATAGAGTCCAGCCGTGATCACGGCCCGCCTCGCCCGGCGGTTTCTATGAACCCCCGGTGCTTCAACACCGGGGGTTCACGCATTTTACCACGGGGCCTGTGACGGCGTCAGAGGGGCGCCGTGGCGCTCCCGACATCATTCGCCAGAGCCCAGCACACATTCGCCTTGTCGTGGCCGACAGCCAAGACCATCCCCCTGTCGCGCATATGGCAGAGGGCATAGCTGGCGCGGTTTCGGATGTTGGTGAAGGTGGCGTCGTCGGGATTGAAACCACGCGCCTGACAGAAACGCTTCGCCACCATGCGGCTCGTGACCGGGACTCCGGTCTCGCGTAGCAGTTCCGGCGCGGCCCGCTGCATCTCGCCCTTGCGGGCGGCGTGATAGGTTGGCAGGCGCACCGGCTTGGCGTCCGCGCCATTGATCTCGGGTGCGAACAGCTTCAGCACCACGTCCAGCGCGTCGATGCCGACTGTTAGCGTCGTGGTCTCGGCCCTGGCGCACTTGAGCCGCGCAACTAGCTGACGCCGCTTTTCGATCAGTCCGGCTACGATGTTCGGGCGTTCCATGACGACGAAAATACCCCCGGAATCCCCAAGGACGCATCATCATATGTGGTGTGTTTGCTACCCAATACCGGAGAACTCACACCCGCCGTTCAGACGACGAGAACGGGCCATGCTGAGGTTCCGGCAGATGAAGACGCTGCAGAAGTTCAGCTCCGTGCACGCCGCCTTCCACAACCACTTCAATCAGGACCGCCACCTCATCAGCAGAGAGACATACAAGGCCCAACGCTCGGCCGCCCTGGCTGAGTGGAAGACGCTCGCCGGGTAGGCGTCGCGTCCCCTACCCTACCTGCGCCTAGTGGAGACAAGTTGTCGTTGGACTGACAGCACCCGCATTGCCCTTCGCTCTATGGCCGGGTATCGAAAGCGTTAGGAGTATCCTTGCCGCCATCGATTCGGACAATCTGTGTCACGCTCTGCGTCGCCTTAGTGGCGGCGTTGGGTCTGCACGCGTCCGCTCAGGCGCAGCATGAAGTCGGCCATTCATCCGGCTGGCCTCCGGTGTCGATGGTCGAGAACGACTATGACGGACATGCCCACAAACATGTCGCCCCGACCGAAAAGGCTCCTGAAGCGCCCGATCAGGACAAGGAGGGGCAACCTACCGGCCATCACCATAGTAGCGTCGAGAAGCCTTCGGCCTCGCCTCCCCTGACCGTGGGCGATCTGCCGACCCAGGCTGGAGTCTCCGAGCACAGCTTCGAGCGAAGCCGCACCTTGGACGATGTCGGCCTCGACGGTCCTGAATACCCTCCAAAGCGGATGCGCCCGGTCGTCTGAACCGGCGCGGCCATTCGGCTGCGCGCAACCCGTTTTCCCGGAGATACCCTTGAATACCCCGATTGCCGGCTCTGCCGGATCGTGGGCGCGTCTGGCGGCCGTTTCGGCGCTGGCGCTCTCACTGGCGGCTCTGCCGTCTCAGGCTGCCGTGGCGCAGGATCCGTCTGGCGCCGCCCAGAACCCACCCACTCTGTCGCTGGAAGGCGCTCTCGCGCGGGCCGTGGAGGTAGATCCAGGCTTGCCCGGCGTGACGGCCCGCGCCCGCGCTGGTGACGCCGCGGTTCGCCAAGCAGACGTCCGCCCCAATCCGACGCTGGGCCTGATGGTTGAGAACCTGCCCACGCTGGGCGGCGGCAACATTATCGACCGGACGGAGACTACGCTGTCTTATGAGCAGCGGTTTGAACGGGGTGGCGATCGGCCGGCGCGTGTGGCCTTGGCTCGCGGCGAATCCGATCTGGTTCAGGCCGAAGCCGCGATCAGCCGACTGGACCGCCTTGAGCAGGTGCAGCGTTCCTGGGCTGAAGCATTGGCCGCCCAGGCCGAACTCGAAATCGCTCGGGAGCGTCTCGCCTTGGCGGAGCGTTTCCAAACCGAGGTGCAGCGCCGCGTGGATATGGCGCGCGATCCCCTGTTCGCCGGCGCTCGGGCCGAGGCCGAACTGGCGCAGGCCCAGATCGACTTCGATCAAGCCGGGATTCTGGCCCGTCTCGCCCGCGCTACCTTGGGACGGTTCTGGATCGGCGCGTCGGATTTCTCTCTCGATCCGGCCGACTTTGAAGACACCAGCGCCGCCCGCGAAGTCGCTGGACCCGCCGCCGAGATCGACCTCGCGGTCTTTGCCGCGCAGCGCGATGTCTCCTTGGCTAGGGTCCGAGTGGAACAGGCGCGCGCTACCCCTGACGCCACGATAAGCGTCGGCGTCCGCCACTTCTGGGAGGGTCAAGACGTCGGCCTGGTGGTCGGAGGGTCTATCCCGCTTGGCCGTTACGACCGAAACGAAGGCGCCATCGACCGTGCAAGGTTCGAAGGCGTCGCCGCCGAGGCCGACATGGCGGCGCTCCGGCAGGAACGCGAACGCGAGATCGCCCGCCTCCAGGTCCTTTTGGCCTCCAGGGCGTTCGAAGCACAGCGCATCGCCAATGAAACGCTGCCCCAGGCCGAACGCGCCGTGGCCCTCGTCCGCGACGGCTTCGCGCGCGGCGGCTTCACCTACAACGACGTCATTTCCGCCCAGACCGCGCTTCTCGCCACCAAGGCCCGACGCGTCGCCGTTCTCAAACAGTTCCACACAGACCGCGCCCGCCTTGACCGGCTGACTGGCGCGCACGCCGACCTGCTCGGCCTGGAGGCTCGCTCATGATCCGTCACACCCCATCGCGGCGCGTCATCGCCGCCTCCTTGCTGGCGCTCGCCGTCAGCGTCTCGGCCTGCGGCCAGGGTGGAGAGGCGAAGAAGGCGGAGGGCGAGGCCGCCGTCGGCGACTACGAACGCGGTCCGCACAACGGGCGTCTGCTGCGCGACGGCGACTTCGCCTTGGAGATCACCATCTTCGAGGAAGGGCCCGAGCCGCTGTACCGGCTGTATCCCTATCTGAACGACAAGCCTCTCGATCCGCGTCTGGTCCAGGCCACGATCGCTCTCACGCGACTGGGGCCAAAGATCGATCGCTTCGCCTTCACGCCGACCGCAGACTATCTCGCGAGCCCCACGGTGGTGGTGGAACCGCACTCGTTCGACGTCTCAGTGGCGGCGACCCATGCTGGCAAGCGCTCGACTTGGACCTATCCGTCCTATGAGGGCCGGACGGTCATCACCGCCGACGCCGCCCGGGCCGGCGGGGTGACGACACAAAGAGCCGGCGGGGCCTTGCTGGGCGAGAGTCTCCCGCTCAGCGGCCGTGTCGAGATCACGCCCGAGGGACAGAGCGAAGTCCACGCGCGATATCCAGGGCGGGTGGTGGCGATGAATGTCCAGCTGGGCCAACGCGTCTCGCGCGGTCAGGTGCTGGCGCGCGTCGAGTCCAGCGAAAGTCTGCAGACCTATTCAGTCACGGCCCCGATTTCGGGGATGATCACGGCCAAGAACGTCAACCCCGGAGCCATAACGGGCAACGGTGAGCCAATGCTGACAATCGGGGATCCGACCCGGTTGCACGCCGAGTTCTCTCTCTATCCACGCGATGCCGAAAGGGTTCGGGTCGGCCAGCGGGTCGAGATCACCAGCCTGGCGGGGGAACATCGCGCGCTCGGCGTCATCGAGGCGGTGCTGCCGTCCAGCGACCCCATGAGCCAGACCCTGGTCGCCCATGTCGAACTGCCCTACCAAGGCGGCGTCTGGCGGCCGGGCCTGGGGGTCCAAGGCACGGTCCAGGTCGGTCAGGGCGAAGTGCCGCTGGCGGTCCAGACCAAGGCCATTCAGCCCTTCCGCGATTTCCAGGTCGTCTACGCCAAGGTCGGCAACACCTATGAGGTGAGAATGCTGGAGCTCGGCCGCCGCACGCCGGAGTGGACGGAGGTGCTGGGCGGTCTCGAGCCCGGCACCGAATACGTCGTCGACGGCGCCTTCCTCATTCGCGCGGACATCGACAAGTCCGGCGCGAGCCATGACCACTAGGGGGAGCGCACACCATGCTTGAACGTATTGTCGCGCTTTCGATTCGCTTCCGCTGGGGAGTGATGGCGCTCGTCCTTCTGGCTTGCGCGGTCGGTGTCTGGAGTTTCCAGCGCCTGCCGATCGACGCCACGCCGGACATCACCAACGTCCAGATCCAGATCAACACCGAGGCTCCCGGCTATTCGCCGCTTGAGGCCGAGCAACGGATCACCTTCCCTGTCGAGACGGCCGTCGCGGGCGTGCCGGGCCTACAATACACCCGCTCGGTCTCGCGCTACGGACTGAGCCAGGTCACCGTTATCTTCGAGGACGGCACCGACATCTATTTCGCGCGCCAGCTGGTCAACGAGCGTCTGCAGAACGCGCTCGGCCAGTTGCCACCCGGCGTCACACCCGAACTGGGCCCGATCGCCACGGGGCTGGGTGAAATCTTCATGTACACGATCGACGCCGCGCCGAACGCCCGTCGACCGGATGGCCAGCCCTATACGACCGAGGATCTGCGGACCCTTCAGGACTGGGTGATCAGGCCCCAGTTGCGCAACACCAAAGGCGTGACCGAGGTCAACACGATCGGCGGCTATGAGCGTCAGTATCACGTCACTCCCCAGCCTGATCGTCTCTCCGCTTACGGCGTTACCATGGCTGAGGTCGTCGACGCGCTGGACAACAACAACGCCAATGTCGGCGCGGGCTATGTCGAACGCTACGGCGAACAGTATCTCATCCGCGTGCCGGGCCAAGCGTCGACGACCGAGGATCTGGGCAATGTCGTCATCGCCACGCGAGGCGGGGTTCCGATCCGCGTGATGGATGTCGCCGACATCGACATGGGCGAGGAGCTGAGGACCGGTGCGGCGACTGAGGACGGCCGCGAAACCGTGCTCGCCACCGTTCTGATGCTGGCGGGCGAAAATAGCCGCGTGGTGGCCCGGGCCGCCGCCGTCAGCCTCGAGGAAGCCGCGAAGGCTTTGCCCTCGGGGGTCACGGCCTCGCCCGTCTATGACCGGACGGACCTGGTCGATCGCGCGATCCACACGGTCGAGAAGAACCTGCTGGAAGGAGCCCTGCTGGTCATCGTCGTGCTGTTCCTGCTTCTGGGGAACATCCGCGCGGCCCTGATCACGGCGGCGGTCATCCCTGTGACCATGCTGATGACGATCACCGGCATGGTGCAGACCGGCACCTCGGGCAACCTGATGAGCCTCGGCGCGCTCGATTTCGGCCTGATCGTCGATGGCGCCGTCATCATCGTCGAGAACTGTCTGCGCCGGTTCGGCGAGGCCCAGCATCGCCTCGGCCGCATACTGACCCGAGAAGAACGGTTCGATCTGGCGGCCTCGGCTTCCAGCGAGGTGATCCGGCCATCGCTGTTCGGAGTGATGATCATCACCCTCGTCTATGTACCAATCTTCGCCCTGACCGGGGTCGAGGGCAAGATGTTCCACCCGATGGCGATCACCGTCGTGATCGCCCTGACGGCGGCCCTGCTGTTGTCGCTGACCTTCGTGCCGGCGGCCGTCGCCATGTTCGTCACGGGCAAGGTCGAGGAGAAGGACAGCTTCGTGATGCGCTGGGCGCGGGTTGGCTATCAACCGGCGCTGGACTTCGCGCTGAAGACACGGGGCCTGATGATCGGCGTCGCGATCGTTCTTGTCGCTTTGGCGGGCTTCGGCGCGTCCCGGATGGGGTCGGAGTTCATCCCCAACCTCGACGAGGGAGACATCGCCATGCACGCATTGCGCATCCCCGGCACAAGTCTGAGCCAGGCCATCCAGATGCAGACCGCGCTCGAGGCCCGAATCGCGCGGTTCCCGGAGGTCGAGCGGGTCGTCGCCAAGATCGGCACGGCCGAGGTCGCGACCGATCCGGTGCCGCCTTCGGTCGCCGACACCTTCATCATGCTGAAGGATCGATCCGACTGGCCCGATCCAAGAAAGCCGCGCGGCCAGCTGGTCGAAGAGATGGAAGCTGCGGTGAACGAGATTCCCGGCAGCAAATACGAGTTCACCCAACCGATCCAGATGCGGTTCAACGAACTGCTCTCGGGCGTGCGCGCCGACGTCGCCATCAAGATTTTCGGTGACGACCTCGACGAACTGCTGAGACTTGGAGCCGAGATCGAAGGCATCGTCTCTAGTGTGGAAGGATCGGCTGATCCGCAGACCGAACAGGTCACGGGCCTCCCGGTCCTGCAGATCACGCCCAACCGGGTCGCCATGGCCCGGCTCGGATTGAGCGTGAACGACGTCCAGTCGGTCATCTCCACCTCGATGGGCGGCACAACGGCAGGACAGATCTTCGAGGGCGATCGGCGTTTCGACGTCGTCGTCCGCCTGCCCGAGGCTCTGCGGGCCGACACCGACGCCATCGGCCGCCTGCAGATTCCCCTGCCGGCGAGCGAGGGGCAGGCGCGACAGTTCGTGCCCCTGGCCGAGGTGGCGACGATCGAGCTCACGGTGGGTCCCAACCAGATCAGTCGGGAGAACGGCAAGCGCCGCATCGTGGTGACGTCCAACGTTCGCGACCGCGACCTGGGCTCGTTCATCGGTGAGGTTCAGCAACGGGTCGAGGCCGAGGTGGCGGTTCCGGCCGGCTACTGGATCACCTACGGCGGCACCTTCGAACAGCTGATCTCGGCGGCCAAACGGCTTCAGGTCGTGGTGCCGGCGGTGCTGCTGCTGATCTTCGGTCTCCTGTTCGCCCTGTTCCGCTCCTGGAAGGACTCGGCCATCGTCTTCTCCGGCGTGCCCTTGGCGCTTACCGGCGGGGTGGCCGCCTTGATGTTGCGTGATCTACCGCTGTCGATCTCGGCCGGCGTGGGCTTCATCGCCCTGTCCGGCGTAGCCGTGCTTAACGGCGTCGTCATGGTAAGCTTTATCCGGGGCCTGATCGAGGAGGGCAAGCCGATCCCCGAAGCCATCCGCGAAGGCGCGCTGACCCGGTTGCGGCCGGTGCTGATGACCGCCCTGGTCGCCAGCCTGGGCTTCGTGCCGATGGCGCTCAATGTCGGGACCGGGGCCGAGGTGCAGCGGCCTCTGGCCACGGTGGTCATCGGCGGGATCATCTCATCGACCTTGCTGACCCTGCTCGTGCTCCCAGCACTCTACAGCCTGGTACACGGCCGCGACGGACCTGCGGATCGTCCTCGTCCCGCCTGGCTCGATCACCTGCCATTCCGCGTCAAGCGGAGGCGTACTTGAAGCCAAACCGTCCGGCGACGGCGACGGCCACCGACGCGGCTCCGGCTGCGGCGGTGGACGGGCTGCCCGCCAACCTGCTGTCCCTGACCAGTATCCGGTGGTTCTTGTCCCCTTCCCGTCTGGGACGCGGGCGTCTTACTGGCGATCACGAATCTGGCTGCTTTCGCCCTTCGCTATCTCTCGGAACAACCCCCGCGCTCGATCGCGCGCTCCTGCTGGCTTCTCGCCCGCCCCTCCCTCCGAATCCTCCCCAACCCCCGAAAAGGTCCTCATGACAGTGGCATACCGACACGACCCTTGGTCGTGGCTCAAATCACCCACGATGGCGCTGGCAGCCGTACTTCTGTTCTTCCTGCTCGACGGAGCCTTGAGTCAGGCTCTCGCCCATGGCGTCGCCGAGGGCGACAAGGGCTACATTCAGGAAACCTCTGGCATCGTCTTCTGGCCCTTCGTTTATCTGGGGGCCAAGCACATGGTCACCGGCTACGACCACTTGCTGTTCCTGTTCGGCGTGATCTTCTTCCTCTATCGGATGAAGGACATCTCCATCTACGTGACGATGTTCGCCATCGGCCACTCGACCACGCTTCTGCTCGGCGTGCTGATGGACGTCAGCGTATCCAGCTACCTCGTAGACGCCATCATCGGGCTTTCCGTCGTCTATAAAGCGCTCGACAATCTGGGGGCATTCCAGCGGTGGTTCGGCGTTCAGCCCAACACCAAGGCCGCGACCCTCATCTTTGGGCTGTTCCACGGCTTCGGCCTGGCGACCAAGCTGCAGGACTTCGAGCTTTCGCCGGACGGCCTGTTCGTCAATCTGGTGGCCTTTAACATCGGCGTCGAGATGGGCCAGCTTTTGGCCCTGGGCGCCATCCTCATCGCCATGGGCTTCTGGCGCAAAACCGGCAGTTTCTGGCGTCACGCCTACGCCGTCAACGTCGTCCTGATGACCCTCGGTTTCGTCCTGACGGGCTATCAGCTTGTCGGTTATTTCGTCCTCTAATCGGAGATCTGAACCATGTACAACGCCAACAAACCCACTGCCTCCGAGCTGCCCTCCACGCGCAAGCTGCTGAAATCGACCGGGATCGCGGTGGTCGTCGCCGCTGGCCTGCTCGTCACCATCGTCATGCCAGCCGAGTATGGCGTCGATCCGACCCGCGTCGGCTCGGTATTCGGCCTGACCGAAATGGGGCGGATCAAAGTCTCCCTGGCCGCCGAAGCCCAAGCTGAAGAAGCGGCGGCGGCCACCGCCGCGGTCCCGGCTTCCAGCCCGGAGACGGCCCCGACCGCCCTCACGCCGGCCACTCCAGTCCCCGGCAATCCGGTGCCGGGGACTCCGGCCGCCCCCGTCGCGGCTCCGGCGGAAGCGGCGACGCAGGCCGGCGTGCGCTCCGACCGGACCGTCCTGACCCTCGCTGCCGACCAAGGCGCCGAGATCAAGCTGGTGATGCAGGAAGGGGCAACAGTGCGCTTCACTTGGTCCAGCAGCGGGGGCCGCGTGAATTATGACACCCACGCCGATCGACCGGGCCTGTCCTATCACGGCTACAACAAGGGGTCGGCCGAACGGCTTGAAGGGGAATTGACGGCGGCCTTCACCGGTAGCCATGGTTGGTTCTGGCGCAACCGCACCGGCGAGCCCATGACCATCACCTTGATCACCGAGGGGGCCTATAGCGAGGTCAAGCGGGTGGTGTGATCACCCCGCTTCCCGTCTCCGGTGTCCAGTCCATGGACATCGGAGGCGAAAGTTCGTCGCCCCAGTGATTTGCAAAAGGGTGTCCCCCTCCCCAACCGCGCAGGGCTTGCTCCCCTTACGCGCTAGTCTAGACCTCTCGGCCGACTTGGGGACCGTGACTATGCGTGTGATGATGGTCAAGACGGGGCTCGCCAAAGATCACGTCGAAAGCCTGAACCTGCCCCCGGGAACCGATGGCCAGACGGGCTTTGAAATCGTGCGGCGGCTGAAGGCCCTCGACGGACCGCAGGACCCGGCCCGACCGGACGAAGGTGAAAATTTCGCTGGCGCCCCCGGAGCGACGCGTGGTGACGATGATATCGTCGGCGCCCGGCAGAGGCCCGATTTCAGCGGATATCTGGAAATGTGCAGGCGTCCTCGGTTCGGTTATACCGAACACCAGGATGCCATGATCCGTAGGGATGCGGCGGACGGCTTGGTGCTGCAAGGTCATCGCAGCCTCACAAATATTTCGTGATGGTCTTGAACTCAGCCATCGCTTGACGAGCTTCGACCGGTTCGCCACTGGCGGCATGGGCCAGACAGTGATCGATGTGGTCGTGGATGAGCGCGTTTTTAGCTGCGGCCACGGCTTTCTCGATCGCATGGAGTTGTTGGGCAAGATCCACACAGGTTCGACCGCCCTCGATCATGATGATCGTCTTTCGAAGATGGCCTTCCGCCCTCCGTAATCGATTGACGATCTTGGGGTGGGTCTCGTGCACCACATGTACCATGCTGAATATGCTATCCCCCTGGAGGGGATATGGCTAGTCTGTGCGAACATTTAGCCTACTTCCCAGAAAGCGCGCGCCTGCTGATGTTCTCGCCCCTCCGACACGCCGGATATCGGCATCTGTTCGCGGCCCAGGTCGCCGCCCTGCTCGGCACGGGCATGGCCACGGTCGCGCTGGGCCTTCTCGCGCATGATCTGGCCGGGGCCAATGCGGGCGAGGTGCTCGGCGCGGCCCTGGCCATCAAGATGGTCGCCTATATCGGCGTGGCGCCGTTCGCGAGCGCATTGGTCGCACGGCTGCCCAGGAAGACGCTACTGGTGGCGCTGGACGTTGTGCGAGCCGGTATCGCGATCACCCTCCCGTTCGTCGGCGAGGCTTGGCAGATTTATGCCTTAATGACGGTGCTCTACGTCGCCTCGGCGGCCTTCACTCCGGCCTTCCAAGCCATGATCCCGGATTTGCTTGAGGACGAGGCCGAGTACACCAAGGCTCTGTCACTGTCGCGGCTGGCGGCTGATCTGGAGAGCGTGGCCAGTCCTGTGGCCGCGGCCGTACTGCTGGCGTTCATCAGCTACAACAACCTCTTTGTTGGCACCGCCCTGGGATTTGTCGTCTCGGCCCTGTTCGTGATCACCGCAAGCTTGCCGCTGCTCAGCAAGATTCAGCCCAAGCCTTTCCTGCAGCGTTTGACGGGCGGCATCCGACTGTTCGCCCTGACGCCTCGGCTTCGCGGTCTGCTAGCGATCAGTTTGGCGACCTCGGCTGGGGGCGCGATGGTCTTCGTCAACACCGTGGTGCTCGTCCAGTCCGGCTTCGGACTGTCGGGCCAAGCGGCTGCCTGGGCGCTCGCCGCCTTCGGAAGCGGCTCGATGACGGCGGCGGTGGTCCTGCCGCGCCTGCTTGTCCGTCTGAGCGACCGGACGGCCATGGTGATGGGGGCGGGCCTGATGACCGCCGCGCTGCTGGCCGGACCGTGGATCGCGGTCAGCTATCCCGCGCTGCTGGCGCTATGGGTGATCATGGGCTTCGGGTACTCGCTGACAATCACCCCTGCGGGACGGGCGCTTAGGCGATCGTCCACGGCGCAGGATCGGCCGGCCTTGTTCGCGGCCCAGTTCGCCCTGTCCCACGCCTGCTGGCTGGTCGCCTATCCGGTCGCCGGCCTGGTCAGCGCGGCGGCGAACCCCGGCGCGGCCTTCCTGGTGCTCGCGGCCCTGTGCGCGACCGGGGGCGTACTGGGCCTGCTGATCTGGCCCGCCCACGATCCCGAAAACCAAATCCACGCCCACATGGGACTCGCGCCGGACGATCCTCACCTGGCTGATGGATCGAGGGCGGATCAGACTGCGACACACGCCCATCCCTTTGTGATCGATGAGCGTCATGACCGTTGGCCGAAAGCGAAGCCTTGAGCTTGCCTTGGGGTCGGCCCTTCAGACTCCCGGAACTCGTGACTCCCGCTAGCCCGGTCGCCATGGCCAAATCGAGCAACCCGTTCCGCGACTTTGACAGTTCGCCGGAGGGCTCTGTCAGCCCAAACTTAGCTTGACGGTAAGCAGGACCGGCTCATACCAAGTCTCAGTTTTCGGGACGTCGCGGAACTCTTGGCCCAGCGCGGCCGCTCCGTCCACGCCGCATTCCGGACGACGGCAACCGTCAGAATTTCCAGCCGAGGCGGACGCTGATCATGCGGGGTCGGTTGGGTACGATATAGGTCCTGGCGCCGCAGACCTGTTCCGCGCATTGGGCATAGCGATACAGACTGGCTCGCTCATCGGTGAGATTGCTGACGGCCAGCGTCGCGGACCAGACATCGCTGGCCACGCCGGCCGACAGGTCGGCCGTCGTATAGGCGGGCTGCTCGCCGATGATCGCGCGCTCGATCAGCCGCAGGTCGGTCCAGTTCTCGCCGACATAGACCACTGATCCCTGGACGAAGCCGTCGAGGCTGCCGACCGGAAACTCATAGCGGGCGGTCATATTGCCCTTGAGTTTGGGCGTGACCGGCAGCTCGGTGCCTTCGGGGGCCTGCGGGGTCGGGCAGTTGGTTTCCGGCGACCCATCCGGCGCGAGGAATCCGCAATAGTTCTCGGACAGCTCGGCGTCGGTATAGGCCACCGCCCCCGACAGGGTGAAGTCAGGCGTCAGCCGCCAGACGACGTCGCTTTCGGCCCCCATGACGCGGGCCTGGGCGGCGTTCTTGATCTCCGTCAGCCCGTTCGATCCGAGGATGGAGAACTGGAAATCCTCCCAGCGCAGCGCGTAGACCGCCCCATTCCAGCGCAGGCTGCCATCCATCCAGGTGGTCTTCCACCCCATTTCATAGTTGGTCAGGAAGTCCGAATCATAGGGCGGCAGGCTGCCGCGCCGGTTGATGCCGCCAGGCCTGTAGCCGGTTGACCAGGTGGCGTAGACCATGCGGTCGTCGTCGATCTTGTAAGTCAGGTTCAACCGGTGGGTCGAGCCGCTCTCCTCGACGCTCTTGTCGAGATTGGTGCATGGCGAATCCGGCACGATCGGACCGGAGAAGCAGGAACCCTCGCCCAGGGTGGCGCTGTATCCGGTGCCGAAGCCGAAGAAGCCGCGCAGGGAATTCTCGGACTTGAACAGCCGCAGGCCACCGGTCAGGGTGAGCCGGTCTGTGAGATCGTAGGCGAGTTCACCGAACACCGCCGAATCATCGTCCTCGCGGACCTGTTGAGTGAGCCAGAGCGTGTCGGCCTGGCCGGTGACCTCCAGCGAGGGGACCGTTCCACCGGGTCCGGCCAGGCCGTCGATCCGGTACTTCTGTTCGATGTCGTGGGTCTGCTGCTGGTAGAACAGGCCGACAACGGCGCGCAGCCGGGCGTCCGCTGGCGACGACAGCCGGATCTCGTGGCTGTTGCGTTGGTACTGGTCCGCGCCCTGGATATATTGCGAAGGATTGTCGAGCGGCGTGCCGGAATCGTCGGTCCAGTAGGCCCCATAGCCCGCCAGCGTGTCATAGAAGAAGGAATAGTCAGAGTAGTCCTGCTGTATCTCGTCGTTGCGGTTCATATAGGCGCCCGCATAGACGAGATCCCAGTTGCCGACCCGACCGGTGACAGTGAGCGCCGCCTGGTACCAGCGGTCCTCGAGCGTCTCGGGATAGAAATGGCTGGCGTTCAGATCGCCCTTGGCCGGGTCGTAGGACCAGTTGCCATTGCTGTCGGCGCTCTGACCCATCAGGGACGCCGTGGCCGTCCAGGTATCGTCCAACTCGATCCGAAGCGCGGCGCGACCGCCGATCACGGTGGAGTCGTTGTAGTCCTCCTCGACCCGGCTGGCGTTGTTGATGGTCGCACCCGAGGTCGGATAGGTGAGGGTTCCGGGCACGTTGTCGATATAACCGGCGTCCTGGCGGTACCAGCCGACGACACGGGCGGCGATGCGGTCGCTGATCGGCAGGTTGACGAAGCCCTCGACGCTGCCACCGGCGCCGCCGTGGGCCACGGAGTTGGCCTCGACGTCGATCTGACCATACCGGCCGGCGAAGTCAGGCTTGTTGGTGATCAGACGGATCGTTCCGGCCTGGGAGCTGGCCCCATAGAGGGTGCCCTGCGGCCCGGCCAACGCCTCGACCCGGTTCATGTCGTAGACATTGATGTCCAGCGGCCCCTGGATGGTCGTGATGGGTTGTTCGTCGAGATAGACGCCGACGCTTGGCAGGGACCCCGAATGGTTGCCGTCCCCGCCGCTGGCGATGCCGCGCATATAGACGCCCGAGAAACCCGGGGCGACCGTCTGGTAGGAAACGCTGGGCAGCAGTTTGACGTAGTCGTTGAAGTCCGAGACCCCCATCTGCTCAAGCCGCTCGTTGCCGAGCGCCTGGATGCTGATGGGCACGTCCTGCAGATTCTCATCGCGCTTCTGGGCGGTGACGATAATGTCGTCGATCGCGGTTGTGCGCTCGGCGTCCTGGGCCATGGCGGCCGGCGCCCCGGCCAGCATGGTGGTGCCCATCAGGGCCGCCGACCAGAATGCGCCCCGCACCCCCGTACCCAATTTCATCTTGACCATCTCAGCCCCCCGACGACTCACAGGGCCAGTTGCTCTGGTTCCGGGGGGAGATGTCAATATTGCAAATTTGCCCCGGTCGAACGGGTGCGTTCCGCCCGGACCTGTGGCCCGAACACGGACGCCTCCTGCCTACTGACGCCAGTTCCGCCGGGTCTCGCCAAGGGCCGCTTCCAGGGGCTCCAGCCAGGCCTGGTAGTGGCGCCACTGCTCGAGAGCATCGGTGAAGATCGGGCGCCGCACCTGTTCGGAGCTCGCTGTCCGAACAGCGCGCTCGGTCTCGTGGAACCGCAGGCAGGCCGCCTCAAAGGGGAGGCCGCAATGATCCAACAGGGCGCGGGTCTGCCCCTCCGGATCGGCGATCATGTCCTCATAGATCACCCGGTGCACGCGGCCAGACAGGACCTCGTCGAAATGCCGCATCAGGGCGACATAGTCGGAATAGTAGCGGCCCAGGTCGACGAGGTCGTAGGAGAAGTTCTGGCCGCGCGCGAAATGCTGTTTGAAGGCGGAAAAGCAGCCGGCCATCGGGTGTCGTCGGGCGTCGATGATCTTCGCCTTCGGCAGGATCAGATGGATCAGCCCGACATGGGCGAAATTGTTTGGCATCTTGTCGATAAAGAACGGACGATCCGTCTTCCGGTGCACCCGGGTCCGCGCGACGTATTCTTCGCCGAGGGCTGAAAGGTCTGCGCCGTCGAGCTCCGCCAGACTCTCGGGGTAGGCCGTGGCCCCTCTCCCCTCAGACCCGCCGCCCAACCGTCGCGCCAGCGAGATGATGTCGGGCAGTTCCTGGGTTCCCTCCACCGCCGAATGGCTCGACAGGATCTGTTCGATCAAGGTTGAACCGGCCCGTGGCAGACCCACGACGAAGATCGGATCCGGCGCCGGACAGCCCGCCCCGGCTTTGCGGGCCAGCAAGTCCGGGGTGAACACGGCGCGGGACCGCTCCATGTGCGAGGTCGTGGCGGCGGCGTCATAGCGCTCGCGCGCTCGACGCAGTCCAGCCCCCTGCTGGTAATGGTTGAACGAGGAACGATAGCTTCCGGCATCCTCGAACGCCTTGCCGAGCGTATAGGCCAGATGAAGCCGATCCTCGTCGGAGATGTCCGGACGGACCAGCTGACGTTCCATCTCGGCGACGTCGGCGGACGTAAAGACCAGGGTTTTGAGATTGGCCAGACTCCACCAGGCCTCTCCCATATGAGGAGCAAGGGCCGCAGCGCGGCGATAGGCGTCAATGCACTCGGCCTGACGCCCGACGGTCTTGAGCGCATGGCCGAAGCTCAGCCAGACCCGGGGTTGATCCGGAAGCGCCTTGAGTAGCGAACTCCAGATCGCGATGGCCTCGTCATAGTCGCCCACCCGGCCGAGCGCAGCGGCCTTGAGATTCAGATAGGTGGGGCGGTCCGGTTCGAGGCTCAGTAGCTGCTCGATCTGCGCCAATGCCGCGACAGCCTTGTTCTGGCGGTAGAGGACGGTCGCATAGTTGTGCCGCGCGGGAGCGAAGCCCGGGGCCAGTTCGACGCAGCGCTCCAACAGACGTTCGGCGTCGTCAAGCCGACCGAGCCGACCCCCGGTTTCGGCGAGCATCCGGATCGCAGGAACATTGAACGGATCTCGCTTGAGATAGTCCCTCAGCAGGCGTTCAGCGATGGCCAGACGATTGTCAGCCAGCGCCGCGCCGGCTTCGAGCAGGATCGGATCTGAAACCGATGAACGGATCTCCTCGGCGGTGGCGACCGCCGCACCCGTGTCATCTCCGCCCATAGCCAATTGTTCGGCCAGAGCGCGCCAAGCGGAGGTCAGACCCGGATCCAGTGTCACGGCGCGTTTCAGGGCAGCGATGGCGGTATTGCCTTGGCCCAGGTCGGTCAGTGCGAGTCCGATCGCAGCATGAAGCGGCCCCCAGTCGGGCCGGGTCGCCAACAGCGGCTCCAGGGCCGCCAGAGCGGCCTCCGGCGCCCCCCGTCGGCGCCGGGCTGAAGCCAGCAGAACCAGTGCTTCCGCTTCATCTGGGTAGAGTCGGAGGATCTCGTCTGCCTGGGCCTCCGCGAGCCTTGGGTCGTCGGACATCAAACGATATCCATGCGCAAGCGCCGTCGTCAGATCGGCGCTGCCGGCCGGGCCCGGATCGGCCGCTGACATCATCATTGCTCCCCGCTATCGCCTCGGCGGCGTTGTCAGACTGACGGTGCGAAGCCGAACCGTGCCCTACGTCGGCCGCCTCAGGCAACCGCGGCGGCGGCGCTGTCGGCCCAAAACTGGCCACCCGGCGATCTGACCCGCCCAGCGTCTTGGCTATGGCCCAAATTTGATGGCCCGCACCGGATCGTCTCGTAGCTGACGTCGATCCCCGCTGCGCCAGAAGCTCCTCACGTCGCGGAAACTCAGGCTGAACCGGAAACAGAGCCACGCCGCATGTCGGATGACATCCGCCGGAAATCTATCGCGCTTGAACGAGATCGGCTCCACGAAACATCATCCCTGTCAGTGGCTTATGCCGCTCTATGTGGAGACAGGTTAGCGTTAGCCTGACAGCATCCCTCCCTGCCCGGCTCGCAAACATCGTGCGTTCGAGAAGCCGGATTGCAGATCAAATCGCGCCGTCGCGCGCGCCCTCAAATCTCATCGACAGCCGAACGCAAATGCTCACCCACCGTCCGCGCGTGGCCCAGCAGTTCGGTATTGTCGATAGCGCTCATCGAGGCGGCGGGGTCGACGGCGAACACCTCGACGCCGCAATCGGTCTGCTGGACGACGACGTTGCAGGGCAGCATGACCCCGACGTGCGGCTCCATATTCAGGGCTTCGTGGGCCATGACGGGGTTGCAGGCGCCGAGGATGCGGTAAGGGCGGAAATTCTCCCCGATCTTCGCCTTGAGCGTGGCCTGGACGTCGATCTCGGTGAGGACGCCGAAGCCGTGCTTTTGAAGCGCCGCGCGGGTGCGCTCGACGACGGCCTCGAAGTCGCCCTCGATCGTGCGGGCATGGAAATAGGTCATGATGTCTGGTCCTCGGGTTTATCGCGGTAGATGTCGCATAGCAGGGCGATGAGGCGGGCCGCGGCTGGATCGGAGATGCCGTAGTAGATGGTCTGGGCCTCGCGTCGCGGAGCGATGACGCCGGCTATGCGCAAGCGGGCGAGATGCTGCGAACAGGCTGACTGCGACAGGCCCGCATAGCCGGCCAACTCACCGACCGCGCACTCACCTTCGCTCAGCCGGCACATCAGCATCAGTCGCTGCTCGTTGGCGAACAGCCGCAACAGCCGGGCCGCGGGAGCGGCGCTGGCCTCGAGCTCGGCGAGGGCGGCGGCGTTCGGCATAGGCAAGGCGTCGATCATGGCGTCTCTTCCGCGGGCCCGGGCGCAGCCAGGGGCCGACCGTCGTCCTTCAACGCGATATAGATGGCCGGGATCACCAGCACCGTCAGAATCGTGGAGGAAATCAGACCGAACAGCAGGGAAATCGCCAATCCCTGGAAAATCGGATCGAACAGAATGACCGCAGCGCCGATCATGGCGGCCAGGGCGGTGAGCAGGATGGGCTTGAAGCGGATGGCGCCCGCCTCCAGCAGAACCTCGCGCAGCGGCCGTCCCGGTGTTCGGGCGTGGCGAATGAAGTCGACCAGCAGGATCGAGTTTCGCACGATGATCCCCGCCAGGGCGATGAAGCCGATCATCGAGGTGGCGGTGAAGGGCGCGCCGAACAGCATGTGGCCGATGACGATGCCGATCAGGGTCAGGGGGATGGGCGTCAGGATCACCAGCGGAATGCGGAAATCCTTGAACTGGGCGACGACCAGAACATAGATCCCCAGCAGGGCCACGCCGAAGGCGGCGCCCATGTCGCGGAAGGTCACCCAGGTGATCTCCCATTCGCCGTCCCACAGCACGGTGGGGACCGTCTCGTCCGTCGGCTGGCCGTTGAGGCGAACCTCGGGACGCGGCAGCCCCTTCCAGTCGTGGGCCTTGATGGCCGCGTCGATGGCCATGATGCCGTAGATCGGGGCTTCGAACTGGCCGGCCAGTTCGGCGGTGACCATCTCCGCGGCCCGGCCGTCGCGGCGATAGACGGGCCAGCCGGCCAGCTCGCGCCGGGCCTCGACCACCTCGCCCAGTTCGACCAGCCGCCGGCCGCCGTCGATCGTGGTCATGGCAACGGGCATGACAGCCATCTGTTCGTTCCAGGTCCGGGCCGACTGCGGCAGGCGCACGGCGATCTCCAGAGGGGTCCGCTCGTCTCCGCGCTCGGCGTAGCCGAGCACCTGGCCGCCCATGACGGCGGCGATGGAGTCGTGCACCTCGCGTTCGGACAGGCCGAATCGCTCGATCTTCTCGCGGTCCGGGATCAGGCGCAGGACCGGACGGCGGACGCCGTAGCTGTTGTCCACGTCGACCACCGAGGGCTCGGCCCGGAACAGGGTCTCCAGTTCGGCGGCCACGGCGCGGCGGGTGGCGGGATCGGGGCCGTAGACCTCGGCCAGCAGGGTCGCCAACACCGGCGGTCCCGGCGGGGCCTCGACCACCTTGATTGAGGCCCCCGCCGGCAGCGGCAGGTCGGCCAGACTGCGGCGCAGGTCGAGGGCGATGGCGTGGCTGCTGCGGCTGCGTTCACCCTTGGGGGCCAGCATCACCGCAAGGTCGCCCTGCTCGGCCCCGGCGCGCAGGAAATAGTGGCGCACCAAGCCGTTGAAGTTGAACGGCGCGGCGGTTCCGGCATAGCTTTCCAGCGACTCGACCTCGGCCAAGGTCCCGGCCACGGCGGCGGCCCCGGCCAGGGTGCGTTCGGTGGTCTCGAGGCTGGTCCCTTCGGGCATGTCCAGCACGACCTGCAGCTCGGACTTGTTGTCGAACGGCAGCAGCTTCACCGGCACGGCCCGGAAGCCGAACATCGACATGGCGAGCAGGGTGGCGACACCGACCACGATCAGGAAGGTCCAGGCGCTGCGGCGCGAGCGGATCACGGGCGTCGCAACCTTGCGATAAAGGCGGCCCAGCATCCCCTCCCCGTGCTCGTGACCCGTGTCTCCGGCCAGGGTCTTGCGGGCCAGACGGATCATCAGCCAGGGCGCGATGACCACGGCGACGAAGAAAGAGAAGACCATGGCCGCCGAGGCGTTGACCGGGATCGGCGCCATATAGGGGCCCATCAGACCCGAGACGAACAGCATGGGCAGCAGGGCGGCGACCACGGTCAGGGTGGCGACCACGGTCGGGTTGCCCACCTCGGCCACGGCCTCGACGGTGGCCTGGGCGCGGCTGCGGTCGTCATTCATGGCCCAGTGGCGGGCGATGTTCTCGATCATCACGATGGCGTCGTCGACGAGGATGCCGATCGAGAAGATCAGGGCGAACAGGCTGACGCGGTTGATGGTGTAGCCCATCAGGTTGGAGGCGAAGAGGGTCAGCAGAATGGTCGTGGGGATCACCACTGCCGTCACGCCGGCCTCGCGCCAGCCGATGGCGAAACCGATCAGGATAACGATGGAGATGGTGGCGAGGCCGAGGTGCATGAGCAGCTCATTGGCCTTTTCATTGGCCGTCTCGCCATAGTCGCGAGTGACCACGACCTCGAGGCCGTCCGGAATCAGCGTGCCCTTCAGCGCCTCGACCCGCTGCATCACCCCATGGGAGACCACCACGGCGTTGGCCCCCTGGCGCTTGGCCACGGCCAGGCTGACGGCCGGGGTCCGGCTCCAGCCGTCGCCGACGCGCGCGTAGTGGGCGGCCCGGGCCTGATCCTCGCGCGGGGCCTGAACGACGGTCGCTACGTCGCGCAGATAGACCGGCTCGCCGGCCATAGAACGGACCGTCAGCAGGGCCGCATCGTCGGGCGTGGCCAGCCGTTCGCCGGAGCGCAACGACACGGCCTGGCCCTGGTCGCGGAAGGCGCCGGCGGGGAAGCTGCGGTTGGCCTGGGCCACAGTCTCGAGGATGGAGGACAGCGCCACGCCGCGCGCGGCCATGCGGGCGGGATCGGGCTCCACCCTGATCTCGGACGGGCGGCCGCCGACGACGAAGGTCAGGCCGACGTCCTCAACCTTGCTGATCTCGGTGCGCAGGCGGGCGGCGACGTCGTAGAGGGCCTGATCGCTCCAGCGCGCGGCGGCGGCGGCGCGGGGTGTCAGGGTCAGGACCACGGCCGGAACGTCATTAATGCCCCGGGTGACGATCTGCGGCTCTGACACGCCCGTGGGAATGGAGCCGTAGTTGGCGCGCACCTTCTCGTGCACGCGAACCGCCGCGTCGTCGGGGTCCGAGCCGACCACGAAACGGGCGGTGACCATCACCCGGTCGTCCTGTACCTGGGTGTAGACGTGCTCGACGCCGTCGATGCTGCGGACGATGGCTTCCAGCGGCTTGGCCGCCAGTTCGGTCGCGTCGGCGGCGCTCAGCCCGGGGGCTGCGACCATGATGTCGACCACGGGCACGCTGATCTGCGGCTCCTCCTCGCGGGGGATCGACAGCACGGCCATCAGGCCGACGGCGATCGCCGCCAGCAGTATCAGGGGGGTCAGGGGCGAGTTGAGCGTGGCGCGAGTCAGCCGCCCGGAAAGGCCGAGGTTCATCGGGTGGGCTCCGGGGCCAGCACCACATCGCCGGCAGCGAGACCCGACAGGACCTCGACACGATCCGCACCGGCGGGGCCGCCCAACTGGACCGGCGCCTCGCTAACGTGGCCGGCGCGATCGACGGTGCGGACGAAGTCGATGCCGTAGCGGCTGGCGACGACGCGGCGGGGAATTACCAGCGCGCGCCGCTGACCCACCGGCACCTGGACGGTGACGCGCTGTCCAACCCGGTCGCTGTTCAAGCCGGGCACCGAGATGTCCGCGATGGTCTGGCCGGCGGTGGTGGCCGGATAGACCTGGGCGATGGTCCCCGCGCTGACGCCGGGCAGGTCCTCGGACGAAATGATGACGCCTTGGCCGACCCGCAGGTTGCGACCCTGGGCCTCGGGCAGTTCAAGTCGCAGGACCAGCGGTCCGGCGGTGATGGTGGCGACTGACTGTCCGGCGTTAACCACCGAACCGGCGGGCACGTCGGCGGCGAGCACCCGCCCGGACGTGGGGGCCAGGATGCGGCCCTGGGCCCCGGTCTCGGCGCTGGCCGAGCGCACGGCGCGCGCCGCCCTGACCTGTGCGTCGGCGGCCCGCGAGGCGGCCACGGACTGGTCGAGCCGGGCCTGGGCGTAGATGCCTTTGTCGAACAGGGTCTGGATGCGCGACAGGTCAGCCCGGGCCCGCGCGGCCTCGGCCTCGGCCGCCGCGACCTGAGCACCATAAGCCGCCGTCTCGAGCCCGACCCGGTTGTCGGTGACCAGGCCGATGATCTGGCCCTGACGCACCGTATCGCCTTCACGCACGTTCAACTCGCTGAGCGTACCCGGAATGCGGGCCCGCGCCTCGCCGAGATCGCGCGAGGCCACCACGGCTGAGGCCGGCTTGACCGCGTCGATCATGGCTTCGGTCACGGTCAGGCGCTCGCCCCGCGCAGGCGCGGTCACCACGACCTCGGGCTCTCCGCCGCAGGCCGACAATCCGCCGACCAGAAGGACGGCGGCGAGGGCGGCGAACAGGGCCGTGGGCGTCTTCATCCGAGAATCCTTATGTAAGGTTGCTCTAATATTATATCATGCTAATATGAATGCAAGCCTGAGGTCTGTGCACAGGGCGCCGATTCCCGGCCTTGTTCGGAACAAGGCGCGGCGGACCCCGTTGGCGCAGGATTGAGCATCGGGGACAGCTCAAGGAGTTTGCGCATGGAACGGCCCACCATCATCATACCGGGCGCAGGCCTGGGCCGCGCCATCGCCGCGTTTGATCTGCGGCACGTCCCGCGTGAACGCGCGCGGATCGTAATGGCGTCGAAGGGCGACAACTTTCATTTCAACCCTTTGGTGGCGGTGAACGGGCGCAAGCGCGAAGCCATCGAGGTCAAGGTCCGCAGGGGCCAGGCCGAGCGGCTCTACGAAAAGCTGGCCCTCGATCTGATCGGCGCCCACAAGCTGCGCCGCACCACCCGGTCCACCCCCGTACAGGAGCCGAGAGCATGAGCCTCGACCGCGCCGTCATGATGTTCGCTGGCTTCATGGTGCTTGTCAGCCTGGCGCTGACCCACTGGGTGCATCCGACATGGATTTGGCTGACGGTCTTCATCGGCCTGAACCTGCTTCAGGCCTCGATCACAGGCTTCTGCCCAGCCGCCATGCTGTTCCGACGGCTGGGCGTGCGGCCGGGAACGGCGTTTCGTTGAGGATCGAGAAAGCTGCTGGATCGTCTGCTGGAAGCCTGCCATGCCCACAGCGTCACCAATAAGACGGACGGCCATCTCCGGGCCGCGCGGCCTGGTCATGTGGGCAGAGTTCCGCGATCTGGCGTGCCAGGCCGCCGACCACAACGGAGTAGACTTCGTGGGCTTCCCGGTGTGTGACGACGGCCGCCGCTACAGCCAGATATTGGTGGCGCCGCTCGCCGAGCCGCCGCCGTCATTGGAGGTGAGACGGTGATCAAATACTTCACCCACGGCGGGGCCGAGATTGCGGCCTTTCACGATCAGAAAACCGGGAGCTGGCAGTATGTGATCGTCGATCCGACCACACGGGCTGCGGCCATCATCGATCCTGTCTGGGACTTTGACGAGAAGGCGGCCTCAACGTCCACCGGCAACGCGGACCGGATCCTCGACCATATTCGCGACCGCAACCTGGCCGTCGAATGGATTCTGGATACCCACCCGCATGCCGACCACTTCTCAGCGGCGCCCTACCTGACGGAAAAGCTGGGAGCCCCGACGGCGATCGGCGAGAAGGTCACGGACGTTCAGATATTGTGGAAAAATCTCTACGGTCTCGCCGACGCATTCCCTGTTGACGGACGTTATTGGGACCGGCTGTTTAAGAGTGAGGAGCGCTTCAAGCTGGGGGGGCTTGAGGGGCGTGTGATGTTCTCACCCGGACACACAATGGCATCCATTACTTACGTGATCGGGGGCAACGCCTTCGTGCACGATACCCTGATGATGCCGGACGCCGGCACTTCCCGGGCTGACTTTCCCGGCGGTGATTCGAGGGCGCTCTACCGCAGCATTCAGGATCTGCTGGCGTTGCCGGACCGCACCGGCGTGTTCGTCGGTCATGACTACGGGCCCGGAGGCCGCGAGCCGGCCTGCTTCAGCACAGTCGCTGAACAAAAGGCCAGCAACATCCACGTTGGCCGAGGCCGGTCGGAGGCAGAGTTTGTCGCATTGCGTGATGAGCGCGACGCCAACCTGCCCCTGCCCAACCTCATGCTCTACGCCCTTCAGGTGAATATCCGGGGCGGGCGACTGCCCGAGCCGGACGCCAACGGGCGTGTGTTCTTCCGCATACCCGCCAACCAGTTCAAGCCACCTCGTGGCGTATAACGATGGAGGCTGGCGATTGAGGGGCCACCGGCGCGGCCGTGTTGCGCCTACTCGCGACCTGTTCCCACCAGACGGCGGGCGCCGCCCGCCTGCAACCCGAGGAAACTGACATGAGCACCAAATCCATCACCCCCGAAGATGCCGCCCGCCTCGTCGCAGAAGGGGCGCTACTGGTCGACATCCGCGAGCCCGGCGAATGCGCCCTGGTCATCGCCGGAGCCCACCCCGCGCCCCTTTCAACGGGCGCGGCCGGGCTGGCGGCCAAGCCGGGCCAGCCGGTCATATTCCACTGCCGCAGCGGTCGGCGCACGCAGATGAACGCCTCCGCCCTTGCGAGCACCGTGGACACAGACGACGTCTATCTGCTGGAAGGCGGGATCGACGGCTGGCAGGCTGCGGGGCTGCCGGTCGAGCGCCGCTGAGGCGGGCGGCGGATGGATCTGATCCAGCCCATCCTGGCAGGGGCCTCGGGCTCGGTCGTAGGCTTCACCCTCGGTCTCGTCGGCGGTGACCTGTAGCCGTGCAAACTCGGTATTCCGCAAGTCGCGAATCGATTGCGTCTGCTCCCGCCCAACGGGTGGAGGACCCTCGCCGGACAGGCTCGGCGTCGCCTGCTCCACCCGCGTCTCGTGGACACAAGTTGTCGGCGGACTGACAGCACCCGACCGCCGGACCCCCAAGGTCCGGCAGTCGCGTTGGCTTAGGCCCAGGTGTAGAGGCCGCTGGTGTCGATCCAGTTATCTCTGCCCAGGATTTGGCCGTCTTCTGTGATCGTCAGTTGCATCGCGTCATGCCTTGAGGCGGGCAGCCAGGAAGTCCAGATGGCCGATCGGATTGTACAGGACAGTCCCGTCGGCGTTCAGGGTCACTGTGGCGCCATTTGCGCTGGTGCCCACCGACACAATGGTGAGCGTGCCCCCCGTCGACATCAGTCGCGCCGGCTGTGAAGTTCGAGGCTGCGAACGTGAAGCTCTCGTCCTCGCCCACACCGTTCCGGAGGATTCCGGCGAAGCCGAGATCCAGACGGGCACGCGTCAAACCCCGCCGCCGCCCGGTGAACCGCGGGGAATACGATATGACCTGCTCCTGGATTGGTTCGGCGGCGGCTGACGCCTCCAAGACGACGTCTGGGGGTAATGGGCGCTGCCGGACTAGCTCCACTGTTGAAAACCTTGCGGACGGTCTGCGGTCCCATGCCAGGCGGCACACGTTGCGGACTGGACCCGACGGAAACCTCGCATTGTCGCGGCGTTCAAGGTTCTGCAAACTCGCTCCGGAACCCCATGCCCCCGCCCGCTGACCGTCGCACTTCACGCCGTTTTGACTCGATCCTGCGCCCCACGCCGGACGGGCTCTGGTGTCCAGGTGGAGCGTTTTTCATCGATCCGCCGCGGCCCGTCGATCGGGCGGTCATCACCCACGGCCACGCCGATCATGCGCGAGCGGGGCACGGCGCCGTACTGGCGACCCCTGAAACCCTGGCCATCATGGGCGAACGCTACGGCCACGACTTCGCCGGTCACGCGCAGTCGCTGGCCTATGGCGAGCGGGTCGTGATCGGGGGTGTCGAGCTGTCGCTGGCGCCGGCGGGCCATGTTCTGGGCTCGGCACAGGCAACGGTTCGTCAGGGCGGACTGACGATCACGGCCTCGGGGGACTACAAGCGCCGACGCGATCCGACCTGTGTCCCGTTCGAACCCGTGCCCAGCGACGTCTTCATCACCGAGGCGACCTTCGGTCTGCCCGTGTTTCGCCATCCGCCGGACACGCAGGAGATCGGGCGGTTACTGCGGTCGGTCCAGCAGTTTCCCGAGCGCGCCCATCTGGTCGGGGCCTATGCCCTCGGCAAGGCGCAACGCGTGATCCGCCTGCTGCGCGAGGCCGGCTATGACGAGACCATCTATGTCCACGGCGCGCTGGAGCGGCTGAACCGGCTGTACGAGCATTTCGGCGTGTCGCTGGGCGCGCTGGCGCCGGCGACCGGGTCCAAGGCCGATTTCGCCGGGCGCATCATCATCGCCCCGCCCTCGGCGCTGGCCGATCGCTGGAGCCGGCGGTTTCCCGACCCGGTCACGGCCTTCGCCTCGGGCTGGATGAGCGTGCGGGCCCGGGCGCGGCAGCGGGGCGTGGAGCTGCCGCTGGTGCTGTCGGACCACGCGGACTGGGACGAGCTGACCGAGACCCTGACAGAGCTTTCGCCCGAAGAGATCTGGATCACCCACGGACGCGACGACGCCCTGCGCCGCTGGGCCGAGTTGAACGGGCTGACGGCGCGCGCCCTGCACCTGGTTGGCTACGAGGACGAGGACGACGACTGATGCGCGCCTTCGCCGCCCTGCTGGATCGCCTGTCGCTGACCGCGTCGCGCAACGCCAAACTACGGCTGATCCGCGACCACTTGGCGGACGCACCGGATCCTGATCGAGGCTGGGCCCTGGCCGCCCTGACCGGCGCCCTGTCGTTCACCGCCGCCAAGCCGACCATGATCCGCCAGGCGGTCGAGGCGCGGGTCGATCCGGAACTGTTCCGGCTGTCCCACGACTATGTCGGCGACCTGGCCGAGACCGCGGCCCTGATCTGGCCCGCCCGTCACGGCGCCAACCGGGAGCCCGATCTGTCGGAGGTGGTCGACGCCCTGACACAGGCAAAACGCGGCGAGGTCCGGGCGCTGCTGGAGGGGTGGCTGGACGCGCTGGACGCCGACGGCCGCTGGGCCCTGCTCAAGCTCGTGACCGGGGGGTTGCGCGTGGGGGTCTCGGCGCGGCTGGCCTGGCAGGCCGCGGCGGACTTCGGCGGGGTCGAGGTCGCCGAGATCCAGGAGGTCTGGCACGCCCAGACGCCGCCCTATGCCGACCTTCTGGCCTGGCTGGACGGCAAGGCCGACCGTCCTGCGGCCGACGCCCACGGCCGGTTCAGGCCGGTCATGCTGGCCCAGCCGCTCGACGAGGCGGACCTGCCGAAGCTGGACCCCGCCGCCTACGCCGCCGAATGGAAATGGGACGGCATCCGGGTTCAGGCCACCAGCGAGGGCGGGGTGAAACGCCTCTACAGCCGCACCGGAGAGGATGTGTCGGCGGCCTTCCCCGACGTGCTGTCAGCCCTGACCTATGAAGGGGTGATCGACGGCGAGCTGCTGGTTTTGCGGGACGGACGGGTCGCGCCGTTCGGCGACCTGCAGCAACGGCTGAATCGCAAGGCCGCGGACGCCAGGGTGATGGCGGCCTATCCCGCCGGCATCCGCGCCTATGACCTGCTGGCGGCGGACGGCGTCGATCTGCGCGGCCTGACCTTCGTCGAGCGGCGGGCACGGCTGGAGGCCCTGGTCGCCAGGACGGCGTCCGACCGGATCGATCTGTCGCCGGTGCAGCCGTTCGCGTCGTGGGAGGCGCTCACGGCCTTGCGTCTCGCGCCGCCCGCCGGCGATCCGGCGGCGGCGGAGGGGCTGATGCTCAAACGACTCGACAGCGTCTATGAGGCGGGCCGACCCAAGGGACCGTGGTTCAAGTGGAAGCGGGATCCGCACCTGATCGACGCGGTGCTGATGTACGCCCAGCGGGGTCACGGCAAGCGCTCCAGCTTCTATTCCGACTACACCTTCGGCGTATGGATCGAGGACGCGAACGGGGCCCATGCGTTGACGCCGGTGGGCAAGGCCTATTTCGGTTTCACCGACGAGGAGCTGAAGCAGATCGACAAATTCGTGCGCGACCACACGGTCGAACGCTTCGGCCCGGTGCGGTCGGTGCGGGCGGACCGCGAGTTCGGCCTGGTGCTGGAGGTGGCGTTCGAGGGTCTGCAGCGGTCGAAACGCCACAAGTCAGGGGTCGCCATGCGTTTCCCCCGGATCAGCCGCATCCGCTGGGACAAGCCGGCGAAGGAGGCGGACGAACTGGCGACGCTGGAGGGGATGTTGGATCAGGTCGAACCGGCGCTGGGGTGAGCCGTCAGGCCGGGGCGTCCAAAGACCTAATGCCGAACCCGGACGTAGTCGCCGGGCGCGGCGGCGCCGGCCTTCAGCTTGCCTGAGCCCACCTTGCGGGCCTTGACCTTGTCGTCGGCCCCGCCGGCGTCGAGCCAGCCCTGCCATTCGGGCCACCACGAACCGGCCTTCTGCTCGGCGCCGGCCAGCCAGGCCTCGGCGTCAGCGGGGGCGTCTTCATTGGTCCAGTAGCCGTGCCTGTTGGCCGCCGGCGGATTGATCATTCCGGCGTTGTGGCCCGAGCCCCCCAGCAGGAACCGCGTCGGCCCGCCGAAGAAGGCGCGACCGGCGTAGGTGTTCTTCCAGGCCGAGACATGATCATCCTTCAGCGCCACGATCATGACCGGGGTCTCGATCGCCTTGAGGTCCAGCGTCACGCCGTCGATCGCGACCCCGCCGTCCTTGAGCTGGTTCCCGCGCAGGATCTGGCGGCCGTATTCCTTCAGCATCCGCGCCGGGATGCGCGAACCGTCGTCAAACCACCACAGCAGGTCCGAGGCGCGGGCCTCGTCGCCCAGCAGATAATGGTTCACCACCGACGACCAGATCAGGTCGTTGGCGCGCACGGCCGAGAACAGCTTGGTCAGGTCGTGGGCCTCGACATAGCCCTTGTCGTCCAGATAGCGGTCAAAGGCTTTCAGGTCGTCTTCGCCGGTGAACACCGACCATTCGCCCATCTCGCCGAAGTCGACGAGGGTGGCGATCAGGGTGGCCGAGGCGATGCGGTCAGCCCGGCCTGTACGGGCCAGATAGGCCAGCGTCATGGCCGAGAGCGTGCCGCCCAGGCAGTAGGAGACCAGATCCGCGTCCGGCTCGCCCGTGGCTGCCTCGACGGCGTCAAGGGCGGCGATGACGCCGTCCTTCACATAGGCGTCCATGCCGTTGTCAGCGTGGCTCTCGTCCGGGTTGGCCCAGGAGATGACGAAGACGGTGTGGCCCTGATCGACCAGCCATTTCAGATAGCTGGCCTTGGGCGTCAGGTCGAAGAGGTAGTATTTGTTGACCAGCGGCGGCACGAACAGCAGCGGGCGGCGATAGACCGTGTCGGTCGTCGGCGCATACTGGATCAGTTCCATCAGGTGGTTCTTGAACACGACCGCGCCCGGCGTGGCGGCGACGTTGACGCCAAGCTCGAAATCATTCGGCGCGCGGCGGCTGACCAGCCCCTGCCCCCTGCCGACGTCCTCCAGCAGGTTCGACAGACCGGTCATCAGGTTCAGGCCGCCGCTCTCGATGGTGCGGCGGGCGACCTGCGGATTGGTGTGGGCGAAATTCGTCGGCGCCAAGGCGTTCATCATCTGGCGGCTGGCGAAGTCGACCTGGGCGCGGGTCGCGTCATCGACCGGTGCGGCGGCGACGAAATCCTGCAGCTGGCGCGCGGCCAGCAGATAGGCCTGTTTCAGATAGTCATAGACCGGTTCGTCGCTCCACGCCGGGTCGGAGAAGCGGCGATCGCCCTTGGCCGGAGCGGCGACGGGAGTGGCCTCCTGGCCCATGGCCCGCTCGCCCATGGCGCGCCACAGGGCGACCCAGTCGTTCCAGTTGTTCGCCTGGGCCTCGAACAGCGCCGCGGGCTGGATCATCACCGCGGTGTTGAAGTCGATCATCGCCCGCGTGAGCGTCGCCGGATCATAGGGCAGCGCCTGGGGCGCGGCGGCCTGGGCCATGGTCGTGCGCACCGCGGCGGCGGCGTTCTGCATCAGGGTGGTCAGGGTCTCGGCCACGACGGTCGGGTCAGGCAGATGGGGAACCGGCGGCTGGGAAACGGTCATGGGCAGGCTTTCCGCTTACAGCGAGACGAGGACATCCACGGCCGCGCAATCGCGCGGGGCCACGAACAGCAACGCCAGGGCGCGGTCCGGGTTCTCGGCCGCCCAGATCGGGCAGTGAGTGTCGAATGCGTCGATCAGCGCGGCTGCCGGCGTGGGAATAGTGGTTCGGATGGCGGGCATATAGGCGGCGGAGTCGAAGGCCATGACGGTGTCCTCGGAAAGGAGACGTTCGGATGGAGGGGTATGTCATGGCTTTTTTGTCCTGACGATGCCAAAATCTGTGCAATCGTTGTGCGTTTTTGCACAGGAGCGGACGGTGGCCGACTTCAACTGGAACGACCTGCGCGCCTTCCTCGCCGTGGCCCGCACGGGGCGTCTGACCACGGCGGCCGCGCGGACCGGCATGGACCACACCACCGTGGCCCGGCGCATCGCGGCGCTGGAGGACGGTCTGGGGGCCCGGCTGTTCGACCGCAGCCCCCAGGGCTACGCCCTGACCCCGCACGGCGAACGCCTGATGCCGACGGCGGAGAAGATCGAGAGCCTGACCCTGCTGGCCGCCAGCGAACTGGGCGAGGCCGACCAGGCCCTGACCGGCACGGTGCGGATCGGCGCGCCGGAGGGCTTCGGCAGCTACGTTCTGGCGCCGCTGATGGCCAAACTGGCCGACCGGCATCCTGGACTCGATATCCAGCTGGTGGCCATCTCCGGCGTGCTCAGCCTGTCCAAGCGCGAGGCCGACATCGCCGTGACGCTCAGCGCGCCGCGCGAGGGCCGGCTGATCTCGCGCAAACTGACCGATTACGGCCTCAGCCTCTACGCCGCCCCCGCCTATCTCGACGCACGCCCGCCGATCCTGACCCGCGCCGACATGGCCGGCCAGCGCTTCATCGGCTACATCGGCGACCTGCTCTACGCGCCCGAGCTCGACTATATGCAGGCGCCCGACGTCGACATCCATGTCGCCCTGCAGAGCTCCAACCTGATCGCCCAGCTCCAGGCCGCGCTGGCCGGGGCGGGCCTGTGCGTCCTGCCCGACTTCATCGCCGCGCGCGAGACGGATCTGCGGCGTGTGCTGCCCGACGCCGTGCATCTGGACCGCAGCCTGTGGCTGGTCACCCATGCCGACCTCAAGCCTCTGGCGCGTATCCGGGCGGTCACGGCGATGATCGTCGAGGCGGTCAAGGCGGACCGGGCCATGTTCACCAGCGCCTGACCCGACCTCTGGACACCCGTCCGATTTTGTTTCAAGCTTAAAATATGTCGTCGGATCGAGCCGTCAAAAGCATCGCCGTTGTGGGCGCCGGGCCGGGCGGCCTGTACCTCGCCATTTCCCTGAAGCTGCGTGATGCGTCTCTCGACGTCGTGGTCCATGAGCGCAACCGCGCGGACGACACCTTCGGCTGGGGCGTGGTCTTCTCCGACCAGACCCTGGCCAATCTGAAGGCCAACGACCCGGAAACTGCCGCCGCCATCGAAGCGGCCTTCGTCCACTGGGACGACATCGACGTCCATATCCATGGCCGGACCATCCGCTCCGGCGGGCATGGTTTCGCGGGCATCGGGCGGCAACGGTTGTTGACCGTCCTACAAGAGCGCGCCCGGTCGCTCGGAGTCGATTTGAGGTTCGAGGACGAGGTCGCCGACATTCGCGCCCTGCCGGCCGACGTCATCGTCGCCGCCGACGGCCTGAACAGCCGCGTCCGCAACGACAATCCCGAGGTCTTCGGCGTCGACATCGATGTGCGGACCAACAAATACATCTGGCTGGGCACGAAACAGTCTTTCGACGCCTTCACCTTCGCCTTCGTCGAGACACCCCACGGCTGGATCTGGGCCCACGCTTACCAGTTCGAACCGGGCGCCTCGACCTTCATCGTGGAGTGTTCGGAGGCGACATGGCGCGGCCTTGGCTTCGAGGCCATGGATCACGACCAGACCTGCCGCGCGGCGGAGGGCCTGTTCGCCGACTGGCTGGGCGGCCATGCCCTGATGAGCAATGCCAAACACCTGCGCGGCTCAGCGTGGCTGAACTTCCCGCGCGTGGCCTGTTCCAACTGGCGCGCCGGCAGGGTGGTGCTGCTGGGCGACGCGGCGCACACGGCCCACTTCTCGATCGGCTCAGGGACCAAGCTGGCCTTCGAGGACGCCATCCGCCTGGCCCGGGCCCTGACCGACGGGGGCGATCGGGACGCGGCGCTGGCCGCCTATGAGGCAGAGCGCCGGGTGGAGGTGCTGAAGCTGCAGAGCGCGGCCCGCAACTCCACCGAATGGTTCGAGACGGTCGACCGCTATGTCGGACTCGACCCGCTGCAATTCGCCTACAGCCTGCTGACCCGCAGCCAGCGCGTCAGCCACGAGAACCTGCGCCTGCGCGACCGCGACTTCCTGACCGGGGTCGAGCGCTGGTTCGCCGACAACGCCGGCGCTCCGTCCACAGACAATCCACCCCCGCCCATGTTCGCACCACTGAAACTGCGCGGCCTGACCCTGCCCAACCGCGTCGTCGTCTCGCCCATGTGCATGTATTCGGCCGAGGACGGGACCGTCGGCGACTTCCATCTCGTCCACCTCGGCGGGCGGGCGCTGGGCGGCGCGGGTCTGGTCTTCACCGAGATGACCGACGTCTCGGCCGACGCCCGGATCACGCCCGGCTGTGCGGGGATGTACAGCCCTGAGCATCGCGACGCCTGGAAGAGGATCGTCGGCTTCGTCCACGCCCAGGGTTCGCGCATCGCCATCCAGCTGGCCCACGCCGGGCGCAAGGGCTCGGTTGAACGGCCGTGGGGGCCGCGCGCCGATCAGCCGCTCGAGGACGGCTGGGCGTTGATCGCTCCGTCCGCCATTCCGTGGTCGGACGAAGATCAGATTCCGCGCGAAATGACCCGCGCCGACATGGACCGCGTCCGCGACGACTTCGTGCGCGCGGTCGGCTGGGCCGACGAGGCCGGCTTCGACATGGTCGAACTGCACTGCGCCCACGGCTATCTGCTATCGTCCTTCCTGACGCCGGTGTCGAACCACCGCGCTGACACCCACGGCGGCCCCGTCGAGAACCGGCTGCGCTTCCCGCTGGAAGTTTTCGCCGCCATGCGCGCAGCCTGGCCCGACGACAAGCCGATGTCGGTCCGCCTGTCGGCCAGCGACTGGGTAGAGGACGGCCTGACGCCTGAGGACTCGGTGGCCATCGCCCGCGCTTTCGCCGAGGCCGGCTGCGACCTGATCGACGTGTCTGCGGGATCGACCACGCTGGACGGCCAGCCCGTCTACGGCCGGATGTTCCAGACCCCGCTCAGCGACCGCATCCGCAACGAAGCGGGGGTGGTCACCATGGCCGTCGGCAACATCTATGAGACCGACCATGTGAACAGCATCCTCGCCGCCGGGCGCGCCGATTTGTGCGCCCTGGCCCGGCCGCATCTGGCCGATCCGAACTGGAGCCTGCGCGCCGCCGCCGAGCTGGGCTGGCGAGGGGTCCAGCCGCCCGTCCAGTACCGCGCCGGTTTCGCCCAGCTGGCCCGCAATCTCGAACGCCAGCAGCAGGTGGGATCCGTATGAGCCTGACCGGACATCACGCCGTGGTCACCGGAGCCGGGTCGGGCATCGGCCGCGCCACCGCCGACCGGCTGGCCGAGGCCGGCTGTCAGGTCACCCTGATCGGCCGCCACATCGATCGGCTGGTCGAGACCGCCGACCGCGTCGGCGACGCCGCCTTCGCCGCCCCGGCCGACGTCACGGACCCGGACGCCCTCGCGGCCGCCATCGAGGCGGGTCGCGACCGGTTCGGCCCGATTGACATCCTGATCAACAACGCCGGCGCGGCCACCTCCGCCCCCTTCCTCCAGACCGACGCCGAAGCCTTGCGCGCCATGCTGGCCCTTAATCTGGAAGCGCCCGCAGAGGCCGCGCGTCTGGTTCTGCCGGGCATGCTGACCCGTCGATGGGGCCGGATCGTCAACGTCGCCTCGACGGCCGGCCTGAAGGGCTATGCCTACGTCTCGGCCTATGTCGCGGCCAAGCACGGCCTCGTCGGTCTGACCCGCGCGCTCGCGCTCGAAGTCGCCTCGAAGGGCGTGACGGTCAACGCCGTCTGCCCGGGCTTCACCGACACCGACCTGGTCGCCCGCTCGGTCGAGGCCATCGTCGGCAAGACCGGCCGCAGCGAGGAGGAAGCCCGCGCGGCGCTGGCCGCCTCCAACCCGCAAGGCCGGCTGATCACCCCGGACGAGGTCGCCATGACCATCGTCTGGCTGTGCGGCGACAACGCCTCGGGCGTCAACGGTGCCGCCGTACCCGTCGCGGGCGGCGAACTGTGAGCCCCGCCGCCGCCCATCTGCCGGACAGGCTGGGCGGCGCGCCCGACGGCAAGCGCTCGCTGCGTCTGTGGCTGCGGCTGCTGACCTGCTCCACCCGCATCGAACAGACGGTGTCGCAGCGGCTCAGGGACGAATTCGACTCCACCCTGCCCCGCTTCGACATGCTGTCGGCCCTCGACCGGGCCGGCGCCGGGGGCCTGACCATGGGCGAGGTCTCGCGCATGCTGATGGTGTCCAACGGCAATGTCACCGGCCTGGGCGCGCGGCTCCGGGCCGACGGCCTGATCGAGGCCGTGGCGGGGGTCGACCGCCGCGTCCAGCGCGTGCGTCTGACCGCCGCCGGACAGGCGCGCTTCGCCGTCATGGCCCGCGCCCACGAACGCTGGATCGAGGCCCTGTTCGCCGGCCTGACCGGGGCCGAGGCCGACGATCTGACCCGACTGCTGGAGCTGACCAAACAGTCGCTCCACGCCACCACGCCCGAGGAGCTGAACGGATGAAGGCGCGCGACTACAAGGCGGCCCATTTCCTGTGGTCGGTCGATGACGACGGCGTCGCGACCCTGACCCTGAACCGGCCCGAGCGGAAGAATCCGCTGACCTTCGACTCCTATGCCGAGATGCGCGACCTGTTCCGCGCGCTCGTCCACGCCGACGACTGCGAGGTGGTGATCGTCACGGGCGCCGGCGGCAATTTCTCGTCGGGTGGGGACGTGCACGAGATCATCGGCCCGCTGACCGAAATGGCCATGCCGGCCCTGCTCGACTTCACCCGCATGACCGGCGATCTGGTCAAGGCCATGCGCGGCTGCCCCCAGCCCGTGATCGCCGCGCTGGACGGCGTCTGCGTCGGGGCCGGGGCGATCATGGCCATGGCCTCGGACCTGCGCATCGCTACGCCGCGCACGAAGACGGCCTTCCTGTTCACCCGCGTGGGGCTGGCCGGTTGCGACATGGGCGCCTGCGCCATCCTGCCCCGCCAGATCGGTCAGGGCCGGGCGTCAGAGCTGCTGTTCACCGGCCGGGTCATGACCGCCGACGAGGGCGAGCGCTGGGGCTTCCACAACCGCGTCGTCGAGGGCGAGGCCTTGATGGAGACCGCACTGGAACTGGCGCGCTCGCTAGCCAAGGGGCCGACCTTCGCCCACGGCATCACCAAGAACCAGCTGAACGTCGAATGGGACATGAGCCTGGACGCCGCCATCGAGTCCGAGGCCCAGGCCCAGGCCATCTGCATGCAGACCAACGACTTCCGCCGCGCCTATGAGGCCTTCGCCGCCAGGCGCGAGCCGGTGTTCGAGGGGAACTGAGCCATGGCGGACCGCACCTTCCTCGACTGGCCCTTCTTCGACGACCGCCACCGCGCCTTCGCCGCTGATCTGGACGCTTGGGCGGACAGAACGGAGGCGGTGAACCTGCACGGCGACCACGACCTCGACGGCGATTGCCGCTCGATCCTCAAGGCGCTGGCCGAGGGCGGGTGGCTCAACAACGCCGTCCCCGACGCTAACGGAAAACTGGACGTCCGAACCCTGTGCCTGACGCGCGAGACCCTCGCCCGCCGCTCGGGCCTGGCCGATTTCGTCTTCGCCATGCAGGGCCTCGGCTCCGGCCCGATCAGCCTGTTCGGTACGGACGACCAGAAGGCCCGCTGGCTGCCCGGCGTGGCGGCCGGCGAGACCATCGCCGCCTTCGCCCTCTCCGAGCCCGAGGCCGGCTCCGACGTCGCCGCCCTGTCCACGACCGCCCGGCGCGACGGCGACGGCTGGATACTGGACGGGACCAAGACCTTCATCTCCAACGGCGGCCTAGCCGACCGCTACACCGTCTTCGCCCGCAGCGGCGAGGCGCCCGGCGCCAAGGGCCTCAGCGCCTTCGTCGTCGATGCAGACACGCCTGGGTTCGAGATCGTCGAACGCATCCCCCTGATGGCCGCCCATCCGCTGGCGACGGTCCGCTTCAACGCCTGCCGCATCGACGGCGACCGCATCCTCCGCGCGCCGGGCGAGGGCTTCCGCATCGCCATGGGCACGCTCGACGTGTTCCGCTCGACCGTCGCCGCGGCGGCGCTCGGCTTCTCACGCCGCGCCTTCGGCGAGGCCGCCTCCCGCACCGTCTCCCGCAAGCTGTTCGGCGCCCCGATGAGCGACCTGCAGCTGGTGCAGGCGTCCCTCGCCGACATGGCGCTGAAGATCGACGCCTCGGCCCTGCTGATCTACCGCGCCGCCTGGCTGAAGGATCAGGGCGCGCCGCGCGTCACCCGCGAGGCCGCCATGGCCAAGCTCTACGCCACCGACGAGGCCCAGGCAGTCATCGACGCGGCGGTCCAGCTGTTTGGCGGCCTCGGCGTCGTCTCCGGCCATCCAGTCGAGCGGCTGTACCGCGAGATCCGCGCCCTGCGCATCTATGAGGGCGCGTCCGAGGTGCAGAAGATCGTCATCGCCCGGCAGGCCCTGGCGGCCATGGCGGGAGGCGGCTGATGGGGACCAGCGCGCATCTCGACCGGTTCGTCCTCGACCATCTGCCGCCGACGGACCAGCAGCCGGAGTTCGTCTTCGACCTGCCGGAACTGGTCTATCCCGAGCGCCTGAACGCCGGCGTGGAGTTGCTGCGCCGGGCGCTCGCCGCCGCCGGCCCCGACGCCCGCGCCCTGATCGACTTCGACCACGAATTCTCGTGGAGCCGCGTCGACGCCATCTCGGGCCGGATGGCGCGGGTGCTGGTCGAGGAGATGGGCCTGGTCCCGGGCAATCGCGTACTGCTGCACGGCCCGAATTCCTCCTGGACTGTCCTGGCCTGGTTTGCGATCCTCAAGGCTGGCGGCGTCGTGGTCGCCACCATGCCCATGCTGCGCGCGGCCGAATTGGCGACGGTGATCGACAAGGCCCGGATCAGCCGCGCTCTGGTCTATTCGACCCTCGCCGACGCCGTGAGCGAGGCCCGGAATGCGACGACATCGCTGACGCAGGTGATGGACTCGACCGCGCTGCAGAAGGCCGCCCAGGCCCTGCCCGCCGGTTACCGCTTCGACGCCGTGGACACCGCCGCCGACGACCCCGCCCTGATCGCCTTCACCTCGGGCACCACCGGCAGGCCCAAGGGCTGCGTCCATTTCCATCGCGACATCCTCGCCATGGCGGATACGTTCGGCCGCCACATCGTCGGCCTGACGAAGGACGACATCGTCGTGGGCGCCCCGCCCATCGCCTTCACCTTCGGCCTCGGCGGACTGGTGGTCTTCCCGGCCGCCGTCGGCGCCGCGACGGCCTTCGCCGATCGCCCCGGCCTCGAAGCCCTGGCCGAGACCATCGCTCGTCACAGGGCCACCGCCCTGTTCACCGCCCCCACCGGCTACCGCGCCCTGCTGAAGCTGGCCGGCGGGCACAACCTGTCCTCCCTGCGCACCTGCGTCTCGGCCGGAGAGGCCCTTCCCGCCGCCACTTCGGACGCCTGGCATGAGACTACCGGCGTCCGCATCATCGACGGCATCGGCTCGACCGAGATGATCCACGTCTTCATATCCGCGCGCGGTGACAACATCCGCCCCGGCTCCACCGGCAAGGCCGTGCCCGGCTATCAGGCCCGGATCATCGACGCCGACGGCAAACCCCTGCCCCCCGGCGAGACCGGCCGCCTCGCCGTGCGTGGCCCGACCGGCTGCCGCTACCTTGATGACGACCGGCAGGCGGCCTATGTCCAGAACGGCTGGAACCTGACCGGCGACATCTACCGTCAGGATACGGACGGATACTTCTGGTTCGTGGCCCGATCCGACGACATGATCGTCTCGTCCGGCTACAATATCGGCGCGCCCGAGGTGGAGCACGCCCTGCTGCGCCACCCCGCCGTGGCCGAGGCCGCGGTGATCGGCGTCCCCGATCCCGAACGCGGCCAGATCGTGAAGGCCTTCGTGGTGTTGAACGAGGGCCACGCCCCCTCCGACGCCCTGCGCGCCGAGCTCCAGACCTTCGTCAAGGGCGTCATCGCCCCCTACAAATACCCCCGCGGCCTCGACTTCGTCGAGGCCCTGCCCAAGACCCAGACCGGCAAGCTGCAGCGCTTCCGGCTCAAGGAGCCCAAATGACGGGCCAGATTTTCACGGTCGAACGCCGCGTCCGCTTCGCCGATTGCGACGCGGCAGGCATCGTCTTCTTCCCGCGCTATTTCGAGATGCTGAACGGGGTCGTCGAGGATTGGTTCGCCGGGCCGCTGCACGCCTCCTTCCGCGAACTGCACGTCAACCGTCATGTCAGCGTCCCCACCGCCGCCGTCGAGGCCCGCTTCATCGCCCCCTCGCGGCTGGAGGACGAGTTGACCTTCGCCCTGACCGTCACCAGACTTGGCGGCGCCTCCTGCGGCCTGCGCCATCGCATCAGTTCGGGCGGTCAGCTGCGCTTCGAGGCGACGCAGACCATCGTCTATGTCGGCGCGTCGCTGAAGCCCGAACCCTGGCCAGAACCCTTGCGCACCCGTATCACCTCGTTCGTGGAGACGTCCGAATGAATCGTGTCCTGCTGCCCGAAGGCTGGCCTCGGCCCAAGGGCTATTCCAACGGCATCGAAGCGACCGGCCGCACGGTCTTCGTCGCCGGCCAGATCGGCTGGACACCCGCAGGCCTGTTTGTCGAGACGGGGTTCGCCGGCCAATTCCGCCAGGCGCTGGAGAACACCCTCGCCGTCCTTGCGGAAGCGGGCGCCGGCCCAGAAGATATCGTCAGAATGACTTGGTACGTGGTCGACAAGAGCGAGTATTTGGCCGCCCTCCGCGACATCGGCGCGGCCTGGCGCGAGCTGATCGGACTGCACTACCCGGCCATGGCCGTGGTCGAGGTCAAGGGACTGATCGAGGACGCGGCCCGCGTGGAGATCGAGACCACCGCCGTCGTCCCCGCGTGAGGGTTGGCGCCGCGCGATTCGGGGGCCACAGCTAGACCATGCGGCTACACGACGACGTCCTTGGCGCACTTGAGGCCGAGGCTATTCACATTTTCCGGGAGGTCGTCGCCGAGTGCGAACGGCCCGTGCTGCTGTTCTCGGGCGGCAAGGACTCGGCGGTTCTGCTACATCTCGCGCGCAAGGCCTTTTTCCCCGCCGTGCCGCCCTTCCCCCTGCTTCACGTCGATACGATGTGGAAATTCCGCGAGATGTACGTCTTCCGCGACCAGGCCGCGGCCGCGGCGGGCATGCGGCTGCTGGTTCATCGCAATCCCGAGGCCGAGGCGGAGGGCATCAACCCGTTCGATCATGGGGCGAGCGTCCACACCGATCTGTGGAAGACCCAAGGCCTTAAACAGGCGCTGGATGAGGGCCGGTTCGACGCGGCCTTCGGTGGCGCCCGCCGCGACGAGGAGAAGAGCCGGGCCAAGGAGCGGATCGTCTCGGTTCGCACGGCGGCGCACGGCTGGGATCCCAAACGCCAGCGTCCCGAGCTCTGGAACCTCTACAACACCCGCCTGAACGATGGGGAGTCGGTGCGGGTCTTCCCCCTGTCGAACTGGATCGAGCTGGATGTTTGGCGCTACATTCAGCGCGAAAACATCGGTCTGCCCTCGCTCTATTTCGCCGCCGACCGGCCGGTGATCGAGCGCGACGGAGCCCTGCTGATGCTCGACGACGATCGCCTGCCGCTGCGGCCCGGCGAGACCGCCCGGATGCGCCGGGTCCGCTTCCGCACCCTCGGCTGCTGGCCCCTGACCGCCGCCATCGACAGCGATGCAGACTCCCTCGAGGCCGTGGTCCGCGAGGTCGCGGAGGCCTCCGTGTCAGAACGTCAGGGCCGGGCCATCGACCACGATCCGTCGGCCTCGATGGAGCGGAAGAAGCGCGAGGGCTATTTCTGATGGTGGCGCTGCATGACATCGGCCCGAAGGAAGTCGTCCGCCTGATCACCTGCGGCTCGGTTGATGATGGCAAATCGACCCTGATCGGCCGTCTGTTGTACGACGCCGGCGCGATCCCCTCCGATCAGATCGCGGCCCTGCCTGACCTCGACGGCTCCCCGGATCTGTCCTTCCTCGTCGACGGTCTGGCGGCCGAGCGCGAGCAGGGCATCACCATCGACGTCGCCTACCGCTTCTTCGACATCGGCAAGCGCCGCTTCGTCCTGGCCGACACACCGGGGCATGAGCAGTACACGCGCAACATGGTCACCGCCGCCTCGACGGCGGACCTGGGCATCGTCCTGGTCGATGCGCGCAAGGGGGTGCTGACCCAGACGCGACGGCATAGCCGGCTTCTGGCCCTGCTGGGCGTCCGTCGCGTCGTGCTGGCGGTGAACAAGATGGACCTGGTTGAGGGAGCCCAGGGCCGCTTCGACTCCATCGTCGCCGACTATTGCGCCTTCGCCGACCAGATTGGCCTGACCGACATCACCGCCATCCCGACCTGCGCCCGGACAGGCGAGAATGTTTCGGCGCCGGGCGGTCTGACATCCTGGTACGCCGGTCCCGGCCTGATGGCCCATCTGAAGACCGTCGGCCTCGCTGAAGCCGCGCCCGGCCCGCTGCGTATGACGGTACAGGGCGTCAGCCGGCCGAATGCGGACTTCCGGGGCTTCGCGGGCAGGATCGTCGTGGGCAAGGCTCGTCCGGGAGACGCCGTCCGTGTCCTGCCCTCGGGCGTCAGCGCTACCATCGACCGCATCGTCACCATGGACGGTGATCTTGACGAGGCCCGGATCGGCCAGTCCGTGACCCTGACCTTGACGCCGGAGGTGGACGTCTCGCGCGGGAACCTGATCGCCGCCGCCGAGGCTCCACCCGAAGTCGCGGACCAGTTCGAGGCCCATCTGGTCTGGATGTCCGACCGCCCCCTGCTGCCCGGCCGGTCCTACTGGCTGAAACTGGGCGCGGAGACGGTGGCGGCGCGGATCAGCGACCTGCGGCACAAGGTCAATGTCGATACCGGAGAATTGCTCGCCGCGCCGACCCTCAGCCTTAACGACATCGGACTGTGCACCCTGGCGCTCGATGCGCCAGTCGCCTTCGAGCCCTATGCCGTCAGTCGCGACCTGGGGGGCTTCATCCTGATCGACCGGATAACCAACGAGACCGCCGGCGCCGGTATGATCCGCTTCGCCCTGCGCCGTGCGGCGAACATCCATCCGCAGGCCCTGACCGTCAGCCGAACCGATCGCGCTGCACTGAAGCGGCAGTCGCCGCTGGTGCTGTGGTTCACCGGCCTGTCCGGCGCCGGCAAGTCCACCATCGCCAACCGCGTCGAACAGCGGCTGTTTGCCGAGGGCCTGCATTCGGTGCTGCTGGACGGCGACAATGTCCGCCACGGCCTGAACCGCGACCTCGGCTTCACCGACGCCGACCGGGTCGAGAACGTCCGCCGCGTGGCCGAGGTGGCGCGGCTGATGACCGACGCGGGCCTGATCGTGCTGGTGTCCTTCATCTCGCCCTTCCGCGAGGAACGCCGGATGGCGCGCGAGCGGATGGAGCCGGGCGAGTTCATCGAGGTCTTCATCGACGTCCCCCTGGAGGTGGCGGAGGCGCGGGATGTGAAGGGTCTCTACGCCAAGGCGCGGGCAGGCCAGTTGAGCCATTTCACAGGCATCGACAGCCCCTATGAGGCGCCGGAAGCGCCCGAACTACGGATCGACGCCTCGGCCTGCTCAGCGGACGAAGCAGCCGACCGGATCGTCGCCTTGGTCCATGCGGCGCAAGCGGCCGAACGGCCCGCCGGAGGCCTCAGGCCGCGTATTCGGTGATCGTCAGCGTAGCCTCGAGCGAGACCGCGCAGACCGGGGGCCGCTGCTCCTCTGGTCGCAGGTCCTGGGCCGTCGATACGATCACGAGCGGCCCCGTAGTCAGTCGCGCCAGTTCGACCACGGCGCTGTCGAAGGTGAAGACGTGGGCGTAGTCGCCATGCCCGGCATGATCGCCCGCTTCGCCCATGCCGAAATGCACAAACGTCGGCGACACGCCCAGATCGACCCGACCCTTTTCGGTGAACACGCTGGTGGCGATGGCGCGGCCCGTCAGGTTTTCAGACCGCTCATAGGCCACGACGCCCTCGCCTTCGACTGTGACCCTGTTTGGCGACTCGCGCAGCAGACGCACGACTTCGGCGGGCAGTTCCAGCCGGAGGGAGTCGTCGGTCGCAGCGGCGTCGACCCGCACTGAGACCTGGCGTGTCGACACCGGTCCGTCGCCCAAGGCGCTCGGGGGCAAAGCGAAGACCAATGGCGCATAGAGCGCGTCGTAGCGGTACCCCAGACCGCGCGTGGAGGTTATGCGCGACGCGAGCCAGCGCCCCGTCTGCCGGCCATCTGGGCCCGTGAACCCCGACATGGAGAGGTCCTTCCACGGCCGGGGATAGGCCAGGTCGCCATTCTTCTGGTGCCAGGTCGCCCAGACCCGGTCGACGTTGCAGTGGTGCAGCCAGAACACCGGGTCCAGCGCCGCCGTTCGGGTGCTCCCCATCAGGCCGCCGACCAGCATGTGGATGATGTTGTGGCCATAGGCTTCCACCCGACCCGCCGCCCGGTCGCGACCGCAGAAGGTCTCGAAGCGATCGTCGGCGACGCGGGCCACATCGCGGCTCTGGGCGAAACGGGCTTTCTGGAAGTCGAGGGTCTCAGTCGCCGGGTCGCGCTCACGCTCATAGAGCGCCGATGTCGGATCCAGCACCCACGGCGGCAGGAAGCGGTCCACCTGCCAGTCCCAATAGGGCATGGCGAAGTTTGAGTGCCCGGTCACCTGGGCGATGATCCGTTCCATATGGGCCACCTGCAGGCGGTGCCAGGGCAGGAACCGCCAGTTGCCGTGCTCGGCGCGCTGGGCATGGAGCCGGTTCTGGGCCTCCCACGACAGGGAATCCGACCGGCGTTTCATGATCTTGACCCCCTCGGCGAAGGCCAGGATGTCGGTGTCGGCGGAACTCAGCGAGGAGGCCGCCTTTCGGACGCGCCGCGCGTCCTGCGCCCAGGCCTCGCCCGTCGCCAGGGCCGTCATCAGACCGCCCGCGCCCGCCAGCGCGCCTCGTCGATTGAGCAACATCGGTCAGGCCCCCGCCTTCAGAACGGCGTTACGGTCTCAGAGCCGAGCCGCCCTGTCCATCGGCATCGCCCGCAGGTTGTCGGCTGTTCGCGGGCTCAAGCCGAGCGTGGGCCGTCGAACCACCACTTCATCGCCAGCACACCGGCGGCCATGACCAGGGCGCAGGCATTGGCGATGACAATGGGCCAGGCGTCGGTCAGCACGCCGTAGGTGGTCCACAGCACGAAGCAGATCACCGTCAGCGAATAGGTCTTCAGCGACACGGAGGAGGCGTCGCGTTCCCTCCAGATCTTGATCATCTGCGGCGCAAAGCTGGTGATCGAGCACAGGGCCGCGGCCGTGCCGACGACGTTGGCGACCAGACCGCTCACCGGGACGCCTTGCGGCGACCGGGCGTCTTCTTCTCAGCCGGTTTCCCCGCGGGTTTGCGAGGCGCCGCCGACAGGTCCTCGGCGCGCGTCGCCACGATCGGCATTTGATCGCCGCCGTGCAGGCGTTGGGCGCGGGCCTCGACCTCGACCAGGATCTTGTCGAGATCCTTCTCGGTCAGGTGCTCGATGCCGATGAACCGCTCGTCGGCGGCGGTGACGGCATGCAGCAACTCATCCAGCTTGGCCTGAATCGCCGCGCCGTCGCGGTTCTGGGTGTTCTGGATCAGGAAAACCATCAGGAAGGTGATGATGGTCGTGCCGGTGTTGATCACCAGTTGCCAGGTCTCGCTGAATTTGAAGATCGGACCGGTTGCCGCCCAGATCAGCACGATCGACAGGCAGGCGATGAAGGTCCATGGCTTGCCTGCCACCTTGGCCGTCGCCGTGGCGAATTTGACGAACTGCTTTTCCATGGCTGCTTAACTGCGCCTTGCGGACTACGTTGCGTTACTCGCCCTCGCGCACCGGCGAGGAGCCGGCGGCCAGCAGCGGCGCGTTTTCCTCCATCGTGTCGATCGACCGAACGAACGTCGGCGGTCGCAGCGCATGGGTCAGTTGCTCGAATGCATAGCCCAGCGACAAGACCTTCGAGTCCTCCCATTTTCCGGCGATGAAGCTCATCCCGACCGGCAGCCCGCGCACGAAACCCATCGGCACGGTCAGGTGCGGGTAGCCGGCGATGGCCGGCATGCTGGACGCCGCCCCGGCATAGTGGTCGCCGTTGACCACATCCGTCGTCCAGGCCGGGCCGGTCGTCGGCGCGATCAGGGCGATGACGGCGTGGTCGCGCATCATCCGGTCGATGCCGTCGGCGCCGGCGGCCTTCAGGGAGGTCGCTCGCGCCGCCACATAGGCCGGGTCGTCCAGCCCCTTCGTCTGCTCAGCCTGCAGGAACAGCTCCTGCCCGAACAGGGCCAGTTCACGTGGCTCGGCGATGTTGAAGGCGATGACGTCGGCCAGGGTCCGGGTCTGCACCTGCCGCGGATCGGTCGAGGCGAGGTAGGCGTTCAAATCGACCTTAAGCTCGGTCAGCAGCACGGTCAGCTCGGCGGCGTCCATGGCCGGGTCGGGGCCCTGGGTGATATCGACCAGAATGGCCCCCGCTTCGCGCAACCGGGACAGGTTCTCTTCGAACACGCGATCAAGGCCATTCGAATAGCCGGTCGCGAATCGCATCACGCCGATGCGCGCGCCACGCAGCGAGCCCGCGTCCAGCGCCGCGCGATAGTCGACCTTCCGTGCGTCGGCCTCGACCGTGGCAGGATCCAGCGGATCGCTTCCGGCGATGACGGTCAGCACCATGGCCGCGTCCTCGACCGTCAGCGTCATCGGTCCGGCGGTATCCTGGGAATGGCTGATCGGCACGATGTGGGTGCGGCTGACCAGGCCGACGGTCGGCTTGAAGCCGACGATGCCGTTGATCGCCGCGGGGCAGGTGATGGACCCGTCCGTCTCGGTCCCGATCGCCGCCGGCGCCAGCCCCGCCGCCACCGCCGCCCCGCTGCCCGAGGACGAGCCGCAGGCGTTGCGATCCAGCGCATGCGGGTTGCGGGTCAGTCCGCCGACCGCGCTCCAGCCGCTGGTCGAGCTGGACGAGCGGATATTGGCCCATTCCGACAGGTTGGTCTTGCCGACGATCACCGCTCCGGCGGCCCTCAGCCGCGCCACCAGAGGCGCGTCCCGGCCGGGAGCGTTGTTGAGAAGCGCCAGCGACCCCGCGGTCGTGGGCATGTCGGTGGTTTCGATGTTGTCCTTGAGAAGGATGGGCATGCCCGCGATGCCGGCTCCGTCCTCCCACCGCACCACCTGTTGCGGATCGGCCCAGACCAGCAGGCTGTTAGTCGCGGCTTCCTGCGGCGTCACATGGCGTGCGCCATAGACTTCCTGCGCTGACGCCGCTCCGGCGAGCAGCAGAGCGGCCGCGGTCGCCGCGGTGATCATCCGGCCTATCATCATGGTCCCCGTCATCCTTCCGGTTGAAGCGCCGGCGCCCGCCGCGCCCGCGTCCGCTGCTCGAAGGCATACCCCAGCGACAGCACCTTCGCGTCGTCCCATTTGCCGCCGATGAAGCTTATCCCCACCGGCATGCCGCGGTCGAAGCCCATCGGCACGGTCAGGTGCGGATAGCCGGCCACCGCCGCCAGCGAGCTGGACGAGCCTTGGGACCGGTCGTCATCAGTCGGGTCATTGGTCCAGGCCCGCGATGTCGTCGGCGCGACCAGCGCGACCACCCGGTGGGTCGCCATCATCCGGTCGATCCCCTCCGGACCTGCAGCGCGCAGCGATCGTTCCCGCGAAGCGATATAGACCGGGTCTTCCAGTCCCGTGGTCGCCTCGGCGCGGATGAACAACTCCTGGCCGAACAGCACTGTCTCGCGCGGTTCGGCGGCGTTGAACGCGATCAGATCGGCCAGGCTCCGGGACGGCACCTGCGCGGGATCGGTCGAGGCCAGATAGGCATTCAGGTCGACCTTCAGCTCGGTCAGCAACACCTGGAGGCTGGCGCCCACGGCCTGCATGTCCGGCCCCTCGGTGATCTCGACCAGTTCGGCGCCCGCATTGCGCATCGCCTGAAGCGCCCGCTCGAACTCGGCTTGCGTTTCGGCTGAATAGTTGGCGATCAGGAACCGCATCACCCCGATCCGCGCGCCGTTCAACGAGCCGGCGTCCAAAGCGGCGCGATAGTCGACCTTGCGGGCATCGGCCTCGACCGTCGCTGGGTCTAGCGGGTCGGAGCCGGCGATGACCGACAGCACGATCGCCGCGTCCTCAACCGTGGTGGCGATCGGCCCGGCCGTATCCTGCGAATGGCTGATCGGCACGATGTGGGTGCGCGAGACCAGACCCACGGTCGGCTTGAACCCGACCACGCCGTTCACCGAGGCCGGGCAGACGATGGAGCCATTGGTTTCGGTGCCGATGGCCGCCGGCGCCAGACCGATGGCCACGGCCACCGCGCTGCCGGCCGAAGAGCCGCAGGGGGTGCGTGCCGGATCATACGGATTGCGCGTCTGCCCAACGACGGCGCTCCAGCCGCTGATGGAATTAGTCGAACGGATGTTGGCCCATTCGGACAGATTGGTCTTGCCGAGGATGACCGCGCCGGCTTCGCGCAGGCGCGTGACGATGGGTGCATCGCGGCCCGGGGCGTTGCCGGACAGCGCCAGCGAACCGGCCGTGGTCGGCATGTCGGCGGTTTCGATATTGTCCTTGAGGAGGATGGGCATGCCGCTGATTCCGGCCTCTGGCATCCAGCCTCGGTCGCTGATCCCCGATGCCCACGCGATCATGCTGTTCGGGCCGACAATGTCGTCGCGGCAGCGATCTGTATAGGCATGGTGGTCAGGACTGACGTTGCCCCGCTCTCTGTAGAGCTGCTCGCAACGCGTTCCTGCCAGCGTCACTCCCAAGGCCCGATCCGCCGCGGCTGTGGCGTCAGCCGCCGCGGCGTCGGCCGCAGCCCAAATCTCGGGCTCCGGCATGGACGGCGTGGCGCAGGCCCCCAGAGTCAGGGCCCCTGCCGCCCCTGCAATCAGTCCTGCGCGGCGGGCGCCCTTGAACCGATCGTGCGATCCAGAAAGTCGAGATACGTCCGCCATTGCTGCAGCTGCCTTTCATTGCCCCGGACGCCGTGGCGCTGGCCGGGGTAGAGCATCAATTCGAAGGGAATGGACGAGGCCTGCAGCGCGTCGATGACCCGCGTGGAGTTCTCGAGGATGACGTTGTCGTCGGCCATGCCGTGCAGCAAAAGCAGCCGCCCGGTCAGGTTCGGCAGGCGCGGAATGGCGTCCGAGGCGGCATAGCCCGCGGCGTTAGCTTCCGGCGTCGACATGTATCGTTCGGTATAGTGGGTGTCGTACAGGCTCCACTCGGTCGGCGGCGCGCCCGCGATGGCCGATGTCAGCCCCATGTGGGGCTCGGTCAGGGCCATCAGACTCATGAACCCGCCATAGGACCAGCCCATCATGGCGATGCGATCGCCGGCAACGTATGGCAATGTTCTCAGATAGTTGATAGCCAACACCTGATCTTCGACCTCAGGCTGCCCCATGCGCAGATAGAGCGCCTGTTTGAAAGCCGCTGAACGGTCGCCCTCGCCCCGGTTATCGAGCCGGAAGACGATGTATCCGGCCTCGGTCAACAGTTGATTGGTGGACGACTGCCACGACTGCCGCACCCCGCCGCCGGACGGTCCGCCATAGACCTGCATGACCACCGGATACTGTTTCGACGGATCGAAGCCCGGCGGCGTGGTCATCTGCCACACCAGCATCTCGCCATGGCTGTCCAGCGTGCCGAAGGTCACCTCGCCCCGGCGTGACACGTAGGGGAAGCTGGGATGGTCGGCGTCGAGCCGGTTCTCCTCGATCCAGCGCACGAAGGTCCCGTCGGCCCGGTACAGGCCCGACTGCGGCGGGGTCTGCAGGTCAGTATAGTTGCCGACGAAGGCGGTCCCCGTCCTGTTCATCGAAGCCGACCACCAGCCGCCGTCGGACGTCACAGCGACGGCCTGGCGCAGTTCGTTCAGCGAGGCCCGCCACAGGCGCTGGGTCGTCGGCCGCTCGCCCTGCACGTCGCACATGGTCACCCGGCCGCCGGGCAGCGGACAGGCGCTGTGGCCGCCGGTCACCCCGGGGGGCCGCGCGGCATAGCCAAACGAGGCGGTGAAGAAGACCTCGCCGGTCTGCTGGTTGACGCCGTCCAGGCTCTTCACCGGCCAGGGGCCGTGGGTGATTGGCTGGATCAGCGTCCCGTCGCGCTCGTACAGATACAGGTGCTTCCAACCCGTCTCCTCCGACGACCAGATGAAGCGGCCGTCGTCCAGCGGCCGGAAGTCGTCGTTCAGCGAGACCCAGGCGTCCGAGGTCCGGGTCAGGATCACCCGCGACGCGCCCGTGGCCGGATCGACGCTCAGCAGGTCCAGAGTCTTCTGGTCGCGCGACTGGCGCTGGACATAGAGGGTGCGACCGTCAACCGACCAGTCGACCCGCGCCAGATAGATGTCGGCGTTCGCGCCCAGGTCCACCTTGGTCCGCCGACCGCTTTCGCGGTCGTGGACGAACAATTCGACCACCGCATTGGGCCGCCCGGCGCGCGGGTAGCGCTGCTCGATAACCCGGGCGCCGCCGCCGGTGATGTCGAGGCGCGGGATAATGTCGACCGTGCTCTCGTCCGTCCGTTGCAGGGCGATGTAGCGTTCGTCCGGGCTCCACCAGTAGCCGGTGTCGCGGTCCATCTCCTCCTGGGCGATGAACTCGGCTGTGGCCCAGGTGATCAGGCCATCGCCGTCTGAGGTGATCTCCGTCTCGCGATTGCCGTCCAGCGCCAGCACAACCAGATCCTGGTCGCGCACGAAGGAGACGAAATTGCCCATCGGCGACACCTTGGCGTCGATCTCGTCGGCCTCGGTCTCGGTCAAGCGGCGCACCGCCCCGCCCTCACGTTCGGCCAGGAAGATGTCGCCTTCAAGCGGGGCCAGGATATAGCGGCCCTGTTCGTCCCACGAATACTCGACCACGCCGCGCTGGCTGATCCGCATCCGCTCGCGCCGGGCCTTCTCGGCCTCCGACAGTTCGCCGGCGTCGGGAACCAGCGCCCGCGCGTCGATCAGCTTGAACGGCTCGCCCTCGCCCGTCGGCGCGGCCCACAGGTCCAGCACATCCACGTCATCCTCGCGCGAACGCAGGAAGGCCACGAGTTCGCCGTCCGGCGACAGGCTGACGCCGCGCGCCACCGGTCCGGCCAGCGACGGATTGGCGAACACCCGCTCGGGCGTCAGGACTGTCGGGTCCGGCGTTTGCGCCATGGCGGCGGTGAACGGCGAAAGCGCCGCGAGAAACAGGGTGGAGGCGAGGAGTTTGTTGCGCATGACGCTGACGCTAGCGGTCGTTTCGGCCGGCGTCATCCCCGATTCCGCACGGGCGGTGGAGGAGTCGAGAGTACATTCTGGCGCCGGAAAATTATCGAGTGATCGAGCGACCCTTCGGGTGGTCCGCGCAGGGATCGCCGGTTGAACCGGATGCTGATGCCATGATGTGTGTCGAACCGTCAAAAAGCCCTGTCGCCTCCGCGTCTTCGCATTGAGGCACACCGCTACGTCAGCTTCGGTCGCAGGCGATTGACGGTCAGGCCAATGAGGCCGGGACAAGGGGCGGAAGGACACGATCAGGGGCGAAAAGGGACGCGATTATCAGGGGCGAGAAGACAGCATCGCCGGGGCGCGCTCACAACAGACCCGGCGCGACACCGCATCCCTTCCCCCGTCGTCCCTCACCCCCTAATAAGCCTCGCAATGACCGACGTCGCCGCCTCCGCACCCGCGAAAGCCTCCGCCTTCCATGAACTGGAAGTGCTGTGGGTGCGCCACTGGACCGACCAGCTGTTCAGCTTCGCCATTGCCCGGCCCGAGGATTTCCGCTTCCGCTCGGGCGAGTTCGTGATGATCGGCCTGCCGGCGGAAGATGGAGGAAAGCCCATCTTGCGCGCCTATTCCATCGCCAGCCCGCACTGGGACGAGCAGCTCGAGTTCCTGTCGATCAAGGTCCCCGACGGCCCCCTGACCTCGCGCCTCCAAAGAATCCAGCCGGGTGATACGGTGCTGATGGGCAAGAAGCCGACCGGCACCCTGGTGCTGGACGCCCTGACCGGCGGCGAGCGGCTGTGGCTGATCGGGACCGGCACCGGCCTGGCCCCCTGGATCAGCGTCGCGCGCGACCCCGACACCTATGCTCGCTTCAATCGAGTCGTCGTCTGCCACACGGTGCGCAATGTCGCCGACCTCACCTATCGCGACTTCTTCACCTCGGGCATCCACGACGATCCCCTGATCGGCGACGAGGCGAAGGCCCAGCTGACCTATTATCCCACGGTCACCCGCGAGGCCTTCGACACGCCGGATGGCGAAAGGGGGGGCCGCATCACCGACCGCATCAAATCGGGCGCCCTGTTCGCCGACCTGGGCCTCCCCGCGGGCTTTTCGCCAGAGCGCGACCGGGTCATGCTGTGCGGCTCCATGGCCATGATCAAGGAAACCGGTGAACTGCTCGAAACCTTCGGCCTGAAGGAAGGCTCGAACGCCGAGCCCGGCGACTACGTGCTGGAGCGCGCCTTTGTCGGCTAGCGTCACCATCGATCCGCGCACCGCCCCGGAGGCCTGCGCCTCCATGGCCGAGGTCCGGCAGGGCGTCGACGCGCTCGACCGCGCCCTCGTCCAGCTGCTGGCCGAGCGCCAGCGCTACATGGACGCTGCGGCCCGCATCAAGCCGGACCGCTCCGAGGTGCATGACGACGCGCGCATCGAAGACGTCGTCGCCAAGGTGCTGGCCGCCGCCGGCCCCGCCGGCCTGTCGCCCGCTATCGCCGAGCCGGTGTGGCGCACCCTGATCAACCGCTGTATCGCCCATGAGTTCGAGGCCTTCGACCGTACGCGCGGCTGAGCCGTTCGACCCGTCAATCGGGGTGACGGGCGGAATGGCGGATTTCCAGAATTTCGACCCTGTCCCGAACAATGCGATAGCGGATGACATAGGGCGGCGTCGTCGTCAGTTCTCGGCGGCCATGAGAGATCGACCGTCCCCTGTCGGAATGGATATCAAGAGCATCGTCCGCCGCCCGAATACGTAGCGCCAGTCGACGCGCCGCAAGTGGGTTGAACTGCGCGATATAGGCCTGGATCGCGACCAGTTCGACCAGCGCCCCTCGCGTCCAGACTACTTGAACCAATGGGCGGGCGCCGGCGTTTCGTCCGGAGTCCCCCAAGTGTCGAGCCAGGCAGCCACTTCCGCATGAGGGACCACCCGACCCGCGGCGACATCAGCCTCGGCCTCGGCCGCACGAGCGGCGTCGAACGCCTCATCGACCTCGTCAAAAATGGACGGCTCAGGCTTTCCCATGGCGTCTCATACCACGATAGCGGGAGCGATTCATCCCCGCAGCGATCTCAACATCAGCGCGTGCCGATACGCCGCCACATCGGCCAGGGCAATCTCCAGCGCGTCCCGCACCCGGTCCAGCAGCGGCGGCGCCTCCGCCTTGTCTGCCGCCTCGGCGATCTGACAGGCCTCCGCCAAGGCTCCGGCGCCGATCCCCGCGGCCGCGCCCCGGATCGTATGGACCCCGTCACGCCAGCCGTCCTCGCGCACGTCCAGCAGCGGCGACCACATGGCGGCCTGCTGGGCGAACAGGCCCAGCACCTCCTCCGTGATCGCGTCGTCGCCGCCGGTCATCCGCTCCAGCACGGCGAAGTCGACCGCTCCCGACAGATCACGCAGCGCCATCAGCCGGCGGTCTCCTCGCCCTTGGCCAGCCGCGAATTCCACGCCGACCAGCCGAAATAGACCACCAGGCCGATGGCGTTCCAGATCAGGAAATAGACCTGGGTCTTGGTTGGCAGGCTGGCCAGGAGATAGAGGCAGCCCGCCATGGCGACAGGACCGACGACCCAGGCCAACGGCGTGCGGAACACGCGGGCTCGCGCAGGCTCGCGAAGGCGCAGAACCAGCAGACAGGCGCCGACCGCCGTAAAGGCCGCCAGCGTTCCGGCGTTGGCCAGCGCCGCGATCTCGTCGAGCGGCAGAATGCCGGCCAGCAAGCCGACGATCACGGCGGTGAACAGGGTCACTACCACCGGGACGCCCCGTTTCGAGACGGCGCCGAGGCGGCGCGGCAGCAACCCGTCACGCGCCATGACATAGAAGATGCGGGTCTGGCCGTAGAAGAACGCGAGGATCACCGTGGGTACGCCGACGATTACGGCCGCCGCGACGATCTGGGCCGCTGCCGGCTGGTTCAGCAGGCGAAGGATCAGGGCCAGCGGCTCATCGCTGGACGCAAACTGGCCGAATGGCATTGAGCCCACCGCCGCGGCCGCGACCAACATGTACAGAATGGTGCAGATGATCATTGATCCGAGGATACCGATGGTCAGGTCCCGGCCCGGGTTTTTGGTCTCTTCGGCGGCCGTGGCGACCGCATCGAAGCCGTAGAAGGCGAAGAAGACGATCGCCGCCCCGGCCATCACCCCGACCTCGACACCTTCCGGATTGGTGTTCTTGTTGAACCCGAAGGGCATCAATGGTTCGAAATTCGCGGCGTCGAACACCGGCAGGACGACGGCGATGAACACCGCCAGAGCCGCGCATTTGATCAGAACAAGGATGGCGTTGACGGTCGCGCTCTCCTTGGTCCCCAGCAGCAGCAGGCCGGTCACCACGCCGATGATTCCTACGGCGGGAAGGTTGACGAGGCCGCCGGCATGCGGCCCCGCGATCAGATCCGGCGGTAGTGACACGCCGATCGAAGTGAGGAATCCGGTCGCATAGGCCGACCAGCCCACGGCCACCGCGCTGACGACCAGCGAATACTCGAGGATCAAGCTCCAGCCGATGATCCAGGCCAGGGCCTCGCCCAGAACCGCATAGCTGTAGGTGTAGGCGCCGCCCGCCGCGGGCATCATTGTGGCCAGTTCGGCGTAGGCCAAAGCGACGCAGGCGCAGACGATGCCGACGATGGCGAAGGCGACGATGATGCCGGGCCCCGCCTTGGCGACGCCGACGCCGGTCAGGGTGTAGATGCCGGTGCCGACGATGGCTCCCACCCCTAACAGCAACAGGTGCGGCCAGCCCAGCGTCCGCTTCAGCCCGCCGTGTTCCTGCGTGGCCGTGGTCGATTCGATCGAGCGCCGGCGGTTCCAGAAAGCCATGTCGTTCGTCCCCTCGCCGCTCCGGCCCCGTTGGGGCGCCCAGTTGATTCCGGAGAGACCCTAGCCGGTCCTGCGACAAACCGAAACGGAGGGGCCAATCCCCTTGCGCGCAAAGGGCATTGCCATTAGGAACGCCCCCTCTCCGAAGCCGATCCCTGACTGGCGCGTTCGGAGCGGCACGAGCCATGCGTGGCTCCGCCTGACGAATGGTCCGGGTGATTAGCTCAGTTGGTAGAGCAGCTGACTCTTAATCAGCGGGTCGTAGGTTCGAACCCTACATCACCCACCATCGTTTCAAAGACTTAGCGGAAAATTCGGGGCACGGTTCAGCTGGGCCGGGCCACGGCCCTGAACCGCCGCATCGGCGCGGCGTGGGGCGCGCCGACGGCCTGTGGCTATGATGACCTGTCACGCCTGTCGTCCCTGGCGCATAATCCCGCCGGGACCCTGCTGCGCCGCTATGTCCACGCCGACGGGGCCGACACGCCGCTGGTCTGGTACGAGGGCGCGACCACCGCCGCGCCACAATATCTTTATGCCGACCATCAGGGCTCGATCGTCGCCCGCACCGACGCCTTGGGCAACGCCGCCGGCGTCAACGGCTACGACGAATACCGCATCCCCAATGCCGCCAACGCCGGCCGCTTCCAGTACACCGGCCAGACCTGGCTGCCCGAGCTGGGCATGTACCACTACAAGGCCCGCATCTACTCGCCGACCCTGGGCCGCTTCCTGCAGACCGATCCGATCGGCTATGAGGACCAGATCAACCTGTATGCATATGTGGGCAACGATCCGGTCAATAGGACGGATCCGACGGGGGCAATGCAACAAGAGAGGTCGGACGGGCTTCGGCCAGCCATCACCCCGACCGCACAGGCCCGTGGCCTTAGGCCAGCTCTGCCGGCTTCCACGGAGTCAGAGGGGGCTGCGGACGATGGCAACACCCTTTCAATCGGGTTGAGTGGTCAACTTACTGGGACGGTGTTTTCGGGTCAGCTTTCAGTGGGCATTGCCATTGATTCTAACGGCGATGTAGCGGTTTACGGAAAGGCTGGCGGCGGCGCGGGAGCGGGCTTAGGCGGCGCGCTCGGTGTTGAAGTTTCCGTCGCGAATGTGCCGGTATCGGGGCTAAGAGGTCCCGCTGTGGAAGGAAGCATCGGAGGAGGGCTAGTGGTAGGAGGAACAGTAGATGGAGCTGTCCTTCTAGATTCAGAGACCTTGCAGCCGAGCGGCTCGGCGCTCGGATTTACGGCAGGGCTTTCTGGGGGGGGGGGGGGGGGGGAGGGAGACAAGCTTTGTTGGTGCAACTCAGACAGTAATAATTCCACTGACCGACCCGGATCCCTGAGCATACATAGAAATCCCAACGCTTTTCGCGTTGCTGTTTCGGAAGCGAGTGTTAATTCGGAGTTCTGAATGAAGTACATAGCAATATTTCTGTCAATTTTGTTCATATCTCTGTGGGCTTGGGTGATGGTGTTTTTTAGCCTTTTATCCAAGTTTCGTCCGCGCCAAATTATCGGAGAATACAAATTTGAATTATCAAATCATGGCAAGTTGTTCTTTGTTTCCTCATTTGATTTATTCCTATTAGTTTTTCCAGCCGTGGTTGCTGCGGCTGTGTTGGTGATTAGCGTTTACATGGATTTTCGCCGGCGAAAGAAAATAGAGCGAGATTCAATGAGTTTTTGAATTGACCTAGGAAGTGGGGACGGAAGTGGGGACGCACACCCCTTTCCGGAACTGGGGACAGGCACCCTTTCCGTCGGAACGGAGCTTCGGCGACAGGGACCTCACCCGCGGTACGGGCGCACTGGAGGCAAATGCGTCTATGACGTCGAGAGCCGCCTGGCCGCCGGGCCGAACGGCGCCAGCCTGACCTGGGATCCACTGGGCCGGCTGTTCCGGAGCTCGAGCAACAGCCACCCGGCTACCTCTACGACGGCGACGCCCTGGTGGCCGAGTACGACGCCGCCGGAACGTTGCTGCGCCGCTATGTGCACGCCGACGGCGCCGACGTGCCGCTGGTCTGGTACGAGGGGGCGATGACGGCGGCGCCGCAAGGTGCTGTCATCTGTGGATGGCCCCTGCGCTGCAAGTGTGAATTGGGTTTGATGTCGGGATCTGTCGGGGTGCGGTCATCTGTCCGGCCTGTTGGCGCGGCGCTGATGTCCGCTGGCCCTGATGGAGTCCGCTAGCCAGGTCCCTATCAGTCCGTCGAGCTCAAGGCTCCGACAGCACCTTGGGTTTTCCCGGCCTACGGCCGCGTTCAGATCGTCATCATCATCCCTTGTGCACCCTTACAGTTCGGAGCGGCGGCCGTGAGCCGTCGCGATCTTGATCAGGCTGTGAGCGGCGGACGATAGACCTCGCCGCGCTTCAACACCGCCCAGGCTATCCTGGCGTTCTTGTTGGCCATGGCGACCGTGACGACGCGTGCGGGCCGTCGTTCAAGCAAGGCATTGATCCACGCCCCTGAAGCAGACGCGCCAGTTCGCGCCCGACGGATCACCGAGGTCGCTCCTACGACAAGCAGTTTGCGCAGATAGCCGTCGCCCATCTTGGAGATACGACCGAGGCGGTCCTTGCCGCCGGAAGAGTTCTGTCGCGGGACCAGACCCAGGAAGGCGGCGAACTCCCGGCCAGGCGAGCAGCCGACGTTCGAGCCCATGGATCTCGGCGGCGAGCGTATCGAGCTGTTCGGCCAGTCTGCAGGGCGGATCGCGCCAGCTCCGCGGTTCCGCCGGACGCCGCTCAGCTTTCGACCACCGACGGTCTGGGCCGCTTCATCCAGGGAGGCTCGGGCATCGACCGGCGCGCGGCGGCCTGGGCCTGGGTCCAGCGCAGGTGCAGGTCGGCGAAATAGGAATCGTCCTGCTCGATCCGCCGCTGTTCGCCGCTGAAGTAGTCCCGGCGCACGGTCAGGACGTCGAACGGCGCTCCCACGCCCACGTTCGACCGCATGGTGGTCGAGAACGAGATCAACCCCAGCTTCACGGCCTCGGCCAGCGAGGAGTCGTACCCAAGTCCGCTTTCGAGGATCGGCTTGCCGTATTTCAGCTCGCCGATCTGGAGGTAGGGGGTGTCCTGCCCGCACTCGATGAAATTGCCCTGGCTGTAGATCAGGAACAGCCCCATCTGCCCGCCGTTGATCTGGCCGCCCAGCAGCATCGAGGCCGAGGTGTTCAGACTGTCGGCTTCCAGCGCCGGCGCGATCGACAGCCGCACGCTGCGCAGGGCGTGGCCCAGAATCTGCGCGCATCGGAACAGGGTCGGCGCTGTCTCCAGCGTCTGGGCCGGCTCCCCGACGTTCAGATGGACTCCCTCACGCGCCATGGCGAGGGCCGTCTGGGTGACCGACAGGTTTCCCGCGGTACAGACGCCCAGCACCCGCTCGCCGGGCCGGTCGACGACATGCAGCTTGCGATAGGTCGAGATGCTGTCAACGCCCGCATTGGTGCGGGTGTCGGCGATCAACGCCAACCCCTCCTCGACCAGCATGCCCACGCAGTAGGTCATGCGGCGCGCGATTCCCGCAGCCAGTCCGTCATGATGTGCACGGTAACAGATTCCCGCGTCGGATAACCCACGACCTACGCCTGCTGTTGACCCTGTTGCATGTCGGCATCACGCACGTTCAGCCGCACCGCCAGCCGCTCGCCGCCGCCGCCATAGCTGGCCCCTCGCACCGGCGCCGCACCCAGATAGTCCAGCCCGGTCGCCACGCGAACATAGCGATCAGTGGCACAGATGCCGTTGGCCGGATCGAAGCCGACCCAGCCGAGATCCTCGACCCATGCCTCAGCCCACGCGTGGCCGGCCTCCTGATCGTCCTGCCCGTCCCGCCGCAGCAGATGGCCTGACACATAGCGGGCGGGCACGCCCATCTCCCTGCAGCAGGCGATGAAGACATGGGCGTGGTCCTGACAGACCCCCCGGCCAAGCGCCAGAACCTCGGCGGCCGTATGGGTCGGGGTCGTGACGCCAATCTCGAAAGCGACCGATCCATGGATGCCCGCCATCAGCCGATGCAACCGTTCCAGTGGAGGATGGGCGGAGAACTCCGAGGCAAAAACCGCGATCAACTTGTCCCGCCGGGTCAGCGCCGTGTCGCGCAGGAAGACGAGCGGCGACAGCGTCTCCTGATCCGGCGGCACGACGCCGGCGGTCTCGGCCGTACTGACCTCGCCGGACACCCGGATCGTCAGGCTTTGCGTCGGCTGTTCCGTATAGAGCGTGTGGACGATGTTGCCGTAGGCGTCCTCTGACTTGCGCAGCCGCGCATCGATGTCGGTTTCGACCCGCCAATTGCGGACCTGCTGAGCCTCGGAGGAGCGGGGCGTCAGCCTCAGGGTCTGGATGATGAAACGCGCCGCCCGGTCGTAGGCATAGGTGGTGGCGTGGTCGATGCTGATGCGCACTTGTCAGCTCAGATACTGGTCATGGATGGCCTGTCCCAACCGGCCGTTCTCGCCGAGGAAGGCCTGAATGTATTCGTGCAGGCCGGACTGGAAGATGTCCTCGATGCGCGAATTGTCGAACGCCCGCATCCGGTCCGCCGCCAGCCGCTGGGCCGGGCCGCGCCGACCGTAGTCGTTGGCCAGCCGCTCCAGATAACGCACGATCGAGGCCTGACAGCTGGCCAGAGAGCGCGGCATCTGGCGGTTCAGCACCAGCAGATCAGCTACCAGCCACGGCTTGACGCTATCGCGATAGACCCAGCGATAGGCCGTCAGGGCCGAGACCTCGCGCAGCAGGGTGGTCCATTGGAAATAGTCCAGCTGCCCGCCGACCCGCTCGCCCTCGGGCAGCAGCAGATGGTATTTGACGTCCAGCAGCCGCGCGGTGTTGTCGGCCCGCTCGATCGCCGCGCCCAGCCGCAGGAAATAGTAGCCGTCGTTGCGCAGCATGGTCCGCGAGGTCGCGCCCTCGACTGACAGGGTGACCGTCTTCACCCATTCCAGAAACCGCGCGAACTCGTCGCGCCGGGTCGGCTGGCCCTGCTCCTCCAGCCCGTTCCAGGCCCCGTTGATGGCCTCCCACAGCTCGACCGTCAGGGCCGTACGGACCGAGCGGGCGTTGGTGCGGGCGCGGGTGATGCAGGCGGTGATGGACGAGGAATTGTTCGGGGCGAAGGCCAGAAATTCGCGCACCGACTTCTCGGTCGGCGACCGGCCCAGCGCCTTGGGCGCGCCCGCCGAGGCCAGGGCGCTGGCCCAGACCGTCTCGGCATCGCCGTCGCCCCGCGTCGGAATGGCGGCCAGCCGCAGCGTGGCCTCAAGGATGCGCGCGAGGAAATCCGCCCGCTCGATATAGCGGCCAGTCCAGTACAGGCTGTCTGCGGTTCTCGATAGCATCAGGCCTGCCCCCTCCACCACGCTGCGCGTGGTCCCCCTCCCCCTGCGGGGGAGGATTTCGGCACGTCATTCCTCCCCCCTTGGGGGAGGGGGACCAGCCGAAGGCTGGTGGAGGGGGCGGGCCGTGCGCTGACCTCAAACATCCAGCACCCAGGTGTCCTTGGTGCCGCCGCCCTGGCTCGAGTTGACCACCAGCGATCCAGGCTTCAGCGCCACCCGCGTCAGCCCGCCGGGCGCCACCTTGACCCCGTCGGGACCCGACAGCACGAATGGCCGCAGATCGACGTGGCGGCCGTGCAGCTCGCCCTTGTCCAGCGTCGGCGCGGTCGACAGGTCCAGCGTGGGCTGGGCGATGAAATCGTCGGGATCGTTGATCAGTTTCTTCCGGAACGCCTCGATCTCGGCCTTGGTCGAGGCCGGTCCCACCAGCATGCCGTAGCCGCCCGAGCCGCCGACCTCCTTGACCACCAGCTGGTCGAGCCTGGACAGGACCTCTTTCAGCGCCTCCGGCTCCCGGCAGCGCCAGGTCGGGACATTCTTCAGGATCGGCTCTTCGCCGGTGAAGAAGCGGATGATCTCGGGCATGTAGGTATAGACGGCCTTGTCGTCGGCCACGCCGGTGCCGACCGCATTGGCCAGGGTCACCGTCCCCGCCTGATAGGCCGTCATCAGCCCGGGCACCCCCAGGGTCGAATCCGGCCGGAAGGTCAGGGGATCGAGGAAGTCGTCGTCGATCCGGCGGTAGATCACATCCACCTGCTGCCGCCCCTGTGTGGTGCGCATGAAGACCTTGCCGTCATCGACGAACAGGTCGCGCCCCTCGACCAGGTCGACGCCCAGCTTGTCGGCCAGGAAGGAATGTTCGTAATAGGCCGAATTGAACGGCCCGGGCGTCAGGACGACGATGGTCGGATCGGCCCCCGCCGCCTCCGGCGCGGAGCCCCGCAGGGACGCCAGCAGCATGTCGGCATAGGTCTCGACCGGCCTCACCGGATAGTCGGCGAACAGGTCGGGGAACAACCGCATCATCATCTCGCGGTTCTCCAGCATGTAGGAGACCCCCGACGGCGTGCGGCAGTTGTCTTCAAGGACGTAGAAGCCGTCCTCGCCCGTGCGGACCAGATCGACGCCGGCGATATGCACCCAGACCCCGCGCGGCGGCCGACGGCCCTGCATCTCGGGCACATAGTGAGGGTTGGTCAGCACCAGTTTCGCCGGGACGATGCCCGCCTTCAGGCATTCCTGCGGCCCATAGACGTCGGCCAGGAACAGGTTGATCGCCCGGACCCGCTGGACCAGCCCCGCCTCCAGCCCGGCCCATTCGGACGCGCCGATGATGCGGGGGACGACGTCGAAGGGGATCAGCCGCTCGCTGGATTCCGCATCGCCATAGACGGCGAAGGTGATGCCCATGCGGCGGAAGAACAGCTCCGCCTGACGCGAACGCGCCTGCAGCAGCCCCTCGGGCGCATCGGCCAGCCAGCGCGCGAGTCCGCGATAGCTGTCGCGGACTCCCCCGCCGTCACCTGACATTTCGTCGAAGGCCATGCCGCTCCCGTTGCGATGAACACACAGCGTGGCCCGACAAGCGGCGCTGGCGCAACAGGAATGTTGCGCCGCCGCAAAGGTTCAGTCCGTCAGGATCGTCCCTCTCCCGCCGGGAGAGAAATCAATCAGAACCCACCCGCGGCCCCGCGTTCTTCACATACTGGTCCAGCCAGCGGGTCATTTCCCACAGGGTATGGCCGACGGACTCCCGCGCCCGGTAACCGTGGGCCTCCAGCGGCAGGACGACGTAGCGAACGTTGGCGCCATTGCCCTTCAGCGCCGCGTAGAATCGCTCCGACTGCACCGGGAAGGTTCCGGAGTTGTCGTCCGCCTCGCCGTGGATCAGCAGGATCGGCTCGTTGACCCGGTTGGCGAAGGTGAAGGGCGACATCTGGTCATAGGTGTCGCCGGCCTCCCAATAGGTCCGCTGTTCGGCCTGAAAACCGAACGGCGTCAGGGTGCGGTTATAGGCGCCCGACCGGGCGATGCCGGTGCGAAACAGGTCGGTGTGAGCCAGCAGGTTGGCGGTCATGAAGGCGCCGTAGCTGTGCCCGCCGACGGCGATCCGGTCCCGGTCGGCCACGCCCATTTCGACCACGGCGTTCACCGCCGCCTCGGCGCTGGCTGTCAGCTGCTGGATGTAGGTGTCATTGGGTTCGGCCCCGTTGACGCCGACGATCGGCATCGAGGGATCGTCCAGAACGGCATAGCCCTGGGTCAGCAGGAACAGATGGCTGATGCCGCCCGGCCGTGTGAAGCGGTTCGCGGTGTCGACCACCTGCCCGGCCACGGCGGCGTCGGTGAACTCGGCCGGATAGGCCCACATCACCAGCGGCAACGGCCCGTCGCGATCCTTGTCATAGCCCGCCGGCAGATACAGCGTTCCGGACAGCTGAACCCCGTCGGCGCGGGTGTAGCTGATCAGCTGTTTGGTCACCCCGGCCAGTTGCGGGGCCGGGTCGGGGAAGGCGGTCAGCGCCGTCGCCTGGGCGTCCAGATCACGAACGAAGAGGTTGGGCGGGTCGTTTCTCGTTTCGCGTCGCGTCAGCAGCCGCCGTCCGTCCTCGTCCAGAATGCCGACGACGCTCTCATAGACCCCGTCGGCCGAGGTCCAGACGCGCTCGGTCGCACCGGTGGTCAGGTCCATGGTCGACAGGAAGGGATACTCCCCTGCCCGCGTCGCTCCGGCCCCGGTCATCAGCACCCGCGCGCCATCAGCGGTGAACCGCATCACCGGGAAGCCGCTGGCGTTGGCCTCGGTCACCGGGAAGCCCGGGTCGTTGTAGCGGTCCTGATAGTTCCGCTCCAGTAGGGTGCGGCCCTGACCGGGGTTGGAAGGATCGACCAGATAGCGGGTCTCGCGCCGGTTGTTGAACTGCCGGCTGATCACCAGCGCCGTATCCGCGTCGCCCCAGATCACGCCGCCGTAGCGATCCTTCAGGTCGATCAGGGGCGTCGGCTGGCCGGTGAACGGCGCGGCCAGGGTGAAGACCCGGTCACGCACCTCTGCCGGCGTGCGCGGATCGCCGCCGTCCTGGGCCTCGACCCAAGTCAGGGTCGAGCGCGCATCGGCCCGCCACTGGGCCGAGCGCGGGCCCGGCGCCACGGAATCGAACGGGGTCGGGATGTTGTCGCGCAACGGCAGGTCGGCGACCCGGTGCACCACCCGGCCCTGCAGGTCGGTCACCACCACCTCAGCCGGGAACAGGGCCGCCGGGACGACGTAGCTGTAGGGATGCTTCACCGTCGTTTGCAGAATATAGCGCCCGTCCGGCGATACGCCCGAGCCCAGATAGACCGCCGGCGCCCCGAGCGTCCGCGCCGCGCCGTCGAGCGGTACGAGCGTCAGCTGCGAGGTGAAATAGTGTTCGAACAGGGCCTCGTCGCCGGCGTTGGACAGCAGATCCTGATAGGTCCTTGCCGGGGCCGTCCGGCCGAGGCTCTCCTCAACGATCGGCCCCTCGGGCGGACGGCTGACGTCGGGCGCGGGGCCGCGGCCCTCGGGTGTCATCCGTACCACCAGACCCGAACTGTCCGGCAGCCAATCAAAGGCCCCGCCGCCCGCGGCGTTGACCCGGGCGTCGGTCAGCTTGCGTGCGCCGCCGCTGGCGACATCAACGGTCCACAGCTCCAGCCCGGTCGGCGCATCCATCAGCAGGGCCAGCGACCGGCCGTCGGGCGACCAGCCCGGCGAGACGAAGCGCGCATTGGCCGGCAGGCTGACGGTCCGGGCGGGGCCGCCCGCCACCGGCTGGAAGCTCAGACCGGTCAGCCAGGCCACACGGCTGTTGGCCTGGCCGTTGTTGCGCGGATTGATCCGATATCCTGCGAGCCGCAGCATCGGCTCGGCCAGTTCGGCGATCGGCGGCAGGTTGGCGCGGTCGTACAGGGCCAGGGTCGTCCGGTCCGGCGACAGGCTGGGCGTCGGCGTCGGTTTGGTGTCGAGGATGTCAGCGATCGGCGCCGGCGGCTGCTGATAGGTCCGGCCTTCCTGCGCCAGGGCGGGCCCGGCCAGAACGGCCAGCAGGACGAAGGCGGGCATGGCCCGGCCGAGCAGACGATGACGCATGATCAATTCCCCAGGAGTACCGGCCCCGATGGGCGCCGCACGCTAGGGGGCGGGGAAGGCTCCGGTCAAGGCGCGGTCGGCGCCGGCTCCTGACCCAGGAACCGCGCGTCACACGCCGCCATCCAGGCGTCGCGGACGCCCTGCCGGGGCATGTCCACGCCGAACACGGCCAGTTGCGCCACCCACACTTCGGACAGCGACTGCACCGTGCCCTGCAACCAGCCCGGCGGCTGCTGCCGCGACCAATTCAGGGGCGAGACGGCGTTGAACACCAGCAGGAAGGCCGCGGTCACGAAGATCGTCCGGCTTGTCCAGCGCCGGTCGCGGGCCGCGACGCCTTCATCGTCCAACGGCGGAGCGGGCGGAAAGGCGAACCGCCCCAGCGCCGCCAGCCGGTTCTCGCGCGTCGGCAGGTCGTGGGCGTCGGCGTTCTGATTCCAGTCGCTGTAGGGATCGCCCGGCCCCGGCGGCAGGCTCTCGTACAGCGGCGGGAAGGGCGATTCCGGCCGGTGAACCGGAAACGGCTGAAGCGGGATATCGGGAGGATCGCGCTCGTCGGTCATTTCGGGTCCAACGCCTCAGAACTGGAAATAGATAAAGGGGGCCACGCCGTCCGGACGCACCGCCTCGATGAGCAGGAAGGCGGCCCCGAGCAGCAGGCCCAGGGTCAGAGACGGCGCCGCCTTGAGCCGCTCGGCCATGCCCTCGATGGCGCGTGGCGGCAGCCAGTGCATGGCCAGACCGCCGACGATGAGGGTCAGCAGCAGCGGCGTCAGCGCCGTGACCGGCCCGATCCGCCCCAGCCCCTGCAGCATGGCCATGGCCAGATCGAAATTCTCGGCCCGGAACAGGATCCAGCCAAGGCAGACAATGTGGAAGGTGACCAGCACCCCGACCACCGTCGGCACAACCTTGCGATCGCCGAACGCCGCCCGGCCCAGCCGTTCGATCACCTGAACCCCGCCGTGCAGGGCGCCCCAGGCCAGAAAGGTCCAGGCCGCTCCGTGCCACAGCCCGCCCAGCACCATGGTGATGAAGACGTTGATGCAGGACGAGATCAGCCCCTTCCGCCCGCCCCCCAGCGGCACATACAGATAGTCCCGCAGCCAGCTGGACAGGCTGATATGCCAGCGCCGCCAGAAACTCTGCATCGACGACGCCCGGTACGGCTGGTCGAAATTGCGCGGGAAGGAATAACCCAGCAGGGCGGCGATCCCGATGGCCATGTCCGAATAGGCCGAGAAGTCGCAATAGATCTGGACCGCATAGCCGTAGACCGCCGCTGCGATGTCGATGCCCCCATAGGCCGACGGATCGAAGAACACCGGATCGACCAGGTTCACCGAAATCTCGGACGCGATGACGGTCTTCTTGAACAGCCCCCACACGATCAGCAGCAGGCCGTGGGTGGCCATCGCCCGCGTCAGCCGCGGGGTCCGGTCGAACTGGGGCAGCAGGTCCGAGGCCCGCACGATCGGTCCCGCCACCAGGTGCGGGAAGAAGCTCATCAGCAGCATGACGTCGAGCAGGCTCTTCGCCGCCGGCGTCTTGCCGCGATGCACGTCCACGACGTAGCTGATCCCCTGGAAGGTGAAGAAGCTGATCCCCACCGGCAGCACGATCTGCAGCAGCGGCAGATCCCGCTCCCAGCCGAACCGCATCAGCAGATCGCCCGCCTGCTCGATGAAGAAGCCATAGTATTTGAAGAAGCCGAGGATCAGCAGATTGGCCGCGACGCCCAGCCCGACCAGCCACGCCTTCTTCGCCCCGGGCTGTCGCGCGATCAGCGCCCCGACGCCCCAGTTCAGCACCGCCGAGCCGATCAGCAGGGCGACGAACCGCCAGTCCCACTGGGCATAGAAGAACCAGCTGGCCAGCAGCAGGAACAGCTTGCGCCGCCCGTTCTCGCGGTCCAGCGACCAGGCGGTGAAATAGACGAACAGGAAGAAGACACCGAAAGCCAGCGTAGGAAACAGCATCTATTCCGCCCCCCCGCGCCGCGCCGACCAGGCCTCATAGGCGGCCATCAGATCGGCGTGCAGCACCCCGCCGATCCAGTCCGCGCCGGCCGAGCTGAAATGCACGCGATCGCGCAACATGAAGGGCTCGTCCCTCGTCGCCAGCCGATCCGCTGAACAGTCGCCGCCCATCCGCCCGTGCCAGTCCCAGAACGCCACACCCGTGTCGGCGGCGACCCGGCGTTGCACGTCCCGCACCACCGCCAGCGACGGCGGCGGCGCCCGGCGCCCGTCCGCGCTGCATCCGTCGACAACGCCGTTGCGCAGGGCGTCCGGCGCGCCGAGGATCATCAGCGAGGCCCCCGGCGCCAGCCGTCGCAGGCGCACGATCTGTCCCCGCAGCAGCGCCTCATAGGCCCGCGCGTCCAGCGCGTCGTCGAACCCTTCATTGGTGCCGAACGCCAGCACGATCAGCGTCGGCCGCCAGGCAGCCAGCTCCCGCGCCACCACCCTCTGGTCACGCGCGGCCAAATCCCTGAGCGTCGCCCCGACCACGCCGAGGTTGGACAACTCAACGCCCGGAGCGATGTTGGTCAGGCGCACGTCATGCAGCGACAGGACGCCATCCAGCGCACGGAGTTCAACCTGTCGCGGGCTCCCGTCGGCGTACAGGGTCGCACAGCGTTCCTCGCCGAAGTCCACGGACCAGCTCTCGTCCTCCGTCGCCACCTCCAGTCGTCCGGGCCCTTCACCGCACAGACCGATGTGCACGAAAGCGGGCGACACCGACTCCCGCCTGAAGGTCAGCGTGCTCCCCGGCTGCACCGTGATCGCCTGCACCCCGGTCAGTCCTACCCCGGCCCGGACGTAGCCCGCATTACCCGCCAGCGGCGCCAGCGTGGTCGTCCATCCGCTCGCCGTCACCTCGACCTGCAAGGGCGCATAGCCATCATAAGGCACGCCGGGCGGCAGCACCCCGCGACCGCCATCGCCGAACCGCGCCTGCAGCGCCGCCCTGAGCTTGCCGGTGATACGGTCGCCCGCGGTATGGCTGTCGCCGATCTGCAGGATATGAACCGGCGCCGGGTCGCTGCCTGTTTCGGCCCGCGCCAAGGCCTCGAACACCCCGGCCAGCGCTTCAGGCTGACACAGGCCGCCCGGGCAGACGGAAGCGCCCGGCGCGAGCGTTTCGGCCGGGCCATAGGGAACCTGGGCCGCCGCCGCGGACGCAAGAAAAGCCGCGACGAGGGCTCCGACGAACCCCCTCATGCTCAGGCGGCTGGCGAGACGGGCGGGGCGGAGGCCGGGATTGCCGCGGCCTGCGGGCGGTCCAGACCGGCGTCACGCTTCAGCCGCGCCGCGACGGGGGCGCTCATGCGCAGATAGCCGGCCATCGACATGTGAATGCCGTCGCCGGCGCGCATCAGCACGCGGCGTCCCCCGGCGGTTGGCAGATAGGCCTCGTAACCGCCCTCGGCGTTCGAGGTCAGGCCCACGGTTTCGATATAGGGCACGCCCAGCGCCCGCATCCGGGCCTCGACCACGCCGTTGATCAGCGTCATCCGGCCGTCGAAACTGTCGCGCTTCATCCGCGGCAGACCGACCCAGTAGACCGCCACGTCGCGGCTGCGCAGCAGGGCGACCAGATCGTCGATCCGCTGGGCATAGGCGGCCTTCCAGCCGTCGGTGCCGAACATGTGCACCACGCCGCCGGTGTCGATGCCCTGGGCGTCATTGGTGCCGAACAGCATCACGGCCACATCGACCGGATGCTCGTCGAGCTGGGCCTGGGTCTTGGCGTGGATGTTCACATAGTCGTAGCGGCTCAGCCCGGTCGAAACCTGCGAGAATTTGGCCACCGAGACGTTCGGCTGGTCCTGCAGGTCGCGATACAGACCGGCGTACAGACCGTCAGCCATGGAGTCCCCGAAGACGCCGATGCGCAGCGGACCCTGGGCCAGCCGCGCGTTCAGCGGCGTCACACGGGCCATGGCGGGTATGGGCGCAGGCGTCGGCGGGGCGGCTACCGGCGCAGGCGTCGGCGGCGCGGAGGCCGCGGCCTTGTCGCCCAGCATGACGGTCGGATTGCGCAGCCACGCCCGACCGTCCGGCGTCAACGCCAGTCCGGCCAGAACGCCGACCACGAAGATCGCCGTCAGTGCATTGACGCCAGCACGCAAAGCCTTTTCCCCGACTGAACCACGTCCAGTCCAACCTTTTACCCTATCGCTGCGATCTGGCCACCTCGCGCCCGTCTCGCGGGAAGAAAAAGGTTAATCCCGAGGGCCCTTAGCCGAACCTTCCTTCGGCCCATCTCGCGGCGAAATATCCGCCCAGCGCCGAGACGGTGGTCAGTGTCGTACCCCACAACAGGTCGATCAGGGTCAGCTTCAACGACCAGACGTTCAGCGTCGCCTGGTTGGTCAGGTCGTAGGTGGCGTAGGCCACGAACCCCAGCACCGCCCCGTTGAGCGCCGCCCGCTGCCACGCCCCTTCGCGCAAGGCCGGCTCGATGGCCAGAAAGACCGTCCCGAAGATGGAGATCAGATAGAAGGCGACCGCCGCCTTCATATCCGGCTTGTCGGCCAGGATCGGACCCAGCACCGGCTTGTACAGTCGGTCGGCCATGGTGGTCAGCCAGACCGCGTCGATCGCCGCGAAGGTCAGACCCGCGCCCAGATAGGCGACGATGTATTTGATCATGTCTTCAGGCCTTTACGCAGGCTTCAGCAGATAGTGATTGACCGCCCAGGTGTTGCCGCCGTCGTTGCCGAACAGCCCGGCCGTGGCAAGATAGAACCGCCGCCAGCGCCTCCTCCACAGGGCCGCGTCCGCGCCGTAGGTCTCGCGCATCAGCTCCATCACCCGGTCGCCGTTGGCGTCCATATTGGCCAGCCAGTGGTCGGCGGTGCGCTGATAGTTAATCCCGTTCCAGGTCCACTCCCGCTCAACCCGGAACAGGTCCGGGAACTGCCGCATAAGGCCCCGGCTGGGCATGACCCCGCCGGTGAAGAAATGCTGGGCGATGAAGTCGCCGCTGTCGGTGTGGTCGAAGCGGTAGGGCGCGTCGCGGTGGGTGAAGATGTGAATGAACATCCGCCCGTCCGGTTTCAACCAGCCATGGGCCCGCGTCAGCAGGGCGCGCCAGTTGGCCATATGCTCGAACATCTCGACCGAGACGATGCGGTCGAAGCCGTCTGTGGCAGCCGGAACGAAGTCGTTCATGTCGCAGGTGATGACCGTCAGATTGGTCAGACCGCGCGCCTCCGCCTGGGCCTCGATGTGCCCGCGTTGGCCATGGCTGTTCGACACGGCGGTGATGGCCGAGTTCGGATACCGCTCCGCCATCCACAGGCTCAGCGAGCCCCAGCCGCAGCCCAGCTCCAGGACCCTCTGACCGTCCATCAGGGCCGCGTGGGCGCAGGTGTCGGCCAGCGCCGCCTCTTCGGCCTGATCCAGCGTCGTGTCGGCGGACGGATAGAGGCAGCAGGAATATTTCAGCCGCGCGCCCAGGCAAATCTCGAAAAACTCAGGCGGCAGCTCATAATGTTGCTCATTGGCCGCCGCTGTGTGTTCGGCGATGGCGCGCAGGGCCATGTCACGGGCGAAGACGGCCTCGTCATGCGGCGCCTCGCGGTCCAGCCGCTTTCGCGCCTCGCTGACCAGACTGTCGATCGCCGGGCGGGCGATAAAATCCGGGAATGGCGCATCTTGCAGCCGGCGTATGGCGACGTTCGTGATGGACATGGGCGCTCCTGGCAGGCCTGACTATCCCACAGCTACGCCGCAGCGTAGCATCCGGATGAACGGCATCCGCCGCGCTGTTTCCGCCGTAGCTCTTCGCAACCACAGTCTGGAGTCGGCATGCCCCCTCATCTCGTCGCGGAGACGCCCGCCTCGTCCGCCGGCCTTCGCATCGCCGTGGTCGGGTCGGGCATATCGGGCCTGTCCTGCGCCTGGCTGCTGTCGCAGGAGCATGACGTCACCCTGTTCGAGGCTGACGATCGGCTGGGCGGCCATTCCAGCACCGTGGATGCGCCGGCGCCGCATGAGCCGGTCGCAGTCGACACCGGCTTCATCGTTTATAACGAGACCAACTATCCCAATCTGACGGCGCTGTTCGCGCATCTGAACGTGCCGACCAAGCCGGCCATGATGTCCTTCGCCGTCTCCATCGACGACGGCGCCTTCGAATACTGCAGCCAGGGTATCGGCGCCCTGTTCGCCCAGAAGCGCAACTACGCCAGTCCCAGATTCTGGCGCATGATCGGCGACCTGCTGCGGTTTCAGAAACAGGCCCCCCGCGATCTGGCGGAGCTGGAACGGACCGGCGAGACGCTCGAAACCTATCTGGTGCGTGGCGGCTACGGCGCCCTGTTCCGCGAAGCGCATCTGCTGCCCCAGGCCGCCGCCATCTGGTCCTGCACCATGGGACAGATGGCTGACTATCCTGCGGCCTCCTTCGTTCGGTTCTACATGAACCACAACCTCCTCAAGGTGGATCTGAGACCGACATGGCGCACGGTGGAGGGCGGCAGCCGCTCCTATGTGACGCGACTGACCGAGGCCTTCCGCGGCCGGGTCGTCACCAGTGCGGGCGTGGTCGGGGTGCTGCGCGGTCTCGACGGCGCGGCGCTGCGGTTCGACGACGGGCGGCTGGAGCGGTTCGACGCCGTGGTGCTGGCGACCCATTCCGACCAGGCCCTGAAGCTGCTGGAAGCGCCGTCAGCGGAAGACCGCCGCCTGCTGGGCGCCATCGGCTATCGGCCCAATCACGTCATCCTGCACCGCGACGCCTCGCTGATGCCCAAACGGCGCAAGGCCTGGGCCGCCTGGACACATCTGGGCTATTCCGACCGCGCGGGCGAAGGCGGCGTGACCTACTGGATGAACGAGCTCCAGTCCCTGCCCGGCCCGCCCCTGTTCGTCAGCCTGAACCCGGCCAAGGCGCCCGACCCGGCACTGGTGATCGGCGAGTGGGACTATGAGCACCCGGTGTTCGACGCCGCCGCCGTCGCCGCCCAGTCCGAGCTCTGGAGCCTGCAAGGCCGCCGCAATATCTGGTTTGCCGGGGCCTGGTTCGGCTCAGGCTTCCACGAGGACGGCCTGCAGGCCGGACTGGCCGTCGCCGAGCAGTTGGGCGGCGTGCGCCGGCCGTGGTCGGTCGAGAATGAAAGCGGGCGGATTCAGATCACCGCCTTGCCTCCGCCGCTGGCAAAGGTGGCGTGACCCTCGCCCCTCAAGCCCTTCCCCCCTTGCGGGGGTGGAGGACGATCGCAGCGCGATCGGCCGACCTGGCCGGCGAAGCCGGTCGGATGGGGGGTGTGTTCTCCGGTCTCGCCCGCCTACGATCCGGCAACATGTATTCGACCATCAAAAGGGGCGCGCTGACCCCCCATCCGTCTCGCTCCGCGAGCCACCTTCCCCCGCAAGGGGGGAAGGACACCGTCAGCGCCCTCTACACGGGCGAGGTCGTGCATCAGCGGTCGCGCACTTTCGACCACCGCCTGCGCTATCGCCTGTGGATGGTGCTGGCCGATCTCGATGAACTGGATGGGCTTCAGGATCGCCTGCGCCTGCTGGGCCGGGCACGCTTCGGCCTGATCAGCCTGAGGGCCGCCGACCACGGCGACCGCTCCGGCCGCCCCCTGCGCGCCCAGGTCGAGGGCCATCTGACCGGTGCCGGCATCGACATCGCCGGCGGGCCGATCCGGCTGCTGACGATGCCGCGCATCCTCGGCTACGGCTTCAACCCGATCAGTGTCTTCTTCTGCCACACGCCCGACGGTGCGCTGGCGGCCCTGGTTTATGAGGTCACCAACACCTTCCACGAGCGCCACAGCTATCTCGTCGCTGTTCCGGCAAACCGGACGGGCCCAGTGCGGCAAACCGTCAAAAAGCAGCTGTTTGTCTCGCCCTTTATGGATCGCGACTTGACCTATGATTTTACCGTCCTGCCGCCGGGAGAAGCCGTGTCTGTCATCGTGGCGGTGCGCCGGGGCGATTTGCCCATCCTGACAGCCAGTTTCGCCGGCCAGCGCCGACCCCTGACCGACAGCGAGTTGCTTCGCGCCTTCGTCACCCATCCGCTGCTGACGTGGAAAGTCACTTGGGGCATTCATTGGGAGGCGGTGAAGATGATGATCAAAGGCGCCCGATACCGCCACCGCGGCGCCCCGCCCGAACAGCCGGTGACCGAGGGCTCCGTCCGTTTCTGACGTACACGCACGCTATGGTCGGGGCATGGTGGGTCCGGACGCAGTGGACGCTTCGGACGCTTCGAACGGTGTTTTTTGCCGCTCGCCTTGCCCGTGTCGCATCCCCACGGTACGGACGGACGAGCGCCGCCAATATTCATCAGGTGGTGAAAATATGAGGAAGCGATGCGGAAGATCTTCCCCGACGCGGCGTCCGCTCTCGAGGGCCTGACCTTCGACGGCATGACCGTCATGTCCGGCGGCTTCGGCCTGTGCGGCATCCCCGAACACCTGATCGCCGCCCTGCGCGACAGCGGGGTCAAGGACCTGACCGTCATCTCCAACAACGCGGGCGTCGACGGCTTCGGCCTCGGTCAGCTGCTGGGCACCCGCCAGATCGCCAAGATGATCTCGTCCTACGTCGGCGAGAACAAGGAGTTCGAGCGCCAGTATCTGGCCGGAGAGCTCCAGCTCGAGTTCAACCCGCAGGGCACCCTCGCCGAACGCATCCGCGCCGGCGGCGCCGGCATCCCGGCCTTCTTCACCGCCACCGGCGTCGGCACGCTTGTCGCCGAGGGTAAGGAAGTCCGCAACTTCGGCGGCCGCGACTATGTCATGGAGACCGGCCTCGTCGCCGACCTGTCGATCGTCAAGGCGTGGAAGGCTGACGGCCGCGGCAATCTCCAGTTCCGCAAGACCGCCCGCAACTTCAATCCGATGATGGCTACGGCCGGCAAGGTCACCGTCGTCGAGGTCGAGCACATCGTGCCGACGGGGACCTTCGACCCCGACCAGATCCACACCCCGGGCATCTACGTCGATCGCATCGTCCTGACCGTGCCCGAGAAGCGCATCGAACAGCGCACGGTCCGGGCCCGCGAGAGCGACTGAATAGGGGGTAGGGTGTCGGGTATGGGGTGTGAAAGGTGACAGCGCCGCTCAAATCCTACCGGGAACTGACCGTCTGGCGTGACGGCATCGCCCTTGCTAAGGCGTGCTACCTCGTCACCCGAGAGTTCCCGAAGGACGAGTTGTTCGGCCTGACCTCCCAGATCAGACGCTCTGCGGTGTCAGTCCCGGCCAACATTGCCGAAGGATACGGGAGAGGCTCGCGCAACGACTACGTCAGACACCTGATGATCGCGCAGGGATCGCTCAAGGAACTGGAAACACACCTGATCATCGCTACGGAAGTCGGTCACACCCCAAGCCGAGATAGACCCGGTGCTGGGCCGATGTGATCAACTGGGCCGAGGCCTCGGGGTCCTCATCCGATCACTCCGCGCGCGCGACGCCGCCGACAGCTGAACCCCACACTCCGAGCCCAGACTTCTCGAACACCCCACACCCCATCCCCCACACCCGGATCATCCTCATGCCCCGCACCCGCGAACAACTGGCCGAACGCGCCGCCCGCGAGCTCCAGGACGGCTTCTACGTCAACCTGGGCATCGGCATTCCGACCCTGGTCGCCAACTATATTCCGCACGGCATGGAGGTCACCCTCCAGTCCGAGAACGGCATGCTCGGCATGGGCCCCTTTCCCTATGAGGACGAGGTCGACGCCGACCTGATCAACGCCGGCAAACAGACCATCACCGAGATCGCCGAAAGCAGCTATTTCAGCTCGGCCGACAGTTTCGCGATGATCCGCGGCGGCCACATCAACCTGTCCATCCTCGGCGCCATGGAGGTGGCCGAGAACGGCGACATCGCCAACTGGATGATCCCTGGCAAACTGGTGAAAGGCATGGGCGGGGCCATGGACCTGGTCGCCGGCGTCAAGCGCGTGGTCGTGGTCATGGATCACGCCAACAAGCACGGCCAGTCCAAGGTGCTGAAATCCTGCACCCTGCCCCTGACCGGCACGGGCGTGGTCAGCCGGGTCATCACCGACCTCTGCGTCTTCGACGTCAAGCCGGACGGTGCGGGCCTGGAGCTGATCGAACTGGCCGAGGGCGTCACCCTCGAAGAGGTCGCAAGCAAAACCGAGGCGACCTACTCTATCGCGCCCGGCGTCGGCTGACCCGCGTCAGGCGTTGGCGAACAGGGTCCCGAGCGCCGCCAGCGCCTGCTCGGCCTCGGCGCGGTCCGGCGTCTCGTCCGCCACGCCATAGCCGACCATCTGGTTGCGGCCGTTGGCCTGGATGACGATGCCGTCGGCCCGCGGCACCATGCCGATCCCCCGATAGAAGAGCCCGTAGGTCACCTCGGGCTGCGGCGGCAGCCAGGCGATCTGGCCCCGGACCGGTATGATGCTTTCGTCCCGGAACAGGGCGCGCGCGCCATAGCCTGTGCAGTTCACCACCACCGGCTCGGCCAGGTCCGCCAGTTCAGAGGGATGATAGAACGTCCGCTGCACGATGCGCCCGCCCTCCATCAGGAAAGCTTCCGTCAGCTGCCGCGCGTACTCGGCCACATTGAAGGTCATGATCGGCCCGACGCTCGCCGTCGGCACGCGGAAGGGATGCTCGTCCGGCCGCAGTTCGCGCGATCGGGGCGTCAGGCCCGCCAGACGGTCGCCGTAGCGGGCGAACCCCACCCGACCCGGTGTCGGCGCCGGCCCGACCGCGCCGCCGGCCCCAGGCGCGTCTTCCAGATTGTACTGGTCGATGAACCGCACCGGGTCGCCATCCAGGCCGACAAAGGCGTGATGATCGACCCACGACCGCCGCGCCATCGCTTCCCAACGCGCCGGAAAGTCCGCTGACACAGCGGCGGCGGCGGCGATCCGCGAATCGGGCGACCAGACGCCGGTGGCCCGGGCCGAGCGCGTATAGGGGGTCCGTTCGGCGGCGTAGATGGTGACCTGGGCGCCGGCCCTCAACGTCTGCAGCGCCGAGGTAAGGCCCAGCGCGCCACAGCCGATCACGGCCACCTGCCGCTGGCCGCCCTCAAGCGCCAACTCGCGGGCCACGGCCGCTGATCCCCACGCCAGGGACCAGCCCGATCCGCCGTGGCCGTAGTTGTGAACCACCCGCTTGTCGCCGACCGTCTCGGTCTCGATGCGCGGCCCCTGGGCCCGAAACGGCCTGAGGCAGACAGTGATGCGACTCAGCCGGCCCGGATCGGTCAGCAAGGGGGCCAAGGCTTTGGGCTGGAAGACGGGCCGCGTCGCCGTCGGCGTGACCACGGGCGCCGAGGCGCAGCTTGTGAGTCCGGCGGAGGCGAGGCCGGCCAGTACCATTCGGCGGTGCAACTGAACGTCCAGTGTGGTTCTCCCGTCGCGCCAGCCCCAAGCCGGTATCATCGGGCGTCAGGCCGGGCAATGTGAGGCGCCCTTTCCCTCGTGGGAACCTGCACCGTTGCCGCCGGGCTCAAGTCGTAGTCATACTCGATCCCGGCGGGCGGAAAGACCCGTGCTCAAGCAGCCCGCGACCGCGTCGCGGGCGGTAGCGCGTATTGGGAGTAGTGTGATGGCCGACGGCGCCTATCGCTGGCAGGGCAACTGGCCTGCGCCCGACGCCGCGCGCGTCGCCGAAATCGCCGCGGCCTGGGACGATGCGCAGGTCGACGCCTTCGCCGAACCCGCCCGGGCCGCCGCCGTAGAGCGCATCGAACGCGCGCTGGCCGCCGCCCGAACCGGCGATCTGGCGGAAGCCTCAGCCCAGCTGACCCACGCCCGCTCGGTGCTGGACGGTCTTGACCCGGGCGCGCTGGAGCCCCGCAAAGGGCTCGCGGGCCTGTTTGACGGTCGGGACGCCCGGCTGAAACGTTTCCGCGACACATGGAGCCGCGCCGCCGCCGGTCTGGCCGACACCGCGAACGAGCTGTCGGGCCGCATCGAAGGCACCAGTCAGCGCTCCGGCGTGCTCGACAAGGCCTGGACCGAGATCAGGGACGCGCTCGCCGATCTCGACGCCCACCTCGCCGCAGCCGCCGCCCGTCTTTCAGGTCATGCCCCGAACGAGGGCGACGCGCCGCATCCGCTGGTCGCACGTCGGGCCACCCTGGACGCCTGCCGCGCCGCCGCCCTGCAATCCCTGCCGCTGATCCGCAGCGCCCAGAACGCCGACGCCCGCGCCGCGGAGTCGCTGAAGGCCTGTGCCGACGGCGTCGCCTCGTGGCGCGAGGACTGGAAGGAGGCGCTCGGACTGGCCGGCAAGCGGCCGAAGTCGGTCCGCCCCGACCGCGAGCGCATGGGCCGCGTGCGCGACGACCTCAAGGCCCGCATCGACCGGGCGCTCACCGAACTAAGCGCCTCGCGCAGCCGCCGCGCCGATGTCGAGAGCCGGATGGCGGAACTGCGCCGGCCCCTCTAGTCAGCCCGCGCTGGCGTCGGTCCAGGCGACGATCTGGGTGTTCAGGTCCCGCGTGGCCAGATCGAAGGCCTCAACGATCGACGACACGCGATTGGCCGCCGCAGGCTGTTCGACGGTGAAGACCCGTTCCGCCGAGACCGTGCGCTCCGGAAGCACCAGCAGGCGGGCCCGGGCGGTGATCACGATGGTGGGCGTCGCCCCCGGCGCGTCATAACGGGCCTCGAACGAGCGGATGTCGATATCCAGCGACCGCTCGCCCCGCGTCAGCTCGCGCGGACCGATCAGACGCACCCGCCTTGCTTGGGCGGCGAAGGCGTTCTCGATGCTTTCCATATAGAGGTCCGACGCGGGTGAGACCCAACGGGCCCCTGCGATGTAGGCCGTCTCCGTGCCGGTAACACCCAGCAGCTTGTCGCCTTCGACCGCTTCCGGGAACTCGACCCGACGCAGGGTGACCTGGGTCGGTCTGGCCAGGACCGGGATCGCTGACGATGACACCGGGATTGCGCCGAAGCGATAGGTCTGCACTGGATCAGGCGACGACAGCAGGGCGCAGGCTGAGAGGGCCATGAGGGCCACGGTCGCCGCGATCGGGCGGATCAGTGAAAAGCGGTTCACGGCTGGACCTCCATTTCCTTGGTCGGCGCACGGCCGATGAAGTCGCGTGGACTGGACCGGACCTCGTCGACCAGCCCCTCCAGCGACCGGGTCGCGTCCTCCAGCGCCTGGATCGACTGCTGCAGTTGCGGCAGGCCGGTGGTGGCGAACTCGTTCAGCGGCGCTTCCACATTGGTCGCAGTGCGGTTGATCGAGGCTACCGCCGATCGCGCCTCTTGCGCCGCGGCATTGATGTTGGCCACGGCCTCGCGCCCGTCTCCCTCGATGATGCCGCGGGTGCTGACCGCCAGCGCTTCGAACTCGGCCACCGCCGAATTGGCCTTGGTCAGAGCCTGTTCCAGCTGTTCCAGCATGCCCTTGCGGGCCTCCAATTCGGTGGTCAACGCTTCGACGTTTTTCAGGCTGGTAGAGAAGGAGCGGACATTGTCGTCCGACAGGACCCGGTTGATCCGGTTCAGCGCGTCCACCGTCTGGGCCAGCACGGTCCCGGAGCCGCTGAGCAGCTCCGCGATCGGCGACGGCTGGCTCTGGATCACCGGCACCACATTGGCGGGATACTGGGTCTTGAGGATGGCGCTCTGCGGGTTTCCGGCGGTGATCTGGATATAGTTCAGCCCGGTGATGCCCTGCGGCTCCAGCTGGGCCCGCGAGGTGACGCGGACCGGCGTGGTCGCATCGACGCGGATTCGGGCGATGACCTGATCACCCTTTTCGGGGTCGAGATTCAGGTCGGTGACCTCGCCCACGCGGATGCCGTTGAAATGCACCTCGCCGCCCTCCGACAGCCCGCGCACCGGTCCATAAAAGACGATGTCGTAGACGTCGTAGTCATTGTTGAACTGCAGGCGGGCCAGCCAGATGGAGAACACCGCCAGCGCCGCCAGAAGGGCGATGGTGGCGATGCCGACGGCGGCGTAGTGGGCGTCTCTTTCCATCTCTCCGCTCTCCTCAGGCGGTTTTCTTGCCGGCGCGACCGCGCGGGCCGAGGAAGTATTCCCGGATCCACGGATGGTCCGACTGCTCCAGTTCCTGGACAGGAGCCTTGGCCACGATCCGCTTGTCCGCCACGACCGCCACCTTGTCGGTGATGGCGTAGAGGCTGTCGAGGTCGTGGGTGATCATGAACACGGTCAGGCCGAGATCGTTCGATAGCTGCCGGATCAGGTCGTCGAAGGCCGCCGCGGCGATCGGGTCCAGCCCCGCCGTCGGCTCGTCGAGGAACAGCAGCTCCGGATCCAGGGCCAGCGCCCGGGCCAGGCCGACCCGCTTGCGCATCCCGCCCGACAGCTCGGCCGGCTTCAGATGGTGGGCCTCGGGTTTCAGCCCGACCATGGCGATCTTCATCTCGGCCAGTTCCCGGATCACGTCCACGGACAGACCAGTGTGCTCGACCAGGGGCGAGGCGACATTGTCGATAACGCTCAACGAAGAGAACAGCGCGCCCTGCTGAAACAGGATACCCGTCCGGCGTTCGATGTCGGCTTCATCGGCGGTCGTCATGGTCGCGCGGTCGTAGCCGAGGATGCTGATCGCGCCGCCCTCGGGCTCCTTCAGGCCGATGATCGAATTCAGCAGCACCGTCTTGCCGGTGCCCGATCCCCCGACGACGCCCAGCACCTCGCCGCGCTCGAGATCCAGATCGAGGCCTTCGTGGATCGTCCGGTCCCCGAACTGGCTCAACAGGCCGCGAACCTCGATCAGGCGCTCGGGCTGGGCGGCCGGTAGGGATTTCCGGTGGGCGGCGGTCACAGGTTCAGCTCCAGGAAGATCAGGGCGAACACCGCGTCCAGGACGATGATGGCGAAGATAGCCTGCACCACTGCCGCCGTGACCCGGCGGCCCAGGCTCTCGACATCGCCCGCGACCGCCATGCCCTGGCGGCAACCGATGGCGGCGATGACGACGGCGAAGACGGGCGCCTTGGCCAGGCCGACCATCAGATGGGTGCCCATGTTCGGGTCTTCGCTGATGCGCTGGATGAAGAAGGCGGGGCCGTAGCTGAGCTGGCTCCAGGTCACCAGAAGTCCGCCGAACAGGCCCGCCACCATGCCGATGAAGGTCAGCAGCGGCAGCATGACGATCATGGCCGCCAACCGGGGAATGACCAGGGCCTGGAAGGGATTGACGCCCATCACCTGCATGGCGTCGACCTCCTGGTTCATCCGCATCGAACCGATCTCGGCTGCGAATGACGAGGAGGAACGGCCGGCCAGCAGGATCGAGGTGATCACCACCGCCAATTCTCTCACCACCGACACCGCCACCAGTTGGACCGTGAACACCGCCGCGCCCAGCTGGGTCAGCAGGCTGGCTCCCAGAAAGGCGATCACCGCGCCGATGAAGAAGTTCGTTGTGGCGATGATCGGGATGGCGTCCAGCCCAGCCCGTTCACCCTGGCTGAACCACGCCGCCCAGCGGATCCGGCCCGGTCGCATGGCTGATCCGACGGCGACCACCAGCCGGCCCAGGAAGGCCATCGACAGGGTCGCTTCGTCTAGAATGTCGTGAACGCCACGCCCGACCTTGCCGAAAGTACGTACCCAACCAGGCGAACGGGGAGGCGGACCGGCGCTTTCGCGCTCCAGCTTCTCGACCATGGCATAGGTGCGCCCGGCCTCTGGCCGCTGGGTCCAGGCCGACGGAGGCAGCACGCAGTTGGCGGCCTGGACGATCGCCAGGGCGCCCGCCGTGTCGAACCGGCCCATATCGGTCAGATCGACCACATCGACGCCCCGCTCCTGCAGTTCGTCGTCCAGACGACGGGAAATCCGGCCCAATTCGGTCGCCGTCCAGTCGCCCGTCAGCCGAAGGGTCAGCCCCGGCCCGCCGTCCTCGATCTGGAAATCCGCCGCGGCCATGACCCTACCTAAATCGCCCTGTCTGATTTGCCTACGCCGGCCGAACGGCAAAGCTGGGACGGACTTCAAAACGCGGCCCAGCCGTATTCGTTCAGCCACGGTTTCACGAGTCTACAGTTCAGAGCAAAGCCCGGACGCGTTTCAGGTCTTCTACGAAGCGGCGGCGTTCGACGATCCGGGCTGCTTCATCCCGCAACCGCAGGAGGTAGGCCGGATGCACGGTCGCCACGACATGGGCGCCGTCGAGCTGGGTCAGTATCTCTCCGCGCTCCTGCGTGAGGGCGACCTTCCGGTTCAGCACGCCCAGAGCAGCGGTCGCACCCAAGGTCAGGATCACCTTGGGCATCGTTAGACGACGCTCCGCGTCGAGCCACCAACGGCAGGCGCTGATCTCGCTGACGAGCGGCGTCTTGTGGATGCGCCGCTTGCCCCGCGGTTCGTGCTTGAAATGCTTCACCGCATTGGTGACGAACGCGTCTTCCCGGTCGATACCCGCCGCGCTCAACGCCTCGTCCAGCACCTGACCTGCGGGTCCGACGAAGGGCTTTCCGACCAGATCCTCCTGATCGCCCGGCTGTTCCCCGACGATCATCAGGCGCGCCTTCCTCGCTCCGGAGCCGCAAACACCCTGGGTCGCATCCCGCCACAGCGGGCATCGGCGGCAGGCCTGAACCGCCTGTCCGAGTTCTTCCAGCGACGAAGGGATGAAACCTTCATCGAAAGCATGGTCGCGGTTTATGCGCGACAGCGTCTTCGCCAGCCGGAGGTTGGGCTCGGACGCCGGCGCCGCGACCATGGTCTCGGTCCGGGCGGACGACTGCGCGGTCAGTTCCCGGATCAGCGCCGCCTCGGGCAGGTTGTTCCAGTACCGCTTGGGCATTTCGCCCTGCATGGTCTTCAGCTTGAGCCGCGCCGGGTTGAAGGTGGAGGCATAGTAGGTCTTCCAGAATTCCTCGAACTCGTCTTCCGACGGAGCCATGTCGCGGGTCGCGGGCGGCCCGAAGGCCAGCGCTTCGCCGTCCCAGATCGCCGATCCTTCCGGCGTCAGGATGGACCAGCGCATGGTCGGGAAGCGGCGCTTGAAGAACGGCGATGTCCGTTCAAGCACCCGATGGGCGGGTTCGAACCATGCCACCCAGCGCTCGCCATCTACCGCTTCGATCCTTCGAAAGCGCACGAAGGCCTTCATCTTGTGGCTGGCCCGGCTGACGTTTTTGGCCCGCTCCATCGCGTCGGCGACGTCGGGGTCAGTGACGACGCGGATCAGGTCGGGTTCGACCCTCAACCGCCAGAGCAACCGGTACAGTAGGTCAAACCTATCCTCCGACCGATGCAGGACGACGGATTGCGCCAGATCGATGAAGCCTCGTGGCGTGTGAAAGGACGCGTCTACCGGGGGCACGGGAAGGCCGTGGTCGAACAGGCCCGGAACGCTCCGTCCAACCCGGAAAGCCGCTTCTCCCGGCGCGATCCCCGCCAGACGAAAGGTCCGCGCAGCCGCACGCCAGCCGTCGAAATCGGTCTCGCTGGCCAGCGTCGCTACGCGCATTCAAAACAGGTTCAACTGCACCGGCTGGACGACCGGCGTCATCCGGGCACGCAGGTCGGCGGCGTCGGTGAGGCCGCCCGGCGTCCAGTCGAGGGCGGTAATGAAGGGCCGGACCTTGTGGATGCCCCGGCACAGACGCCCGATGTCCTCGAGCCGTAGAGTGCGCCAGCGCCGGACCTGCACGATGCGGTTCACCGACTTCACGCCAAGCCCGGGCACCCGCAGCAACATCTCGCGCGCACCCGTGTTCACGTCGACCGGAAATTGCGCCCGGCTGTTGAGCGCCCAGGCCAGTTTGGGGTCAATGTTCAGGTCAAGCATGCCGTCATTGGCGGCGTCGCCGATCTCGGCTGGTGAAAATCCGTAGAAGCGCATCAGCCAATCCGCCTGGTACAGTCGGTGCTCGCGCATCAGCGGCGGTTTCGACAGGGGGAGGGCGCTGGATGAATCCGGTATCGGGCTGAAGGCGGAATAATAGACCCGGCGCAGGCCGTATCCCGCGTAGAGCGAGGCGCTTCGATCAACGATCTCTGTATCGGACGCGCCGTCCGCGCCGATGATCAACTGGGTGCTTTGGCCCGCTGGCGCGAACTTCGGCGGCTTCGCCTTGTCCTTCTTCGCCGGACGCGCCGCCTCGACCTTCAGACGCACCCGGCCCATCGCCTGTTTGATAACGCCAACGTCCTTCTGCGGCGCCAGCCGCTTCAACGCTTCATCGCGCGGCAGTTCGATGTTGGCTGACAGCCGGTCAGCGTAGAGGCCAGCCTCCTCGACCAGCCGCGGATCCGCCTCCGGAATCAGCTTGAGATGGATGTAGCCGCGGAAGTCGTGTTCCTCCCTCAGCTTCTTCGCGACGAGAACCAGCTGCTCCATCGTGTAGTCGCCCGAACGGATGATGCCCGAGGAGAGGAACAGACCTTCGATATAGTTCCGCTTGTAGAAATTCAGCGTCAGTTCGACGACCTCGTCTACGCTGAACCGGGCTCGCTGAACGTTCGAGGACGCCCGGTTAATGCAGTAGACGCAGTCGTAGATGCAGAAATTGGTCAGCAATATCTTGAGCAGCGACACGCAGCGGCCGTCCGGTGTGTAGGCGTGGCAGATCCCCATGCCTTCGGTCGAGCCCACGCCCTTTCCGCCGATCGAGTCCCGCTTCGACGTGCCGGAAGACGCGCAGGAAGCGTCATATTTTGCGGCGTCCGCCAGGACGGCGAGCTTGCTGCGGAGATTCAGAACGGTCATCCGTTCACTTTATGTTCTCGGCGTCACGCGTGTCGAGCGTGGCCGCAAAACAAAATGCTTTTTAGCTCAGATAGTTGAGAAGCGAGACCTGCCGCAGTTGGCTGATCACCTGGGCCGAGGCCTGGATGGCGACCTGCGACAGCTGGAGGTCGGTGATCGCCGCCGCCATGTCTGCGTCGGTTCGGCCCGCCACCAGCTGGTCCAGCGCAGCCTTCTGGGCCTCGTGACCGGCGGTGATGTTGTCGACCTGTTTGGACAGGGATCCCGTCGTGGCCATCTTGTCCACCACGGCCGTCGCGGCCTGTTCCAGCCGCGCCAGTTGCGTCACCAGGAAGGCCTTCTGCGGAGCCGTTAGCCGCCCATCCAGCGGGCCGGACCCCGGAGTCGTATGAAAACTCTGGATGTCCCGAAGAATGCTCAGAACGTCCGTGCCCAGTTCGTCGGCGAGGAAGCCCGTCTCCAGCGTCGTGCCTTCGGCGACGCGGCTGGCGGTTTTCAGCGTGTCATTGCTGAATAGCGAGGCCACGCTGGGCGCAGCCACAAGGTCAGCAAGGTTGGTCGCGGCGACCGGCATGGTTGAAGTCGAAGCCCCGGCGAACAGATAGCCGCCCTGGTGCCGCATGTTCAGTCCGCCGCGCGCGGCCTGGAAATAACCTTCGAGATCCAGCATCAGGGACCCGCCGGAATCGGTGGCGATGGCTCCGGCCAGCGCCTGGCGCGACCCGGCAGTGGCGTCGTTGATCTGGCCAAGGGCCAGGTCCTGGGTGGTCAGGCGCGCGTTCACTGCCGCGCTGGTGTCGATGAATCCCTGAATCCGGCTTTGAGCGCCCTTCATGGCGGTCAGGGTTTCCGACTGCCGGCCGAAACCGGTCAGATCGGTGGCGTTCTTCTGGGTCGAGACCCGCTCCTGCGCGTCAGCCGCCCGGGTCTGGGCCTTCATCAGGTCCAGCAGGGCCGATTGATAGTTTCCGAAGGTGGCGACGCGGGTCATCAGACCATCCCCATCAGCGTATCGTACATGTCCTTGGCCGCCTGAATCAGCCGGGCCGAGGCGTTGAAGGCCTGCTGATAGGTCGTCATCAGCACCAGTTCCTCATCCAGATTGACGCCCTCGTGGGCGGTCTGGCGGGCTCCGGCTTCGGTGTAGAGGGCGTTCGCGGTCTCCATACGGTTCTTGGCCGCCGCCGCCTTGCCGCCGATCTCGCCCGACAGCTCCGCGGCGTAGCGGGAGACCGAGATCGATCCGCCGGAAGATCCGCCGGCAGCCTGAAAATTCGCCGCGCGCTCACCCGCGTCGGCGAGGGCGAGCGCCCCTCGACCGTCACCGGTGCTCAGGGCCGCCGTTCCGACAGCGGCCGACAGATTCAACTGCGCCAGCGCCAGCCTGGACGGGCTCTGCCGAATATCCGTACGCAGTGCGAAGCCGTCGGCCCGCGAGGCGCGCACCCCGCCACCGATGCCGAGCAGCTCGGTCACCGAAACGCCGGACGGCGCCTGGGTCGTGCGGTCCTCCAACACGGTCATCATCGACGCCGGATTGCCGTAGCCGGCGAAAGACAACGAACCGTCGGCGGCAAGCGAGAAGGTTCCGAAGCGACCGATCCCCGTCGCAGGATCGTTCAGGGCGGTGACCAGGTCTCCGACCGTATCTCCCGCGGGCACGGCGACCTGCAGGTCGCGCAGCCGCGATCCTGACTCGCCGGTGAACCGGAACGTCAGGGTTTCCCCGGCGGTGAAGCCATGCGGTGAAGCGGCTGTCAGGCCGTTGTCGTAGAAGGCTGGGCGATCCGTCGAGACAAGGTCGTTGAGGCCGAAATAGTGTGAAAAGCTTCGGCCTGCCTTGGCGGAAGGACTGGCGGCGGCATCCGCGACTGCCACGCCGTTGGCGCCGGTTGCCGCAACAGTGAGCCTGCCATCGGTGAAACTGGCCGTCGCCGCCCCGCCCAGCTGGGCATTCAGGACGCTCAGGAAGTTCGCCGGCGTCGCCGCGGCGCCGTTCACCGTCATCGTCGCGCCCGAGAAGACGATGTCCGCCCGGACCTGGATCACGCCGGCTGCGTTGGTCACAGCAATGGTGGTCTGTCCCGAGAAGCCGGCGATCGCGCTCTCGAACGACTGCCCCACATTGCGACCGGTCAGGCGGGTAGGCGCCGGCACGGCGGAGTTGGCATTGTGGGCGCGGTTCAATTCATCGGCGACATGGGCGACCAGTTCGGCCAGCCGTTCCGCCGCGGCCGGCGCTTCAACGTCCCGCAATTCGACCAGACCCTTGATCTCGCCTGAGATGATGCTGTCGAGCAGGGACCGCTTCTGCCCACCCGGCTCGGTGACCCAGATTTCGTTGAAGGCGGTTTCGCCGGTGATCGTCCCGGCGCGATTGTAGCCAAGCGTCGCGGCGCCCTGGCCGGCCAGCAGAGTGCCCGAGCCGGTCCGGATCGATACCCCGCCGACAGGCCGCGTAGCGACCCGGATATCCACCAGTTCAGCCAGTTGACCGATCAGGGCCGACTGGGCCGTCTCAGCACCGGAAGCGTCGCTATCCACCGCCGTGGCGCGCGCGATCTCGAGGTTCAGACCTTCGATCTGTTCAAGCAGGCTGTTGGCTCGTTCGACGGCGCTCTGGATTCGGCTGTCCGCGTCTTCGCGAGTCGCTTGAATCTGGGACGAGATCCGGCCGGCCTCATCGAACAGCGCCTGGGTCCGAAACAGGGCGTCCTGACGACGAGGCGAAGACGTCGGATCCTCTGCACTGGCCGCGAAGGCGGAGAAGACGGCGTCCACCTGCGAGAAAAAGCCGGCGTCGCCGCCCGGGTCTCCGAATAGCGACTGGATACGGTCGTACATTTCATGGCGTACGCCCATGCGCGCCGACTCGGCCCCCGCATTCAGGCTCGCTGCCTGCAGGAACCGGTCGGTGGCGAGGCGAATGCGTGACACCTCGACGCCGGACCCGACGCCCTGACTGGCCAGGCTCCGCTGTTCAGCGATCTTGCGCACATAGCCGGGCGTGTTGACGTTAGAGACGTTGTCCGAAACGACGCGTAGCTGGGTCTGAGCGGTTTGGAGACCCGAACTCGCGGTGTTCATGATGGCGCTCAGGGACATCCGAAGGCCTCCAAAGTCGCGGCGCCCGGCAAGCCCTGCCAGCCAATGCGCGTTTTTTGCCCGGCGTCGCGCAAAGGCGGGCCGTACAAGCTACTGAAATTACGCGCTCTTGCGTTTCGCGCCTGGGTCATGAGCGGCAAGGGGCGCAAACGCCGGGCCATTCGCGCGTCGGGCTGAAGCGGACCCACCGGTCCAGGGCTGGCGCCGGGCAAGAATCGTCTTCACGCGGCAAGTTTCGACTGAGCCCCGCCGGCGTCTCATCGAACTTCCAGTGAGATTTTCTATGACCATTCAGCATCTTGCGAGTCGTCGTCCGGTTGGCCCGCGACTTGCGCCACGGATTGCGAATGTCCGGCGCAGCAAGCGCCCTCGTCCCCCGCGCTTCGGCGACCCGTCCTCCCGGAACTCATGTCCGCCCTGACCCTGCTGTCCGTCATCGCGCCGGTCGTCCCCATCGCCCCGCAAGGGCCGTCGGGCGAGGCCGTGTCCGGATTCCGGGACCTGCTGGCGGCCCTGTCCGGAGAGGACCCAGCAGCGCCCGTTGCAAAGAACCCGGCCGAACCGCGGACGCTTGACGAAGCGGAGGTCGAGGCGGAGGTCGGGGCTTCGGTCGTCGCGGGCTTCCTGGCGGCGCCGCTCGTTCTTCCGGTTGCGGAGGAAGCGAGCTCCACGACCGGCGCCGAATCTGGTGGAGATCAGCCAGACGAGGCCGGGGCGGACGCCGTCCTCCTCCGACTTGCTCCGGTCGGCGCGGCCACCGATCCGGACGGGACGCAGGCCACGACCCCGCTGACTTTAGACAAGGTCCCGACCCCCAAGACCAATGGCCCCGAGGTTCAGCCCCGCGAGCAAACCACGACGCCGCCGCTCACGGTCGAGGGCCTGACCACCGGCCCGCCCGGGCCTGAGGTTCTGCCTCCGCTGCCCGCGGGCCGCCCGCTCACGGGGGAAACGTCGGACACCGCGTTGACCCTCGCCGAAACCGCCGCTGCGACGGAAGCCGTCGAGGCCCACGTCCGGACCGGCGCAACGCCGGCGCCTTCATCCTCGCCTCCGGCGGCTACGCCCCCGCCGCTGCGCCCTCTGGCGGAACGCAGTTCCCGGTCGCCGGGACCGCCCGACGCCGGGACCGGTGACGGAACACGATCGGTCGATCCGGTCCGACCGGTTCGCGCGAGTGCGAACGCCACCCCGGCCGTCGCCGCCAATCCGGCGGCTGGCCCGGCAGACCTGGCCGCAGCCGCAGCCGCCGCGGCCCGCGACGTCGCCAATGGCGACGAGACTGAAAGGACGCCCTCCGAATCGTCGGCTCCGGTCGAAAGCGCGCCCGGCCAGTCCCAGACCCAGGCCGCCGTCGGCCCCCGCGAAACCGGCGTGTCCCAGTTGTCGCGCGCCACGATCGAGGCGACAGCCCAGATCGCCGCCCAGATCCTGCGCCGGCTGGAGGGCCGTTCCACCCGATTTGAAATGGCCCTGACGCCGGACGAGCTCGGTCGCGTGGACGTCAAGCTGGATATCGACTCCGAAGGTCGGCTGAATGCCCGCCTCGCCTTCGACAACCCTCTCGCCGCGACCGATTTCAGAGGCCGCGCCGACGAGCTGCGCCGCCAGCTCGAGGAGGCCGGCTTCCATCTTGCCGAGGACGCCTTCGAATTCGCCGAGCGGGACAGCGGCTCGAGCGCTTTCGACCGCGGGCAGGATGCGCGGAACGGTTCGTCCCGCGCCTTCGCCGCCACCTCTCGTCTGAATGCGGAAATCGATGTCGCCCAGCCTCGCCGCTGGATGGCGCTCACCCTCTCGCCCTCGGGCGTGGATATGAAGGTCTGATCGATGGTCGAAGCCGTCTCAAGCGCCGCCAGCAACGCCACGGGCCGGATCGCTGCGGGCACCGGCATGCTGGCCTCGAATTTCGAGACCTTCCTGACCCTGCTGACCTCGCAGCTGAAGAACCAGGACCCGTTGTCGCCGGTCGATTCCAACCAGTTCACGGCCCAGCTGACCCAGATGGCCGGCGTCGAACAGCAACTGCTGACCAACGACCTGCTGAAGGGCCTGCTCGCGGCACAGGGGGGCGGCGGTCTGGCCGGCGCCGCCACCTATATCGGCAAGGAGGCCACCGCCGCCTGGTCCGCGACCAAATTCACCGAAGGCGAGGCGACCTGGAGCTATGAACTGGCGTCGAACGCGGCCTCGGCCACGCTGCAGGTGCTGGATGGCTCAGGCAATGTCGTCTGGTCAGGCGAGGCGCCGGACCGGACCACGGGAGTCCACGACTTCACCTGGGACGGCGAGGCCACCAGTGGCAATGACGGCCAGGACGGTCAGGTGTATTCGCTGCGGGTCGTGGCCAAAGACGCCGCCGGCGGCGCCCTCGACAGCCAGGTGCTGACGCGTGGACGGATCACCGGCGTCGAGATGTACGACGGGGTGCCGTATCTGACCGTCGGCAACTCCATCCTGCCACTCTCCACCGTGATCGCGCTGGAAGAGTCCCGAACCGCCCCGCCGTCGCCCCCCGCCAATGACGATGAGGGCGAGGCGGGCCTGCTGGCTTCCCTCGCCGACTCATTCAACCCCTTGAAACTGTTCTCGTAAGGAGCTTAGCGCCATGAGTATCAACAGCGCACTTCTGGCCGGCGTGTCCGGCCTGACCGCCAACGCCGCCGCCCTCGCGGCGATCTCGCAGAACATCGCGAACGTAAACACCGTCGGCTACAAGCGCAGCGCCGGCGAGTTCTCGACGGTGATCAACAGCCAGTCGCAGGGCGCGGGCTATTCCGCCGGTGGCGTCCTCGCCACCGCCCGGCATTTCACCAGCCAGAACGGCCAACTGCAGCGCACCACCTCGAACACGGACCTCGGCATCGCAGGCCAAGGCTTCTTCGTCGTCACCGAGCGCCCCGAGAACGTTCAGGTCACCGACACCCGCCTGTTCACCCGCGCCGGCGCCTTCACCGTCGATAATCTGGGCTACCTGAAAAACACCGCCGGCCTCTACCTGCAGGGCTGGCCCGTTGACGCCGAGGGCAATATCGCTACCGACCCGTCGGACCTGAACCGGCTCCGTACCATCAACGTCGGGTCGGTCGGCGGCACGGCGGAGCCCACCACCCGCATCCAGCTGAACGCCAACATCAAGTCCAGCCAGTTGGTCTCGGCCGAGGCGACTGACGCGGCCGCGACGCCGCCCGGGGCCAACGCCTATGACCCCGCGACCAACTCCATGGCCATGTGGAACGTCGATACCGGCGCGGGGGTGAAGCCGGACTTCGAGCTGACCATCCCCGTCTCGGATTCCAAGGGCGGCCAGCGCACCGTGGCCCTCGCCTTCCTGAAGAGCACCGTGCCCAACCAGTGGTACGCCGAGATTCGCGCCATCCCCGCTTCGGACGTGGTCACCGGAGCCGGCCTGACGAATGGCCAGCTCCGAAGCGGCCTTGTGGCCTTCACCCAGGACGGCCGTCTCGATGTCGCCGCCATGGCGGCGCTTGGCACAGCCGCGCTGTTCCAGGATCCGTCTACGGCGTCGCTGACGTTCGGCTCATCAGACGCAGCCGCCCCGGCCGCCGGCGCTTTCAACTGGGCGCCTGGATTGGGGATCGACAACCAGTCCCTCGCCTTTGACCTGACGGCCGCGACGGGCGGCCTGACCCAGTACGACAGCGCCTCGGTGGTGCAGGCCGTCCTGACCAACGGCACGGCCTTCGGCAACCTGTCCGAGGTCAAGATCGATGACACCGGCTTTGTCACCGCCATCTTCGACAACGGCGTGACGCGACAGATCGCCCAGATCGCCTTGGCCACCTTCCCCAGCCCCGACAGCCTGACCCAGACGTCCGGCAACGCCTACCGGGTCAGCCAGGGCTCGGGCACCTTCAACCTGAAGGCGGCCGGCACCGGCGGCGCCGGCCTCATCGGCTCGTCCCAGCTGGAAGCCTCGACCGTCGACCTGTCCGCGGAGTTCACTGGGCTGATCACCACCCAGCGCGCCTATTCCGCCTCGTCCAAGATCATCACCACCGCAGACGAAATGCTTGCCGAACTGATCAGCATCAAACGCTGATACTCGAGTAACAAGGCGTAAATCTCGATGAATCCCTTGTTGAATATTGAGACCGTGGACGGAGGGCATTTTAGCCTTTCCTTCACCACGACGCTTAAACGGCCCTTAGCCGCCGACCGCTACGGTCAAGTCATAGTGGTGGTGGTCAATGAGGCATAAGCCCATGTTGCAAGAGCGACGCCTGAACAATCGAGGCGAACAATACGTGGTCGGGCCGACGGGCACTCCCCTGACGCTACACGACCTCCCGCCGGCCAATACGGACCGCTGGGTGATCCGCCGCAAGGCGGAGGTCGTGGCCGCGGTTCGCGGCGGGCTGATCAGCCTGGAAGACGCGCTCGCGCGCTATCGCCTGACGGCCGAGGAGTTCCTGGCCTGGCAGAAGGCGATCGACAAATGGGGCATGCAGGGCCTGCGCACAACGCGCATCCAGCACTACGGCCGCCCTTAAAGCGACTGCTCCGACGAGATTACGGCCGCTCCCGGCGACGGGGGCGGCCGTTGTCGTTTCGGACCGGCCTCGAATTCGCGCCGCTTTCGCACTACATGGCGCCCCATGACCCTCGCCGAGGACATCTGCCCGGTCCCGAATATCGCGCGCCCTGACATGGACGCGGCGGTCCAGGCTGCGCGCGCAGCGGTCGGCCTGCCGGTCGGATCGCGTGTGGTCGCGGCCATGTCGGGCGGTGTGGACTCCACCGTTGTCGCGGCCCTGCTGCACAAGGCGGGCTTTGACGTCGTCGGGGTGACGCTGCAACTCTACGACCACGGCGCGGCGCTGAAGAAGAAGGGCGCCTGCTGCGCCGGTCAGGACATTCACGACGCCCGGCTGGCGGCCGAGATGCTGGGCATCCCCCACTATGTCCTCGACTATGAAAGCCGGTTCCGCGACGCCGTCATCGACCAGTTCGCCGACTCCTATCTCGCCGGCCAGACGCCCGTGCCGTGCATCCGCTGCAACCAGACAGTCAAATTCCGCGACCTGCTGGATGTCGCCCGCGATCTCGGGGCCGAGGCCATGGCTACAGGCCACTATGTGCGGCGCTCGGTCGTCGGCGACCGCGCCCAGATGCGCAAGGCCATCGATCATTCGCGCGATCAATCCTATTTCCTGTTCGCCACCACGGCGCAGCAGCTGGACTATCTGCGCTTCCCGCTGGCCGATCTGGAGAAGCCCCAGGTGCGCGGCGTCGCCGCCGAACTGGGCCTGCGCATCGCCGCCAAGCCGGACAGCCAGGACATCTGTTTCGTGCCCAATGGCGACTACCGCACCCTGATCGACAAACTGCGGCCGCAGGGACGCGAAGCGGGCGAGATCGTGCACATGGACGGCCGGGTTCTGGGCGGCCACGCGGGCATCACCGACTACACCATCGGCCAGCGCCGCGGCCTGAACGTCGCTGTGGGCGAGCCGCTGTTCGTGACCCGTCTGGATCCGGTGAAGCGCCACGTCATCGTCGGGCCGCGCGAAGCCCTGCTGACCGCATCGCTGACGCTGGACGAGACCAACTGGCTGGGCGATGAACCGTCCATTGGGGCGGCGGCGGAAGGCGGTGCGCCGGTTCTGGCTCGCGTCCGCTCGACCCGGCCGCCCTCGCCGGCGCGTCTCTCGCTGATCGACGGAGCCGTGACCGTGACTTTCGCCTCCGGCGAGGAAGGCGTGGCTCCGGGGCAGGCCTGCGCCCTCTACGATCCGGCCGATCCCGATCGCCTGCTGGGCGGCGGTTTCATCAAGACCACCGCCGCCATTGCCTGAGGGGCCTAGCGATGCGCTGGCTTCGCGCGCGGGCCTGCCCGCCGAATTCCTCTACCTGCGCGAGGGCTTCCGCGTGACCGCTGGAACGAAGCCGGCCTGAACCCGATCGCCCGCCACTGGCTGGGCATGCACGCCGGCTTCCGGGCGCAGCAGGCGGGAATGGCCGATCTCGTCGCCCGGTGGCGGGGAGGAGCCATGGCGACGCGCACCCTGCATGGCGCGCTGATCCCGGCCTTGCAGCAGTTCCTGCAGCGTCTCGACACCCAACATCGCATCGAGAGCGGCCACTATTTCCCGGCCATGCAGCACATCGAGCCGCGAATCGGGGCCGGCGTCGCCCTGCTCGACCGGGATCATGACGACATCCACGCCCATATCGAGGCCTTGATCGGAACCGGCCGCGGCTTCCACCAGGCCGTGACGGCGGGCGCTATCGACGCGGATGATCGCCTGCGCCGGCTGGCGGAGACGCTGGATCTGGCCCGACCTGATCTGGCGCGGCATCTGGACGATGAGGAGGACATCGTCATCCCCCTGATCGCCCTGCACGGCGATCCGCTGGCCGACTCAATCCAAGCTGAGCATTAAATCCGCGACAGGTCGCATCTGAAGTGGTCGGATGCCGCCTCATCCATGGTCATCACCCAGCAAGGATCCGCCATGCGCCCGACCGTCTGTCTCGTCTCCGTCCTCGCTCTCATGGCCGCCGCCCCGGCCGTCATGGCCCAGACGGCCTCCCCTGAAACCGCCTCCGCCAGCGCCGCAGACCTCCGCACCTACACCGCCGCTGAATTCTACCAGACCCGCAACTACGGCCTGTCCAGCCCGGCGGGCCTCGGCTTCTCGGCCGACGGCCAGTCGATCCTGATCAGCAGCGACGAGACCGGCGTGTTCAACGCCTGGGCCCTGCCCGTCGCCGGCGGTGCCCCCGTCCCGCTAAGCGTCTCCACCACGGTGGCGACGCGCGGCCTCAGCTACTTCCCCAACGATGACCGTGTCCTGCTGTCCGCCGACAGCGGCGGCGGCGGCAGCGAACTGGACCATGTCTATGTCCGGAAACTGGACGGGACGGTTCGCGATCTGACCCCGGGCGAGGCCGTCAAGGCCGACCTGCTGGGCTGGAACGCCGCCCGGGATACGTTCTTCGTCACCTCCAACCTCCGCGATCCGGAGGTCTTTGATCTCTACGCCTATGATCCGGTCACCTATGAGAGCCGGCTGGTGTTCCAGAACCCGGGCATGTTGATCGCCGACGTCTCGCCCGACGGCCGTTGGCTGGCCATCGACAAGCCCAACACGAGCGCCGACAGCGATGTCTATGTCGTCGACCTTCAATCCGGCGGCGAGCCGCGTTTGGTCACGGCTCATGAGGGCGCGGTCGCCCACGGCACCTACGCCTTCAGCCCCGACAGCCGCCAACTGATCTACGGCACGGACGAGCACGGCGAGTTTAACGAGGCCTGGACCTACGACCTGACGACCGGCGAGAAGGCTCCCCTGATCCAGGCCGACTGGGATGTCCAATTCGTCAGCTACTCGCCATCGGGCCGCTACCGCATCTCGGCGCTGAACGCCGACGCCTCCACCGAACTGACGCTTCTGGACACCACGACGGGCCGGCCGGCGCGGCTGACGGGCCTGCCTGACGGCGACATCGGCCAGGTGCGCTTCAACGCCGACGAAACCCGCATCGCCTTCACGGTTTCGTCCGACACCTCGCCCAATGACGTCTGGACCGCCGACCTCGCGACCGGTCAGGCGCGGCGGCTGGTGACTGCCCTCAACCCGGTCATCAACGAGGCCGACCTGGTCGAGTCCAGCGTCGTCCGCTACGCCGCCTCGGACGGAACCATCATCCCCGGCGTCCTGTATCGCCCGCGGGGCGCCTCGGCGGCGCATCCCGCCCCGGCGATCGTGATGGTCCACGGCGGCCCGGGCGGCCAGAGCACCCGCGGCTATTCGCCGATGATCCAGCACCTGGTGAACCATGGATACGCGGTGCTGGCGGCCAACAACCGCGGCTCGTCCGGCTACGGCAAGACCTTCTTCCACATGGACGACCGCGCCCACGGCGAGGCCGACCTGCAGGACATCGTCGACGCGGGAAGCTGGCTGCGCGCGCAGGACTGGATCGCAGACGACCAGGTCGCGGTGATGGGCGGTTCCTACGGCGGCTACATGACCGCTGCGGCCCTGGCCTTCCATCCGGACGCCTTCGAGGCCGGGATCAACATCTTCGGCGTCACCAACTGGGTGCGGACGCTGGAGTCAATCCCGGCCTGGTGGGGACCCCAGCGCGATGCCCTGTTCGACGAGATGGGCGATCCGGCGATCGACGGCGAGCGCCACCGCCGCATCTCGCCCCTGTTTCATGCCGCCAACATCCGGCGTCCGATGCTGGTGGTGCAGGGCGCCAACGACCCGCGCGTGCTGCAGGTCGAGAGCGACGAACTGGTCGCGGCGGTCCGGGCCAACGACATACCGGTGGAATATGTTCTCTTCCCCGACGAGGGCCACGGCTTCCAGCGCCGCGACAACCGCATCACCGCGCAGGAGGCCTATCTGAAATTCCTCGACCAGCACGTGCGCGACTGACTGCCTGAAACGGACGCCGCCAGGGCTCAAGCCCCGGTCGGCGTCCTCATCGGCATCAGCTTTCTCCGCTGGCGCACCAGCGCCAGCGGGCGACCGTCGGGGGCCCAGGCGACGCCGTCCTCGACCGCCCAGCCGCCGCCGACGTCGCGGCTGGTGAAGTGGAAATAGGCCCAGCCGTCGGGCGCCGTCTCCGGTGTGATCGCGGTCAGCAGATCGACCCTCAGGTCGACGCTGGCGGAGATGATCGGCGGCGCCGGGAAGGCCGTGAAATAGGTCGGGTACAGGCCGTCCAAAAGGAACAGCAGCCGCGTCTCGTCCAGCGGCGCCGCGTCGATAGTGCGCATCCAGCAGCCGAGGTCGGGCGTCTTGCCGGCGTTCTCACCGAACAGTTTGGACCCGGCCACGAAGCGGTGCTCGATGTGACGGGCGAACCAGGGGCCGAAGCTGGTGTCCAGCGGCGTCGGTTCCAGTTCATTCACCGGTCGGGGCGAGGCGGTCAGCGGCGTCAGCACCGGCCCGTCCACATCCCGGCCATAGGTGCCCAGCGCCTGAATCGCAGTCCGGTCGCCCTGCCCGCCGATGACCGAGGCATAGGCGAGGTTGCGGCCGCCGCGGGTCATCGTCGGGGTGAAAACCACGTCCTCGAACCGGGCCGCCGCGAGATACTGGATAGTCAGGGACTGAAGCGGCGCCTCGATACCCAGCCTCTGGCGCATGGCCCCGGCGGCGAGGGCGGCCATCAAGCCGCCGAAAGGCGCACCGCGTTCCTGGGGCGCCGACTGGGGCGCGTTCGAGAAGCCGCCGTCCAACCGCGCGGTCAGGCCGCCGGCGCCGTCGTCGGTCAAGGCGAGGGCTTCGGCCAGGGTCTGTTGAGTCATGGGCTGTTGCCATCGCGGACAAAGGGCGGGCGGAAGCGGGGAGGCTTCCGCCCGAAGTCGAGGGATCAAGAACGCCGCGAGGCGTCCGTAGCCAAACGAGACTGACCTAGTCCGTTCAGATTGGCAACCCTCTTGCCAAAAGGCTGACGTGAGGTCACTTTCACCCCCATGGGACGCACCGCAGACTATTCTCGACAGAGCTGTTCGATCGCCGCGACGCTCGAAGTCATCGGCGATCCGTGGACCCTGCTGGTCATCCGCGACGCCTTCAACGGCGTCAGTCGGTTCGAACAGTGGCAGGAGCGGCTGGGCGTCGCCCGCAATGTGCTGGCCGCCCGGCTCAAGAGCCTGGTCCAGCACGGCGTGCTGGAGCCGCAGCTCTATTCCGAACGGCCGCCTCGTAACGAATACGTCCTGACGGCCAAGGGCAAGGACCTGTACGGCGTGCTGGTCACCCTGCACGGCTGGGGCGCCAAACACGTCTATGGCGACGCGGATTCCGGCGTCTCCATGATCCACAAGACCTGCGGCCACGACCTGGCGCCGCGCATCGCCTGCGGCCACTGCAATGAGATCGTCAAACCGCGGGACATCCTGCTGACCCGGGCCGAAAACCGTCCGACCGTCGGCGAAATGATGCCCCGCGAACGGACGGACGTAGAGGCCGCCTGAGCCTCTTGCCTTTCCGTGCGTAGCGGCCCATCCAGCCGCGCAATTCCTCCTCCCAAGGGTAGTTTTCCATGTCAGATCCCGTCGTCATCGTCTCCTTCGCCCGCACCCCCATGGGCGGCTTCCAGGGCGCCCTGTCCGGCGTCAAGGCGACCGAGCTCGGGGCGACGGCCGTCAAGGCGGCGGTCGAGCGCGCGGGTGTCGATCCGGCGAAGGTAGAGCAGATCTATATGGGCTGCGTCCTGCCCGCCGGCCTGGGCCAGGCGCCCGCCCGCCAGGCCGCCATCGGCGCCGGCCTCGGCCAGCATGTCGAGGCGACGACGGTCAACAAGATGTGCGGCTCGGGCCTGCAGGCCGTGATGATGGCCTCGGACAGTCTCGCCGCCGGCAGCGCCGACATCATCGTGGCGGGCGGCATGGAGTCGATGTCCGGCGCCCCCTATCTGATGACCAAACACCGCGGCGGCGCCCGCATCGGCCACGATGTCATCGTCGACAGCATGTATAAGGACGGTCTGGAAGACGCCTATACCCCCGGCAAGCTGATGGGCGCGTTCGCCGAGGACTCGGCCCGGACCTATCAGTTCACCCGCGAGGCGCAGGACGAATATGCGCTGGAGAGCCTGAGCCGCGCCCGCGACGCCATCGCCTCGGGCGCCTTCAAGGCCGAGATCACCCCGGTCGAAGTGACGTCACGCAAGGGTGTCGAGACCGTCACCGAGGACGAACAACCCGGCAAGGCCATGCCTGAGAAGATCCCGCACCTGAAGCCTGCTTTCTCCAAGGACGGCACCATCACCGCCGCCAATGCCAGCTCAATCTCGGACGGCGCCGCGGCCCTGGTGATGACGCGCGAGAGCGTGGCCAAGGCGATGGGCCTTCCGATCGTCGCCCGCATAGTCAGCCACGCCGCCCACGCCCATGAGCCCGGCCTGTTCACCACCGCCCCGGTTCCGGCCATGCAGAAGGCGTTGAAGAAGGCCGGCTGGTCGGTCGAGGACGTCGATCTGTGGGAGATCAACGAGGCCTTCGCCGTGGTCGCCATGATCGCCATGCGCGACATGGGCATCGACCGGGCCAGGCTGAACGTCAACGGCGGCGCCACGGCCCTGGGCCACCCCATCGGCGCCTCGGGCGCGCGGGTGCTGACGACCCTGCTGGCGGCGCTGCAGGCGCGCGGCGGGACGAAGGGCGTGGCCAGCCTGTGCATCGGCGGCGGCGAGGCCGTGGCCGTGGCGGTGGAGCTGGTCTGACCCGGGGCCGCCGCCGTCTCCTCCCCGTCGCAGATGGTGAGGGGGACCATGCGAAGCATGGTGGAGGGGTGGAGGAGGGACGCATCGCGTCCCGACGACGGGAGGAACGCACAGCATCCCGACGACGGCCTGATCGTACTATCCCCCACCCGCTATCGTCATTCCGGCGAAGGCCGGAACCCAGCGGCGCCGAAGGCGATCTGTTCAGGCAGGGTGCCCGCGACAGCTTCGCGCTCGCGCGCGCCGCTGGGTTCCGGGCCTCGCTACGCTCGCCCGGAAAGACGATAGCGGGGAATGTCGCTGTACTGACCATCCGCCGATTGTCAGCCTATTGCGCACCGCCAACCCTTTGACTTCGCTCGACTTCAAAGGGAAAGTGGGAAGGGAAGTGGGGACATCGCCTTGTCATCCCCGACGAAGCGAAGCGGAGATCGGGGACGCGTGAAGGCGTGGGGGTCGCGCCCCCGGAAGCGTCAGCTATCCGGGGGACTGGTGGGCGCCAGGCTGTCTGTCCTGACCTGTCGCCCGGATAGCCGCTGACGCAGCTTCCGGGCGGAATGGAGGGGCGCCTTTTCCCGTCCCCGATCTCCGCTTCGCTGCGTCGGGGATGACAAGGGGGTCGGTCGGCGAACACCGGCTCGAGCCGCGCCGCGACATGGGCCCACACCCCGCCCCCGGCGACCGCGAACGCCCCGGCCGCCAGTTGCAGGCAGGCGAGATAGTCGCCTTCGTCGAAAACGTCGGCTGCCTGCGATTGCCGCGCCGGGTGACAGGATGCGGCGTGCCGGGGAGGACCACTCTCGCTTGCCTGGCCGCGGAACGCATGCTCCACAATGGACGAGGCGGAAGTTTCGCTCTCTTTTTGCTCCGACATCAACGGCGATACGGACGAAATGTGTGCGTGCCCCCGCTTCCGGATGGCTCCCGGTGGGCTCCCTGCCGGGTCTCCCGGTAGTTGCTTGACCCCGATCGGCTATGAAATCAGCGCCTCGGCATTCAAAAAGTGTTGATACCGCAATCACGGACCGCTAACCGGTGATTGAAACTCCTCGGGGGAAAACGCAATGGCGAGATATATCGATCAAGTAATCGCGGGCGATGAAAAAGTCCTCTTTGATGCCAAAGTTCACTGGGCCATCTATATTTGGCCCATTTTTTGGACAGTAGTAACTTTCGGGTTCGCTTTACCAATCACAGCCATTTGGTTTATATTTGCGCTAATGTATCAACTAAATTCCGACTTTGCCGTTACCAACAAGCGACTTAGTAGCCAAATTTGGCTTTATTACCCGAACCACGATTGAGCAGCGTTTAGGAAAAATAGACAACATTATTGTCAATCAAGGTGTTCTGGGGCGCATACTGAACTACGGTAGAGTTATTGTGCGCGGCACCGGTGTCTCATCTTCACCATTTGGCCCTATCAGCCAGCCCCTAGATTTTAAGCGAGCCATTGAGGCGGCTATTGAAGCCACTGAAAGCAAGGCCGTTAGCTGAACTGTCTATGAACCGTGTGGTTAGAAACCAACGAAGCCGATCGAGGCGGAAGGAGCGCGGCCGCACAGACTAAGCCGCCTCCACCCACGGCTCCCACGTAACTACCCACGCCATTTTGGGGCGTAAAATAGGCGCTGATGACAGCGAGGATGGTCTGGAGCCTGTTGGCAAACCGGGCCCACCCACCCCTTTCCGCCGCCCGTAGAGGCCCGACCTCCGCCGCCGCCATGACGCTATGCTGACAATCCGCCGATTGTCAGCATATTCCGCGCGGCCAACTCTTTGATTTCGTGTCACTTCGAAAAAATACAGCGTCACCAGCCATCATGGCTGGGACCGCCCCCATAATTCGCTCCATCCCGGCGGTGGGGAGGGCGTCGGATCCAGCGCCTCGATGTCGGCGGGCTGTGGTCGAGCGATGAAGCCCGGGGGAAGGATACTCCGGGGGTCCTCGTGGAGGTCGATGGATGGCCTCTGCTTGCTCGCCGCGCGCCTGGGGACGGAACCGCTACTGACACACGATCAGAACGTTCCGCCGTCCGTCCTGCCCGCAAGGGCGCGCCGGACCGCCGGTAAGGCCCGAAGCAAGGGCCGCCAGCCGGCGGGCGCGTGGAAAACGACTGCGCGGGGCGGCGCCGTCCCTTCCCGACCGTGACTTCACGGGCGGATCAGAAGGGCGGCCAAGGTCGGCTTCGTCGAAACGGTAAAACTATCCAAACACCGGGCGAGGCCCGGCCGCCCCGCGCCCTCCCCGACCTTTCCGGCAGTCCTGCCGGAGGGCGATGACGCACGTCCGGTCGGACCATTACCAATTCGTAAGGCGGCCTCGCCTTGCGCCCCTGCCCTCGACCACTAAGGTCCGGCCGGGCTTTCAGGTAACGGACGGTGTTTCGAATGCGGATCGGTATGTTGCTGGCGTCGGTCGCCGGCGTGTCCCTCATGGCCACGGCCGCCCTGGCCCAGCAGAGCGTCGGCCCGGTCGACCAGTCGCGGGGCACGTTCGAAGACAAGTTCCGCCAGTTCGAGGGCGAGGACTGGCCGACGCCGACCGACTATCGCAACGCCTCGGGGGCGCCCGGCCACCGCTACTGGCAGCAGCAGGTCGACTATGACATCGATGTCAGTCTGAATGAGGCTGACCGCACCCTGACGGGCCGCGAGGCCGTGACCTACACCAACCATTCACCCGACGCCCTCGGCTATCTGTGGCTGCTGCTGGACCAACAGAACTATCGCCGCGGCTCCCTGGCCGAGCGCAGCCGGACCTACACGGCCTCGGACACCGTAAGCGTCAATGAGGTGCTGCGCGTTCAACGGATGCGGGACTGGGAAGGCGGTTTCAACGACCTGACGGTGACCGGTCCCGACGGCCGGGACCTGCCCTTCACCATCGTCGATTCCATGATGCGGATCGAACTGCCGCGCCCGCTCGCGACCGGTGAAAGCTTCGCCTTCACCATCGACTTCAGCCTGCCCCTGCCCGAGACCAATGTCGTCGGCGGGCGCAGCGGCTATGAGTGTTTCACCAAACCTGGGGAAGATGGAAGTTGCCTGTTTCTGGCCGCCCAGTGGTTCCCCCGCCTGGCGGTCTATTCCGACTATGAGGGCTGGCATAACGCCCAGTTCCTGGGCTCCGGGGAGTTCACCCTCGAGTTCGGCGACTATGACGTCTCCATCACCGCGCCCGCCGACCACACCGTCGCGGCGACCGGCGAACTGCAGAACACCGACATCCTCAGCGCCGACCAAAGGGCCCGGCTGGCCCAGGCCCGCACCGCCGACGCCCCGGTCTATATCGTCACCCCGGCCGAGGCCGCCGCCGCCGAGGCCCGCCCGGCCCGCTCCGGCACGCGCACCTGGAATTTCAGCGCCGACAACGTCCGCGACTTCGGTTGGGCCTCAAGCCGGAAATTCATCTGGGACGCCATGGGCGTCGACCAGGAGAGCGCCGAACATCCCGTGGTCATGGCCATGTCCTTCTATCCGAAGGAGGCCCGGCCACTGTGGGACGCCTATTCGACCCGGGCGATCGCCCACACCATCGACGTCTACAACCAGTTCGCCTTCACCTACCCCTATCCGACCGCCCAGTCGGTCAACGGCCCGGTCGGCGGGATGGAATATCCGATGATCACCTTCAACGGGCCGCGCCCGGTGCGGGGCGACGACGGCCGCCTGACCTATACCGAGCGCGCCAAGAACGGCCTGATCGGCGTGGTCATCCACGAGGTCGGCCACACCTATTTCCCGATGATCGTCAACTCCGACGAGCGTCAGTGGACCTGGATGGACGAGGGGCTGAACAGCTTCCTGCAGTTCCAGGCCGAGAAGCTCTGGGACGCGGACTTCCCGGCGCGCGGCGAGCCCTCCAGCATCGTCGAATATATGGTCAGCCAGGACCAGGTGCCGGTCATGACCCAGTCCGACAGCCTGCTCCAGTTCGGCAACAACGCCTACGCCAAGCCGGCCACCGCCCTGGTGATCCTGCGCGAGACCGTGCTCGGCCGCGAGCTGTTCGACCGCGCCTTCCGCGAATATTCGCAGCGCTGGGCCTTCAAGCGGCCGACGCCCTATGACTTCTTCCGCACCATGGAGGAGAGCTCGGGCGTCGACCTCGACTGGTTCTGGCGCGGCTGGTTCTATTCGACCGACCACGTCGACATCTCGCTGGAGGGCGTGACCGCCGCGACGCTGGAATCCGCCGATCCCGAGGCCCGCAACCGCGCCGCCCGCGAGCGATTCGAGCAGGAGCCGGTCTCGCGCACGGTCGAGAACAACCGCGGCATCGAGACGGTGGTCGAGCGCGACCCGGCCACCCGGGACTTCTACAACCAGACCGACCGTTTCACGACCACGGCCCAACAGCGCCGTGACGCCGAAAGCGCCGCTCGCCGCGCCGACGCCGACCGCCGCGCGGCGCAAGGGTTCGACGACAACATCTACCGCTTCACCTTCAAGAATGTCGGCGGGCTGGTGATGCCGGTGATCCTCAAGCTGACGTACAGCGACGGCTCGGACGAGACGATCCGCATCCCCGCCGAGATCTGGCGCCGCAACAGCCAGCAGGTGATCTGGCAGCATGTTTCGTCGAAAACCCTGGTCTCGGCCGAGGTCGACCCCTTGCGGGAAACCGCCGACGCCAACCTGGCCAACAATCTGTTCCCCCGCCGGATCGACGAGCGGACCGTGCGCCTGTCGCCCGCGCCGTCCCCCGGTGAAAACCGGATGCGCGACTCGGACGTCGAGGTCAGTCCCGACTCGACCGCGACCCGGGTTCGCCGTCCGGCGGCGGCCCAGTGATGAAACGGGCCCTGCTCGCCGCCATCCTGATCGCCGGCCTCGCCACGCCGGTGCTGGCCCATCGCGGCCATTCGGGGCTGACGGTGATCGAGATCGACCCGGCCTCGGGCGCGGTCAGCGTCATCCACCGCTTCGCCGCCCATGACGTGGAGCCCGCCCTGGTCTCCATCGCCCCGGAGGCCCAGCCCAGCCTGGACGACCCTCGCGCCGTCGCCGATCTGGAGACCCACCTCGGCCAGCGGTTCCGGCTCGCAGTCGACGGCGTCGCCGTGCCGGTGACCCACGCCGGCACCGACCTGGCGGGCGACAATATCCGCATCGCCTTTGCGGGCGAGACGCGCGATCACAGCATCGGCGCGGTGACCATCGACCTCGACTTCTTCCCCGGCGTCCACGACGACCAGGAACAACAGGTCAATGTGCGGATCAGCGGCGTCACCCGCACCGTGGTCTTCCGGCCCGGATCGTCTGCCCAGACGTTGGAGTTCGCGGCAGCCGGATCCTGACCGCCCCGGCCAAAAGCTGCGGCGACTGCGGCCTGTGCTGCAAGCTGATGGGCGTGACCGCGCTGGCCAAGCCTGCGGGCAAATGGTGCCGGCATTTCAGCAAGACGGCGGGCTGCGCCGTCTGTGATGACCGGCCCGGCGACTGCCGCGTGTTCAACTGCCCTTGGCTGCTGACCGAGGCTCTCGACGACAGCTGGAAACCGACCATCGCCGGCTTCGTCCTGCACAGCGAACAGGGCGGCGCGCGGCTGGTGGTTGAATGCGACGCGGCCCGGCCCCACGACTGGCGGCGCGACCCTGGCAGGCGACCCTGCGCCCTTGGGCCGCCGCGCCCGGCCCGGAGGTGCTCGTCTTCGCCGGATCGCGCGGCATGCGGCTGGGCGAGCCGGACACGCCGTTGCGCCGGGCCTGACGACCGCCTAGCGGACGTCCACCGACTGCGCGATCCGTTCGGCCATGTCGCGATCGGCGCCGTCCAGACTCATGGTCCAGACATGGATTTCGCGCGGCGACGTCGGGCGCTGGAACAGGTGCTCCACGGCGTGGCGCATCCCCTCCTCGGTCGAGAGGATTGAGGCGCGCCCCGCCGCCTCGACCATCTGGCCGCTGTAGATCGGGAACTGCGACGCCGGACCGGCATAGACCATCACGAACGATTGGGCGCCACGGCGGATCGTATAGATGCGGAAGTCAGGACCCGGGCGGCCGCTGACGATTTCGAAGCCCGGCGGCAGGTCGGCGGTAAAGGGCAGGGCCGCGCGCGCCGCGCTGTCCAGCACCGTGACGCTCGGAGGGGCGGGAACCGGGACCGGGGTGACGACCGGCGGCTCTGCGGCAGCTGCCGGCGCCGGGGTGGGGGTCGCAAGGACGGGCGGCGCCATGGCGGGGCGCGCGGCGACGGACGGCGCGGGCGTGGTGACGGCCGCAGGGCTGGGCCGGGGCCCGGGTTCGATTGGAACCGGCGTCGCGATCAAGGGCGCGGCCGGTTGGGCCGACGGAACGTGCGTCGGGACGATCGTGGAGGTGGTCGCCGGCGCCGGGGGCGGCGCGAGATAGACGGCAGGGGCCGGGGGACCGCTGTTCAGGTCGCGGGTCAGGCTGCTGACGGGCGCGACTGGAGGCGTCTGGGCCGGCGGGATTTGCGCGTGCGCGGCTCCGGCGAGCAGCAGGACGGCGGCGGGGACAATGATTTTCATGGAGGCGACAATCCCCCTTCACCCCGCCGACGGCAAGGTCTTGATCAGGCGGCGGGCAGTTCAACCCAGAAGGTGGCGCCCTCGCCGGGCGCCGAGGTCACGCCGATGGAGCCGCCCTGCAGTTCGACCAGCCGCTTGGCCAGGGCCAGGCCGATGCCGTGACCTTCAACCGTCGAGCGTTCCAGGCCCAGCCGGTTGAAGGGTTCGAAAAGCTGGGTCTGTTTCTCGACCGACAAACCGGCGCCGCGGTCGATGACCTCGATGCGGACTCCGTCATGGATCTTGCAGGCGCGGAAAATGATCACGCCGCCGGCCCCGCCGTATTTGACGGCGTTGGAGGCCAGGTTGGCGATCACCTGGGTCAGCCGCTGCGAGTCGGCCAGAGCGACCAGGCCGTCGCCTTCGCTGACCAGCTCCAGTCTAATGCCCTGGGCGTCGGGCCGCAGGGCCGTCGTCCGACGCACGTCCTCAAGCACGCCGGGCACATCCGTCGGTCGAAGCTCGACCTTGATCGCGCCGGATTCGGCGCGGGCCACGTCCAGCAGATCATGAGCCAGGGCCTCGACCTGACGGGCGGTCTTGACCAGCATGTCAGCCATCTCGGCCTGGGTTGCCGAAACCGGCCCCAGCTGACCGGCCTTCCACAGCTCCCCGATGCCGATCACGCCGCCTACGGGGCTCTTGATCTCATGCGCGACGTTGGCGAGCAGGCGCGACTTGGCCTCGGACGCCCTTTCAGCGCGAATCTGACCCAGGCGGGCGCGGTCGGCGAAACGGTCGCGCTCCTCCAGCAAGGCCGCAACCAGCATGATTGGCATATAGCCGAACAGCACGAGCAACTGAGCCATCATGGCGCGGTCGGCGCCCTCGAATGCCACGGAATACGGACCTAACCCCCGCATGCTGCCGCCGACCGCCACGATGGAGATGATGACCAGCGCAGCCGTGACTCCCAGCATACGCAGCCGCACCGCGATCAGCAGCAGCAAGGGCATGTTGACGAAGCCGATCGGCATCTGCTGTTGGAAGAACACTGTGTAGGAAATGACCGCCAGCCCTCCCAGCAGGACCGCCGCCTCAATCGCGCGGGCCGGAGCGCGAAAGCGCGCCATTTCCCGCTTTGTCAGGGCCAGACCGAAGCTGGACAGTACGGCGATGCTGAGCGCATGGCCAAACCACCACGTCCGGGCCGAGTCGAGGAAATCGGCGCCAGTCATCCACCAGAGCATGCCAGAGGCGAAGACGGCCGCGGGGATGGGAGCGATGACGGCAGCCGCGAGCAGAAACCGACAGGCGCCCTGCACGGAAGCGAGGTTCAGGGTCGGGGCGAACCGCCGCGCCAGCCGGACAGCGAGATAGATTTCCAGCATGTTGGCGACGGTGAACATCACCGTCAGCTCGGTCGAATTGCCGACGAGCAACTCGCCGGCCGCGATCCCGGCCGCGATTAAACCACCGAATGACAGGTCATAGAGCGGTCCCCGCGAGGTTCGAAGCCAGACGGCGACCGCGACTCCAGCCGCACCCCACAAGGCCGCCACCACGCCGGCCGACCGCGCAAAGGTCAGCGACAGAACGACCAGCACCAGGACGGCCATGGCCGTGAAAACGGGGGCCATCGGCTGGCCGACGCCCGCCCGGCGCCCGCCTGCGCCGACACGCGCCTTGGCCGGGACATCAGCGCCGACAGCGGCCTCTGGCGGGTCGAGCGCGCGGCTCATGCTCATCTTGGGGTCCGAACGGGGGGATGTCAGCGATTTTCCTAGCCCGTCGCATCCTAATATCCCCTGAAGGTCAGGCGAGTGACGCCAGCGCCCGATCCAGCTCCCGAACCGCCGCCGCCGGCCCATCAGGATGGCTCCAGACGGCCGCGCTGACAGCCACAAAGTCTGCCCCGGCCCGCGCCAAACCCGCGGCTGTGTCCGCCGTGATCCCGCCGATGGCGACGCAGGGAATCTCGACCGTCTCCTGCCAGATGGTCAGTATCTCGGGATCGGGGCGGTGAACCGTCGCCTTGGTCGCGGTGGGGAAGAAGGCGCCGAAGGCGACATAGTCGGCCCCGGCCTCGGCGGCGTCCATCGCCAGTTCACGGCTATCGTGACAGGTCACGCCGATCATGGCGTCCCGTCCCATCAAGCTCCGCGCCTGAGCGACCGAGCCGTCTGACTGCCCCAGATGCACGCCGTCGCAGCCCGAGCGGGCCGCCAGATCAGGCCGGTCATTGAGGATGACCGCCACGCCCCGGACCTGGGCGACAGACTTCAGCGCCGCGACGGCCGCCAGTACGGTCGCATCATCGGCGTCCTTGAGCCGGATCTGCAGCGCCGCCACGTCCCCCGCGTCCAGCGCCGCCTCCAGATTGCCCACGAAGGCCACGAGATCAGGTATCGCTGACGGCGTGATCAGATACAGCCGGCAGGGGGGGCGTTCGGATGCGACAGCGGTCTTGGCCATGGGCCGGAAGTGCGACGGTTGCGTCGCGCCGTCAACCAGGTCACTGCGAACGACTTGCATTCGCCGCACCTCCCTGCTATAGCGAACCATTCGCAACCAGTCGGGTCCGCCCCTCCGTGTACGTCTGCAACTGCAACGGTCTTCGCAAGCGTGACGTCGCCGCCGCCATCGAGGCGGGAGCGACCCGTCCGCGCGACGTCTTCACCCGCAACCAGTGCGCCGTCCAGTGTGCCAGATGCGTCTGCGAAATGCGCGAGATGATTCAGGACAGCCGCGAAACCTTCGCCATGGCCGCCGAATAGGCTTCGCCCCAGTTGCGGGCGATTTTTACTCGCAATTTCAATGTCGCGATAAGTGTTCGCAAGTGAACACAAGGCGTTTTGCCGTGTTATGAACCGGCAGGACGCGGCGACTCAATCGCCGTCGCCGACAGGAGCCAGGCCATGAAGGGCGACCCCGCGATCATCCGCACGCTCAACGCGGTGCTCACCAACGAACTGACGGCGGTGAACCAGTATTTCCTGCACGCCCGGATGTTCGAGAGCTGGGGCCTGAAGCATCTCGGCCAGATCATATACGACGAATCGATCGGTGAGATGAAACACGCCGACATGCTGATCAAGCGCGTGCTGTTCCTCGACGGCCTGCCCAATCTGCAGGACCTGCACAAGCTGAAGATCGGCGAGTCCGCGGTCGAATGCCTGGGCGCCGATTTGCAGCTGGAACTGGGCGGGCGCGATACACTTCTGGCCGGCGTGGCCCAGTGCGAGGCGGCCCGGGACTATGTCAGCCGCGACATCCTGATGCGCATCCTGAACGACACGGAGGAGCACATCGACTTCCTCGAGGCCCAGCACAAGCTGATTGAACAGCTGGGCGAGCAGAACTATCTGCAGTCCGCCATGACCGAGATCGCGCCGGACAAGTCGGCTACGGGCAACTGACGCGCCGCCCCGCCCGGACCAATTGACGAGGTCCGCCGACGGAACCCGCGCGCTTCCCCGTCATTGTCTGTCCGCAGACAGGGAGAAGCGCGGGTGAACGATATCGACGACATCCTTCACGACGCACGCGACGTCGCCGGCGACTTCCTGAACGCCAACGAGCGCGACATCGGCCATGTGATCCTGGGGGTGGCGGTGACCGTCGGCTTCGCTCTGGGCGCCACCCTGCTGGCCCGGAGCTCGATCCGGCCCCGGCCCCTGCATCTGGCGGACGCCGACGCCCCGATCACCGAGCGGCCGCGCGGACCTTTGAGCCTGATCCTTCCGGCGGTGTTCTCGGTCACTACCCTGTCGGCGGTGCGGGTCTGGAACGCCCCCGCCCGCCCCGAACGCACCACGGCCATGAGCCTGTGGGCCGCCGCCCAGGCGCTGAACGCCGTCTGGATCGCCATGCGGCCAGCCAGTCGCGGCCTGCAGATCGCCGCCGCCATGTCGTCCGCCGGTCTCGCCGCCGCCTTCGCCCATGAGGCGCGCAAGCTGGATGCCCGCGCGGGCAAACTGGCCGCCCCCAGCGGCGGATCGGTGCATCTGGCCAATCTGGTGCAGGGCAAGTCGCGGCATCAGGAACCGACCGTTCACTGACCGCCGCCTTGCCGGATGACGCCGCATCCTCTAGGGACTGCGCCCGTTCGCGCGCCGTGCAGGCAGCGCCCAGACCCCTGAGAAACCGATGAAGATCAACGGCAACAACATCAAGCCCGGCATGGTCCTTGAGCACAACAAGGGCCTGTGGGTCGTGACAAAGGCCAGCCACGTCAAGCCCGGCAAGGGCGGCGCCTTCGCCAACATCGAGGCCAAGAACCTCGAGACCGGCAACAAGCTGAGCGAACGCTTCCGGTCGGAAGACAAGGTCGAGCGCGTCACGCTGGAGCAGAAGGAGTTTTCCTATCTGTACGAACAGGGCGACGCCCTCGTGTTCATGGACGACACGACCTACGAACAGACCGAACTGCAAAAGGACTGGGTCGGCGAGGATCGCGTCGCCTATCTGCAGGACGGCATGAAGGTCACGATCGAAATGCACGAGGAACGGCCCATCGGCCTGTCCCTGCCCGATCAGGTCACCCTGGAAGTGGTCGAGACCGAGCCGACCGTGAAGGGCCAGACCGCCTCATCCTCCTACAAGCCCGCCATCGCCAACAACGGCGTGCGCATCATGATCCCGCCGTACATGGGCGTGGGCGAGCGCATCATCGTCGACACCTCCACCGGCGAATACGTCCGCCGCGCCGAATAGGCCCGAGCGGCTGCACAACCCGGAGGCGCAATCCTGCGTCTCCATGACCTTCTCCGACTGTCCGGGCTGATGCCTTCCAAGGACTTTCGGACCAGGAGATCCCCATGGCCCTCGCTTCCGCACTCGTTTCCGTCATCATCGACGCGGTCCGCAAGACCGCCCGCCCCATGCTGCGCGACTTCGGCGAGGTCGCCCAGCTGCAAGTGTCCCGGAAGGGCCCGGGCGACTTCGTCACCGCCGCCGACATAAAGGCCGAGGATTCGCTCTACGAACTGCTGATGAAAGCCCGCCCCGGCTACGGCTTCCTGGGTGAGGAGCGGGGCATGATGGAGGGGACCGACAAATCCCATACCTGGATCGTCGATCCGATCGACGGCACCACCAACTTCATGCACGCCATGCCCCATTTCGCCATCACGGTGGCGCTGCAGCGCACCGCGCCCGACGGCGCGTCCGAGATCGTCGCGGGCGTGACCTACAACCCTGTCATGAACGAGCTGTTCTGGGCCGAAAAGGGCAAGGGCTGCTATCTGAACGACCAGCGCATCCGGGTCGCCGGCCGCCGCGACCTGTCGGAGAGCCTGATCGCCACCGGCCTGCCCTTCATCGGCAAGACCGGCCACGCCCAGGCCATCAAGGACATCCACGCCATCGGCCAGCGCGTGGCGGGCATCCGCCGCCTGGGCGCCGCATCGCTGGACTTCGCCTGGGTCGCGGCCGGGCGGTACGACGCCTATTACGAGCGCAACCTTCAGCCTTGGGACGTGGCGGCGGGCATCCTGTTCGTCACCGAGGCCGGCGGCGTGGTCACCACCATCGACGGCGAGGGCCGGCCGGAAACGGGCGCCCAGATCCTGGCGACGAATTCGGAGCTGCATCCCCAGCTGCTGAAGGTGCTGCGGGGGTAAGCCCGAGGGCAGAGAGTCTCGCATTCTGGACAAAAAATGTCGGCGGTGAATTCCGCCAATCAGGCATCTCCCGCTGAGGACGGCTCGCCGGCCCCTTGGCGGTGGCGGCGACGGGTTCGACAATGTGAAAGACCAGGCCCGGCGGGCTTTTCGCTATTATGCACGGGCCTGCGTCAGAAACGGTCGTCGGGCCGATTCCGGGGCGGCGACGACGGACGTCGGAGGGTCGAGAGTAGCGGGTCACGGTCCTCAAAGGGGCGAGAAGACACGGGGCGAGAGTATACGCTTCGGCGGGGAAGATTCCGGCCTCCGACACAGACCGCGGCGCCGTCCAGCGCCGGGCGCGGGAGCCGAACGTCCGGAAGGTGGCGCCATGCCTTTGACCGGGTCCGACCCATTGTGGACGTTCGCCTGACGAGATCTTGAGCGGCCTTAGTCCGTTGTGGCACCTGGTGTGGCGCTTCTCGTCCGGAAGTCTATCGGCACACAGGCACCGCCGACCATGTGATGAGGTCGAATGATCACGTTCTGGCCATAGACGCCAACGGGAGTGGAGTTGGGCAGCCTGTAGGTCAGACGATAACTCCCTGAAGGCACAACAAACTGGCGGGTCCGGTTGATTGACGTCGGATTGATGATCCCGGCAAAGACGTAGCTCGGCCCGCTGGGAAGCCGTTCGAAAGTGTATTCATAGGTGTTGAGCGACAGGGTCACGACCTCAACAGTGTTCGGCGCGGCGCAGCTGTTTCTGACAACCGATACATTGGCCTGGGCCGGACCGGCAAACGCCAGAACAGCGGCCATCACCCCTATCATTCTCATCTATTTCGCCTCCCCCGACCTGTTCAGCCTTAACACATCGGCGCAGGCAGACAACTCGCGCTCAGCCGCCCTGCTACCCACGAACGGGCACGCCGCGGAGATCCGCAGGAAGCGGGAAGCCAATCATGATCTGGCCACTGACGGATATCGGACTGGAGTTTGGTCGGTTATAGCGATGCACCCAACGAGATATGGAAAATCTAAAGTTTAAAAAACGCTATTCTACCTGTCCTTGACAGCCAAGCTTCCTCGTGATCAGCGTGAAAAATCAAGGTTTTTCGAGGGAGCGGGTTGATGGCCAGGATGTCTAGAACGGAACTGATCGTACTGGCTGGGTTGGGAAGCTTGGCGGGCCTTGCCCTGTCGCCTTCTGCCGTCAACGCCCAGACATCGGAGTCCGCCAACGGCCCCGCCTTCCTGGAGGGTTCAGGTTCCCAGGCGACGCGAGGCACCGGCGGCGTTGTCTTTTCGGACCTCTTAATCTCCTCCATATCCATACGCGGCGGTCGCACCGTCGCCACTACCCGCACCGACGGGCAGGGCGGCTTTCGTTTCGACCTGCCGCCCGGCGCCTACAACATCTGTCTGAATGGTCCGGGGCTCAGGTCGGCAATCGACCGCGGCGGCGGTTCCCAAGGGGATGACCAAATAATCGGCATCCTGATCGGACTGCTGATTCCGGCAGTCCAGTCCCCGCCGACTGAACAGCGACTGACCTTCCCCGGCGGGAGCGCATCCGGTCAGGCTGGAGGGCGGGGCCCGTCGGGGGATCGTGACCTCTGCTTCCCCTATACGGCGGTCGCGTCCGCCGGCACCGGCGGCCAGACCACCCGCGGCCAGAGGGTGATGCCTGACGGCAGTATTATCAGCACCGGCGATCCTGAGTTCGGCACAGCGGGCTCCATCGGCGATCCGCATGAAACCACCGGCGACGGACGTGCGGATCGACGGGTCGATCCGCGTATCCCGCCGCCCGGCGCGGGGGCGGCTCCGGCGCGCCCTGCCGCGCCCCAAACCGTGACCGTTACGGGCACCATCCGTTACCTGTTTGGACTCAGGGGCTCAGCATTATGACCCTGAACCGCAGACTAATGTTAGTGGCGGCGACCGTGGTTGTGGCGGCCGCAGTCGTCGCCCCGGCGGCTACCGCGCAGGACCGCGCGGCCTATGACGGACTGAAGCAGACCGTCTCGGTCGATACCTTTCAGGCCACGGAATCTGTCGGAGGCAGCGTAACGGCCGACGGCATGACCGCCCTGCTGATCCAGGCCCTGGTGCGGGACGGGCGGTTCGTGGTGATCGAGGGGGCAGCCTCATCGGAGGCCAGCGCCATCGTGCGCGGGGCCGTCACCAAATACGAGCCCGCCGCCGGGGGCAGCAGTCTCAGCATCGGCGGTGGGCTCGGTTCGATGCTGGGCGGCCGGGCGGGCACCCGCAGCCAACGGGCGGTGATGGAAATATCGCTGCGGCTGGTGAACACCTCCACCGGGCAGGTCGTCTCGACATCCAGCGCCCAGGGCAGCGCCTCGTCGCGGACCTCTGATGCGGGCCTGGTCAACACCTGGTCGGGGGCGACCGTCGGCGGCGAAGTGTTTCGCGCCACGCCGATCGGCCAGGCCGGGGAGGACGCCATCATGAGGGCGGTGGATCAGATTGCCGCCGGCATGCGCGATGTGCCTTGGTCAGCCCTTGTCGTCGATGCTGCGGAGACCGGGGTCTATCTGAACGCAGGGGCCGACCGCAACGTCCAGCCGGGCCTGACGCTCACCGTCTGGCGACCCGGCCGGACCCTGACGGATCCCCGCACCGGCGAGGTGCTGGACGTCGAGATGGCGCGCATCGGTCAGGTTCGGGTCGAGACCGTGCGGGACCGGCTGTCGATCGCGAGCGTCGTCGATGGCGAGCAGCCCGTTCGTGGCGATGTTCTGAGGGTGGAATGAGATCATGACTCGCATATTGAAACGGCGGATGATCGCCCGCTCCGCCGCCGTCGCCGTCGTCGGCATGATGCTGATGGGGGTGGGCCAGTCGACACAGGGCGTGCCAATCTCTGGCACTGATGTCGGCCTGGAGGGGGAGCCGGGCGGGGTGGTCGCCCCGATGCCCACCAATGATGCGGGCCAAGCGAGCTTCACTGTGGGGCCGGGGCGGTACGCCGTCGCGATCTGGAATGTCCAGTCACTGGGCGTTCCAGCCGTCGCGCGGATCGAGGTCGGGCGCACCGTGCTGACCTCCGCCCCGATCCTTCCGGGTCAGGGCCGGGGCCGGGCCTATTTCATGGGACCGGACGGCCGGCGGCTTGTCGCGGTGGTTCCCGGCGGCGGCCGTATCCGCGTGACCCTGACCGAGGCCGCCTCCGGGCCGCGCCCATGGACGCCGGTCGTACCGCGACCGCGGGAGGGGCGGTCATGAGAAGTCGGTTTGCCTTTCTTGCTGCCGCCAACGTTATGCTGACAGGCGTATTGCTACCGGCAATGACTCCGGGTGTGCCCATACAGGGGACGTCGGTTGGGCTTGAAGGCGATCCCGGCTCAGTCGTGGCGCCAAGGCCCACCAACGACGCCGGGCAGATGGCTTTCGCCGTGGGGCCGGGGCGATACGCCGTCGCGATCTGGAACATCCAGTCGCTGGACCGTTCCGCCGTCGCGCGGATCGAGGTCGGGCGCACGGTGCTGACCTCCGCCCCGATCGTTCCGGGTCAGGGCCGGGGCCGGGCCTATTTTATGGGACCGGACGGCCGGCGGCTGGTGGCGGTGGTCCCGCACGGCGGCGGCCGCATTCGCGTCACCCTGACCGAGGCCGCCTCCGGGCCGCGTCCATGGACGCCGGTCGTGCCGCGGCCGCGCGAGGGGCGGTCATGACGGCCCGGCTCGCATGTCTTGCAGCCGTCGGCGTGATGCTTGCGAGCCTGTCGCTTCCGACGCCGGGCACGCCGATCGTAGGCATTCCCGTAGGCCTCGAAGGCGATCCCGGTTCGGTCGTCGCGCCGATGCTCACCAGTGACGCAGGTCATGCGGCGTTCGCTGTCGGGCCGGGGCGATACGCGATCCTGCTGCCCAGCGTTCAGACGTTAGCCGTGCCCGCCGTCGCGCGGATCGAAGTCGGGCGCACGGTGCTGACCTCCGCCCCGATCCTTCCGGGTCACGGCCGGGGCCGGGCCTATTTCATGGGACCGGACGGCCGACGGCTGGTGGCGGTGGTCCCGAACGGCGGCGGCCGCATCCGCGTCACCCTGACCGAGGCCGCCTCCGGGCCGCGCCCATGGACGCCCGCAATTCCCCGATCGCAGGAGATTCGCCCATGATTGCTCATGTCATCGCCGCCCTGACCCTTCTGGCCGTTCCTCCGGCGCCCGGCCAGCCGACCGGGGGTACGGTTTCATCGGCCCCCGCGGTTGTCTCCATTCAGGCGGCGGCCCGCGACAGGCGCGGACCGGACTGCACCGCGGTGTTCAACACCAACAAGACGAGGATTGAAGGCCTCGCCGCCGCGGGTCGGACCGACGACATCAAGGCCATCTTCACCGCCGCCGGGTGTCCGCAGCCGACGGTCGAGGCCCCGCCTGCGGCCGGTCCGACGCGGCAGATGAACAGGATAACCTGTGAGGCCACACTGGTGCCGCCGCGGATCCGCTGCACCTTCATGGCCCGCAGCCAGACCCCCGACGCCTCCTGACGACCCTGGTTGTGCACGACCCGACTTGACCGCCCCCTAGAACCCAAACGCAGGAGACGTTCCATGACCCGCCGCCCCCTCGGCCGTGCCGCCCTCGCGGCCGCCGTCCTCATGCTGGCCTTTCCGGCCATCCCCGCGACCGCTCAGAGTCCGGAGCACCGCGCCGAAAATGATATCCCCGGCATCGACATCATCGTCAGAAAGAAGCCCGGCGGCGTGGCCATGCCGGCGGGGACAAGCGGTCGCAACGGAAGGTTCTCGGTCCGCGTGCGGGTCGAACGCGGAGAGTACGAAGTGACCACCGCCTGCCGCCCGCGTACGCCATGCCCGCGGCACCGGCTGGACGAACTGATGGTCGACAACCGCCGCATCCTGCCCGACGCCGAGGGCCGGTTCAGCTTTCCGATCCCCCCGCCCGAGGACAGCGACTCTGTGCGCCTGAGTGGTCGGGTGCGTGTCTGGCAATTGATGCAAGGCGACCAAGGGCCCCGATAGCGCACCGCTGAACGGGATACGACCTTCGCAAAACCAACCGCAACCGAAACCGACAAGGAGTGAGACCATGAAGAAAACAGCCGTCATCCTGGCCACCGCGGCCGTCTTTGACCTCGGCGTCATGGTCGTCGCCGGCCAGGCCCGGCCGCAGGCGCAGGCGCAGGCGCAGGCGCAGGCGCAGGATCGCGCGACGCCGGGGCCCGACAATGCTCGCCCCTGGACAGGGAAGCACCTGCCGCGAACCGAGCCGAGCGCTTGTCGGGCCACCGGACCCGGCGGGTCTTCGGACGCGGACTGCCCCGCAGGCCAAGCCCGGGGAACTGATTTCTTCCTCAAGCTGGATTCGTTGGATGCGGAGCAGGCGTGCACGACGAGGCGGGGCTCCGTGGTCATCGTCGAGGGCGTTCGCCAGTGTCGTCTGCCTGCGGCCAGCAGTGGGCCGGCCCCGTCGACGCGCCGATAGTCTTGCTCCGCCCCGACGGGCCGGTCGCCCCTTCCGGCGATCCGCCGCATCCGGTCGTGGCGGACGCTGACGCGGTCGTGCGTCTGTCCGCCCTGCCGCCCGCCGGGGGAGCGACCGCGACCGGCCGGGTGGTGCTGGACATCGGCGGGGAGCCGGTCACGGTCGAGATGACGGTGCCGGCCGGACCGGTCGCGGTCGAGGCCGTGCTGCCCATCTTCCATGGCCTGAGCAGCCTGTTCGCGACGCGGGCGACGGCGCGCGCCGGGTCCGAAGGGCGGTCGGTGTCCTGTCGCGCCGGCTGCGGGGCCTGCTGTCGCCAGATGGTGCCGGTGTCGATCGCGGAGGCGCGAGCCCTGGCCCGGCTGGTCGAGGCCATGCCCGAGCCGAGGCGCGATCACGTCAGGCGCCGGTTCGAGGCGGCGGTGGAGACGCTGGATGCGGAGGGCCTGCTGGACGGGTTGGACGGCGAGCCCGGCGAGCGTCACGCAAAGGGCCGCGCTTATTTCGAGGCCGGGGTGGCCTGCCCCCTGCTGGAGGATGAAGCCTGTTCGATCCATGCCGATCGGCCGCTGGCCTGTCGGGAATATCTGGTCACCTCGCCGCCCGAGCTGTGCGCCACCCTGGCCCCCGGAGTGGAGAATCTGGCGTTGGAGGCCAGACCGTCCCTGGCGCTTCTGCAGGCGGATCCGAGGGAGGGATGGTTGCCGTTGGTGCTCGCCCTGGACCAGGACACAAGGTCGCCGCCCTCGCCCCGTGACCGGACCGGCGCCGAAATCATCCGGGACGTGATCGCCCGGCTGGGCTGACCATCGAATGTCCTAAGCCAGAAGGAGCCGTGTTTCCGCCAACCGCGAGCTCCTTTATGCGCTGGAGTCATTGGCGCCCGCATCAGGGGCAGCATTATCGCTCATCGGCGGGCGCGCACACGCCATCCCGATCACCATCGTAACAATCTTGCCACCGGCCAATCCGGACGCGAGCTTGCAGGTCGCCGTTTCGGACGTCAGCGGCAACTTTATCAGGCAACTGCGGGAACGTCCGCTTGAAGCGGCACACCACGTCGCTCCCCGTCACCCGATCAGCGACCGGGCCGCCGCCCGCGCCTCATCCGTGATCACCGCACCGGACAACATGCGCGCGATCTCTTCGCGGCGGGCATGATCGTCCAGCGCATCCACCGTGGTCGTGGTCACGCCGCCGGTGTCGGCCTTGCGCACCTTCCAGTGGGCGTGGGCGCGGGCGGCGACCTGCGGGCTGTGGGTCACGACCAGCACCTGGGCGCCGTGCGCCAACCGCTCCAGCCGCGCGCCGACGGCGGAGGCCACGGCCCCGCCGACTCCCTGGTCGACCTCGTCGAAGATCATCACCGGCTGGCGCTGATCCTCGCGCCCGGCCAGGGCCGCCTTCATGGCCAGGGCGAAGCGGGCCAGTTCCCCGCCCGAGGCGATGGCGTCCAGCGGTCCGAAAGCCGTCCCGGCGTTGGTGGCGATCTCGAACCGGACTATCTCGACGCCCAGCGGTCCGCGGCGGCCCTCGGCCACGGGCTCGAAGGCGACGCGGAAGCGGGCCCGGTCCAGTTTCAGCGGAGCCAGCTCGGTCATGACCGAGGCCGTCAGACGCTCGGCGGCGGCTTCCCGCGCGGAGGTCAGCAGCATGGCGGCGACGTCATAGGCCTCGCGCGCGGCGGAGGCGGCGCGTTCGGCGGCGGTGATGGCCTCGGCGCCGTCCTCGATCAGGCGCAACTGCTCGCGGAAGCGGATGCGCAGCACCGGCAGGCTGTCGACCGAGGTGTTCAGCTTGCGGGCGGCGGCGCGCAGGGCGAACAGCCGCTCCTCGGCCTTGTCCAGCCGGCCGGGCTCGAAGTCGAAGGCGTTGGCGGCGGCGTCGACGCAGGCGATGGCCTCCTCGGCCTCCACCATGGTGCGGTCGATGGCCTCGGCGGCGGCGGACAGCTTTTGCAGCAGCGGATGCTCCGGGTCCGTGCCCGCCTGCCCGGCCCGCTGGCGGGCGTGTTCGACGGCGCGCAACGCGGCGGACAGCTTCTGGGACAGTTTGTCTCCGCCCAGCGACGCCTTCGCGTCCGCCAGATCGGCGATGGCCTTCTCGGCCGCGCCGAGGATGGCCCGCTCGCCGGCCAGTTCGGTCTCCTCATCGGCGCGTGGGTCCAGCGCATCGAGGTCGGCGAGGTTCAACGTCAACTCCTCGGCCCGCGAGGCCGCGTCCGCAGCGGCGGCCTTCAGATCGGCGACGGTGCGCTCGGCGACCTTGAGCCGGTCGGCGGCGGCGGCGACGCCGTCCAGCTGGGGCTGCAGCCCGCCGTAATTGTCCAGCAGGGCGCGGTGAGTCTTCCAGTCCAGCAGGCCGACGGTCTCGTGCTGACCATGCACCTCGACCAGCGCCTGGCCGATCTCGCGCAGGGCGGCGACGCCGGCGGGCTGGTCGTTGACGAAGGCGCGGCTGCGGCCGTCCGCAGCCAGGGTCCGGCGCAGGATCAGCTCCTCGCCCGGCGCCACGTCAAACCCCCGCTCGCTGATCAGGGCGATCAGGGCCGGGTCGTCAGGGGCGGTGAAGACAGCGGTGGCCGAGGCCTGTTTGGCGCCGGCTCGCACCAGACCGGCGTCGGCGCGGGCGCCCAGCACCAGACCGAGAGCGTCGAGGATGATCGACTTGCCGGCCCCGGTCTCGCCGGTCAGCACGGTCAGGCCGCCGTCGACCTCGAGGTCGAGCGCATCGACCAGCACGATGTCGCGGATGGAGAGGGCGGTCAGCATGGAAGGAAACGATTCGGCATCCATGCCACCCTAGCCGAAAGTCGGGCTTGAACCGTCAGCCGGAGAGCCCGGCCTGGCGACGCAAGACGGCGTTCAGCCTAGATTGCCATCCCTCGCCCTGCCCCCGCCAGTACTCGAGCACGTCGGCGTCGAGGCGAAGTGTGACCTGTTTCTTCGGCGACGCCAGTTTCGGACGCCCTGGAGACCGCTTGAACTGAGCGAGGATGTGCTCGGGCAGGATTTCGCTCGCCGGCCGCAGACGCGCCGCCAATTCTGCTGTCAATTCGGGCGCGTCGTCCTCATCGAGCTCGACGTTTTCCCAATCTAGCTTTCGAGCAACCATTTCCTCGGCTCCTTCGCCCGCGCTCGCCGAAGACTGATTGCTCGCACGTTTCCGTCCCGTATCGTGAAGGTGAAAGCGTGGAGGCGACCATCAATGTCACCGAAAGCGACGTAGCGAACCTCGTTGTAGTCCTTGCGGTCGTCGATACCGATCCGTGCCGCCTGCATGTCCATCTCTTCGGCCAACCGAAGCGATACGCCGTGTTTGACGATGTTCGCAGCGTCCTTGGCCGGATCGAAGACGATCATTTATGTAGCTACATAAATGCCGCTGGTCAAGTCTCGTCAGCCCGGAATGATCCGGCGCAGCCAGCTTTCGCGCTGACCGGTCGGGGCCACCTCGGGCGTACGGCCGTCTTCGGACAGCAGGGCGTAGGCCTCGGCGTACCAGGGGCTGCCCGGATAGTTGAAGCCCAGCACGGCGCCGTTGCGGGTCGCCTCTTCCTTCAGGCCGAGGACCAGATTGACTTCGACCAGCCGGTACAGGGCCTCGGGCGTGTGCGAGGTGCGCTGGTAGGCCTCGTTGTCGATGACCGCCTTGTAGCGATTGATCGCCGCCAGCGGCTGTCCCGCGCGCTGGTAGTAGCGGCCAATGGCCATTTCCTTGCCGGCCAGCTGGTCGTTGACCATGTCGATCTTGACCGTGGCGTCGGTGGCGTAGGAGGTGCCGGGGTACCGGCGCTGCACATCCTTGAGCCCGTCCAGCGCCGCCTGGGCATAGCCCTGGTCGCGGCCCACGTCGGTGATCTGTTCGAAATTGCACAGGGCCTTCATGTAGAAGGCGTAGGGGGCCGACGGATTGCCGGGGAACAACTGGATGAACCGGTCCGAGGCGGCGATAGCCTCGGGGTAGTTGTTGTTCTGATAGTAGGCGTAGATCTGCATCAGGATCGCGCGGCGCGACCATTCCGAATACGGATGCTGCCGCTCGACCTCCTGGAAATAGTCGATCGCATCGGCCCAGCGGCCACGCTCCATGCGCTGGTAGCCCGTGTTGTAGAGCGCCTCGACGGGACGCTCCTCATAGGCGAGGCGCGGGCGGTCGCCGCGTCCCGCACAGGCCGATATCGTCAGGGCCGAGACAGCCACGGTGGCCAGGATCAGGCCGGCGCGGAATTTGGAAGCAGGCAAGGACGACCTCAACTTGAAATGCCGGCGGGCGCGGACCCGTCGGCGCCCCCGAAAAACGAGACGCAATCTCTACACCAGCGAACCTGCCCACGCCAATGCGCGAAGAAGAGCGCCGAAAAGGCGCGCCGCGCCTTGTGGCCGGGCCGTCCGCTGGTATGAAGCGCGCCAGCGCCGCGGAAGCATTCTCAGCCGGGCGATGACGGCGAAAGGATGACCGGACATGAAGCTGCTCTCTGGCAACTCGAACCGGACCCTGTCCCAGGCCATTGCGGCCCACCTCGACATGCCCCTGACCAAGGCCCAGGTGAAACGGTTCGCCGACAATGAGGTCTTCGCGGTGATCGAGGAGAACGTCCGCGGCGAGGACGTCTTCGTGATCCAGTCGACCAGCTACCCGGCCAACGACAATCTGATGGAGCTGCTGATCATGACCGACGCCCTGGTGCGGGCGTCGGCGCGCCGGATCACCGCAGTCATGCCCTATTTCGGTTACGCCCGGCAGGACCGCAAGACCGGCGGCCGGACGCCGATCTCTGCCAAGCTGGTGGCCAATATGATCACCCGGGCCGGCGCCCACCGGGTGCTGACGATGGATCTGCACGCCGGGCAGATCCAGGGCTTCTTCGACATTCCGACCGACAACCTGCTGGCCACGCCGGTGCTGGCCCAGGACATCAGGGACCACTATCGCCGCGGCGACGACCTGATGATCGTCTCGCCCGACGTCGGCGGCGTGGTGCGGGCGCGGTCGCTGGCCAAGCGGCTGGACGCCGACCTGGCCATTGTCGACAAGCGGCGGCCCAAGGCCGGCGACAGCGAGGTCATGAACATCATCGGCGACGTCCAGGGACGGCGCTGCATCCTGTTCGACGACATCGTCGATTCGGGCGGCACCCTGGTCAATGCGGCCAAGGCCTTGATGGACAAGGGCGCGACCGAGGTGTCGGCCTATATCAGCCATGGCGTGCTGTCGGGTCCGGCCGTCCAGCGGATCACCGACGGACCGCTGAAGGAACTGGTGATCACGGACTCCATCGAGCAGCCCCACGAAGTTTTGAACTGCGAAAAAATCCGTACGGTTTCCGTGGCCCCGTTGATCGGAGAGGCTATCCGGCGGATCGCCAACGAAGAATCCGTGTCCAAGCTGTTCGATTAACGGTCGGAAAACGGTTCTCCCCGCGTTATAAGCCCTTCAAACTTCCGGCGTCTCGATGCGCCGTGCGTCCTTGTGGGGATATCGCATGTTCAAGGCTCTTCCGCGCCGCGGCCTTTCGTTGGCGACCGCCGCCGTTGTCGCCGCCGTTCTGGCCAGTTGCGCGACCCCGGAGCCGGAACCCGCTCCCGCACCGCCCCCGCCGCCCGCCGCGCCGCCGCCGGCTGTCAGTCTGAACGAGGGCGTGGCCCAGGCCGCCTCCATCTATGTCGCCTTCATGCGCGAGGCCGGGACCATCCAGGCCGGCTTCACCAGCGCCGAAGCGATCCAGGCCGCCATCCGCCGGGGCGCCTCCTATGAACCGGCTCAACTGTCCCGCGGGATGATCGCCTACGGCTCGATCCTGGCGCTGCAGTCGCCGGAGTTCGTGCAGGGCGTGCGCGCGATCGCCGCTGACCCCGACAACCGTCGCCAGATTATCGACCGCGTCGTGGCGGATCCCGCCTATGCGGCCACCCTGCCCGGCGCGGACGCGGCCGCAGGCCTGATCATCGACACCATCGGTCGGGATTCGGCGGCCATGCTGGTGATCGCCGACGCCGTTGAGGGCGACGCCTATACCATCCAGGAGCGCAACGACCCGCGCCGCCGCTGGGCCGTCGCCCATATCGCGGATCGCGTGACACGGCTGGAGGGCGCCAAGGCCCTGTCGGCAGTGCAGATGCTGCCGTCGGCCGAAGAATCGGCCCGCCTGTTCGCCGCGGCGAACTCGGGCACGGGCCTGTCACTGAACGGTTCCCGCTCGGGGCCGCCCTATACGCCGGCCATCGCCCGGTCGCTGGCCATCGCCGCCCTGGCCGCGCTCGGGGCCGGCGGAGAGGACGCCCGCGCCAATACCGAGGCCCTGACCGTCGAGCAGAACAGCGAGTTCTGCCTCAACATGTCCAAGCTGATGCTGTTCCAATGCCTCGCCGCCTCGCGGCCCAGCTATGAGGACATGTTCTGCGTCGGCCGTCATGTGGCGCGCGATCTGGCCACCTGCACGGCCCAGAACATCACCCCCGCGCCCGTCGAGATCCCGGCGACCGCCGTGGCCGGCGGGGCCCCTGATTCCGCTCCGGTGCAAACGCCCGTGGCCGAAGCAGCGGCGGCGGCGTCGATCTCCGCGACCTCGGCTCTGAACAGCGGGCGCTGACGTTCGTTTCCATTCTGGCGTCGCAATGACGCCTGGGGCGGTTGCGTCCGCGCCGGTTGGCGTGTAATGACCCGCGCTCTTGAATTCAGGGTCCCTGACCCCGCCGCGAGGGCTGACTGGTCAGCGCGGCGTTTGTGTTGTTGAGGCGAGGCGATGGCCGAGATCATTCTGAACGTGGACGTCCGTGATGGCGTCGGCACCGGCGGCGCCCGCGCCGCGCGTCGTGCGGGCATGGTCCCGGGCGTGCTGTACGGCGGCGACAAAGCCCCCGTCGCCATCGCGGTGAACGAGCGCGACTTCCGCAAGTCACTCTATACCGGCAAGCTGCTGGGCCACCTGGTGACCCTGAAGTACGGCGACGAGAGCCAGCCGGTCATCGCCCGCGACGTGCAGTTCGACCCCGTGTCGGATCGCCCCCTGCACTTCGACCTGATGCGCGTCAGCGAAAAGCAGACCATCAAGATCGAAGTGAACGTGCACTTCATCAACCAGGACCAGTGCGAAGCCTTCCGTCAGGGCGGCTCGCTGGAAATCGTTCGTCACTCGGTCGAGGTGAAAGTCCGCGCGGACCACATCCCGGAAGACCTGATCGTCGACCTGGCCGGCCACAAGATGGGCGACACCATCCGCTGGACCGACCTGAAGGGCACGGAAGGGGTCGAACCCACCATCACCGACCGTGACTTCGTGATCGCCTCGATCAAGACGTCTTCGGCCGCCATCTCGGCCGCCGCCGACGAGGCCCACGACGCCGAAGTGGCCGCCGAGGCCGCTGAGGTTGAAGCCACCGAACAGGCCGCCTCCGGCGAAGCCGAAGACGAAGCCACGGAAGACACCGCCGAGGGCTGATCGCCCCTCGACAAACTGCTACTGGAACGGCCCCATCCGGAAGCGGACGGGGCCGTTTCCTTATCCGGACCTCGCGCCATGATCATCATCGCCGGCCTGGGCAATCCGGGACCCAGATACCAGGGCAACCGTCACAACATCGGCTTCATGGCCGCCGACGAGATCGCCCGGCGCTGGTCGTTCGGACCCGAGCGGGCCAAGTTCCAGTCGGTGATCCGCGAGGGCGAGGTCGCGACCGCCGACGGCGCGGTACGCGTCCTGCTGATGAAGCCCCAGACCTTCATGAACGAGAGCGGCCGAGCGGTGGCCGAGGCGGCGCGTTTCTACAAGGTCCAGCCCGGCGCGGTCATCGTCTTCCACGACGAGATCGACCTGGCCCCCGGCCGGTTCCGCATGAAGATCGGCGGCGGCGCGGCGGGCCAGAACGGCGTGCGCTCCATGATCAGCCAACTGGGCGCGGACTTCCGCCGCGGTCGTATGGGTGTCGGACACCCGGGCGAACCGCAGCTGGTGCACGGCCATGTGTTGAGCGACTTCCACAAGGCCGACCAGACCTGGCTGGAGCCGATGCTCAACGCCGTCGCCGACGCCCTGCCCTTCGCCCTCGCCGGCGACGACGACCGCTATCAGGCTGAAGTCATGCGTCTGGCCCCCGCCCCCAAATTCAGCCCTCGCCAGGCTGCGCAGAAGGCGGCGAAGGGCGAGGACTAGGTGTTCCGTCCCCGAGTGTCCGCGGCGCGGCGAGTGCGGGCACGGCCGACAGGGTCGTCGTCAGGACGGCGGCCTTCGGTGCGAATTTCATGCGCCATCGTAACCGGGTGTTGACCGCAGCGCGAGTAGACTGACGCCATGACGCGCTTCATGACCCTCGATTTCGCCGACGGCGACCGGGCCCAGATGCTGGCCCGCGTGCTGGGCATGGCGCGCGGGGCCTATGGCTATGTCGTGACGCCCAATGTCGACCATGTGGTCAAGCTGATGGACGGCCGGGTGGCCCGTGAGGTCTATGAGGGCGCGGCGCTGAAGGTGTGCGACAGCCGCATCCTCAGCCATCTGGCGCGGCTGCGCGCGGTGACGTTGCCGGTATATCCGGGCTCGGACATGACCGCCGACCTGCTGGCCTCGCCGGCCGCAGAGGGGTTGACCATCGCCGTCTTCGGCCCCGACCGCGCGGCCTTCGACGCCCTGGCCGCCCGCTATCCGCGCCAGACCCTGAAATTCCTCGAGGCGCCGATGCTGGTTCCGGGCACGCTCGGCTGGCGGGCGGCCGTCGGCCATGCCGCAGGCTCCGAGTGGGACGTGCTGCTTGCCTGCGTCTCCTTCCCGAAACAGGAGTTGTTCGCCCACGCCCTGCGCGCCGCGGGCAGGAAGACGGGCGTGACGTTGTGCGTGGGGGCCTCGGTGGACTTCCTCACCGGCCGTCAGCAGCGGGCGCCGAAGGTGTTTCAGCAGTTGTCGCTGGAATGGCTGCACCGGTTGCTGAGCCAGCCGAGGCGGATGTTCCGTCGCTATGTCATCGAGGGGCCGGCCATCTTCGGGTGGTTTGTGCGGACCGAAGTCATAGGGCGCTAGTTCCTCCCCCTTGGGGGAGGGGGACCATGCGAAGCATGGTGGAGGGATGTCACCGCCCCACGGTTCTCCGGATGATCCCGAGCGCTCCGTCCATGTCGGCGAGCACGTCTCGCGCCGCGAGGCGGATCATTTGAACGCCTTGCCGGTTCAGCCAGCCCGTCCGACGCTGGTCATGGGCGATGCGATCCGGATGATCGTGGCTGTGGCCATCGATCTCGACGGCCAGCTGAAGCTCGTCACAGTAGAAATCAAGGATGTAGGGGCCGACCGGGTGCTGTCTCCGGAAGCGCCGTCCCACCAAACGTCCGCCGCGCAACGCCTGCCACACCAGGACCTCCGGCAAGGTGAGCCGTCTGCGGAGTTTTCGGGCGTGTTGAACTGTGTCGTGCGGCGCGACCACTCATGCAATCTAACATGGAATTGCGTAATGTCTGGCGCCCCTCCACCATCCTTCGGATGGTCCCCCTCCCCTGGAGGGGAGGATTACGCCGCCACGATCTCTTCCGCTTGGGTCAGGTCCACGCTGACCAGCTGACTCACGCCGCGCTCGGGCATGGTCACGCCGTAGAGGCGGTCCATCCGGCTCATGGTTACCGGGTTGTGGGTGATGACGATGAAGCGGGTGTCGGTGCGGTTGCGCATCTCGTTCAGCATGCGGCAGAAGCGGTCGACATTGGCGTCGTCCAGCGGGGCGTCAACCTCGTCCAGCACGCAGACCGGGGCCGGATTGGCCAGGAACACCGCGAAGATCAGCGCCGCGGCCGTCAGGGCCTGCTCGCCGCCGCTCATCAGGCTCATCACCGCCAGCCGCTTGCCGGGCGGGCAGGCGTAGATCTCCAGCCCGGCCTCCAGCGGATCGTCGCTCTCGACCAGTTTCAGCTCGGCCTGGCCGCCGCCGAACAGGGCCTCGAAAAGGCTCTTGAAATTGTCGTTAATGATGTCGAAGGCCGCGACCAGCCGCTCGCGGCCCTCGGCGTTCAGTTCGTCGATGCCGTCCCGCAGTTTGGCGATGGCGCTGGTCAGGTCCAGCCGCTCGACCTTCATCGTGTTGAGCCGGTCGCCGTATTCGACCGCCTCGTCCTCGGCGCGCAGATTGACGGCGCCCAGGGCCTCGCGCTCGCGCTCCAGCCCGTACAGCAGGCTCTCGGCCCCGGCGGCGTCGGGCGGGCGGGCGATGGCGTCGTCGGTCAGCTTCTGGCCCAGCGCCTCGGGCGACATCTGGGCCGTTTCACGCAGGTTGGTCTCGGTCTCGGCCAGACGCTCGGCGGCCCCGTCGGCCCGCGCCGCCAGCCCGGCCCGCGCCTCGCGCGCCGTTGAGGCCGCGGCCTCGGTCGCCCGCGCGGCCCGGTCGGCCTCGGTCGCCTCGCTCTCGGCGACGGCCAAGGCGTCTCCGGCGGACTTGCGCCGGGTCTCGGCGGCGGTCAGCGCGTCGAGCAGGGACGAGCGCTGCGCCGCCAGCCGTTCGGGCGCCTCGGAGGCCGCCTTCAGCCGTCCGGACGTCCTCTCCGCATCCTTCTCCAGCGCCGCGATCCGCGCCGTGGCGTCCTTCGCCCGCGCGGCCCAGCCGTCGCGCTCGCGGGTCAGGCCGTCCAGCCGCGCCTGACGACCCGCCACCTCGCGCGCCTCGGCGTCGCGCTCGACCCGCGCCGTCGCCGCCGCGCCGCGCGCCGCATCCGCCGCCGTCCGCGCGTCCGCCAGTTCGGCGCGCAGGCCCTCGAGCGTCTCGGACGGGGCGTCGGCCCCTTGCGCCTCGGCCATAGACGCCTGGGCCGCCTCGACCTCGGTGGTCAGCCGGATCAGGGTTTCGTCCAGCGCCTGCGCCCGCGCCTCCTTGCGGGCCTGATCGCGGGCGAGCGTCTCGACCCGGTCGCGCGCCGCCGTGACGGCCTTGTCGAGGGCGAAGGGCGCGGCGCGGGCGGTCTTCACCGCCTCCTCGGAAGCGCGGAAGGCCTCGGTCGCGGCCTTGAGCGCGGCTTGCGCCGCTTCCAGCGCCGGCTTGCCCGCGTCGATCTCGCCTTCCAGCTCGGACAGGCGGGTGCGCTGCGCCAACCGAACAGCGGCGGGACGGGGCGCCTCGGCGCGCTGGACGAAGCCGTCCCAGCGCCACAGGTCGCCAGCGGCCGTGACCAGACGGGCGCCGATCGGCAGGGATTTGGCCAGCCGTTCGATTTCGCTGGCCGGGGCCACGCCGCAAAGGGCCAGACGCGCCTTCAACTGGTCGGGGGCCGAGACGTGGGCGGCCAGGGATTCGACGCCCGTCGGCCAGACGGGAGCGGGTACCTCGGCGCCGGCCCAGTAGGCCGCCGCTCGCGCGTCCAGCGCCGCGTCCAGATCGTCGCCGAGGGCCGCGGCCAGCGCCGCCTCATAGCCCTTGTCGGCCGCGACGCTGTCCAGCGCCGGAGCGTGTTCGCGCTTGCCGTGGACCAGCAGTTGGGCGAGGCCGCGGGCCTCGGTCTGCAACCGACCCAGACGATCCTCGGCCGCGCGGGCCGCCGTGCGCGCCTCGGCCTCGGCCCGCGCGCGGTCGCCGCGTTCGGTCTCGGCCGCTTCGACCGCTGTGCGCGCCGCCGCCAGCTCGAACTGGGCCGTTTCCAGCACCGTCTTCGCCGCCTCGATCTCGGGCGTCTCCAAGGAGCCCAGCGCAGCGCGTTCGGACTGGGCCGATGCCAGTTGCGTCTCCGCCCGGGCCACGCGGGCTTCGGCGTCGCGCTTGCGGGCGCTTTCGGCATTGACCCGCGCCTCGACCGAGGCCGCGGCCCCGGCCACGCGCTCGACCTCGGCGTCGGCGGCCTTGCGGGCGTCCTCGGCGGCGGAGAGAGCGGCCTCGAGCTCGGGGCCACGCGTCGGCGCCCCGGCGATCTCGGCGGTGAGGGTTTCCAGCGCGGCGCCCAGCCGGGTCAGCTCGCTGTCCGCATCGCCCGCCATGGCCGTCTCGCGGTCGATGTCGGCGGCGATGCGGGCGGCTTCGGCGGTCAGGCGGTCGACCTCGGCCCGCGCCGCCTGTTCGGCCATGTCGAGCCGGTCGCGCTCCAGCGAGGCGCGGTGCAGCAGGGCCCCGGCGACGGCGTCTTCCTCGCGGGCGGGCTTGAGGGCCTCCTGCGCCGACAAGGCGGCGGTCTGGGCCCGGCTCGAGGCGGTAGTCGCCTCGCCCGCGGCCCGCTCGGCGTCGGCCAGCTCCTGCGCCGCGCCCTCGGCCGCCACCCGGGCGTCGTTCCAGCGCACAAACAGCAGGGCCGCCTGCAAGGCCCGGATCTCGGCGGAAATCTTCTTGTAACGCTCGGCCTGCCGCGCCTCGCGCTTCAGCCGCGACAGGGCCGTCTCCAGTTCGCGGCCGATGTCGTCCAGCCGTTCGAGATTGGCCTCCGCCGCCCTGAGCCGCAGCTCGGCCTCATGCCGGCGGGTGTGCAGGCCGGCCACGCCGCCGGCCTCCTCGAGGATGCGGCGGCGGTTCTGCGGCTTGGCGGCGATCAATTCGCTGATCTGCCCTTGCCTGACGAGGGCGGGGGAGTTGGCGCCGGTCGAGGCGTCAGCGAACAGCAGCTGGACGTCGCGGGCACGGACCTCCTTGCCGTTGATGCGGTAGGTCGAGCCCTGGCCCCGGTCGATGCGGCGCGACACCTCCAGCATGGGGCTGTCGGTGAAGGGCTGGGGGGCCTTGCGCTGGGCGTTGTCGATGGTCAGCTGGACTTCGGCGTGGTTGCGCGGCGGGCGATCGGCGGCGCCGGCGAAGATGACGTCGTCCATGCCCTGGCCGCGCATGGCCTTGGCGGAGTTGGCGCCCATGACCCAGCGCAGGCCTTCCAGCACATTGGACTTGCCGCAGCCATTGGGGCCGACCACGCCGGTCAGGCCGGGCTCGATATGCACCTCGGCGGGGTCGACAAAGGACTTGAAGCCCACGAGCCGGAGGCGCTGGAACTGCATGTGTTGCTACGCGGTCAACGGGCCGCCGCGGCCGCCCGGATTGCAACCTCCAGCCCGCCCAGCGAGCGGTCCGTCACCCGGCGTCCGTTGACGAAGAAGGCCGGGGTGGTGGTGGCGCCGGCCGCGTTCGCGCTGTCGACGTCCCGGTTTATGGCGGCGAGGATGGCCGGGGTCGCGACGCAGGCGTCAAGCTGGGCCTGGGTGCGGCCGCTGACGGCGATGGCGGGAGCGTACCAGTTCTCGCGCGTCCCGCCCCGGAAGACCGCGTCCTGCCCAAGCATCAGGGCCGAGGCAACCTCGAAGAACCGTTCGGGCGCCGCGCACCGGGCCAGGGCCGCGCCCGGCATCGACATTTCCTCGGGCAGGGTCGGCAGGTTGCGGAACACCAGCCGCACCTGGCCGGTGTCGATGAAGCGCGTCTTGAACGTCGGATATACGAACCGGTGCCAGTCGGCGCAGTGGTTGCAGGCGAAGGAGGCGTATTCGACCACTGTCACGGGGGCGTCGGTCCGGCCAATGCTGCGGTCGGCAGCAGTGACCGGGGCGAGCGTCTGGCGCGCGAGAGCGGAATCCGATCCCGACGCGGAAGCCGCGACCGCGGGCGCCAGCAACGCCAACGCCAGGATCAGCAGGGATCGCCGCCGTGTCGCCACCGCCGCGATCAACCCTTGGCCAGTTCGGCGTCGATCGCACGCGACAGGTCGGCCATGGTCACGCCTTCTGCGCCCGGGGACACGATCGCAACCCCGTTGACGTAGAAGGTCGGCGTGCCGGAGACGCCCGCCTTCACGGCGGCGTTGGAGCGCTCCTCCGCCGCTTTCAGGTTCTCGGGGTCCTTGATGCAGGTCTCGATCTGCTGGTTGCTCAGGCCGGCGCCGTTGCCGATGCGGAACAGGGTGTCGCGCGGGTTGACGCCTGCGCGCCACTCGGCCTGGCTGGCCATGATACCGTGAATCACGTCGAAATATTTGTCCTCGCCGGCGCAGCGGGCGATCATGAAGCCGGCGACGGCGACATTCGTGGGGGGCGTCGGCAGTTCGCGAAAGACATAGCGGACCTTGTTGGTATCGACATAGGCGGCCTTGAACGCGGGCCAGGTGGTTTCCTGCCAGGCGGCGCAGTGCGGACACGTGACCGAGGCGTATTCCACCACGGTGACCTTGGCGCCCTCGGCCGCACCCATGGCCATGTCGCCCTCGGCGGCCGCGCCCGCGCCGCCCCCGCCGCAACCGGCCAGCGTAGCCATGGCGGCCAGGGCCGCGGCGGTCATCGCCGCGCGGCGGCTCATGGCGGCGTATTTGGTCTGGGCGCTCATGGCGTCGTCCTTAGCTGGGGGCGGGATTTTGGAAAGCATCGCGCGACATCCCCGCGTATACGCGCGCTTCAGCACTTTCGAGAACAGAAACGGCGAAGTTTTGTCAACGGCCCGAACGGTCGCGGCCTTTTTCCGGATCGCCCAGAACCGCCCGTCCGAGCCGCTCCAGCGGCCCCTTAAGCGCCTCGGGCGCTGCATCGATCGCGGCCTTCAGCTCGGCTTCTTCATGGGCGGCCAGGGGTTGGGCGGCGGGGCGGCGCTTCGGCGCGGCGGCGATGTCCGACAGCGGCCTGACCGGGCCCTGGGCGATCCTCAGCCGATCGACGCTGCCGGGGCCGAGGAACAAATTGACCCGCGCCAGTATGTCCTCGGACTGATGCTGCACCAGCAGGGCCGCCGGTCCGGCCACGCGCAGCTCCAGCGTCCCGCCGGCGCCGCCCCGACCCTTGGTCAGCTTTTGCGGCCGCGTCACCCGCGCCAGCCGGTCGCCGACGATCTCGCGCCAGCGCGGCTCCAGCGCCGCGGCGCCGCGCCCGAACTTGCCGTCCAGCTCCTTGATCAGCCCCTGCAACGCCCGGCCGGCCTTGGGCGTCGGCCGGGGCGCGGGACGCGTGCGTCGGCGCGACAGGATTTCGCGGGCCTCGGCGTCTGTGGGCAGCGTGCGGCGCATTTCCGGTTTATAGCGCGGTCGATGGCCGCCGTCCCCAATCCCGTGCCCGCTCTCCGCGCCGCCCTGCTGGACTGGTACGATGCCCATGGGCGGACGCTGGCCTGGCGCGCGCCGCCGGGTTCGCCGCGGCCCCATCCCTACCGGGTCTGGCTGTCCGAGGTGATGCTGCAGCAGACTACCACGCCGCATGCGACGCCTTATTTTGAGGCCTTCACCGCCCGCTGGCCGACGGTGACCGATCTGGCGGCGGCGGGCGACAGCGACGTCATGGCCGCCTGGGCGGGGCTCGGCTACTACGCCCGCGCCCGCAATCTGCTGGCCTGCGCCCGGGCGGTGGTTGAAGACTACGGCGCGGTTTTCCCGGACACCGAGGCGGGCCTGCTGGCCCTGCCGGGGGTCGGCGCCTATACCGCCGCCGCTGTCGCCGCCATCGCCTTCGACCGCCCGGCCAATGTGGTCGACGGCAACGTCGAGCGGGTCATGGCCCGTCTGTTCGCGGTCGAGACGCCGCTGCCCGCCGCGAAGCCGGAGCTCAAACGGTTGGCTGCGACGCTGATTGCGGATGACCGCCCCGGCGACTGGCCGCAGGCCCTGATGGACCTCGGAGCCACCGTGTGCCGTCCGGGCAGGCCGTTGTGCGAGGCCTGTCCGCTGACCCGTTGGTGCGCCGGCTACGCCTCGGGCCATCCCGAGCGCTGGCCGTTGAAGACGAAGAAGGCCGAGCGCCCGCACCGGACGGGCGTCGCCTGGGTGCTGCGCGATGACCGGGGCCGGGTGGCGCTGGTGCGTCGCCCCGACGAGGGGCTGCTGGGCGGGATGACGGGTCTGCCGACGTCGGAGTGGAGTGTGGGAGCCGCGGAGACCCCACCGCCCGTCGTCGTGGACTGGCGTGAGGCGGGGACGATCGAGCACGTCTTCACCCATTTCTCGCTGACGCTGACAGTGCGCGTGGCAGAGGGCGGAGGCGACTTCCTCTGGATCGATCCAGAGGAGGCCTTGGCCTCCCTGCCGACGGTGTTCCGTAAGGCACTGGAGCGTGGCCTTGTCTGACGCCGATGGACGCCTGCTATCGCGCCTGTAAGACTGCTGACTGGCGTACCGCCAGTGACAAGATAAGAGTTGCGCCAGATGACCCTCGAAGACGAAGCACCCTCGAAGAGGTCTGTCCGAAAGCGCGCTGATGAGATCAAGCCCTATCGCTGCAAGAACCTGATCGCCGTCATTGAGAATCCGGCTGACATCGCAAACATCGGGACGGTGATACGCAACGTTAACGCCTTGGGCGTGGAGAAGGTCTACGTCGTAGACCCACGCCGCAGCCTTCCGGACGACTGGCAGGACCTGCGTGAAAGTCGCAAAATCTCGAAGACTTCGGTGTCAGCGGTGAAATGGACCTTCGTGAGGCGCTTCGACAGCACGGACGAATGCTTCGACTACCTCGAGAGCAAGAATTTCAGTTCAATCGTCACCTCGCCGCATGTGAAGGGCAAGGCCAGCATCTACCTGCACGAGGGGGACTACACGACCTACGCCAAGCTGGCGGTCTGGTTCGGAAGCGAGACCCTCGGGATCAGCGATCGCGCTGTCGAACGGGCGGCGATGTGCGTTTCGGTCCCGATGTTCGGCATGATCGAAAGCCTGAATCTCGGGACCAGTTCGGGAATTGTCCTCTACGAGGTCGCCAAGCAGCGGCGCGAATATCAAAGCCGGTATGTGAAGCGTAATCGCAGGGTCGAGCGGGCCGAGCTTCTGCCGACCACGTTGCCGCCGCGCGAGGAGCGTTGACGGAGCGCCGAAACGACACCTAACGCACCGTCCGCACCGAGACCGGCCCGTCCCGGTGCAAGGGAATGACCACCGTGTGGTTCCCCATCTGCTGGAAGGCCAGATCGACCATGCCGTCGCCGACCTTCAGGTTGGTAATGTTCAGCCGGTCGATCCCCGACGGCAGAACCGGGTCGTCGATCTCGACGGTCCCGGCGACCGCGTCGATCTCGATCCCCAGCGCCGCCTGCAGCATCAGAAACACCGATCCCGCCGCCCAGGCCTGGGGCAGGCAGGCGACCGGATAGGCGATCGGCGGCTCGCCGGGATTGCGCTCGAAGCCGCAGAACAGTTCGGGCAGGCGCAGGTGGAAATGCGCCGCCGCGGCATAGATCTCACCCAGAAGCAGGGCCACCGCCCGGCGCTCGCCATAGCGCGCCATGCCCGCCGCCGCCATGGCGGTGTCGTGTGGCCAGACCGAGCCGTTGTGATAGCTCATCGGATTGAAGCGAGCCTGACCGGTCGCCAGGGTCCGGACGCCCCAGCCCGAGCGGAACTCGGCGCTGAGCAGGCGTTTCGTCACCCGCCTGGCCCGCTCCGCCGACGGCAGGCCGGTGAACAGCAGATGGCCGGCGTTGGAGCCGATCGACCGGCATTGTTCGCCGTCGCCGTCCAGGGCGATGGCGTAGAAGCCCTCGTCCTCCATCCAGAATCGGTCCTCGACCAGAGCCCGGACCCGCTCCGCCTGCCCCGCCCATTCCGCCTGCCGGCCGTCGCCCAGCGTCGTCGAGAGGTCGGCCATCGCCCGCCAGGCGGCGTAGGCGTAGCCCTGCACCTCCAGCAGGGCGACAGGCCCCTTCGGGAAGCGGCCGTCGGTGTGGAAGATGGAGTCCTCGGAATCCTTCCAGCCCTGGTTCGACAGGCCGGTTTCGGCGCCACGCTGATAGCTGATCAGGCCGTCGCCGTTGATGTCGCCATGGTCCCTCATCCAGCCGACGGCGGCGATCAGATTGGGCCACAGGGTGCGGATCGTGGCGAAATCCCCGGTCCGACGCGCATAGGCGCCGGCGAGGGTCACGAACAGGCAGGTGGTGTCGACCCCGCCGTAGTAGAGGCCGAACGGCACCTCTCCCAGAGCCGACATTTCGCCGCCGCGGGTCTCGTGCATGATCTTGCCGGGGGCCGAGTCCTGGAAGGCCGAGAATTCCGTCGCCTGACGCGCGGCCAGATAGGTCAGCACCCCCTTGGCGAGGGACGGGTCCAGCCACAGCATCTGCCAGGCCGTGATGATCCCGTCGCGCCCGAACGGCGTTGAGAACCACGGCACGCCCGCATACGGATATGGCCCGGTCGGCAGGTCGGTGGTCAGCAGGGCGACGTCGGCCCTGCTCTGGTCCAGCCAGTCGTTGAACCGCGGGCTGCGGGGGCCCCGCAACGAGGCTCCGCGCCGTCGGCGGGTGCGCATGGCCAGTCGCCCCTGCACGGCGTTCTGGCGATAGCGCGCCTCGTCGGGCTGATCGCAGCGGTCCGGGCCGCATTCGATATAGAGGTCGCAACGCCTGCCCTTGGGCAGGCTGAACATGAATTCCGCGCGCGATCCGCTGAGCCGCGCGGGCGGTTCGGAAAAGGCCAGGCAGCTGGTGCGACGGACGTCGTCCAGGCCGACGTAGCCGAAGGTCACGCGACGACCGTCGTGCGTCGGTAACTCGGCGTTCCCGCGTTTTTCGCGCAGGGTCCCCCGAACCTGGAAGATGTCGGCGAAGTCGGCGGCGAAATCGAGCGTCAGTGGCAGCAGCACGTCCTCGACGCCGTGGTTGGCCATCCGGACCCGCTCGAACATCCGTCGGTCCCGGACGAAGCGACGCCGCTCGATATGCAGCACCCCGGCCGGCGCCGAACGCCCGCCCATGGGGGGCAAGGGGCGGTTGGTCGAATGGCAGGTGAAATACACATTGTCCTGGCTGACACCGGAACTGAGCAGCGAGGGCCGTGCCTTCCCGGCCGTCAGGACCAGTCGCGACAGGATGCGGGTGTCATTGACGAACAGTCCGTCCGCTCCGCCCTTCAGGTCGCCCCAGTCGTCAGCCACCAGGAAGGTGTCGCCATCTTTCAGCGCCATCAGCCGTTCGAGGCCATCGGCGCCGCCCGACTCGGTGGCGGTGGTCTGGACCGTATAGGCGTCGTCCATGAAGGCTCCGGTTGGCGGGCGTGACGGCCTCAGACTGGCGATCAAATGCGAACGCTTGAGGGCCGTATCCCGTTCATCGGGCGCCCGTCAGAGAGCTGTCGCGAAGCTTCTGTCCTCGACCGGCCGCAGCGGCCTCACCACATCAGCGACGTGTTTCTCCGCGAAAGGCCGCTTCGCCAGCAGGTCGCCGTAGACGTCCAGATAGCGCCGCGCCATGGCGGTGGCCGAGAACCGCAGGTCGAACCGGGCGCGGATTGCGGTCCGATCCAGCAGGTGGGCGCGGCCTGCCGCCGCCACGGCCTGTTCCAGCGTATCGACCAGGAAGCCGGTCTCCCCGTCCTCGATGACCTCAGGCGTCGAGCCGCAGCGGAAGGCCACCACCGGCGTGCCGCAGGCCATGGCCTCGATCATCACGAGACCGAAAGGCTCGGGCCAGTCGATGGGGAACAGCAGGGCGTCCGCCCCGCCGAGGAAGGCGGACTTCTGGTGGTCGCCGATCTCGCCGACGAATTCGATCAGGGGGTTGCCGTCGACCAGCGGCCTGATGACGGTCTCCCAATAGACCTTGTCGGCCGCATCGACCTTGGCCGCGATCTTCAAGGGCATGTTGAGCTTGGTGGCGATCTCGATGGCCCGGTCCGGCCGTTTCTCGGGTGAGATGCGGCCGAGGAAGGCGAGGTAGCCTTCCGACTTCGCCGAGAACCGGTACATCTCCCCCGGCATGCCGTGGTGGACCGTAGCCTTCCAGTTCGCGTGGGGCAGGGGCCGGCGTTGGTCATCGGAGATCGAGATCAGGCCGAACTCGGGCCAACGCTCATAGACCGCGGGGATATCCTTCATGTCGAGGCGCCCGTGCAGGGTCGTCAACGTCCTGTCGGCGCAACGGGCGAAGAACGGGAAGTGAATCATATCGGTGTGGAAATGGATCACATCGAAATCATCGACGCGCTTCAACGCTTCCGACAGCATGGTCATGTGGGCGGCCAGATCGGATTTCAGCGGAGCGGGGTCCAGGCGGATGGCCTGATCCCGAACCGGAACCAGCCGCGCCCGTGTCCGGGCGTCGGCGCTGGCGAACAGGGTGACATCGTGGCCCAGATCGACGAGGGCGTCGGTCAAGTTGGCGACGACGCGTTCTGTACCACCGTAGAGCTTCGGCGGAACGGCTTCATACAGCGGCGTTATTTGCGCGATTTTCATGTCGTGGCTCCCGACGCCCCGGGGGAAAGGCGTCGGACTACCTAACCATCTCGCACATGCGAAGTTCCCCGAACGGGGATTTTTCCTGTGGAAACTGCGCGGGTTACTGCTGTTTCAGCAACCGCGTCCGTTCACTGCATCCCGGCGCGAACCTCAGCGCGCAGGGTGTCGATCGACCTGAGTCCCTGATCGGTCTTGAAGCGCCAATAGGTCCAGCCGTTGCATGCCGGAGCGTTTTCGAACAGCGCGCCCAGCTTGTGGATGGAGCCGCTCAGCTCGCCGGCCACCAGAGAACCGTCCGCCCGCACCCGCGCCTCGCGGTCACCCTTGGGACAGTACAGCCGATCACCGGGAGATAGCAGACCGGCCTCGACCAGCGCCCCGAATGGCACCTTCACCTCGGCCCGTTTGGAACCCATGACCACCAGGTCCTCGGGCGCGGCGGGGATCACGGCCTTGATCCGCTTTTCGGCCACCCTGGCGTAGGTCTCGTCGCGCTCGATGCCGATCCAGTGACGGCCCAGCCGCTTGGCCGCCGCCCCGGTGGTGCCGGTGCCGAAGAAGGGGTCCAGCACCACGTCTCCGGGGCGGGTCGCCGCCATCAGCACCCGGTGCAGCAGGCCCTCGGGCTTCTGGGTCGGATGGGCCTTCTTGCCATCGGCGTCCTTGATCCGCTCCTCGCCCGTGCACAGGGCCAGGGTCCAGTCGGACCGCATCTGGACGTCCTCGTTGAAGGCCTTCAGGGCGTCGTAGTTGAAGGTGTAGCGCTTCTGGTCCCGGCTCCGCGCCGCCCAGATCAGGGTCTCGTGGGCATTGGTGAACCGCGTGCCCTTGAAATTCGGCATCGGGTTGGACTTGCGCCAGATGATGTCGTTCAGGACCCAGAAGCCCAGATCCTGGATCGCCGCGCCGAGCCGGAAGACGTTGTGATAGCTGCCGATCACCCAGATCGAGCCCTCGGGCTTCAGGATGCGGCGGCACTCCGTCATCCACTCCCGGGTGAAGGCGTCATAGGCGGCGAAACTGTCGAACTTGTCCCAGTCGTCATCGACCGCATCGACCTTGGAGTTATCCGGCCGCAGCAGATCGCCGCCCAGCTGCAGATTATAGGGCGGGTCGGCGAAGACCATGTCGACGCAGGCGTCGGGCATCGACCGCAGCACCTCGATGCAGTCGCCGCGATGGATGACGTCGGTCTTGAACTCGGACATGGAAACGCGACCCCGCACAGCTTGAAGACCGAGTGGTGAATCATCGCGGTTAAGGGCGGGTTACGCGGGCCTCAGGGACGTGGATTGGCCGGCGCATCGGCTTCGGGCCGAGGCGCCAGGGGAGCGGTTATCTGGACCTCATTGGATGTGGGCTGACCGGCTTCTATGTCGTCGATATATTTGAGCTCGTTCAGCGCGATCGCATTGTCCGGCTCGGCGACTAGGGATGCGTCGTAGGCCTCGCGCGCCTCGCGCAAGCGGCCCAGTTCGACCAGGGTGTATCCCAACCGCCGCTGCAGATGCGCAGGGTTCGCGGTCAGCACCGGATCGCCCGCCGCGAATGCGTCTTTTAGCATCAGATAGGCTTCTTCCCAACGCCGCTCGCCGTGCAGGACCACCAGCTTCTCGTTCAGCAGCAGCCGGTCCAGAGGCTGCAGGGCCAGGCCGGCGTCCAGATGGCGGTGGGCTTCTTCGAACTCCCGCCGCTCCAGCGCTTCGCTGCCCAAGAGGAAGGCGATGCGGGGATAGGTATTGGGGACGACCACCACCTTCACCTCGCCACCGCCCCGGCCTTGTTCGATCTCGCCGATAGCGCGTGCAAGGGTCATCGCTTCGTCGCGGTTGTCGGTTCGGATCAGCCAGCCGCCGTCGACCTCGCTCATCACCGGATAGGTGGCCGGTGCCCGGCCCAGGGCGGTGCGCAGACTGGCCAGATGTGGCCGCAGCGCCTCGAAGCCGCGCTCGTTGAAGGCGGCAAGCGCGGTCAGATAGAGGTCCTGGTCCGCCCGTTCCGACAGTGGCGCGGCCTCGCCCGAAAGCGAGATATTGACGCGCGGGGCGGGGGCCTGCTCCTGGATCGCCCATGCGCCGGCCGCCGACGGAGCCGGCGCCGCGGCGAGCGCGAGTACCAGCGCGGCGAAAAGGACGGCGGTCGTCGGCAGTCTCATCGCGATCGTTCCTCGGATTGGCTCTTTGACATTGCCCGGATTAGTGAGTGGCGCAATCTGCATTCCCGAATTCCGGGAAGTCCCCTGCATCCACGCACCCTTTGTTACAGCCCCGGCCTCGCCTTCGCGGGCGCGGCACGTTAGTCAGGCCGGACGGCGCGACAGGCTCAGGGACCAGGCGATGACTCAGTGGGTGTACGGCTTCGGCGGGGGCTCCGCCGACGGCGAGGCGTCGATGAAGAACCTGCTGGGCGGCAAGGGCGCGAACCTGGCCGAGATGTCCTCGCTCGGCCTGCCGGTGCCGCCGGGCTTCACGATCACGACCGAAGCCTGCGTCCACTACTATTCCAACGGCCAGACCTATCCGGCGGGCCTCGCCGATCAGCTCGCCGCCGGTCTGAAGAAGGTCGAGCAGGTTGTCGGCAAGACCTTCGGCGATCCGGCCAACCCCCTGCTGGTCTCGGTCCGTTCGGGCGCCCGCGCCTCCATGCCGGGGATGATGGATACGGTTCTGAACCTCGGCCTCAACGACCAGACCGTCGAGGGCCTCGCCGCCCTGTCCGGCGACCGGCGCTTCGCCTTCGACAGCTACCGCCGCTTCATCACCATGTATTCCAGCGTGGTCCTGGGCCTGTCGCACGACGACTTCGAGGAGGTGCTGGACGATCACAAGGACCGGCTGGGCGTCACCATCGACACCGACCTGTCCGCCGCCGACTGGGAGAAGGTCGTCGCCGACTACAAGGCGGTGGTCGAGGACCGGCTGGGCCAACCCTTCCCGCAGGACCCGCATGACCAGCTGTGGGGCGCGGTCTCGGCCGTGTTCGCAAGCTGGATGAACGACCGGGCCAAATTCTATCGCCGCATGCACGACATCCCCGAAAGCTGGGGCACCGCGGTCAATGTGCAGTCCATGGTCTTCGGAAACATGGGCGAGACCTCGGCCACCGGCGTGGCCTTCACTCGCAATCCGTCGACGGGCGAGGCGAAGCTGTACGGCGAGTTCCTGATCAACGCCCAGGGCGAGGACGTCGTCGCCGGCATCCGCACGCCCCAGTCGCTGACCAGGGCCGGCCGCGAGGAGATGGGCGAGACCGCCCCCTCGATGGAAGAGGCCATGCCGGTGGTCTTCGCCGAGTTCGTCGAGGTCGTCGGGCGGCTGGAGAGCCACTACCGCGACATGCAGGACATCGAGTTCACGGTCGAACAGGGCCGCCTCTGGATGCTGCAGACCCGCAACGGCAAGCGCACCGCCAGGTCGGCGCTGAAGATCGCGGTCGACCTCGCCGCCGAGGGGGTGATTTCGCAGGAGGAGGCGGTGTCCCGCGTCGAGCCGTCGGCGCTGGACCAGCTGCTGCACCCGACCCTCGATCCGAACGCGTCGCGCACCGTCGTGGCCGCCGGACTGCCCGCCAGCCCAGGCGCCGCGACCGGCAAGATCGTCTTCGACGCCGACGAGGCCGAGCGGCTGTCGCAGCTGGGCGACGCGGTCATTCTGGTGCGCGAGGAGACCTCGCCCGAGGACATCCACGGCATGCACGCCGCCCGGGGCATCGTCACCGCGCGCGGCGGCATGACCAGCCACGCCGCCGTCGTCGCCCGGGGCATGGGCCGCCCTTGCGTCTGCGGCATCAACGAGCTGTCGATCGACGAGAAGGCCGGGACCTTCACCGCCCGGGGCCGCGTCTTCCGCGCCGGCGAGGTCATCACCATCGACGGCTCCAAGGGCGAGGTGCTGGACGGCGCCGTGCCGATGATCGAGCCCGAACTGACCGGCGACTTCCAGACCCTGATGGCCTGGGCCGACAAGGTCCGCCGCCTGCGTGTCCGGGCCAATGCCGAGACGCCGCTGGACGCCCGCACCGCGCGCGGCTTCGGGGCCGAGGGCATCGGCCTGTGCCGCACCGAGCACATGTTCTTCGACGACGCCCGCATCGCCGCCGTGCGCGAGATGATCCTCGCCGACGACGAGGCCGGCCGCCGTCTGGCTCTGGCCAAGATCGCGCCGTTCCAGAAGGCCGATTTCGTCGAGCTGTTCACGATCATGGCTGGCTTGCCGGTGACGGTGCGCCTGCTCGACCCGCCGCTGCATGAGTTCATCCCGCACAGCGACGACGAGATCGACGCGCTGGCGGTGACGCAGGGCCTTGACGCCGCCAAGCTGAAGCGGCGGGCGAGAGAGCTGCATGAGACCAACCCGATGCTCGGCCACCGAGGCTGCCGTCTCGGCGTCGCCTATCCCGAGATCTATGAGATGCAGGTCCGCGCCATCCTCGAGGCGGCGCTGGAGGTCAAGAAAACGGCGGCGCAGGCCCCCATCCCCGAAATCATGCACCCGCTGGTCGCCCTGGGGCTGGAGATGAAATACCTGCGCGAATTGACCGACCGCACCGCCGAGGCTGTCTTCGCCGAGGCCGGCGACCGCGTCGCCTACCTCGTCGGCACCATGATCGAGCTGCCCCGCGCGGCCCTGCGCGCCGCCGATCTGGCTGCGCACGCCGAATTCTTCAGCTTCGGCACCAACGATCTGACCCAGACCACCTTCGGCATCAGCCGCGACGATTCCGGCCGCTTCCTCCAGGCCTATCTCGACAAGGGCATCTTCGAGACCGATCCCTTCGTCCGCCTCGACCAGGAGGGCGTCGGCGACCTGATCCGCATCGCCGCCGAACGCGGCGGGGCGGCCCGGCCCGACATCAAAATGGGCATCTGCGGCGAGCACGGCGGCGACCCGGCCTCGATCGCCTTCTGCGAGGAGGTCGGTCTCGACTACGTCAGCTGCTCCCCCTACCGCGTGCCGATCGCCCGGTTGGCGGCGGCCCAGGCGGCGCTGCACGCGCGGGCCGGGACCGAGCGCGAGAAGGATCGGTGACCGCTCGCCGGTCTTAAAGTCACAATGCTGTCTTACTTGATGTAACGCAGTCTGTGCTTCGGGTCCCACAGTCGACGTTATGTAAACGAGGGCCTCTGGAACGCCTTCATCCTCGACCCATTTGTGTCGTCGCTGGATGGGGCCGGCAGCCGATGGCTGCCACATCTAGAGGATACAAGAAACAATGCGTAACATTCTTCTCGCCACGGCCGCCCTTACTCTGATCGCCGCGCCGGCCATGGCCCAGGATCCAGCGGCCCCGATCACCGGTTCGATCGGCTATACCCAACTCGATACCGACGGCGGCGACCTCGGCGCTGTCACCGGGCGCGTCGGCTATGACTTCACCCGCAATTTCGGCGTCGAGGGCGAGGCCTCAATCGGCGTCAAGGACGACGACATCACCTTCGCCGGCGTCGACGGCAAGCTCGAGCATGACTGGGACGCCGCCGCCTATGGCGTCGCCAAACTGCCGATCAATCCGAACCTCGAGCTGTTCGGTCGCCTCGGCTACGGAACCACCCGTGCGACGGCTGACGTCGCGGGCGCGACCGCCTCGGCGGACGGCGAGAGCGTCAACTACGGCGTCGGCGCCAACTATTTCATCGACGGCCGCAACGGCATTCGCGCCGACTGGACCCGTCGCGACTTCCGCGACGACGGCGCCGGCGAGGCCGACACCTACGGTTTGAGCTTTGTCCGTCGCTTCTAAAGGCTGACGTCTGAAACGACGAAGGCGCGCATTCCTCGGGGGAGGCGCGCCTTTTCGTTGGTTCAGCCGCCTCGGATCAGGCGACGCCGGGTTGCAGCGCCCAGCGCATCGATCCTTCGCCGAACGGCTTGAAGAACAGGTCGCGGTAGCGTTCGAACGCCTCGACGATCTTGTTGGCCAGATCCTGACCGACGCTCTCGCCGCGCTGTCGCTTCATGGCGGCGACGCATTGGACCACATCGCGCTGGTGGGCCGAGCCGCCCATGCGCCTGAGCACGGCGGCGATATCCTGCGCCAGCGGGTCAATCTGCTTCGCCCACGGATTGGTGTTCTGAGTCATGCGGGACACCCCCTTGTTCTCGACACAAGCGAACCGGTCGCAAAATCTTGCAATGGATGCAAGCGTGACCGCGAATTCGTGATCGAAGGGAAAGTTCGGAGCCGCGACGGTCGAACGGCGTTCCCGTTTCATGACCCCGAATCGCCTCACCGCTCTCTCCGTTCTGATGCTTGCCGCGTGCGGACAATCCGAAACCAATCCGCCCACCGATCCGGCCGCGCCCATTGCCACGCCAGAGGCGGAGGCCCCGCCGCCGACTCCGCCGCCGGGTGTGGGCTCGATCATGCCCGGATCTGGACCGCAGACCTTCGTGGGCCGCTGGGCCGCCAACGCCGCCTGGTGCGCAAATCCGCAAGGCGCCGAGCGGCCGATCGAGATCACCACCACCCGCTTCGAGGGCTATGAGAACAGCTGCGGCATTGTCTCGATCAGCCAGGTGTCCGACGGCTACCAGGTTTCGCTGGCCTGCGCCTCGGAAGGCCAGACCTTGAACGAGCGGACCCGGATGGCGGTGCAGGGCGACAGCATGCGCCTGACCTGGTTGAACCGGAACAATGCGGTGATCAGCCTCGTGCGGTGTCCGGCGCCGGCCGCAGCTCCAGTCGCAGCGCCGGCGCCCTAGTTGAACAGGAAGTTCATCACATCGCCGTCGCGAACGATGTAGGCCTTGCCCTCGGCCTTCATCTTGCCGGCCTCCCTGGCGCCCGCCTCACCCTTCAGGGCGACGAAGTCGTCGAAGGCGATGGTTTCGGCGCGGATGAAACCCTTCTCGAAATCGGTGTGGATCACGCCTGCGGCCTGGGGCGCCGTCGCCCCGATCGGAATGGTCCAGGCACGCGTTTCCTTGGGTCCGACGGTGAAATAGGACTGCAGGCCCAGCAGGGCGTAGGCCTCGCGGATAAGACGGTTCAGGCCGGGCTCGACGAGGCCGAGGCTCTCGAGGAATTCGGCCTGTTCAGCCTCGTCCAGCACCGCCAGTTCAGAATCGATCTTCGCCGAGATGACGACGGCCTTGGCGTTGTCCTGGGCGGCGCGGGTCGCGACCATATCTGACAGGTCATTGCCCTTGTCGGCCGAGTTCTCGTCGACATTCGACACATAGAGCGCGGGCAGGGAGGTCAGCAGCTGCAGCATGTGCCACGCCTTCTCGTCCTCCTTGTCGACCTTGACCACGCGCGCGGGCTTGCCGGCGCGCAGCGGCGTTAGCGCCATGTTGATCAGGCGCAGGGTGGTCTGGGCTTCCTTGTCGCCGCCCTTGGCCTTCTTCTCGACGTTGACGACCCGCTTCTCGAGGCTTTCGAGGTCGGCCAGCATCAGCTCGGTCTCGATGATCTCAAGGTCCGAGATCGGGTCGATGCGGTTCTCGACATGGGTGATGTCGTCATCGACGAAGCAGCGCGAGACGAAGGCCACGGCGTCACAGTCGCGGATGTTGGCCAGAAACTGGTTGCCCAGGCCCTCGCCCTTTGACGCGCCGCGCACCAGACCTGCGATGTCGACGAAGGTGATCCGCGAGGGGATGATTTCCTTCGACCCGGCGATGGCGGCCAGCACCGCGAGGCGCGGCTCCGGCACGGCCACGTCGCCGGTGTTGGGCTCGATGGTGCAGAACGGATAGTTGGCGGCCTGTGCCGCCGCCGTCTTGGTCAGGGCGTTGAACAGGGTGGACTTGCCGACATTGGGCAGGCCGACGATCGCGACTTTCAGGGCCATGGTCTTGGGGAGGTTCCTCGTGAGCGCGAGCCTTTAGCCGGTCGCGACCGGTTTGTCAGGCCAGAGCGAAATCGGTTGAGCTGGACGCAGTTCGGCTCGGCTCAGATTTCGCTCCAGATTGATGCTGGACCATTTTTTTTGCTTCGGGTCGATTCGACCCGAAGCAAAAATGGTCTGGACGTCAGTGAGCGGCGGGGGCGGCCGCGTGATCGTCTTCGGACGCGGCCGGCTGGCCGACGGTCGCGGTCACCTCGACCGGGGCCGAAGCAGCGAAGGTCAAGGTCAGGGCGACAGTGTCGCCGGCGACCAGAGGCTCCTTGACCCCCAGAAGCATCAGGTGACTGCCGCCGGGCGCCAGGGCGACGGCCTGGCCGGCCGGGAGGGGCAGGCCCTCCCTGAGCTCGCGCATCATCATCATATTGCTCTCGATCCGGCTCTCATGGATCTGGACGATGTTGGCGTCGGGGCTGGCGACCGAGGCCAGCCGGTCGGCGGCGGCGGCGGTCAGGGTCAGGTAGCAGCCGGTGGTCTGGCGGCCGACCGGCGTGGGTCGGCAGACGGCGCCCGCGACCTGGACCGTCGCGGCGTCACCCGACCGGGAGGGCTGGCCGGAACAGGCGGTCAGCGCCAGCAGGGCGAGGGCGAGGATCGGGGCGCGGGTCATGACGGTCATCCTGTCGGGTGAGCGCGGTCTATCGCCCCCTCCGGCGCCGGGCAAGGCGGCGCCCTGTCACGCTTGCACACGGACAGCAGTCGTGCGGGCGTTTCCGTGGAGTAACTGGCCCATAGCGCTTCCTTCCATTCAGCGGAAAGATTGCACCATCAAACTCCGGGACCGAACACCTGGCGGGCCGCCGCCTCCACCATGTCCGCCAGCTTCGCGGTCGCGTCCGGCAGGGCCGCCGACTTCGCCCCTCCGCTCATCGCCGCCAGCCGCACTGGATTGCCCAACAGCGACAGCAGCGCCGCCGTCAGCCGCTCCACCGTCGCCTCATCCTCCAGCACCATCTCGGCCCCGCCGGCTTCGGCCAGACTCAAGGCGTTGAAGCGCTGGTGGTCGTCCATGGCGATCTTCAACGGGATCAGCAGGGACGGCAGGGCCGCCACCGCCAGTTCCGAACAGGTCGAGGCCCCGGCGCGGCCGATGACCAGGTGCGTGCCCGACAGCCGCCGGGCCATGTCGCCGAAGAAGGGCGCGGCCTCGGCCTCGATCTCCGCAGCCGCATAGACAGCGCGGGTGGCTTCCAGCGTCTCGGCCCGCGACTGTTGCTGCACCCTCAGCCGTTTGCGCAGCGGTTCCGGCAGGGCGGCCAAGGCCTGCGGCACGGCCTCGGACAGAATGCGCGCGCCCTGGCTGCCGCCGGTGACCAGCACATGGATCGGCCCGCGCGCGGTCGGGGCGGCGTACGGCCGATCGAACAGGGCGCGGATGTCGGGACGGACCGGATTGCCGATCAGGGTCACCCGCGCCCCGACGCCCGACGGGACCATCCGCAGGTTCGGGAAGGACGCCGCGACGGCGCCGACATAGGGGCTGAGCCAGCGGTTGGTGCGCCCCAGCACCGAATTCTGTTCATGCAGCAGCGTCGGCCGTCCCTGGCTCAGGGCCGCCAGCAGAGCCGGGGCCGAGGGATAGCCGCCGAAGCCGACCACCACCGCCGCGTCCAGCCGTTTCAGCGCCGCCCAGGCCTTGACCACTCCGCGCGTGATGGCCACGCCCGCCTTGGCCATGCCGACCGGCCCGCGCCCGGTGGCGGCGTCCAGCGCGATCCGCTCCTCGGCTGGAAAAGCCTGGGCGTAGCTCTCGCCGCGGTGATCGGTGGCCAGGACGACGCGCCAGCCGCGTTCCGCCAGTTCGCGCGCCAACGCCTCGGCCGGGAACATATGGCCCCCGGTGCCCCCGGCGGCGACGACGCAGACCTTCGACATCAGATTCCTACGGCAATATCCGCCGGCGATCCGGCAGGCTGGCCCCCGGCTCGTAGGCGCCGGGGCGGCGGCGGGTCAAGGCCAGGGCCAGACCCATGGTCAGCCCCATGGCCAGCATCGACGAGCCGCCATAGCTGATGAAAGGCAGGGTCATCCCCTTGGTCGGGATCAGGTTCAGGTTCACCGCGATGTTGATGCAGGCCTGCAGCCCGATCAGCATGAACAGCCCCGCCGCCGCCGTCTGTTCGAACGGGTCGGTCAGCTTCATCGCCCGCCGCATCCCACGCACCACGATGAAGGCGTAGAGGCCGATCATGGCCAGCGACAGGACCAGGCCGAACTCCTCCGCCCCGACGGAATAGATGAAATCGGTGTGCAGGTCGGGCACCGACCGCTTCATCACGCCCTCGCCGATCCCCCGCCCGACCAGGCCGCCGGCGCGGATGGCCTCCGACGCGCGGTCGATCTGGTGGGTGTCGGCCGTCTCGGGCGAGAAGAAGCGGCTCAACCGGTCGCGCATGTGGCCGAAAGCGAAATACAGGCCGACGACGCCCCCCGCCCCCGCCGCCGCCAGCGCCGCCACCCACTTCAATGGCACCCCGGCCATGAAGAAGACGGCCATGAAGGTGGTGGTGATCAGCAGGGTCTGGCCGATGTCGGGCTGGATCAGCAGCAGTCCGACGGTCAGGGCCCATGTCGCGAAGGCGATCGAGACCCCGGGCACCCCCTGCCCCTTCTGCGCCTCGGAAAACATCCAGGCGGCGAAGACGATCAGCCCCGGCTTGGCGAATTCGGACGGCTGCAGGCTGAACGGACCCAGGTTCACCCAGCGCGCCGCCCCCTTCACCTCATTGCCGATGAACGGCAGGGCGGCCATGACGACTATGGCGCCGAGCAGGGCCAGCACGGCGATGCGGCGCACGCCACGCGGCGACAGCAGGGAGGCGAGCAGCATGGCCGTCGTCCCTCCGGAGGCCCAGACGATCATCCGCCACGAATAGTGGAACGGGTCGGAGATCGACTCATCGGCCAGGATGGCCGCCGGGCTGGAGGCGAAACTCAGCGCCACGCCGAGCGCAACCAGGGTCAGGGCCGCGGCCAGCAGGCCCCGATCAATGGTCCAGAACCATTTGGCGATCGGGCTCTGGTCGTTGCGCGAAAAGGCGGGGCTGTAGCTGTGGGTGGTCATGGTTCGCTAACCATGCCCTGAAGGCGTAGCCCCAAGGTTAAGGACGGCGGCCCGGAACGCCTCCCCCCGCGCCTCGAAGTCGGGATACTGGTCGAAACTGGCGGCGGCGGGCGACAGCAGCACCACCTCCTCGCGCCCGGTGGCGGCGGCCGCCCCGGCGGCCGCGGCGACGGCCGAGGCCATGTCGCCGCTAATCCGGTGCGGCGTCTCGCCCAGCCGGGCGGCGAACGGCCCCGCCGCCTCGCCGATCAGAAAGGCCTCGACCACGCGTGGGAACAGCTCCTCGAGGTCGTCGATGCCGCCCTGCTTGGCCCGGCCGCCCGCGATCCAGAAGCTGCGCTCATAGGACGACAGCGCCTGACGCGCCGCATCGGCGTTGGTGGACTTGGAGTCGTTGACGAAGCGGACGCGGCCGAGGCGTGCGACCTCCTCCATCCGGTGGGCGAGGCCGGGGAAGGTAAGAATGTATTTGGCCGCATCTCCTTCAGCGATGCCCAAGTCGTAGGCGACGAGGAAAGCGAAGGCGGCGTTCTGAGCGTTGTGGCGACCCGGTAGAGACCGAGCCTTCGAAAGATCGATGACCTTCTGGGGGATGATGCGCCCGGCAAGATCGACGTGGTTGTATGTGATCCAGCCATCATCGAGGTAGGCCCCGCTAACGTGCTTGAGTGGCCGCAGCACCGAGACCTCGTTGCGCATGGGATGGTCGAGCAATCGCTCAAAGATCGCTCCGCCCCAAGAATCATCCACGCCGACGTACTTGCTGGTTTCCCTACCCCGGAAGATTTTCGCCTTGGCTTCGATGTAGCCTTCCATCCCGCCATGTCTGTCGAGGTGATCGGGGCTGATGTTAGTCAGGATAGCGAAACTCGGCGCGAAACTCGTCGTCAGGTCCAGCTGATAGCTCGACACCTCGATCACATAGACCGCCCCAGGCGTCGGGGCCGGCAGGGCCAACACGCCGATACCGATGTTGCCGCCGACATGAACCATCATCCCGGCCTGTTTCAGCACCCAGCCGATGAGGGCCGTGGTGGTCGATTTGCCGTTGGTGCCGGTGATCCCGATGACCGCCGGCCGCTCGCCCTCGGGCAGGGCCGCGATCGCCCGGGCGAACAGTTCGATGTCGCCGATCACCTCGACCCCCGCGGCCTTGGCCTTGCCCACGGTCCAGTGCGGCTTCGGATGAGTCAGGGGCGCGCCCGGCGACAGCACCAGCGCCGCGAACCCCGACCAGTCGGCGCCCGTCAAGTCCTCGACCGTGAACCCTTCCGCCTCGGCCTGCATCCGGCTGGAGACGCTATCATCCCACAGCACCGGCAGGGCCCCTCCGGCCTTGAGCGCGCGCGCGGCCGTCAGTCCTGACCGTCCGAGGCCGAAGACCGCGATGCGCCGCCCTTCAAAGCCGGGGACCGGGATCATGTATTCCTCTCCCGTCCCGGGACCGGGCAACTTTCGGGGCCGACAACCGACTCCCTTCCCCCTCGACGGGGGAAGGGTCGGGGATGGGGGTGGAAGCGCGGTCTTTCAGCGCGGGGCGCGAGAGGCGTCGTCGAAGACCGGCCGACGGCGCCCATCGGCGCCTTCCGGGCAACATTCTGCCTCCACCCCCGCCCAACCCTCCCCCGTCGAGGGGGAGGGCTCAGTGAACTGGCGAAGGTTTGTGTTCGATCAGGCAAACTGGATCACCGCAACTTCAACGTCGCCAGCCCGAGCAGCGCCAGCATGGCCGAGACGATCCAGAAGCGGATCACCACCGTCGATTCCGGCCAGCCCATCTTCTCGAAATGATGGTGGATCGGGGCCATCAGGAAGATGCGTTTCTTCGTGGCCTTGAAATAGGCGACCTGGATCATGACCGAGGCGGCCTCGATCACGAACAGGCCGCCGACGATGCCCAGCACCAGTTCATGCTTGGTGGCCACGGCGATAGCGCCCAGCGCGCCGCCGAGGGCCAGCGAACCGGTGTCGCCCATGAAGATCTTGGCCGGCGGCGCATTGTACCAGAGGAATCCCGTGCCCCCGCCGATCATGGCGGCGCAGAAGACGGCCAGCTCGCCCGCCCCCGGCACATGGTGGACGCCCAGATAGTCCGAGAAGATGAAGTTCCCGACGAGGTAGGTGATGATGCCGAAGGCCGCGGCCGCCATCATCACCGGCACGATGGCCAGCCCGTCGAGGCCGTCGGTCAGGTTCACCGCATTCGAAAAACCGACCATGGTGAAGGCGGCGAACAGCACATAGAACCAGCCGACGTTCAGCAGCACGGCCTTGAAGAAGGGGAAGGCGATCGAGGTCTCCAGATTGGGAGAGGTCGGCGAGACCTTCATCCAGACCACCGTCAGCACCCCGGCGATGACCGAGATGACCACCTGGGCCAGGAGCTTCTGTCTCGAGGTGAGTCCGGCCGAAGTCTGTTTCGACACCTTGGCGTAGTCGTCGATGAAGCCCAGCAGGCCGAAAGCGGCCGTCACGCCGGAGACGATCCAGATATAGGGATTGGTCAGGTCGCCCCACAGGAACACCGCCACGGCGATGCCCGCCAGGATCATCAACCCGCCCATGGTCGGCGTGCCGACCTTGGAGAGGTGCGACACGGGACCGTCGGCGCGGATCGGCTGACCCTTGCCCTGTTTGACCCGCATCCAGGCGATGAAGCGGCTGCCCATGGTCACCGCGACGATCATGGCCGTGGCCATGGCCAGCGCCACGCGCACCGTCTGGTACTGGACCAGATTGAGCAGCGGATAGTCCTGCGCAATGTCGGCGTAGTGGAGATAGAGCAGGTAAAACATCAGGCGGCCCCTCCCGAGCCTTCTCCGAGCGCGGCGAGGGCCTTGGCCACCAGCGACGCCTTCGATCCGTTTGAACCCTTGACCATGACAATGTCCCCCCTGCCCACCAGCATGGCGGCCTCGGCGGCCAGTTCCGCGGCCGTCTCGCGCCACAGACCCTGACGCGAGCCGGGCAGGTCGTCATAGAGCCGCTTCATCTCCGGCCCGGCGGCGTGAACCAGATCGAGGCCGGCGGCGTCGATCGGCCCGGACAGACCCTCGTGCAGGGCCTCGGACTGATCGCCCAGTTCCAGCATGTCCGTCAGAACCACGACCCGACGGCCGCCGCTGACTGGCAGCGGCCGGGCGCCGAGGCTGCGGAAGCCGGCGGCCATCGACAAGGGATTGGCGTTGTAGCTCTCGTCGATCAGGGTGAAGTCGCCGCCGGGCGCATGGATCGTCATCACCTGGCCCCGGCCCGCCAACGGCCGGAACTCCGACAGGGCGGCAAGGGCCGTATCCAGCGGCACATCAAGGGCGTCGAGCATCAGCAGGACGCACAGGCTGTTCAGGCCCCAGTGGAAGCCGGACTGGGCCAATGGGAAGTCGATGGTCTTGCCGAACAGCTCGGCCCGGACGCGGGCCCCTTCGTCGTTTGGCTGGAAGTCGATCAGCCGGGCGTCGCAACCGGCGTTCGATCCAAACGTCGTGATACGGGCGCCGGCGCGGCGGGCGGCCGCATCGAGCACGGCCGCAAAGGCCACATCGGCGTTGAACACCGCCACGCCGTTATCGACCAGCCCCTCGAAGATGGCTGCCTTCTCCGCCGCCACCCCGGCCTCGCCGTCGGCGAAGGCCTCGATATGCACGGGTCCCACAGTCGTGACGCAGGCCGCGTGGGGCCGGACCATTTTCGACAGCGGCGCGATTTCGCCGGGCGCATTCATGCCGATCTCGAACACGGCCCGTTCGGTGGTGCGCGGCATACGCGACAGGGTCAGCGGCACGCCGATATGATTGTTGTAGCTCTTGATCGAGGCGTGGGACGGCCCCGCCAGATCCAGTCCCGCCTTGATCGCCTGGGTCACGCTGGTCTTGCCGACCGAACCGGTGACAGCGCCGCGGCGGGCCGGCGTCCGGTCGCGGGCCGCCTCGGCAAGGGCCTCCAGACCACGCAGCGCATCAGCCACGACCACCGACGGGCCACCCTCGACCGGATGTTCGGTGATCGCCCCGGCCGCGCCGGCGGCGAAGGCGGCGGCGGCGTAGTCATGCCCGTCCCGCGCGCCTCTCAGCGCCAGAAACAGGTCGCCCCGGACAATCTCACGGCTGTTGTAGGTGATGCCCGTCGTCTTGAAGGCCGCGCCGGACAGGATCCCGCCAGTGGCGGCGACGATCTCGGCGGAGGTCCAGAGCGGTCTGTCAGGCATGGATGCGCAGGGCTTCAGCAGCTTCGGTGGCGTCGTCGAACGGGTGGGTGACGCCCCCGACGATCTGTCCCTGCTCATGCCCTTTTCCAGCGATGACCACCACATCTCCGTCGCCCATCATTTCGATGGCCTGTTGAATAGCCGCTCGGCGGTCGCCGACTTCCCGCGCGGCGGGGCAGCCCTCGCGGACCGCCCTGCGGATCGCGGCCGGGTCCTCGGAGCGCGGGTTGTCGTCCGTTACGATTGAGACGTCAGCCAGACGGCCGGCGATTTCACCCATCAACGGCCGCTTGGCCTTGTCGCGGTCGCCACCGGCGCCGAAGACCGCGATCAGCCGGCCGGTCGCATGCGGACGCAGCGCCTTCAGCACCGTCTCCAGTCCGTCGGGCGTGTGGGCGTAGTCGACATAGACCTCGCCGCGACCCGAACCGGGAATGCGTTGCAGCCGTCCCTGCGCGCCCGTGATCTTCTCCAGCCCGGCCAGCACTCGCTCGGGCGTCTCGCCCGCGGCGATGCACAGGCCGGCGGCGACGAGCGCATTGGAGGCCTGGAAGGCCCCGGCCAGCGGCAACAGGACTTCATGGAGGGTCCCGCGCGCGTCGATGGTCAGGCGCTGGCCCTCGGGCACGGCCCGGCGCCCGATCAGCGACAGGTCCCGGCCCCGTTCGCCGACGCCCATGACGCCGAGGCCCGACATGATCGAGGCGGCGGCGAAGCTGGAATAGGCGTCGGAATCCGCATTCAGCACCGCTGTCCTGCCCCTCGGCAGGAGGGTCTCGAACAGCCGCAGCTTGGCGTCTCGATAGGCGACCATGTCGCCGTGATAGTCGAGGTGATCCTGGCTCAGATTGGTGAAGGCGGCGGCCTGCAGGGTCACCCCGTCCAGCCGGCGTTGGTCGATGCCGTGCGACGAGGCCTCGAGCGCCAGATGGGTGACGCCGCTCCCGGCCAGATCAGCCAGCATCCGCGCCGCGTCGGCCGCGTCGGGGCTGGTCAGCCCGGGCCCCGTCAACTCGCGGTTAACGTTACCCGTTTGTGCCAAAACCCCCAGCGTCCCCATGCTCGCGGCATGCAGGCCCAAGGCGGCCCATATCTGGCGGCAAAAGGCGGCGACCGAGGTCTTGCCGTTGGTGCCGGTCACCGCCACGCAGGTCGCGGGCTGAGCGCCATAGAAGCCGCGCGCGGCGATAGCGTAGGCGCGGCGCACATCGCCCGAGGTGATCAGAACGGGAGCCAGTCGGGCGTCCGTATCCGCCGGAGCCAGCACCGCGGCGGCGCCCTGCGACAGGGCTTGCGGAATGAAGGCCCGACCGTCGGCGGCGCTGCCCGGCAGGGCCACGAACAGCGCGCCGGGGGCGACCTTGCGGCTATCCGCCGTAACGCCGGTGATCATCGGATCGGCGGCCACGTCGCGGCGCAGCAGTTCCGACAGCTTGATCGGGGCGGGACAGGTCGCGCTCATCGCCCGTCGCCTTCCAGATCCTCGAAGGCCGGGATGCGGTCGCCGAGGGCGGTGCGATAGGGGTCGGCCCGGCGCGCCACGCCGACGAAGCCGGCGATCCGGTCCGCGATCCGCCCCACCGCCGGGGCGGCGACGAAGCCGCCTGTGCGCGGATAGGTCTGCGGCTCGTCGATCAGCACCAGGATCTGGTACCGGCGGGCGTTGACCGGGCCGTCGGCCGGGAAGACCCCGGCGAAGGTGCCGACGGCGTGGGCCGTGCTGTAGCGGCCGTTGACCGACTTGTTGGCCGAGCCCGTCTTGCCGCCGACGCGCAGGCCCGGAGCCTCGGCCCGGCCGCCCGAGCCGCGTACGACGTTGCGGCGCATCAGGTCCAGCATGGTCAGGGAGGTCTCGGGCGAGACGATCTGACGGCCCCGGACATCGGGCCGGCCGCCCTTGCGCAGGGTCAGGGGAATGAACCGCCCGCCGTTGGTCAGGGCCCCCATGGCCGCAGCCATCTGCATCGGGGTGATCGAAATGCCGTAGCCGAACGACAGCGAGGCGAGGGTCGAATCCGACCATTCGCGCGGCACGATCGGCGCTTCCGACGGAATCTCGAACGGCGCGCGCGACATCAGGCCGAAGCGCTCGAAATAGTCGCGCATCACCCGCGGCCCCATCTCGGTCGACAGGCGCGAAGTGCCGATGTTGGACGAGTGCAGATACACCTCCTCCAGCGTCATCACCTTGTTCTGGGCGTGGAAGTCGGTGATCCGGCGGTTGCCGATCTGCAGCGCCTCGGAGGCGTCCAGCAGGGTGTTCATATCGGCCCGGCCGGTATCGATGGCGGCGGCGACGGTGAAGGTCTTGAACACCGACCCCATCTCATAGGTGGCGGCGGTGGCGAGGTTGCGCGAGTTGGACGCCGGCCAGCTGGCCATGCCCAGAACCTCGCCGGTCTGGACGTCGGTGATGATGCCGACCGCGCCCCTGGCCTGGCTCGCTTCGGCGGCGGCGGCCAGTTCGTTCTCCAGAACGCCCTGGACACGCAGGTCGATGGATATCTGGAAGCTCTCGCCGCGAGCCCCGGCGGCGCGGATCTCGTCATTGAAGGCGCGTTCGGCGGCGGACAGGCCGACGCCGCCGGTGTCCACATTGCCGACCACATGGCGCGCGGATTCGCCGAGCGGATGGACGCGAACATCCTCAGGCTCGAAGCTGATCCCGCCGAGGGCCAGATTGTGCAGCGCCACCTTCTCGCGCGGCGTCAGCCGGTTGACCACCAGCAGGCGGCGGTCGCCGTACAGGGCCGTCTCGAGCCGGGTCTTAGACACCCGCGGCAGGGCGCGCCGGATCTGGACTGCGGCCGCCCGGCGGTCCCAGACCTCGGCCGGGTCGATATAGAGGCCGTAGTGTACGATGTTGGTGGCCAGCAGGGCCCCGTTCCGGTCGACCATGTCGGCGCGCACCACCGCATTGGGATGGATCGAGCCGCCGCCGCCGGCGCCCGCCGTCAGCAGGGCCGCATGCACGGCGCCGAGCGTCAGACAGACGAACGCCACCGAGAACGCCGACAGGATGACGAAGATGCGGACCCGCGTGTCCTCCTCGGGCCGGGCGTTGGCGTGGGCGCGGCCGAAGGCGTGCTCGACCCACCACATCGCCTCGGTCAGCCAGCGCCATGACGGCGTATACCGCCGCACGCCCCACGACGGAGCCGGCCGGGGTCCGACGTGCGGATCATGCACGCTCACGGCTCGTCTCCGGGCGCGGGATCGCCGACGGGAGCGTCAGCAGTCGCGGGCGGCGTCGGCGCGATGACCACCGGACGCGGCTCGGGGATCGGAGCCAGGCTTGGCAGGTTCTCGGCCGTGGCCTGACGGTGCACATCGACCGGACCCAGGCCCGCGCCCCGCGACAGGGCCTCGAGGCGGTTGGGCTGTTCCAGCCGGGCGACTTCGGCGCGCAGCAGGCGCACACGCTGACCGTTGTCGCTGATCTGCCGCTCGAGGTCGGAGATGCGGGCGCTCTCGCGCGCCGCCGCCGCCTTGGCCAGATAGACCGAGAAGACCATGGCCGCGACCAGCAGAACGCCGATGATCTCGATCCAGCGGATGCCGCGAATCTTCCAGGCGAGCAGGCGATTCAGGGTGGCGACGGCCGTACTCATGCGGCGATCCTCCCCCCAAAGACGCCCCAAGGGGCGGCATCGGTGCGCACGGCGGCGCGCAGCTTGGCCGAACGGGCGCGGGGATTGTCGGCCCGCTCCGCGTCGCCGGCCTCGCGCGCGCCCTTGAACGACAGGGTGAAGCTGGGCTTGCGGGTCTCGATCGACACCGGGGCGTGGCGCGAACCGCCGGGGGCGTTGCCGGTGCGCTCGGTCAGGAAGGCCTTGACGATCCGGTCCTCCAGCGAATGGAAGGTCACCACCGCCAGCCGCCCGCCGGGCGACAGGGCGGTCTCGGCGGCCTCCAGCCCCTGGCGCAGCTGGCCCAGTTCGTCGTTGACGGCGATGCGCAGGGCCTGAAACACGCGCGTGGCGGGATGGATCGGCGCGCCGCGGCGTCCGCCCAGCGCCTTCTCGACCACCTCGGCCAGATCCAGCGTGCGCTCGAACGGACGCTCCACACGGCGGCGCAGGATGGCGGTCGCAACCCGGCCCGACTGACGCTCGTCGCCGTACAGTTTGAAGATGTGGGCCATCGGCCCGTGGTCCCAGCCGTTGACGATGTCGGCGGCGGTTTCGCCCTCAGCGTCCATCCGCATGTCCAGCGGCCCGTCGCGCATGAAGGAAAAGCCGCGCTCGGCCTGATCCAGCTGCATCGACGACACGCCGATGTCGAACACCACCCCATCAAGCCGCGCCTCCCCGCTGTCGGCGAACGCTTCCGCCAGCCCCGAGAAGGGCGTGCGCACCAGCCGGAATTGGCCGGGATAGTCGTTGGCCACGGCGTCGGCGTGCGGCTGGACCGTCGGATCGCGGTCCAGGGCTATGACCGTCGCCCCCGTGGCCAGAATGGCGCGGCTATAGCCGCCGGCGCCGAAGGTGGCGTCGATGACCACGTCCCCGGCGCGCGGAGCCAGGACCTCAATCACTTCGTCGAGCAGAACCGGGGCGTGCGGGCTCATCCGCCCTCCCCGGTCATGACCTGGCGGGCCAGGGCGCGGCGGGCGTCGCGACGGGCGGTCCAGCGCGCCCGGTCCCATATCTGGAAGCGCGCGCCCAGACCGATGATGGCGACGTCCTCGCCGAGGCCGGCGTCCTGGCAAAGGCTCTCGGGCAGGGTGATACGGCCGCCGCCGTCGTACGCCAGCGGGCGCTGGCCGGCAAAGAAGGTCTCTTCCAGGGCGGTGCGTTTGTCGCTGCCGAACGGCAAGGCCTCGATGCGGGACACGTATTCGGCCATCAGCCGATCCCCGCCGGCCTCAAGGCAGTCATCCGCCAAGGCGAAAAAGCAGAAGACGCCTTGCTCGGCGCCGTTGTCGGCGGTGCGGAACTCCTGCGGAATCAGCAGGCGTCGCTTGCCGTCCAACTGTTTCTCGTAGGTCGAGAGAAACACCCCTGCCCCAAACTCGGACCTCTCGATCCGCCCCTCTTGTCCCCTGAACACCCTCAGACGTAATGGGATAGCATGGGATCAACTGGGTCTCAATGGGATTAGTTGACACTTGTTAACCTCAATCGAGGCGAACTACGCTGTAGGTGAGAGAACATAGACAGAACATCCAAAGTATAACCCCGCCTGTGGATCAATCCTGCGCCCCATTCCGGGCCAAAGGGTTAACGCCATGGCGTCGGCTACAGCTGGAACCCTGAGCGCCCATCGTGAGTTTTTGGGGGATGACCGAGCCCACCACGCCCGCCGACCCGACAAAACCGCTGGCGCCGCAGGCCGTCGATGGCGTCGTTGTGATCAAGGATCCGCCGGAGGCCGGACTCGATTTGACCGCCGACGCCGCAGAGATTTCCGGTCTCCGCCTGATCGACGCCGCCGACGCGGCGCGCAAGCGTTACTAGCGGTCGAAAGCGGCAAGCACGCGCGGGGTGTCCAGGTGCATTTCGCGCGCTCAAGCAGCGAGCGACCGCGTCGCAAGCGTTGGCGCACCCCGGCCTCAGGCAGCGAGCCGCCGCGCGGCGAGCGGTAGGCCCCTTCAAAAGAGAAATGTCAGACGGCCTGTAAGCCGGGTTCTGTTCCGCCCCGGAGGACGGCGACGATCATTCCTCTGGACCGCCCGTTGCCGGACGGTTCTCGCGACCTACCCGGACGCCTCGGGCGGTGAACCCTGCGGCCCCAGGACGAATCCTGAAGGCCGCGCGACATCCCTATTCGGTCTTGCTCCAGGCGGGGCTTGCCATGCCGTCCCTGTTGCCAGGCACGCGGTGGGCTCTTACCCCACCCTTTCACCCTTACCGGCCTCGCGAGGCCGGAGGTTTGCTTTCTGTGGCGCTATCCCTCGGGTCGCCCCGGGCGGGTGTTGCCCGCCGCCTCTTCACCGTGGAGCCCGGACTTTCCTCGACGAGGGCATAACCTCCGCCGCGACCGCCCGGCCGTCTGACGGGGGCGTGATGCGCTGGTTGAGGGATGACGTCAACATTCTCCCTCCCCTTCTGGGGAGGGTGACTGTCGCGCAGCGACAGACGGGTGGGGAGCCACCGCACGGTTCTCCCTCCCCTTCATGGGGAGGGACGGCGAGGCATAGCCGAGCCCGGGTGGGGAACGCCAGTCCCGCACCGGTGGCGCCAAGCTTCCGACTTCCCCACCCGGGCTCCGCTACGCGATCGTCCCTCCCCACTTCGGGGGAGGGAGACCCGAACGCTAGTTCAACACCCCCGTTGCGCTCTCCGCCGTCGCCAGCTGCAACACCCCCATCAGGGTCGCCCGCGTCTCGCCGTCTGCGATCCCGTCCACCCGCCCCGGCCGCCAGTGGCGCTGGAAGGCCTCGACGGTGAGCCGGGTCGCCTCGTCATAGGTCCCGCCCGGGGTTAGAGCGTAGCCCAGCCGGTGCAGGCCGGCGCGCAGCACGATCACCCCCAACCCCTCGTCGCCGACGCCCAGGGGCACGCCGAGCGCCGCGATCCGCTCCTGCGCCGGTTCGAACCACAGGCCGTGACCGACCCCCGCCAGCCGCTTCCATGGGAAGCGCTCGCCGGGGTCCTGTTTCCGCTCGGGCGCGAGGTCGGAGTGGCCGATGATGCGGGCGTCGGGGATGGTCCAGCGGGTGCGGATATCGTTGATCAGGCTGATCACCGCATCGATCTGGACCTCCGGGAAGTCGCGATAGCCGAATTCGTGGCCCGGATTGACGATCTCGATGCCGATGGAGGCGGCGTTGCAATCGGTCTCGCCCTGCCAAGCCCCGGCGCCGGCATGCCATGCGCGGCGTTCCTCGGGCACCAGCCGCAGGATCGACCCGTCCTCATCGACGACATAGTGGGCCGAGACCTTGGCCTCGGGATCACACAGACGGGTGATGGCCTCATCGGCGGACTTCATGCCGGTATAGTGCAGCACCAGCATATCGGGCAGGCCGCGGCGCGCGTCGAAATTGGGGGACGGAGCGTCCTTCACGGTCAGCACGGCGCGGCTTACCGGCCCGGCCGCTCCCAGCCATAGGCGACCCAGGCGCCGTCGACCTTGCGGGCCTCGATGACGTCATCGGCGCGGCGGGTGCGGACCACGGCCTTGCGGCGCGCGCCCATGGCCAGACCGGCGAAGAAGACCAGGACGGCGGCGAACAGGGCTATGACGGCCACGGCGACGGCGGTGAAGACGGCCAGCACGGCGCCCACGGCCATGGCCGCGACGGTCGCGATCACACCGCCCAGCCACATGACCGACGCCAGGACGCCGTTCGACGGGCGGCGCGCGGACGGGCCGAAGAGCAGACGGTCGGACTCGGTCATCAAATCACCTTAGCAGACGCTGGGAACAACGCCGAACTCTCAATGTCGGTCCACTCGGATGAACGGTCAATGACCGGCCCCTTCACAGGCGAGTGTTTCCGCCTCAATAAGGCTGGTCCGCCAGCACCGAAGCGCCGGAGGCCCGGGCCCGCTCGGTCTGCATGCTGCGGACAGCCGCCTCGGCCGCCGGGTCGTTCATGACCCCGCCGATCCCGATCAGCACCCGCGCCGCCTCACCCGAGACGCCGAACGCCTGCGACAGGGCCTCGAACGGCGACCGGGCCTCCGGATAGCGTTTGAACCGCACCGAATCCCCGGCGGGAATGCGAGCCAGCTCGCGCGCCTTGGCGATGGCCTCTTCCAGTCCGCCGAGTTGATCGACCAGGCCGATCTGTCTGGCCTGGGCGCCGGTCCAGACACGGCCGCGGGCGATCTCGCGCACCCGGGCAGGCGGCAGGCGTCGGCCGGCCGCGACGCGGGCGATGAACTCCTCATAGGTCCGGTCGATCTGGGCCGCGAAGGCCGCGCGCTGGGCCGGGCTGAAGTCCTGCGAGGGCGAGAAGGCGTCCGCGTACGGGCCACCGACGGTCAGATTGCGCATGTCGACGCCGAACCGGCCCAGGGCGTCGGCCAGCACGAATTTGCCGCCATAGACGCCGATAGAGCCGGTCAGGGTCGAGGGCTGGGCCACGATCCAGTTCGCTTCCGAACTGATCCAGTAACCGCCCGACGCCGCATAGTCGCCCATCGACACCACCACCGGCTTGCCCGCCGCCTTGGCCGCGCGCACCGCCGCCAGGATCTGTTCCGAGGCTTCCGGGGATCCGCCGGGTGACGAGACGCGGAAGACGATGGCCTTGACGCTGTCGTCCTCGATGGCGTCGTACAGCGCCTCCGCGAGATCATCCGACATGATCGAGGAGCCGCCGCCGAACGGGTCGGCGCCGCCGCCCGTGCCGGTCATGATGGCGCCCTCGCCGCCGACGATGGCGATGGCGTTGCGGCCCGATCCGGCACGCTCCCCCTTCGACGAGGCATAGTCGGCGAACTCCATGATCTCGGCATTGCGGCCGGCCCGGCGCTTCGCCTCGGCCTCAGCCTCCTCGACCTGGCCGATCTTGTCGATCAGCCGTCGTTGCAGCGCCTGCGCCGACGAATACGGGCCGGCCTCGATGGTGGCGCGCAGCGCCGCCGGCGTCACCTTCCGGTCCTGCGCCGCATTGGCGATGGCCGAGGTGTAGATGGACGTCATCCAGGCCGTCATCGCCTCGCGATGGGCGGGGGTGAAGTCGCTCTCGGTGAATTCGTTGACGGCGTTCTTGTATTCATAGCGCTGCTCGAACTCGGCGTTGACGCCGTATTTGTCGAAGGCGCGGCCCAGGAACATGCTGTCGGCCGAGAAGCCTGCCAGCTGGAAACTGGCGGTGTTCTGCATCCACAGCTCGGAAGCCGAGGCCCCGACCATGTAGCTGGAAATGGTGGCGCCGACCGGCTGGAAGCCCTGGCTGTGGGCGAGGACGACCTTGCCCGAGGCGCGGAAGCGGCGGATGGCCTGGCGAATCTCGTCGGCGGCGGCCGGGGTGATCCCGGCCTCAGGCAGGCGGACCAGCAGAGCCTTGACCCGATCGTCATCCTCGGCCTGAGCGAGGGTATCGACGATCTGTAGCGTCGACAGTCCCGAACCGCCGAAGACGGCGAACGGATTGTTGGGGGCCTGATCCGTGACCCCGTCGCGCAGGTCCAACTCCAACACGGTGTTGGCGCCGGCGGCCTCCGTCGACGAGGCCGAACTGATCGCCGCGCCGATCATGCCGAACACGATCACCATGCTGATGATGAAGAAGAGCAGCAGACCGGCGAAAACGCCCGCCATGGTCAGGAAAAATTGCTTCATGGCGAGGGAAGTCGTCCGGAGCACGGGCCGGGTCATGGCCGCTTTTCGACCATAGGGCGGCAAGGCCTGCCGTCAAATGAACTGCCCGTAACGCGCGAGCCGCGCCGCAACATCTGATGCTGCATTGCAACGACAACGATTGATGGGCGGTCGTGAAACCCCTATATGGTGGGTCTGCGAGCGGGGGCCTATCGCCCCGCGTCACATCCGGACCGCACCCCCATGCTGGTCACCCTGATGAAGGCCAAGCTGCACCGCGCGACGGTGACCCAGGCCGATCTGGACTATGAAGGCTCGATCGCCATCGACGCTGACCTGCTGGACGCCGCCGGCATCTTTCCGCACGAGCAGGTGGATGTGCTGAACATCACCAACGGCGCGCGTTTTACCACCTACGCCATCGAAGCCCCGCGCGGCTCGCGCGTCATCGGCGTCAACGGCGCCGCGGCCCGTCTGGTTCAGAAGAACGACAAGGTCATCGTCGTGACCTACGGCCAGATGCCGGAGGAAGAAGCGCGCCAGTGGTCGCCGACCGTGGTGCTGCTGGACGACGACAACAGGATCAAACGCGCGGCTTGACGGTTCGCGACTGAAGCCTTCCTTTGGTTCAACCTCGGGGAGAAGACCATGAAGACGCTCGCAACGCTCGCAGCCACAAGCCTGATGCTCACCGCGCTCCCGGCTGGAGCCCAGATCATGGCGGCGCCCAACCCGCCTGCCGATCGGCCGACGATCCTCGTCGTCGGCACGGGCGAAGCCGAAATGCCGCCCGACACCTTCGTCATCAAGGCGATGATCGAGCAGACAGGACCCGACCGTGACCAGGCCTTGCGTGCCATGGACCAGGCCCAAACCCGCGTCATGCAGGGATTGGCGGACATGGAGGGCCTTGCCGAGGTCAGGCTCACCACGGACGCCTTCTCCGTTGTTCCGGTCCGCGACCCGGAGTGCGAACAACCCTATGGCCGTGAGCGTGAATGCCCGATCGTCGGCTACAAGGCCTCCATGCCGGTCTCGATGTCGGCTTCGCCGGCCCTGCGCGCGGGTGATGCGGTGTCGTTGGCGTCAGAGCTCGGAGCGCTGAACGCCTCCTTGGAATCCTTCGGGCTGTCGGACACCGACGGACTGCAAGCCGAAGCCAACCGCGAGGCGTTCAATGACGCCCGGCGGCAGGCGCAATCGCTCGCCAACGCCTCCGGACAGCGGATCGTTCGGGTTCTCCGCGTCTCGGACGCCAACGCCCGGAGCTACGCCCGGGATGCCTATGCCGGGCCGGAAGAGGTCGTCGTCACTGGCTCGCGGGTGCGCGCCTCCGTACCGATCACGGTCGCGCCACCCCCGACGCGGGTCCAGTCCAGCATCTCTGTCCTGTTCGAGATCGAGTGACCGCCCCACCCACATCTTGACGCCGCCGCCATTCGGGAATCCCCTGCCCGCAGGGAGGACCACCGATGGCGCGCACGCTTCAGGGACTGCAGTGGCTGTTGTTCGCCCTCTATGCGGTGGCGGGCGCCGTCGCCCTGCTGTTCGCCACCCCCGCCGGCCTGCGCCTGCTGGGCCAGCCCGACAGCCTGCTGACCTTCCTGCCCGCCAAAATCCTCGGCCTGCCGTGGAGCCTGCCGCTGTGGTTCATGGACGACGGCCCGATCACCGCCCTGGCCGTGCTGGGCATCTGCTACGGCATGAACCTCGGCGTGGGGATGATGCTGGCGCGGAGTTCGCGGGGGTAGTCAGTGGCGAGTGTCGAGTGGCGAGCGCAGGTCCAGTTCGCGGAGCGGGTGAGCACGGCGACAGCGCCTGCCACTCACCGATAGACTCGCCACTAACCACTCGCCACTCGCCACTCAAACCGCGTCAGCGGTTCAGATCATACACCCCGGTGATGTCGATCCGCACCGTCAGCTGGCCGGCGGCGACCGGGGTCGAGCCGACGGAATCGGCCATTTCGGCGCGCATGGCGTACATCGGCTGCGGCGGCTGGGGCGAATAGCCGCCGCCTTCCGACAGCGAACGGATGCCGCCGAGTTGCACGCCCAGCGCCTGGGCGTACAGCTGGGCCTTGCCCTGTAGATTGCGCACGGCGATCTGGCGTGCCTGGTTTTCGGCGGCCGTGGGATCCTTCAGGCCGAAGCTGATGCCGTCGATCTGGTTGACCCCGGCGGCGACCACGGCGTCGGCGGTCGTGCCCACGGCCGTCAGGTCGTTGATGATCACCGTCACGCGGTTGACGGCCTGATAACCACGCAGCCGCGGCGGCTGGTTCTCGACGTAGTCGTATTGCGCCGACAGGTTCAGGCCCGAGGTCTGGACGTCGCGCGCCTCGATCCCGGCGCGGCGCAGGGCGGCCATCACCTCGTTCATCCGCGACGCGTTCAGCCGCATGGCCTCGGCGGCCGTGGTCGCCTCGGTGACCACGCCGAAGCTGATCGTGGCCATGTCCGGCGCGGTCTTGACCTCGCCATAGGCCGACAGGTTCAGCGCCGGCCGTTCAGCCATGGCGTGGATCATCATCGGCGCGCCGCCGTCCGGCTGCGACTGGGCCATGGCGGCCGGAGCGCCCAAGGCGACGGCGGCTGTCAGGGCGCCGCCGAGCATCCGGGCGCGAGTGTTGCGGGTCATTGCGTAGTCTCCAGTGAACAGGGACGATCCATCGGCGCCGATGGTGTCGGCGGGCCGTGACCGAACCTTGGCGGTATGCACCTGAATGAACGCGCGAGCGACCCTTGCAGGTTCCATTCATCGGCATGAATTCGGCGACAGGTCAGAGCGAACCGGTTTGGACGCAACTACGTCTGATCCCGGATTTCGCTTCAGGACCGATGCCGGGCGGATGGCGCTTGGCAATGCGCGGGACGGCCTGCTAGGCCGAACCGTCGTCCCGGAGGGCGCGTAGCTCAATGGTTAGAGCCGACCGCTCATAACGGTCTGGTTGGGGGTTCGAGTCCCTCCGCGCCTACCACCTCGCGAAAACGGCCCCGGCGCAGTGCGCGCGGGGTCGTCGTCGTTTGGCCTTGGGCATCAGCGGCTGAACAGACCCCCACCGCCGCGCCAGCGGTTGTCGCCGCGGTTGCGTTCGTCGCGAACGTAGCGGCCGTCGCGGGTGTAGTAGCCGATGCCGCTCTGGTAGTCGGGATAGCCTTCCAGCTGATAGCCGTCGTCCTGATAGGGCAGGCCCAGCAGGCCGTCCTCGTCTTCCCACCAGTTCTGGGGATAGGACCCGTACATGCATTCCCAGCCATCGCCGCCCCGCCAGTAGGGCTCGTAGCGGCCGCGATAGCGGTCGCGGAACTGGGCGCTGCACAGAGACTGCGACCAGACCCGGTTGCCGCTGGCTTCAACCGTGGCGCGGCTCTCGGCATAGATAACCTCTCGGACGCCCGCGAAGACATTATCCGTAACCACGGCATGACCCGAGGCGGCCGCCACGCCGATGGTCGAGGCGCGGATGCGGCTGTTGGAAAGGTTCAGTTCGCCATTGTAGAGGACCACGCCCTTGTCGGACCGTCCGATACGGCTGTTGGTGATGGCGACAGAGGCCCCTTCGATGGCCACGCCCTCGACATAGCCGAGGATGGCGGTGTTCTCGATCTCGACCCGACCGTATTCGCGGCCGGACCGAATGACGATCCCGATCGATCGCGGCCCGAAGGCGTTGGGCGCGCCCGTGCCCTTCAGGGTGACGGCCGAAAGACGGGAGGTCTGGCCAGCGCCGGGCACCAGTTCGAGCCCGGACTGGGCCCCGGTGACGAGCAACTCATGGGCGGTCAGCACGGCGCCGTCGGCGACGATGGCCGGGGCGATGGTCTGGGCGTCGATGATGGTGTTGCGGATGTCGAGCAGCCCGCCGTCGGCATAGATGGCGGCTTCGTCTCCCGCGTGACGGAAGCCGACCCGGTTCATGACGATCTCGGCCCCGTAGCCGACGATGCAGGCCGCGTCGCCGGCGCGCGGCGAAGAGAAGACCATGTCGCGGATCTCGACCCGCACGCCCTGCGCCACCGTCATGCAGGGCAGGCCGTCCGGGGCCATCAGGGTCGGCGTCGGATTGCCGTCCCAGTCACGTGGATTGAAACCGCCCTCGCCGATGATGGTCAGCGGCTTGTCGATGTTCAGCCAGCCGACGCAGGCCCCGCCGCGGGCTCGGATGACCAGGGTGCCGCCGGGGCGCACCCGGCGCACGGCGTCCTCGACCGCCCCGGTGCCGGGATTGCCGCCGCAGTCGATCAGCACGATCTCCTCGCCGCCGGGGTAATGGCCGCCGGGGCGATAGTCGGGCCGCCAATCGGGCCGGTGGCGCCCGTAGTCATAGCGCCGGTGGTGCGAACCGCGATTGCGCGAGCCGCGCGTCGGGGGATCCAGTAGAACGCCGAAATTCGGGCGCGTCTGGCTCTCGACCTTGGCGGCGACCTGGGCGTGGGCGGGTCCATCGCCCATGGCGAAGACGGTGACGGCCGCGGCGATGGCGACGACGCCGCCGATCAGGCCCAGAGCGGTGCGGTGGATGATCATGCTTCCGCCCTCCTTAGCGGCGCTGCTGCGAACGGGAGACCTGGGCCAGCACGGCCTGCAGGCGGCCGGCCGAGGGGCCGAAGCCGGACAGGGCGGAATCGATGCGCAGGGCTACGGCCTGGGCCTTGTCCTGATCCGCCACACCCGAGACGCCGAGCGCGAAATAGCTCGACATGGCGAATTTGGCTTCGGGGCTGCCCTGACGCGCGGCCTCCTCGAACCATTTGAAGGCCCGGGCGTAGTCCGCGGGCAGGCCGATGCCCTCGGCGTACATCACAGCCAGCACCAGCTGGGCTTCCGACGAGCCGTTGATGGCGGCCATCTGGATGGCGCGGACGCGTTCCACATAGGATAGCCGGCCCTCCATCGGGTGGCCCAGCATGGCCTCCAGCGTCTCGATCTGGCGTTTGGACAGGTCCTCGGGCCGGTTGGCGACGTTGTCGGTGATGCCCAGATACCTCAAGGCCCGCCCGACGTGCAGGAACGGCAGTTCGCCGCCCATCCGGCCCAGGGCGTATTCATAGGCGTCGCCGCGCGGGCGGCTCTCGTCCGAGAAGGGCACGCCGGACCGCGGCGCGGCATTGGGGTAGAATTCGAACGGCGGCGTCCACTGTCGCGCCTTGGTCTCGACGAACCCCTGATACTGGCCGCGGCTCGGGGCCGAGCGTTCGAAATCCTTCAGCAGCACATAGGCGCCGACATCGCCGGTCTGCACCGCGAGGTAGTTGTACAGATAGGCGTCGACGTCGTTGCGCTGGAACAGGTTGGTGGCCGAGTGGTAGCCACGGCGGTTGCGGTCGCGGCTGTTGCCGCCCGCGTTGCGGCCCCAGGCCTCGCGGGCCTCGCGATTGTCCTCGGGTTCGCCGAACGGGCCGTACAGACCGTCGTGCAGCCGCGCCAGGGTGCGGTAGCCATAGGCGTCCTGGGTCGACAGGATGTAGATGACGCGGTCGCGCACCGCCTCCTGCTCTTCCCGGGTCATCTGGCCCAGCTGACGGTCCAGGCGCTGATAGGCCGTGTGCCGCTCATAGGCGCGGCAGTCGTCGTATTTCGACAGCGGCCGCCAGCCGCCGAAGCCGCCGCGGTCGACACGATTGATCGGGGCGTAGCCCTCGTCATTGGCCAGCGCCATGGCGTACCAGGTGCTGCTTTCGATCGGGTCCTCTATGTTCTTGTCGGTCGCCCGGATCGCCGCATAGCGCCCGCCGAGCTCCAGCTGGGCGAAGAAATCACCGCGGAAGGCCGCGCGGCGGAGGGCCCGCAGGCCGGTCTCCTGGGCGTTGAACTCCGAGCCGGTCAGGGAGGCTGGACGCGGGCAGGCGTTGGAGGCCGCGTCGTTACGCTGCCAGAACTGCACGCCGTTGCCGCCGCCGCTATTGCCGCAAGAGACCATGCCGAGCGCGGTCAGGGCCAGCACACCGGCGACCGCTGCGATGGCGACGGGACCGCGGCCCCGGCCCGAACGGGAGCCGCCTTCCTCGTTGGATCGACCCTCGCCCATATACCCTCGCACGACCAAAGCGGGCAGCCTCCTGCCCATTGCGCCTACCTCTGCGCAAGCTGGACAGTCCGGCCCCGTTAACCTTCTGTCAAGGTAAACGCCGGTTTCCAATAAAGCGTTGCCGCATAGCGGCCATTTTATGACTTGGAGAGAGTTTTCCACGCGAATCAGCGAGTTGCGCACTCGCCTGTGAGGGGAAATGCGGCCCTCGCCAGTCGGGCGGCGGCTTCCTATATGGATCGACCAGACTCCTGGAGCACCCCCGATGGCCTATGCCGCCCGCGATGATCGACCCGCCGACAAAGCCGCCCGCTATGCAGAGGTCGAGGCCGAAATTCTGGCCGTTCTGGACGGTGAACCCAACCGCACGGCGCGGATGGCCACGGTCGCCTCCATGCTCGCCGACGCCTTTCCCGCCTTCTTCTGGACCGGCTTCTACGTCGTCGACCCCGACAAGGCCGACGAACTGGTCGTCGGCCCGTATCAGGGCACCCTGGGCTGCCTGAGAATCGCCTTCGGCCGCGGCGTCTGCGGTGCGGCGGCGCTGGATCGCACGACGCAGATTGTGGACGACGTCCACGCCTTCCCGGGCCACATCGCCTGCGACAGCCGCTCGGCCAGCGAGATCGTGGTTCCGGTGTTCGACGGCTCCGGCGCTCTGATCGCCGTTCTCGACCTGGACGCGACGGTCACGTCCGCTTTTGACGCAGTGGACGCGCAGGCTCTCGAAGGGTTGATGGCCCGCGTGTTCGGCTGAACCATCCGGACGGAGTGGACGCTTCGGACGCTTCGGACGCTTCGGACGGTATTTTTCCTTCCGAGCGGTCCATGGCATTGAACACTTCGGACGCTACGGACTGTGATTTTTGGGAGGCGCGGCGTGTCTGATCGGGTGATCGCAATCACGGGCGGCCATGGCGTCCTGGGCCGGGCCGTTGTCGAGGCGGCGCTGGCCGACGGGCTCAGGGTCGCCGTGATAGACCATGTCCGGGGCCAGTCCGCTCCCGATGGCGTGCTCGAACTGGGCGGCGTCGACCTGACCGATCCAGCCTCGGCCATGAACGCCATTGACGCCGTGGCGGCGCGTTTCGGGCGGCTGGACGCCCTGCTCAACATCGCCGGCGGCTTTGTTTGGCAAACTACAGAAGACCCGGAACCCGCTTGGGCGAGGATGTTCGCCCTCAACCTGACCACCGCCCTGAACGCCGGCCGCGCCGCCCTGCCCCATCTCAAGGCGTCGCCGGAAGGCCGTATCGTCAACGTGGGAGCCAATGCGGCGCTGAAGAGCGCGGCCGGCATGGGGGCCTACGCCGCTGCCAAGGCGGGCGTGCACCGCCTGACCGAAAGCCTGGCCGAGGAGCTGAAGGACACGTCGGTGACCGTCAACGCCGTCCTGCCGTCGATCCTCGATACCGCCCAGAACCGCGCCGACATGCCCGACGCCGATCCGGCCAAATGGGTCGCACCCTCCGACCTCGCGCGGGTCATGCTGTTCCTCGCCTCGCCGGAAAGCCGCGCGATCACCGGGGCGCTGATCCCCGTCACGGGCAAGGTCTGATGCCGGTCGCGTCGGATCGGGAGATCCCGCAGGGTCGACGAGCGCGGCCACTCGAATTGACCCGCTCCGTCCTCTACCTGCCCGCCAGCAATCCCCGAGCGATCGAAAAGGCGCGCGGCCTGAACGCCGACGCCGTGATCCTGGACATCGAGGACGCAGTCGCCCCCGAGACCAAGGTCGAGGCCCGACAGGCCATGGTCGCCGCCCTGTCCGCAGGCGGTTTCCGGGCTCGGGTCGGGGTGCGCGTCAACGGCCTCGACACCCCTTGGGGCGCCGACGATCTTGGGGCCCTCTCCGGCCTCACGCCCGATTTTGTCGTCGCCCCCAAGATCGAGAGCCCCGAGGCCGTGCACGAAGTCGCCGCCCGCCTGCCCGTCGGCGTCCCCCTGTGGATCATGGTCGAGACCCCCCTGTCGGTCCTGCGTCTCGACCAGATCGCCGGCGCCGGCGCCCCGCTCGCGGCCCTGATGCTGGGCATCAATGACTTCGGCGAGCGGATGAACCTCATCCTCGGCCCCGAGCGCGAGCCGCTGAAGCCCTGGCTCGCCGCCGTCGTCGCCGCCGCGCGCGGCCACGGCCTGCTGGCCATCGACGGCGTGGTCAACGCCACCGACGACGCCGACCGCCTGCGCACCGAATGCCTGCAGGGCCGCGCCTTCGGCTTCGACGGCAAGAGCCTGATCCACCCCGCCCAGATCGACGCCGCCAACATCGCCTTCTCGCCCTCGCCCGAAGAGGTGGCCAAGGCCCACGAGGTCGTCGCCGCCTTCGCCGACGCAGAGGCCCAGGGCAAGGGCGCGATCCGGGTCGGCTACCGCATGGTTGAACGCCTGCATCTCGACGCCGCCCACCGCCTGCTGGCGCGCCATGAGGCGGCCTCGACGACTCCCGTAGTCAAGCCTATCTAGTCCATCCAGAAACAGAACTCTGCGCCCGGCCCTCAAGCAGCGAGCGGCCGCGCCGCGAGCGATAGGGCCCTACAAGATGTCCCATGCCGTCATCGCCGCCACCGGCCTGTTCACCCCCGAACAGTCGATCTCCAACGCCGAGCTGGTCGCCGCCTACAATGCCTACGCCGAGCGGTTCAATGCCGACCACGCCGCTGAAATCCTCGAGGGCGACGTCGCCGAACTGACCCCCTCCTCGGTCGAGTTCATCGAGAAGGCCTCGGGCATCAAGTCGCGCTTCGTGCTCGACAAGGCCGGCGTCCTCGACCCCGCCCGCATGGCCCCGAACATCCCCGAACGCGCCGACGAAGACCTGTCGATCATGGCCGAGATGGCCGTCGCCGCCGCCCGCGAAGCCATCGCCGCCTGGGGCAAGCCGGTCTCGGAGATCGGCGCCGTCCTGTGCGCCGCCTCCAACATGCCCCGCCCCTATCCGGCCCTGGCCGTCGAGATCCAGCAGGCGCTGGGCATCGACGGCTTCGGCTTCGACATGAACGTGGCCTGTTCCTCGGCCACCTTCGGCATCAAGACCGCCGCCGACTTCATCGCCTCTGGCTCGGTCAAGGCCGTTCTGATGATCAATCCCGAGGTCTGCTCGGCCCATCTGAACTTCAGGGATCGCGACAGCCATTTCATCTTCGGCGACGTCGCCACCGCCGTCATCGTCGAGTCATCGGACCAGGCCGGCCCCGGCGGCTGGGACGTACTCGGCACGCGGCTCAAGACCGTCTTCTCGAACAACATCCGCAACAATTTCGGCTTCCTCAACAACGCCGCCCCCGAGGGCATTGGCGCGCCCGACAAGCTGTTCATCCAGCAGGGTCGCAAGGTGTTCAGGGACGTGGTGCCCATGGTCTCCGACATGATCGTCGACCACGCCCGCGACCTCGGCATCGACCCGCACGGGCTCAAGCGGATGTGGCTGCATCAGGCCAACATCAACATGAACCAGTTCATCGGCCGCAAGGTGCTGGGCCGCGAGCCGACGCCGGAGGAGAACGTCATCATCCTCGACGAATACGCCAACACCTCCTCGGCCGGCTCGATCATCGCCTTCCACCTGCGCCAGCAGGACATGGCGGCCGGGGACACCGGCCTGATCTGCAGCTTCGGGGCGGGCTATTCGGCGGGTACGGTGTTCGTCAGGAAGCGGGCGTAGCGGTCGCCGGCTCCGGCGCATTGGCCGGGTGCGTCGTCTTCCACTCCATGGCCCGGCGCACCCCCGATTCTCGACCGAGGGGTGGTCGCCGCGGGTCCGGTCGCGGCTGCCGCATCACATCAGGAACCGCGCCCGGTCGTCCGCCGACGGAACCATGCAGGTCTCCGTCCGCCCAAAGATCGCATAGCGGTTCCGCGCGATCAGGTCATAGACCGGGTCCCGCACCCCCCTCGGAACGGCCTTCAGCACACCCAGCGGCCGCGTCGCCGTCAGCGCGCCCAGCGGGGTCAGCCCGGCGTCCGAGTTGAAGAAGATGCGGCCGCTCCAGACCACCGCATTGGTCTGCGGCGCCTCCGGATCGATCCCGAACCGCGCCGCCAGTACCCGGCCCGGTTCCGACTGGATCGCGATGAAGCGGAACCGCCGCTCCGGATCGCGGTCGATCACGAACCGCACCCAGCGCGAGCAGAACACGCACACCCCGTCGAACAGGATCAGGCCGTCGGGCTCATCGGGGGCGGGCTGCGGCGACCAGCGGCTCATGGCGTGACAGTGCGGCGAACGGATGGATGCCGCAACGCGTCAATGCGCGCGTTCCTCCCCTTCAGGGGAGGAACTACGCCGCCGCCACCGCCTCGATCTCGACCAGCCAGGCCTCGTCAAAGAGGCCGGTGATGATCACCGTCAGAGCCGGCTGACGTCCCGCCAGCCGCCGGACGCGAACCTCGCGGTTCTCCAGCGCATGGGCCCTGTCCGACAGGAAGGTCGTGACCTTGACAAGGTTGTCCAGCGTCATGCCCGCGGCGGCCAGCTGGGTTTCGATGTTCGACCACACCTGTTCACACTGGCCGGTGAAATCCGCCGCCAGCGAGCCGTCCGGCGCGACCGGAATCTGGCCCGACAGATAGAGCCAGCGGGTCGGGGCCATGACCTCGACCGCCTGCGGATACGACCCCTCAACCGGCGGCGAGCCGTCGCCGGTCAGGGGCCGGATCGTGACCGTCACTGGCGAGCGGCGTCCGAGCGGGCGCGGACCACGGCGAACTCCGAGGTCGGCTTCCACATCGGCCAGTCCTCGCCATTGGCCAGTTGGCTGCCCAGCTGGACCAGCAGGTTCAGGTTTTCGACCGCTGAGCTGAAGTCGAGTTCAGCCGACCATTCGTCGGACGACTTGTGATAGTCGGCGGTGAATTTCGCCGTATAGGCCGGCTGGCCGACGGCGACGCCGCCCCCGTCCAGATCGACGCCGTGCCAGGGCATCAGCGCCGGCACGCCCGCGCGGGCGAAGGGGAAGTGGTCGGAGCGGTAGTAATAGCCCTGCTCCGGCTCGCGGTCGTCGGTGACATAGCGCCCTTCCGCCTGGGCCAGAACCTCCAGCCGGTCCTCGAGATCATTCTGGCCCTTGCCGAAAATGGCCAGGTCCCGGGTCGGGGCCGACAGCGGCAGCATGTCGATATTGATGTCGGCGACCGTGGTCTCCAGCGGATAGACCGGATCGGCGGCGTAGCCGTAGGAGCCGAGCAGGCCCATTTCCTCGGCCGCCATATGGGCGAAGACCACCGTGCGCTCGGGCTTGGGCGCGGCGGCGAACTGGCGGGCCACCTCGACGACGCCGACGGTGCCCGAGGCGTTATCCCAGGCGCCGTTCCAGATCTGGTCGTCCGCGGGCGCGTTCGGATGTTGGGCCGCGCCGCCGACGTGATCCCAGTGGGCCGAATAGATGATCGTCTCGTTCGGCCGTTCCGTGCCGGTGATTTTGGCCAGCAGGTTGTGGGTGGTCAGGGTGTCGATGGTCTCCTCGGCGGCGACCGACAGGGTCACGCCGGTCATCTCCCTCGCCTTGAACTCGCCCGAGGCGATGTCGCCGAAGGAATCCATGCCGAGGCCGGCGGCGGTCGCCATGGCCATGGCGGCGTCGTGGTTCAGGATGGCGGCGAATTCCAGATCCGCCGCGCCCGGGGTCAGGGTGCGCTGGCGGTTTCCGCCCTGGGCGACCCGCTCCCAGCTATTGCCGTCGGTCCACAGGGTGATCACGCCGACCGCGCCGCGGCGGAAGGCCTCGTCGGCCTTGTAGGCGCCCGACTGGTAGTTGGTGGCATAGGCGCCGTTGAACAGGTCGCCGTCCGGTTCGCCCGATACGATGACCACGACCTTGCCGCGCACGTCCAGGTCGCCGTAGTCGTCCCAGTTCCGCTCGGGGGCGTAGATGCCGTGTCCGGCGAAGACGACCGGGGCGCCGGCGATGGCGGCCCTGCCGTCGTTGGACACGGCGCGAATGACGATGTCGGTCCCGGGAACCAGCGGATGGGCGACGCCGTCCGGGCCGGACCAGCTGGCGCTGGCGGCGCCGGCGACCGGCGTGTAGCGCTTCAGCTCGATGGCCTGGGTCCACTGGCCATTCGGACCGCCCGGCTCCAGACCCATTTCCTCGTACTGCGCCTGCAGCCAGGCCAAGGTCATGCGCTCGCCTTCGGTGCCGGGATAGCGGCCCTGGAAGGCGTCGGCGCTGATCGTGCGGATGCCGTCGCTGAGGCGCTGGGCGGAGACGTCCTGGGCCGAGGCCGTGCCGGCGGCCAGCAGCACGGCGGCGACGGCGACGCCGCCCATCATTTTGCGAAACATGTGGCAGGCTCCAACGCCGGACTGAAGGCGCGCACTGTAGGGGGCCGTCGCAACAGCGCGTGTTAAGTTTTGGTCATGTGGAAAGTCGGCTCTCCCTCCCCTTCATGGGGAGGGACGGCGAGGCGGAGACGAGCCCGGTGGGGAAGTCTGAAGCTTGGCGCAGCCGGCGCGTGGCTGGCGTTCCCCACCCGGTCGCTGCGCGACCACCCTCGCCACTACGGGGGAAGGAGACCGGAACCTCCTACCGCCGCTGGCTCGCGCTCGGCGCGCGCGCCGGACCGAACTCGGAGCCCGGCATCCATTCCGGCCAGTCGCGGCTGTTCGCCAAGTCGCGGCCGATCGAATAGATCAGCTGCAGGTCCTCGACCTGACCGCGCAGGTCCCAGTCGGGCGACCATTCGTCGTCGGCCTGGTGATAGCGGCGCGCGCTGTATTCTGACCGGGCCGCGTCGCGCACCGCCATCGGTTCGTCGCGGAAGGCACCGCCGCCATCGACATAGGCCATCGGCACGCCGCGCTTGGCCAGGGGGAAGTGATCCGAGCGGAAATAGCTCCCCGAGGCCGGGTTGCCGTCCGGTTTGGCGGTCCGACCCTGGCGGATGGCTTCGGCGGTGACGCGGGCGTCGAGGTCGGACTGGCCCGAGCCGATGATGTCCACATCGGCGACCCGGCCATAGACGTTCATGGCGTCGATGTTGAAGCCCGCCACCGTCGTCGCCAGCGGATAGACCGGATTGGTGGCGTAGAATTCCGAGCCCAGCAGGCCGCTTTCCTCGGCGGTGAAGCTGATCATCACGATCGACCGCTCCGGCCGCGGACCGGCGCCCCAGACTCGGGCCAGCTCCAGCAGGCCGGCGGTGCCGGTCGCATTGTCGACCGCGCCGTTGAAGATGCGGTCACCCGCCGCGTCGGGCTCGCCGACGCCGATGTGATCCCAGTGGCCGGTGTAGAGAATGGTCTCGTCCGCGTGGGTCGTTCCCGGCAGGCGGGCGATGACATTGTGGGTCGTCACCTGGGTGGTGGCGACGTCGAACATGCCGCTGAATGTCGCGCCGGTCAGTTCGACCGGGCGGAAGTCGCGGCTGCGGGCGGCGACCTTCAGGGCCTCGAAATCCTGACCCGCGCGGCGGAACAGATCGACGGCCACATCACGCTGGATCCACGCCTCCATGCCGACGCGCTCGGCCGCGGCGTTGGCGCGGACGATGTCGAACTGCGGTCCCGACCAGCTGTTCTGCACCGTGGTCCAGCCATAGGAGGCCGGAGCCGTCTCGTGCACAACGATGACGCCGGCCGCGCCCTGCCGGGCCGCCTCCTCATACTTGTAGGTCCAGCGGCCATAGTAGGTCATGGCCCGGCCGTTGAAGGTGTTCAGTTCCGGCTGTTCGAAGTCGGCGTCATTGACCAGCACGACGATGACCTTGCCGCGCACATCCACGCCCTTGAAGTCATCCCAGTTCCGCTCGGGCGCCTTGATGCCATAGCCGACGAACACCAGCGGCGCGTCGGTCAGCATGACGTGGTTGCCCGGTCGGCGCGTCGAGATGGTGATCTGCTGGCCTTGCGTCAGTGGAATGGCCTCGCCGCCGACGTTCAGCCGGACGCCCCGGAAATTGGAGGCTGTAAACCGGTTCAGCGCCACGTCCTGGGTCCAGGATCCGTTCGCCCCGCCGGGCTGGAAGCCCGCGGCCGCATACTGTTCGCTGAGGTAGCCGATGGTCATGTCCTCGGCCGGCGTGGAGATGCCCCGTCCCTGGAAGCTGTCGTCGGCCAGCACCCGCACGTGTTCGGACAGGCGGGCCGTCTCAAAGGTCGCGGCCGGCGCGGCGGGGGCGGACCCGTCCTCCCCCATGCTGGCGCAGGCGGAAATCAGGGCGCCGGCGGCAAGCACGGCGGCGGTCGGAAACAGACGCATGAACGGAAACATCCTCAGCCGAAATCAGAGGCCGGGACGTTAGGGCGCCGCCCGCCGGGTGTCGATGCGCCCGAGCTTTCCCGGGTCAGGGAGCCGATGCGGAATCAGTGTCGGCAGCCCTAGTGGGCCACGCCCTTCCAGATCCGGCGGTAGCTGAGATAGGTGATGCCCGCGAAGATGAAGAGGAAGATCAGCACGCCCACGCCGGTCTGTTTGCGCTGAACCTGCCGCGGGTCAGAGGCCCAGCCGATATAGGCGGCCACGTCCCTGGCCATCTGGTCGACCGAGGCGACGGTGCCGTCGTCGTAGGTCACCTGCCCGGCGGCCAGCGGGGCCGGCATGGCGATGAACCCGCCCGGCGGCACATGGGCGCCCTCGGGCATGAACGGCGTCAGGTCGCCGGCCATATATGTGTTGTAGTGCTGGCCCGGCCGGATCTGCAGGCCCACCGGCACCGCCGAATAGCCGGTCAGCAGCGAATAGATGTAGTTGGCGCCGCCTTCACGGGCCTTGGCCATGACCGACAGGTCGGGCGGAGCCGCCCCGCCGTTGGCCGCCGCAGCGGCTGTCGCGTTCGGATAGGGGCTGGGAAAGCGGTCGGCGGCCGTGCCGTCGCGCATCACCGGCTCGCCGGTCTCGGTGTCGATGTCCGCGATCTGCACTTCCTTGGCCAGGGCCTTGACGAAGCGGTTCTCGGCCGGACTGGCCTGGTGCGCGTCAAAGAACGGCCCGCCCGGTTCGGCCAGGGTGCGGAAATGCATGAGGTTCATGCTGTGGCACGAGGAACAGACCTCGCGATACACCTTGTAGCCGCGCTGCAGCTGGTTCCGGTCGAAGCTCCCGAAGGGGCCCTCGAAGCTGAAGCCGCCGTCGCGCAGGGCATGCGCCTGCCCCTCGGCCAGCGCGGGCTGGGCCGCGAAGGTCAGGCCGGCGGCGGCGATCAGGACCAGGGTCTTCTTCATGGCGCGGATATTCGTCTTGAGGGTCATGGTCCCGCTCAGCCCTTCTTCTCGGGCGAGGCCGGGGCCGCCGCCGTCATGGCGTCGCCGCCCGACAGCACCGGCTCCGAGATCGTCGCCGGGATCGGCAGCGGCGTCTCTCGCAGGCCCACGAGGGGCAGGATGATCAGGAAGAAGGCGAAATAGTAGGCCGTCGCGAGCCGTGTCAGCCACAGATAGCTGTTCAGGTCGCCGTCGATCAGGACGAAGGTCTTGAAGGTCCCGATCACCGGCGCGTCGGGCAGCTGGGCCCCGCACCAGCCGAGGATCAGACCGACGATCACGAAGATGATGAAGAAGGTCCGCATCGTCGGGCGGTAGCGCATCGAGCGCACCCTGGACGTATCCAGCCACGGCAGGATGAACAGCACGCCGATGGAGCCGAACATGGCCATCACCCCTCCGAACTTGTCCGGGATGGCGCGCAGGATGGCGTAGAACGGCAACATGTACCACTCGGGCACGATGTGCGCCGGGGTCACCAGCGAATTGGCCGGAATATAGTTGTCGGCGTGGCCCAGGGCGTCCGGCATGAAGAAGACGAACAGGGCGAACAGGATCAGGAACAGGATGATGGCGAAGCCGTCCTTGACCGTGAAATACGGGTGGAACGGGACCATGTCCTTCTTCTCGCGATCCTTCGGGATCAGGATGCCGACGGGGTTGTTCTGGCCCGCCGCGTGCAGCGCCCACAGGTGCAGGACCACGCAGCCGGCGATCACGAACGGCAGCAGATAGTGCAGCGAGAAGAAGCGGTTCAGCGTGGCGTTGTCGATCGCCGGGCCGCCGCGCAGCCAGATCAGGACGGGCTCGCCGACTACCGGGATGGCTCCGATCAGATTGGTGATCACCTCGGCGCCCCAGTAGGACATCTGGCCCCACGGCAGGACGTAGCCGAGGAAGGCGGTGGCGATCATCAGGAAGAAGATCAGGCAGCCGACGATCCAGATCATCTCGCGCGGCGCCTTGTACGAGCCGTAGTAGAGGCCGCGCAGCATGTGCAGATAGACCGCGATGAAGAACATCGAGGCCCCGTTGGCGTGGGTGTAGCGGATCACGTCGCCGCCGTTGACGTCACGCATGATGCGCTCGACCGAGGCGAAGGCCATTTCGGTGTTCGGCACATAGTGCATGGCCAGGATCACGCCGGTGGCGATCTGAATCACCAGGCAGAGGGCCAGGATACCGCCGAAGGTCCACCAGTAGTTGAGGTTCCTCGGGGTCGGCAGCGACATATAGTCAGCGCCGAAGCGGATGATCGGCAGACGGGTGTCGAGCCATTTCTCGAGGCCGGTCTTCGGGACATAGGTGGATTCGTGATCGCTCATCGGTCTCGCCCTCAGCCGATCTTGATGCGGGTGTCGGAGAGGAAAGCGTACTCCGGCACGACGAGGTTCTTGGGCGCGGGGCCCTTACGGATGCGGCCCGAGGCGTCGTAGTGCGAACCGTGGCAGGGGCAGA
>NZ_JAUXQZ010000044.1 GCF_030682035.1 Brevundimonas sp. | reverse complement strand
AATAGCGGCTCGATACGAGCCCACTGCGCCTCGTCCAGTTCGTATCGCTTCACACCCATCTCAGACCTCCGCCAAAGCGGAGACCTATGAATCACGCATCCGGCGATCCGGGAATCCCTGAATGTCGATTGGACCTAGGGGTGGCTAGCAGACGCTGCTGTTAGATCGACTTTTTGCTGAGCCGCCTCGGCGGCGTCGGCAGGCCAGCGCGCTGGACCTTGCGGGCCGCCGCTGCGAGGGCCGCCTTCAGGCGCGCCCGCCGGGTCCAGGGTCGCCATGAGTCGTGCGGCGTTATCGGGTCTCCGATGTGGAAGGTCGCGATAAAGGTGGCCATTGGCCCAATGGGGGTTGGCGCCAACGGTCGCAGGCGGCAGTAACCAGCCAGACGCAGCGACTCGATGGCAGAACCGACCCGACCTGCTTTGTGGAGGGCCGCCTGGACGACACGGTCGTCACAGCCGAACCAATGGGCGATGATGCGGGTTCGAATATCCAGAATGCGCGACCGCTGCGCAGCTCCGCGGGCGCCGCGCGGCGTCTCGATCGACAAATCACATTCCGTGTCAAAGCCGAACGACCGATTATTCAGGTTGCTCGATCCGACGCGCAACAGCACGTCGTCGATGATGGCCATCTTGGCGTGGACAATGATCGTGTGGCCCAGGGCGGTGATCGGGCTGTAGGCATGAAAGCGGCCGTACTTGTCGGCGTCCTGTAGTCGCTTGAGAAACACCGACCGGGTGCGATCCATGGTCATCTGGTCGAAATAGCTGGGCGAATGTTGGGTCGAAATCAGGATGATCTCCGGGCCCTTCGGCTCGGCCAGGCGCGCCGCAAGGGCCTCGGCCATGATCGGGGAGGTGAGGTATTGGTTCTCCATATAAATGCAGCGCTTTGCCGCCGCGATTGACGTCAGATAGAGCGCCTCGCTTTCCCGTACCTGCTTGACCTGCCGCCACGCCGCCACGCTGCGTGACAAACCCACGGAGACCTGACGAAAGTCAGGCTTTACGGAGGCTGGCCAGGCCGAGGGCGGGAGGACGTCAGGTTCAGGCAAGGTCTCGTTGGTGGCCCGTAGCCAGCGATCGCGAAACAACTGCCCCAAGGCGCGAGCGGGCGCGCCGTCAACCACCGTCATCACCTCGTGGCGTGAATCGAAGCACTTGTTATCGTGAGAGGTTTTCTCGCGGCGCGGATTGTTGTCGAGATGATCAGGCGTGTCCCAGCGGTCGGGGCCGATGTCGCCGCCGCCACAGAACGCGACCGCATCGTCGATGACAATGACCTTCTGGTGATGCGAGGCGCCCAGCGGCAAGGCGCCGTCGAGCACGAACTTTACCGGCGTGCCCGCGAAGCATTTGCGCGCCTTGAGTGGAAAGAAGTCCTGGGTCGCGGCTATGGGCATGGGCGACTTCCAGCACAGCACGCGCACATCCAATTCTGGTCGGCTGCCAGCCAGTTCCTTCAGGAAGGCGCCAAAGCGGTCGGCGTCTGGCCCCGTGCAGCCCGGCTCGGGGTCGAACAGGGTATCGGGATCAAACGCCCAGTTCAGCAAGTGGATCGAGCGCCTGGCTTTGGACATGGCGTCCCTGGCCGCCAGGAAGTAGTCAGCCATATCGAGCAGGAAGGCCGCGCGCGGGGCGACCCCGACGCGCCAGCAAGTGGTCCCCTCGTATAACAGCATTGTGAGATCCCCGAAGTGCGTGTGGCCGCGTCATACGGCCGACGGCTCCGACGCCACAACTGCTGAGCTTCCAGTCGCGTTCCCTCTCCGCCTGATCTCGTCGTGCAAATGGGACCCCTTGTACGAAACGTATGGGTCCGGAGCGGATCATTCCGGCACGCTTCCAATCAGTCTGCGGTTCGAGCCGGGATCCGGCAGGTACTCGCCAGCTGCAGGCCGACCTGCCTGACATGTCGGCAACGGTTCGGATGGGATCGCGCTCCGCTCAATCAGCAGCCGGCGTTCAGGCTCAGGCCCCCCGCCGCCACGCCACGATACGCACCGTCGAGACCTGAACCGTCTCGCCGTGCTGGTTGCGGGTCTCGGTACGGGTGCGGATCATGCCGCGGTCGGGGCGGGAGCGGGACGGGGTGATCTCCAGCACCTCGACGTGGAGGGCCAAGGAGTCGCCAGGTCGGGTCGGGCGCGGCCAGGTCGTCTCGCCGCCGGCGCCGACGAGGCCACCGGCCAGCGGGAAACACTGCACCAGCAGCTTCATGGTCAGAGCCGCCGTGTGCCAGCCGCTGGCGGCCAGGCCCTGGAACAGGGTGTCGCGGGCGGCGTCTTCGTCGAGATGGAAGGGCTGGGGGTCGAACTCGCGGGCGAAGGCCTTGATCTGGTCGGCCGTCACGGTGACCGGGTCGCTGACGAAGGTCTGTCCGATGTGGAGGTCTTCGAGATAGAGGGGTGTGGTCATCGTCGGGTCAGGCCGTGCTCGCATCGACCATCGGCTCCATGACCTGGGCCGCGACCGACAGGCCGGCGCCGAGGATCAGGGCCGCCGCCGCCGCGACCAGCAGAGGCCGCGCCAGACCCTGCTCCGGACTGAGCGGCCGGACCAGCATCAGCACCAGCAGGCCGAGCAGGACCAGCACCCCCGGCATATCCATGCCGATGCCGAGGAAGACGGTGTGGGCCTGACCCATGATCCAGGCGCCGCCCAGCACGGCGGCCACCGCGGCCGGGGCCAGGGAGCCGGGACGGGTCAGGCCGGGGTCGAGGAAGGCGGCGACGGCGGCGATGACGGCGGCCAGCAGGCCGGTCCAGACGAACAGGAAGGCCGCCTCGGGCGCGGCGGCCTGGGCCGCCGTGGCGAGGATCAGGATCAGGCCGATCAGCCCCGTCCAGCCGCCCCAGGTCGAACGGGCCGCGAAGCCGGGGACCAGCGACAGGCCGACGGCGACGACCGCTGCGCCGATGACGATGAGGTTCACCCCGCCGAGGATCAGGGCCAGAACGGCGGCGGCGGCGATGGCGCCCGCGACGATGCGGCGATCCACGCGCGTCCGGCCGCCCAGCAGGGCGAGGACGACAGCCAGCACGGTCAGGGCCACGCCGGCCTCCATCCACGGCAGCCGGGCCAGCAGGGTGTAATAGGCGTCGGCGCTCTCGGCGCGGCCCGACATCGGCCCGGCCATCAGGCGCACGAGCTGGGTCAGAACCAGCCCTGTCGAAAGGAACCACAGCCCGTCGATCGCCCCGCGTCCGATGTCGGGAAAGGTCAGGCCCGCGTGGGATCTGGCGCGCCAGACGGCGAGGCCGAGCCCGAGGAAGGCCAGCCCCAGCAGGGCCCATCCCATGACCGGCGGATGGCCGACGACGACACGACCGAACAGGTCGGCATAGACCAGATTGGCGGTCGCGGTGGGCAGGGCGGGCGCGCGCAGCAGGGCATCCGCCGTCTCAAGCGTCTGCGATCCGATATGCTGGACGCTGCCCTGATCGAGCGCGTCGGGGGTCGAGACGGCGGCGTGATACTGTTCCGGGCGGCCGATGAAGGCGAGGTTGATCCCCTGGACGCCGCGGTCCTTGGGGATGGTGAAGTCGGTGCCGTTGGGCATGGCCTCATAGACGAACACCGCCAGCGAATTGGACGAGACGCCGCCGGTCGCGCGGGCGCCGGCGCGGGCGAACAGGCCGATGGTCCCGGCATTGCCCCGCCCGGTCTCGAACATCATGGCCCGGCCGCCGCCGCCGCGCGCTTCCAGATTGACCACCGCGCCGATGCGGTCGCGCAAGGGGTGGCCGCCCCAGAAGGCGCGGGCGCCGTCCAGGTTCAGCTCCTCGCCGTCAGTCAGCAGGACGACCAGGGTGCGGTCGGCCGGGCCGCGGGCGCGGATGGCGCGGACGGCCTCGAGGATGGCGGCCACGCCCGTCGTGTCGTCCGCCGCGCCGGCGGAATCCGGCACGGTGTCATAGTGGGCCATCAGGGCGACGGCGGGCAGGCGCGGGTCGCGTCCGGGCAGGACGCCAATGAGGTTGGTCAGCTCGACCCCGGTCGCGGAGCCGCCTTCACGCTCAAGCCGGCGCACCGCCGCGGGCGAAAGGGGGCCGGTCTGGGTCGAGGTCTGCAGACCCAGCGCCTCCATCCGTTGCAGCAGCACGGCCCGGACCCGCGCATGGTCAGCCGAACCGACGGGGTGGGGGCGGCGGGCGATCTCACGGACGTCGGCCATGGCCCGGCTGGCGGAGAAGGCCGTGGCGGGGGCGTCGATTCCGGCCGGCGCCGGGACCTGCAAGGTCAGCACCGCGATCAGCAGCGCGAGCGCCAATGAGCCCACCAGCCAGAGCAGCCGCATGATCAATCCTCCCCGATGAAAGGACAGGCTAGCGGGCTGTGACGCTCGCGTCATCCTCGGGCGCCGGGTTTCGGCCGGTGGTCTGCGGGGCAGGCGCGGGCGAACCCGTGGGTTCAGTCGCCGGCGCGTGCTCCGACTTCATATGGGCCGGACAAAAGACCGGGTCGCGAGACGCCCAGGTGCGTGGATCATAGTCGATCACGGCAGAGGCGTAGTTCCGGCAGCCGTGTCCCCTCGTGGTGACGCCGGGACAGCGGTGACGGCCCTCGGCCAGGCGCCAGGAACGCAGTTCCTCCGGCGACACCTGAAAGAACTCGGCCACCGCGACCTCGGCATCTCCCTCGGTCCGCACGATCTCGTTGAGGCCGCCCCAGATCCGGGCGACCCGATCGGGAAACGGAATGTCCGGCTTGCTGTCTCTCACGCGCCTCGTGTCCCGGCTGGAACGCCGCACTGGGCCCCGACGACCTGCGCTCGCGTTCCGGTAGCGGCATCGAGAACGATTTCCTTGGGCGCCATCAGCGTCGAACCGGCGGCTCCGGCTAGAGCCGGACCCGCCGCCCCTTTGCGAACCACGCCATGAACAGCCGGTAAATCCAGCCCCGGCCTTTTCGGGGTTCCTGGCTGACGGCAGTCCTGCCGCGGCCCTTGTAGCGGCGCACAATCAATCCAGCCTCCCCAGCCGGACCCTCCGGTGAGGTTAATAACCATTGAGGGCGTTGTTCGTTGCTGTGTCGGACGGCGTACGCGAGTAAGGCGGCGGAATGGGGCCCCTACGCCACCCGTCTCAACGCCGCGGGAGACTTGACGAACAGGCCCTTGCGACCAGCGACCGGGCGGAAGGCGATGCTGTCGTTTTCCGGCTGCTCGTCAGGGCCCAGGAACAGGCAGCCGTCATCGACCAGCCGTCGTTCCAGATTGTCGAACATCTCGCCGCGTCGGGCCGGATCGGCATCGCCGAGAACATGACGACAGAAGATGATGTCGAACTGGTGAGCGTCCGTCGGGGCGTCGACCAGATTGGCGCGGGCGAAATGGACCATGGCCCGCAGCTCGGCCCTGGCGATCCAGGCCTCCTCGGCCTGATCAAAACAGCGCAACATGGTCTCGGCCTTGAGGCCGCGCTGGATTTCAAAGCCGGTGTAGGCGCCGGAACGGGCCTTCTCAAGCGCGCGCTGCGACAGGTCGGTGGCGACGATCTCGACGGCGACGCCGGCCTCCTGGGCGGCGATGGCCAGCGACCACGCTTCCTGGCCGGTCGAACAGCCGGCGGACCAGACCTTGACGGGCTGGCCGCCCCGGGCCTTGCCGAGCGCGGGCAGCAGTTCCTTGCCGAAGGTGTCGAAACTGACCCGGTCGCGCCGGAACCATGTTTCCGGATTCAGCAGGGCCTCAATCACCGCCCAGCCCAGGCTCGCGACAGGCTTGGCCCACAGCGACGCCAGCATGGCGTCGGCGGTGTCGAATCCCTCCCGCCGGGCCACCGGACCCAGCCGATGCTCGGCCAGCTTCATCCGGTCGCGGGTCAGCCGAAAGCCCGCGCGCGAGGCCATCAGCGATTGCAGGCGATCGAAGTCCTCGGGGCTCATGGGGTCAGACGGCCCCCACTTCAGCGAATTTCGAGGTCAGGATTTCGCCGTCAAAAGGCTTCATCACATAGTCGTCCGCCCCGGCGGACAACGCCTCGGCGATGCGTTCGGCGCGGGTCTCGATGGTGCAGAACAGAACCTTGGGGGCCAGGCCGCCGGGCAGGGCGCGCAGGCGGCGCAGGAAGGTCATGCCGTCCATCACCGGCATCGACCAGTCCAGCAGGATGACTTCTGGAATCACCCCGCCGCAGAAGGCCAGGGCTTCGGCCCCGTCGGCGGCTTCATCGACCTCGAACCCGAGCCCCTCGACGATTCGGCGCGCCACCTTGCGGATGATCCGGCTGTCATCGACGATCAGACAGGTTCTGGGGGTCAAGATCCGGGTTCCGAAACAAAGCCGCGCAACGCCCGCGTGTGCATGGGCCACATATTCGGCCCGAGCCGGTTAACGAGTCCTTGGGAAACCGGCTTAAGCCTCAGTTAGGCATGTGGGCCGTCAGTACGACCCGCCCTTCCTCGGCCTCTACATCCAGCGATCCGCCCGCGTCATGGGCGGTCAGCCACAGCCAGTAAGGCTGGATCCACTGGCCGGACAGGCCTTCACCGAGCGGCAGACCCGCCAGTCCGGCGACGGCTTCGCCCTTGAGGCGGGCGCGGGCGCCCTCGGCCCGACCCTCAATGACCAGTCCGGCGCCGTCGGTTCGCGTCACAACGGTCGCCACGCCGCCGGACGGGAGGGCGGCCATCGTCAAATACGCGAGGTTCACCAGCGCCCGCGACTGGGCCTTGGAATAGCTGGCGTCTTCCGCCTTCCACTCCAGCGTCGCCCGCCCGCCCTCGGTCAGGCCGGAGACCAGTCCGCCCAGTTCGGCGCCCGAGAACCTCTCGGCCGAGGTCGCCGCGCCGAAGGCCACGCGGGCGAAGGCGACCAGAGCCACCATCTTTTTGGCGCTGGCCTCGATCAGCCCCATGGCGTCGTCGCGCATGTCCTGGGCCGTGGGGTCTTTCAGCAGGTCGAGGCCCGAACTGATCGCGCCGGCCGGGCTGATGAAGTCGTGGCACAGTTTGCCGGCGATCAACGCAGCCAGGGCCTGGCCGTCGGGGAGGGGGGAGGCGGTGTCGGTCATCGGGCCTTGCGCGCAACAGTCGGAAACTGGCCGGACGCTGACCTGATTTGCCGGTTCGCGAAACCGGTCCGATGCTCTAATCGGGCGGCATGAGCAAACGACTGATCGCCGACCTCGCGTCCGGCGCACTGACCGAGGCCCTCGCTGATCTCGCCGAGGACGCCGCGCGCGTGATCCTGCCGTTTTGGCGCAATGGCGTGGTGGCGGAGTCCAAGGCCGACGACAGCCCCGTGACCCAGGCCGACCGCGAGGCCGAAGCCCTGATCCTGGCGCGGCTGGAGGCCCTTTATCCCGGCGTCCAGACCGTAGCGGAAGAGGCCGTCGCCGCCGACGGCGCGCCGGCGTCAGCCGATGACTGGTTCTGGCTCATTGATCCGCTGGACGGAACCCGCGGCTTCGTCGAGGGGCGCGAGAGCTTCACCGTCAACATCGCCCTGATCCACAAGGGCGCGCCGGTCGCGGGCGTGGTGACGGCGCCCGCGACCGCCACCACCTGGCGCAGCGCCGCGCCGGGCGGCGGGGCTTTCCGTCGTCGCTTCGGCGAGACCTGGCAGGCGATCAAGGTGCGCAACCGGCCCGCTTCGCCCATGGCGGTGATGAGCCACTCGATGACAGACGCGGAGGCAGAGCGGCTGGCTTCGCGCCACGGCTGCGTCCAGTGGCAAGGGACCGATTCGTCGCTGAAATTCTGCCTGATCGCCGAGGGACGGTTCGACGCCTATCCGCGCACCGGCCCGACCTCGGAATGGGACACGGCGGCGGGTCAGGCGGTGCTGGAAGCCGCCGGCGGCCGCGTCATGGCCGAGGACGGCCAGCCGCTGCGCTACGGCAAGCCGGGTTTCGGCAACGGCGGGTTCGTGGCGCTGGGAGGCTAGGCCGCAACCGCCTGCAGCTGCAACAGGGCGGCGCGCTGAACCAGCGCCGGAGCGCCCCATTCGCGGGCGGTCTCCATGGCCTCGGCCAGCATCATGCCGACGGCGCGGGGTTCGGTCGCCGTCAGACGCGCCTTGGCCAGGGCCAGATGGGCCATGCCGATCTGGTCAGCGACCCACTCCAGCGGCTGGGCGCCCGCAGACTCGGCCAGACCGCGCCGCACGACAGCTTCCAGCCCGGTCAGGCTTTCGACATCGCCCATGGCCTCGGCAAGGGCCGTCTCGGCCGCCAGCCGCCTTTCACGGGCAAGCGCGCCCAAAATCAGGCCCGGCTCACGGGTCAGGGTCTCGGCCTGGGTCAGACGCGCCAGCGGCGTGTCGGTGTCGGCCGGGGCGAGCTGTACGGCCACCCAGTCCAGCGGGCTGTGGTCGGGGGTGAACTGATCGGCGGCGGCGGCGAACAGGGCCTGACCCTGGGCCGTGGCGGTCTCGTCTTTCGCCAGACGCGCCAGCGCCATCAGCCCGGCGCCGGCAAGGGCCAAGGCGCGGGCCCGGGTCAGGGGCCGGTAGTCCGGCGAGGCGGTTTCGACCAGCGCCCGCAGGTCACGCCCGGCCTGATCCAGCAGCCGCCCGTCGCGGCGCGCCACCCCGGCTTCCAGCCCCAAGGCCGCCCGATCCAGCCTCAGATCGTCGCCGACGGTGGGCGGCAGGGCCGTGGCCCCATGCAGGGCGGCATCCAGCAGGGCGGCTGCGTCCAGCATGGCCGCCGGCTCGCCGGATAGCCGAGCCCGCCGCGCCGTCAACCGGGCGTGCAAGGCCGCCGCAGCAGAACGCGTGGCCGGACGGTTCGCCGTCAGCGACTGAACGTCAGCCACGGCCGCGGTCAGTTTCTCGGGGCCGCCGAACAAGTCGAAGCGCAACAGGTGAATCTCGCCGGACTCGATCGCCGCCACCGCGGTCTGGTCGGGCGTGGCCGTGTGCCTTGCCGCGTCCGAGGCCGCCGCCGCCGCGCGGTCCAGGCTGGTCCGGCGTCCGGACCGCCGGGCATGCTCGCGCCACAGGGCCGAGGCCCGCATCCACGTATCAAAGGGATGGGCGCAGGAGATCCGACCGGCGTCGATGCCGAGCGATTGGGCCTCGGCCGCGACCAGGTCCGCGCCGACCAGCTCCAGCCAGCCGAGGTCGTCGCTCTCGCGCGCCTTTTCGAACAGCTTCCGTAAATCCCGGCCGAATTCGAACATGGGGGCTGGCGCTCCGGTCGTCCCGCTTCGGGACCAATACGCGTCCCTTGGGTCGTGACTAGCAAACGCGACGCCGCGCCGGAGGTTCGGCCTTGTTGTGCGACACATGCGCGGACGAGCGCCGCAGGAAGCCGCTCAATACGCTCGTGATCCGCCCTGTGCGCGCAGCCAGCGGAGAAACCGGCGCGCGGCCGGGTTCAGGTCGTGGGTCCGGCTGAAAGCCGCGAAGACGGCGCCGTCTGCGACGAAGCCGTGTGGCGCGTCCAGTCGCCCGGCGGCGAGCTCGGCCTCGACCAGCGGATGCTGCGCCACGGCGGCGCCGAGACCCGCCACGGCCGCCTCGATCATGGTCTGTTGGTGATCGAACTCCACCACGGCGCCCCTGGTGACGACCTGCCCCGTCAGGGCTGACCAACTGGTCCAGGCCCCCGGATGCGACCGCGAGACGAGCCGGGCGCCCGGCGTCCTGGCGCCGCGGGCGACGACCAGGCCGATCGTATTGTCCATGAAGGCGACAGCCTCCAGCCCTTCGGGAACCGGCGCACCGGGCGTCCACATGCGGATGGCCAGGTCGGCCCCGCACAGGGTCCGGTCCAGCGCGGCATAGGATTCGGTAAGTTCGATCGTGGTCTCCGGCGCCGCCGTGGCAAAACCCGGCAGGCGCGGAATCAGCCAGCGCGCCGCCAAGGTCGACAGGCAGGACACCCGGACCCGCCGCCGACCGCCGCCGCGTTGGGCCACGGCCGCCTCCAGCGCCGCGAAGGCCGGCGCGATCTCGCTCCACAGCCGCTCGGCCTCCGCCGTCGGCCGGCGGGCGTTGCGGGGTCCCTCGAACAGGGGCTGGCCCAAGGTCCGCTGCAACAGGCCGATCTGACGACTGACCGCGCCGTGGGTCACGCCCAGCTGCTCGGCCGCCCGTCCCACGCCGCCCAGCCGCATCACAGCGTCGAAGGCGTGCAGGGCTTTCAGGGGCATGGCGGGCGTTGTCATGTGCGAAAAACTCACGAATGACGCCGGATAAGTCGTTAGGCGGCGGCCCGCAAGCCGGGCATTTCGCCGGTGCATGACCGTGACCCCAGGCCGAGCCCATCTGTCCGCCGTGTTCGTCGCCCTGTTCGTGACCGCCCTGTGGTCGTCGTCCTGGGTGTTGATCAAATGGGGGCTGGTCGATATCGCCCCCCTGCCGTTCGCGGGCCTGCGCTACGCCCTGGCCGCCTTGCTGTTGTCGCCGATCATCCTGACTCCGGCCAACCGCCGGGCCCTGGTCGGGTGCGGGCGGCGCGAGTGGGGCCTGCTGATCGGCTTCGGCCTGCTCCAGTACGGCGTCACCCAGGCGGCGCAATTCCTGGCCCTTTCGTATCTGCCGGCGACGACCCTCAGCCTGATGCTGACCTTCACCCCGGCGCTGGTCGCCGTGCTCGGCGCGGTCCTGCTGGGCGAACGCATCGGCTGGCGGGAGATTCTGGGCATCGCCGTCTTCCTCGGCGGCGCGGGCCTGTATTTCGAATCGAAGGCCCTGCCCGTCGGCGCGAGCCTCGGCCTCATCATCGGCACGGTCGGGGTGCTGGCCAATGCGGGGCAGACGCTGCTGGGCCGCAAGGTCAATCGCGACCCTGGTCTCCCGCCCTCGCTGATCACCGCCCTCAGCATGGCCGCGGGCGCCGCAGCCCTGCTGACCACCGGCATCGCGGTTCAGGGCTGGCCCGAGATTACCCTGCCCGGCTGGCTGATCGTCGGCTGGCTGGCGGTCGCCAACACCGCCCTGGCCTTCTGGCTGTGGAACCGCGCCCAAGCCGTGCTCAGCGCGCTTGAGGCCAGCCTGATCAACAACACCATGCTGATCCAGATCGCCGTGCTGGCGGTGCTGTTCCTCGGCGAGCGGCTGACGGCGACGCAGGTGGCGGGTCTGACGCTGGCCGGGGTGGGGGTGCTGTATGTGCAGCTGGCGCGGATGCGGGCGGCGCGATCGCTATTAGACAAACTAAAAACATAGCAACGGCCCAGCTTCCATATTATACGAATCGAATAATATGGAGCGAGTGATGCGAAGCTATGAGCATTTCTGAAAATAGCGGCGCACGGGGGCGAAGCCGGCGAGCCGGGCGGTATGTCCGACAGACAAGGGGCTATAGCGCCTTCATTCCGGAAACCCTTCCTCCATCGGACCTTGATCTGAAGGGACCGGTCACAACGTCACTCAGCCGAGCCGATCTCGCGCTTGGCCGCCTTGACGGCGCGGTGGAGACCCTGCCGCATCCCGAACTGTTCACAGCCATGTATGTTCGGCGGGAAGCCGTGCTTTCCAGTCAGATCGAAGGGACACAGGCCTCGCTTGATGACCTCGTCGCTGCAGAAGCCAGATTGCGTGGCGACAAGCCTCTGGGGGATGTAAATGAGGTCATCAACTATACAGCGGCGCTCAACTTTGGCATCGCCCGATTGGCTCAGCTGCCACTATCGGCTCGGTTGCTAAGGGAAATCCACGAGATCCTGATGACGGGCGTTCGGGGTGAACACGCCACGCCGGGCGCATTTCGCACCACCCAGAATTGGATCGGTGCGGCCGGGGCGACGTTGTCCGACGCCGTGTTCGTGCCGCCACCCCCCGAGACGGTGCCTGATCAGATCGGTGCACTGGAAAACTTCCTGCACGAGCCAACAGAATTGCCGCTGCTGGTTCAGGTCGGGCTCGCCCATGCCCAGTTCGAAACCATCCATCCATTCGTCGATGGCAATGGTCGGTTGGGACGGCTGCTGATCACCTTCCTACTTTGCGAGCGGTCGATTCTGAGCAAGCCGGTTCTCTATGTGTCATTGACCCTGAAGAAGCGCCGTCAAGAGTACTATCAGCGCCTCCAGGCAGTTCGCGACCACGGGGCGTGGGAAGAGTGGCTCGTCTTCTTTCTGGACTGCGTGGCGGAGGCCGCGCTGGACGCGGCCCGTCTCGCGAAAAGCATCCTCACTCTCCGGGAAGCGCATCGCGACGCCATCGTGAATGAAATGGGCGCGCGGGCAGGCAAGGCGATCCGGCTCCTCGAGCGACTCTATCGCGACCCATACATCGAGGTAAACGAGGCTGTCAGGATGCTCGGCGTCAGCTACGCGAACGCCAACACCATAGTGTGGGACATGGAACGGCTTGGCATCCTCAAGGAAGCGACGGGCCAGCAACGCAACCGCATCTTCGTGTACGAAAACTATATCGCTCTGTTCCGCGAGCTGTGATCAGCCCCGCTCCTTCGTCTTCGTGAACGCCACGCTGGGGAACCGCTCCATCACATAGCCCGTCTCCCAGCTCGACTTGGCGAGGAACACCGGGTCGTCGTCGATGTCCCGCGCCATCTGGCCGCGATATTTGCCCATGAAGTCCTCGAGATCGGCCTTCGTCCCGCCGATCCAGCGGGCCTCGGCCCAGGGGCTGGGTTCGAAGAGGACCTCCAGCCCGTATTCCTCGCCCAGTCGGTCGGCCATGACCTCGAACTGCAGCTGGCCGACGGCGCCGACGATGAAGTCGGAGCCCATCTCGGGCCGGAAGAGTTGGGTCACGCCCTCTTCGGCCAGACCGTCGAGCGCCTTCTTCAGGTGTTTGGCCTTGAGTGGATCCTTGACCCGGACGCGTTGGAGGATTTCGGGGGCGAAATTAGGCAGGCCGGCGAAACGGATCAGGCCGGTCTCGGACAGGCTGTCGCCGACGCGCAGGACGCCGTGATTGGGGATGCCGATGACGTCGCCGGCGAAGGCGTCCTCAGCCAGTTCGCGGTCCGAGGCGAAGAACATGATCGGGGCGTTCACCGACAGCTGTTTGCCGGTGTTCTGGACCTTCAGCTTCATGCCGCGGGTGAATTTGCCCGAAGCCATGCGGAACATGGCGATGCGGTCGCGGTGGTTGGGGTCCATATTGGCCTGGACCTTGAAGACGAAGCCGGTGACCTCGGCCTCGCCGGGCGCGACGGTGATCGGGACCGGTTCGGCGGCGTTGCGGGTTCCGGCAGGGGCGGCCTTGTGCGCCTTCATGATCTTGGGCGGCGGAGCCCATTCGCCGATCGCGGCCAGCAGTTCGTCGATGCCGAAATGGCGCAGGGCCGAACCCCACAGCACCGGCGTCATATGCCCTTCGAGGAAGGACTGGCGGTCGAAGGCCGGATAGCCGCCCTCGACCAGTTCAGCGGCGTCCATCATCTCCTGATGCTCGCCCTCCTCGAAATAGCGGGCGGCCTCGGCCAGGGGCAGGGCCTCGGGGTGGGGCACGTCCTCGGCCGAACCGGCGGGCTTGCGGGCATAGGGCTGGAACCGGCCGGTGCCCATCTCGACCATGCCGCGCAGGCGATTGCCGCTCTGGGCCGGCCACCAGATCGGGGCCGGGTCCAGTTGCAGGCGTGACGCGATCTCGTCCAGCAGGGCCATCGGGTCCTGGGCCTCGCGGTCCAGCTTGTTGATGAAGGTGATGATCGGGATGTCGCGCAGGCGGCAGACCTCGAACAGTTTCAGCGTCTGCGGTTCGATGCCCTTGGCGGCGTCCAGCACCATGATGGCGCAGTCGGCGGCGGTCAGGGTGCGGTAGGTGTCTTCGGAGAAGTCCTCGTGGCCCGGCGTGTCGAGCAGGTTGAACATCTTCCCGTCGTGCTCGAACGTCATCACTGACGCCGAGACCGAGATGCCGCGCTCCTTCTCGATCTTCATCCAGTCGGACTGGGTGCGCCGGTTCTCGCCGCGCGCCCGCACGGCGCCGGCCGCGCGGATGGCCCCGCCGGCCAGCAGGATGTGCTCGGTCAGCGTCGTCTTGCCGGCGTCCGGGTGCGCGATGATGGCGAAGGTCCTGCGGCGCAGGGCCTCCTGTTCGAGAGTGAGCTTGGACATGTTCGATCCGTTGGGCGGCGGGACGTAGCGCGGACCGGGCCGAAAGTCACCCGTCGGCGGAGGGCCTCCGGTCAGATGCGGCCTTTGGAGTCATTCGCCGGCCGGCGAGACGATCCGGCCGTCTCAAGCGGCCATGCGCATCCACACCGCGCGGTCGGCGGCGAGGGCGTTCAACTGGCCTTTGGCGGCCCGGGCCTTCAGTTGGTGCATGATGGCGGTGGGCAGGGCGCAGAACTGCGGCTCGACCAGGGTGGGGTCGCAGCCGGCGGCGGGGGCGGCGAACAGGGCGGCGTTCACCTCGGGCGACCGGTCGTGGATCAGCCAGGCCAGACGGCGTGCCCGCTGGGGGTCATTCAGGTGCAGCAGCGGATCCTCGGAGAACAGTTCGCAACCGAGTTCCAGGACATAGTCAAGCTCCAGGTTCTCGAACCGGCGCGCGTCGCCGGGCGTGACCGGACAGGCCTCGTCCAGATCAAACACCACGTCGTTGAGAAGAAAGAGCATCGAGCAACACCCACCATCGCCGGGCTCGTTTTCGGCCCGTTGAAGCTGACCTTAGGCGGCTCCACTTGAGGTTCCGTTCCCGAACGTCGTTAAGGATTTCGCACTTCCGGCGGCGGCGTTAACGGCCCGCTCACGACGACTCGCCCGCCACCCTCTCCGTAATGAAATGCCGCCCCTCGCGGTCCTCGATCTCGACCACCCACAGGTCAGGGTCGTAGCCGATCTGACGCTGGATATAGGCGTCGAGTTCGCTCTCGAACTCGCTCTCGACCGGCTGCATCCACAGCCGTTCGCCCTCGGGTCCGAAGGCCTCACTATAGAGTTGGGCGCGGCGGTTCGAGGTGTCGAAGGCCTTGACGATGACGGTGCCGGCGCGGGCGTCGCCCTTGCGCGCGACCGTGGCGAAAGCACCCCCCAGCTCGGCGCGGCGGATCAGGGCGGACACCCAAAGGTCGCTCGACAGAAGCACTTTGATAACCCTGCTCGGAAACCGGACCGGAACGCGTGCTGCGTAGTGTGCGGTCCATGACGATATGCCAGACCGCCTCGAAGACCAAAGCCGCGTTGGCGGCCGCCGCCGTGCTGGGGCTGCCGGTGCCGGCGTGGGCGGGTCCCGCTGACACCTATTATGAGCGCGCCTTCGTGGTCGCCGCCGACGCCCGATGCAACCTGTTCGCGCCGCAGATCGACGCGGCCCTGAACGCGGCCACGGCCCAGGCCCGGGGCGCCGCCCTGCGCTCCGGCGCGGGCGAGGCCGATCTGGCCGCCGCCGCCGCCAGGGCCCGCTCACGCGCTGGAACGGTCTCGTGCGCGGACCCCCAGTTGGCCACGGTCCGCGCGCGGATCGACGGCGCCTTTGAGGGCTGGCTGCGCACGCCGCGCATGGTGTTCCCCGGCGCCCGTCGCGCGTGGACAGCGAACCGCGTCAGCTCGAGCGCCGCCAACTGGCGGCTGCAACAGATGTCTATGGTCGGCGCCTCGCCCGTGGCCTTCGGCTATGCCGGCGAGGGCGATGCGCCGGGCCTGACCGCGGTGGTCAGTTTCGTCGGTCGGTCGCGTCCCTATGCGGCGCGGATCGTGCTGCGCGATCCGATCCGGGTTCCCCGTCCCTGGCTGGCCGGCGACGGTCTGGTCCCGGTCTCGGCCCAGGCCAGCCTGTGGGCCACTGGCGTCAGCCCGGCCGATCAGACCCTGCTGTCCGAGGGCCGCCGCGCCGGTGAGGCCTGGCGCTTCCCCGCCGCGACGACCGCGGCGTTGCAGCGTCTGGACCCCCGCGAGACTTTCGCCATCGAATTCCATTTCCGCGACGGCAGCGTGGCCACTGCGAAATTCGAGGCCGGGGATTTCACTGCTGGCCGGGCCTTTTTGGCGATGGGCATGCTGTAGGTCGCCAAAGCGACTTCGTCAGCCCCCGCCCTTCATGGGCATCTGGATGATCTCGGCCCCCCCCTCCGGCGCGGGCGCGCGGGCGATCAAGGCCACGGGCAAACGCACCGTTACGGCCGTGCCCTCGCCAAGGGTGGAATCGATGCTCATGCGGCCGCCGTGCAGTTCGGCGAAGGCGCGGACCAGCGACAGGCCGAGGCCTGTTCCCTGACGGCGCTGTTCCATCTCGCCGGCCTGTTCGAACGGCCGGCCCAGACGGCGTACGTCCTCGGGCGCGATGCCCAGGCCGGTGTCGGCGACGACGACTTCCAGATAGGGGCCTATGGCCTCGACTGTGACGGTGATCGCGCCGCCCTGTGGCGTGAATTTCACCGCATTGGACAACAGGTTCAGGGCGATCTGCTTCAGCGCCCGCTTGTCAGCCGAGACCTCGACCGGATCGGCGGGCAGGACGCTGGACAGGCTGACGACCTTGTCGTCGGCGTTGACCCGGACCAGGGCCATGGCTGCTGACACGACCTCGCGCGCGTCAAATCGTTCCAGCGTCAGGGCGTAGCGCTCGGCCTCGATCTTGGTCACGTCCAGCACATCGTTGATCAGGTCCAGCAGATGTCCGCCGGCCTGGTGGATGTTCTCTGCGTATTCGCCGTAGCGGTCAGGCAGGGGGCCGAAGATGCGCTGGCGCATGATGTCCGAGAAGCCGAGCACGGCGTTCAGGGGCGTACGCAGCTCGTGGCTCATATTGGCCAGGAAGCGGGTCTTGCCGGCCTCGCGGGTCTCGGCCTCGGTGCGGGCGATCTCCAGGCCCAGTTCGCGGGCGTACTGAGCCGTGGCGTCGAAGACCTGGGCGATCAGGCGGGGGCCAGACGGATCGTCCAGCCGCCGCACGATCAATTGCACCCGGCGGTCCAGCGCCATCCGGGGCGCGAACAGGGCGGCGCCGTCATGACCCTTCATGGCGCGTTCGATGGCGTCCAGAAGCCGCGGCCGGTCCGGCGCATGCACCGCGGCCACCAGTCCGGTCTCGAACAGGGGATCGACCGGCAGCGCTGCCGGCGGGGCGCCATAGGCGGCCAGCACCCGTCCCGAAGGCTCAAGCACCAGGGTTAGTCCGGGTTGGGCGGCCAGCAGGGTCTCAACCCGGGCCGTCTCGGCCTCCGCCGCCGTCAGCCGGGCCTCACGCTGTCGCCACGACAGACGTACCGCAAGGGCGGCCGCCGCCGCGGTCAGCAGGGCCGAAATGGCCGCCAGACCGGGAAGGTGCGGTCCGGGGTTGATCCAGGCCGAAACCAGGCCGGCGAGGGCCGCCACGCCGACCGCCAGGGCGCCGACCTGCACCGGTCGCGGGCCGCCGAGAGCGATACCCGCTGCCAGCGGAAGAAAGACAAAGCCGCTCAGAGGGCCTGTCAGGCCGCCCGACAGCGCCGCCGTCAGCAGGGCGGCGAGGCTCCAGAGGCCGAGCAGGGTCATCCGCTCATGGGCGCCGTCGCGCCGCAACAAGCCGAGACCGCTCAGGCCGGGCACCACCATGGCCAACACGCCGTAGAACAGTGGGCCGTCGACGCCGCCGATCCAGCGCCCGCCCAGCGCCAGCAGCGCCGCCGCCACCGCCCAGCCCGCATGCCACGCGGCCAGCGACGGGCGATCGCTCGCCGGAGCGTCGGGCATCGGCTTCGGGTCAGGGCGGGCGGACTGGATCAAGGGCGGGTTGGGGCGGGCCGGACAGAACGCCGCCGGCTTTTTCAGCCTAGCCCCCCAGGTGAGTCGTCCAAAGCCCAGACCCGTTTCAGGCGACTGGCGGCAAGCCATCGCGGACGGATTTCCGGGGAAAGGACGGGCGGTTGTCGTTAACGCCGGTCCGGCCTATCCAGCGCCCATGACCGGCGCCCCCACCATCGACGACGTCCTCGCCGAACTGGTCGAGGAGTTCGACCTGCTCGGTGACTGGGAAGGCCGGATCGAATACGTCATCGAGCTGGGCCGGGGTCTGGCGCCCTTGCCGGACGAAGATCGCACCGAGGCGCACAAGGTGCCGGGCTGCGCCGCCCAGGTCTGGCTGGCCGTGCACCGCGAGGCGGATCGCCTGGCGTTCGCCGCCGACAGCGACAGCGCCCTGTCCAAGGGAAACATCGCCCTGCTGCTGAGACTGTATTCGGGCCGGACGCCGGCCGAGATATTGGCTTTTGACGCGCGCGCCGCGCTGGATCGTCTGGGCCTGCCGTCGGCCCTGACGCGCCAGCGCGCCAACGGCCTGAACGCCATGGTCGGCCGGATCAGGGACGCGGCCGCCATGGCGGTCTGACTGCCTGAGTCGACGGCCATTGGGAGCTGGTCGCCTCAACGCCCGGCGTGTCAACCGATGCGGTAGTGGACGGCCAGGGCGGCCAGGCCCGTCTGCAGCAGAATCTTCCCTTCGCGGCGGCGCAGACCCAGGTCGCGCTCCGCGACCTGCAGGGCCGAGGCGCGGATGCAGATGGCGTCGACCATAGGTCGCGCGATCCCGCAGGCGGCGAGGGCGGCTTCGACCCGGCGCGCCGCGGCCATGGCGGGATCGCCCGGTTCCACCCGGACCGCGGACCCGCCGCCGGCGCGGGGCAGGGCGTCCCAGCGCAGGGTGAGCGACGGCCCGCGCGTCGCCATCCCCACGTCGAGGCCCAGGCGGGCGGCCGCCGCGACCTGGGCGGCGGTCAGCCAGGGTCGTCCGTCTGCAGTCTTGCGTTGCGCCAGCCAGTCTACGGCCGATTGCCCCAGGTTGGCGCGCCGCCGGACGGGTCGGCCGTCGGCTTCCATCACCGTTCGGCTCCCCTCGATCAGGCCGGGCCGTCCGGGTTCCGGGATATCGGGACGCTCCGGCGCGGCGGTGCGCGCGACCCAGCCTCCGCCGGGTCGTCGCCGCAGGCCGGGCCTTTCGATCAGCAGACGAAACCCGGCCTCGTCCAGGACGAGGACGACGCGGCTGCGGCGGTCCCCGCCGGACCTCAGGCCGTAACCGTCGGGCACGGCTTCGATCCAGCCGCCTCGTCGGGCCAGCAGCCGTCGCGCGCGGGCCACTGCGCTGGCATCCGTCGCCGCGCCGGTCATGCGGGCAGGTCGCAGGCGGGCGCCTCGAGAAGCTGGTTCACGCAAAGCTCGAGCCGGTCCAGCAGGGCATCGACCGACGGATGATCCCGCCCGTCCTCGGCCCAACGGCAGGCCGCCGCGGCCGTCGCACGGTTCAGGCCGAAGGCGTGGGCCACGCGATCCAGCGGCCAGCCGAAGGTCACATAGGCGGCGTAGAGGGCCAGCCATCGCGCCCGGCAGACCCGTCCCTTCAGGCGCACGGACGCCGTCATCTTTTCCACGCTGATTCCTGTCGCCGCCGCGACCAGCTGCAGCGCCAGGCCCGCCCGGATACGGTCCGCCTCGGCCACAGGCACACGATAGATGTCGACCATCTGAAACTCCCGTCATCCCGTCGCGCCGGTCATTCATGCTTGCCTGCGCTGACAGGAGAATATAATCCTATACATACGTCGAAAACGGACGCATCGGCGATGTCCCACCACTGGCCGAAAAAATCTCGCTCGCTTGACTCGGGACTCTCGACGCCGATTCGCAAATCAGCCTACGATTCGCCTCAATGGGGTGGCGTTAACCTTTCTTAAGTTTTTACTCGGTTAACTCTCGAACAAGGTTACCCGGCATTGGATGTCGGAAATTACTGTCAAGCTTTGCCTGGAGGGGCATGAATGCGCGTCCTGCTTATCGAAGATGATCATGCGACTGCGCAGAGCATCGAACTGATGCTCAAGTCGGAAGGATTCAACGTCTACACGACCGACCTCGGGGAAGAGGGGATCGATCTGGGCAAAATCTATGACTATGACCTGATCCTGCTCGATCTGAACCTGCCCGACATGAACGGGCTTGAGGTTCTGCGTCAGCTCCGCGTCGGCAAGGTGAATACGCCGGTGATGATCCTCTCGGGCTCGTCGGAAATCGAGACCAAGGTGAAGACCTTCGGCGGCGGCGCCGACGACTATATGACCAAGCCCTTCCACAAGGACGAACTGATCGCGCGCACCCACGCCGTGGTCCGTCGCTCCAAGGGGCATGCCCAGGCCATCATCCACACCGGCGAGATCGCCGTGAACCTGGACGGCAAGACGGTGGAGGTGCACGGCCACCGCGTCCATCTGACGGGCAAGGAATACCAGATGCTGGAGCTGCTCTCGCTCCGCAAGGGCACCACCCTGACCAAGGAAATGTTCCTCAACCACCTGTACGGCGGCATGGACGAGCCCGAGCTGAAGATCATCGACGTCTTCATCTGCAAGCTGCGCAAGAAGCTGGCCACGGCGGCGGGCGGCAAACACTATATCGAGACCGTCTGGGGCCGCGGCTATGTGCTGCGCGACCCGACGGAATCCTCGGCCCCGGCCCCGGTCAGCGCCGCGGCCTGATCCGGACGACTATCGAGATATTGAAGCGCCCGCCGGAGCGATCCGGCGGGCGTTTTCGTGCGCGGTTCGGAGATGTTTGCGGCATCGAAAAGCACTACAGTAGATTGCGAATGTCGATTGGAGGAAGCTTTCGCCATGATCAGTCGCCGAGCTTGTCCGACGTTTCCCCGGCTCGCAATGACGCTGTCTCTGGTCGTTCTGTCCGCCTGTGGCGCACCGCCGCCAATGTCGGCCGCGGATCACGCATTCGATCAGGCGATCTCGACGGCGTTGGCCAAAGGCCAGCCTGTCGCCGTCACCTCCATCGAGCCGGGTGACTGGACGATGATGTGCGTGGTGGGGGAGGAACGACCGGCAGACATGCTGCCTCGTCACGCGGGCCGCCCGGGGGAAGAGGCGTTCGAGAGTCTGTTTGATGCAGCGGCCTACTGGTCCGGCCCGAGCTCCGCTTTCGCGTTCCTGTACAATGAGGGGGTGGAGGTGCGTCCCGTGAATGGCCTCCATGTGAACACGGGCCAGCCGATCAACAGATGCGTTCCGAGGGCTCGTGCTACCCTTGTTCAGGATGGGGAAGGCGGATGGCGGTTCCGGGACTACCCCGCTGAGAGCTAAGGCTGCCAAAAATCCGAAGGGTTTGAAGCAGAGCTCAAAACGCCTTCTCCAACCCCGCATCCTTCGGGATCTGGTTGGCCATATGCCGGCTCTTCGTCCTCGGCACGGCGAAGGTGTTGCCCGTCGCCGGACTGAACCAGATTTCATGGCTGCCCTTGCCGGGGCGGACGAACCGGCATCCGGCTTCGCGCAGACGCCGCTCGAGTTCCGGATAGAAGTCCTTGGGCACGCCTCAGGACGCCACCTTCGGCGCCGTCTCGCCGGTGATGGTGATCGGGCCGGGGGCCATGCCGTTGTCGCGCATCAGCTCGGGGGCCAGGGCCTCGACCAGATCGACGAATTCGCTCAGCGTCGCCGCCTCGACGTTCAGCCCGACGATGTCGCTGTTGGACCAATAGACCCCCGCCTCGGCGTCCCAGACAGCAGTGACCGTGTAGCGAGCCATGCCGGGATAATGGGCGCGGGGGGCGGAACCGTCAACGCGACGGTCCCGCCCGCTCAGGCTTCCCTATCCCTTCGCCACATAGCCCTTGCCGCCGTTGGACGGGCGGCGGCTACGGGGGCGGCGCTTGATCTCGCCGTCCGGCTTGGGCGTGGCTGGTGCGCTGGAGTGGCGCGGGTCGTTGTTGGTCGGGCGCGGCCGCTCGCGGGCCATCGGGTCGAACGACCGTTCGGGAGTCGGGCGGGCGTCGCGGCCCGGACCGGGCTTGCGGACGCGGTGCGGTTGCCCGCCGCCCTCCAGCTTGACGCCGTCGCGGCGCGGGTTGCGAGGGCCGCGCTGCTGCTGGCGGTCGCCGCGGCCGTCGTCGGGCATGGAGGCCTTGGACTTGACGCCCGAGGCCATGATCGACTGGTCCAGCAGGGCCAGCGACTTGTCGTTGCGGCGGTCGGTGGATGGAATCTTCTGGCGCGTAACCTTTTCGATGTCGCGCAGAAGTTTCATCTCGTCACCGGCCACGAAGCTGATGGCGGTGCCGTCGGCGCCCGCGCGGGCCGTGCGGCCGATGCGGTGCACATAGGCTTCCGGTACGAAGGGCAGTTCGAAGTTGAGGACGTGCGAGACGCCGTCCACATCGATGCCGCGGGCGGCGATGTCGGTGGCGACCAGGACGCGCAGCTTGCCGGCCTTGAAGGCGGCCAGGGTGCGTTCGCGCTGGGGCTGGCTCTTGTTGCCGTGGATGGCGCCGGCCTCGACGCCGCCCGCCTCCAGATAGGCCGCGACCTTGTCGGCGCCGTGTTTGGTCTTGGTGAAGACCAGGCAGCGCGTATAGCCCGGATCGGCGAACATCTCGGTCAGCAGGGCGCGCTTGCGGCCCTGTTCGATGTGGATGATCGACTGGCTGATGCGTTGTACGGTCGTGGCCGAGGGCGTGACCGAGACCTTGACCGGGTCCTTCAGCAGCTCGCCCGCCAGCTTGCCGATCTCCGACGGCATGGTGGCCGAGAAGAACAGGTTCTGGCGCATGGCCGGGATGCGGCTGACGATCTGGCGGATCGGCTTGACGAAGCCGAGGTCCAGCATCTGGTCGGCCTCGTCGAGGACGAAGATCTCGGTGCAGGACAGGTCCAGCGTCTTCTGCTGCATGTGATCCAGCAGGCGGCCGGGGGTGGCCACCAGGACGTCGAGGCCGGCCTGGATGGCGCGCTCCTGCGGGCCGTATTTGACGCCGCCGAAGACGACCGCGACCTTGAAGCCGAGGTGGCGGCCATAGGTCTTGAAGCTCTCGGCGATCTGGCTGGCCAGTTCGCGGGTCGGCGACAGGATGAGGACGCGCGTGGTGCGCGGCTTGGGCGCAACGCGGTTGGCGGCCAGCCGGTGCAGGATCGGCAGGGCGAAGGCCGCGGTCTTGCCGGTGCCGGTCTGGGCGATGCCCAGCAAGTCCTTGCCGGCCATGACGTCGGGAATGGCCTGGACCTGGATCGGCGTGGGGATGGTGTAGCCTTCGGAGGCCAACGCCTGCAGCAGGGCGGGGTTGAGGCCGAAGGTGTCGAACGTCTTGCTCATGGGAGCCATGTCTTTCGCTTTGTGAAGCGATGCGCGGGTCCCGCGTCGCGCGTCGGGTCGAAAGGCGGAGCCTTTTGACCGCGCGGCCACGAGGGATGCGCACCGCCAGTCCGGCCTGCAGGGTTGCGAGGCCGGGTGGATCGGGCGCCGCCCCGCGTGTCCGGGCAGCGTGATGAACTTGAGGGCCGGCCGCTGCTACAGTCAGGTCTTCGTGTTCCGAAGACCCACACGCGCTGGAGCGCACCGGGGCATCGCAATTGTGCGACGCAGCGCAAATGGGCGCGAACTGCGGCCAAGTCAAGGCGCGGAGGTTAACCGCCGCCCAGCAGGCTGACCGCCAGATTCACCGTCAGGGCCACGATCACCGTGTTGAACAGAAAGGCGGTGACGCTGTGCACGGTCGTGGTGCGGCGCAGGGACTTGTCCGAAATCTGGATGTCGGCGGTCTGCTGGGCGACGCCGATAATGGTCGAGAAATGCAGGAAGTCCCAGTAGTCCGGGGCCTCGCCGCCCGGAAACACCAGTCCGCCCCGGTCCTTGCCCTTGCCGGCCGGCGCGTAGAATTGGTGGGCATAGTGGAAGGCGAAGATGACGTGCACGAAGGTCCATGACAGGGCCACGGTGGCCAAGGCAAGAACGGCGGCCGCGCCCGCTTCTTGCCGGTCGCCGGCGACGCTCACGGCCTCGCCTACGACCACGACGATGCTGGCCAGCGCCGCCAACAGCGCCAGCGGCAGCACCGCGCCGCCGGCTTCGTCGAGGGCCGCGGCCCGCCGGCGAATGTCGCCGGTCGATGGGGTCCGCGCCAGCTTGACGCCGGACTCGACCAGGAACAGGCCCACGCCTACGTCCCACCCCAGCGCCAGCCTTGACAGCCAACCGCCGTTGGTCGGCCAGGCGGCGCTGGACGCCGCGATCAGCAGGATGGCGATCAGAGGCCAGTGCAGGCGCAAGAGGGCGGTGATGTTCATCCGGCGATGTTGCGCCCACCGTGGAGGACGGCAAGCCCCATCGTCTTGTGCACCTGCGAAAACGCTCGACTTCCGCCGGGCCATCACGGAATGTTTCAGCCCCCATCGCAGGAACCGCCCATGCCCGTGACACCGCGCGCCGGTCTTCAAGTCGCCGACGAGCTGGCGGATTTTATCGACGTCGAGGCGCTCCCGGGGCTGGAGATCGAGCCCGACGCCTTCTGGACCGGCGTCGCGAACATCTTCGGGCGGTTCGCGCCGGAGAACCGGCGGTTGCTGGCGGTGCGCGATGATCTGCAGGCGCGGATCGACGCCTGGCACCGCGGGCGGCGCGGTGCGGCGCATGACGGCGCGGCCTCGGAGGCCTTTCTGCGCGAGATCGGTTATCTGGCCGAAGAACCGGCGCCCTTCGCCATCGGAACCCGCAACGTCGACGCCGAGGTTGCGACCCTGGCGGGGCCGCAGCTGGTGGTGCCGAGCCTGAACGCCCGTTTCGTGCTCAACGCCGCCAACGCCCGCTGGGGCAGTCTGTATGACGCGCTGTACGGCACGGACGCACTGGGCGACCTGCCGCCGCCGGGCCCCTTCAACCCCGCGCGCGGCGCGCGGGTGGTGGCGCGGGCCAAGGCCTTCCTCGACGAGGCGGTCCCTCTGGCCGAGGGGCGCTGGGCTGATCTCGGCGACCCGCACGGCGGCATCGCCATCCGCGACACCAGCCAGTACGTCGGCCGCACCGGGCGGTCGCGGCTGTTCCGCCATAACGGCCTGCACATCGAGGTGGTGTTCGACCGGGAGCATCCCATCGGCCGGGACGATCCCTCGGGGATCGCCGACGTGGTGCTGGATTCGGCGCTGTCAACCATTGTCGATCTGGAGGACTCCGTCGCTGCGGTGGACGCCGCCGACAAGGTCGCGGCCTACCGCAACTGGCTGGGCCTGATGCGCGGCCATCTGGTCGAGACCTTCGCCAAGGGTGGGCGGTCCGTGACTCGTGAACTGGCCCCCGACCGGGACTTCATCGCGCCGGACGGTTCGATCGTGACCCTGCCGGGCCGGTCGCTGCTGTTCGTGCGCAACGTGGGTCACCTGATGACCACGCCGGCGGTCCGGCTGGCGGATGGGTCCGGCGCGCCGGAAGGCATTCTGGACGCCATCGTCACCAGCCTCATCGGGATGCACGACCTCAAAGGTCTCGGGACTTTCCGTAACAGCCGCGCCGGCTCGATCTACATCGTGAAACCCAAGATGCACGGGCCGGAGGAGTGCGCCTTCACCGACGCCCTGTTCGACGCGGTCGAGGACCTGCTGGGGCTGGCGCGACACACGATCAAGGTCGGGGTGATGGATGAGGAGCGCCGCACCTCGGTCAATCTGGCCGCCTGCATCCATGCAGTGAAGGAGCGGATCGTCTTCATCAACACCGGCTTCCTCGACCGTACCGGCGACGAGATCCACAGCGCCATGCAGGCCGGTCCGGTGGTCCGGAAGGGCGACATCAAGTCGGCCGCCTGGATTGCAGCCTATGAGGCGCGCAATGTCGCCATCGGTTTGGCCTGCGGCCTGTCGGGCAAGGCCCAGATCGGCAAGGGCATGTGGGCCGCGCCAGACCGGATGGCCGACATGCTGGACCAGAAGGCGGCGCATCCGAAGACCGGCGCCAACACCGCCTGGACGCCCAGTCCAACGGCGGCGACCCTGCACGCGCTGCACTATCACCAGACCGACGTCTTCGCGCTGCGCGACGAAATCGCGGCGCGGCCGATCCCAGGCCTCGACGGTCTCTTGACCCCGCCGCTGGCGAACGGCGCGAACTGGTCGGGGGCCGAGGTCGCCGAGGAGCTCGACAACAACGCCCAAGGCCTGCTCGGCTATGTCGTGCGCTGGATCGATCAGGGCGTCGGCTGTTCCAAGGTGCCGGACATCCATGACGTCGGCCTGATGGAGGACCGCGCCACCCTGCGCATCTCGTCCCAGCACATGGCCAACTGGCTGCTGCACGGCGTCTGCACCGCCGAACAGGTGGATGCGGCGCTGCTGCGCATGGCGGCGAAGGTGGATGCCCAGAACGCCGCCGATCCGCTTTATCGGCCCATGGCTGTCGACCCCGCCGCCAGCCTCGCCCTTCAAGCCGCCCGAGCTCTGGTGTTCGACGGCGTCGCCCAGCCGAACGGCTATACCGAGCCGCTGCTGCATGCGTTCAGGCTAAGGGCGAAGGCATCAGGCAACAGTCGACACCGCGAAGTTCGCCCCTCTGTCGCCTGATGCCTCGACCTACTGTCCGCTGCCCGAGCGCCACAGGTTGTTGGTCAGGGGCTCCAGCAGATAGCCGAGGGCCGTCCGCTTGCGCAGCAGAACCACGACCTCGACCGGTGCGCCAGGGCGCAGGGTTTCGGCGCCGGGCCCCATCTTGGCCAGTTCGCTGGCGGGGACCACGATCTCGGCCCGGAAATAGCGGGCTCCGGTTTCCTGGACGGTGAAGCTGTCGGCGGAAATGCGGGTCACACGGCCATGGATGATGGGCGGATTGCGTTCGCGCAGGCCGGGGAACCGGACCTCCGTACTCTGCCCGATCCGGAGGTTATCGACGTCGTTGGGGGCGATCTGGGCGATGATGACCTGCGAGGCGTCGCGGGGGACGATCTCCATCAAGGTCTGACCGGGCTGGATCACGCCGCCCTGGGTGAAGATGGTCAGGCCGACGACCTCGCCCGAGACCGGCGCCCGCACCTCGTTGCGCGCGATCTGGGCCCGCAGCTCGACCATCCGGGGACGCAGCTCGTTCAGCTGGACGTCGATCAGGCGCAGCTGGTCGGCCACGTCCTCATTCATCTTGGTGGAGACCCCAGAGACCTGCAGTCTGGTCTCGCCGACCGCTTCCCGTGACCGGGCAATCTGCGCCCGCAAGGATCCCAGTTCCCCATCCAGCTGCGCCGCCGTCCGTTCGAGGGCCCGTACCCGCGTCAGGGGGGCATAACCCTTTTCGGCCAGGCTGCGCATGCCGGCCAGTTCTTCCTGGATCAGCCGCTGCTGCTCGATGTTGGCGACGATCTGACCCTCATAGCCGGCGATCTGCTCATTCAACTGGGCGACGCGTTGTCCCAGCACTCCGGTCTCGGTTGATCGACCGGTGCGACGTGCGCCGAACTGCTGCTGCTGAATGCGCAGTGACTCACGCGCCAGCACCTGATCCTCCGCCGGCAGATTGGCGAACTCGGCCGGTGTTGGAATACTGCGCAGTCTGTCGCGTTCGGCGATCAGCCGGGCCCGCTGGGCGAGGAGGGCATAGACCTGGCTGGCCACACCGCGTTCGGTGGCCTTGAGCTCGCCGCTGGACAGTTGAAGCAGGACCTGTCCGCGACGCACCGTGTCGCCCTCAGCCACCAGAAGGGCGCTGACGACGCCGCCTTCACGGTGCTGGACGGCCTGGCGGTTGCCGGAAATGGCGACCTGGCCCTGGGCATAGGCGCCGGCGTCCAGGGGAGCCAGCGCGGCCCATCCGAGGAAGATGACGAAGAACAGCACGATGATTGCGCCGCCGATCACCAATTCGCGGCGGGGATTGTCGAGCGTGACGGGCGGACCGGCCGCCGGCGGCACGGGGGCCTCGGGCGGGGGGTTCTGCGGGGCGACGACATCGGTCATTGGGTGCGCCGCGGATGGTTCTGGGCCGGCTGCGTCGACGGCTGGGGCTGGACCTGCCGCTGCTGCGGCTGGCCCGGCGGTTGCGGCGCCGGCTGGCCGGCCGGGGACGCCGGACGGCCGGCGGTGGCGCGCATCTTCTCCAGCACGTCCTCGCGCGGTCCCTCCAGCTGGATGACGCCGTCACGCATCATCAGCAACCGGTCCACCCGCGCCAGGACGCCGGCCCGGTGGGCGATGATGACCACGGCCGCGCCACGGGCGGCGGCGCCCACAATGGCCTGCATCAGGGCCGCCTCGCCCTCCTGGTCGAGGTTGGAATTGGGCTCGTCCAGCACCAGCAGGACCGGGTCGTTGTAAAGCGCGCGCGCCAGGGCCACGCGCTGCGCCTGCCCTGCCGAAAGGCCCTGACCATAGGGTCCCAGAACGGTGTCATAGCCGTTCGGCAAGCGCAGGATCAGTTCATGGGCGCCCGCGGCCACGGCCGCCTTCACCGCGTTCCGGTCGGCCGTTTCCTGATCCACGCCGATAGAGGTCGAGAACCGGGAGATATTGTCCTTGATCGAGCCGGCGAACAGGCTGGGAACCTGGGGCAGGTAGCCGATCCAGCGCGCCAGCTCATCGCCCTCGCGTGCCTCATACTCCGCGCCGTCCAGCCGCACGGCTCCGGCCTGGGGCTTCAGGGCTCCGGCGATGACGCGGGCGAGGGTGGTCTTGCCCGAGCCGCTTGAGCCGACGATGCCGAGGGTCTCGCCGGGCTTCAGCGAGAAGGCGACGCCGCGCAGCTGCGGGTTTTCGGTGTCGGGGAATTTCACCGATACGCCTTCGACCTGCAGCCGACCCTTGGGGTCGGGCAGGGTGGTGCGCTCGCGCTCCACCGAGGCGGTGCCGGCGAACAGCTCGGTCAGAGTCTTCCAGCTGGCCACGGCCTGGACCAGGCTGGGCCAGACACCGACCAGCAGTTCGATCGGGGCCACGGCGCGGCTGAGCAGCACCGAGGCGGCGATGATGGAGCCCGGGGTGATCTCGCTCTTCACCGCCAGCCAGGCGGCCAGCCCTAACGCCGCCGACTGCATCACCAGACGCAGGAATTTGATGGCCCCGGAATAGTGACCGCCGGTCAGCTGGGCGTCGGCCTGGGCGGCGGTGGCCAGCTGGCGCTGCTCGATCTGACGCGCGATCGAGGACTGGCGCATGCCGAGGGCGCGGACGACCTCGGCCTGGCTGGCGACGCCTTCCTGGGCGGCATAGGCGTGGTTCTGGGACTGGATGGCCTTGTTCAGACGCGGGCGGGTATCGCGTTCGTTCAACCAGGCGAGGGAGAACAGGATGATCCCTCCCACCAGGGTCAGCGCCCCGATGGCCGGGTGGAGCAGAAAGCAGCACAGCAGATAGATCGGGGTCCAGGGCGCGTCGAACAGGGCCAACATGCCCTGACCGCCGATGGCGCCCCGCACATTGTCGAACTCCCGCAGTGCCTGGGTGTTGGGCGATTTGGCCTGCAGGTCGACGACCCGGGCCAACACCTTGCCGGACAACAACCGGTCCAGCCGCAGCCCGGCCCGCAGCATCAGTCGCCCGCGCAGCCAGTCGAGTCCCGCCAGAGCCGCCAGGGCGAAGACCGCTACGGCGGTAATCAGCACAAGGGTGGTCAGCCCCCCCGTCGGCACGACACGGTCATAGACCTGCATCATGTAGAGGGTGGGGGTCAGGTACAGCAGGTTGACCAGGGCCGAGAACACGAAGGCCCAGACGAAATGGGTCTTGCACGCCTTCAGCGCCTCGGCGAGGGGCTCGGTGCCCGGCTTGCTGGGGAGCAGGTTCTTTAACACGGGTTCGGTGGGTTCCAGCGGGCTCGGGGCGTCAGTCTAACGGTTTGACGCGGTTACAGATAGGCGGAGCCGTTTCGACGGCCAATACAACGATTTGGGGATGGCGGTTCATCCCGCTTGCCAGCCTGCAATCTCCGCGCCACGGCTGCTGGACGCTCAACCTGTCAGAACCGTAACTTGCGAGGCGGCCTTCGAGGTGACAAGTCTCCTTGACTTCACGGAGGGGCCCCATGCTTACGATCGAAAACCTGACCCACGTCTACGGCAACGGAACACGGGCGCTGGACGATGTCAGTCTGAGCATTCCCAAGGGCATGTTCGGCTTGCTGGGGCCAAACGGGGCGGGAAAGTCGACGCTGATGCGCTCGATCGCCACCCTCCAGACGCCGACGTCGGGTTCCATCCGCTTCGGCGACATCGACGTGATCAAGGACCCCGAACAGCTGCGCCGCGTGCTCGGCTATCTGCCCCAGGATTTCGGCGTCTATCCGCGCGTCTCGGCCTACGACATGCTGGACCACATGGCGGTGCTGAAGGGCATCTCCAACGGCCGCGACCGCAAGGCGACGGTCGAGGCCCTGCTGCACCAGGTCAATCTGTGGCCCGTGCGCGGCAAGGCGCTGGCGGGCTTCTCCGGCGGCATGCGCCAGCGTTTCGGCATCGCCCAGGCCCTGATCGGCAATCCCGAACTGATCATCGTCGACGAGCCGACCGCCGGCCTCGACCCGGAGGAGCGCAACCGCTTCCTCAACCTGCTGGCCGAGGTCGGCGAGAACGTCGTCGTCATCCTGTCGACCCATATCGTTGAGGACGTGACCGACCTGTGCCCGCAAATGGCAGTGCTGGCGGGCGGCAAGATCCAGCTGGAGGGCTCGCCGATCGAACTGACCCACGCCCTCGAGGGCCGGGTGTGGCGCAAGACCATCGACAAGGCCGATCTGGCCGCCCAGCAGGCCAGCCGCAACATCATCTCGACCCGGTTGTTCGCAGGCCGAACGGTGATCCACGTCCTGTCCGACGCCAACCCCGGGGATGGCTTCGAGCGCGCGCCGGGCGGGCTGGAAGACGTCTATCTGGCGACCGTCAACGCCTCGCGCCGCGCGACCTGAGGGACGGATCATGTTCGCCAAGATCGCCAGTTTCGAATTCCGCTACCAGCTGCGCCAGCCGGCCTTCTGGGTCATCGCCATCGTCTTCGGCCTGCTGGCCTTCGGCAGCGTGGCCAGCCCTAATATCCAGATCGGCTCGGGCGGCAACGTTCTCAAGAACGCGCCGTTTTCGCTGACCGGCGCGCACATCATCTTCAACGTGTTCTTCATGCTGGCGACGACCGCGATCGTGGCCAATGTCGTGGCGCGGGATACCCAGACCGGCTTCGGGCCTATGATCCTGTCGACGCGGATCACCAAGGGGGCCTATCTTTACGGTCGCTTCTTCGGGGCCTTCGCGGCGGTGGCGCTCTGCTACCTCAGCATCGCCATCGGCACGTTGGTGGGCACCTTCATGCCTTGGGTCGATCCCGAGACCATCGGGCCGCTGCGGCTCGGCGACTACGCCTATGCCTATGGCGTGTTCGGTCTGACGGGACTCTTCCTGACGTCCGCCCTGTTCTTCATGCTGGCCACCGTCACCCGGTCGATGATGGCGACCTATATTGGTGTCGTTGGCGTGCTGATCGCCTATCTGGCCGCGGACGGGGTGTTGGGCTCGCGGCCCGAATTCGAGACCATGATGGCCTGGGCCGACCCGTTCGGCTCGCGCGCCTTCAGCCTGGTCACCAAATACTGGACGGCGACCGAGCGGAACACGCTGAACGCGCCGCTGGAAGGCGTTCTGCTGTGGAACCGGGTGATCTGGGTGGCTGCCGGCGCCCTGTTCCTGGCCGCGTCCTATGTGCTGTTCCAGCCGTCGCCGCGCGGGGCCAAGCTGAAGAAGCAGGAGCGGCTGAAGGCGCTGGTCGAGAAGGAGCCGGCCCCCATCGCGCCCCTCGGGACCCTGCCGCGCCCGACCTATGGCTTCGCGACCGGCCTGACCCAGCTGTGGTCGCGCGCTGTGTTCGAGACGGTGCTGGTGTTCAAGAGCCCGGCCTATGTGGTGCTGGTGCTGCTGGCCATGGCCTTCGCCGTGACCTTCCTGTTCTTCACCGGCGAAATTTACGGCGCGCCGATCCTGCTAGTGACCCGCGTGGTCATCACGGCCCTGTCGGGCACCTTCGGCTTCATCGCCATGGTGATGGCGATCTACTACGCTGGCGAACTGGTGTGGCGGGATCGGGACCGCAAGGTGCACGAGCTCATTGACGCCTCGTCCACACCGGACTGGACCTTCCTCGTTCCCAAGACTCTGGCCTTGGCGCTGGTGCTGATCTCGACGCTGCTGATCGGGGTCCTGGCCGGCGTGGTGACCCAGACGATCAAGGGTCATACCGACTACGAACTGGGCAAATACCTGCTGTGGTATGTGATTCCGCAGTCGCTGAGCTTCCTGCAGCTGGCCGTGCTGGCGATCTTCGTCCAGGCCCTGTCGCCGAACAAGTTTGTCGGCTGGGCGATCATGGTCGTCTATTTGATCTCGACGCTCGTCCTGTCGAACATCGGCTTCGACCACGTGCTGTATCAGTACGGCGGCGGCATTCCTGTGCCCCTGTCCGACATGAACGGCCGGGGGGATTTCGCCGGTTTCGCGGCTTGGCTGGAGGCCTACTGGACCGCCTTCGCCGTGGTCCTGCTGGTGCTGGCCTATGGCCTGTGGCGGCGGGGCACGGAGCAGCGGCTGTGGCCGCGGCTGAAGCGGCTGCCGCACCGGCTGATGGGGCCCGCCGGTCTGATCGGCGGCGCGGCCCTTGCGGCCTTCATCGGGCTGGGCGTCTTCATCTACATGAACACCAATGTCTGGAACGAGTACCGGACGCAGGAGGCGCGGGAAGCCGAACAGGCCGCCTATGAGAAGGCCCTGCTGCGCTACGAGACCACGCCCCAGCCTGCGGTGGCGCATGTGCGGCTGCTCATGGACCTGCGTCCGCATCAGCCGAAGCTGACCACGCGGGGATCCTATGTCCTCGTCAACAACACCCAGGCTCCACTGCCCGAGGTCCACCTGCGCTGGACCGACGATCTGGAGATGGTCGGCCTGACCGTCGAGGGCGCGGCCGTCGCCCGCGACTGGGAGAATTTCGAGTATCGCATCTATCGCTTCGCCACCCCGATGCAGCCGGGCGAGCGGCGCACCGTCACTTTCGAAACGGTGCTGGAGCAGCGCGGCTTCAAGGCCAACGGCAACACCACCCGGCTGGTCGACAACGGCAGCTTCGTGAACAACATGGAGTTCGCGCCCATGATCGGCATGGACCGTCAGGGCCTGCTCACCGACCGCGCCAAACGCCGCAAGGCGGGCCTGCCCGCCGAACTGCGCCCCGCCAAGCTGGAGGACGAATCCGCCCGCAGCCGCAACTATATCGGCGCTGACTGGGTCACGGCCGACATCACCGTCAGCACCGACGCCGACCAGACCGTGGTCGCGCCCGGACAGATGGTGTCCGATGTCGTCAACGGCGATCGCCGCACCAGCCGGTTCGTGACCGAGTCGCCGGTGCTGAACTTCTTCTCGGTGCAGTCGGCCCGCTATGAGCGGACGGCGCGGATGCACAATGGCGTCGAGATGGTTGTCTTCCACGACCCGGCCCACGACCGCAACGTGCCGCGCATGCTCGACGCACTCGCATCGTCGCTGGACTATTTCCAGGCCAATTTCAGCCCCTATCAGTTCGGGCAGGCGCGGATCGTGGAGTTCCCGTACGGCAGCTTCGCCCAGTCCTATCCAAACACCTTCGCCTGGGCCGAGGGCCTCGGCTTCATCGCCGACCTCAGCGACCCCAACAAGATCGACTACGTCACCTATGTCGGCGCCCACGAGTTCGGGCACCAGTGGTGGGCGCACCAGATCGTCGGTTCGAACCAGCAGGGGGCTACCGTCCTGTCCGAGACCCTGGCCCAGTACTCGGCGCTGATGGTCATGGAGAAGTTGTATGGCAAGGACCAGATTCGCCGCTTCCTGAAGCAGGAGCTGGACCGTTACCTGCGATCGCGCGGGACCGAGCGGCTGGAGGAGATGCCGCTGATGCGGGTCGAGAACCAGCAGTATATCCACTACCAGAAGGGCGGGCTGGTCATGTATCTGCTGCGCGACCAGATCGGCGAGGATGCGGTCAACCGCGCCCTGCGCCGGGTGCTGGCGCAATACGCCTTCCAGTCCGCGCCCTATCCGCGCTCGCTGGACCTGATCGCCGCCATCCGGGCCGAGGCCCCGGCCGACAAACAGGCCCTGATCACCGACTTGTTCGAGAAGATCACCCTGTACGACGTCAAGACGACCGGGGTGACGGCTACGCGCCGCGCCGACGGCCGCTGGGACGTCGCGGTCACGGTCGATGCCCGCAAGCTCTATGCGGACGGCGAGGGGGTTGAGACGGCGTCGCCGCTGAACGAGACCTTCGACGTCGGCCTCTTCACCGCCGAACCGGGGAAGGGCGCCTTTGACGAGGATGACGTGGTCCTGCTGGAACGCCGCCGGATCCGCTCGGGAGTGCAGACCCTGCGGTTCATCACTTCGCGCAGGCCGGCCTTCGCCGGGGTCGATCCCTACAACAAATGGATCGACCGCAACTCGGACGACAATGTGCGGGCGGTGGGGTAGCGAGGGCGGTCAGTTCGGCCTGGGCCGGATGACCTGGGCCGAGAAACGCTCCATCTCTTCGAACTGCGGGCTCATCTGCAGCAGGAGAAGGTCGAGCCCGGCGTCCTCATAGGCCTCAACCCGGTCGGCGATCCGTTCGGGGGTGCCGACCAGTTGCGGTCGCAGACCGCGATTGGAGACGGAGTATTCCTGGATCTTCAATTCCCGCTCCAGCTGGGTGCCGGAAAGCCATTGGTCAAAATTGGCAAAGCCGGGCGGCGGAGCGCCGGCCTCGAGGCCTGGGATGGTGGTGATCCGGGCCTGTTCGGCCAGAGCCTCGGCCTCGCTGTCGCGGACGATCGAATAGGCGGCCATGCCGTACTGCATCGGCGGCAGCCCCTCGCGTCCGCGCCGCTCGCGCATGTCGGCGATCTTGAGCTTGATGTGTTCGGGCGTGTCGCCGTGCATGACATAGGCGTCGCACTGGCGCGCGATCATGGTCTTGGCAGCGTCGCTCTCTCCACCGGCGTAGATCACCGGTCGGGGCCGTTTGATCGGCTTGGGCTCCACGATAGCCTCGTCGAGGGTGTAGTAGCGCCCCGAGAAGCTGAACTGCGGCTCGCGCCACAGGCCGTCCACGACCTGAAGCCACTCCGAGGTGCGGGCGTAGCGGTCGTCGTGCTCGTCAAACTGAAGGCCGTAGCTGGTCGCCTCCTTCGCCCACCACGAGGACACCACGTTCAACGCCAGCCGTCCGCCAGCGATGTTGTCGATGTTGGCGGCGGCCTTGGCGAACAGGGCCGGCTGATGGAAGTTCGGGCGCACCGCCACCATGAGTTCGATCGAACGGGTCACCGCCGCCAGCGCCGCCGCGGTCGACCAGGCGTCCAGCGCCGGGGCCTGCACGCCCTTGATGTCGTTCAGATTCAATTCAGCGATGAGGGTTAGGTCGTAGCCGATCTCTTCCGAGCGTCGGACAAGCCGCGACATCGATTCCCAGCCAGCCGCGCCGTCTTCTTCGGGCAGGTTTCGCAGCCAGCCGCCAAAGACCGGCGCCCAGTATCCATATCTCATGCGGCGGCCTTTGCGGGAGCGAACTGCCCGACCAGATAGTCGATCAGGTTTTCGTGGGGGTCAAAGCCGATCACTGTCACCGGATCGGCGACAAAGTTCGACAGAGCGTTGATGTCGTAGAATTTCACCGAACCGTCGCGGTCGTCGATCAGATACTCAACGCCGCCCACGTCGATCTGCGACGCCTGGGCGATTTGTTCGGCAGCGGCGATGACTTCAGCCGGCGGGGTGATCGCCTCGATCTGGATCGAGGCCTTGCCGGGCGCGATCATGCAGACATCGGCGAGGCAGAGGTCGAAGCCGCCGGTCTCGACGCTGCAGGCGTAGAGGAAGCGACCGTTCAGCGTCTCGACCCGGACGATCCGGCCGTCGCGCGGCGGAGCGTGCTCCTGCACGAGGGCGCAGCTGTTGATCCCCATCGACACCGAACCGGCGGCGACGGCGTCGGCCAGTTCCTCCGCCGTGTCGAAGCGCTGGATGCCGGCGCCGGAACCGCCGATGTCCGGCTTGACGAGAACGGGAAAGCGCAGGCCCTGCGCGGCCTTGGGCAGGTCAGCCGCACGATGCACCATCCGTGTTTCGGGCGCGCCGTAGCCGAGGCGGCGGATCAGGGAAATCTGCCGACCCTTTGAGGTGTCGACCTCCAGCGCGGCGCCGTTGACGACCCGGGCGCCCTGGCCTTCCCAGTGGTCGAACAGGGTGCGGGCGTAGAAGATCGGGTGCTCGGTCTCGCGCAGGAAGGCGGACATGCCGATGCGGTTGAAGATCAGCGGCGCCGGTGGGGTGCCGGGTCCGGCGTCGAAGACGTGGTCGCCGGCGTGGATTCGGGTCCAGTCAAGACCGCGGCGGTCGAGCGCGGCGAACAGCGGCTCGAACCAGGCGGGGTGCTCATAGAAGATCGCCAGGTCCGTCATACGCGCGCCTTCACCTTTGTGATCGAGGCTCCAGAGGGCGATCTCGACGTCGGTTCGATCTGGTGTCGCCGCAGCGGTCCGTCAAGGCCGCGGGCGCGGGCGGCCCGGACTTCACCGCGTCCCGAACAGCCGGTCCCCGGCATCTCCCAGCCCCGGCACGATGTAGCCGTGGTCGTTGAGGCCGTCGTCCACCGCCGCGACCCAGAGGGGCACGTCGGGGTGCCAGCCGCGCAGCCGCTCCAGACCCTCGGGCGAGGCGACGAGGCAGACGAAGCGGATATTGGTGACGCCGCGCTCCTTCAGCCGTTCGATGGCGGCGACGGCGGTGTTGCCGGTGGCCAGCATGGGGTCGATGACCACGCACAGCCGCTCGGCGACGTCGTCGGGCGCACGGAAATAGTATTCGACGGCGTCGTGCGTCACGGGCTCGCGATACAGGCCGATGTGGCCGACGCGGGCCGAGGGGACCAGTTCCAGCATCCCGTCCACAAGACCGAGGCCCGCGCGGAGAATGGGGACGAAGACCAGCTTCTTGCCGGCGATGCGCTGGCCGGTCGTGGGGCCGACGGGGGTCTCCACCGGATAGTCCTCCAGCGGCAGATCGCGGGTGACCTCGTAGCAGAGCAGGGTCGAAATCTCGCGCAGCAGCTGGCGGAAACGGGCGGTCGAGGTGTCCTTCGCCCGCATGATCGACAGCTTGTGGCGGACCAGCGGGTGGGCGACGACGGTGACGCCGTCCATCGAGAAGGCAGTCTTGGTTGGCATCAGAAAACGGTCCCGTCGGAGAGGATGGTCAGGGGCGGTCCGCCGCCGCCCTTACCAGTATCAGGTCGGCGCTCGGCGGCGGCGCGGCGGCCGGCGGCCCAGGTGCCGCCCTCCAGCACGCTGGCGAGGGGCATGGCCTCGGCGGTGACACCGAGTTCGGCCCGGACCAGCGGGGCGATCTGGTCGAGCAGGGCCACGGTCATGGCGCGCCAGCCGACGACGAGCGGATCGGACACCGGCCAAGGCTTGGCGAGGTCCGCCGGGTCCTTCAACGTCAGCACGCCCAGATCCATGAACAGGCCGCCGTTGCGGTATTCGGCCAGGCCGGTCAGGCCGTCCAGATCGGTCACCTCGACGCCCGCTGTCTGCAGCGGCTCGACCAGCGAATAGCTGAGCCACTGCGACAGTTTGTGGATCGGCATCAGGCCGTCGGTGGCGTCGCCGCGCTTGATCGCGGGATGCCTCCAGCAGTCGCCGAGGTCGACGCCGCCCAGCGTCAGCCGGTCGCGCCAGACCGGGCCGAGGGCTTCGAGCAGCACCTCAAGGATGACCGGGGCGGGCAGGCGGTCATGCTCGTCGGCACGATCGACCATGGCGTCGAACAGGCCGCCGGGACGGGGCTCGTCCTCGAGCGCGAACAGGTCGGGCTCGGCGAGGCAGGCCTGTCCCAGACGGCGCAGCAGGGCGGCGCGGCCCTCGAGCCCGACCAGCGGGTTCTTCGGCGTGACTTGGAAGCCGCCGGCCAGATCGGCGGCGGTCAGGAAGGTCAGGGCCACGGCGTCGACGCGCCACGGATCGTCCTCGGTGATGGAGAAGGCCCCGGCCTCGAACATCCTCAGCGAGGCGATGGCCAGCCCTTCCGAGCGGGTCAGGGTGCGGCCGGTGCGGGCGTCCTGATAGGACCAGTCAGGTCCCGCGCCGGCGTCGAGCAGGACGGAGACGATGGCGAGATCGAACTCGGTGCGGGCGCGCGAGGCGGGGTCGAGCCAGTCGCGGGCCTCCGCGACCGGCCCCCACAGATCGACGCCGTCGACGGCGAAATGCCGCCAGCGGGCGTGGAAGGGCACCGCCAGGGTCGGATACTGGTCGCGGATCACGGCGGCGACGTAGCGGGCCGTTTCCGGCAGCCGGTCGAGATCGACCGTCCAATGGTCGAGGCCTCCGGCGACGCCGATCGCCAACATCTCATGGGCCCGCTCGCGGACGGCGGCGGCGGATAGCAGGCTCTGGGCCTGCGCCGTTTCAGAACTGCTCAAGGTCGCGGCCCACCACGCGGGTCAGGTCCTCGGCCGAGGGCGGGGCGTCGGGGGTGAAATAGCCGGCCGCCTTCTTGGCCTCCATCTCCACCGAGGCATCGGGCGGGACGAGGTAGTCGGGGATCGGCACGCGCTCGCCGATCTCGATGCCGGATTCGGTCAGGGCGTCATGCTTCATGTTGGACATCGAAACGAAGCGGTCGATCTTCGTGATACCGAGCCAGTGCAGGATGTCGGGCATCAGCTGCTGGAAGCGGGCGTCCTGGACCCCGGCGACGCATTCGGTGCGCTCGAAATAGGTGGCCGCCTGGTCTCCGCCGGGCTGGCGCTTGCGGGCGTTGTAGACGAGGAATTTTGTGACCTCGCCGAGGGCCCGGCCTTCCTTGCGGTTATAGGCGATCAGGCCGGCGCCGCCGTCCTGGGCCTCGCGGATGCACTCCTCGATGCCGTGGGTCAGATAGGGGCGGCAAGTGCAGATGTCGGATCCGAACACGTCCGAGCCGTTGCACTCGTCATGGACGCGGCAGGTCAGGCGGCGGTTCGGGTCGGCGATCGCGGCCGGGTCGCCGAAGATGTAGAGGGTGATGCCCCCGATCGGCGGCAGGAAGACCTTGATGTCGGGCCGGGTGACGAGGTCGGCGTACATGCCGCCGGTCTGTTCGAACAGGGTCCGGCGCAGGGCGGTCTCAGTGACGCCGAAGCGTTCGGCGATCCCGGGCAGGTACCAGACCGGATCGATGGCGGCCTTGGTCACGGCGACGTCGCCGCTTTCATGGACGATCTGGCCGTCGGCCTTCAGCCGGCCCGCGGCGATGGCCTCGCCGATCTCGCCGAGTTGAAGGCGGGCGCGGGTGACCGCGATGGTGGGGCGGATGTCGACGCCGTCGCCAAGCTCGTTGGCGAAGTCTTCCGCGACACGGGCGCCCCAAGGGTCGAGCGAGACGATCTTCGAGGCGTCTGTCCACTGCGGGAACGGGCCCATGGGCGTGGTCGGCGAAGTGTTAGTCAGGTCGGGCCGGTTGTTGGCGGCCATGGCGCCCGAGGACACGGCCAGGGCGCGATAGACCGAATAGGCCCCGCCGTGGGCGCCGATGGCGTTGCGGTCGCCGCCGGAGTTGACCGTGCCGATGACGGGTCCGCGTGCCTTCGCGGTCGCCGCGCCCCATTCGATGGGGAAACGGCTGACGGTCCCGGCGCCGGGGTGGGAGTTGAGCCGGATGTGGCTCGGTCGGTTGGTCATGGATCCTCACTCGAACCGGCTTGTTGTTTTTCTTGCGCCGGACTCATCAGGACACACCTGTTGTGACTCGCTGTCCAGCCCTGTCGCACCTGCGTGTGTCATCGCGGCTTAAAGCGTGACCCCCTCCCGCCATCGTCATTCCGGGCGGAGCGCAGCGGAGACCCGGAACCCAGCGGCGCGCGAGAGCGCGAAGCTGTGGGGAGCGCGATATGTGGGAGTAGCGGCCCGTCGCGACTGCCGGTGTTTCGCCGCCGTCGCGGCGCCGCCCGGAATGACGATAGCAGAGGGGACAAAGAGTCGCTTGACTCCCTCACACAGTATGTCGCATACACTGTGCGTCACACACTATGTGAGATGCAGGGAAGCGGCATGAGCCTCGATCCGGACCTTTTTGAAAGCATGCGGCTGGAGCTGCGGCGTGGGTCGCTGGTGCTGGCGGTTCTCGCCTGTCTCAGGACCGAGCGGTATGGCTACACCCTGCGTCAGGCCCTGGCCGCCGACGGGCTCGAGATGGAGGAATCGACCCTCTATCCGCTGCTGCGCCGGCTGGAGAGCCAGGGGCTTCTGAACAGCGAATGGCGCGAGGAGGAGAAGCGAAAGAAGCGCTTCTACGTCCTGTCGCCCGGGGGCGTGTCGATGCTGGCCGCCCTGACCGGCGAATGGCGGGGCATCAACGCCTCGCTCGACAAGATTCTCTGAAATCTGGGCTGAAGGGGAAAAGCCATGGACCTGATTGATCGCTATCTGAACGCCGTCGCCGCGCAGCTGCCGCAGGACGAACGGGCCGACATCATCGCCGAACTGCGCGACCTGATCCTGAGCCGGTTCGAGGCCAAGGAAGAGGAACTGGGCCGCGCCCTGACCGAGGACGAGCAGGAAACCATACTGCGCGAGATCGGCCATCCGCTGGTCGTCGCCGCCCGCTATCGCAAGGGGCCGGACTCGCTGGTCGGGCCGGAGCTGTTTCCCTATTGGCTGTTCGGGGTGAAGGCCGGGCTGATGGTGCTGGGGGTGGTCTATGCCCTCACCCTGTTCATCCGGCTGATCGGCGGCGCGGACGATGCGGGGCAGGCCATCGCCCAGGCATTCCACGGCTTCTTCGGCGCGGGGCTGGTGTTGATCGGCGCAGCGACCCTGGCGGCGGCCATCTTCGAACATCAGGGCATTCGGCCGTCGTGGATGACCCAATGGCGGGTGAAGGATCTCGGCGCCTTCGGCATGGCCGATCCGGCGGCCTGGAAGGCCTCGATGACGGGCATGGAGCCGGCGAAGGCCGTCTGGACTCCCCGCGTCAAACCCTGGCCGGGGGGCGAGTATCTGTTCTCCTTCCTCGCGGTCGGCATGTTCGTGCTGTGGTGGATCGGGGTGCTGCACTTCCCCGGCCTGATGTCGATCGAACTGCGGGGTGAGGATGCGGTGGTCAGCGGGGCGCCGGTCTGGTCGATCCTGTTCGGGCCCATCCTGCTGTACGCTTTCGCCCAGATGGCTATCGACCTGGCCAGCCTGGTCCGCCCCTATGCGGTCCGGGCCCGCGCCGCGGCCCAGATCGTCGTCGCCGGCGCCGGCCTGTGGCTGACCTGGGCGATCTTCGAGGCCGGGCACTGGTTCACCCTGACGCGCGGCGAGGAGACGGCGCCGATCGCCGGCGACTGGATGATGCTGGACTTTGACACACTCCGGAACCTCGGCGACGGCGCGCGCGATCTGGTCGGGATCGCAAGCACCCTGTCAGTGATGCTGGTCTGGATGCTGGCTGTCTCGGCGCTCAGCCTGGCGTTCAAGATCATCGCCAACCTCGGGCGGCTGGCGCGGGCGTAGCATTCCTCCCCCAGCGAAGCGTCCGGGGGAGGAACTCCCATGTCCGAAAACCGCGAGACTTCCATGGCCGCAGCGATCATTCTGCGGTCATGGAAAATCCCGGTGAACTCGATCAGGAGGCCTGCTATCGCGCCGTGCTGACGCGCGATGCGCGCTTTGACGGGCGGTTCTTCGGCTGTGTGAAAACCACGGGCATCTACTGCCGTCCGGTCTGTCCGGCGCGGACGCCGAAGCGGGAGAATATGGTCTTCGTGGTCTCGGCCGCGGCGGCGGAGGAGGGGGGCTTCCGGGCCTGCCTGCGCTGCCGGCCCGAGACCGCGCCCGACATGGGCGCCTGGCGCGGCACTTCCAATACGGTCAGCCGGGCTCTGGCCCTGATCGAGGCGGGCGCGCTCGATGAAGGGGACGTCGACGCATTGGCAGGGCGTCTGGGCGTCGGCGAGCGGCATCTGCGCCGGCTGTTCCGCCAGCATCTGGGCGCGGCTCCGGTGAGCGTGGCGCAGACACGAAGGGTGCTGCTGGCCAAGGCCCTGATCCACCAGACCGACCTGTCCATGGCCCAGGTGTCGCTGGCCTCCGGCTTTGGCAGTGTGCGGCGCTTCAACGAGACCTTTCAGGCCCTGTACGGCCGGCCGCCCTCGGCGCTGCGACGGCGCGGCGAGCGGGTGCATGAGGGCGGGGTTCGCTTGAGCCTGTCCTACCGCACGCCCTATGACTGGGACGCCATGTTCGCGGCCTTGACGGCGCGTGGCGATGCGGTCGAGGGGCGGCGCTGGTCGCGGGGTCTGACCCGGGACGTAGACGGCGCCGAGGGCTCGGTCACCGTCGAACCCGCGCAGGTCGGGCGGGTCTCGGTCTGTGTCGAGGCCGATGACCTCAAGGCCCTTCCGGGCGTTCTGGCGCGGGTGCGGCGGGTGTTTGACCTGTCGGCCGACCCGGAAGCTATCGGGCGCGACCTGTCGGCCGATCGGGCGCTGAAGCCGCTGGTGGCGGCGCGGCCGGGGCTGCGGCTGCCGGGAAACTGGATCGACGACGGGGTCCCGGATCAAGTCCGGGACGCGCCGAACGACCGGTTGAACGATGAAACGCTCGCCGTCCGCGCCGAAGCCTGGCGTCCGTGGCGGGCCTATGGGGCGCTGCATCTCGCATTGGCGGGGATCAGCGGCGCGGACCTGAAGCAGAGGGAGAGCGACGATGCGAAGCGCGCAGCCTGAGACCCTGACCCTCGACCGGGTCGCCACGCCGGTGGGCGAGGTGCTGCTGGTCACCGATGGCCAGGGCGCCGTGCGGGCGCTGGACTTCGCCGACTATGAGCCCCGGATGACGCGGCTGCTGGCCCGTCATGCCCCGGGCGCGGTGGTCGTCGAAGGCCGGGCGCCAGAGGCGGTGCGGCGCGCGGTCGAGGCCTGGTTCGGCGGCGACCTGACCGCGCTGGACGGATTGACGGTCAAGACCGGCGGCACGGCCTTCCAGCGCACGGTCTGGGCGGCGCTGCGGGCCATTCCGGCGGGCGAAACCCGTAGCTACGGCCAGCTGGCGGCGGCGATCGGCTCGCCCCGGGCGGTGCGGGCCGCCGCTCTGGCCAACGGTCAGAATCCCGTCGCGGTCATCGTGCCGTGCCATCGCGTGATTGGGGCGAACGGGACGCTGACCGGCTATGCGGGCGGGCTGGAGCGCAAACGGTGGCTGTTGCGGCACGAGGGTGTTTCCCTCTTCTGACCCCTTGATTCTTCCGCCCATCCGCCTAGATTGTTCCCACATATGCTGAAAGTGAGCATAAGTCGGCGACGGTCAGATGGATCGGTCGCCGTTCTTCGGGTCCAGGAATTGCTCAAGTAGAGCAAAAGGGATGCCAAATGGCTGACGGCGCGTTCGGAATGTCAAAGGCACTGGCGCGGGAAACCGCCCCGGTGTGGGCCAAGGTCAAGGACCATGTCACCCCGATGGAATGGCCGGCGCAGGCCGCGCTGATCAGCGAAATCAATGCGCTGAAGAAGACGCGCGACGCGGTCATCCTGGCCCACAACTATATGACGCCCGAGATATTCCACGGGGTCGGCGACTATGTCGGCGACAGCCTGGGCCTGGCGAAAGAGGCCGCGCGGTCGAAGGCGAAGGTGATCGTCCAGGCCGGCGTGCATTTCATGGCGGAGACCTCGAAGATCCTGAGCCCTGACAAGACGGTGTTGATCCCCGACCTGCGCGCAGGATGCTCGCTGGCGGCCTCGATCACGGGCGCGGATGTGCGGCTGATCAAGCAGCGCTATCCGGGTCTGCCGGTGGTGACCTATGTAAACACCACCGCTGATGTGAAGGCCGAGACCGACATCTGCTGCACATCCGCGAACGCCGTGCAGGTGGTGGAATGGGCGGCGAAGGAATGGGGGGTCGACCGCGTCATCCTGATCCCCGACGAATTCCTGGCCCGCAACGTCGCAGCCCAGACCAGCGTCGGCATCATCGCCTGGAAGGGCCGTTGCGAGGTGCATGAGCGGTTCACGGCCGCCGACATCGCCGAGATGCGGCTGGCCTATCCGGGGGCGGAAATCCTCGCCCATCCGGAGTGCCCCGAGGATGTGCTGGCCGCCTCGGACTTCGCCGGCTCGACCGCCGCGATGATCGATCATGTGACCGCCCGCAAGCCGAAGCAGGTGGTGATGATCACCGAATGTTCGATGGCCTCGAACGTGGCCGGGGACCTGCCCGGGGTCCAGTTCATCGGGCCGTGCAACCTGTGCCCGTATATGCAACGGATCACGCTGGAGAACATCCGCGACTGTCTGCTTCACATGCGGTTCGAGGTGACCGTGCCCGAGGACATCGCCGAACGGGCGCGGCTGGCCGTGCAGCGGATGGTGGACCTGCCCCCGCCGGCGGTCCCGGCGCGCTACGACATGGTCAAGGCGCGGCATCATGTGGCGGTGGAGCTGATCTGATGCACTACGTCCCGCCCGTTCGCGCCGTGGCGACGATCGACAAGCGCAGCCTGCGGCTTCTCGCCCTGCTGGCCTTGTGGCTGCGGTGGGAAAAGGCCACCTCGTCGGGATGACAGACAGCAACACGCCTCGTCCCGGTCCCTGGGACGCCAAACCCCAACCGGCCGCCCCCGCGCGGGACGCGGCTGGGGCCGATCGGGGTCCGCCTCGCGCTGCCGAGCCCCCGCTGGACAAGGGTCAGCACCCGGTCTGGGCGGTGGTTTCGACCCTGCTGCTGGGCGGGCTGATCTGGTGGTGGAGCCAGAGCTGGATCATGGTCGTGGCCGTCCTGTTCGGCCTGCTGGTGCATGAGTATGGTCATGTGCTGGCGATGAACCGGCTCGGCATGGGCCCGGCCCGCATCTACATCATCCCCTTCCTCGGCGGGGTGGCGAAGAGCCAGAGACTGCCGAACAGCGAGTGGGACGGGGTGCTGGTGTCGCTGGCGGGGCCCGCATTCGGCATGCTGGCGGCCATCCCCTTCCTCGGCCTGTATATCGTCACGGGACAGGCCGAATGGCTGGTCGGCGTCCTGGCCATCGCCACCCTTAACCTGGTCAATCTGGCGCCCGCGCCGCCTCTGGACGGGTCCAAGGCCTTGGGGCCGGTGCTGGCGCGCGTTCACCCGATGCTGGAGCGGGTGGTGATCTTCCTCATTGGCGCGGTCGTGGTGCTCTGGGGCATCAGCAACGGCAGCTGGTTCTTCGCCGGCTTCCTGGCGTTGTCCCTGTACGCCCATCTGAAGCGCGGCGACTGGCGGCCGGACGGTCGCCCTCTGACGGCGCGTGAGTCGGGCTACAGCGTCGGTCTGTTTCTGGTGACCCTGGTGCTGTGCGGCGGCGTCGCGCTGGCGGCCCTGCTGCCCCTGACCGGCACGCTGGAGAACGCCCTGGCCATCGCTGGCCGCTATCTCGAGTTCGGGCGTTGAGCCGCATCGTCCATCATGATGGACCGTTGATCATCGGCGGGGGTCTGGCCGGTCTGTCGGCCGCGCTTGAGGCCGGGCCGCGCAAGGTGCTGGTGGTGACGCCCGCGCCACTGCTGGAGGCCTGTTCCTCGGCCTGGGCCCAGGGCGGCGTCGCCGCGGCCCTGTCTGCGGACGATGCGCCGGCCCTGCATGCGGCTGATACGGCGGCGGCCGGGGCCGGTCTGGTCGAGGCCGCGGCGACGGAGATTCTGACCGGAGACGGCCGCGCGACCGTCGAATGGCTGGCCTCGCTGGGCGCCCCGTTTGACCGCGACGCCGCGGGCGGTTTCGCCGTCAGTCTGGAAGCCGCCCATTCCCACGCCCGGGTGGCCCGGGTCGGCGGCGACGGAGCCGGGCGGGCGATCCTGTCGGCCCTGATCGCGGCAGTTCGCGCCGCCCCGCATATCGAGGCCTGGGAAGACGGGCGGCTGCGCGGCCTGATCCATGATGCGAGCGGTCGTGTGCGCGGCGCCCTGATCGAGCGCGGGGCCCCCGGTTCGCGGCGGATGGTCGAGGTGCTGGCCCCCGCCGTGGTGCTGGCCACAGGCGGCGCCGGCGGCCTGTTCGCCTGGACCACCACCCCCGCCGCCCTGCTGGGCGAGGGCATGGCGCTGGCCTACCGCGCCGGGGCGGAGATTCTCGACCCCGAATTCGTGCAATTCCACCCGACAGCCATCGACGTCGGCCTGGACCCCATGCCGCTGGCGACCGAGGCCTTGCGGGGCGAGGGCGCGAGGCTGATCGACCGCGACGGGCGGTTCCTGCTGGGCGAGGCGGAGAACGCCGACCTGCAGCCCCGCGATGTGGTGGCGCGGGCGGTGCATGCGGCGCGGGCTGAGGGACGCGGCGCGTTTCTGGATTGTCGCGGCGCGATCGGCGCGGCCTTCGCCGAGGAATTCCCGGCGGTGTTCGCCGCCTGCATGCGGGCCGGGTTGGACCCGCGCGAGACACCGATCCCGGTGGCCGCGGCGGCCCACTATCACATGGGCGGGATCGCCGCCGGACCGGACGGCCGCACGAGTTTGCCGGGCCTGTTCGCGGTCGGCGAATGCGCCGCCACCGGGGTGCACGGCGCCAACCGTCTGGCGTCCAACTCCCTGCTCGAGGCCGCGGCCTTCGGACGGCGTACGGGGCGGGCGGCTGCGCTTGAAACCCCGGGCGAGGGCGCAACCCTGCTGTCGCCTGTCGCCCCGGACCTGTCTCCGGACGCGCTGCAGACTCTGCGCGAGGCCATGAGCGAGGGCGCGGGCGTGGTGCGCGATGCGGCGGCCCTGACCCAGGCGCTGACCGTCATCGCGCGGCTGGAGGCCGGGACGCCGGGCGCCCTGCCGCTGGTCGCGGCGCGGTTGATCGCCGAGGCGGCGCTGGCGCGGCGCGAGAGCCGGGGCGGCCACTTCCGTAGCGACTACCCTGACGCGGCCTCCGTGGCGAGGCATACAAGGCTACAGATGCAATCTCAAGATGCAAAGTCTTTCGCAGAAGCGGAAAGGGCGGCATAGTGACGGTCGGAGCAACGCGATGACCTCGACCCCGCCCGGCATGGAGGAAGGCCCGGCCGCCTTCCGGTTCGATTTCGACCGGTTCGAACAGATGTTCGAACAAGGAATACTCAATCAGCTAGGCCCGCGTCTCGAACTGCTGGACGGAAGGATCGTCGAGATGGCTCCAGGGTCCGACGATCACAGCAAGACGAATGCCGACTTGGTCATCAGGCTCGGGATGAGGCTGATCGAGGCTGGACTCACAGCTGAGTTCGGTGTCCGGACCGACGGTACGCTGCGCATCGGCGACTACAACGCGCCGGAGCCGGACGTTTTCGTGGTTCGCAACTTTTCCGGCCGCAAATACGCCCAAGCGTCGGACGCCGTGCTGGTCGTCGAGGTCTCGATCTCGACGCGGGCGAAGGACCTGCGGATCAAGTCTCCGCTCTACGCCCGCGCCGGCATCCCCGAGTTCTGGATCGTCGAACCCGAGGCCCATATGATCCGGGTCTTCCGCGATCCACGTCCGGACGGCAGCTGGGGGGATACAAGGGTCGTGAGCGAAGGCGCCGTCTCCCCCCTGTTCTCGGATCAGGTGCGCGTCGATCTGGCGGAACTGTTCTGACTCCCATGCTCCCTGACATTCTGATTGAACCCGTGGTGCGCGCGGCGCTGGCCGAGGATCTGGGCCGGGCGGGCGACGTCACCAGCCGGGCCTGCATCCCCGAAGGCGCGCGGATGCGGGCGGTGTTCGCGGCGCGCAAGGCGGGGGTGCTGGCGGGCATCGACTGCGTGCGGCTGGCCGTGCTGGCGATGGACCCGAAGGCGTCGATCGATCTGAAGCTGCGCGACGGCGACGCCTTCGCGGCGGGAGCGGTTCTGGCCGAGGTCGAAGCGGACGCCCGCGCCTTCCTTGCGGCCGAGCGGACGGCGCTGAACCTGCTGGGGCGGCTGTGCGGGATCGCTACCCTGACGCGGGCCTATGTCGAGGCGGTCGCCGGCACGAAGGCGCGGATCGCCGACACGCGCAAGACCACCCCCGGCCTGCGCGCGCTGGAGAAGCATGCGGTGCTGTGCGGCGGCGGGGTCAATCACCGCTTCGGACTGGATGACGCCATCCTGATCAAGGACAACCATGTCGCCGTCTGCGGCGGCGTGGGCGAGGCCGTCCGACGGGCGCGTGCAGCCGTCGGCCACCTGATGAAGGTCGAGGTCGAAGTCGACGGGCTGGATCAGCTGGACGAGGCGCTGGCCGCCGCGCCGGACGTGATCATGCTGGACAATTTCACCCTGCCGATGCTGCGCGAGGCCGTGGCCCGCACGGCCGGGCGGATCACGCTGGAGGCCTCGGGCGGGGTCAATCTGGAGACGGTGCGCGGCATAGCGGAGACGGGCGTAGACGTGATCTCGGTCGGCGCCCTGACCCATTCGGCGCCGGCGCTGGACGTGGGACTGGACGCCACGCCTGGCTGACCAGCGAACGCCGTTTCGGAACAGGACGGCGATGCGGCGGGTTCAGGGAGTCACGGAAGGAGACTTCGATGACCCGCGCCCCCCGGATTCCCAAGGAGCAACGCAGCTACGCCGACAAGGGCGGGCAGGCGGTCGAGGACGCCGCCGACAGCGACCGGCGTGATCTCGAGACCGAAATTCAGACCGGGCAGCCGGGCGACTCGGACGTCAACCTCGACACCCAGGGCCGGTTCGGCAATCTGAAGCAGAATCTCACGAACCAGTGGAAGGTTCAGGACCGCTGATCCGGCACGCGGCCGCGCCGTCGGACTGAATCAGGCGATCGGAGCGGTCTGGACCGGCGCGTCGGCCGTGGAGACCGGCGTGGTCGTCACGGCGGCGGGAGCCGGCGCCGCGATCGCCGGGGCAGGCGCGCCGGCGTCAGTGTCAGCTTCCTGGGGGACCAGCATATTATAGGCGACCGCGCCCGCTTCGAGCATCGGACCCGTCGGGTCCAGGCTGGCCTGAATCAGTCGCGGGCTGTCCATCTCGCCCGACGGACGGGCGGCGTAGGAGAAGGCCCCGCGCGAGCCGGACCGGCCGCCGAAGCGATAGAACAGGTGGTCGCCGACCTGGCCGACGCGCACGAGCGAGTTGCGCCAGCCGGGCGAGACGCCGGTGGTGTGGAAATGGGTGGCGTTGCCCACCGCGCCGTAGACGGCGCCGGACAGGGCGCTGGAGGCGACCTCGCGGGCCCGGTCCCAGGCGGCGCGGTTGACCCGGCCGCGCATCGAACCGTCGCAGGTGAAGCTGAACTGGCAGCCGGTGCGGCGCCCCGCGCCCTGGAAGACCACGCCGCAGACACTCTTGGGGAAGGCCGGATGGCGCACGCGGTTCAGCACCACCTGCGTCACGGCGCGCATGCCGTCGCGGCCCTCGCCGCGGGCTTCGTAATAGGCGGCCTGGGTCAGGCAATCGAGATCGCGTGAGGCGTCAAGCGCGCTGCCGAGCCGGAAGGGCAGGGCCGCAACCGGGCCGGTCAGATTGACACGGCGCAGGTTGGCGTCCGCGGGTTGGCCGCGCAGCTGTTCCAGACGGGCGGTCAGGAGCTCGGCCTGACGGTCGCGCTGGGCGCCGCCGGCCACGGTATAGGGATCATGCCGACGGGCGATGGTCAGGGCGCTTTCGTCCAGACCGCCGGCGGCCGCCGCAAGCGCTTCCTCGGTGAAACCCGCCGCGGTCGCGCCTTCAATGCGTTCAGCCTGGGCCCGCACGGTCGTAGCCCTGGCCGCCGTACCGCCCAGCCAGGCGCAGCCGACCGCCAGACCCACCAATGCGCCGAACGCCGCCGCCGCCGATCCGGGCCGAATCCGGGCCGCACGATCAACAGGAGCGTTCACACGCGTTTGCGGGGCTTTCAGCAAGGGCTCAGTCCTGTACGGCAGGGCGCAATGCCGCCCCCGGGTAGTCTCGCAACCGGGCGACCCTCTCCAATCCCTGGAGATCGGCGTCGCGATCCGCTTGCGGTAGATCGATGGTCAGCGAATGGGCCAGCTATCGAGGACGCGCCTTAAGCCAGCCGTTTGTGGCGCCAATGTGGTTGATTCGCAAGATTGCTGTGCGGCGCAACATCGCGGGCATCGCCACAGGCATCGTGAAGTTAACAGGTCCGACCAATCGTATAGTCATGCCGAGTGAATGGCGTTGTTACTGTATTTCGCACCACAGGGACAACACGGACCGAGTGTCACAATCCATCTGGCGGATTGAAGGAGGACTGCACTATTGTCTTCCATACGGCCCTTAAATGGCCATTGACTTGCCACGGCGAGCCGGAACCGGCGGAAGCGGCCAGCGTTGAAGCTCCGCCATTTGAAGGATCACCACCATGAACCGCACCGCCATCACCCTCGCAGTCGCCTTGTCGGCGCTCACCGCCGCGGCCTGCGGCCAGACCGTCCAACAGAGGGCGGCGACCGGCGCCATCGCCGGCGCCGTCGTGGCCGGCCCGGTCGGCGCGGCGGTGGGCGGAGCCGCGGGCGCCGTGGTCGGCAAGGCCAATAACGAGCCTGACTGAGGCTTTTTTCGCATCATGGGTGCGGGGCGGCGCTCGAAGCCGCCTCGCGATCTTGATTTTCGCGCCCATATCGGGTTAGCGACGCGCCGGGCTGCGCTGCGAAAGCGCCCGCCGCGTTCCAGCGCATCCATAAACGATCAAGGACATCGACGCCCTCCGCATGAGAGATCTGAAACAGACCGGCTTCTCGGACCGCATTTCCACCCAGCAGGAAGCCAAGAAGGCCCTGCTCGCCCGGTTCAAGCCCAAGGCCGCCGCCCCCGACCCCGAATTCGACAAGCTGGCCGCCAAGCGCGCCGCCGAGAAGGAGGCGCTGCGCCAGCAGCACGAACTGGCCAAGGCCGAGCTGCGCCGTCAGAAAGCGGACCAGGAGGCTATCCGCGCCGAAGCCGCCCGGGTGGCCGAGGAAGAGTCGGAAGCCGAACGCCGCGGGGCCCGCAAGGAACGCAAGGCCCTGACCAAGGCCGAGCAGAAGGTGGCGCGCGACGCCCGTTACGCCGCCCGCAAGGCGCGCACACGCTGATTCCCCCAGACAGCGGCCGGATCGCCGGCCCTGGACTATTCGGCCGCTGAGACGATCCAGGCTGGCGGGGTGCCGCTCCGGGCGATGTCGGCGGCCGGATGGTTCATCACAAAGGGCACAACGGGGTCACAAAGGACACGACGGGACCGGGGATGCGTCCTGGCCCGTGCGTTCCTCCGCATGTCATCTGATCGCGGCGTTCGCCGCATTCATTGATCAAGGCTTTGGCGCGGCTCTGTCATCCTCTCAGAACCCGTCGTGTCCTTTGTGACCCCGTTGTGCCCTTTGTGATGAACCAGCTTGCTCTGGGGCGAGGGAGCAGAAGTCGCCTCAACTCAAATGAGGTTTGTCCTTAGTTGAGTTCGCCCAGGACCCGCGCCAGTTGCTCGCCCGAGTATGGCTTGCGCAGGAACGGCCAGGGCGCGTCGGCCAGGGCCGCGTCCACATCCTCGCCAGCATAGCCCGAAGTCAGCACCACCCGCATGTCGGGGTAGTCGCGTCCGCATTTACGCGCCAGTTCGATGCCGGTCATGCCGCCGGGCATGACCACGTCGCTCAGCATCATGTCGAATTTTTCGCGTTTCAACAGGTCCAGCGCCTGCGGCGCGGTCTCGACAGCGCGCACCTCGAGCCCCAGGCCTTCCAACAGCTCCAGCGCTACAACGGTGACGCTAACGTCGTCTTCGACCAGCAACAGGCGACGGCCTGCGGCCATCGGCGGGGCCGCTTCGGATCCGGCGTCGGCGGCGACACCGGCGGCCTCGTCCTGGGGCGGCAGAAACAGTTTGATCTCGGTTCCGAGGCCGACCGTGGATGAGATCTGGGCGGCCCCGCCGCTCTGGCGGGCGAAGCCATAGACCTGACTCAAGCCCAGTCCGGTCCCCTTTCCCACGGCCTTCGTGGTGAAGAAGGGCTCGAACACCCGGGCGACCACTTCGGGCGCCATGCCCACGCCGTTGTCGGAGACGGTGACGCAGACGTACTCCCCCGCCGCGAGGTCAGTGACCTGGCCCGCATCGACGGTGCAGGCCAGCGTCTGGACCGTGATCCGGCCCTTGTCGCCGACCGCGTCGCGGGCGTTGACGACCAGGTTCAGCAGGGCGGCCTCGAATTGCGAGGGATCGACGCTGACCCGCGCCCCGCCGCGCCGGAGCTTGAGTTTGAACTCCACCGCCTCGCCGACGGCCCGGCGCAGCAGGGGCTCGCTCTCGCGGATCTGGACGTTGAGATCGAGGGCTTCGGGCCGCAGGGCCTGACGGCGCGAGAAGGCCAGCAATTGATGGGTGAGACCTTCGCCGCGCCGCGCCGCCGCCAGCGCTGCTTCGCCCAGCTTCTGACGTTTGGCCGCGTCGTTGGGCGAGCGCAGCATGATGTCCAGAGCGCCGATCACCACCGTCAGCAGATTGTTGAAGTCGTGCGCCACGCCGCCGGTCAGACGGCCGACGGCCTCCATCCGCTGCGCGTGCATCAAGTCCGCCTCGGCCTTGGCCTTTTCCGCCAGCGCCTCACCGACCCGCTCCTCGAGCAGCTCGTTGATCCGCTTCAGATCCTCTTCGGCCCGCTTGGCCTCGGTGACGTCGCTGTTGGCGCCGACGTAGCCCTGGAAGACGCCGGCCGCGTCAAAGCGTGGAATGCCCTCGCAGCGAAGCCAGCGGGTGCCCAGCCGCGGATGCTGCACCAGCATCGTGTGCTGGTAGCGATCCCGTGCCTCCACGGTCTGCACGAACGTCTGGTGGTCACCCCCCCGGTCGAGGGTGGCCACAGTGTTGCGCCAGCTCGAGGCCAGATCATCGTCGCCGACATCGAAGAAGGTCTTGTAGCTGCGGTTGGCGAAGGCGAGATCGCCCTCCGGGTCGGTCATCCATATCTGCACGGGCGCACTGTTGGCGATGGTGCGGAACCGGGTCTCTGACTCGGCCAGCCGGTTCTCGGCCTCGACCCGGGCAGTGTCGTCGCGCAGAGTCAGCACCGCGCCGATCCGACTGCCGTCGGGATTGAAAACAGGCCGGGCGTTGCCGACGGCGAGGACTTCGGAGCCGTCGGGTCGGCAAATGCGCCAGCGCGCGTTCAGAACCGTCTCGCCGTTCATCACCGCGCGCGCCAGCGGCAGTTCGTGCGGCGGGTAGGGGCGGCCGTCTTCGGTGAACAGATGATAGGTCCCGGAATAGTCGTCGGGGCCGACGTCCAGACGCTCGACGCCGTGCAGCCGGACCGCCGCGTCATTGACGAAGGTGATCCGCCCGTCCGGGTCGGTCACGATGACGCCCTCCGCCAACTGGCCGAGGATGGCGTCGCGCTCGGCCGCGGCCGCGACCAGGTCGGCGGCGGTTTCGCGAATGTCGGTGACGTCGAAGGCCACGCCGACAAAGCCGATCACCTCGTTGTCGCCTCCCATCCGGGGCCGCGAGAACGACTTCAACCAGCGGTACTCGCCATCGTGGCGCAGATACCGGGCTTCCATGGAAAAGGGTCGGGCCGAGGCCTCTCCGGCCAGGGACTCCTGGAGGACGCGCTCGTGATCGTCGGGATGGATGACGGTCCGCCAGTCCGCCAGGCGCGCCTCTTCATAGGCGCCGCCGTTGTAGGCGACATAGGCCTGATTGACGAAGGCGCGGGTGCGATCCTGCTGGGTCACCCAGATCAGCACCGGGGCAGTATCGGCGATGGCGCGGAAGCGTTGCTCGCTCTCGCGTACCTCGGCCTCGGCGCGCGTGCGTTCGATCTCGGTCCAGGTCCGGTCGGCGACCTCTTGCAGCAGGGCGGTCTCCGTCGCGGTCCATTCGCGGACCCCGGAACTGTGGGCGTAGAGGAAGGCGCGCAAGCTGCCGCTGCGGATCACCGGCGCACGCATCAGGGCGCGGGTTTCCAGACGTTCGAAAACCTCCAACGCGTCGCGGGTGCGCGGATCCTGTTGCACATCGGCGATCTGGATCAACCGGCCTTCGGCCAGATCCGTGATAAGGTCGGCGCCGAGTTCCTCGAGACTGAATTCGCCTTGGGCGCTGACCACGCCGGCCGTCCAGTCGCGGGTCATGGAGACCAGGCCGCGTTCCTGATCGACTTCGCCATAGCCGACCCGGTCAGCGCCGAGTTCGAGGCCAAGGGCGCGTTCCACCTCCAGGATTACCGCGTCAGACGACGTCAGCTCGCGCAGGCGATCCGTCAGGGCCAGCAGGAAGGACTGCCGCCGCTCCTGCTTCTCGAGGGCGTCCAGGGCCTCGCGCGTCTCGGAGATGTCGAAGGCCATGCCGACATAGCCGAGGAACACGCCGTCGCTGTTGAAGCGGGGATTGACCGAAATCCGCATCCACCGCCAGCTGCCGCCGGCATGCTGGAATCGCGCGTCGAAACCGTAGGGCAGGCGCTGCGGCCGAGCCGCCGCCATGGCCGACTCGACCCCGGACTGATCCTCGGGATGGATGGCCTGCTTCCAGAGGTGACCAAGCATCTGGTCCGCGGGCCGCCCATAGTATTCGACCAGGGCGGCGTTCACGAACTCCACCTCGGCCTCCGCATTGGTCATCCAGACCGGGGAGGGGGCCGTGTCCGCCATCAGCTGGAAGCGGGCGTTGCTTTCGGCCAGGGCCGCCTGGGCCGCGCGCTGTTCGGTGATGTCGGTGTTGGTGCCGAACCAGCGCACGATCCGTCCGGCCTCGTCGCGCACGGGCATGGCGCGGGACAGGAACCAGCGCCATTCCCCGGCGCCGCTGCGCAGGGGAAAGATGTCCTCCCACGGTTCGCCGCTCTCGATCGCCTTTTTGAATCGCGCGGTGACCCCATCCACCATCGCTGGATCGTGCACGGCCTGCCACCCCCAGCCCGCCATCTGCTCTGGGGTGGTGCCGGTGTAGGCGTGCCAACGTTGATTGTACCAGTAGATCGCGCCGTCCGGCTCGGCCATCCAGGCGAGGTTGGGGATGTTGTCGGCGACCAGGCGAAACCGGGCTTCGTCCTCATCGTTCCGGTCGCCTTTCGGCGACGCCTCCGGCGGACGCGACAGCATACGGCCCCGCTGAGACACGGCGGCGCCTATGTTGAAAATCCGAAAAAAATCCCCGAACGCGCTCATAGACCCCCACTCGCGCGCACGCGACCTGAACGAACGTATTGGATCGGCTTGAGTTCCGACAAGCTTAACGATTGCAGTCAGCCCCGGCGGGCGGATTCGGCCTGGCGCATAAAAAGTCTCGAAAAGGACAGGGTCTTTCACACCGGGAAAGCGTTGAGACTTGACCGACCCGGGCTTTTCCGCCTGAAAAGCGCCCGGCTTGGCGCTTACTACTGCACAGTCGTCGGACAACGATGTCCCGGCTTGGGAGCTGATATTTGGCCAGGATCGACTGGACCACGAAGCTGAAGGAGATGCGCCGGCTGCTGGCCGCCGCACCCGTGGTTCTGGCCGCCTTCGGCGTGGCCATGGCCGCCAGCTCGACGCCGCGTCCCGAGATCGACCGTCGCGCCGAGGCCGTCCGCGCCCTGACCGGCGGCGACCTCAGCGCCCGCGGGTTCGCCGCCATCACCGGCCGAATGGACCCGTCACAGCTGGCCATCGCCCTGCGTCATGACCCCGGCGAACGCCGCGCGGCCCTGTACGGGCTGACTCCCGGCTGGGAGAGTCTGACCCTGGCAGGCCGACCGACGCTGGACTTCGGCGCCACGGGCCTCGACGCGATGAAGCTGAACGCCGCGACGCCGGACGCCTCCCAGTTTCTGCGCGTCGCCGCGCCCTTCGTCTTCAAGCCCGCCACGGCCGAGGACCGCCGCCGGGCGCTGCGCTGCCTGACCCAAGGCATCTATTACGAGGCCGCGCTTGAGCCCACCGAGGGCCAGGAAGCCGTGGCCCAGGTCATTTTGAACCGCGTGCGCGATCCCAACTACGCCAACAGCATCTGCGGCGTGGTGTTCGAGGGCGCCGAGCGCACCACCGGCTGTCAGTTCAGCTTTACCTGCGACGGCGCGCTGGCGCAGGCGCCGGTCGGCTGGGCCTGGAACCGCGCGAAGCTGGTCGCCGAACGCGCGCTGGCCGGGCACGTCTCGGCCCGCGTCGGCACCGCGACCCACTATCACGCCGACTATGTCCGCCCGTGGTGGGCGCCGACGCTGAACAAGCTGACCCAGATCGGGGCGCACATCTTCTATCGCTGGAAGGGCGTCTATGGAGAGCCGGCTGCCTTCCGCCGGCCCTACACCGGCCGCGAGCCGTTGATCGACGAGGCGCGCTTCTCACGTCCACGAATCCAGATCGCCCTGGCCGCGGACGCCGCCTTGCTCGCCCAGGCCGAGGCCGCGCTCGCCGGCGACCTCACCCTGCGCACCGTCGAGATCGACGGTCAGACGCGCGTCGTCGGCGTCGCCTCCCTGGGCGGCCGACGTCAGGCCTCCGCCGCCGAAATCGCCGCCATCAACCAGCGGATGGCGGCGTTCGAGGCTCCAACTACGCCCGCACCGGACGAGCCCATGCGCACGGCTCCGCCGGGGGTGACGCCGATGGCCGTCGAGGAAGTGGGCCGCCCGACCTCCTGACTGTGTTGTGTCGCAACGAATGCGCGGGCAAGACGTTCGTGCGGGGGGTTTTCGGGACGAAGCTGTTTCGGCCGACGCCAGTCCCGACCTTGACCAACAACCCGCCGCATCCACGCTTGTGTAGAAGGGCCGTTTGACCAATCCCGCTGAAAGCGATCCCGAGGCGATTGAAGCAGAGCGGCTCCGTGTGCTGCGGTCCTTCGACATTCTCGACACCGATCCCGAACAGGCGTTCGACGACGTCATGCTGCTGGCGGCGCGCATCTGCGACGCGCCGATCGGCATGGTCAGCCTGGCGGTCGGAGACCGGCAATGGTTCAAGGCCCGGGACGGCGTCGGCGTCCCGGAGATCGGTCCGGCCAGTTCCTTTTCCCGGTATGCGATGCGGCAGCCGGGCGTGACCTTGGTGCGCGACGCCAGCCTGGACCCGTTGTTCGCCGACCATCCTCTTGTGACCGGCCAGTCCGGCTTCCGCTTTTACGCCGGGGCGCCGCTGATCGACGACCAGGGGCTGGCGCTGGGAGTCCTGTGCGTCATCGACACCCGCCCACGCCCACAGGGGCTGGACGAAACCCAGCTGATGACGATGAATGTGCTGGCCCGGCAGGTCATGGCCCTGCTGGAGCGCCGCCGCGCCCTGCGCGAGCGCCGGCGGAGCGACGAGGCGGCCACCGCCGCCGTCGAGGCCGCGCGCCTGGTCACCGAGAAACTGGCCGAGAGCGACGCCCGCTTTCAGGCCATCGCCGACAGCATGCCGCAGATGGTCTGGTCATCGCGCCCGGACGGTCATCACGACTACTATAACGCCCGCTGGTACGCCTTCACCGGGGCGGCGGAAGGGTCGACCCTGGGCGACGCCTGGGGCGAGATGATCCACCCGGAGGATCAGGAGCGGGCGAGGACGGCCTGGCGAGCCTCACTGTCCACGGGCGAGCCTTATGAGGTGGAGTATCGCCTGCTGCACCACACGGGATCCTACGCCTGGACCCTGAGCCGGGCCATGCCGATCCGCAATGCGGATGGGGCGGTCACGCGCTGGTTCGGGACAGGGACCGACATCGCCGAGATGAAGCGGCTGGAGCAGGCCAAGGCCTTGCTGAGCCAGGAACTGAGCCACCGGATCAAGAACATCTTTGCAGTGATCTCGGCCCTGCTGGCCCTTTCGGCGCGGCAGTACCCCGAGGCCACGGCCTTTGCGCGGGCCGCCCGGACCCGGATCGCCGCGCTGGCGCGGGCCCATGAATTCGTGCGGCCGCATTCGGAATCCAGCCGCCCCAGCCTGGACGGCACGACCTTGCACGCCTTCCTGCGCGACCTGTTCCTGGCCTATGACGACGAGGCGGGGAACCCCCGCGTCGTCATCAGCGGCGATAACGCGGACTTTGACGATCAGGCCGCTACCCCGGTCGCCCTGCTGTTCCACGAACTGGCCACCAACGCGGCCAAATACGGTGCGTTGTCGGCGCCCGAGGGCCGGGTCGATCTGACCACCACGCAGCACGGCGACCGCTATGTGATGACCTGGCGGGAGCGGGGCGGCCCGCCGGTGACGGGGACGCCGGACCGATCCGGCTTCGGCTCATCCCTTCTCGCCCTGTCGGTCGAGGGGCAGCTGGGCGGCGTCCTTGAACAGACCTGGGCTTCCGAAGGATTGAAGGTCGTCGCCGACATTCCCGCCACGGCCCTGGCGCCGCGCCGCGCCGCGCGAGAATTGGCGTGAACCCCCATGCGCGCCTTGCGTTGAGCAGGCACAAGTCCGTAGTGAATCGAAACCAATGACCGCCCGTATCCTGATTATCGAAGACGAAGCCCTGGTGGCGATGGAGCTTCGCTTCGTGCTCGAAGACCTCGGTTACACCGTGGTCGGCACAGCGCCGGATGCGCGGACGGCCCTGACCCTGGCGTCGCGGGGCGGCATCGACCTGGCGCTGGTCGATATCCACCTGTCCGACGGCGCCACGGGCGTCGAACTCGGCCAGGAGCTGGGCGAGGCGCACCGGGTCACCGTCCTGTACATGACGGCCAACCCCGGCATGGTCAGCCATGGCGTTCCCGGCACCATGGGGGTGCTGACCAAGCCGACGGATGAGGGCTGCGTCCGCGAGGCCGTCGAATACGCCCTCCACCTGCGACGCGGCGAACCCGCGCCGGTGGTTCCGGATGGGCTGCAGATGTTCGGCTGAAGCCCGGCCTTACCAGACCCCGATCCTCTCCGCCGGCTTGTGCGAGATGGGGTTCTGGGCGCGGGCGTGATCTTCCTCGGCCAGAAAGCGAACGGCCTCAAGCGCAGCCATACAGCCCATGCCGGCGGCGGTGACGGCCTGGCGGTAGATATCGTCGGTGACGTCGCCGGCGGCCCAGACGCCCTCGATGGCCGTGGCCGTCGTGCCCGGCTTGACCACCAGATAGCCGCCTTGTTTGGTCTCCAGCTGGCCGGCGAACAGTTCCGATGACGGGGCGTGGCCGATGGCGATAAAGACGCCGTCGGCGGCCAGGTCGCGCGTCTCGCCCGTCCGCACGTTCCTCAGCCGCGCGCCGGTGACGTTGACACCGCCCAAGCTGTTGGTCTCGCCCAGGATCTCGTCGATCGCGTTGTTCCAGATCACCTCGACCTTGGGGTTGGAGAACAGCCGGTCCTGAAGGATGCGTTCGGCGCGGAACTCGTCGCGGCGGTGGACGACGGTGACCTTAGAAGCGAAATTCGTGAGGAACAGAGCCTCCTCGACCGCAGTGTTGCCGCCGCCGACGACGATGACGTCCTTGCCGCGATAGAAGAAGCCGTCGCAGGTGGCGCAGGCCGAGACGCCGAAGCCCTGGTATTTCGCCTCGCTCTCGATGCCCAGCCATTTGGCCTGGGCGCCGGTGGAGATGATCACCGTCTCGGCGAACATTTCGGTCCCTGAGTCCAGCGTCAGCTTGAAGGGGCGCTGGCCCAGATCAGCCTTGACCACGATGTCCTCGATGATCTCGGTGCCGACGTGGGCGGCCTGGGCGCGCATCTGCTCCATCAGCCAGGGGCCCTGGATGACGTCCGCGAAGCCGGGATAGTTCTCGACATCGGTGGTGATGGTCAGCTGGCCGCCCGGCTGGAGGCCGGCGATGACGACAGGGCTCAGCATGGCGCGCGCCGCATAGATGGCGGCGGTCCAGCCGGCGGGGCCGGAGCCGATGATGGCGACCCTCACCTGGCGAGGGGGGGCGGTTCGGGGAGTGCTCATGGGTTCTATTTAGGCGTTGATTCCTTCCGGCGCGATGCCACGTTCAACGGGATTCACAGGTCTGTCGGGAGGGGGACATGGCGGAACGCAGCTATCTGGGCGTCGGCATAGCGCTGGGGGTTGGGATCGGAACGGCCCTTGGCATCGCCATGGACAATCTGGCGCTGGGCATCGGCGTCGGCATCGCCATTGGCCTGGCGCTGGGCGTGGCCATTGATGCGGGCCAGCGGCGCAAGGGCGGCGACGGCTCAGGCTCCGACAGCGGCGCCAATGCCTCGAGCGACGGCGGGCGCGACAGGGAAGCGAATGACGAGTCGGACGGGGGGTCAGACGGCGGCGGCGGGGACTAGATGGGCGGCACGGTGATCACGCCGACCTGCTGGCCGTCCCGATAGACGGCGCCGGCGTCGTCGAAGGTCAATTCGTTCTCCAGGATGACGACCACATGGTCTCTGGGCGTGACGCGCCGGCTGAGCGGATGGCCGTCCGAATGAGTTCCGCCGCAAATGAAACGAGACCGGTCGATGTCCGGCGGGCAGGCGTGGAACTCGATCCCCCGGGGCGAGAAGCCGACGCCGTCCGAGGCCCAGATGCCGCTCTCGGGATTGTAGCGACCTTCGAAGACGACCCAGTAGTCCCAGCCTTCCGGATAGGACCAACCCTCCTGGGGAAGGGGAATCGCGCCCTTTCTGGCGGCGACGAGGAAGGGACGGCCGGCGGCCATCTGCTCCACCAGCGTCATAGGCCCGGTCCCTTGCGAATCCTGGGCCGGGGCGGGGGAGGCCGAAAGCGCCAGCAGGGCGGCTGCCGCGGTCAGGCGGGCGAAGTGGGTGGGCGAGGACATGCAATACTCCGGACAGACGCGGTATCGCTCAGTTGAGCCCGAATTTCTCGCGTCGGCCAGTGACTAAAGCCAACACCGCGCGAGCCGCCCGCTCGGTCTCCGCCAGCGGTTCGTAGGTCCAGCCCTCCAGCCTCCCGTCGAACGGCCGCGCCGCCCCCCGCTCGCGCAGATCGGCGTGCAGGCGCGCGAACTTGTCGCCCGCCTTCAGCGCGACCATCGGCAGGACATGGACTGGCTTGCCGGTCGAGGCGGCCTCGGCGGCCATGTTGGCGCTGTCTTCGGTGACCAGGATGTGGTCGGCGAATTTCAGGAAGGCGAAATAGGGATTTGGACCCTCGCCGTCCCAGATCAGGCCGGGAAGATGCTTCAGCCGGGCAGTGATGGCCGCTTGGGCCGCCTCGGGCGTGCGGCGGGAGAATGTGAGCATGAGCGAGCCGCCGACGGCCTCTACGGCATCCGCAATCCCGTCAGCCAACTCGTCGGCGTGCGCCTCCGGCAGGTCGAACGCGCGCGACCGTCCCCCGATCAGCACGGCGACGCGCGGACGGGGCAGGGGCTCCAGCCGCTCGGCGAAGGCTGCGGCTTCCTCGGCCAGTCGCTCGGCCGTCACCCGGTGCGGCGAGCCGGTGACCGACAGGACGTTGGGGGCGGCGACGCCGTCATGGGCCGGTGCGACGACCAGATCATAGGCGCCCATGTTCCAGCGCGGATCCTGGGTCTGGACCACGAAGGTCTTGCCGCCGGACCGTTCCCGCGCCCGGGCCGAGAGAGGCAGGGTGGCGCGGCCGGTGGCGATCCACAGGTCGGGCCAGGGCTCTCCGGCCGCCGGTTCGGTGGGATCGGACGACAGGTCCAGCATCCACGACGCTTTCAGCGCAGACGGCAGTTTGTCGAAGGCCGCGCGCCAGCGAACGTGTTTGAGGGTGACGCGGGACGAAAAAAGGCGCTGGACGGCTTCCGCCAGACCCAGCGCCTGATTTTCCATGCCGGTCCGGCCGTCAGAGACGACCCAGATCGAAAGCGGGGTCTGACCGGACCCTATTTCCACTCGACCTTGAGGATTTCGTAGGCCTTGACGCCGCCGGGGGTGTTGACCTCGACCGCGTCGCCGACCGCCTTGGAGATCATGGCGCGGGCGATGGGGGACGAAACGGAGATCTTGCCCGCCTTCACATCGGCCTCGTGCTCGCCGACGATCTGGTAGCGCGCCTCTTCCTCGGTGTCCTCGTCGACCACGGTGACGGTGGCGCCGAACATGACCTGGTCGCCGTTCAGCTTGGTCACGTCGATGACCTGGGCGCGGCTGATCTTGTCCTCGATGTCGGCGATCTGGCCTTCGATCCAGCCCTGACGCTCTTTCGCGGCATGATATTCCGCGTTTTCAGATAAATCGCCATGCTCGCGCGCTTCCGAGATGGCCGAGATCACGCTCGGCCGCTCCACGGACTTCAATTGCTTCAGCTGGTCGTCGAGGACACGGTAGCCCCCGGCCGTCATCGGCACTTTTTCCATATGTCGTGAGTTTCTTGCTTCGCCCTACTGAAGGTTTGGTGACGCCAGAGATCGCTGGGCGCTTGCGACCGGCCAAAGAGGTTAGGGCGCCAAGCCCCAAGGTTCAAGGGCAAAGGCGGTTTGCGAAGAATGCCGTTATGCGGCCCGGTTGCGCCTTCGCTCGCGAATCTCCTGGATGCTGCCCCACAATTTGACACGGCCGACGAGGCTCCAGGCCAACCAGGCGACGGCGGCGAGCCCCAAGGCCATGAACAGGCTGGACACCAGAAAGACACCCGCGGCCATGAAGGCGAGGATGAAGGCGACGGCGGCCACCAAGGCGGCGATGACTTGAACGGTTCTGGGGCGCATGGGTCGATTAACGTCCAATTCATCGGCGGGTTGCGGCCTGGACGGCGTCGGCGTTGGGATCCCCCCGACTGTGGCGCCGGCGCCAGCCTGCCCCCGGCCTTCAAGCGTAGCTGTAGGGCCCGCCCCGCTCAAGCGCCCGCTGATAGGCCGGTCGGGCGTGAATCCGTTGCAGGAAGGCCTTTAGCCGTGGCTTGTCGGCGCCGTAGCCCACCCGGCTGCCCGCCGCCTCGACCGGGAAGCTCATCATGATGTCGGCGGCCGAAAAGGCGTCCCCGGCGAACCATTCGGACTTGCCGAGTTCGGCTTCCCAGTAGCCGGTGTGGCTTGCGATCGAGGGGTCGATCATGGCCGCGTTCATACCCTTGCTGATGCCCTTGGCGACGCCACGCGCCAGGAACGGCACACGGCCCGGGATGGCGGTGAAGATCAGCTTCAGCAGCAGGGGCGTCATGGCCGAGCCCTCGGCATAGTGCAGCCAGTAGGTGACCCGCCGCGCCGCCGCCGTCCCCGCCGCAGGCCGAAGGCCGGACGCGGGATGGGTCTCCAGCAGATATTCGATGATGGCCCCGGTCTCGGCCATTCGCGCCTCGCCGTCGTCCAGCACCGGCGACTTGCCCAGCGGGTGAATGGCGCGCAGTTCGGGTGGGGCCAGCATGGTCTTGGCATCGCGCTGATAACGTTTCACCTCATAGGCGACGCCCAGCTCCTCCAGCAGCCAAAGCACGCGCTGGGAGCGGGAATCGTTGAGGTGATGGACAGTGATCATGGCGACGCCTGTGCTGGAGCGGCGTACCTAGGACGGATGACGCAACGTCGGTCCAGTGGATTCAGACGCGCCGGCCACTCCAGCGACGACGGGGGTGGGTGGCCCCTGCCGGCGGACCCGGTGGCGGCTTCGCGCCATGCCGCTGTTCCCAAAGCTGGAACGCCAGCGTGGCCAGCGCCAGCTTGCCGGCGTGGCGACCGGCCATGCGCCGTCCGCCCTTGCTGAGCAGCAGGCCGCCGATCAGGGTCGCGAGTTTGGGAATGGGCATCACGGCCTCCGGTTCACAGGGTGAAACGGACGGCGCCGGGAACGGTTCAGCCGCGCCGCACCCCTTCGGCATCAGCGCCTGCGCAGCCACGACCATGGCCTCAACACCGGTGACGACCGAGGGCTGGGGGTCGATGCGGTCGGAAATGATGTTGTGTTTGATGCCGCCGTGGAAGGCGCCGACGGTCACGACCGCCCCCTCCGGTCGCATCGTTCCGCCCCCGTTTTGAGGCGCGAACATCGGGCCGGCGGCGGCGGGCTGGCAACGGCGAATGCGGAGAGCCCGGCTGTTGAGTTCGGCGGCGGTTTGGCCGTAAGCCCATGCCATGACCATGCCCGAACCGCGCCTGACCTCCCTCGCCCACGGCGGCGGCTGCGGCTGCAAGCTGGCCCCGGCGGTGTTGCGCGACATCCTGAAGGGGATGCCCGCCGCCGCGCCCTTCGCGAACTTGATGGTCGGGATCGAGACCAGCGACGACGCGGCGGTCTGGCGGTTGAACGACCAGCAGGCCTTGGTGGCGACCACCGACTTCTTCATGCCGGTGGTCGACGACCCGTTCCATTTCGGACAAATCGCGGCCACCAACGCCCTGTCGGACGTCTACGCCATGGGCGGGACCCCGATCTTCGCCCTCGCCATCGTCGGCATGCCGGTGAATGTGCTGTCGACGAAGACGATCGGCCGGATTCTGGAGGGAGGGGCCTCGGTCTGCGCAGCGGCCGGGATTCCGGTCGCGGGCGGCCATTCGATCGACAGTGTCGAGCCGATCTATGGCCTCGTCGCCCTCGGACTCGTCCACCCCGACCACGTCCTGACCAATCGCGGCGCGCGGGCGGGCGACGTGTTGATCCTGACCAAGGCGCTGGGCGTCGGCGTATTGAGCGCGGCCTTCAAACAGGCGCGGCTGGACGCGGCGGGCTATGCCGCCTTGATCGCCTCGACGACGCAGCTGAATGCGGTGGGTGCGAAGCTGGCAGGCATGGCGGGTGTCCAGGCCGTCACCGATGTGACCGGCTTCGGCCTGCTGGGTCATGCGTTGGAGATGGCGCGCGGAGCGGGCCTGACGGTCGAGCTGACGGCGGCGCCGCCGCTGCTGGCCGAGGTCGAGGCCCTCGCTGTGGACGGCGTGCGCACCGGGGCCTCGGGCCGCAACTGGGCCAGCTATGGCGCGGGGATCGATCTGCCCGCCGGGATCGAGGACTGGCGGCGCGACCTGCTGACCGACCCCCAGACCTCGGGCGGCCTGCTGATCGCGGTCGCCGCCGATAAGGCGGAGGCGGTGCTGGCGCTGGTACGGGAGGCCGGGTTCAGCCGGGCCGCCGCCGTCGGGCGCGTGGTCGAGGGGCCGCCGCGGGTGCGCGTCGTCGCATGATCCGCTCCTCCGTCGATTTGTCGCCCGCCGCCCGCGACGGCTTCGACGCGATCATCGACGTACGCAGTCCGGCCGAGTTCGCGCTGGATCATTTGCCGGGCGCCATCAACCTGCCGGTGCTGGACAATGCCCAGCGCGCCGCAGTCGGGACCGAATATGTCCAGGGCTCCAAATTCCTCGCCCGGCGTACCGGCGCTGCGATGGTGGCGCGCAATATCGCGGCGCATCTGGACGGGGCGCTGGCGGACCGGACCGGCGGGTTCAGGCCGCTGGTCTATTGCTGGCGCGGCGGCCAGCGGTCGGGGGCCATGGTCGCGGTGATGGACCAGATCGGTTGGCCGGCGACGGTGCTGGACGGCGGCTATCAGACCTGGCGGAGGCAGGTGACGGCGGCCTTGTACGACACGCCGCTGCCGCACCGGCTGACCCTGCTGGACGGACCGACGGGGTCGGGCAAGACGGCGCTGCTGACGGCCCTGGCCGAACAGGGGGCGCAGGCGCTGGATCTCGAGGCGTTGGCGGCGCATCGCGGCTCGCTGTTCGGCGCCATGCCGGGCGGCCAGCCGTCGCAGAAGGCCTTCGAGTCCCGGCTGCACGACGCCCTGTCGCGGCTCGACCCCGCGCGCCCGGTCATCGCCGAGGCCGAGAGCAGCAAGATCGGCGGGCGCGTCCTGCCGCCCTCGCTGTGGGCCGCCATGTCGGCCGCGCCGGTGATCGAACTGGCCGTGCCGCTGGACCTTCGCATAGCCCATATCGTCGAACACTATACCGACATCGCCGCCGACCCGACCGCTCTGGACGAGGCGCTGATCCGCCTGCCGCGTCATCATGCCAGGGCCGCGATCACGGAATGGCGGGCGATGGGCGCGCGCGGAGACATCGCCGAACTGGCCGCGGAACTCATCAAGGCCCACTACGACCCGGCCTATCTTCGCACTGGCGAGACGCGCAACCGCGCCGTCCTGAAACGTCTGGCGGTGACCGATCTGACGCCCGCCGGACTGGCGGACACGGCGCGCGAGGTCATCGCCGCCCTCGACGCCCGCCCCCGCCCGGCCTAGCTTCGCCGCATGACCCAATCCCGCACCGCCGCCCTGTTCTCCTCGCTCAGCCTGCGCGTCCTGCTGGCCCTGGCCGCCGGCCTGATCGCCGGCGCGGCGGCGCAGATGTACGGTATTCCGGGCGGGACCGGCACGATCGCCCTGATCGAGGCGCTGGGTCAGCTGTGGCTCAACGCCCTGCGCATGACCATCATCCCGCTGGTCTTCGCCCTGCTGGTGACCGGCATCGCCTCCATCGCGGATGCAGCGGCCACAGGGCGGCTGGCGCTGAGGGCGGTGGTGGTCTTCGCCCTGTTGCTGGTCGGGGCGACGGTCTATGGCATCGCGGCGTCGCAGGGGCTGCACGCCCTGTGGCCGATCGATCCCGAGGGCGCGCGCCTGCTGCTGGCCGGAACCTCCGGCGATACGGCGGTGCGCGAGAGTGTCGGCGGCGGCGGGCTGGCGGCCTTCCTGACCAGCCTGGCCCCGTCCAATCCGATCCGTGCGGCGGCGGATGACGCGATCCTCGGCGTGGTCGTCTTCGCCATCGTCTTCGGCTTCGCCACGACCCGGCTGAGCGCCCGCCTGCGCCAGCCGTTGACCATCTTCTTCGAGGCCGTCGCCGAGACCATGATCGTCATCGTCCACTGGGTGCTGCGCGCCGCCCCGATCGGCGTCTTCGCCCTGTCGCTCGGCGTCGGCCTGCGCGCCGGCCTCGGCGCGGCGGGGGTGCTTGGCCACTATATCGCGCTGGTGGTGCTGGCCCTCGTCGGCCTGATCCTGCTCACCTACGTTGTCGCCGTCGTCTTCGGGCGGATCAGCCTCGGCCGCTTCGCCCGCGCCGTGGCTCCGGCCCAGGTCGTGGCCTTCTCGACCCAGTCGTCGCTGGCCTGTCTGCCGGTGATGGTCGAGCGTGCGCGCGACCGGCTGGGCGTTTCCGCCGCGACGGCGGGTCTGGTCCTGCCGCTGGCGGTCGCGGTGTTCCGCATCACCTCGACGGTCGCCAATCTGGCCGTCTGCATCTATGTCGCCCACCTGTACGGCATCCCCCTGACCCCCGGCGTGCTGTTCGCCGGCGGGGTGACGGCGTTGGCGATCAGCGTCGGCACTGTCGGCCTGCCGGGCCAGGTCAGCTTCTTCGCCTCCATCGCCCCCATCGCCCTCGTTATGGGCCTCCCGCTCGAGGTCCTGCCCCTGCTGCTGGCGGTCGAGGTCGTGCCTGACATCTTCCGCACCATCGGCAACGTCACCGCCGACCTCGCGGCGGCGCGGATCGTCGAGGGGCGGGAGGAGGCGGCGGAGACGGGAGCGGCTTAGAATGAAACCCTATAGTCATCCCGGCCGAAGCGAAGCGGAGAGCCGGGACGGCAGGCGCACATCTCTCGCGGTTCCGGGAAGCCTTGGCTTACCCGGAGCGAGGGTCGGGCACGGCAGGGGCAATCGGGGCCGTCGCCCGGCTCGGCCTACGGCCGCCCGCCCTCAGCTTGCCGCATCGGGCCGCGCCAATACACGGGATGACAACATGGCGCGTGCCTGACCCCCACTCATCGCACCGCCCGCAGGTGCACGACTTCGGCGCGGTCCGAGTCTGACAGGTCCAGGCGGGCCGCCTCGCGGTATTTTTCCCGCGCGGCGTCTGCCCGCCCTTGAGCCGCCAGCGCCTTGCCCCACGCCAGATGAAGGGCTCCCCAGCGCGGCGCGAAAGCAGCGGCGGCGCGGTATTTGCGGACGGCCCCTCTATGGTCGCCCTGAGCGGCCAGGGCGTCGCCCCAGAACTTCAGGGGGTCGGCCCAGCGTGGGCCCTTCTCATGGGCCTGCCGGAACAGGGCGATAGCTCCGGCCCCGTCGCCTCGCGCCAGCAGGGCCTGGCCGCGTTCGGCGTAGGCGAAGGGCAGGGACGGAGCCTGACGGATGGCCTCGGCGAACCAGCGGTCGGCGGAGCGGCGGTCGCCGGCGATCTCCGCGATCCGGGCGCGCTCGCGGACGCAGAGGTAGCAGTCCAGCGGCGTGGCGGCGATCAACGCCCGGGCCCCGACCAGGTCGCCCGAACGGGCGCGGGCATGGGCCAGCATCGGCCAGATCAGGGTCGACCGCCAGCCGGCGTCGCGCGGTGCGAACAGTTCAGGCGCGGCGGCGTCGAGCGCCTGGAGACGGGTCACGGCCTCGGGCCAGCGTTCCAGGTCGGAGGCCAAGGTCGCGAAGGACAGGGCGACGAGGTTTCTGTTGACGGTTCCCACGTCCAAAAGGACGCCGACGTCGTCCGAAAGTCCGAGGCGGCGCAGGAGGCGCAATCCCGTTGCGCCGTCGTGAGCCAGGATCAATCGACTGGCTCGGCTGATCCCATCGGCGCGGTGTTCCGATCTCGTGGGCGCGAGGGCTTGAGCCCTTTCGCTGGCCTTGGCCGAGTCGAGATAGGCCCCAGAAGCGGCGAGCGCATTGGCCTTGACGTTGAATGGGGTTCGTCGGCGAACGGCGGGGTTCAGGTCGCCCAGGTTGCGATCGATGTTTTCGGCCCATCGCTGCCGGATGGTCCAACCGATCTCGGCGTGGCCCAAGCTCTCCCGGCGGCTCGCCAGATTACCCTGCATGTAGGGATGCTCGGGATCGAGTTCGAGCCCGGCTTCGATGAAAGGGATGTTCTCCTGCGCCGTCGTCCACGGCTGTAGACCCAGGCCGTTGTAGGCCCAGGCGCGGTCCTCATTCGACATGCCGGTCGACAAGTCCATCAGAAGCGCCGTCTGTTGCGCGCGCCGGACTACGCGTTCCGGCCCGTCCGGCAGTCGAGCGATCAAGCCGCCCAGATAGACGGCGTAGCGATAGGGCTGGGTCTGCTCATAGACGCTCTCGGCGGCCCGACTCAGCAATCCGGTCAAGTCCTCGGCCGGGCCGGTCACAGGGGGGATGGGGTCGGCCCCCGTCCGCACCACCAGGGTCAGGCCGTCCGGCCCCTCGCTGACGCCGCCGGTCATGTAGGTCTCGCGACCCAGACGGCGCACCAGAAAGCGCCAGGCGTCGTCCAGCGAGACGCCGCCGGCCTCGACGCCGACGGCGATGTTGTCGCTCCAGTCGTTGCGGAAACTGGCCGGGGCCCGGCCCGACTCGGTAGCGGCGTCCAGCCGGGTCAGCTCGTCCTGCAACAGCGAGGCGACGGCCGTTCCGTCAAGGCCGCGTTCGGTCAGGGCGGGGGGCACCGTAAACGGCTGGATCACCAGGCCGTTGGCCCGGCTGGCGTTCCAGACGACCAGACCGGCGGAAAGCACGATCATGCCGACGAACGCCATGATCGCCAGTTCGCGCACCGCCTGGCGACGCGCCTGGGCGATCTGGGCGCGGATCAGATGGCGATGCTCGACCAGCACCTGTCGCGCGGGGCTGTCCGGCGACAGGTCGCGCGCCTCGGCCTCCATCGCGATCTCGATGGGGTCGGGCGTGGTGGGCGCAGGCGCGGCCTGGCGGCGACGGCGCGGTCGCGCGGCGGTTTCGTCACTCATGGTCCACACGGCTCCCCGAGATCGAACGACGGTCGCTCAATCCCGGCGGGAGGTCAAACCTTGACGGCGTAGTCCTGGATCGGCCGCACATCCAGTTCACCGGCCTTGATCGCGCCGATCGCCTGCGCGGCCGCCAAGGCGCCTGCGGTCGTCGTGTAATAGGGGATTTTCATCATCAGGGCCGTGCGGCGCAGGGAGAAGCTGTCGAGCAGCGCCTGTTTGCCCTCGGTGGTGTTGAAGACCAGCTGAACCTCGCCGTTCTTCATCGCGTCGACGATGTTGGGACGGCCCTCCAGCACCTTCTTGACGTGGCCGACGGCCAGACCCTGTTCGGTCAGATAGGTGTGCGTCCCCCCTGTGGCGAGGATGGAGAAGCCTTCGGCGATCAGGGTCTTCACCGCCTCGACGATGAAGGGCTTGTCGCCGTCCTTGACGCTGACGAAGGCGCAGCCCGTGATGGGCAGGGTGGTGCCGCCGCCGATCTGGGACTTGGCGAAGGCGCGGGCGAAGGCGGGAGCCATGTCGGCCTCGCCCTCGCGCTTCCAGTCCAGCCCCATGACCTCGCCGGTCGAGCGCATCTCGGGGCCCAGGATGGTGTCGACCCCGGCGAAGCGGGCGAACGGGAACACCGCCTCCTTGACCGCGATATGGTCGTACGGCTTGTCCTTGAGGCCGAAGGATTTCAGCGGCGCCCCGGCCATGACCTTGGCGGCGATCGCGGCGACGGGCTGGCCGATGGTCTTGGCCACGAAGGGCACGGTGCGGCTGGCGCGCGGGTTCACTTCCAGCACGAAGATGCGCGGCTCGGCGCTGTGCGGCTCCTCGATGGCGAACTGGACGTTCATCAGGCCGCGCACCTTCAGCGCCCGCGCCATGGCCTCGGTCTGGCGCTTCAGCTCGGCAACAATTTCCGCAGACAGGGAGAAGGGCGGCATGGAACAGGCGCTGTCGCCCGAGTGGACCCCGGCTTCCTCGATATGCTCCAGCACGCCCGCCACGAAGACCGTCTCGTCGTCGCACAGGGCGTCGACGTCGACCTCGGTGGCGCGGTTCAGATAGTGGTCGATCAGCACCGGATCGTCGCCCGACACCCGCATGGCCTCGCCGACATAGCGGTCCAGCTGTTCGCGGTCGTGGACGATGACCATGCCACGCCCGCCCAGCACGTATGAGGGGCGCAGCACGACCGGATAGCCGACCTCGTCCGCCTTCTGCGCGGCCTCCTCGGCCGAGCGGGCGAGGCCGTTGGGCGGCTGCATCAGGCCGATGTCGTGCAGCATGACCTGGAACCGCTCGCGGTCCTCGGCCAGGTCGATGGAGTCCAGCGACGTGCCCAGGATCGGCACCCCGTCCTCGTGCAGCGCATGGGCCAGCTTCAGCGGCGTCTGGCCGCCGAACTGGACGACGACGCCGATCAGGTTTCCGTTCGAACGCTCGACGTCGATCAGCTCCAGCACGTCCTCGGCCGTCAGCGGCTCGAAATACAGGCGGTCGGAGGTGTCGTAGTCGGTCGAGACGGTCTCGGGGTTGCAGTTGACCATGATGCTTTCGACACCGATGTCGGCGAAGGCGAAGGCCGCGTGACAGCAGCAGTAATCGAACTCGATGCCTTGCCCGATCCGGTTCGGTCCGCCGCCCAGGATGATGGCCTTCTTGCGGTCCGTCGGATTGGACTCGCACTGCGGGACCTGGCCGAGGGCGCCGGTCTCATAGGTCGAATACATATAGGCCGTGGCCGAGGCGAACTCGGCGGCGCAGGTGTCGATGCGCTTGAAGACGGGACGAACGTTGAGGGACCGGCGGGCCTTGCGGACATGGGCTTCGGTCGTGCCGGTGAGCTCGGCGAGGCGCGCGTCGGAGAAGCCCTTGGACTTCAACCGCCTGAACTCCGTGGCTGCCTCAGCGACTCCCTTCCCCTCGACGGGGAAGGGTTGGGGATGGGGTGCAGGCACGATGCCAGAAGCAGACGGCGCGGGCGGCGCTGTGGACGACGCCTTACGCTCCACATTGCCATGCGACGCGGCGCCACCCCCACCCAACCCTCCCCCGTCGAGGGGGAGGGCTTTGATGAGTTCGGCGCCGGGCAGTCCCTTCACGCGCAGGTGCCCTTCTTCCCGCACAATGTCGGCGATCTGGCGCAGGAACCAGGGCTCATAGGAACAGGCTGCATTCACCTCCTCCACCGACAACCCGTGCCGGAACGCCTGTGCGATCACCAGAATCCGGTCCGGCGTCGGCATCCCCAACGCCCGCACCACAGCGGCGCGCGCCGAGGCCTCGTCATCGACGTCGACGACGCCGTCGATCTCGATCTCGTTGAAGCCGGTCAGGCCGGTTTCGAGGCCGCGCAGGGCCTTCTGCATCGACTCCTGGAACGTCCGGCCGATGGCCATGACCTCGCCGACCGACTTCATCGAGGTCGACAGGGTCGCCTCGGCCCCGGGATATTTCTCGAAGGCGAAGCGCGGGATCTTGGTGACGACATAGTCGATGCTCGGCTCGAACGAGGCGGGCGTGACCATGGTGATGTCGTTGGTCAGTTCGTCCAGCGTGTACCCGACGGCCAGACGCGCCGCGACCTTGGCGATCGGGAAGCCCGTGGCCTTGGAGGCCAGCGCCGAGGACCGCGACACGCGCGGGTTCATCTCGATCACGACCATGCGGCCGTCCGCCGGGTTGATCGCCCACTGCACGTTCGATCCGCCGGTCTCGACGCCGATCTCGCGCAGGACGTTGATCGAGCCCGTGCGCATGCGCTGGTACTCCTTGTCGGTCAGCGTCAGGGCGGGGGCGACGGTGATGGAGTCGCCGGTATGCACCCCCATCGGGTCGATGTTCTCGATGGAGCAGATGATGATGCAGTTGTCCGCCTTGTCGCGGACCACCTCCATCTCATACTCCTTCCAGCCCAGGACACTCTCCTCGACCAGCACCTCGGTGGTCGGCGACAGGTCGAGGCCACGCTCGACGATCTCGTAGTATTCCTCGACATTATAGGCGATGCCGCCGCCGGTGCCGGCGAGGGTGAAGCTGGGCCGCACGATGGCTGGCAGGCCGACGAAGGCCAGCGCGTCGTCGGCTTCGTCGATGCGATGAACGGCCTTGGAGCGGGGCGATTCCAGACCCAGCTTGTCCATGGCGTCGCGGAATTTCTGGCGGTCCTCGGCCTTGTCGATAACCTCGGCCCTGGCCCCGATCATCTCGACGCCGTACTTCTTCAGCGCACCCGACGCGTCCAGCGCCAGGGCTGTGTTCAGCGCGGTCTGGCCACCCATGGTCGGCAGCAGGGCGTCGGGCCGCTCCCTGGCGATGATCCGCTCGACGAACTCCGGCGTGATCGGCTCGATATAGGTGGCGTCAGCCACCTCCGGGTCGGTCATGATCGTGGCCGGATTGGAATTGACCAGGATGACCCTGTATCCTTCGGCCTTCAGCGCCTTGCATGCCTGAACGCCGGAATAGTCGAACTCGCACGCCTGTCCGATCACGATCGGCCCGGCGCCGATGATCAGAATGGACTGGATGTCTGTGCGTTTGGGCATGGGTCTTTACTCAGTTCACCACGACCGCGCATTCCCAGCCGTCGTAGTCCAGCTGGAAGGCCGCGGCCCAGGATTGCATCATGGCCGAGACCGGTGAGAAGGAGGCCTCGTCCACGGCCATGGTCGTCTCAAGGATGGTGCAGTCGTCCTGCCCGCGGGTCAGGAACCCGGCCCGCCGCGACACCTCATTGAGGTCCTCGTGGTCCCCTCCGCCGTAGAAGTAGAACAGGGTGTGCCGCGGCGTGATTCCGCTGTCCCCATGCTCCGCCAGGGTCGCCCGGATCATGGCGTCGCGCTCGTCGTGCGGGACCTCATCGTCGGACACAGGGGCGGGCTCCTTGCGCGCGCGGCGCCGCGAACGGCTGTAACGCCGCGCGGGCCGGTCGGGTTGTCAGTTAAGCGGCCCGTCTAAAGACGCCGGCCCCGGCGGACAAGGTGATAATGCGCCGCCGCCCGGATTCGCCGTCCCGGACACGCGACGACCCCGTTGCGCGTCCAGGCTACCGAACACTCTCACATAAAAAGCGAACGCTGATATGTAACAAGAAGCCGCAGGGCTCGAACAACTGCTTGCCGCAATGCGTGCCGGAGACGGCACGGCAGTGGCAAAATTGCGTCCATAAGGTTGCAGTTCCGCCCCCACATAGACTAGGGATCGTCTCCTGCTAGCTAAACCGTTGGGGTAACCTTGATGTCCATCCGCACTCGTCTGCGTGACTCGTCCGCTCTTGCCGGTGGTCTGTTCGCCGTCCTTCTCATGGCTGCGCCAGCCTTCGCCCAAGAGGCCGAGCCGACCCCGCAGGACGAGGATGAGGAAGCCGTCGAACTCGGCGACGTCATCGTCACGGGTTCGCGGATTCCGCAAAACGAGTTCACCAGCCCCTCGCCGCTGCAGGTGCTGACGACCGAACGCGCCGAACAGCGCGGCCTCAGCGACACCGCCCAACTGCTGCAAAGCTCGACCCTGGCGGCGGGCTCGCCCCAGGTGAACTCCACCATCTCCAGCGCCTTCGTCACCGACGGCGGTCCCGGCGCGGCGACGATCTCGCTGCGTGGCCTCGGCGCCAACCGCACCCTGGTGCTGCTGAACGGCCGTCGCGCCGGTCCGGCCGGCACCCGCGGCGGCGTCTCGGCCTTTGACCTGAACGTCATTCCCCAATCGGCCATCAACCGCGTCGATGTGCTCAAGGACGGCGCTTCGTCCATTTATGGTTCGGACGCCGTGGCTGGCGTGGTGAACCTGATCAGCGAGCGCGGCCGCGACGGCGGTGAGATGTCGGCTTTCGCGAGCCTGCCGTTCGAGCAAGGCGGCGAGCAGTACAACGTCTCCGGGACCTTCGGCAGAACCTTCGATCGCGGCTATCTCAATTTCTCGGGCGACTACTACCGTCAGGACAAGCTCGCCGCCGGCGACCGCGATTATCTGGTCTGCCGCAATCAGTATGTGTTCGAACCCGGCACCCGCAATCGCGCCGACCGCATCGATCCCCGCACGGGCCAGCCTCAGTGCACGGACCTCGCCTTTGGTCAGGTCTATGTCTATGGGCCGGATTTCTCGGGCCGCCCCGGCCGATTCCAGTTCGACTATGACGGCAATCTGGGCGCCTACATTCCGACGCGCCCCACCAATCCGGTGATCAGCGCCCGATATCCGACCGCGCCCGCGGGCTTCTATCTCGTCAACTATGACATCCCCTCGCGGGCCGTGACCAATAACCGGTCCGACTTCGCGCTCGAGGAATCGATCATCCCCGAGACGACGCGCTATACCGTGTTCGGCGAGGGCGCCTATGAACTGGGCGGCGGGGTCGAGGTCTATGCCGAACTTCTGCTGAACCGCCGCGAGAGCCGCACCGACAGCTATCGTCAGTTCTGGAACTACACCTACACCAACGATTTCCTGGACTTCTACTATGGTCCGGGCGCGGGCGGCGATCCGCTCACCGGCTTCAGCGGTCTGAACATCCTCAGCGCCACGCCGGTCACCGACCACTTCGACCAGGAACAGACTGTCGACTACGCCCGTCTGGTGCTGGGCCTGCGCGGCGACATCGGCGGCGGCGGCTTGCTGGATGGTTGGAAATGGGACGTCTTCGGCCAGTACAGCCGCTCGGACGGTGAATACACCTCCGACGTCATCCTGCAAGACGCGGTCGATTCGACCAGCTTCAAGACGAGCTCCTGTGTCGGCACCAACCTGCCGGTCAGCGGCCGTCCTTGCATCGATGTGGACTTCACCCGTCCTGAGTTCCTGCGTGGAAACCTGACCCAGGCGGAACGCGATTTCCTGTTCGACACCGAGACGGGCAACACCATCTATGAGCAGACCTATCTGGAAGGCTCTCTTGCCGGGCAACTGTTCGAACTGCCCGCCGGTCCGCTGGGCGTGGCGGTCGGCTTCCATGTGCGGCGCGACGAAATCATCGACACCCCCGGCGCGGTCACCCTGGCCAACAACAGCTGGGGCCTGTCGGGCGCTGGCATCACCCAAGGTGAGGAAGAGACGAACGAGGTATACGCCGAACTGGCCGTGCCGTTGCTGGCCGACCTGCCCTACATCCAGCGCCTCGATCTGTCCCTGTCGGGCCGTTACACCAATACCAAGACCTCGGGCGACGCCTCGACCTACAAGGTCGGCCTCAACTGGGCCATCAGCGACGCGATCCGGGTTCGCGCCACGCACGGCACCTCGTTCCGCGCTCCCGCCTTGTTCGAACTGTATCTGGCCGACCAGACCAGTTTCGTCGGACAGCGTAACATCGATCCCTGCTTGAACCTGGATCAACGGGTCGCGGACGGCAGCCTTAGCACCACCGATCCGCTCTATGTCAACTGCCGCAATCCGGCGGGGCCGGGCGGCGGCGTTTCGGGCAATTTCACGGGTGGCTTGGTCAGCGCCACTGTCACTACCGGCGGCGGCCTGGGCGTTCTGGTGCCCGAAACGTCGAAGGCGACTGTCATCGGTGTGGTCCTGACGCCGCCGGACAGCAACATCAGCCTCGCGATCGACTATTTCGACATCGAGATCAACGACCAGGTCGACGTTCTGGGCTCCGCCGGTATCCTGCAGGCCTGTTATCTGTCAGAAAACTTCCCCTCGGATCCGATTTGCGCCCAGTTCGACCGCAATAGTACGACCAAGTCGATTGATCAGGTGCGCGATAGCTATCTGAACATCGCCCAGCAGAATAACCGTGGTTTGGACTTCACGGCGAGATGGTTCCACGACTTCGACTGGGGCATCCTGACGCTCGACTCGCAGACGACCTGGACGCTGGAAACGAACGAGGCGACGTTCGCAAACTTCGGCACTGACTTCCTGGGCGACGTCGGTCGTCCGGAACTGGTCGGCAACATCAACGCCAGCATCGACCGCGGTCCCTGGACGGCGTTCTGGGGCTTCGACTGGATCGGCAACCAGGACAACCGGCCCGATCGCATTCGCAACGGTCAATCGCTGTTCCAGGTCATCGACGGCCGGACAACCCAGATCAAGGCGGACGCCGAGTTCACCGGTTTCCACAGCGTGTCGCTCTCCTACAAATCGGAGGGCGGCGGCTGGGGCGGTGGCTGGACGCTCTCAGGCGGTGTCGCCAACCTGTTCGACGAACTGCCTCCGGCAGCATCTTCGACTGCCATCGGCACCCAGGGCAACTCGATCCTGTCGTCGCAGTATCAGGAGGCCTACTACGGCCGCCGCGGCTTCGTCCGCGTGAGCAGGTCGTTCTAGGATCTGACTTCCCGATCGGCGGGGGCGGTGGAGCGATCCGCCGCCCCTTCGTCGTTTTCAGCTACAGTATCGGGTGAGACGGCCGGGGTCGTTCGCACAGGGGAGGCCGCATGGCGACCATCAAGGGCCTGAAGGACACGCTGAACGACCAGGTGGCGCGTTTCGACCAGGCGCCGCTGACCCAGCCGGTCCTGGTCAACAGCGTGCCCAAGGGCGGAACCCATCTGTTGCGCAACATCCTGCGGATGTTCGTGCCGGTGGCGCAGCATCACGACCGGGACTTCGTACAGATTCCCAACATGCATCTGCATCTGGATGCCTTCAATCCGCGCGCGCCGATGCTGTCGTGCGGCCATCTGCTGTTCAGTGACCAGTCGCTGGCCAATGTGCGCCATGCGCGCCACATCCTGCTTGTCCGGGACCCCCATGACTGGGTCCTGGCCCGGGCGCGCTTTTTCGTGTCCGAGGAGTTCGAACAGGAGAACATCGCCCACCTGAAGACGGTCGGTCTGTATTCGGCCGAAGCAATCCTGAACATGATGATTTTCGGCATCCACCAGAAGTCGCCGGCCCTGATCGACATCTTCACCCACAACGCCGCTGCCTGGGTGGGGACGGGCGTCCATCTGGTCCGCTACGAGGACGCCGTGCGCGCGGTAAACGACATCGACGCGCTGGAGAGTGAGGCCTTCTTCGCCGCCCTGCTGGCCGCCGCCGGCATCGAACGGCCCGCGGACTGGCGCGAACGCGTCACAGTCGGAGCTGACCGCCGACAGAGCCGAACCGCGCGGGAGAATCTGAAGCTGCCCGAAGGACTGGAATTCCCGGCTTCCCTGCCGGAGGCGCAGCGCCGCCTGGTGGAGTTCCATGCGCCCGGCCTGCGCGCCTTGCTCGGCTACGCCTGACCGGCCCGCGCCGCAATCCATCCCGGTAATGCAGCGATGCTGTCCAGCGCGCCGAAGCGGGCGTGGTCTTCGGGGGCGTCGGCCAGTTCGTGAGCCCAGGTGATGGCGTAGGGGATGTGGACGGCGAAGGCTCCGGCCTCGAGGGCGGGCAGGACGTCTGACTTCATGGAGTTGCCGGCCATAACAGCCTCGTCCGCGCCCGTGCCGTGGCGGGCGAAGATGCGGTCATAGGTTCCGCGATCCTTTTCCGAGACGATCTCGATCGCCGAGAACAGGTCGCCGAGGCCGGAGGCGGCCAGCTTGCGTTCCTGATCCAGCAGATCGCCCTTGGTGATCAGGACGAGGCGATACCGCTCCGACAGGGCGGTCAGGGCCTCGTCGACGCCGGGCAGGGTCTCGACGGGATGGGCCAGCATCTCGCGGCCGGCGGCGAGGATCTCGCGCACCACCGAGGCCGGGGCCTCGCCGCCGGTGAGTTCCATCGCGGTCTCGATCATCGACAGGGTGAATCCCTTCACCCCGTAGCCGTAGAGCCGCAGGTTCCGCTTTTCGGTCTCGGCCAGCAGGCGCTCCAGGGTGGCGCGGTCGGCATGGTCGGCCAGCAGGGCCACGAACCGGTCGTGGGTCAGCCGGAAGATGGTCTCATTGTGCCAGAGGGTGTCGTCGGCATCGAGGCCGACCGTGGTGATGCTCATGCCGCGTCTTGGCCCATCCGGACCGGATGACGCAAGCCGTCAGTCAGCGGGCAGGTGCGCCGGATCGGGCAGGCCATGGTCAACGGCTTTTGACCATGTTCGTCAGCGAAGTGTTCGCCCCTTGGAGCGCGAACCTGATCGGGGGCTTGTTCGGACCGGCTCGAGGTAACGGTCATGAGTCGTATCGGGGGCGAAGCCCATCTGGCCCAGGGCTCCATGGACGCCGATGACGCGCAGGGTTCGCCGCGCGCGCCGCTTGGCGAGCGCCGGTCCTACGCCGCGCCCTATGAGAGCCTGACCTTCACCCTCGTCACCCGCGCCCGCCGCGAGCTGATCGTCACGCTGGCCGCCCAGCCGGTTTTCGATCTGAGCCGCTCGGTTCCGGTCAGCCGCCGTATCCGCCGCACGGTGCGCCACCGGGGCGGCGAGACGGCGCTGGCCGCGCTGGGACGTCGCACGCTGGAACCGATGGACCTGAAGCGGATCGATTTGCAGACGCTGACCCACGGCCTTGATCTCCTGCACCTTGGATCCGACGACAGCGCCGTCCTGCCGGCCTTCTGGCGCACCGTCGCGTCCAGTGGCGGGCGGTTCGCCTTGCTGTGCACCGAGCTTCAGCACCGGGCGGCCGCGCCCGGCGCCTTGTTGGTCGAGGTCATGGGCGGGCTGGAGCAGGCGCCGTCCGAGGCTGTCGGCGAAGCCCTCGCTCATTTTGAAACTGCGGCTTTGGGCGTCATCCTGCATATCGCGCCTGATGCGAGCGTGGTCCGGCGGCTGGCCGAAGTCCGGGCGCAATGCCTGGCCCTCGACTTTGCGGGCGTCTCCCACACGAGCTCGCTGGACTGGCAGGACGCCGTTGCGTTGATCGGCGCGGCGCGAGAGGCCTGCCCGCAGGTCATGCTGCTCAACCTGCGCCCCGATCGCGGTCTGGCTGCCCAGGCCGCCGGCGCAACCCATGCGGTGTTCGCCGGCATGGATGTGATCACGGTTTGAGACGGTTGACGACGCGCGCGAGGCGGGGCCTTGATCTACGCCATGCAGGCCACGCTTCCCGCTCATCTTTACGGCTGTCCCGACGCTTGGGCGCGCGAGCGATCGGCCGTATTCGGTCGCGCCTGGCTGTTCCTCGGCCATGAGGCGGAGGCCCCGGCGCCCGGCGACTGGATTGCCACTGATGTGGCTGGTCACCGGCTCCTGGCCGTGCGCGGCAAGGATGGGGCCTTGCGCGCCTTTCACAACGTCTGCCGCCATCGGGCCGGACCACTGGTCATGGGCGCGAGCGGGCATTGCGAGGGCGAACTGGTCTGCGCCTATCACGGCTGGCGTTATGCGCTGGACGGGCGGCTGAGGGCGGCGACCGGCTTCGGTGCGGCCGAGGGCTTCGATCCGCGGGAGTTTGGACTGCTGGCCCTGCGGTTGGAGACCTGGCGCGGGCTGGTTTTCGCCACGATGGATGCGGACGCCAAGCCCCTGGCCGATCATGTCGCGCCGCTGGAGGCCTTGCTGGCCGGACGAGGGCTGACCATCCCCGCGCCTGCGCTGCGCCGCTCCCACGATCTGGCCTGTGACTGGAAGACCTATGCCGAGAACTATCTCGAGGGCTACCATATAGGCTCGGTCCACCCCGTGCTGGCTGACGAGCTTGGCGCGGCCGAATACCGGGTGCGGGTCGAGGGCGATCTGGTCCTGCAGGAGGCGGTCGGGGTCAATGATGGGCCGCAGGCGGGGGTCTGGGGCTGGCTGTGGCCCAACCTGGGGATCAACGTCTATCGCGACGGGGCCATGATCGAGCGGATGACGCCGGTCGGACCCGGGCGGACGCGGCTGGACTATCTGTTCCTGAACGACGGCGGCGAGGCGGCGCTGGGCGAGACACTGTCCGCCTCGGATCGGCTGACCGCCGAGGACGCCGCCATCTGCGAGGCGGTGCAGCGCAACCTGTCGGCGGGCGCCTATGATCGCGGCGTGCTCAGTCCCAACCATGAGATCGCCCTGGCCTGGTTCCAGTCGCGGATCGCGGAGGTTCACCCATGACCGAGGTCATCGAAGACCGGCACAAGCTGGGCTGGGGTCTCGCGGCCCTCGTCGTGGCGGGCAACATGATCGGTTCGGGCGTCTATCTGCTGCCCGCCACCCTGGCGCCAGTCGGATCCTCCAGCGTGGTCGGCTGGGGCGTCGCCGGTCTGGGAGCCGTGACCCTGGCCCTGGTGTTTGCGGCCCTGGGCCGGTTGCAGCCGGACGCGGATGGCCTGTCAGGCTTCGCAGAGCGTGGGCTGGGGCGGTTCTTCGGCTTTCAGACAGCACTGGCCTTCTGGACCGCCTGCCTCGTCGGCAATGTCGCCATTGCGGTCGCGGCCACGGGCTACCTCGGCTTCTTCTTCCCCGTACTGAAGGAGCCGGTCGCCGCCACCTTCTGCAATCTGGGCCTGATCTGGCTGACGACCGGGGCCTATATCCTCGGGGCGCGGACGGCGTCGCGGTTTGCGGCCCTGGCCCTGGCCATCGGCCTGGTCCCCATAGTCATCGCCGTGGCCGCCGGCGTCTCGGCCTTCAGCGGCGAGACCTTCGCCGCCTCCTGGAGTCCGTCCGGAAACAGCCTTGCCGCCAGTGTGCCGGCCTCGTTGGCGGTGATTTTCTGGGCCTTTCTGGGAGTCGAAAGCGCGGCGGTGCTGTCGGCCCGCGTTCGGAACCCCGCTCGCGACGTCGGTCGCGCCTCCATCGCCGGCGTCCTGCTGGCCTCCGTCGTCTATGTCGCCGCCAGCATGGCGGTGTTCGGGGTGATTCCGGCCGGGGTTCTGGCCGAATCATCCAGCCCCTATGCCGATCTGACGGCGCGGGTGTTCGGGGCCTCGATCGGCGCGGCGGTCGCGGCCTGCGCCGTGATCAAGGCGGTCGGCACCCTGGGCGGCTGGGTCATGCTGGGCGGCGAGACGGCGCGCGCTGCGGCCCGCCACGGCTATCTGCCGTCCGGCTTCGGAGCCGGGGAGCACACGCCCATCGCCAATCCCCTGCTGGGCGGCGCGATCATGAGCGTGGTCGCGGTGATCTCCGGCCAGCCGACCCTGGGTGGTCAGTTCGGCATGCTGGTCGGCGTCACCTCGGTGCTGAGCCTGGTGGTCTATGGCCTGTGTTCGGCCTCGCTGTTCCGACTGGCGCGCTGGACGCGGGCGCGGTTCGTCGCGGCGCTGGGCCTGCTGTTCACCACCGCCGCCGTGGCGGCCGCGGCGCCGGGTTACATCCTGCCGACGGCGATCTTCTTTGTAGTGACTACGGGGGTCTGGTTCGCCTTCATGCGCCGGTCGCGGGGACCGGTTGACGCGGAGCCGACGCCTCTTTAGCAACGCCGCCGCCCATTCTTGTTTGGTGCGGGGTGCCGGGAATCGGTGATAGAGAGCGCGCCATGACTCAACTCCTCCCCGGCGTCACCGGCGTGCTCGCGCTCGCGGACGGAACCATCCTGCAGGGCATCGGCTGCGGCGCGACCGGCTCGGCCCTCGGCGAGGTGGTCTTCAACACCGCCATGACAGGGTATCAGGAAATCCTGACCGACCCGTCCTACATGAGCCAGATCCTGGCCTTCACCTTTCCCCATGTCGGCAACACGGGGACCAATGGCGAGGACGTCGAACAGATCGGCGGCGGCTCCGACACCTCGGCGCGGGGCGCCATCTTCCGCGACGCCCCGACCGACCCGGCCAACTGGCGCAGCGACAGCGATCTCGAGGGCTGGATGAAGCGGCGCGGCGTGGTCGGTCTGGCCGGGGTGGACACGCGGTCGCTGACGGCCCGAATCCGCGATATGGGCGCGCCTCATGCCGTGATCGCGCACGATCCCGACGGCGGGTTCGACCTCGAGGCCCTGATCGCCGAAGCCCGGGCCTGGACCGGTCTGGTCGGGCTGGATCTGGCGAAGGACGCCTCGACCCTGCAGTCGTTCGACTGGGACGAGGGACTGTGGGACTGGCCGGAGGGCCATCCCCGCGTGGATGCGGCCGACAAGTCCGTGGTCGTCATCGACTATGGGGTGAAGCGCAACATCCTGCGGGCGCTGGCCTCGACCGGCGCCAGGATCACCGTGGTCCCGGCCGATACGACGGCCGAGGCCGTTCTGGCGCGCAAGCCGGACGGCGTCGTGCTATCGAACGGACCGGGCGACCCGGCGGCGACCGGGGTCTATGCGGTGCCGGAAATCCGCAAACTGGTCGACAGCGGCACGCCCCTGTTCGGCATCTGCCTGGGCCACCAGATGCTGGCTCTCGCTCTCGGCGCGAAGACCGTCAAGATGGACCAGGGCCACCACGGGGCCAACCATCCGGTCAAGGACCTGACCACCGGCAAGGTCGAGATCGTGTCGATGAACCACGGCTTCACCGTCGATCGCGACAGCCTGCCCGACGCGGTCAGCGAAACCCATGTCAGCCTGTTCGACGGCACCAACTGCGGCATCGCGCTGAAGGACCGTCCGGTGTTCAGCGTTCAGCACCACCCCGAGGCCTCGCCGGGGCCGACGGACAGTCTGTATCTGTTCCAGCGGTTCGCGGATTCGATGAAGAGTTGAATGTGTTCGGGGACGTCCGCCGGGCGGGCGGATCTGACCTCGCCTGAATGGACCAAGCGCCCGGACTTGACTGAGCTTGCAGCTTTCGGCTTTTCCGTCGGCAGAACTGGAGTGAACGTGAAAAAGCGTGGCGTGCCCTCGGCCTATCTTGGCTGGCTGTCATCCATGATCGCCCCCGCCGCGGCGCCCGAAGACCAGACGTCGTCCGCCGTTGCCGTGGCCGGAGATCTCGTGCTGGGGGCGGCGACGGGTTATGGCGTCGCCGATATCGCGCCTTTCGTGCGCTCGTTGCGCGCCGTCTATCAGGGGGGCGCGGCTCTTGTGGTCGATGAAGCGTCTGCCTTGACCAGCTTTCTCGAGGCCCATGACATCAAAGCCGTTCCGGCGACCTCGTCGCCCGCCTGGTCGCCACATCCGGTGATGACGCGGTTCGCGGCTTTTGATCGAATACTGGCTCAACGCCCCGGTCCGGGGTCGGTGCTGATCACCGATGTTCGCGATGTCGTGTTCCAGTCCAGTCCGTTTGACCCGGCCCCGGGCGTCCTGGAATTGTTCGTCGAGTTCGAAGGCGGGCGGCTGGGTGACCACGCCTTCAACCGCAAACACCTGCGGGCCCTGGTCGGCGACGATCTGGCGGCGACAATGGCGCATCGGCCCTGCCTGTGCGTCGGCACGGTCATGGGGTCGCGCGCAGGAGTTTCGCGATTTTGCCGCACCATCCTGATGCTGGCGGCCATCCCTCGCTCTCACATTGGCGGCGCGTTTGGAGCGGACCAAGCAGCCTGCAATCTGGCTGCGCACCTTGGCCTGGTCGAGCACGAGGTGCGGGCGAACTACGGTCGCGTGGCTACGGTCGGCCTGACTCCTTCCGACACATTGACTGTCAGCGAGGGCGTGATCCTGAACCCCGACGGCAGCGCCAGCGCCATCGTCCACCAATACGATCGGCATCCCCATCTGATGGATGCGGTTCATGGGCTTTGGGGCGCCGGGCTGGAACGACGGGAACGTGTGCGTCCCACCACCTTCGACGACCGCGCCAAAAAACTGCGCAATTCCATGCTTCGACGTCTGCCCGAACTGCGCTAGAGCCTGATTCAGGAGCGAACCCACCGGGTCAAGGCAGCGGTGCGAAGCTCTTGGTCTCACGCAGGGCGCAGGCCTTTTTCACAGCCACCGGCGCGGCGTGCAGCCAGTAGTCGGCGTCTTCCAGCCGGTTGTTCCGCAGGCGCTCGGCGCCGCGCATCCGCCGCAGGGCCGCATTCTCGAGCAGGCGCGCGTGCAGGGCGCGGGGCGAGAGTTCAGGGATCGGAGGGGAACCGGGGACGGCGACGGTGTCGGGGCCTTGAGGCTCCACCGCCTGGCGGGCGATGGTCATGAACATCAATCTGTCTTTCACTCTCGAACAAGACGCGGTCTTCGCCACGGCTTCGTCTGACCACGCCCTTTTCCCCGGGCGGACCTGGTTAATCCACAGGTTTGTGGATAGTTCCCGATAGGCAAGAAAACTGTGTGCATATTCAGGCGGTTATGGCCGCGCTTTGGCCTTTCTGGTTAACGAAAGGTAAATGCGCCCAATCCGGTGTGTGGCGCGCTATAAGGTGCAGGTGCGCTTCGACGATCGTTTCCTTGAAGAACTGAAGGCCCGCCTTCGGCCGTCCGACATCATCGGACGGACGGTGAAGCTCAAGCGTCAGGGCCGCGAATTCGTCGGCCTGTCGCCCTTCACCAAGGAAAAGTCGCCATCCTTCTTCGTCAATGATGACAAGGGCTTCTTCCACGACTTCTCGTCGGGCAAGCACGGCGACGTCATCTCCTTCCTTCAGGAGACCGAGCGGCTGTCCTTCGTCGAGGCCGTCCAGCGGCTGGCGGGGGAGGCGGGCATGGCCTTGCCAGCCGAAGATCCGCAGGCGGCCGAGCGTGAGGCGAAGAAGCAGGGGCTGACGGACTGGTTGGACCTGGCCCAGAAATGGTTCGCCGCCAATCTTCGTCGTTCGCCCGGAAAGGCGGCGCGGGAGTATCTGGAAAAGCGGGGACTGCCGGAGGACCAGTGGGAACGGTTCGGCCTCGGCTATGCGCCCAACGACCGCGAGGGACTGAAGAACGCCCTGGTCCAGCGCGGAGCCCGGCCCGGCGATCTGGTCGAGGCGGGCATGCTGATCGCGCCAAATCCCGAGAATCCGGGGGGCGGCGGGCAACCCTATGACCGGTTCCGCGACCGGCTGATGTTCCCCATCCTCGACGCGCGCGGGCGGATCGTCAGCTTCGGCGGCCGGGCCATGAATCCGGACGACCGCGCCAAATATCTGAACGGCCCGGAGAGCCCGCTCTTCCACAAGGGCGCGACCCTGTACGGCCTGCCCGAGGCGCGGCGCATCCTGGGAGCCGAGTCGAAGAGCGATCAGGCCATCGTGGTGGTCGAGGGATACATGGACGTGATCGCATGCCACCGCGCCGGCATCCCCGCCGTCGCGCCCATGGGCACCGCCCTGACCGAGGAGCAGATGGAGCGGCTGTGGCGCGTCTCGCACGAGCCCGTGCTGTGCTTCGACGGCGACGCTGCGGGCCGTCGGGCCGCGTATCGCGCCATCGACCGGGCCCTGCCGCAGCTGAAGTCGGGCCGGTCCTTCCGCTTCGCCCTGCTGGAAGGCGGGCGGGACCCTGACGACATTCTGCGCGACAAGGGGGCGCCGGCGCTGCGCCAGGCCATGGCCGCGACCCGCCCTTTCGCCGAGGTCCTGTTCGGCAAGGAGGCGGAGGTCGAACCGCTGGACTCGCCCGAACGCCGCGCCGGCCTGAAGGGCCGCCTGCGGCAGGCCGCCTCGGCCATTCAGGACAAGGATCTGGCGGAGCAGTATCGTCGCGAACTGTTCGACCGCTTTGACGCCCTGTTCCCGGCCCGCCCTCGGGGGATGATCGGCAATCCACAAGCCAGCGCAGGCGGGCGCTGGCGTCCGGGCCCCCCGCCCAAGCTGGGTCAGACCGCGGAGGGCGCCCAGGCGATGCATTCGCTGAGCCGTTCCATCGAGCCAGTGGCCGCTGCACTGGCTCATGGCGCCATCGACGATCCGGAACGGATGGATGACCACCTTGAGGCGATTTCGGCCCACGGATTCGGGGACCCGTCCCTCGACGGTCTCGCCCAGGAGATGGTCCGCCTGCGGTTCTCTGGACAAGACCTTGACTCGGCGGCGTTGCGTCGCCATCTGGCGCAATCGGGTCATGATGCTTTAGTGCGCGAGGTCGAGAAGGCGGCGGCAAAGTCCGGCGCGCCTTTCCTGGCCGCAAATGCGCCCCTCGCCGAGGCAAGGGCCCGATGGTCGCAGGCGTTCGACGCGCTCACCCGCGTGGCGGCGCTGGAGGATGCACTGAGCTCGGCGGCAGGCATGCCGGGCCAGGATGAGGCGTTCCGCAGGCTGAAAGCCGAGCGGGATGCTTTGCGTCGCGCGATCAAAACCGGAGAAATCTGGGAAGGCAGCGCGGGTTCGTAACCAACGAACCTGCCACACGTTGTATTTCTGTGGACGGCCTGATCAGCCGCCCACCCGGAGAAGAGACTGTATGAGCGCCCAGACCGAGACGCAGGAAACCGAAGCCCAGAGCGACGGTCCGCTGCTCGACCTCACCGACGCCGGGGTAAAGAAATTTATCAAGCAGGCGAAAGCGCGGGGCTATGTGACGATGGAGGATCTGAACAAGGTCCTGCCGTCCGAAGAGGTGACCCCCGACGCGATCGAGGACACGCTGGCGATGCTGTCCGAGATGGGCGTCAACGTCGTCGAGGCTGAGGAAGACGCCGCCGAGACCACCGAGAAGGAGGGCGGCGAGGTCGTCGAACGCGCGGAGACCAGCGTCTCCGAGACCCCCGCCAAGGCCGCCTATGACCGCACCGATGACCCCGTGCGGATGTACCTGCGCGAGATGGGTTCGGTCGAGCTGCTGAGCCGCGAAGGCGAGATCGCCATCGCCAAGCGCATCGAGGCCGGCCGCGACGCCATGATCTCGGGCCTGTGCGAGAGCGCCCTGACCTTCGAGGCCATCATGGTCTGGCGCGACGAACTGGCCAACAATCGCATCCTGCTGCGCGAGGTCATCGATCTGGACGCCACCTATGGGGTGCTGAACCCGTCGTCCCTGCCGCACAACCAGCCGCCCGCGGGCGCGATCCCGGCCCCGGCCGAGGAGCCGGAAGAGGGCGCGGAGCCCAAGCCGGAAACGGACGATGAAGAGGACGAGGATTTCGACGACGGCGGCGGGATGTCGATCTCGGCGCTGGAAGCGGAGCTGCGCGACGGCGTCATGGAAGTGCTGGACGGGGTCGCCGGCGACTTCGGCTCGTTCCGCAAGCTGCAGGACAAGCTGGTCGAGAGCCGGCTGAAGGGCGAACAGCTCTCGACCAAGGACCAGAAAGCCTATGACACGCTGACGGCGGGCATCTCGGGCCGGCTGAAGACGATGAAGCTGAACAACCACCGCATCGAGGCGCTGGTCGAGCAGCTGTACGCCATCAACAAACGTCTTATGGGTCTGGAAGGCCGGCTGCTGCGCCTCGCCGACAGCTACGGCATCTCGCGCCCGGAATTCCTCAAGTCATACTTCGGCGCCGAGCTGGACCCGACCTGGGCCGACCGGGTCAAGGAAATGGGCGTCCGCTGGACCAAATTCAGCGACAATGAACAGGCCCAGATCGCCCAGATCCGCGGCGACGTCGCCGCCGTGGCCACCGAGGCCGGCCTGCCGATCGACGACTATCGCCGCATCGTCCAGACGGTGCAGAAGGGTGAGCGCGAGGCCCGTCAGGCCAAGAAGGAGATGGTCGAGGCCAATCTGCGCCTGGTCATCTCCATCGCCAAGAAATACACCAACCGCGGCCTGCAGTTCCTTGATCTCATTCAGGAAGGCAACATCGGCCTGATGAAGGCGGTCGACAAGTTCGAGTACCGCCGCGGCTACAAATTCAGCACCTATGCGACCTGGTGGATCCGTCAGGCGATCACCCGCTCGATCGCCGACCAGGCCCGCACGATCCGCATCCCGGTGCATATGATCGAGACGATCAACAAGATCGTCCGCACCAGCCGCCAGATGCTGCACGAGATCGGCCGCGAGCCGACCCCGGAAGAACTGGCCGAAAAACTGGCCATGCCGCTGGAGAAGGTCCGCAAGGTCCTGAAGATCGCCAAGGAGCCGATCAGCCTCGAAACGCCCATCGGCGACGAGGAGGACAGCCATCTGGGCGACTTCATCGAGGACAAGAACGCCATCCTGCCCATCGACGCGGCCATCCAGTCCAATCTGCGCGAGACCACCACCCGCGTGCTGGCGTCCCTGACCCCGCGCGAGGAGCGGGTCCTGCGCATGCGTTTCGGCATCGGCATGAACACGGATCACACGCTGGAAGAGGTCGGCCAGCAGTTCTCGGTCACCCGCGAACGCATCCGCCAGATCGAGGCCAAGGCTTTGAGGAAGCTGAAACACCCGAGCCGGAGCCGGAAGCTGCGGTCTTTCCTGGACAGCTGAGGCGAGGGATCAGGGACCACGGATCAGAAAGCCCTCCCCCTCGACGGGGGAGGGTTGGGTGGGGGTGCTCGCTCCGGTCCGGCCGAGGGAATCGCCGAGGGGCGGCGTCCGCGCCTCTCGCGCCCGCCCTTCGACACCCTGCCTCCACCCCCATCCCCGACCCTTCCCCGTCGAGGGGGAAGGGAGGCCCCCTGACGCCTCGCCGCCTGTTCCCGGCCGTCAAATTGACCAATCGGAACGACCGGACTGATCAGGTTCGCCAACCCTTACGACCGATTCTGACGCAGGAACCCGCCATGATGCGGGGCATGACAGAACGACGAGAGATCAAACAGAGGTCGCCGGCTGTCTGTCGCCGTCCACTGGCACGACGACGGCCGGCCCCTGCCGCTCGATGAGGTGCGGGCGATGTACTACCGGGTGTTCCGGCAGCAGATCCGGGCGAAGGCGGGACTGCCGGCGGTGGGGCCGGGGGTTGGGGGTGAGCGGTGAGGAAGGCCGCTGTGAGCGCGGTGAGCCATGAGTAGAACAATCTTTAATGCTAAGCGCTTATCCAAAGCCTAGATCGGCTTGGCGCTCCGGCCGGTCGCGCGACTTGGAAGATGGCATGCTTGACGAGTCCAGGAAAATGCTTGCGCAGGCTGTTTCCTCCGGAGTGCTCGACCTCGGGCCTGTGCCGACGCGCGGTCGCCGTAATACGGGGTGTTTGAGCGAGCTCAAATCGGCGCGGGTCGTCGCAGCCAAGCGAGCATTCACAACTCGCAGGGTGGATTTGGGCCTCGCGACTCAAATCGTAACCAGATGCGTTCCCCAAGCGGGCGATCTACTCCTTGCGAAGGTCGAAGCGGTTGGTCTTCACGCGCGACTTGAGTCTATCGAGGGCAGGCGTTGCCGGCTCTACCCTGACGACGAAATCATCGTTGCATACGGCGCGAGGTATGCCCCGGATCAGTTTGAAGCAGTGGTGCCGGACGACCTTGGTCCATGCGATCTGGCCGCCGGAGGCGGTATAGCCGGGCGTGTTGTCAGCTGGCACGATCGTACCTCCAAACCGACCCGTATCGTCCCCGTGGGCCTGTTCGCCGACGCCGAGGGCCGCATCATAAACCTGCGGCGCTTCGCGATCCCCGTTGAACAACGGCCGAGGCATACGCCGGTGGTGATTGCGATAGCAGGCACGTCGATGAATTCCGGAAAGACAACGACGGCGTCGTCGCTTGTTCACGGCCTGTCACGAGCAGGCCTTCGCGTCAGCGCCGCCAAGGTTACCGGCACCGGTTCGGGGGGAGATTTATGGTCCCTCGTGGACGCGGGGGCCGAAAAAGTCCTGGACTTTACAGATATGGGCTATGCGACAACAGCTAATCTGGAGCCTCTTGAAGTAGAGCATGTTGCACTCTCGATTATCAACACGCTTTCAAGCGACCTTGTTGATGTTATCATCATCGAAATCGCAGACGGGGTGCTGCAAAAAGAAACGGCGCAGCTGCTGTCATCCCCCCGGTTCAAGTCGCGACTGAATGGGATCGTGTTTGCCGCTGGGGACGCGATGGGCGCAGGCGCTGGTGTCCGCTGGCTTCGAGAGCGCGATCTTCCCATCATGGCTGTATCGGGCGTCGTAACCACGTCTCCGTTGGGGATTCGAGAAACAGAGGATGCCACCGGTTTGCCGGTGTTGGGAATCGCGAGTCTGATGGACCCTGTGCTGGCAGCCAAACTGTGCTTTAGCCTTCCCGAGGCCGCCGCATTGACAGCCGGATGATTTCTCTGTGGAACGGCGAGCGCAGCAGGCTCTTCGCCGCGCTGTTTGCGGCAGCTCTCGCGCAAGTGATTTCCGCTTCTGCTGCGGCGTGGTGTGTTCAGCACCTGTTCAACCGATTGATCGTGGCGACCACGGCTGTCACCAGCGGTACATATCAATGGGCGGCCGGGTTCGCGATAGCCGCTGTTCTGGGCTTTCTGCTGGAAGTTCTCCAGCGACGATTGGGAGAAGGTCTGGGCCTGAATTATACGGCGGAGGTCCGACTGGCTCTGTTCGATCACCATATGAAAGTGCCGGCCACGCGTCTGGCGGCGAGCGGGCACGGCGCTCTGCTTCTGCCCTTCGTCGGTGACCTTACCGCGATCAAGCAGTGGGTGAGCGATGGCCTCGCCCGCATCAGCGTCGCGGCGATCACGGTGACGGCGTTGATCGCGATAATCGGCAGCAAAAGTCCAGTCCTCGCGCTAGTCATTGCCGGGACGATGAGTGCAGGCGTCGCGGCGCTCATGTTTCTCGGACGGCCCCTGGACCATGCCGTGCGTGATCTGCGACGACGGCGCGGGGCTTTGGCCAGCTTTATCTCAGGTCGCTTGACCGGTGTGGCAACCATCCAGGCCATGGGGCGGTCAAACGCCGAGCGGAACAAGGTTCTCGCTCGCACTCAGGCATTGAACCGCGCGGCCATTGGGCGGGCGTGGGTAACCGGCGTGACGCGAGGCATTGCCCAGCTGACGGGGTCGTTGCTGATTCTGAGCACCCTCCTCGTCGGCATGATCGAAATTCAATCCGGAAGGGCGACCCCCGGCGCGGTCGTCGCGGCAATCGGACTGGTCGGATTGTTGGCGGGCTCGATGCGCGACGCAGGCCGCGCCATGGAGATTTGGTACCCGGCGCGCGCCTCGCGCGACCGCATCACGAGGGCACTGCGTCAACCGGTTCGACGGCGCGCCCGGAGCCAGTCGCGACCGTCGCCTGACGCGCATCTATCGATTGACGGCCTGAGCATCGCGGCCACGTTAAGAGACGTTTCTGCCCAGGCCTATCCCGGCGACGTGATACTGATTGAAGGCGCCATGGGGGCCGGCAAATCGACTCTATTGGGTTGCTTGGGTCAGTTATTCCCGCCGTCCGCAGGCCGGATCAGTTTTCTCGGAAACGATCTTGCGAGCCTGAGCCCCGGCAGGCTGCGCCGGACGATCGGGTTCGCAGGTATGGCGCTGCCTCTGCTAAGGGGCGGGCTCGTCATGAACTTGCGCTATCGGGACCCCAAGGCGAGCCTGGACAAAATTGCTCGACTGCTTTCACGCTGTGGGCTCGAGCCGTTCGTGGCGCGCCTTCCGAAGGGATTGGATACCCCCATCGGTGACGATGGCTCGAACCTGTCGCAGGGCGAGCGACAGGCGGTGCTTTTGGCACGAGCGCTTTTGGGATCGCCACCGATCCTCATCGTCGACTCTATCGACAGTCATCTCGACCCGTTGGTCGTGGAAAAGCTGGCGGGTACGTTTCGGCAATACAGCGGAATAGTCCTGATGGCCGTGTCTCGACCTGAGCTCGTCGCAGTCGCAACGCGGGTGTGGCGACTGGATGATGGGGCGCTCACCGAGACAGCCACCCGACCCTCCGCCGGGGTCGTTGATCTTTCGCAAGTCCGGGCGCCTGGCGACCAAAAAAGGACGAATTTTTGAACTATACGACTGTGCCGGAGCCAGGCGGACACGAGAAGTCTTTCCCGCTTTTACCGATCGGGCGATCGATATTCCGATCCCTTCAGGGAACGCCCGTGCGTGAATACTTCACCTACATTCCTCACAACGCGGAGGCGACTTCGCCCGTTGTCGTCCTCGTCCATGGCATCGCCCGCAATGCAGCCGAGCATATTCTTCGGTTTCAAACCCAAGCGGACCGCGCCGGTGCGATCCTCGTCGCGCCGCTATTCGTTAAAGAGGCTTTTGGGCAGTACCAGCAGGTCATCGACCAACGAACCGGCACAAGAGCCGACGAAGCACTGCTTGATATTCTCGACGCTGTAGCCGCCGCTACAGGCGCTTCGGTTGAGCGATTTTACCTGTTCGGCTTTTCGGGCGGCGCGCAGTTCGCCCACCGCTTCATGATGCTGCATCCGGAGCGTACCGCCGCCATCGCGATCGCAGCAGCCGGCTGGTACACCTTTCCCGATGCCGACCTGGCCTACCCCTATGGGATCGGAACCAGTCCGATTCCGTCGCGACCTTTTGATCCCGGTCGCTTTGGCTCCGTACCGCGCCACGTGCTGGTCGGTGAGCAAGATCTTTCGCGAGATGAATCGTTCCGCACAAACCGAAAGCTGGACCGCACGCAGGGAGCTACGCGTCTTGCGCGCGCGCGATCCTGGTTCGAAGCAATGGATCAGGCGACGCGGTCCAGCTGCGGCGAGGCTGGTCTGTCAAGGATGACTTTGCTGAAGGGTATTGGTCATTCCTTTACCGAAGCGGCACAACAAGAAGACCTCGCCAAGATTGTTTTTCGCGATTTTGGCCTCCTTTCGCCTGATGAGGACCACGACGAATGACCTCGATATTCCGCAGTAGTGCGCTCCGTCGGATTCTCCTCGGCGGACTCGGCGTGCTCATACCTTCAACTGCCTTGGCCGCTGATGAGGTCAAATGGGGCGTAGACGGCGTAACCTACAAGCCCAAAGGCGGGAATTTCGAGGTTACCCTCGGAGGGCGGCTACATCTGGACGCACTGTCGTACGAGGAAGATGGGGCCCAGTTCAACGACCTGGCCGTACGCCGCGCGCGACTGGAGGTTTCTGGACGGATCGGGGATGACGTTCGGTTCCGCGTGGACAGGGAGTTCGCTGGACAAGACGGCTGGCGCAACGTTTGGGTCTCCTACCGCCCCACCGATGATATCGAGATCAAGGGCGGCAACTTTATCGTGCCGTTCGCTATGGAAGACTTGCAGAGCTCGAACCGCACCTCCTTGATGGAGCGGTCGTTGGTGACAGCCCTGACGCCGGGCTTTGGCCTCGGCATCGGCGCACGGATTTCTCGTCGCCACTGGACTCTGGCGGGCGGCTATTTCGGCGATGCGCTAGGCCGCGATGAGGATGGGCGGGCGAACGAAAGAGGCAACGGCGTCGCGGCGCGAGTCACCGCCGCACCCATCGATCGAAGAGGAAATCTGGTTCATCTCGGCGCGGCGGTCGAGCGCAGATCATTCTCCGACGGCGATGAGACCAGCTTCCAATCAAACACCGGTTCTCCGCTGGCCCCCCGGCTGATCGGAACCGACAGGATTGCAGAACCTGACGAACTCACAAACGTCGGCGCCGAGTTTGCTGTGGCAAGAGGTCCGGTTCTTTTTCAAGGACAATACGTCTCCACGACGCTCTCCCGGAAAGTAGGCCCTACTCTCGGGTTTGATGGTTGGTATACGCAGGCCAGTTGGGTGGTGACCGGCGAGCGTTACGATTATTCACGCGGCGCAGGTATGGTATCGGGCGTGAACCTGCGGCGCGGGAGAGGTGCTGTTGAGGTGGTGGCGCGCTACAGTCGACTTGACCTGGATGATGCGGACGTCGCCCGTGGAGATGGCAGCGCCATCACGCTGGGAGCGAACTGGTACCTCAACGAGAACGTCCGGGTCATGATGAACTACACCGCGAGCAAGGCCACCGATGTAACAGGTCTTGCGGATCGCGAATCCGAGTTGATCGCCGGACGACTTCAGGTCAGTTTTTGACCAAAGTTGGTTCCGCGATGCGTTCCCCGGCGTCGAGGTAGTCGGCCGGGTCAAGGGGAAGGGTTTCCAGCGGGCTCATGGGCTCCCCCGCCGGCACTCGGCCCGGTCGTGGGAGAGGCGGTCAGGCCTCGTCGGTGCGGGCGGCCCGGCCCGCGCGGGTGGCCATGAGGTCGGCGAGGGCGGCGTAGTGGGCGGCGATCAGCTGGTTGGCCGCCTGCTCGCGCTGGCAGATCGCCTCGGCGGCGCGGCGGCGCCAGGCCTCGGCGCGTTCGCGCAGGGTTTTCTCGTCCATCGATCGTCTTCGCAAGCTGCACGGGCGGGGTCCCTCAGCTGTCAACGACGGAGCGTGGCCGTTTCATCCGGCGAGGCCGCGGATTATCGCCAGCCGGCGTCGCGGGCCTCGGTCTCGGCGGCGGCGTCGAGCGTGTCGCCGGCGAGGACGGCGTCGATCGCGGCCAGGACCGGGGCGGGGATGTCGGCGGCGGCGGTGCGGAGGTCTCCGGCGGGCGCGCTGAAGGGAGCCAGGGCCTGGAGGGTCCATTGGTCCGCCTCGCGGCAGGCCAGGCCGGCGACGTTCGCCTGACCTGACTGGAAGGTGCGGCACCAGCGGCCGTCGGCGTCGCGGAAGGTCAGGCCTACGGCCCGGCCTTCGGCATCCGCGCCGTCGGCGGTCAGGCGCGTATCAAGGACGCGGATCAGGCCGGCGTCGGCGAGGGCGCCGCTGCGGTCGACGGTGAAGCCGCTGTGGGCTTCGCCGCCGCCCAGCCAGCCGATCGACAGGCCGGCGACGAAACAGGCGGCGGCCAGACCCGCCCACAGGGGAGCGTGGCGCGGGGCGAAGGCGGCGCGCAGGCGCTTGATCAGGGGGCTGCCCGAGGCCGTCGCCGAGCTGCTCGCCGCGATCAGCCGGGCGAGGGCCTGATCGCGCGGATCGGGAGCGATCGGCACGGCCTCGCCGGCGAGGGTGCGCAGCTGGCGCAGGGCCTCGAGGCGGCCGGCCAGGGTGGGGTCGGAGGCGGCGGCGTCGTCGATGACGGCGCCGGCTTCGGGGGAGAGTTCGCCGTCGACGCGGCGCATCAGGGTCTCGTCGTCGTAGCGGATCATGCGCTCACTCCCTGCTCGGCCAGGGTCTGGATCAGGGTCTGACGGCCGCGCACGAGGCGGCTGGTCAGGGTGCCGGCGGGGACGCCCATGACCTCGGCGGCCTCGGCGTAGGACAGGCCGTCGATCAGCACCAGGGCCACGGCCAGACGCTGGTCGTCGGGCAGGGCCTGGATGGCGTCGCGCACGGCCAGGGCGTCGGCGCGCAAGTCTTCGCCGGCCATGGCGGCGTCGGCGATGTCGGGTGTGCGCTCGTCGGTCGGGGCGACCACGCGGGCCCAGCGCGCGTTTGATCGGGTCTGGTCGATGAAGATCCGCCTCATGATGGTGAAGGCCCAACTGTCCAGCCGGGTGCCCGGGCGAAAGCCGCCGCGTTTGGCCAGGGCGCGTTCGATGGTCTCCTGCACCAGATCGTGGGCGTCGGCGTCCGACCGCACGAGAACGCGCGCAAAACGGCGCAGCCTCGGCAGAAGCTCCACCAGCCCCGTCTGAAACTCATCCAAGCAGAAAACCTCGTCATGGGGATGGAACGTCCCGCCCCTATCGTTTCATCCCTTGTTGTGCATCGCCAAAGAGTTTGGAAAAAGAAGGACGTTGCCGGGAATGACGCCCATGTCGATACGGATGCTTTTATCGGCCCTTCTCGCGGCTGTGGCCATGGCTGTGTCCGCAGGACCCGCGGCCGCCCAGATCGGCCTGCCCGGCGGGATCGGCGGAGGTCTGCCGCAGACGCCGGGGTTGCCGGGCGGAACGCCGGGCCTGCCGGTCGATCCCGGGTCGCTGCAGGGCCTGGCGCGCGGGCGACTGGAGCGGGGGCTGGAAGTCCCGGCGCGGCTACAGGGGTTGATCCGACGGTCGGACGGGGCGCTGGAGGCCGATCCCGAGGGTTGGCCGGTGGTGCGCGGCGAGGTGGTGGCGGTCGACCTGTCGCCCGAGGGCCGGCGGCGCGCGCTGGACGCGGGGTTTGTGGTGGTGCGGGAAGAGCGTCTTACGGCGCTGGACATGACCACGGTGGTTCTGACGCCGCCGCGGGGGCTGTCGCTGGGCCGGGCGGTCGAGCGGCTGCGCGACCTCGATCCGGGCGGCAGCTACGCGTTCAACCATGTGCATGCGCCGGCGGGCGAGCTGGCGGAGGCCGGTGGCGCGCCGGCCCCGGCGGCCTTTCCTGCACCCCAGGGCGGCCGGGGGCGGATGGGGCTGATCGACACCGGCGTCGACGTGCGGCATCCGGCCGTGGCGGGCGCGCGGATCGTGCAGCGCGGCTTCGCGGGACCGGCGCGGGCGGCGCCGCACGGGACGGCGGTGGCTTCGCTGATGGTCGGACAGGCGGGGGCCTTTGCGGGCGCGGCGCCGGGCGGGGAGCTTTATGCCGCCGACGTCTATGGCGGTTCCGCCGCGGGCGGGTCGGCGACAGGTCTGGCGCAGGCGCTGGCCTGGATGGCCGAGAACGAGGTGCCGGTGGTCAATGTCAGTCTGGTGGGGCCGCGCAACGCCGTGGTCGAGGCGGCGGTGCGGCGCGCGGGAAGCCGGGGCATGCTGATCGTGGCGGCGGTCGGCAATGACGGGCCGTCGGCGCCACCGCTGTATCCGGCGGCCTATCCCGATGTGGTCGGGGTGACGGCGGTCAACGGACGCGGCCGGGTGCTGCCGGAGTCCGGGCGGGGACCGCAGGTCGACTTCGCCGCGCCGGGGGCCGATATGGCCGCCGCAGGTTCCGGGCAGGGCTATGTGAACGTACGCGGCTCGTCCTTCGCCGCGCCGCTGGTGGCGGGCCTGCTTTCCCAACGGTTGCAACGAACCGGCCGGAGTGGGGCGGAGGCCGCGCTTGGCGAGGTTTCCACCATGGCGGTCGACGCGGGCGCGCGCGGTCCGGACCCGATCTATGGCCGGGGCGTCGTGGCGATGGACCGCAGGGTCGCGCCCGATCAGGTCGGGGCCCGGGGACAGCTGAACCGATAAAATCGTCGCCGCCAGGGATGAATTCGCGGCGAGGGATCGTTGGATGGATCGAGGGCGCCGAACGCCCCGCGATATTCAAGGAGACATCCTCATGCGCAAGACCCTGATGCTGATCACCACCACGGCCTTCACCCTCGCCCTCGCGGGCGCCGCCAACGCCCAGGTGCTGGGCGGCGGTCTCGGTGGCGGATTGGGCGGCGGCTTGGGCGGACAGGTCGGCGGCCTGGGCGGCACGCTCGGCGGCTCCGCCAACGGTGGTCTGACCGGCTCGGTCGACGGCCGCTTCGCTACCGACGCCGTGGGTGAAACCGCCCGCCGGGCCGAACGTCTGGAAGAACGCGCCCAAGCTCGCGCCGCTCGTATTCAACAACGCGCTGACCGGGCGCGTGAGCGGGCTCTTGCGGCTGAACGGCGCGCCGAGGGCCGCGCCGCCGGAACCGCCCGCTCCGCCTATGGTAATGCCCGGGGCGCCGAGGCCTCGGCCTCAGGCGCCCTGAACGGAACCCTCAACGGCGCCGCCGGCGCCGGCCAAGGCGCCCTGTCGGGTGATCTGGGCGGCGGTTTCGCCGGCTCCGGCTCCGGCTCCGCCTCGGGTTCAGCCTCGCGCGACCGGGACGCCGCCCGTCCGCGTCGCTCGCGCCGGGTTGACGCTGACGCCAACGCCGACGCCAACGGTTCCGCTTCGGCCAACCGGAATGGCGCCTCGGTCCAGGCCGGCGCCGGCGCCGGCGCCCGGGCCGGAACCCGTCGCGACGACTGAGTCCGCTCCGGACCCTGAACAGCCTGCCCCGCCGGTTCGCGCCGGCGGGGCTTTTTCGCTCGCGACGGAGACCGATCAACGTTCCGCCAATGGACTTCCGACCCGGCGCGCGGCATCCTCGATCCGTCGCCCGCGAGGAAGACCGCCATGTTCAATCCCGGCTATCTGAAGCGCCGCCTGGGTCAGTACGCCGCTCTCTGGGTCGGCGGCTTTGTGCTGAGCGGCGCGGCCATTCTGGCCGGGTTGATGTTCGCCGACCTTATGGTCGCGATCGATTGGGTTCTACCGGTGCTGCTGGGCGGGGTAGCGCTGGGACTCGGCATCGGCGTGGTCCTGACCCTGTTGTCGGGCGAGACGGTCGGGACGAAACTGGCAGTGCTGCTGCTGGCCCTGTTGCTCGCCCTTCCGCTGCTGTGGGCGCCGGTTTCGGCGGCGGTGGCCATCGCCTTCTTCGCCGACCGCTCGATTGAATATTCGGAAAGCTACGCCGCCTTCCAGATCGGCATATCGCGGGTGCTGTTCCCGATCAGTCAGGCGCTGGGCGACGGCGACCTGTTCGGCTGGGTCTGGACCGCGTTCCAGTGGGTCTCGACCGTGGTCGGCTTCTTCTCGGCGGTGGCGAAGATCTGGCCGGCGATCCGGCGGCTGTTGGGTCCGGAGCCGGTGACCGAGGGCTAACCTCGCATCAGGCGAGGATGTCGAGCAGGCTTGCGTACATGTGGTCGGCGGTTTTCAGGACCGCGATATTGGCCTTGAACGCCGTCCCGGCGGTCATGCGTTCGACGGTCTCACCGGCCAGATCGGCGAGCGGATCACGAGCCGTGCGGGCGGCGCTGGCGGCGAAACGGTCGGTGGCTCCGGCGATACCGGCGGCGGCGATGGCGATGGCCTGCATGGGGCGTCTCCCGGCGATGCAACCGCACTATCGACCGCCGCCCTTACCGGTTGGCTGATGGAAAGGGTGAACGGCGGCGGCTTGACCGCGGGGCCAGGCGGGCAGAGGCTGGGGACATGACCAACCAGCCTGCCCCCGGCGAACGCTATCAGTCGTTCAGCGCCTTCTATCCCTACTATATCCACGAGCACTCCAACCGGACGTGCCGCCGTATTCACGTGATCGGCTCGGCGCTGGTCATCGGGGTGATGGGGCTGGCGCTGGCGACGCGGAACGGCTGGTGGCTGCTGGCCATGCCGCTGGTCGGCTATGGCTTCGCCTGGGTCGGCCATTTCTTCTTCGAGAAGAATCGCCCGGCCACCTTCCAGTATCCGCTGTGGAGCCTGATGGGCGACTGGCGCATGTTCTTCGAAACGGTCAGCGGCCAGCGGAAATTCTAGCGCGATCCGGCGCTGGCGGGGAGCGAGGCCATCTGAACCGACTGGCTGGGCAGGCGATCCCACGACGGCGGGCAGCCGTCAAAGCGGCCGGCGTCGACGAGGGTCAGGCGGCGCTGGTTGAAGGGCATGGCCGGGGACATCGAGCCGCGGCCGTGGCCGGTGTAGAGGTCGATCTTCTGACCCTTGATCGCGCCGCCGGTGTCGGAGGCGTACCAGTAGCCGTCATGCACCGAGCCGTCGGTCATCCGCATGCCGACCGTCTCGGGGATGAACAGGCGGGTGCGGCGCGGGATGTAGCGGGGATCGGTGGCGATGGTGCGCATGGCGATCGGCCGGCAACCCAGGCTGTCATTGCCCGTCGCCCCGCCGCCGCCCGCATGGTAGAGGTTGACGCGCGCGGTCCAGCGGGGGTCCGCCGCCATCAAGGTCTGCTGTTCGGGGCTGAGCGCGCTCGCGCCGCTGTCTGTGGAACCTTCCTCGACCGGGATGGTTGATTCGACGCCCCAGCCCGCGCTCGTCGCGGCCTGATAGGACACCGGATCGCCCGTTGCCTGAACCTGGGCGGGAAGGGCCATCGCCAACACAATGGCGAACGCAGCGGCTTTGCCGAGCATGTTGCGGACTCACGGAAACGCCGGCCCCATACGCGTCCGGTGACCGGCTTGTCTTTCCCAAATATGGCGAAAACCAGTCATTCATGCTGCGGTGCGACCTCATGTCCGCCTTTCCGGTGGATAAGCGAGCCTTGTGATGGTCAAGCCGAATCTCGTTTGGCCAACGCGACCAAACCTGTAAGCTGTATTCGCAGATCAGAAACACTTTGCTGAGGTCAGATGCTTACTGTCTATGGCGATATTCGTTCCGGTAACTGTTTGAAGGTCAAGTGGTTGCTGGACCGGCTCGGGCGTGATTATCGCTGGGTCGAAACAGATGTCATGTCCGGCGTGACGCGCAACGCGGACTTTCTGGCCCGGAATCCCGCCGGTCAGGTGCCCGCCGTCGTGCTGGAAGACGGCCGGGTGTTGGCCCAGTCCAATGCGATCATCGGGTATTTCGGCGAGGGGACGGCTTTCGTGCCGACCGATCCGTACGACCGCGCCCGGATGTACGAATGGCTGTTCTGGGAACAGTACAGTCACGAACCATACATCGCCGTGGTGCGGTTCCAGCGGCTGTTGGGCGGCAAGCGGGCGGACGAGATCGAGCCCCGGCTGATGGAGCGCGGCCACGCGGCGCTGGCGCGGATGGAGACGGCGCTGAGCGGGGCGGACTGGCTGGCCGGGGACGGGCCGACGCTCGCTGATCTGGCGCTGGTCGCCTACACAAGGGTGGCGCACGAGGGGGATTTTGACCTGTCCGCCTATCCGGCAATCCAGAGGTGGATCGCGCGAGTGGAGGCGGCGTTCGCGATATAGAACCCCTCTCCCACAGGGAGAGGGGCAGGGGTGAGGGGTTTCGGTGTCTGGGAGAGGGTTTCCGACGGGGTCGCTTGAGGGTAGGTCAGATCGGAAGTCCGTAGCCGGAGTCTCCGCCATGAAACGTATCGCCGTCGCCCTCGCCGCCCTGACGCTGGGAGCCGCCGTTCTGGCCACACCCGCGACCGTCTCCGCCTGGGGCAATACCGGCCACCGGTTGATCGGCATGGCCGCCGTTCGGGGACTGCCCGGGGAGATGCCCGCCTTCCTGCGCACGCCCGGCGCTGTGGCTGAGGTCGGGGAGCTGTCGCGCGAGCCGGACCGCACCAAGGGCGGCGGCCAACCCCACGACCGCGAACGCGACACAGCCCATTTCGTCGACATGATCGAGAACGGCCGGATCGTGAACGACCAGGGGCTGTCGATCGACGCCCTGCCGCAGTTGAAGTCGGAGTATGACGCGGCGCTGGCGACGGCGGGGATCAAGGTCGATGACGCCGGCTACCTGCCCTACGCGATCATGGACGGCTATCAGCAGCTGGTGCGCGACTTCGCTATTTGGCGGGTGCTGAACGCCGCCGAGGCGCGCGAGCGCGATCCCGGCAAGCGGGCCTGGTACCGTGAGGATCGCATCCGCCGCGAGGCCCTGATCCTGCGCGATATGGGCTATCTGGGCCACTATGTCGGCGACGGATCGCAGCCGCACCACACCACCATCCACTACAACGGCTGGAACCGCGACACGCCGAACCCGCAAGGGTTCACCACCTCGCGCCAGACCCACGGAGCCTTCGAGGGCGCATTCGCGGCGCGCGTGGCCCGGCTGGATGCCGTCGAGGCGGCGATGGCGGCGCCGGCGCTGGACGGCTTCGATCTGCGCCTGCGGGTGCCGGCCTATCTGAAGACGACGCTGGCCGAGGTGACGCCCTTCTATGTGCTGGAGAAGGCCGGCGGCTTCACGGACAGCGACGCACGCGGCGGAGCGTTCGTGACGGCGCGGCTGGCCGCGGGGGCGTCGGAACTGCGCGACCTGTTTGTGCTGGCGTGGCGGGATTCGGCGGACGACTCGATCGGCTGGCCGGCGGTCAAGGTCAACGAGGTCGAGGCCGGGACCGTCGATCCGTGGCTGGCCATGTACGGCGAGGACTGATTTCGGCGCGGGTGAATAGTGCTAGTGAGCGAAGATGTGAGCCGTTGGGACGGCCGCCAGCGCGAACCTGCTCACCCCTTGCTCACCAGCACCCCTCGTTCACCTGACTGCGCCCGATGTCCGACCTGACCCCGCCCATCGTCATCCTCGACAAGTCGCAGATGGCTGAGAACATCGGCGCGGTGGCGCGGGTGATGGCCAATTTCGGCCTGTCGGAACTGAGGCTCGTCGCGCCGCGCGACGGCTGGCCGCAGGAGCGGGCCTGGGCCACGGCCTCCGGCGCCGACTGGGTGCTGGAGGGGATCCGGGTGTTCGACAGCGTCGCCGGGGCCGTCGCCGATCTGAACACCGTCTTCGCCACCACGGCCCGGCCGCGTGAGACGCGCCAGCCGGTGCGAACGCCGCGCGAGGCGGCGCGGGTGCTGTATGACGACCGCGCCTCGGGTCTGGGTGTCGGCCTGCTGTTCGGCGGCGAGCGGGCGGGGCTGGAGACCTCGGATATCGCCCTGTGCCAGGGCATTGTCACCATACCCATCGATCCGCGCCACCAGTCGCTCAATCTGGCCCAGGCCGTGGCGATCAACGCCTATGAGTGGCGGACGCTGGTGCTGGACGCCCCGCCGCCCAATTTCCGCGAAGGCGAGCCGCCGGCGTCCGGAGCGCTGATGCTGGGCATGTACGAGCATCTGGAGACGGAGCTGGACGCCGCCGGCTTCTTCCATCCGCCGGAGAAATTCCGCTCCATGAGCCAGAACTTGCGGGTGATGCTGGGACGGGCGGCGTTCACGGCGCAGGAGGTGGCGACCTTCCGGGGGGTGATCACCGCGCTGTCGAAGGGGCGGGGCCGGGTGCTGGCGCGGTTGGCGGCGAAGAAGGCGAGCGGATGATTGACGACGGCGCGGCGATGTTCAGAGAGTTGTGCGTGGATCTGGGTTTCTGTTCGCTGGGCGTGGACGGTGAAGATCGGGTCCTGGCGCAACTTCCTTCGGGCGCCGAACAGGCCGCACGAGCGGTGTTCGCCGCAGAAGGGTTGGACTTCGACACCTACGAACGGGAAAGCGTGAAAACGGCCGTTCGCGAATGCATCGCGCGACATCTGGAGGACAGATCATGAAAACCCGCGCCGCCGTCGCCTTCGAGGCCAAACGTCCGCTGGAGATCGTCGAGGTCGATCTGGAGGGGCCGCGCGCCGGGGAGGTGCTGGTCGAGATCAAGGCGACCGGCATCTGCCACACCGACGCCTATACGCTGGACGGGCTCGACAGCGAGGGCGTCTTCCCCTCGATCCTGGGCCATGAAGGCGCGGGCGTGGTGGTCGAGGTCGGCCCGGGGGTGACGAGCGTCGCGGTCGGGGACCATGTGATCCCGCTGTACACGCCGGAATGCCGGCAATGTAAAAGCTGCCTCAGTCGCAAGACCAATCTGTGCACCGCGATCCGGACGACGCAGGGCAAGGGCGTCATGCCCGACGGAACCTCAAGGTTCAGCTACAAGGGGCTGGCGATCGCCCACTATATGGGCTGTTCGACCTTCTCGAATTTCACGGTGCTGCCCGAGATCGCGCTGGCGAAAATCCGCAAGGACGCGCCGTTCGCGAGCGCCTGCTACGTCGGCTGCGGCGTGACCACGGGGGTGGGGGCGGTGGTCAATACGGCCAAGGTGGAGCCGGGGGCCAACTGCGTGGTGTTCGGGCTCGGCGGGATCGGGCTGAATGTCATTCAGGGGCTGAAGATGGTCGGGGCCGACATGATCGTCGGGGTCGACATCAACCATACCAAGGAAGAGTGGGGCCGGCGGTTCGGCATGACCCATTTTGTCGATCCTTCGAAGCACACGGACGTAGTGGCCCATCTGGTCGAGCTGACCGGGGGCGGGGCCGACTACACCTTCGACTGCACCGGCAACACCACGGTCATGCGTCAGGCGCTGGAAGCCTGTCACCGGGGCTGGGGCGAGAGCATCGTCATCGGCGTGGCCGAGGCGGGCAAGGAGATCGCGACGCGGCCGTTCCAGTTGGTCACCGGCCGGGTCTGGCGCGGCTCGGCCTTCGGCGGCGCGCGGGGGCGGACGGACACGCCCAAGGTCGTCGACTGGTACATGGACGGCAAGATCGAGATCGACCCGATGATCACCCATACCCTGCCGCTGGAGCGAATCAACGAGGCGTTTGATCTGATGCACGCGGGGGAGAGCATCCGCAGCGTGGTGGTGTTCTGAGGCGCTGATGAACCAGACGGCGAAGGTTACGGGGCTCAACCATCTGACGTTCGCGGTCGGCGACCTCAAGCGTTCCGTCACCTTCTACCGTGACGTTCTGGGCTGCGAGTTGGGGGCGATCTGGGCGACCGGGGCCTATCTGGAAGCGGGGAGCCTGTGGATCTGTCTTTCGCTGGACGCCGAGGTCCGCCGCGCGCCGACTGCGGACTATACGCATGCGGCCTTCAGTGTGGAGGCGGACGCCTTCGAGGTGCTGTCGGCGCGGCTGCGGGCGACGGCGGTGATCTGGAAGGAGAACCGCAGCGAGGGCGCGTCGCTATATTTCCTCGACCCCGATGGGCACCGACTGGAACTCCACGTCGGCGATCTCGAGACACGGCTGCTGCACTATCGCGAGCGGCCCGGGTTGGGGGTGACTGTCAGTTAGTTGCCAAACGAAACGGTGTCGTTTAGCCTCGATGGACACAAAGAGGGAAGCCATGTTCACCCACATCACCGTCGGCGCGAACGACATCGAGGCGTCGCGCAAATTCTATGATGCGGCGCTGGGCGCGCTCGGACACGAGCCGGGCAGCGGTCCGGACGCCAAGGGCCGGTACTGGTGGCGCACACGCATGGGGGCCTTTGCGGTCGGCAAGCCGATCGACGGCGAGCCGGCCTGCCACGCCAACGGCGGCACCATCGGTTTCGCGGCGAAGGACGGCGACGCTGTGGAGGCCTTCTACAAGGCCGGGGTCGAGGCCGGCGGCGTGGCCATCGAGGATCCGCCCGGTATCCGCGACGGCGCCTTCGGCAAGCTGCACCTCGCCTATCTGCGCGACCCGTCCGGCAACAAGGTCTGCGCCCTGCATCGGGTGGGGTGATCCGGCCCGAAAGGACCACCCTCCCGCCGCTGCGCGGCGGGTCCCTCCCTCTCCCTCCGGGAGAGGGTTCAAGGAAGGCGGCGATGGAAACCACCAAACAGCATCAGGTCCACGGCGGAACCTTGCGCTACCTCCGCCACGACAGCACGACCACCGGCACGCCGATGACCCTGTCGGTCTTTGTCCCGGGGGGCGTAGGCCCGTTTCCGGTGTTGATCTGGCTGTCGGGCCTGACCTGCACAGAGGACAATTTCACCACCAAGGCCGGGGCCTATGCGGCGGCGGCCGAGCATGGGGTGATCATCGTCGCGCCCGACACCTCGCCGCGCGGGGAGGGCGTCGCCGATGATCCAGCCTATGATCTGGGACAGGGGGCGGGCTTCTATGTCGATGCGACGCAAGGCCCGTGGGTCCCGCACTTCCGCATGGAGACCTATGTGGTCGAGGAGCTGATCGCCCTGATAGACGGCGAATTTCCGACCACGAAGGCGCGGTCGATCAGCGGCCATTCGATGGGCGGGCATGGGGCGCTGACCCTCGCCCTGCGGCATCCTCACCTGTTCCGCAGCGTCTCGGCCTTTGCGCCGATCGCCTCGCCGACGCGGTGTCCGTGGGGGGAGAAGGCCTTCACCGCCTATCTCGGCCCGGACCGGACGGCGTGGGACGCCCATGACGCGGCCCGACTGATCGAGAGCGGCGTTGGGGCGGGCTGCTACGACGACATGCTGATCGACCAGGGCGACGCCGATCCCTTCTTAACGGAGCAGTTGAAGCCCGAACTGCTGGTCGCGGCCGGCACGGCGGCGGGGCAGAAGATCACCCTGCGGATGCAGCCCGGCTATGACCATTCGTATTTCTTCATGGCCAGTTTCATCGCCGATCATGTGGCCTTCCACGCCAAAAGGCTTAAGGCCTGATCGCATGACCGACGCCGACCATGCCGAGATATTCGCTGCCCTGTGCCGGGAGGTCGGCTTCTGCCTGCATCCCAAGGGCGAGAAGCGGGTTCTGGAGGCCCTGCCGAACGGGCTGGATGCGGCGGTTCGGGCGGTGTTCGACGCCGAGGGTGTGGATTTCGCTTCGGCCACGGGCGATCTGCGGCGGGCCGTGCGCGACTGTCTGAAGGCCAATCTGCCCATTCCTCCCCTGCAGGGGGAGGGGGACCGCCGGAAGGGTGGTGGAGGGGGCTGACCACATCCGCCGGTGTACCGGGCCCGCCCCCTCCACCGCTTCGCGGTCCCCCTCCCCCAACGGGGGAGGAATGGAACGAAATCGGCGCGCCCCGCTTGGGTTGGGCGAACGGGCGCCTAGATACAGGCGGACCGATACGATCGAAGGAGCCGTCCGATGGCCTTTACGCTTCCGCCCCTGCCCTATGCCCACGACGCGCTGGAGCCGGCCATCGACAAGGCGACGATGAGCTTCCACCACGGCAAGCACCATCAGGCCTATGTCGACAATCTGAACAAGGCGGTCGACGCCGACCCGGCCCTGCGCGGCAAATCCATGGAGGAGATGTTCGCGACGATATCGACCCTGCCGAAGGCGGTGCGAAACAACGCCGGCGGACACTGGAACCACAGCCTGTTCTGGAAGCTGATGGCGCCGGCGAGCAAGACTGGCCGGCCGTCGCCCGAACTGGCCGCCGCCATCGATCGCGATCTGGACGGGATGGAAAAGTTCAAAGAGGCGTTCAACACGGCCGGCGCCGGCCAGTTCGGCTCGGGCTGGGCCTGGCTGATCGTTCAGGACGGCAAACTGAAGGTTACGTCGACGCCGAACCAGGACAATCCGCTGATGGACGTGGCCGAGGACAAGGGCGCCGTGGTGCTGGCCGCCGACGTCTGGGAGCACGCCTATTATCTGAAATACCAGAACCGCCGGGCCGACTATCTGAAGGCCTTCTGGACGGTGGTGAACTGGAACAAGGTCAATGAGCTGTTCGCGGCCGCGAGCTGATCGCGGAATCTGCGTCCGCCGCTCTGGCGCGAGGGATGCGGCGTCCTATCTGAAGCGCGGCCGTATTGGACCGGAGAGCCGCTGATGAATGTCCACGCCCGTCTCGTCGCCGCCGCCCTGATCCTGGCTTCGATCGGGGCCTGTTCCCCGGAGGCCGAGAAGGCCGGGGTCCCCACCCCGCCCGCAGGTGCGAGGGCCGAGAATCCGGACATCCACGCCTTCCGCATCGGCGCGCTCGAGGCGGTGGCGCTCAAGGACGGCGATATCCTCCTCGCCAACAAGACCGGGGAGAGCCCCTGGGCGGACACGGCAGGCGCCCGCGCGGCGCTGACCGCCGCCGGCCAGTCCGGCGATTCCATCACCCTGTCCGTGCAGCCGCTGCTGGTCAGGGACGGCGAGCGGCTGGTTCTGATCGACACCGGGGCGGGCGGCCGAATGGGCACCCAGAACAGGCTTGTCGCCTCGCTGCGCGCGGCCGGAGTCGATCCGACCCGGATCACCGACGTGCTGATCTCGCACGCCCATGGCGACCATGTCGGAGGACTGGTCGGGTCCGATGGCTCGCTGACCTTCCCCCGGGCCGTGGTCCACATCAGCGCGCCGGAGTGGGACTATATGAAAGCCGGGGCCGCGCAGGCCGGGGAGACGGCCCTGCTGACCGCCGTGACCCCCCGGGTCCGGCCCTTCGCGCCCGGAGCCCAGGTGACGCCGTCGATCAAGGCCGTGGCGCTGGACGGCCACACGCCGGGCAACACGGGGTATGAGATCACATCGGGGACGGATCGCCTGCTCTATATCGGCGACGCCCTGCACAGCTCGGTGATTTCGGTGCAGCGGCCTGAATGGGTCAATGTCTGGGACAGCGACAGCGCCGCGGGGGTCGCTACCCGTGAGGGTCTACTGGAGCGCGGGGCCGCCGAAAGCCGGCGGGTCTATGCCGTCCACTTCCCCTTCCCGGGTCTCGGCCGGTTCCAACGCCGGGACGACGGTTTCGTCTGGGTGCCGGAAACCCCCGCCCAGCCTTGACGGATGGGTCCGGCCCCGTCATAAGCGCGCCCTTCACGTCGTCGGGCTTGCCCGTCTGCGCGAACCACTACGGACGATGCGTGGACCGCCGTTGAGATCGTTCCTTCATCTGGGAAGGAACCGGGCCGCATCATGAAGAGAGATACGAATGTCCAAGCGCCATAGCGCCAAGTACAAACTCGACCGGGTCATGGGTGAAAACCTGTGGGGTCGCGCCAAGTCCCCCGTCAACAAACGCTCGTACGGCCCCGGCCAGCACGGCCAGCGCCGCAAGCAGAAGGTTTCTGACTTCGGCCTGCAGCTGAAGGCCAAGCAGAAACTGAAGGGCTACTACGGCAACATCACCGAGAAGCAGTTCTCGGCGACGTACGAAGAAGCCTCGCGCCGCAAGGGCAACAGCTCGGAGAACCTGATCGGCCTGCTGGAGTCCCGCCTCGACGCCCTGGTCTATCGCGCCAAATTCACGCCGACCGTCTGGTCCGCCCGTCAGTTCGTCAGCCACGGCCACGTCACCGTCAACGGCAAGAAGGTCGACATCGCGTCGTACCGTCTGAAGGTCGGCGACGTCGTCGAGGTCAAGGAAAAGTCCCGCAACATGGCGCTGGTGCTCGAAGCCCAGCAGTCGTCGGAACGCGACATCCCGGACTATATCGAAATCGGCGACCGCGGCTTCTCGGTCCGCTTCGTCCGCGTGCCGGAACTGGCCGACGTGCCGTTCCCGGTGAAGATGGAGCCGAACCTGGTCGTGGAATACTATTCTTCGTAAGGGCGCTATCGTTCGCGACGCGGTCGCTCGCTGCTTGAGCGCGGAATGCGAGATTTCAGAGAGGCCCCGGAGAAATCCGGGGCCTTTTCGTTGTTCGGAACCCTCCGCCCTGCTTTCGTCATTCCGGGCGGACCCCGGCGAAAGCCGGGGGGAGACCCGGAACCCAGCGGCGCCGCGACGGCGGCGAAACACGGTCAGTGGCAAGCAAGGGCGGGCTGCTGGCCCCGAAATGCGCACGCGACAGGTTCGCGCTCTGGCGCGCCGCTGGGTTCCGGGTCTGCGGCTCGCTGCGCTCACCTCCGCCCGGAATGACGAACGAATAGATCAAGAACTGACCCGGCCTTCCCTTGCGGGGCGAACACGCGCATTTTGCCGGCTGTTCAGGGTTCGGCGCGGGAGGCCGGAGGGATGAAACGGATCGTCACGCTGGCCGCTACGGCGGCCCTGATCGCGGCTCTGCCGGGTTGCAGCGCCATGCAGCAGATGGCGGGCCGGTTCCGGACGCCGCCGGCCGACCTGCCCGGCCAGATCGAACCCGTCCATGCCGCGGCCATCGCCCACGACGAGGCCGTATTCTGGGTCACCTCGAACGGCTGCACGGCCAAGGAAGACATCACCCCGGTGGTTCGGTCGTCGAGCGACGGACCGATCATCACCCTGCGCCGGATCAAGGAAGACCGCTGTCGCGAGACCTTGCCCGAGGGGACCGAGGTGCGCTGGTCGTTCGAGGAACTGGGGCTGGCTCCCGGATCACGCCTCTCGGTCGATAGTCCGTACCAGCTGCCGCCGGCCTGAGGCTCAGCGCCGCTCGAACGCAGGCAGCATGTCCGCCGGGATGCGGTGCGGCCGCAGGGTCGTGGCATCGACCAGCACCCATTCGGACACGCCCTGGGCGCAGACGCGGCCTTCGCCGTCCTCGATGCGGACATGGCGGTTGAAGCGCGGTCCCTGGGGATCGCCGACCCAGGTGCGGGCCACCACGCCCGGGGCGTCGGGCGGCAGGGGGCGGAAATAGTCGACCTCGTGCCGGGTGGCGACCCAGGACCAGCGGGCCCGGGTCGCATCGTCGAACCGGGCGTTCCAGTGGGCCGTGCCGGCGTCCTGCAGCCAGCCGACATAGACGACGTTGTTGACGTGGCCGTTGTCGTCGATGTGCTCGGGGCGGACCTCGAGCGGGACAACGAAGATCTCGCGGTCGATGCGGGGTTCGAGGACCGCGCGCGCCATCAGGCCTCGGCTTGCTCGCCCAGGGACACGCCCTTTTCGGCCATCAGGGCCTGAAGCTCGCCGGCGTTGAACATCTCGCGCACGATGTCGGAGCCCCCGACGAATTCGCCCTTCACATAGAGCTGGGGAATGGTCGGCCAGTCGCTGAAGGTCTTGACGCCCTCGCGCAGGGCTTCGTCCTGCAGCACGTCCACACCGATGAAATCCGCGCCGATATGGTCGAGGATCTGCACCGCCAGCGAGGAGAAGCCGCAACGCGGCGCGTCGGGCGAGCCCTTCATGAACAGGACCACCGCGTGATCCTTCAACGTGTCGGCGATGAAGGCGTGGACGGGGTCGGCTTGAGCTTGATCGGTCACGGACGCTGGCCTTTCAGTGAAGGGCGTCAGGTATGGACCGCGGGGCGGGGGGTCAAGGGCGGACACCATTCCTCCCCCGATGGGGAGGAATGAGACCAGTCAGGCCGCCCTGGCGCCCGCGACCCGGGCCATCTCGATCTGGGCGGCCAGGCCGGGCGGCATGTCGCGGTCCGGCACCTGGGACAGGGTGTTGAGCCGTTCGATGTCGCTGGCCTCGATCATCACACTGGACACCGCCGGGTCGGTCAGGGCGTAGGCCAGACAGATGGCCTCGGCCGACCAGTTGTTGGTGCGGTGCAGGAAGGCGAAAGTGCCGGCATGGGCCAGCGGCCCTTCTGCCGGCTTGGGTCCGCCGCCGAAGCCGAACAGTCCCTTCTTCGGCATATGCACGGTCGCGGCCTTTTTAGCCGTGTTCAGGCTGTCGGGGAAATAGCCATAGACGAAGATGGCCATGTCGGCCTCGCGCGCGGCGCGCAGGCGCGAGCGGACCTGCCAGTGGATGTTGACGTGGAAGGGCGTGGCCAGGACGTCGAAGGCGCCCGTCGAGACATAGGTGTCCATCACCTCGCCGTCGCCCGAGATGCCCAGCAGCCGCACCCGCTCGGTGGCGCGCAGGGCCTTGAGGGCGTTGAGCGTGGACTGCGGCAGTTCGTGATCGCCGGGCTCGTCGAGGATGGCGAGGTCGAAATAGCCGAGGCCGGAGGCATGCAGGGCCTTGTCGATCGCCGAGGTGATGCCCTCGGCTGAGAAGTCGCGGTCCGAGCCGCGGCGGCCGTCCCCGGCGCCCAGGGTCAGGGATACCTGGACCAGCTTGCGGTCGACGTGTGTCAACGCCTGTCCCAACACCTCGGCCAGAACGGGGTCGGCGGTCTCCAGGCGGTAGGAGTTGATGCCGGCTTCCAGCGCCGAATAGATCAGTTCACGGCCGGCCTCCGGGCCGCCGCCGATGTCGCGGGCGCCGAGGCTGAGGGTCAGGCAGGAGACGGCTTGTCCGGTCAGGCCAAAAGGACGGTAGCGCATGGTTCAGTCTCCCGCCGGGCTTGAGGTTTCGAGCGCCAGCGCGTGCAGTTCGCCGCCCATCTTGCCCTTGAGGGCGGCATAGACGAGCTGGTGCTGGCGCACGCGCGGCAGGCCCGCGAAGGCCGCGGACACGATGCGCGCGCGATAGTGGTCGCCGTCGCCGGCCAGATCGTCGATGACGATCTCGGCGTCGGGAAAGGCTTCGGTCAGATGGCCGCGAAGCGTTTCGACGGGCATGGGCATGGAAGGCGCGGTCTCCGGACTCGCCGGAGATGATGGCGCGTAAACCTTAATGCGGGACTACGGCGCGGCGCTTTCCGGGCGGAGTGCGGCTGCTGGAAGGTTCATCACAAAGGGCACAACGGGGTCACAAAGGACACGACGGGACCGGGGATGCTTCCGGGCCCGTGTCTTCCTCCGCGTGTCTTGAGATCGCGGCGTACGCCGCATTGATTCAGGGCCCCGGCGTGGATCCCGAGTCTTCTCACAGCGTCGATGGCGGGTTCGGCTCTATCATCCTCTCAGGAGTCCGTTGTGTCCTTCGTGAATCCCTTTGTGTTCGTTGTGATGAACCCGCTTTGGCCGGGGCACGGGAGCAGAAGGCGCGTCAACTCAAGTGACGGTTGTTTTAGTGGGCTATCCGCTCCAGCAGCACCACCGGCGCGTCCTTGTAGGTGGTCTCGGCATAGGGGAGGTAGCCCCCGCGCGCGGCCAGGGCGTGCGACGGGGCGTTGTCGGGCGAGATCATGCAGACGGTGCGCGGGGCGTTCAGGGTCTCGTCGCACCAGGCCAGGGCCGCCGACAGGCCCTCGAAGGCCAGACCCTGGCCCTGAAAGCGCGGGGCCACGCCCCAGCCCAGTTCCGGTGCGTCGAAGGCCGGGGTCATCTCGCGCCTGTAGTGCAGCACGCCGAAGGTCCCGACCAGGTCGCCGCCGTCCTTCAGCCGCGCCGCCCAATTGCCATGGCCCATGGCCTCCCAGTGGCCGATGTCGCGCAGGGCGCGGAACCAGACCTCCTCCGGGCCGACGGTGCGGCCAAAGATGGGACGGGTGAAGTCGATGTCGCCGAACAGGGCGCACAGGTCTGGGTAGTCGGCGGCCTGGACCGGGGTCAGGGTCAGGCGGTCGGTGATCAGGACGGTCACAGCAGCCCCAGCTGCTTGAAACTGGCCACGCCGTCGCGGCCGACGATCAGGTGGTCGTGGACGCTGATGCCCAGCGCGCGGGCGGCCTCGATGACCTGGCGGGTCATCTCGATGTCGGGCCGCGACGGGGTCGGGTCGCCGGACGGGTGGTTGTGGACGATGATCATCGACTTGGCCGACAGCTCCAGCGCCCGGCGCACGACCTCGCGCGGATAGACCGGAGCGTGGTCGACCGTGCCGCGATTCTGGATTTCGTCGAGGATCAACTGGTTGCGGTTGTCGAGGTACAGCACCCGGAACTGCTCGCGCGCCTCATGCTGCAGGGACAGGCGGACATAGGCGACCAGGGCGGTCCAGGACGAGATGACGGTGCGCTGGTTGGCCTCTTCCTTGATCACCCGGCGGGCGACCTCGTGCAGGGCGGCGAGGTCGAGGGCGGTTTCCTTGCCCAGACCCTTGCCGCGCCCGCGCGTGTCCTCGGCCTTGACGGTCGTCAGTTCCTCGACCGAGGCCGCCAGCACCGCCGCCAGCGAGCCGAACCGGGCCAGCAGCGCCTTGGCGATCGGCTTGACGTCGCCCTGCGGCTGGCTACGGAACAGGAACAGCTCGAGCAGTTCGTAGTCGGGGAGGTGGGCAAGGCCGGCCCCGCGGGCGCGCTCTCGCAGACGCTCGCGGTGGCCCGTGTGGTGGGGTTTGGGCGCGGGTGGGGCGGCGGCGTCCATGCTCAGGCGGCGGCGCGACGGTTGGAGATGTTCAGGTGGAACCAGTCATACGGAAAGATGACCTTGCCGGACTCTCCCCGTTTGACGATGCCGTTCTTGATCAGGCCCGTGACGTCGCCGTGCACCGCCTTGACGTCACGATCGACCTTCCGCGCCACCTCCCGGATGCTCATTTCACCCCCGCCCGCCATGACGGTCAGGATGTCCCAGCGCTTGGCGGTGAGGATTCGCCACAGCAGATCGGACGTGATGAAGCTGATCTCCGCATAACCCTTCTCGACGCCTTCGAAGGCGCTTCGGAAGTCGGCGAAGACCTCATCCTCAGTCCTCACGCTGAAGACGACCGTTCTGAAGTCGCCATTCTCGTACCGTTCGTCGGAAATCGAGTTCGAGCCGAGCGAGGTCATGAAATTCATATGGCGTCTCCCCGTCATCAATGTGGACGTGGTCGCCTTTGCCCCGCTCGTTGTCGAAACGGACGACGCAGACCTCGTCGCAGACGAAGACCAGGCTGTATTTGTAGAAATGGGTCGAGCCGACGACGGGAACCGGCACCTCCCAAACCCGGGTGTACATGGCCTCATCTTCGCCGACGACGACCTCATCCTCACGGACCAGCCGGGCCTTCATGTTGGAGAATACTCCAACATGAATCGTGTTGTCAATTGGTCCAACAGAGACCCTCCGTTCGGAGGGACAATCTATCCTAGAATTTCGGCCGGAACAGCCCCGCCGGGCTGGCGCTGAACAGCTCCACGCCGGTCGCGGTCACGCCCACCGTGTGTTCACACTGGGCCGACAGGGATTTGTCGCGGGTCACGGCGGTCCAGCCGTCGGACAGGACCTTCACATGCGGCTTGCCCAGGTTCACCATCGGCTCGACGGTGAAGAACATGCCGGCCTTCAGCGTCGCGCCCTCGCCGCGGCGGCCGTAGTGCAGGACGTTGGGGCTGTCGTGGAACAGACGCCCGATGCCGTGGCCGCAGAAGTCGCGCACCACCGACATGCGGTTGGCCTCGACCACCTGCTGGATGGCGTAGCCGATGTCGCCGAAGGTATTGCCCGGCTTGATCATCGCCAGACCGGCCTCGAGCGAGTCATAGGTGACGTCGATCAGCTTGCGGGCGCGGGCGTTGACGTTTCCGACCGCATACATGCGGCTGGAGTCTCCGTGCCAGCCGTCGATGATGACGGTGTGGTCGATGTTGACGATGTCGCCGTCCTTCAGCACCCGGTCGCCGGGAATGCCGTGGCAGACGACGTGGTTGATCGAGGTGCAGACGGTCTTCTCATAGCCCTTGTAGCCGAGGCAGGCGGGCATGGCGCCGTGGTCGAGGGTGAAGTCGCGTATGCGGTCGTCGATCTCGCGCGTGGTTACGCCGGGGACGACGAAGGGGGTGATCATGTCCAGCGCCTGACCCACCAGACGGCCGGCAGCGCGCATCCCCTGCCACATCTCCTCGTCCTCGTGGACGCGAATCTCGTGGGTACGGACGAAGGCGTCGCTGTCCGGTTCGGGGGTCTCGTACATCGGGGGCTTTCGGGAGGCGGCAGGCTCGGTTCAGATGGCGATCATAACACAGATGCTCAAGGCTGCACGATGACCGGGCGGCGGCGGCAGTCTAGCGTGCAGACATGACCGAATCCTCTCCCACCGCCGCCGTCCTGATCATCGGCGACGAGGTGCTGTCCGGACGGACGCCGGACACCAATCTGAATGCGATCGCCCGGTTCCTGGCGGCGCTGGGTGGCGGCGGTTTTGGCGGGCTGAGCGCGGCGTGTTATGATGATCCCATGGATGACGCCGCCCCCATTCCGCAATCCGCGACCTCGACGGGCGACGATGACCTGGTGGCCTATGAGGCCGAAGGCTATGTGACCTCGCTCGCCGCCGCCGTGAAGGTCATGGATCATCGCCAGGGGTTCGCGGTCCTGCGACATGAGGGGCGCGAAATCATCCTGATGTCCGGCGAGAAGTTCGAGGAATGGGAAGACGCGGTCGATAGCGCCGCGATCGCCCAGGCGCTCGCCAATCCCGACCCTGAGGGCCGAAGCACTCTTCAGGAGGTTGCCGAGGAATTCGGCGTTGTCTTGCCGTCCCAGCGTCGGGCCTGAAGCTGGCCTGGACGATCATTCTTGAGCGAAGGGCCAAGAAGGTGCTTGGGCGTATTCCCGCCGCCGATCGGACGCGAATTCTGACCGCCCTTGATGATCTCGCCGCCGATCCTTTTGGGGCGCGGAACGTCAAGTCGTTGCAGGCGAGGCAGGATTATCGGCTGCGTGTTGGTGACTATCGGGTTGTCTACAATCTCGAGCGAAATATCCTGACCGTCTTCGTCATCGAGATTTCCCAACGCAGCGGGGCCTACCGTTAGCGGGCGAAAGCCTCCGCCACCGCCTGGTAGGCCGGATTGGCGCGGCCGTCGGCGTCCAGCAGCAGGGGGCTGTCGTCCTTCCAGCCCTTGCCGTCGTCGCGCAGCAGCCAGCTGTCGACATCGCGCAGGCCCCAGGTGGTGAAGGCGAACCGCTGGCGGGCGGGGAGGGCCATGAAGGCCTCGGCCAGTTCGCCGACGCGGGCGACTTGCCGGGCGCGCTTCTGGCTCAGGGAGCGGGTGTCGACGGGGCTGTCGCTCCGCATCGAGAAGTCCAGCTCCGACACATGGATCGGCAGGCCGAGCGACCCGGCGTCGCGGAAGAAGTCGCGGATCTGTCCGGCCGGGATGTCGATGTCGAGGTGCGACTGGGTCCCGATGCCGCCGATGGGCGCGCCCTGGGCCAGCAGGCGATCGACCAGCCGCAGGAAGGTCGCGCCCTTCCGCGGATTGTTCTCGAGATTGTAGTCGTTGAGGAACAGCACGGCGTCCGGGTCGGCCGCGCGGGCTTGCTGGAAGGCGCGGACGATATAGGCCTCGGGCCCCAGCTTGCGGGCGTAGACGCAGTCGCGCAGGCCGTCGCCGTCCTCAGCGACCGCCTCATTGACGACGTCCCAGCCGACCACCCGTCCGCGATAACGTCCGGCGACGGTGGAGACATAGCGGTCGAACTCGGCGGCGAACCGTACGGTCGGCAGGGCGTCGGTGAAGACATCCAACCCTTGCGAATACCAGACCAGGCAGTGGCCGAAGACGCGCAACCCCTGCTCATGGCCCCAGTCGACCATCCGGTCCGAGGCCGAGAAGTCGTAGGCAAAGCCCGGTTGCAGGATGCGCTCGGGCTTCAGCTGCCATTCGGGGGTGATCTGGCTGACGTGGCGGCGCATGGCGGCGACCCAGACGGGGTCGTCGAGCTGGCCGGTCATGCCGGTGGCGCCGATGGGGAAGTCCGCCAGGGATTTCAGCGGCGGGGCCAGCGGTCCCGCCGGGGTCTGGGCCGAGGCGAAACGTTCGCAGGCGGTCAGAGCCCAAGGCGCGATCAGGGGCGCGGCAAGGAGAGCGCGTCGGTTCAGTCCGGGCGGATCAGCCCGCACGCCGCCTCAGGCCCAGTTCGTCGAAGGCCGCCGTCTCGCGCTTGCCGGCGGCGATCATGGCGTTGAGGCGGGTCATTTCGGCGACGTGTTCGAACTTCTTCAGCTCTTCGAAGGCGCCGGACAGGGCGTCGCGGGCGCCTTCCTCTTCGGCGTCGATGATGACGACGTCGGCCTCGGCCGCGCCCTTGCGCAGCTTCCAGCCGTTCAGATAGGCCTGCAGCAACATGGCGGCGTCGGCGTCGTCCCGGGCGCGGTCCTGCTCGATTTCGGCCTCGGCCTCGAGCACGGCGATGCGCATTTCCGCGGAGACGCGGCGGGCGGTGATCTCGGCCAGACGCTTCTGCAGCGTCTCGACCTCATAGTTTGAGATGCGGATCAGTGATTGGGCCCAGGCGGTCATCGATACTCTCCGGTCACTGGATCATGCCTTGATTCAGAATTGCTTCCAGCCGGGTAAAGGAATCGGAAAGACCGGTGTGATCGTCCTTGTCCTGGCCGAGAAAGGCCTCCAGCGCCGGGTTCAGGGCGATGGCCCGGTCGACGATAGGATCGGCCCCGGCGCGATAAGCGCCGATGCGGATCAACTCTTCCATGTTTCCATAGGCCGACAGGCACTGGCGGGCGCGACGATTCAGCTCGCGCTCGGGCGGGGTCTGGCAGGCGGGCAGGGTGCGGCTGACGGACTTCAGCACGTCGATCGCCGGGAAGCGGCCGCGCTCGGCGATCTTGCGCTCCATGACGATGTGGCCGTCGAGAATGCCTCGCACAGCGTCGGCGATGGGCTCGTCGTGGTCGCCGCCGTCCACCAGTACGGTGAACATGGCGGTGATCGGTCCCGCTGTCGTGCCGTCGGGCCGCACCGGGCCGGGACCGGCGCGTTCGAGCAGCTTGGGCAGTTCGGTGAAGACGGTGGGCGTATAGCCCTTGGTCGTCGGCGGTTCGCCGGCCGCCAGACCAATCTCGCGCTGGGCCATGGCGAACCGGGTCACGGAGTCCATCAGGCACAGCACCTCCAGGTCCTGGTCGCGCAGATATTCGCAGATGGCCATGGTCATGTATGCGGCCTGGCGGCGCTTCAGGGCCGGTTCGTCACTGGTGGCGACCACGACGATGGCCCGGCGCAGGCCCTCTTCGCCGAGGGTCTCCTCGATGAATTCGCGCACCTCACGGCCCCGTTCGCCGATCAGGCCGACGACGACGACATCACAGGTGGCCTGCCGCGCCAGCATCGACAGCAGCACCGACTTGCCGACACCCGAGCCGGCGAAGATGCCGAGGCGCTGGCCGCGGCAGGTGGTGGTGAAGACGTCCATGGCCCGGACGCCGAGGTCCAGCCGCTCGCCCACCCGGCCCCGCGAATGGGCGGGTGGCGGGGGCGCGCGCAGGGGATAGGCGGCGGGACCGACCGGGAGCGGCCCCTTGCCGTCGATGGGCTGGCCGAAGGCGTCGATGATGCGGCCCAGCCAGGCGGTGGTCGGGCGGACGCTGGCGGCGGACGAGACGATGCGGATATCGGCCCCGGGCGCCACGCCCTCGACCGGGCCGAAGGGCATCAGCAGGGCCTTGGCGTCGCGGAAGCCGACGACCTCGGCGGGCAGGGGCGACAGGTGACGGCGCTCGATCTCGGCCCGGGCCCCGACCGACAGGCGCGACAGCCCGCCCTTGGACTCGATCAGCAGGCCGTTCACGCCGGCGACCTTTCCGGTCACGACCAACGGATCGATCGCTTCAACGGCGGCGGCGAGAGCGTGCATGGCCCACGAAGGCCAGATCGTGGTTAACGGGGGGTGAATTTCAACCGCTGAGTCCCCTCTCCCGTCGGGAGAGGGAGGCCGCGCACGGATGCGCCAGCATCCGTTCTGGCGCGGGCGGGTGAGGGGTTACGGTGTTTGGGGCGGCAGGCGCCGTAACCCCTCACCCCTGCCCCTCTCCCTGTGGGAGAGGGGTTCTGACTACGCCGCCCGTCGCGCCGCGAACGTTCCGTTCGGAAGCGCCACGACGCGGCCGTAGCGGACCAGGGTGGCGAGAGCCTGGGTGACGCGTTGCTCGATCTTCCGGCCTCCGCCCTTGAAGCCGCGTGACAGGCCGGCGGCGTCCATGGGGCGGTCGGCGGCGGCGAGGGCGGCGAGCAGGGCCAGCGGCTGTTCGGCCTTGTCCTTGGGGAAGACCGGCAGGCCCTTGTCGAGGGCCACAACTGTGTCGCCGAGGTCGAGTTCGCCGGACTTCGCCTTGGCCCCCTTGGCGAAGCGCGGGATCTGGTAGTCGGGGCGCAGCCAGCGGACGTGGCCGGCGGCCTCTTCCTTGGCGCGTTCGGCGTTGAGGGCGACCAGTTTCTCCAGAATCTGTTCGTCGGTCAGGTCATGGGGCCAGCCGTAGGCGTCGGCGGTCGCCCGGTCGATCTGGTCGTGCAGGTCCTTGAGGATCAGCACCCGGCCGCGTGTCTTGACGTCCTCGTCCTTCGCATCGAGCAGCGTGCCTGCGCGGACCTTCTCCAGCACATTGTAGAGGCCGGTCAGGGTCAGGTCCGGATGCTCGGCCTGAACCGTCTTGCGGGTGGCGTCGAGCTCCTCGCCGAGGGCGCGGAGGCGGGTCTTGATGGCATCGGCGGGGTCGGGGAAGGGGAAGGGGTCGAAGCAACGGGACTTGTTGTAGACGGGACGGCTTTCAAGGGTCCCACCAGCGGAAAGCGACCAATGCCGATGGAACCGTGATGAAAGCACGGCCAGCAAGGAGGCATCATCCACGGCAATGTTCACCAGCCTGTGCTCCGGGAGGAACTGTGCAGGAAGAAACTGAAATTCCCTGTGTTTTGCAGTCTCCGGGAGGGCGATGAAGCGACTGACAGTGGCGATTGCCGTGCGCAAATCGGGCCTATTCCGGCCAAACAGCCACCAATCTCTTCGGAACTGATCGTCTCGATTCAGATCACGCTCAGGCCTGACCGTTGAAAGGAGATGTTGGAAAAGGCGCGGATATTTGCGGCGAAGGTCGGCGTCCGATTTCCCATAAGTATCGATAATGTATCTAACTCTGAAGCCTTGCACCAAGTCTCGTCCGCTAGCGAACGGACGAAGCAGGTCGGACTCTAGGGTGCCTGCAGTTAACAGGTCTGCCGCCGCAGGCTCCAAGACAAAGCCTCTCCCGGCAAGCATCACGCCATTCCAGGACAACCCGGCATTCGCCACGAGTTCTCGAGTCTGTGTCAAGTCGGCACCTGCCGAGAGATCGGCGTTGATGCGTCCGCGTGCCGTAGAAAACGTGAGCTGGGGCTCGTCGGAGTCGAGGGCGACTTCGGCAAGCACAGCCAAACGTATTCCTTGGACGGAGCCACGTTCCGCCGCAGTCATGGCGATCCGAACGGCCGCCGCATCACGGGTTGCCTTGGTCCACGGGTGGTCGGGCACGGCAAAGATGATCGACAGTGGCGTCTTTCCGGCCAGATGGCGCTCGACTACACGCCGATCAAAAGTCTGCTTGATCGAGTTAGTGCTGACAAACCCGAACCTGCGCAGGATCGCTTTCCGCTGAAGCAGGACCTCAGCGGCTCGGTCCCACCAGTACATAACGAAATCGGCGCTTTCATTGATCTGCTTGTGGGCTGCGAAGAGTGCTTCAACATACGGATCGGAGAGTGCTTCTCGCATATCCTTCCCTTTGCCCAAAAAAGGTGGGTTCCCGACGATGAACTCCGCCGCCGGCCAGTCCGGCCGCCGGGCGTTCGGATAGACCTGAACCGCGCCCCTCGTTCCTCCCCCACCGGGGGAGGGGGACCGCGAAGCGGTGGAGGGGGCAGGGGCGGGCACCGGCGCGTGCGGCAAGCCCCCTCCACCATCCTTCGGATGGTCCCCCTCCCCCGAGGGGGGAGGAATGATCTCGAACTGCAGCTCGGGGTATCCGTCCCAGGTCAGGACCGCGTCCTTCTGCTGGATGTTGCCGAAGGCCTTCAGGATCGGCTCGGCCGGGTGTTCGGAGCGGTTGCGGTAGTGCTGCTGCAGATAGCCGATCCACAGCACCAGTTCGGCGATGGCGGCGGCGCGGACGTTGAGCTCGATGCCGAGAAACTGGTGCGGGTCGACGGTCTCAAGGCCGATGCTCTCGGTCTCGCCCAGCTGGGCGAGGGTTTCCAGCACCTCGCCCTCGAGCCGCTTCATCAGCTCCAGCGCGACATAAAGGAAATTGCCGGTGCCGCAGGCGGGGTCGAGCACTCGGGTCTGGCACAGGGCATGGTGGAAGGCGCGGACGAGGGCCACCGCCTCTTTCGCATCGCCCCGCTCGCGCGCGTCCTCGGCCCGGGTCTGGGCGGCCGACCAGTCGGCGCGCAGCGGCTCCATGACCGTGACCTCGACCAATCGCTCGACATAGGAACGCGGGGTGTAGTGGGCCCCCAGCTTGCGCCGTTCGGCCGGGTCGAGCGCCTGTTCGACGAGAGTGCCGAAAATGGCCGGTTCGACGAAGCGCCAGTCGTGCTGGGCGGCGGCGAGCAGTTCGCCGATCTCTTCGCGGCCCATCGGGAAGGCGCGGGCGTCGTGGAACAGGCCGCCGTTGAAATAGCGCAAATGGGTCTTGAAGCCCGAGAAGAAGCGGTCGGCGTGATCGGGCGCGTCCATCTTGCGCCACAGGTCCTGAAGCAGGGGGGCGAAGCTGTCGGGGCCGTCGAGGCATTCGCTGAGCAGAGCGGTGAACTGGCCACGCGGCAGCAGGTCCGCGTCCTCGGCGAACATGGTGAAGATGCAGCGCATCAGGAAATGGGCGACGTCCTCGGGCGGGTGCTTCTTCTCCAGCGCCTTGGAGACCTCGGCCAGGCGGTTGGCGATTTCGCGGGTGACGCGGGCGGCGTGGCGGGTGGGGTCCAGCGACTGGGGGTCGGTCCAGATGGCTTTCAGCCGGGCGACGATCGCCGGATCGCGCAGGTCCTCCAGCCGGATGCGGAAGCCCTTGCGATCGGGGAAATGACTGTAGGCGCGGCCGGTGCCGGAGAAGTCGGCATAGACCTCGAACACATGGGCCACGTCGCAGACGATCAGGAACGGCGGGGCGACGTGGTCGGACGGCAGACGGAAGACGTAGTCCTCGGCCTGACGCCGGGCGTTGCGCATCAGGACGTCCCACTTGCCGTCTGCGGACGCGTCAGCCCCCTCCACCGCCGTTCCGGCGGTCCCCCTCCCCCATGAGGGGGAGGAGACGGCGAGGCGGAGGCGTTCGGGTGACTGTTTGGCCTCGAGGATGAAACAGCCGCGCTTGTAGAGGTCGATGCGCAGGGTCGAGCCGAGGGCTTCGGCGTCGCGGCGTTTCACGCCCCGCTCGAATACGTAGTCGTTGGTGTGGGTGTCGTCGCTGGCGGGATCGGGCGAGGGAACGCCGATGACCTGACAGAACTCCGACAGGAACATCTGATAATTGGCGCGTTCGGCGCCGCCACGCGCCCGGCTCCATTTGTCGATGAAGGCGTCGATGTCCAAGAGCCGTCCCCCTAGAGTTCACTTGGCCCCGTTCGCGGGGGCGTTGCAAGCGGGCCGGCCCCATCCTATCTCCCTGAAGGCGCAGCGCCGCCCGCGCGATTGTGCACCCTCCGCACGCGTTTTTCCCCCTCGGGGGGGCGGCGATTGTGCACTATGTGCACTCGGTTTTTCGCCAAACCGCCGTTCGGCCCGATCCTGAAAAGTGCACTATGTGCACTCGAATTTCCCGGAGACCAGAATGTCCGACCCGGCCCCCTACGACGCCTCCCGCCATCTGAAAGCCGGACGCGGCAAGGTGTATGCCTCGATCCTCGACACCATCGGCGATACGCCGCTGGTCGGGCTGCCGCGGCTGTCGGCCGAGATGAAGCCCAGGGCGACCGTGCTGGCCAAGCTGGAATTCTTCAACCCGATGGCCTCGGTCAAGGACCGGATCGGCGTGGCGATGATCGAGGCGCTGGAGCAGGCGGGGCAGATAGGGCCTGACACCGTCCTGATCGAGCCGACCAGCGGCAACACCGGCATCGCCCTGGCCTTTGTGGCGGCGGCCAAGGGGTATCGGCTGATCCTGGTCATGCCGGAAAGCATGTCGATGGAGCGGCGCAAGATGCTGGCCCTGCTGGGCGCAGAGCTGGTGCTGACACCGGCCGAAAAGGGGATGAAGGGCGCCATCGCCATGGCTATCGAGATCAGGGACCGGACCCCCGGCGCCGTCATACCGGCTCAGTTCGACAACCCCGCCAACCCCGCCATCCACCGCGTCTCGACGGCCGAGGAAATCTGGAACGATACGGCGGGGGCGGTGGACATCATCATCTCCGGCGTCGGCACCGGCGGCACCATCACCGGCGTCGGTCAGGTGCTCAAGGCGCGCAAACCGTCGCTGCGCATGATCGCCGTGGAGCCTACGGCCTCGCCGGTGCTGTCGGGCGGCGAGCCGGGGCCGCACAAGATCCAGGGTATCGGGGCGGGCTTCATCCCCTCCATCATCGACCGCTCGGTCATCGACGGCGTCGAACAGGTGTCCAACGAGGACGCCTTCGACATGGCCCGCAAGGCCGCGCGGGTGGAGGGCATCCCCGTCGGCATCTCGTCGGGCGCGGCGCTGGTCGCCGCCTTCCGCCAGGCCGCGCTGGAGGAGAACACCGGCAAGACCATCGTGGCCATCATCCCCAGTTTCGCCGAACGCTATCTGTCGACGGCCCTGTTCGAGGGGTTGTGACCGTCACAGCCGGTTAACCGGCGCGGACCTAGGATTTGCGGGACATGTCCGAGCTCGCGCCCATCCCAGAGGAGGCTGCCCCGGAAGGGGGGTTCCGCGCGCGTCATGCGTTGCTGAAACGCCTCGCCGATGTAGTGTCGCTGCCCACCAGCCGGATCAACGCCTTCGAGCGGGCCGTGACCGGCGACCTGCTGGTCGAGATGCTGCGGCTGGCCCTGCCCGAGGACCGTCGGCGAGTGGCCGCCCGGTTGGCGCCTCTGGCTGAACTGCCCAACGCCCTGGCGCGGATGCTGCTGCGCGACGATCCGGAGATCGCCGGGCTGTTGATCGATCAATGCGCCTCGCTGTCGGACGCCGATCTGGTCGCCTGCGCGCGGGACACCACGCCCGCCCACCGCTTTCTGATGGCCAGCCGCCGGGCGCTGTCAGAGGTCGTCACCGAGACCCTGCTGAGCTTTGGCGAGACCCATGTCATCGAGGCGGTGCTGCGCAACAGCACGGCTCGCCTGAGCCAGACAGCGATCGAGGGCGTGGTCAGCCTGAGCCGGCAGGAGCCGCAGTTGTGCGGCGCCGTGCTGAAGCGGCCGGAACTGCGCCCCTCGGGGGCCTATGTGATGTTCTGGTGGTGCGGGGCAGAGGATCGCCGCACCATCCTGCAGCGGTTCGCGGTGTCGCGCGAAGTCATGCAGGAGGTGTCGGAAGACGTCTTCGCCATGGCCGCGGTCGAGAACTGGCAGGATCCGGTCTCACGCAAGGCGCTGCAGTTTATCGAGCGCCGTCAGCGGAACCGGGCGGCGATCGCCAAGAGCCCCTATGGCGGGCTGGAGCAAGCCGTGGCGGTGGCGGCCGAAGGGGGGTTGAACCGCGAGGTGGCGACCGAGATCGCCTATCTGTCGGGGGTCAAGCCGCTCACCGGCGCCAAGATCATGGGCGATCCCGGAGGCGAACCCCTGGCGATCCTGTGCAAGGCGACGGGGCTGGGCAAAAGCGACCTGACCAATCTGTGGCGCTCGATGCGCCGGCCCGAGACGTCTGACGACGGCTCGGTCCATCCCGCCTGGGACCGGGTGCAGATCACCTATGACATGCTGGCGGTCGATCGGGCCCAGACAGTGTTGCGCTACTGGAACTGGTCGCTGTCTTCGGCGCTGACGCCCGCCCTTCTCCGGGCCATTCGCGAGGGCGAGGAAGAGGGTCTGGACCACTACTCGGCGCCAGAACGCGCGGCCATGCTGGCGCTGGCGGACAATTTCGGTCGCTGAAGACCGCAAGCGCGTCCTCAACGGCGTTTATAGTGAACCCTGAAACACTTCGGACATCTCATTGCGAGCATGGCGGCCGATGTTGCTTTCACAAAAGAACAAATCTATTGAACTCGCCAACGGCTGATTCAGTCGAAGAACAAACGAACAAGGTGAGGCCGACCCATGGAAGATAACGCCCAAATCCTCGAAATGACTGCGGACATCGTGTCGGCCTATGTCGGCAACAACAATGTGCAGGCGGTCGAAGTGCCGGGCCTGATTTCCAGCATCCATGCCGCCCTGACCCAGGTCTCGACCGGCGCTGTCGAGCCGGAGCCCGAGGTCAAGGACCCGGCTGTGCCGGTGCGCAAGTCGATCACGCCCGATTTCCTGATCTGCCTGGAAGACGGTCGCAAGTTCAAATCGCTGAAGCGCCACCTGCGCACCAAATACAATATGAGCCCCGAGGAATACCGGGCGAAATGGGGTCTGGCGAAAGATTATCCGATGGTCGCCCCGAACTACGCCAAGGCGCGTTCGGACCTGGCCAAGCAGATGGGTCTGGGTCAGGGCGGCCGCAAACCGGCCCGCGCCGCCGCGGGCCGCGCCAAGAAGTAATCCGGACGCACTGTTCGGGAGCCGCGCCCGTCTCCAGCGATGGAGGCGGGCGGTTTGCTGTGGGGATCAGGCCGCGGCGGCCCCGCGACGCATCCGCCAGAAGCGCAACGTCCTGAGCGCGGCGTCCTTCGTCAGCTCGGCGTACATCCGGGCGTAGGAGTGGGCCTTGGCCATGGCGCCGCCGTCGTCGTTCAGCAGCACCACCGCATAGGTCAGGAACAGGGCGCGATCGAGATCGGCAGACTTGCAGACCACGGCAAGGGCATCCAGCTCGCGCCGCTCGACGATCTGGCGGGCGGTGTGGAAGTCGATATCCGACAACTGGGCCAGGGCGATCAGGAACGAGGTGGTTCCGCCCGAGCGCAGGAACCGCGCCAGCATCTGCGGCGTCAGCTGGCCCGCGGCCTTGAGTTCTTCGACATAGGCCGAGCATTCGGCGTAGTCGGCGGGCAAGGCGCCGTCGTCGGTGGCGATGCGGGCGCGGCCCGCGGCCAGGGCGCTTTCCAGCAGGGCCGGATCCATGCGGGCGTTTTGTTCGAGGATCCGGGTGCGAAGCCGCGCCTCGACAACGAAATACATTTCGTTGAGCAGGTCGGCCGGCAAGCTGGCGCGCGAAACGGCGGCCTCATGCAGCGCCGGATTGACCCGCGCCCGCTCGACGGCCGCCTCGGAGGATTTGCGCGACAGCTGGACGCCGTCGTTGCGCAGCAGGGTTCCGAGCGTCTCGTCGTCGCCACGCTCGACGATCACGTCCGACACGGCCTCAGACACCGTGGGGCGTGCCGAGACGGCGCGCAGATGATCCTGACCATGCTTGCGGACCACGCCCAGCAGGTCTTCGTCCGTCAGGACCGGAGAGGTAGTCAGGACGGCTTCGGCGACAGCGGCTTCGTCATTGGCCAGTCGGCGGATCAGGGCATGGGGCGCGTCTGGCGCATTCGCGAACCGGGCCGACAGTTCGGCCCGGACGGCGCTCTCCATCTCGTCGGCGAGACTGGCGAGAACGGATCCGTAGAGGGCGTCCTCGGTGGTGCTGCGGACCGAGGCGCCGAAGAAATGCTCGGTCAATTCCCGCAGCAGCGCACGACGCTTCTCGCTTGACCCTTCCTCAGCCAAGGCGATCAGCTCGGGCAGGCGGGACGGCGTCAACGCGACGGTCACTGATGATCCCCGTCGGAGGCGGCGGGCGCGGGACGCACCCGACCCTGGGCGTCGCGGATCAGGGTCGGCCCCTGTTCGGGCGCAGCGAGATCCTGCGAGGCGATGGTCTCGGGCATGGTCACGGCGAGGGCGTCGACATAGTTCGGCTCGGGCATCTCGAGGGCGTCCGGCTGCCGGCCATTCTGGCGGTGGACCGAATAGTAGCGGCCGCCTTGCAGCGGCGGGCGTTCGCCGCTGTTGCTCACTTCAGCGACACGGCGCGGCTGGGTTGCAGTTTGGGGCGACGCAGCGGCGGGGTGGACCACCGGCGGGGCGGCGGCTGAAGCGGGGGGCGCGTCCTGCTGCATGCGGAAGATCGGCGCGTCGCGTCGCGGGGCCATGGGATCGAACGGGTCGCTCTGAACCGGCGGGGCCTGGGTGGGGGCCGGCGCATAGATCATCTCGGCGGGCACGGCCTGACCACGTACGCCGGGATCGGGCAGATAGTCGGGCGTCGCGCGGGGCTGGGGCGCCGGAGGCGGGGCTGGAACAGGGCGCGGCGGGAGAGGGGCGGCGCGCGCCGGTTCGGGCATGGCCGGTTGGGGGGGCGGCGCGACGCGGTGCATCCAGGCGTTGGCCGGGGTCAGGGTGCGGGGGGCGTCGGGAGCGGGCGTCAGGCCGGGCCGCGCCGGGACGGGTGAGGCCGACGTGAGACCGCCGTGCGGAATGACGGTATTGGGGCGTCTCAGGTCGCGCCTGCCTGTAGCGGCAGCAGCAGTGGGGGCGGCGGCGGGGGCCGCGGGGCTGACCTCGCCGCGGCTGGGCCATGACAGATAGCGCAGGCCACGGGCCTCACCGGCCGGTGCGCCGGCGCTCTGGGCGGAAGCGCCGCCGGCGAGCAGCACCACGCCCGCGGCGGCGAACAGGGCGGTCGTCAGGATCGGGGGGCGGCGCAAGGGAGCGTCTCCGGACGCGGGAAGGGAGCCTCACGCTAGTCATGCGTCGCTTAACCCGCCGCTAACGTCGGGAAGTTCAGCGCCAAGGTCAGGTTCAGGAGAGTCTACGGAGCGCCGCCCGCTCCAGCCGGCCGACGGCGGCGTTGAGCAGCAGGCCCATGACCATCAGACAGACGAGGGCAGCCAGCATGTCGGCGGTGCGCAGCCGGTTGCCGGCTTCGAGCAACCGCCAGGCCAGCCCCTGGGTCGCGCCTGAGCCGGAGACGAACTCGGCCACCACCGCCCCGATCACGGCCAGTCCCGCGGCGACGCGCAGCCCCTCTAGCATGAAGGGCAGGGCGGCGGGCAGTTGCAGGCGGATCAGGCGCTGGACCGGCGAGGCCCCGTAGAGGTCAAAAAGCCGCTCAAGATCGGGATCGGCCGACTTCAGCCCGGTCAGGACGCCGGAGAACAGCGGGAAGAAGGCCACCGTCGCCGCCAGTGCGACCACCGCCCGGTCGGCGTGGTCCAGCCCGGCCCAGATCATCACCAAGGGGGCGATGGCCACCACCGGCGTGACCTGCAGGGCGACGGCGAGGGGGCGGACAGCCTGTTCCGCCGGGCGGCTGAGCGAGACGGCGAGGGCCAGGCCGCCGCCGATCATCCCGGCGGCGGCGAGCGCCTGGAGCGCCATCCAGAACGTGGTCGCGGCGGAGGCGGCGAGGAGGGGCGCACGCCGGATCAGGGCTGCGGCCACGGCGCTGGGCGGGGGCAGAAACCAGGGTGGGACGTGGAGCAGACGGCAGGCCAGTTCCCAGACGGCGAGGAGCATGACTGTGAGGAGCAGGGGCGGCAGGAAGCGGGTCATGCGCTGACTTTCACCGGGAGAGGCTGCATGGCCTTGGCCAGCGCGACGGCCAGCGCCTCCACCGCCGTCCGGTAGCCGGCGTCCCCGCGCCAACCCTCGGGCCTCGGCAAGGGACCGGGTGACCGAAGTTCAGCCGCCACCCGGCCTGTCGTCGCGTCGAGCACCACGGCCCGGTCGGCAAAATAGACGGCCTCCTCGACGTCATGGGTCACGAAGACGATGGCGGGACGTGGCGCCCGGCCGGCCCAGAGACGGTGCAGATCCTCGATCAGGCGGCGGCGGGTGACGCTGTCGAGGGCGGCGAAGGGTTCGTCGAGCAGAAGCAGGTCTGGCGCTGTGACCAAGCCCCGGGCGAGGGCGACGCGCATGGCCATGCCGCCGGACAGCTGGCGCGGTCGAGCGTCGAGCCTGTCGCCGAGACCGACGGCGGCCAGGGCTTCGGCGGCGCGGAAGCGGGCTTCGGAGCGGGCCAGGCCGGCCAGATCCAACGGCAGGGCGACATTGGCGAGAGCGTCGGCCCAGGGCATCAGGGTCGCGGACTGGAAGACAAAGCCGGTCCGCCCTTCGGCCCGGTGCACAACCCCCTGCGACGGCGGCTCCAGCCCCGCCAGCAGGCGAAGGACCGTGGACTTGCCGGCGCCCGAGGCGCCAACGACGGCGACGATCTCGCCGGGGGGGACGATCAGGCTGATCGGGCCGAGCGGCGCGCGGCCGGGATAGCGGACGACGACGTCGTCGAGCGACGCCGCAGCGTCAGCTCCGGCCACGGCCGGGCAGATACTGGGTGGTGAAGGCCTGGCGCCAGTCCAGATTGGGCGGATAGACGCCGGCCTGGGATGTGACCTCGAAGAAGGCCTGCCAGCGTTCGGCGGTCATGGCGCCGAGGCCGTAGAGGGCGGCGTCGCCGCCGTCGACCACGCCATTGGCCTTCAGCCGGGCGCGGGCCTGGTCGAGTATGGCCTGGGTCATCTCGGGGTTGGCCTTGCGAATCTCGGCATCCGCGGCCTTGGCGTCGCCATGGATATAGTCGCGCCAGCCCTCGGCGGAGGCGGCGATGAAGCTGCGCAGGGCGGCGGCGTTGTCGCGGGCGAAGGCGTTGGGGGCCAGGACCATCGCGGCGTAGGAGGGATAGCCCTCATCGGCCAGCAGGAAGACCCGCGGGGCGAAGCCCGCCGCCTGCTCGATCGTGTAGGGCTCCGAGGTCAGATAGCCCTGCTGCACCGCCCGCTCATCGGCGAGGAAGGGCGCGGGGTTGAAATTATAGGTCCTGACCTGATCGTCGGTGAAGCCGTATTTGGCCTTGAGCCAGACCCAGAAGGCGTCGCGCGAGGCGGTGGCGAGCAGGAAGGGGCGCCCGGCCAGGTCGGCGATGGTCTTCAGCGCCGGGTCGGGGTGGGCGATGAGGACCTGGGGGTCCTTCTGGAAGAAGGCGGCGACGGCCTTCACCGGCGCGCCCTCGGCGACCAGATTCATCGGGATGAAGCTGTTGGAGCCCATGCCCAGCTCGACTGCGCCCGAGGCCAGCAGCTGGGGCACGTTGACGCCCGGGCCGCCCTGCATGATCTGGACGTTCAGGCCGCGCTTGGCATAGGCCCCCGAGGCCAAGGCCTGGTAGAAACCGCCGTGCTCGGCCTGGGCGCGCCAGTCGGTGGCGAAGCGCAGGCGGACGCGGCCCTCCTCATCGACTGGAGCCTCGGCGCGCTGGCAGCCGACGAGCGCAGCCGTGGTCGCGAGTGCGCCTGCCCCGGCCAGCAGGGCGCGGCGGTCCGGCGAGAAACGGCGATTCCCACGCAAGGTCATGACCTTGGTTTACGGCTCAGGTGCGGGGAAGGGAAGGGCGTGGAGAAGGCCGATAGCGCGCCGGCGCTTGCGCTGCCCCTCCGTCACGGCGGGAAGCCGCGCCGCGCCACCTCCCCATGTATGGGGAGGAGACGATCGCGCCCTCAAGCCGCGAGCGACCGCGTCGCGATCCCCCGATCAAGTCGGGGGATGACGATGGACCGCGCTCAAGCAGCAAGCCGCCGCGCGGCGCGCGATAGCGCCCACCAGAATTGAGCGAGGGGACGAAGATCCCCGGCGAACCGGTTTTCCTCGTCCCCTCGCCAAGTCCGGGTTGGACTTGGCCATTGAGGTTCAGAACCCTGGCTTTGCATCAGCGAGGCGAACCCCGGCGATGGTCAGCTGTATCCTGTCGCGCTCCTGGTCTCCGGCGTTCCACGAGGTCGAGCCCCGCGCCGTCCATCGATCCCGATCCGGTTCCCTCTGGTCTTCTCCGGCCGAAGCCTTCGAAGGGTCCTTTGGGCCTTGATCCTGTCTCCCGTCCGTTAAGGTCGAAACCCCCCGGTGCGTTCGATCAGAGAGCCGGGCCGGTCCGCTTTGAGCCCCGGGTCTCCCCGGTTTTCCGCGCCGCCGTGTCCCTCGGCCTGATCAAGCTCGCTCCGATCCGCAGATGTAGCAAGCGGTCCGGAACGAGCGTCTGTGGACGGCCTTGGGGATAAATCGTGCAAGGCGCTTGCATGTTTGTGGCGATGTTCGAATTTTCTTCGAGATGTGAAGGTCTTGCGACTTCTGCACAGACTCTCGAAAACGGCCGGAAATTCGTTCCGAACAGGCTGTTTTCGGGCCTCGGAAGGGGTCAGGCGGCGTCGAGGGCAGCCAGACGACCGTCGAGCCAGACCCGGACCTCGCGCCGCGGCAGCTGGGCGCCGGTGACCCGCTGGGCGACTTGGCCGAAACCGCTGCTGAGCCATTGCCCGGCCGTCAGGCGCCAGCCGTCGGCCTTGAGGCGCGGGATCAGGGCCAGGGCGGCATTGGTGCGCTCGGCGGTCCGGCGTTCTGCGGGGGTCAGGTCCAGGCGGCGAACGCGGGCGATCATGGGGGCAGGCTAGATCTTGGGCTCGGGCTGCGCGATGCGGCGTTCGGACGCCGGTTCAGGATCGCGCGAAGGCGAGCAAAGGCCCGATGTCATGGGCATCCGCGGTGCGCAAGGCAGCAACATAGCGATCCCGCAGGGACGTGATTCCAACCAGACCGGCGCTACCCCAGGTGAAGGGGCGCTGTTGTAACGAGGCAGCGAGCAGATCGGCTGCGAGACGGGCATGGCGGCCGTTGCCGTTGGGAAAGGCATGGATCCAGGTCAGCTTATGGTGGAACCGCACGGCGATCTCATCGGGCGCGTAGGTCTGATGAGCGATCCAGTACTGAACGGTGTCGATCAGGTCGCCGAGTTCGACCTGGATGCGCCAGTTATCGACGCCGATGCGGCGGTTCGATTCCTGACTGAAGGTTCCGGCCCAGCGCCAGACTTTCCCGAACATCCGCTTGTGCAGGGCGCGCAGGAAGGTCTGGTTGAGGACATCGCGTTTGCGAGTGAATGCCCAGCGATCAGCGTCGCTGATATTGGCATGTTCGGCGTCGTTCAATTCGTTGCGGGTCGTGATGTAGGTCGGGATGAGGCCGTCGCGTTCTTCTGGCGACAATGGGGTGTGGGCTCCGTCGTCCGCGTCGAACAGCGCGTCGCTCATGCTTCGTCCCAAAGGCGGCGCGGGTCTCCTCGAAGAAGATCCTCGATCAGGCGAGCCCGTTCGAACGCGAGATCGTTTGATCCCAAGGCCTGGTTCTCCAGGCTCATGGTGTGATGCGCCCGCGACAGTTGGGCGTCGGCGAGCCGCGCCGCCCGGTCGAACACGCTTTCCTCAAGGGACCGTTCCGGGACGATGGCATAGACCAGGCGGCACCCCAAGGCTTCGGCGGCCCGTCTGAGGGTGCGGAGCGATACGCTGTCCTTGACCTCTCCCTGCTCGATGCCCGTTACGGTCGAAGGCGCGACACCCAGTCGGGCCCCGAACTGCCGCGTCGTCATGCCCAAGCCGTCCCGAATGGCGCGCACCCATCCGTGAGGAGGGCGCGTAAAACCATCGAGATCCTTCAAAGGGGCCAGCTTCCGGTCCAGATGGCGACGAGCGCGAGCGTTGGGGAGGAAATAGGCCATGCAACGTTGAAGCCTATAACCGATCAAACGTCAAGAATGTGATCGGTTATAGCCGAGAAACAGAGGCGTATTTGGTCGTCCAAAACCGATCAAGAGGCTGGCTACCCCGCCAGCGCCTCCCGCCTCGCCTCCAGCTCCAGCCATTCCTCCTCCGCCGCCGCCAGCAGGGCGCGGGCGCGGTCGGCGTTGGCGGTGGCGCGGTCGAAGGCTTTGCGATCGCGGGCGTAGAGGCCTTGGTCGGACAGGGTGACGTCGTGGCGGGCGATGTCTTCGGGCAGGCTGGCCAGCAGGCCTTCGAGTTCCTTCAGGCGGTGGGCGTCCTTGAAGGTCAGTTTGCCGGACCTTTTTGTGGAGGCGCGGTCAGAAGGCTCCGCCTTCTCGACCCGACGCGCCTCATCGGCGGCCTCGGCGCGCCGGGCGGCGTCCTTGTCCTGCGGGCGGGGGTTGGCCCCGGGTTTCAGGAAGCCCGGGTTCTGGCGGATGAAGTCGGTCCAGCCGCCGGGGGTCTCGACGATGTCGCCGCGGCCATTCATGGCGATGGTCGAGGTGGCCAGACGGTCGACGAAGTCGCGGTCGTGGCTGACGATGATCAGGGTGCCGTCGTAGGACTCGAGCAGCTCTTCGAGCTTGTCGAGCGTGTCCATGTCGAGGTCGTTGGTCGGTTCGTCGAGGACCAGCATGTTGGCGGGCTTGGCCAGGGCGCGGGCCAGAAGCAGGCGGTTGCGCTCGCCGCCCGACAGGGTCGAGATCGGCTGGCGCAGCTGGCCCTCCTGGAACAGGAAGTCCTTGGCGTAGGCGGCGACGTGTTTGGAGATTCCGCGCACCAGCACGCTGTCGCCGCCGCCGGGCGTCAGGGCGTCCCACAGGGTCATGTCGCTGCGCAGACCCTCGCGGGACTGGTCGAGATAGACCGGCTCGAGGTTAGCTCCCAGCTTGACCGTGCCTTCATCGGGCGCGAGTTCGCCGAGCAGGATCTTGACGAGGGTGGTCTTGCCCGCCCCGTTGGGGCCGACGATGGCCAGCCGGTCGCCGCGGATGACGCGGGTGGTGAAGGGCTTGATGACGGGCCGGTCGCCGAAGCTCTTGGAGACTCCCTTGAGGTCCGCCACCAGCTTGCCCGAGGTTGCGCCGGAATCCACGCCGAGGTTGAGCTCGCGCGGGACGTCCTTGAGCCGTTCGCTGCGGTCGGCCCGCAGGGCGTCCAGCGAGCGTGCGCGCCCCTCGTTGCGGGTGCGGCGGGCGGTGATAGAGCGGTAGAAGGTCTCGGTCTCGCGCTCGATGGTCTTTGTCAGGCGTTGAAGGGACTGTGCTTCCTCTTCCAGCACCTTGCCGGCCCATTCGTCGAAGGCGGCGAAGCCCTTGTTCAGGGTGCGGACGCGGCGGCCTTCGAGCCAGTGGCAGGACTGGGTGACGCGGTTGAGGAAGGCACGGTCGTGGCTGACGACCAGGACCGAGAAGCGGGCCTGGAGCAGTTCCTCCTCCAGAAGTTCGATGGCCAGGATGTCGAGGTGGTTGGTCGGCTCGTCGAGCAGCAGCAGGTCGGGCTCTTCGGCGAAGGCCTTGGCCAGGGCGGCGCGACGGATTTCTCCCCCGGACAGGTTCACGGCCGGCTTGGCCGGATCGAGGCCGAAGGTCGCCAGCCAGGCCTCGGCCGTCCAATGGTCGGCGCCGGCGGATTCAGCGTAGTCGAGCAGCGTCCCGCCGGTGATCACCGGCTCCTGCGGCACATAGGCGAAGCGGGTTCCGGCCTGGACGGAGCGGTCGCCGGCGTCCGGCTCGATCAACCCCATGACCATCTTCATCAGGGTCGATTTGCCCGCCCCGTTGCGGCCGACGAGGGCGGCGCGGGTGCGCGGTTCGACGGCGATGTCGACCCCGTCAAACAAGGGGCGCTGGCCATCCTGGAGACGGACGTTCTTTAGGGCGACGAGAGGAGGACGGGGAGCCATGCAAACCTTGGACGCGCGCGCTTGGAAATGGGGGCGGCGGGGAGTCCGCGCGGTCGAAGGCGGCCATATAGGGGGTCTGGCCCGTTGTGACCACCGGCAGTCGTCTTCGCCCGAAGTGGGATTCGCCCGGGTGCGACGCGGACCAGTGTTAGACTGAGGCCGAACGTCCGGGGGGATGAGAATGAGCCATCAGGATCAGGAGGCCGCGCCGCCCGCGCGCCGGAAGCGGGGCTTCGGCTGAAGCGACCGGCTGGCGGGGCGCTCGGCGCCGAGGCGCCGCCGGCCAACCGGCTGAACATCTGACAGAGGGTGGACGCCGTGGCGCCGGCGCCGGTCTCCGGCCCGGTTCCCGTCATGCCGCTGATGGGCCCCGTGGTCACTACACCTGAACCGCCCGCGACCTGATCCCGCCGAAGGGCGGAGACAGCCCGGGGCGATCCGCGTAAGAGGCCGCCGATGGATCGGCCCTTCTGGCAAACCAAGCGTCTGGAACAGATGTCCCGCGAGGAGTGGGAGAGCCTGTGTGACGGCTGCGGCCTGTGCTGCCTGATCCGGATCGAGGACGAGGACACCGGCCAGGTGATCCCGACGCGGGTGCACTGCAAGCTGTTCGACAGCGACAGATGCACCTGTGTCGACTACGCCAACCGGCGCGCACAGGTGCCGGACTGCATCAAGTTGACGCCGTGGAATATCGAACAGCTGGGGTGGATGCCGAAGTCGTGCGGCTATCGCCGGGTGCATGAGGGGCGGGGCCTGGCGGACTGGCATCCGCTGGTCTCGGGCGACCCCGAGAGCGTACACACGGCCGGGGTCTCGGTGCGCGGGCAGACGGTGTCGGAACTGGCCTTGGCGGAGGCCGAGGACGCGCTGGATTTCGAGGCCCCGGAGTGGAACCTCGAGCGGGGTCAACGCCGCTAACCAATATTTCGTGGTTCTCTCTGTAGGCTGAAGAGATGGGAGCGAAACGTCCGAAAACGCCGCGGGAAGCAGCGACGGATCGACTGGATCTGGACAGCCCGTTCGAGCGGCTGACGGCGCTCGCCTCCGCCATGTTCGGCGCGTCTCACGCCATGATAGGCGTCCTCGACGAGGACCGGACCCTGTTCCGCGCCAGTATCGGCCTCGGGCGGAGCGAAATGCCCCGCGGTCTGACGGCGACGAACCTGGTGGCCGCCATGGGACCGGACGCGGTGCTGGTGATCGAGGACGCCCTGGCCGACGAGCGCGTCCGCGACCATCCGATGGTGACCGGCGAGCCGAGGTTGCGGTTCTTCGCCGGCGCCAGCGTGGTCAACGCCGCGGGCGAGGTTGTGGGCGCGATCGGCGTGATGGACATCAAGGCGCGTCCCAAACCCGACGACGCCGAACTGGAGAACCTGAAGCTGCTGGCCCGAATGGCCGGCGAAATTCTGGATCGGGCGGAAGCCATCCGGCAGCAGGCCGAGCAGCTGGAACTCCTGCGTCTGGCCGAGGAGATGACCGGCGTCGGGCAGTGGCGCTACCAGATCGAGCCGCACGCCATCACCTGGTCCGACGCAGTTTACCGCATTCACGGCGTGACGCGGGAGACGTTCGATCCCTCGGCCGGAGGCATTCTGGCCACCTACCACCCGGACGACGAGCCGGTCTTCCGCGGACTCCTCGACCGGGCGATCAGCACGGGCGAGGGCTATGAGTTCAAGCTGAGGCTGTTCCGCCCGGACGGCGAGGAACGGACGGTGACCGCCAAGGCCGAAACCGAACGGGACGACAGGGGGCGGGTGACCGCCCTGTTCGGGGTGTTCCAGGATGTCACCGAGGCCGAACGCGCCATCGATCTGATCCAGAGCAGCGAGGCGCGCTACCGGCTGCTGGCGGAGCATTCCTCGGACATCATCACCATGACCGGGGTGGACGGGATATTCACCTATGTCTCGCCGGTGATCGAGACGGCCCTTGGTTATCGGCCCGAGGATCTGGTGGGACGCTTCTATGCCGACTTCGTTCATCCCGACGACGTGCTGTCGATCAAGGCGGCCTATGCGGCCTATGTCGCCGCGGGGCCCGGCGCGCCGTCGCCGCGGGTGGTGTGGCGGACCCTCAAGAAGAACGGAGAGCTGGTCTGGTTCGAGGGTCACCCCCGGCTGATATGGGACGCGAACGGACGACCGGTCGAGATACAGGACCTGCTGCGCGACATTACGGATACCAAGCGACTTGAGGCTGAACTGCTGGAGGCCCGGGACCGGGCTCACGATGCGGCGCGCGCCAAGTCGGAATTCCTGGCCAATATGAGCCACGAACTGCGCACGCCCCTGACCAGCGTGGTCGGCTTTTCAGGCCTGTTGCAGCAGAGCCCGACACTGGGCGAGACGGAGCGGCGATACGCCGACCGGATCGGCACGGCCAGCGAGGCCTTGCTGGGGGTCATCAACGACATCCTGGACTACTCCAAGCTGGAGGCCGGGGCGGTGGAAATGGAGGATCGGGATTTCAGTCCCCGGGCCATGGCGGAAGCAGCGGCGGCCCTGGTCGAGGGTCAATGCGCGGTCAAGGGTCTGACGCTGGCGATAGAGCTGGATCCGGGACTGCCCGAGGCGCTGACGGGAGATGAGGGACGGTTGCGGCAGGTGACGCTGAACTTCCTGGCCAATGCCGTGAAATTCACCGGGGCGGGCCGGGTGACGCTCGAGGCGTCGTGGGCCGCGGAACGGTTGAGGGTGGCGGTGACCGACACCGGCATCGGCGTCGCCGCCGAGAAGATCGACGCCCTGTTCGAACGCTTCAGCCAGGCGGATAATTCCACCACCCGCGTGTATGGGGGCACCGGCCTGGGCCTGTCGATCTCGCGCCGTCTGGTCGAGATGATGGGCGGCGAGATCGGCGCCGACAGTCGGTCGGGGGAAGGTTCGACCTTCTGGTTCGAGGTTCCCCTGAGGCCGGCGGAAGCGTTGGTTTCCGAGAAGGGGGTGGACGACGAGGCGGCGTATCTTGACGGGTTGCGCATCCTTGTGGCCGATGACGCCGCCGCCAACCGGGAGCTGGTGGGGGCCATCCTGGGCGGGCTGGGGGTCGCGTTCGAAACTGTCGAGGACGGAGCCGAGGCGGTCGAGGCGGCCAGGAGCGGCGGCTATGACCTGATCCTGATGGACGTGCATATGCCGGTCATGGACGGGCTGGACGCGACACGGGCGATCCGGGCGTTCGATGGGCCGGCGGGTCAGGTCCCGATCATCGCCCTGACCGCCAATGTCCAGCCCGAGCAGATGCTGCGCTGCCGGGAGGCGGGCATGGACGATCACGTCGGCAAGCCAATCCAGGTGGCGGAGTTGCTGCGGGTCATCTCCGCGCGGCTGGAGCAACGAGCGGGCCTGAAGACGGCCGACGCGGCCTGACCCGCCCAAGGGCGTGACGCTGTGCTGACAATCCGCGAACTCATAGTCGGGTTGGCGAGATAATGTTGTCTAAAATCAACGAGTTGTGATTTTCTAACTGCGATTTGCCCGCCGGGCTGCGCTGGTCGCCTACTATTTGGGCATGACGGGAAATCAGGACAAAAACACACTGACCGGGCGGTGCCTGGAGGTGCTGGAGCAGCTGTTGGCGGATGCCGTGGCGACCGCCGGCGAGACTCCGCCCCCGGAGGGGCGGGACCGCAAGTCGCATATCCGCGAACTCAACATACTGGCCGGGCTGGCGCGCAGCCTGATGACGGCGAAGAGCGCGTTGCATCGGTTCGAGCACGGGCTGACGAAGCTGGCCGCCGAACGCCGCCCCGCCATGGGGATGAGTCCCGCAATGGAAGACGAAGGCATGAATGACGCAGACATCCTCGGGGGCGGACTGTTCGACCCCGCCATGCTGGCCGCCAACCGCGCCCAGCTGTTCGGCCGCCTGGATGCGGTGCTTGCTGGCCGCGCGAGCGGCGGGCCTGGAGCCCGAGCTGACACCGATCGAGACGATCACGGCGGTGAGCCACTGGTGGCTGACCTCGCGGGACCGACAGGTGGAGAACTGGCCGTCGCCGCCCAGACTTAGGCTGCTGCTGGGCGGACGGGGATCGGGCAAAACCTTCGCCGGGGCCGGGTGGATCAACGACCTGGCGCAGTCGCGGCGGCGCCTGGCGCTGGTGGGATCCAGCCTGCACGATGTCCGCGAAGTCATGGTGGAGGGGCCGTCGGGCATCCGTGCGCTGGCCCCGCCGTTGCTGAAGCCGCGATGGGAGAGTTCGCGCCGAAGGCTGGTGTGGGAGCACTCGGGGGCGGTGGCGCAGGCGTTCTCGGCCGAGGACCCGGATGGTTTGAGGGGGCCGCAGTTCCATGCGGCCTGGGCCGATGAATTTTGCGCCTGGCGCGCACCCGACCGGGTGCTGGCCAATCTCCGGCTGGGGCTGCGGCTGGGGGACTGGCCGCAGCTGCTGGTGACGACGACGCCCCGACCCATCGCGGCGCTGAGGCGGCTGATCGCCGAGCCCGGCGCCAAGGTGGCGCGTATGCCGACGTCGGAAAACGCAGAACATCTGGCCCCCGGTTTCGCCGAGGCGCTGAGGGCCGTCTATGGCGGCACGCGGCTGGAGGCGCAGGAACTGGAGGGGCTGATGGTCGAGGCCGAGGGCGCGCTGTTCCGGGCCGAGGATCTGGCGCGGGCGCGGGGCAACCGGCCGGCGACGCTGGAGCGGATCGTGGTGGCGGTCGATCCGCCGGCCAGCGCGGGCGGGGACGCCTGCGGGATCGTGGTGGTGGGCCGCAAGGACGGTCGCGCCTATGTGCTGGCCGACCGGTCGAAGGCGGGGGAGTCGCCGCAGGGCTGGGCCATGATCGTAGCGCAGACGGCGCGTGAGTTCGGGGCGCGGGAGATCGTGGCTGAGAAGAACCAGGGCGGCGAGATGGTGCGGACCGTGCTCGCGCACGGCGGCTGCGAGACCGCGATCAAACTGGTGCACGCCAGCCGGGGCAAGGCGGCGCGAGCTGAGCCGGTAGCGGCGCTGTATGAACAGGGACGGGTGGTCCACTGCGGGGCGTTCCCGGCGCTGGAAGAGGAACTGATGGCGCTGGGGTCGACCGAGGGCGGCGGGCGCAGTCCCGACCGCGCCGACGCCCTGGTGTGGGCGGTGACGCATCTGCTGCCTGCGCCGAGGGCGGGGCCGCGAGTCAGAATACTATGACGCCGTGAGTTTTTGGCTGGCTATCGACGGAGGCGCGCAAGGGCTTGTCGTTGCTGATCAAGGGTGCATCCAGCGCCATGGCCTGAGCGATCAGAATGCGGTCCCAAGGGTCCGGATGGTCGATTGGAAGCCGGGCGGCGCGCCACGCGATTTCGGCGGTGACGTCCACAAGCTTGAAGCCAAAAGAGGGAAGCGTGTCTGGCATGTTCTGCGGCATCCGCTGGAGGAAGGAGTCCTTCGCCCGCAGCCCGCCTCGTCGTCGCTTGAAGTCGATCTCGTAGATGCTGACCACGCTGACATAGATGGTGGACGCATCCTCCATCCACCCGCGCGCGGAGGCCGTCAGTTCGGGGCGATCAAACAAGCTCCAGATAAGGACGTGGGTATCGAGAAGGACCGCGCTCACTTGTAAAAGTGATCCTCATCCTCGGAGCGGGCCGCAGCCTCGAACTCTGGATCAGGCTCGAGAAAGAGATTCGCTTCTTCATCAGTGAGCGGCCCCAAATGCGCCAGGGCGCCTATGAAACGATGCTTCTTCTTCCGGACAGGCCGGGACAGGGCTTGAAGGCGAAGAATAGGCTTTCCCGACCGGGCGAGAACAACCTCCTCGCCGGCCTCGGCGCGAGCGACCAGTTCGGACAGGCGGGCCTTGGCCTCGGCGATGTTGACCTGAAGCGTCATGAACCGACCCTATCATGGATCATGAGTTGGTCCAACTGAGCGGACTGTGTTGGTCCAACTGCGGAGATTACCATGCTGAACTGGCGACGGCCCTTTGAGGGTCGGCGGCGCATTTCTGCGCCCGAGACAAAGGACAGCCGGGCCGGGCCGCTGATTGCGCTGACGTCCGGCGGGCGGGCGCGGTGGACGCCGCGGGACTACGCCCATCTGGCGGAGGAGGGATTTGCGAAGAACGCTGTGGCCTATCGCTGCGTGCGGATGATCGCCGAGGCGGCGGCGTCGACGCCGTTGCTGGTTTTCGCCGACGGCGTGCGACGGGACGATCATCCGCTGGCGGCGCTGCTGGCGCGGCCCAACCCGGAGCAGTCGGGGGCGGAGTGGCTGGAGACGCTGTACGGCGCCCTGCAGACGGCGGGGAACGCCTATGCGGAGGCCGTCGGAGACGGTGAGCCCGAAGAGCTTTGGACGCTGCGGCCCGACCGGGTGAAAATCGTTCCGGGACGAGCCGGTTGGCCCGAGGCCTGGGAGTATTCCGTGGACGGTCGCTCGACCCGCATCGGGCGGGCGGCGGACGGCTGGTCGCCGGTGATGCAGCTGAAGCTGTTTCATCCGACCGATGATCACTACGGCTTCTCGCCGTTGGAAGCGGCGGCCTTCGCGATCGACGTGCACAACGCTTCGGGGGCCTGGAACAAGGCGCTGCTGGACAATGCGGCGCGGCCGTCGGGGGCGCTGGTCTATGGAGCGAAGGACGGCGAGCGGCTGACCGCCGAACAGTTCGAGGCGCTGCGGGGGCAGGTCGAGGAGAGCCACGCGGGGACGATGAACGCCGGGCGGCCGATGATCCTGGAGGGCGGGCTGGACTGGAAGCCGATGAGCTGGACGCCGGCGGATATGGACTTCATCGCCGGGAAACATGCGGCGGCGCGCGAGATCGCCCTCGCCTTCGGGGTTCCGCCGCAGTTGCTGGGGATCCCGGGGGACGCGACCTACGCCAACTATCGCGAGGCCAACGCCGCCTTCTGGCGGGGGACGGTGGTTCCGCTGGTGCGCAAGACGGCGGCGGCGCTGACGGTGTGGTTGGGCGGGCGGTTCGCCGGGACGCGGATCGAGGCGGATCTGGAAGCGCTGCCGGCGCTGCAGCCCGAGCGCGATGCGCTGTGGGCGCGGCTGAACGCGGCGAGCTTCCTGACCGACGAGGAGCGGCGACGCATGGCGGGAGTGGGAGACTGATGGAACGTTTGAACAAGATACCCATAGCGCTGATCGCGGCGCTGACGGTGCAGACGATCGGCGGTCTGGTGTGGGCCGGAGGCGCGGCGGCGCGGATCGCCACGCTGGAGGAGCGGGTCACGGAACAGCGGCTGGTGGCGGAACGGCTGGCCCGGCTGGAGGAGCAGAGCGTGGCGACGCGGGCGGCCGTGGGGCGGATCGAGGAGAGGCTGGAGGGTTGGGGGTGACCGAGGCCGTGGCGGCGGTCGCCGGTCTGGACGTCCAGGGCTATGCCTCGCTGTGGGGCGTGGCGGATCTGAACGGGGACGTGGTCGCCCGCGGGGCTTTCGCGGCCAGCCTCGGCCGAACCGGCGCGAAGGGGGTGCGGATGCTGCACCAGCACGAGGGCCGGGCGGCAGTCGGGGTCTGGGACGAGATGGTCGAGGACGAGCGCGGACTGTTGGTCCGTGGACGGATCATGGACTGGTCGGCCGAGGCTCGGTTCGCCGCCGCCTTGTCGAGGGCAGGCGCGCTGGACGGGCTGTCGATCGGATTCCGCAGCAGCCGCGCGCGGCGTGATGGGCGGTTGCGGGTGCTGGTCGAGGTCGAGTTGTGGGAGGTGTCGCTGGTGACGTTTCCGATGTTGCCGGGGGCTCGGTTTCGGACCGCCTGACCCTCAGCCGGTCGGACGCAGGGCATGGGCGCGATCCCAAGCTTGACCATGGTGGCGGAGACTGCGCCGTTTCGTGGGCGCCGATCACGGGCAACCTCAAGGGTTTCACTGCTGGGGCGGGCGGTATTCGTACTGGCCGAGGCGCCGGGTCGCGCGGCCGAGGGCGGACAGGACCCTGGGCTTGCGCACAAGCCGGCCCAGCATGACGGCGAGGAAGATGGCGAAGGGCCAGGGCAGGCGGAAGATCACGGTCATAACGACCGCGCCGACGGCGATGGCGACCCAGACGCCGATCAGGAGCGAGGTCTGGTCAGCCTTGTTGGGCGAGGCCTCGTCGACAGGGCGCGCGCCGGCCGCAGGCTCGACCGTCCCGAACAGGACGCCCATCAGGTCCTGGGGCTTCGCGTCCTGGACCCGTTGCAGGGCGCCGAGGTTGATCAGGGGCGGATCGACCGGGTGCGGCAGGGGCTGATGGTCGGCATGCTGGTGCAGGTCCAGCAAGGGGCTGGGCTGCATCAGGGCGGCGGGGTCGAAGGCGACGGAATCGCCCTGGTCATTGAGGGTGAAGACCTGATCGAAGGGGACGCGGGCGAAGTCGAGGGCGCAGGTGTCCTGACCGTAGGCGTCGCCATGCAGCGCCAACAGCCGGCCCTGGCGCAGCTCGACCAGGAAGGCGACGGGGTCCGGCAGGTCGCCGACCATGGCGTGGACCGTGCCGAACCGACCGGTCGGCTCGGTCAGGGGCGGTGGCCGGGAGCGGTCGACGATCAGTTCGGTGAACAGGCCCGAGCCGGTGTTGCGCCGGGCGCCAGGAAGGGACTCTGCGAACTGGCCGGCGAGATCGGGCGCGATGTCGCGCAGGTCCCAGGCGAGGGCGTCGAGGATGTCGGATTCGAGGCGGGTGAAGCGGGATATCGTGATGGTCTTCAAGTTCGAGCTTGAGAAGAGTTCACCGGTTGCGGCTCCAGACTCTTGCGTTGGTCAGACGCCCAGTTGCGAATCACGGTGCCGATGAAAATCGCGACGAATGCCAGGGCGGGGAGCAGGCGAACCGACGGATCGCCTAGAGCGGGATGAATCCCCTCCCAGAAATCCGAGTCAAACACGGCCAAGGCAAACGCCAAGGTCAGCGACGCCATTGCCAAACCGAAACCGATCCACGACCGCCGAAGCTCCGGAGATTCTCCGATCGCCGTCACGATCCACCGGGTCAACGGCGGTGGCCTGAGACCGCCCGCAGGGAGTTCGAACCAGGCGTCGAATCCGTTCGCCGGTTCATCCTGAACCCGTTCCAGGGACAGCGCCGAACGAGGGCGACGATTGGCAAAGGTCCCGAGCAGCCAGATCAGGAACACGCTGCTGAGAAGCAGCACGAGGACGGGTCCTTCGAAGCTGTAGTCGAGGCCATTGGGAGCCAAGTTGTCGAACACGAGCCAGATCAACCCGCCACACGGCCAGACCAGACGCATGAGAAGCGAGCCCAGCATCGAGTGCTGGACGGCGTCGATGATCTTTCGGGCGAAATTTCCCACGCCCGCACCCTAACCGCGATCCGCGGTTCCTGAAAACCGGAGATACCATGAAAGAGACCAAAACCGCCTCGGGCACCCCCGAGGCGCGCGCCGCCATGCATGAAATGATGGCGGCGTTCGAGGCGTTCAAAGGGGCCAATGACGCCCGGCTGGACGAGATCGAGCGCAAGAGCTCGGCGGATGCGCTGCTGGAGGAGAAGGTGGCGCGGATCGACCAGGCGGTCGGAGCTGCGCAGGCGCGGCTGGACCGGGTGGTGAGCGAGGGGAGGCGGCCGGAGCTGGGGCAGGCCCCCTCCGTCGGCTTCGCCGCCACCTCCCCCATGAAGGGGGAGGAGAAGAGCGCCTTTGACGGCTACCTCAAGACCGGCCAGTCGTTCGGGCTGGAGCTGAAGGCGGGGCTGAGCACGGCGTCGAATTCGGCGGGCTATGTGGTGCCGGAGCAGACCGAAAGGGCCATCGAGCGGCGGCTGATGGCGGGGTCGCCGATGCGCGAGATCGCTACCGTGCGGACCGTCGGCGCGGGCGTGTTCAGGAAGCCGGTGTCGACGGCGGGCGTGGCCTCGGGCTGGGTGGCCGAGACGGCGGCGCGGCCTGAGACGGACCCGGCGACCCTGGCGCTGCTGGAATTCCCGTCCGCCGATCTGTACGCCAATCCCGCGGCGACCCAGTCGTTGCTGGACGACGCCCTGATCGACCTGGACGAATGGCTGGCGGCCGAGGTCGAGGACGCCTTTGCGGCGCAGGAGACGGCGGCGTTCGTGACGGGCGACGGGGTCAACAAGCCCAGGGGCTTTCTGAGCTATCCGATCGTGGCGGACGCGAGCGCCGTCTGGGGCGAGATCGGCCATGTCGCCTCGGGCGCGGCGGGGGCGTTTTCGGCGACCGGTCCGACCGACCGGCTGATCGATCTGGTCTATGCGCCGAAAGCTCAGTTCCGGCCGAACGGGCGGTTCGTGATGAACCGCAGGACGGTCTCGGCGGTGCGCAAGTTCAAGGACGCCGACGGCAACTACATCTGGCAGCCGGCGACGCGGGCGGGCGAGACGGCCAGCCTGCTGGGCTATCGCGTGACCGAGATCGAGACCATGCCGGACATCGCGGCCAACAGCGCGGCCATCGCCTTTGGGGACTTCCAGCGGGGCTATCTGATCGTGGATCGCGCGGGGGTGCGGGTGCTGAGGGATCCGTATTCCGCCAAGCCCTATGTGCTGTTCTACACGACCAAGCGGGTCGGCGGCGGGGTGCAGAACTTTGATGCGATCAAGGTGATGAAGTTCAGCGCGACGTAGTCGCGCGGTGGCGAGTGGTTAGTGGCGAGTGGCGAGTGGAGCCGCTCGCCGCTGACTTTGATGTGAAACGGCGACGGAAGAGGATTGGCCCGGCGATCACCCGCCACTTGCCACCCGCCACTCGCCACTACGAGCAAAGCGAGGTTTCCCATGACCGCACCCGTCTCGCTGGCGGAAGCGAAGCTGTTCCTGCGCGTCGAGCACGACGCCGAGGACGGGCTGATCCAGACACTGATCGATGCGGCCCGGGCGCGGGTCGAGGGGGATGTCGGACTGACGCTGACCTCGACCTCGCCGGCGCCGTTGCGGCTGGCGATCCTGATGCTGGCGCTCAGGGCCTATGAGCGGGGCGATCGGGAGATGTCGGTCGCGCCGGTCGAGGGCTGGATCGCGCCGTATCGGGTGGTGCGGCTGTGAGCGGCGCCATGCGGGTGATGGCCGGGCTGTTCAGCGGCGTCGAGAGCGAGACGCCCTATGGCGGACAAGCGGTGAGCTGGGAGCCGTTGGGATCGGCCTGGCTGAGGCTGGGAGCGCGGCGGCGGCGTGAGAAGTCAGAGGTCGGCGGGGTGCGGGCGGTCGAGACGGTGACGGCGGAGGCGCGGTCGGACGCGCGGCTGACGGCCGGGCGGGTGCTGCGGTTCGGCGGCGGCGACTGGCGGATCGTCTCGGGCGAGACGGTCGGCGGGCGGGCGATACTGAATCTGGAGCGGACCCGATGAGCGGGCATGAACTGGCGCTGCAGAAGGCGTTGATCGCGCATCTGAAGGCGGATGCGGCGGTGCGGGCGCTGCTGGGCGAGCCGGCGCGAATTTGGGATTCAGCGCCCGTTGAGGCGGCGTTTCCGCACCTGCTGATCGGGCGGTCCGAAAGCCGGCCCCTGGGCGCGGACGGGGGCGGGGTCGAGCAGGCGCTGACTCTGACGGTTGTGTCGCGGTTTCGCGGGTCCGAGGAGGCCAAGGCGGTGCTGGCGGCGGTGCGCCTGGCGCTGAACGATACCGCGCTGGAGGCCGACGGGGTGCGGGCGGTGAGCCTGAGGGTCTCGTTCGCCGACGTATTCCCGAGCGCCGACGGGGCGCGGACATTTGCGGTGCTGCGGGTGCGCGCCGTCACGGAAGAGAGTGGCGAGTGACGGGTGGCGAGGGCGCGTTCGGCCCGACCCACCGCGCTTCGTCGGCGACAGGTCGATGACCCGCCGTTGGCCTGGGCTCCGTCACTCGCCACCCGCCACTCGCCACTGATCACTCAAGGAGACGGACATGAGCGCACAACGCGGCAAGGACATACTGCTGAAGATCGAGGGCGCGCCGGGCGTGTTCACCACAGTAGCGGGGTTGCGAGCGCGAACCATCTCGCTGAACGCGCGGACGGTCGATGCGACCGACGGCGACAGCGCGGGGCGGTGGCGCGAACTGCTGGGCGGGGCGGGGGTGAAGTCGGCGGCGGTGGCCGGGCAGGGGATATTCCGCGACGCGGCCTCGGACGGCTTGATCCGCGAGGCCTTTTTCTCCCAGTCGGCGCGGGCATGGCGGTTGATCGTGCCGGACTTCGGCGTGCTGGAGGGACCGTTTCTGGTGGCGGCGCTGGAATACGCCGGCGAGCATGAGGGGGAGGCGACGTTCGCGATCAGCCTGGCGAGCGCGGGTGAAATCTCGTTCGAGGCTCTGTGATGGCGACCAACGGCGCGCGCGGCGAGGTGGTCGCTGTACTGGCGGGCGCGGAGCGGCGGCTGTGCCTGACGCTGGGGGCGCTGGCGGAGATCGAGACGGGGCTGGGGTTGGACGGGCTTTCCGGTCTGGCGGAACGGATGCGGGCGCTGTCGGCGCGGGATCTGACGGGCGTGCTGGCGGCCTTGCTGAGGGGCGGGGGCGAGCCAGCGCTGGCCGATGAGCTGGACCTGGCGGGAGTCGAGCCGCGTGAGGCGGCGGAGGCGGTGGCCAAGGCATTTGCGGCGGCGGCGGGGTGACGCCCTGGGGCGAGATGCTGCGGACCGCGACGCGGCTGGGCGTGGGTCCGGAAGGATTCTGGCGGCTGTCGCTGCGGGAGTGGCGGATGATGACCGAACGGCCGGGCGGCGCGGCGCCGATGGCGCGCGAAGACCTGATGCGAATGACGGAGGCATGGCCGGATGAGTGACAGATCTGAACCAACGGGGCTGGACGGCGTGCCGCGCAAGGCGGCTGAGGCGGCGGCGGCGTTGGAAGCGTTGCGAGAGCCGGCGGAGCGGGCGGCGGCGTCCATCGAGGACGCCTTCGGCAGGGCCGGCGAAGGGCTGGTCCGGTCGATGGCGCGGGCGGCGGCGGACGGGGAGATCAGCCTGGCCGAACTGGCGCGGGCGGTGCTGGCGGCGGTGAATGCGGCGTCGGGATCGGGCGGCGGGGGCGGGCTGGGCGAGGCGATCGCCCAGGCGGTGCAGACGGTGTTCGCTGGCTCGCGCGCCGACGGCGGCGCTGTGCTGGGCGGCGGCGCCTATCTGGTCGGCGAGCGTGGGCCGGAGGTGTTCAGGCCGACGGGGGCGGGCATGATCGAGCCGACGGGCGGCGGGGGCGTCACGGTCAATGTGCGAGTGGACGGCGGGGCGCCGGCGCTGCTGCGCTCAGAGGCGCAGATCGCCCAGATGCTGGCGCGCGCCGTATCGCTTGGCGCGCGCCGGCTCTAGGCGAAGATTTGGGTCAGAGTGCCTTCGGGTTCTGGCCGTGCGAGTTGGAGCCGGGCTGGCTGTCGGCCAAGCCCATCCAGAGCCAGAAGACGAGGCTGAGCAGGCAGCTGGCCCCCAGGATTCCAACCGCGGGACCGAAGGTCGCCAGGAAGGCGGCCGGATCTTCGGCGTCCAGCGCCGCCGCGTTCATGATGGCGCCAGCGCCCACCATGACAAACGCGCCGATCCATGCGGCGAAGGCGGCCACATAGGGAATTGCGATCAGCCAGCCCGGCTTGCCCATGTCGTGCAGCCGCTTCACACCGATGGCCAGGTGCGGCCAGAGCAGTACGATCCCGAGCAGGTTGATCACCGGGATCATCCCCATCACGAGACCAATTGCGAACAGAATCACCCACGCGATCCAGAAGTGCGACCGGCGGAGCCGACCGTCAAAACTGAGCATGGCCTTCTGGAAATCGAAACCGGAACTCGAACTCGAAATCTGGTCGGTCATCTGAGCGTCCCCCGCTGCTGATCCGGCATCGCGCCGATACGCCAGCGTGGCCGAACGCTGATCGCCTGACAAGGGAAACAGACATTATGAGCTTTCACGAAGTGAGGCTGCCCGCGCGGCTGGCGTTCGGATCGACCGGCGGGGTGGAGCGACGGACCGAGATCGTGACGCTGGGGTCAGGGTTCGAGCGGCGATCGACGCCGTGGGCCCAAGGGCGGCGACGCTATCTGATCGGGGCCAATCTGCGGTCGCTGGACGACATGGCCGCGCTGACGGGCTTCTTCGAGGCGCGGCGCGGTCGGCTGTACGGCTTTCGGTTCAGGGACTTCGCGGACTGCAAGTCCTGCGCGCCGGGGACGGTGGTCGGGCCGCTGGATCAGGCGCTGGGCGAGGGCGATGGGACGCGGACGGTGTTCCAACTGGTCAAGCGCTATGGCGACGGGGAGGACGCAGTGGAGCGACGGATCGCCAAGCCGGTTGAGGGGACGGTCCGGGTTGCGATCGACGGGGTCGAACTGGCGGCGGCAGGGTTTGCGGTCGATGCGGCGACGGGGCTGGCGACGTTGAATGCGCCGCCCGGCGCGGGCGCTGTGGTGACGGCGGGCTTCGAGTTCGACACGCCGGTGCGGTTCGACGCCGACCGGATCGAGGTGACGCTGGAGAGTTTCGACGCCGGTCGGATGGCGGCCGTGCCGCTGATCGAGGTGCGGGTTTGAGAAGTGGCGAGTGGCGAGTGGCGCGTGGCGAGTGGCGAGTTTGCCCGAGCACCGTCGCCGTCTGAACCCTCGGAGCTGACCCGCCCTCGGGACGCCCCGCCGCGCTTTCCTCGCCGCTCATCACTCGCCACTCGCCACTTTTGGGGGACGACATGAGAACCATACCCACCGAACTGGCCGCCCGCATCGAGAGCGGAGCGGCGAGGCTGTGTCATGCCTGGGTGTTGCGACGGGCGGATGGGACGGAACTGGGATTCACCGACCATGACCGGGACCTAGTGGTCGAAGGCGTGACGTGCCGGGCGGCGAGCGGCTGGACCGCGGGGGCGGCGGACAGCGCTGTTGGGCTCGTCGCCGGAGCGACGGCGGTCGCGGGCGGGCTGGACGATGCGGCGATCACCGAGGCGGACATCGGGGTAGGCCTCTACGACGGGGCGTCGGTGGCGCTGTGGCGGGTGGACTGGGACCGGCCGGATCTGAGGGTGCGGCTGTGGTCGGCGACGCTGGCCCGTATCCGGCGCGAGGGGGCAGGGTTCAGCGCCGAGCTGGAAGGGCCGCTGGCGAAGCTGGAGCGGGTGGTCGGCCGGACCTATGGCCGCGACTGCGATGCGGTGCTGGGGGACGGGCGCTGCGGCGTCAACCTTGAGGCGTTTCCGGGCGCGGCCTGTGACAAGCGATGGACGACCTGCGTCGGGACGTTTGCCAACAGCGTCAATTTCCAGGGCTTTCCTGACATTCCGGGCGACGACTTCCTGACCGCCGCGCCGGTCGAGGGCGGGCGTCATGACGGCGGGAGCCGGCGATGAGAGCGGCGGTTGTCGAAGCTGCCCGCGGCTGGCTGGGGACGCCGTATCGGCATCAGGCCAGCGTGCGGGGCGAAGGGGCGGACTGCCTGGGCCTGATCCGCGGGGTATGGCGCCAACTGGTCGGCGCGGAGCCCGAGGCGCCGCCGCCCTATCGGCCGGACTGGGCCGAGGTCGGGGGCGAGGAAACCCTGCTGGAGGGGGCCCGGCGCTGGCTGACCGAGATACCGGTCGAGGCTGCGGCAGGCGGCGATGTCGTGCTGTTTCGCATGGCGCCGGGATGTCCGGCCAAACACTGCGCGATCCTGAGCGACATGACCGGCGCGGAGCCGCGGATGATCCATGCCTACTGGGGGCGGACGGTGGTGGAGAGCTGGATGGGGTTGTGGTGGCGCCGGCGGCTGATCGCGGCCTTCCGCTGGCCCGGCGTTGAACAATCCGGAGAGGCCTGATCATGGCGCAGATGATTTTGGGCGGCGTGGGCCAGGCGATCGGCGGTCCGATCGGGGCCGTGATCGGCGCGACCCTCGGGCGGACGATCGACCAGCGGGCGATCTCCGGTCTGGAGCCGGCGCGGCAGCGAGGGCCGAGGCTGGAGACGCTGAAGGTGCAGGGGACGGCCGAGGGCGCGCCGATGGCCTGCGTGTTCGGGCGGGCGCGGGTGACGGGTCAGGTTATCTGGGCCGCGCGGTTCCTGGAGGGGCGCAAGACCTCGTCCGGCGGCAAGGGCGGGCCGCGAACGGTAGAGTATGACTATTCGCTGAGCTTCGCCGTGGCCCTGTGCGAGGGCGAGATCGACGGGATCGGGCGGGTCTGGGCCGACGGCCGGCCGATGGGCCTGTCGGGCGTGACGATGCGGGTGCATCACGGCGGGCCGGATCAGACGCCTGATCCGTTGATCGAGGCGGTGGAGGGGGCGGCGCCCGCGTATCGCGGCACGGCCTATGTGGTGTTCGAGGACCTGCCGCTGGGACCGTACGGCAACCGGCCGCCGCAACTGGCCTTTGAGGTGTTCAGACGGGCGCGGGGAGAAACGCCACGGCTGGAAGACTTGCTGGAGGGGGTGTGTTTGATCCCCGGGGCCGGGGAGTTCGTGCTGGCGACCGAGGCGGTGGTGCGGCGCGACGGGCTGACCCGGACGACGGCGGAGAATTTGCATACGGGCGACGGGCGGCCTGATCTGACGGCGTCGCTGGACCAGTTGCAGGCGCAATGCCCGAACCTGAAACGGGTCAGCCTTGTGGTCGGATGGTTCGGCGACGACCTGCGGGCCGGACACTGCACGATCCGGCCGGGGGTCGAGCGGGCGGACAAGGCGACGGAGCCGCTGACCTGGTCGGTCGCAGGGCTGGGGCGAGGAGCGGCGCATCTGATCTCGCAGAGCGACGGCGGACCGGCCTATGGCGGGACGCCGTCGGACGAGAGCGTGCGGCAGGCAGTGGCTGCGCTGAAGGCGCGGGGGCTGGAGGTCACGCTGTATCCGTTCGTGCTGATGGATGTGCCTGAGGGGAATGGCTTGCCTGACCCGTATGGAGGGGTGGAGCAGGCGGCCTATCCGTGGCGCGGGCGGGTGAAGGGCGAGGATGGCGGTGGTGCGGCTGCGGACATCGCAGCGATGTTCGGGACGGCGGGGGGATGGGGTCTGCGGCGGCTGGCGCTGCACTATGCGGCGCTGGCGGCGGAGACGGGGGTGGACGGGCTGTTGATCGGCTCGGAGATGCGGGGGCTGACGACGACGCGCGATGCGGGTGGCGGGTTTCCGGCGGTGGCGCAGTTGCGGACGCTGGCGGCGGAATGTCGGGCGGTGGTCGGGCCGGACGTGGCGATCAGCTATGCGGCCGATTGGTCGGAGTATGCGGGAGTGCGGGACGGCGGAGAGGTTCTGTTTCATCTCGATCCGCTGTGGGCGGATGCGGCGATCGACTACGTCGGGGTCGACTGGTACCCGCCGCTGGGTGACTGGCGGGCGGGCGACGGGGGCGTGGACGGCGAGATCTTCGCCGGGCCGGACGATGCGGAATATCTGGCGGGGCAGGTCGCGGGCGGCGAGGGGTACGACTGGTTCTACGCATCCGATGTGGATCGAGCGGCGCAGACACGGACCCCGATCGCCGATGCTGCGCACGACGAGGACTGGGTGTTCCGCGTCAAGGACCTGAAGGGCTGGTGGTCGAATGCTCACCATGACCGGTCCGGCGGGTTGAGGAACGCAGCGTCGACCGACTGGGTCGCGGGGATGAAGCCGATCCGGCTGACGGAGTTCGGCTGTGCGGCGGTGGACCGGGGCGGCAATGCGCCGAACCTGTTTCAGGATCCAAAGAGCGCGGAGAACGCCCTGCCGCCGTTCTCGACGGGCGCGCGGGACGACCGGATGCAGCGGCGGGCGCTTGAGGCGGTGTTGGGGCATTTTTCGGAGGCCGGCAACAACCCGGTCTCGGCGGTCTATGGCGGTCCGATGGTCGAGGCGGCGGACGCCTGGTGCTGGGACGCGCGGCCTTGGCCGTCGTTTCCGGCGCGCGAGGATGTGTGGGCCGACGCGGGTGGATGGCGGACCGGGCACTGGCTGAACGGGCGGCTGGCGGGAGAGACGCGCGACCTGATCGCGGCGGTGCTGAGGCGCGGCGGGCTGGCCGAGGACGAGTTCGCGATCGGGGGCTCCGCCGGCGAAGTGCAGGGCTATGTCATCGACCGACCGATGCGGACGCGGGATGCGCTGGAGCCCTTGCTGGCCGGTCTGGGCCTTGTCGCGGCGGAGCGGGGCGGCCGGGTGGCGGTGGTCGGGAACGAGGCAGCGTCCGCGACGCTGACGCCTGGCGCGCTGGCGCTGCCGGACGAGGGTGCGAGTCTGAAGGCGGAGCGGGTGCTGGAGCTGAGACCGGGCGCGGTGCGGGTGCGCTATATCGACGGAGAGGCGGAGTATCAGACCGGGTCGGTGGTGGTGCGTTCCGCGAGCGAGGGCGGCGGGGTCGATCTGGACCTGCCCGCGGTCTGTTCCGGGGCCCTGGCGCGGGCGGCGGCGGAGCGGGCGCTGGAGGCCGGAGGGGCCGATCGGCTGACGGCGATGCTGGGGCCGGTGGAGGCGCTGGCGCTGGAGCCGGGCGACACGGTGACAGTCGAAGGCCGGAGCGGCGGCTGGCGGGTGATGCGTCTGGACATGGACGAGACGCCGTCCGCGGTGCTGGAGTCGGTCTCGACGGTCCGCGTCGGGGAGGATGACGGGCGGCCGACGGCGGGCGAGGCGTCGGGTGTATCCGGCGCGCCGTTCTTGCGGATGATTGAACTGCCGCCGCTGATCGGGAGCGAGGACGACGGGCGGCCGATCGCGGTTGTGGCGGCGGACCCCTGGCGGCCGATGCGCGTGTTCGCCGGGGCGGACGCCCGATCCCTGACGGCAAGAGGCGATGTGGCGCAGCCGGCGACGGTGGGGGTGCTGGTCGAGGCTCTGGCGACCGGGGTGCGGCATCGCTGGGACGAGGCCAACACCTTGCTGGTCCGGGTCGAGGGGCGGGCGCCGGAGAGCCGCTCGGAAACCGCCGTGTTCGCGGGCGGCAATGCGGTGGCGATCGAGACTGGAGGAGGCTGGGAGCTGGTGCAGTTCCGGTCGGCGACCCTGGTGGGGGACGGGGTCTGGCGGCTGAGTGGCTTGCTGCGTGGGCAGCAGGGGACAGAGGCAGTCGGCGCGCCGAGCGGGGCGATCGTCGTGCTCCTCGATCAGGCTCCTGCACGGGCGGAGTCGTCGCGCGCGGAGCGAGGTCTGCCGCTGATCTGGCGGGCGGGGCCGGCGGGCGGACCGGCCGGAGGTGCGGGGGTGAGCGAGGTCGCGTTCACTGCTTTGGGCGTGCATGAGCGGCCATGGTCGCCGGTGCACCTGAAGGCGGTGGCGCGGACGGACGGCGGCATCGACCTGAGCTGGATCGCGCGGGCACGGGTCGATGGCGACCGGTGGGACGGCGAAGCGGCCGGGTCCGGGTCGTCGAGATTCCGGGTGCGGATGTTGGACGGTGCGTCCGAGAAGCGATTGTTCGAGGTCGAGGGGACTGCCACGACCTATGCAGCGGCCGATCTGAGCGTGGATTTTCCCGACGCGCCGGACGCGGAATCGCGCGCGGCCATCGCTCAGTGGCGCGATGGATATGGCTGGGGGAGGGAGGCGTTCGTCGCGCTGAAGCATTGATTTAGCCCACCTCCCTTTGCGCGGCGCGCGCGATGCCCTAACTGACGAAGCTGGCTTTCGATGGAGCGGCATTCGACGTGGCGGGCGATCCCTATAAGGAACTGGGCGTTTCGAGGGGCGCGAGCGCGGACGAAATCAAGAAGGCGTTCCGCAAGCTCGCCAAGGAACTGCATCCCGACAAGAACCCCGGCAACACGATCGCCGACGAGCGATTCAAGCGGATCACGGCCGCCTTCGACCTGCTGGGCGACAAGGACAAGCGGACGAAGTTCGATCGGGGCGAGATCGATGCGGACGGGCGCGAGCAGTTCCGCGGCTTCGGCGGCGGGGCGGGGGGAGCGCGAGGGGGTCCGGGTGGAAACCCGTTCGGCCAGGGCGGTGCGCGGCAGCAGGGCTTCGAGAACATTGACCTGGACGAAATATTCGGCGGCATGTTCGGCGGCGCCGCGCGATCGGGCGGCGCGCGGGCCGGCGGGTACGCGCCGAAGGGTCAGGACGTCAAGGCGACGCTTGAAATCAGCCTGGAGGATTCGATCTCTGGCACCACCCGGCGGATCCAGTTCTCGGACGGGCGGATGCTGGACGTGGCGATCCCGAAGGGGGCGGCCGACGGGCAGACGATACGGCTGAAGGGCCAAGGCGCGCCGGGGCGGGGCGGCCCCGCGGGCGACGCCTTGATCGAGTTGAAGGTCGCCAAACATCCGGTCTTCACCCGCGACGGGGCGGACCTCACGATGGATCAGCCGGTGGCCTTGTACGACGCGGTGCTGGGCGGCAAGATCCCGGTGCGGACGCCCGAGGGCACGGTCAGCATGACTATTCCCGCCGGTTCCAGCTCGGGCAAGGTGCTGAGGCTGAAAGGCCGGGGCGCCTTTGCGGACGGCAAACGCGGCGACCTCTTGGCCAGGCTGATGATCACCCTGCCCGAGGACAATGACGCCCTGACAAAGCTGGCGCAGGGAGTGCGTGACAAGGGTCCGATGCGGCCCTTCCGCGACTGATGGCGAACCGACCGAACCTCAAGCCGGAGCGGCCCTGGTTCTCGTCGGGGCCGACGGCGAAACGGCCCGGGTGGTCATCGCAGGCGATTCCACATGAGCTGCTGGGCCGAGGCATTCGCGCGCCGGAGGTGGTGGAGCGGTTCGCCCACGGGCTGAGGCTGACGCGGGACCTGCTGCAGGTCCCGGCGGGCTGGGTGCTGGTCTATGTGCCCGGGTCCGACACCGGGGCTGTTGAGGCGGCCATGTGGTCAATGCTGGGCGAGCGGCCGGTGCAGGTGCTGGCGTTCGAGAATTTCGGCAAGGTGTGGGCCACCGATGCGGTCGAGCATCTGAAACTGGCCCCCGAGGTGATCGCGGCGCCGTGGGGCGACTGGCCGGACACCTCGATGGTCGATCCGGCGAAGGACCTGGTATTTCCCTGGAACGGGACGACGTCAGGCGTGTGCGCGCCGAACGCGGACTTCATCGCGGACCACCGCGAGGGTTTGGTGATCTGCGATGCGACCTCAGCAGCCTTCGCCATGCCGTTGCCGTGGGCCAAGCTGGATGTGGTGACCTTCAGCTTCCAGAAGGCGCTGGGCGGGGAGGCGGGACTGGGCGTGGCAGCCCTGTCGCCGCGCGCGGTCGAGCGGCTGGATCGATATGCGCCGCCGTGGCCGGTGCCCAAGGTCCTGAGGCTGCGCGACGCCAAGGGTCTCGACAGGACCCTGGCGTCGGGGTCGATGATCAACACCTTCTCGGTCTGGACCATCGAGGACTGGATCGACGGCGTGGAGTGGGGGCTGTCGCTTGGCGGGCTGGAGGCGCTTATCGCGCGGACGCGAGCCAATGCGGCGGCGCTGGACGCCTGGGTCGGGCGGACGGACTGGATCGACTATCTGGCCGGGGATCCGGCGACGCGGTCGACGACGTCGGTATGCCTGAAGATCGTTGATCCGCGCGTGACGGCCATGGCCGAAGAGGCGCGGCAGGCGCTGGTCCAGCGGATGAAGGCGCTCGTCGAGGATGAGGGAGCCGCCTTCGACATCGAGAGTCACCGCAACGCGCCCGCCGGCCTGCGCATCTGGTGCGGCTGCACGGTCGAGACGGCGGACATCGCGGCCCTGACGCCCTGGCTGGACTGGGCGTTCGAGACGGCGTTGGCGGAATAATCGCCCGACGGCGGGACACCCGCCGATTCCCCCGCTATAGGCTGCGGCCGCATTCCGAAATCCCGGACAGCGGAGAACAGTCTTGGCGAACGTCGCGGTGGTCGGCGCCCAGTGGGGCGACGAGGGCAAGGGCAAGATCGTCGACTGGCTGTCGAACCGGGCCGACATGGTCGTGCGGTTCCAGGGCGGGCACAACGCCGGCCATACGCTGGTGGTGGACGGCAAGGTCTACAAGCTGGCGCTGCTGCCGTCGGGTGTGGTGCAGGGCAAGCCCTCGATCATCGGCAACGGCGTGGTGGTCGATCCCTGGCATCTGGTCGGCGAGATCAACAAGATCGAGGGCCAAGGCATCCGGATCAGCCCCGAAGTGCTGATCCTGGCCGACAATGCCTGTTTGATCCTGCCCATCCATCCGGCGCTGGACGTGGCGCGGGAAGCCGCCGCCAACGCGCCGGGCGCGCGGATCGGCACGACCGGGCGCGGCATCGGGCCGGCCTATGAGGACAAGGTGGGGCGGCGCGCGATCCGGGTCTGCGATCTGGCCAGCGCTGAAGACCTGAAGATCAAGATCGACCGGTTGCGGGCGCACCACGATCCGCTGCGGGCCGGGCTGGGGCTGGAGCCGATCGATCCGGAAGCGCTGCTGGGGCAACTGCTGGAGATCGCACCCAAGATCCTGCCCTATGTTCAGCCGGCGTGGCGGGTGTTGGACCAGGCGCGGCGGGACGGCAAGCGGGTGCTGTTCGAAGGCGCGCAAGGGGCCTTTCTGGACGTGGACCACGGCACCTATCCCTATGTGACCAGTTCCAACACTGTGGCCGGACAGGCGGCGGCGGGCTCGGGCATCGGGCCGCGCGGCGTCGGATACGTGCTGGGGATCGTCAAGGCCTACACCACGCGCGTGGGCGAAGGCCCCTTCGCCTGCGAGCTCAATGACGAGGTCGGGACCCATCTGGCGACCGTGGGGCGCGAGGTCGGGGTCAATACCGGCCGGGCGCGGCGTTGCGGCTGGTTCGACGCGGTGCTGGTGCGGCAGTCGGTGGCGATCAACGGCATCGACGGGATCGCCCTGACCAAGCTGGACGTGCTGGACGGGCTGAAGACACTGAAAATCTGCACCGGGTACCGCATCGACGGTCAGGTGCTGGACTATCTGCCGTCGAGCCTGAAGGCGCAGGCCGCCGCCGAGCCGGTGTTCGAGGAAATGGAGGGCTGGAGCGAGAGCACGGCGGGCGCGCGCAGCTTCCGCGACCTGAACGCCCATGCGGTCAAATACGTCCGCCGCATTGAGGAGTTGATTGGAGCGCCTGTGGCCCTGTTGTCGACCAGTCCCGAGCGGGACGACACCATCATGATGCACGACCCGTTTCGGGGTTAGGTACCGCGGGGTCGCTCCGCGGAATCACGGCGTTCAAGGGGCCTTAACCCGGCGTGGTTAAGCACGATCTCGGGAGTGGAGGTTTGAACCTTGTTTGCAGTTGACCGTCGTGTGCTGGCGAAGCTGGAGCCCGTGGTCAAGCGGGTGCTGATCGTCGATCCGAACCCTCATGCCGCCCGACTGCTGACCGACATCATGAAGGGGTTGGGCGCACGCGACATCGTGGTCCAGCCGGATGAGAAGCGCGCCCTGACGGCGGCGGCGGAGATGGAACCCGGCATCGTCTTCACGGAGCGTACCGGCGAAGGACTGGACGGCGAGTCCCTGGCGAGGGCGCTGCGGCGATCGGACATGAACTGCCGCCGTGCGCCGATCATTATGATCACGGCTGACGCGACCGCCCGCACGATCCTGGGCGCACGGGATTCAGGCATACATGAATTCCTGCGCAAGCCCTTCACCAGCGCTGACCTGTTCAAACGGGTCGAGAACGTGGCCCTGAAGCCCCGCGATTGGGTCGAGGCGGTCGGCTATGTCGGCCCCGACCGGCGCCGATTCAACTCGGGCGAATTCTCCGGTCCGGGCAAGCGCCAGGCTGATCGGCCGGCGAGCGGCGCCGCCGCCCAGGCCGCAGCCAAGGATCAGGCCATGCGTATCCTGGCCGCCGCGCTGGACCAGTTCGACAGCGATCCGATGCAGGCGGTGCGCGCCGTTCGGGAGCAGGCCGCGACATTGAAGGCGCTGGCCATGACGGTGTCGGACTCCCGCCTCGCGGTGGCCGTGGGCGCGCTGGAGGTGTCGATGGCGTCGGGACCGCCGACCAAGGCGACGCTGGCGGCGCCGATTGGAACCCTGCTCGCCATGCATCAGATCGAACCGGTCGCCCGCGCCGGCTGACGCGGCTAGCGCAGCAGACGGGCGAAGGCGTCCGTGATCCGGGGCCAGACCACCGAAGTCGGGTCGATGACCTCGAAATGCCCTGCGCCCTCAAGGACGACAGACTGAGCCGGATCGCCGCGGGCGGCGGCGGCGGCGGCGTAGTCCCGGCCGAAGCGGGGCGGGACGATCGGATCCAGGGCGCCCGAAATCACGACCTGGCGATCCCCCAACGGCAGCAAGACGGGCGGGGAGGTGTCGGCGAAGACGTCGCGTCCGCCCGGTTGCTGGACGCCGACCAGGCCGTCGATGGTCGAGGGGCCGCCGCAGGCGTCGGGACCTGTCCGGCGGTAGGCGTCGAGATCGGCGATGCCAGCCAGGGACACCACGCCCCGGATCGGCAAGGGATCGCCCGAACGCAAGGAGCTTTCCGGGGGCAGGCGGTCGCGCGCCGCGCTCCAGAGCGCCAGATGCCCTCCGGCGGAGTGGCCGGAGACGGCGACACGGCGAAGGTCCAGGCTGTGCAGCGGGGCAAGGACGCGGAGGTGGTCGAGGCCTGCCGCGACGTCCTGGAAGGTGCCGGGATAGCCGCCGCCGGGGTGGCCGATGCGGCGGTATTCGAGGTTCCAGACGGCATAGCCCCGGTCACGCAGGTCGGCGGCCATATAGTCCATCAGCTCGAGGCCCGGCAGGTCGGCGCGCCAGCAGCCCCCGTGAATCAGGACGATGACGGGATGGCGGCCACGCCCGCGCGGCAGCCACAGCTCCCCGAACTGGAGCGCGCCGGGGCCGTAGGCGATGCGCTGATCAGCGGCGGCGCGGGGACTGGCCAGAAGTTGGCTGAAGGTGATGGGCGTGCGGGTCTCGACGGGGGCGATGAGCGTCGGCGACGGGGCGCAGGCGGTCGACGCCAGCAGGCCGGCCAGGGCGGCGGTCATCAGACGCATCGGAAGTCCTGTCAAAGTCGCCGTTTCACCGGGGCGGCGGGTCACTGTAGAGAGCAGGAGCCGTCCGGCAACCGGAGCCCGAAAGAATGACTACGCGACAGGACTGTCTCGACCGGGACGCAGCCGATCCGCTGGGCGCCGTGCGGGAAGGGTTCTGCCTGCCCGAGGGCGTGATCTATCTGGATGGCAACTCTCTCGGCGCCTTGCCGGTCGCGGCGGCCGATGCCGTGAGCGACGCGGTCGGGCGGCAATGGGGCGAAGATCTCATCGCCAGCTGGAACAAGCACGGCTGGATCGGCCTGCCGCAGAAGGTTGGGGGCAAGATCGCGCGCCTGATCGGTGCGGAACCGAGCGAGGTGGTGGCAGCGGACTCGGTGTCCGTGAACCTGTTCAAGCTGGCGGCTGCGGCTGTGGGCGCCCAAAGTGGGCGGCGGGTGGTGTTGACCGAGGGCGGGGACTTTCCGACGGACCTGTACATCCTGCAGGGGCTGGTTGGGATGATGCCGGAAGTCGAGCTGAGAGTGGTCGCGCCGGGCGGGATTGAGGCGGCGCTGGATGACCGGGTGGCGGTGGTCCTGCTGAGCCACGTCCACTATCGCAGCGGCGCAGTGCGCGACATGGCGGGACCAAGCGCGGCGATCCGGGCCGTGGGCGCCCTCAGCCTGTGGGATCTGAGCCATAGCGCGGGGGTGCTGGATGTTGATCTGAACCGCGACGGGGCCGATCTGGCGGCCGGCTGCGGGTACAAATATCTGAACGGCGGTCCGGGGGCGCCGGCGTATCTGTTCGTGGCGCAACGACATCAGGCCGCGCTGCGCAATCCGCTATCGGGCTGGATGGGTCATGCGCGGCCGTTCGATTTTGTGGACGACTATGCGCCGGCCGCAGGTATCGACCGCTGGCTGTGCGGGACGCCGCCGATCCTGAGCCTGACCGCGCTCAATGCCGCGCTGGACGCGTTCGACGGCGTGGATATGGCCGCGATGCGGGCCCGGGCCGGGGCTTTGGGCGATCTGTTCATCGAACGGGTCGAGGCGCGATGCGCCGGTCAGGGTCTGGCGCTGGCCAGTCCGCGCAGGGCGGCGGCGCGGGGCGGGCAGGTCTCGTTCAATCATCCGCAGGGGTGGGCGGTGATGCAGAACCTGATCGCGCGCGGGGTGATCGGCGATTTCCGCAGTCCGGACGTGATCCGGTTCGGCTTCGCGCCGCTGTATGTGCGGCACGTCGATGTCTGGGATGCGGTCGAGGTGCTGGGCGAGATTCTCGACAGCGTTAGCTGGCGGGAAGAGCGGTTTCAGAGGCGGGCGGCGGTGACCTGAAGGCGGGCGGCCCGGCTGGGCCGCCCGCGCGCGAGGTCAGGCGTCAACCAGGTTCCGCTCTTCGGCGGCGGCGCGCATCGCCTTCTGCAGCTTTTCGAAAGCGCGGACCTCGATCTGGCGCACACGCTCGCGCGACACGCCGTATTGGCCGGCGAGTTCCTCGAGCGTGACCGGATCATCCTTCAGGCGGCGTTCCGTGAGGATGTGTTTCTCCCGGTCGGTCAGCTCCTGCATGGCTTCTTCGAGCAGGCCCATGCGGATCGATTTTTCCTCGCTCTCGGCCAGGGCGGTTTCCTGCGACACTGCGGTGTCATCGGCCAGCCAGTCCTGCCACTCGCTTTCGCCGTCCGACCGGATCGGGGCGTTCAGCGAGGAATCGCCGCCGAGGCGACGGTTCATGTTGGTGACCTCCTCCTTGGAGACGCCCAGTTTGGTGGCGATGGCCTCGAGGTGTTCCGGACGCAGGTCGCCTTCCTCGAAAGCCGAAATCTGACTCTTCGCCTTACGCAGGTTGAAGAACAGCTTCTTCTGCGCCGCTGTGGTGCCCATCTTCACGAGCGACCAGCTGCGCAGGATGTATTCCTGGATCGAGGCGCGGATCCACCACATGGCGTAGGTGGCCAGGCGGAAGCCCTTGTCCGGGTCGAATTTCTTCACGGCCTGCATCAGGCCGACATTGCCTTCGGAAATCACTTCACCGATCGGCAGGCCGTAGCCGCGATAGCCCATGGCGATCTTGGCCACGAGGCGCAGGTGGGAGGTGACGAGGCGGTGGGCGCTCTCGGCGTCCTGGTGCTCGGTCCAGCGCTTGGCGAGCATGAATTCTTCGTCTTTCGCAAGCATGGGGAACTTGCGGATTTCCGTCAGGTATCGCGACAGCCCCTGTTCAGGCGACATCACCGCGAGTGATCTAGCTACAGCCATTTGGTCCCTCCGACCGTGTAAACGAGCGGGTTCTTCGGAAGCGGCCACCCAATGTGCACCGTCGCCTCACCCCTCAACCGATGAAATAGGGTCGGGTTTCCGCACTTGTCAGTGGCGGATGGTCACACGAAAGCGTGACCGTTGCCCCGGCGCCACGGCACCGAATGACGGACTGTATAGCGGAGGGTGCGTCCTTAATCAAGACTAACCTCGCCTCTTACAAGGCGGCCAGCCCCTGTTCGAGCAGGCGCATGTCTTCCGGCGGGGCAGTCTCGAAGCGCAGGGCCTCGCCCGTCACCGGGTGGATGAACCCCAGAACCGCGGCGTGAAGCGCCTGTCGGGTCAGGCCGGCCGCGGCGATGGCGGCGCGGACGGCGTTGGTCGGGCTGCCGGAGCCGTAGACCGGATCGCCGAGAATGGGCGCGCCTTTCGAGGCCATGTGCACGCGGATCTGGTGTGTACGGCCCGTGTGCAGGGTGCAGGCGACGCGAGCGGCCTGTGGCTGGGCGCCCGGTTTGGCCCCCTTGTGCGTCGGGGCGCCATAGACCTGTTCGACGACATAGTCGGTGACGGCCTCGCGGCCGCCGCTGTTCAGCACCGCCATCTTCTTGCGATCACCGGTCGAGCGGCCGAGGTTTGAGGTGACGCGCCCCTCGCGGGGCATGGGCATACCGCGGACCAGGGCGATGTAGGTCCGCTCGATGTCGTGGGCGGCGAACAGGGCCGACAGACCAGCGTGGGCGGCGTCGGACTTGGCCGCGACCATGACGCCGGAGGTGTGTTTGTCGAGCCGGTGGACGATGCCGGGACGGGCGACGCCGCCGATGCCGGACAGCGAAGCGGCGCAATGATGCAGCAGGGCGTTGACCAGAGTACCCGTCTCGCTGCCGGGGGCCGGATGCACGGCCATGCCGGCGGGCTTCTCGATGACGATCAGGTCGGCGTCCTCGAACAGGACAGTCAGAGGGATGTCTTCGGGCTGGGGGATGGCGGAGATGACAGCCGGCAAGGCCACGGCGTAGAGGCCGGGCAGGGCCTTGGCCGAGGCGCTCGACACAGGTTGGCCGTCGCGGGTGACCACGCCCTCGGCCAGCAAGGCCTGGAGACGGGCGCGGGACAGGGTCGGGAAGATGTCGGACAGCGCCTTGTCGAGGCGGGCTCCGCCGGCCAGGAGTCTCGCCTCCAGCACCGGTGGCAGGTCCTCGTCGGTCTCGAAGTCTTGGATCAGGGTTTCGTCGGACAAGGGGGGCTCCGCCGCCCAGGTCGGGTGGCAGCCGATCTAGCACGGCGGGTCGGCGCGGACGCAAGCCACAAGCTTGGCAACAAGGTGAAGGTAAGCCATTGTCAAGCTGGGCTGTATGGGATGACTGTCTTGAGACTGTTGGTCTTGGCCGCCGCAGGTTGCGCAGTTCTGGCGTTGGGCAGTTGCGCCACCATGAGCGCGGAACAATGCATGGCCGGCGACTGGTCGGGCCAAGGCTATGCCGATGGCGCGTCCGGCCTGAGCATGAGCCGGTTGAGCGAACACTCCGAGGCCTGCGCGAAACACGGGGTGACGCCGGACGCCTCGGCCTATTCCGCCGGGCGCGAGCAGGGGCTGGTGCGATACTGCACGCCGACAAGCGGGTTCCAGGCGGGACGCTCTGGGTCGGGCTATGGCGGGGTGTGCCCGTCCTATCTGGAGGCCGACTTTCTGCCGGCCTATCGGGACGGTCAGATCGTCCACGAAGTGGTGACCGCGCTGGCCAACGCCCGGAGCCGGGTGGAATCCCTCGGCGACCGGCTGGAGGAGCTGGACGACAAGATCACCGCCAAACAGGCCGAGGCGCGTGAAGAGGGGCTGACCGACGAACAGCGCGACGTGATCCGCAACCGCATCCAGGAAATCCGCCGCGAGCGGGCGGATACCGAGCGCGACTGGCATCGGGCCCAGGACGCAATCGACGATGCCGAGCGCGACGTCCGGGATGTACGCTGGCGGTTCCAGAGCCAGTATGGCGGCTGGTGAGGTTGCGGCGGATCAGGCTCGAGTAAACGGTCAGGACCCAGCCGCTGGTGAAGCAGCCGCCATCTCTGGTCGGCGGGCGCTGGACGATGGCGTTGTGAAGGCCGGATCGGATCGCCCCGTCAGTCGATCGGCTCGATCAGGCCGGTCACGGTCAGGCGGCGGATCAGTTCTTCAGCCTGGTCCTCGCCGAGGTCTTCGCGCGTGAACGGATCCCCGGACAGGGCGCGTTCGATCACCGCGCGTGGCGCCCGGCTGAAGGTCAGGTCGCCGCCGGGAGCGATCAGGCGCAGACCCCCATCTTCATCGAGCAGGCGCCACAACGAGGGACGGGCCCGATAGCAGCCCCCCGGAGGGCGAGACGCCCCTTCCACGGCGCCCAGAACATCCGGTTCACGCGACCGAATGAATTGTTCCGTCAACAGATCGAGCGCGCCATCGAGCCGGGCCTGCGCCGGGAGGTCGGCGACAAGAGCGCGAAAACGATCGCGCGTGATCGTTCGATCAAAATCACGGTTGGCGAAGCCGGGCGGCAGACCCCGGCGGAAGGCAGGATCGTTGACGCAGACCTCCGATATCGCCTCCAGCATCAGATCCGCCCAAGTGCGGACCAGCAGGCCGCACGTGATGTGGAGAGAAGCCGCATCGCCGGACGCCGAGGCGTCGTGCATCAGGCCGCGAGGCAGATAGGCGCAATCGCCCGCTTTCAGGACAAAACCATGAACGGGTTCGCCGACAGGGTGCCTGTCGGCCTCGAACCGTTCGCCGCGATAGGGCGACGCGACCGGTCGGTCGTAGAGCCGCCAGGTCTTTTCGCCTTCGATCTGCAGGACGAAGACGTCGTGGTTGTCATAGTGGGTGTGGAAGCCCTGTGAGCCGGGTGGGGTCAGGTAGATGTTGGTCTGCACGTGGCAGGAGAACACCTGTTCCACCGCCCGGCAGAATGCGGCCAGGGCGATATCGGACTGATGCAGCTGGTTCAGGATCACGGTGGCGCCGCGGCGGTAAAGGCGGGCGACTGCAACCCGGTCGATCGCGCCGTTATCAGACACAAAATCGGACAGCTCCACCGACCGGCTCGAATCGGCAATGCTGAGCATGCCTTCGCGCAGATCCAGTTCGGCGATCTTGCGATCCACCGCCGCGATCGACAACAGGGCCCGGAAGCGGTCCGGCGCGCCATGATGGACGATGACGGGGTCGCGCTCGTAGGCGCCGGTCAGAAAGCCGTCCGCCGCCTCGCCAAGCAGCCAGTTCAGCGGTTCGTTCAAGCGATTTTCGGTCGGGTCCGTCACGCGCGGTCGGAGCTTGCTAGCCGCGGCGGCCGGAGCTGGACCGGTCGTCGGGGTCGGAATCGGTCCCGCTCCGGCCCGAGCCGGGGCTGTCGGTGGTGTCGGAATCCGTTACGCCGCTTCGCCCGCCTCGGCCGCCCCCGGATTCGTCGCTGGTGTCGGAGTCAGTCGCGCCCGTCCCGCCGCCTCGACCGTGGCCGGACCTGTCGGTGCTGTCGGCGTCCGTTACACCGGTCCGTCGGCCGCGGCGTCCCTGACCGGCGGTGTCGGTGGCGTCGGAATCCGTGATGCCGCTCGGACCCTCTCGTCCGCGTCGATGGGCCCCTCGACCCTGGTTGATCTCGTCGCCGCTGTCGGAATCCGTGATGCCCGTGTTGCGGCCTTCACTGACCCGATCCGAAGGGTCGCTGTCAGTCGTCCCCGCGCCACGGCCTTTACCGAGGGCGTCCTGCGGGTCGGAATCCGACGTCCCTCCCCGGCCTGCGTTGACCGCGTCATGGCTATCGGCGTCGGTGCGGCCAGTGTAGCCGTGGCCTGGGGTTGTGGCGCAGCCCGTGACGGTCGCCATCGCGCCGCCAGCCACCACGGCGCCGCCGACCACCCGCGCCATGAAGGAACGGCGATCCAGTCGCTTTCTGTCGGACATTGCGTCTCCCCCTTCGAACCCGCGCTTCCCCAGTTGGAACTGTTTGCCCCACGCGCTCAAAATATCGCGGGTAGGTCAAGGGAAAAACCGGGCCTCCGGCTTTCGAAGCGGGGCCCGTCGGTCAGCAGGCGATGAAGAACGCCACCGCGGCGAGCGCCTGGCGCAAGGCGCCGCGTCAGGCCGCTTTCGAGGCGGCCGAACCGAACTGCGGGTTCAGCTCGCCCTTCGCATAGCGTTGGGCCATCCGGGCCGTGGACAGGGGCCGGATCTTCGATGCCTGGCCCTCGCAGCCGAACTGCACGAACCGCTCCTGACACAGTTTGCGCATCGCCTCCTTGGCAGGCTTCAGCCAGGCGCGGGGATCAAACTCGCCCGGCTTTTCCATCAGCAGTTTGCGGACCGCGCCGGTCATGGCCATGCGGTTGTCGGTGTCGATGTTGATCTTGCGCACGCCGTGCCTGATGCCGCGCTGGATTTCCTCGACCGGCACGCCCCAGGTCTGGGGCATCTGGCCGCCGTACTGGTTGATGATGTCCTGAAGATCCTGCGGCACCGACGATGAGCCATGCATCACCAGATGGGTGTCGGGCAGGCGGCGGTGGATCTCCTCGATCACATTCATGGCCAGCACCTCGCCGTCCGGCTGGCGGCTGAATTTGTAGGCCCCGTGGCTGGTGCCCATGGCGATGGCGAGGGCGTCGACCTGGGTTTCGCGGACGAAGTCCACGGCCTGGTCCGGGTCGGTCAGAAGGGCGGAGTGATCCAGCTTGCCCTCGAAGCCGTGGCCATCCTCGGCCTCGCCCATTCCGGTCTCCAGCGAGCCCAGAACGCCCAATTCGCCCTCGACCGAGACGCCGCAAGAGTGGGCCATCTGGACCACGCGGCGGGTGACGTCGACATTGTATTCGTAGCTGGCGGGGGTCTTGGCGTCCTCTTCCAGCGAGCCGTCCATCATCACCGAGGTGAAGCCGTACTGGATGGCGGTGGCGCAGGTGGCGGGGCCGTTGCCGTGGTCCTGGTGCATGCAGACCGGGATGTGCGGATAGAGTTCGGCGAGGGCGTCGATCAGCTTGGCCAGCACGATGTCGTTGGCGTAGCTGCGGGCGCCGCGGCTGGCCTGGATGATGACCGGGGCGTTGACCGCCTCGGCCGCCTCCATGATCGCCAGCCCCTGTTCCATATTGTTGATGTTGTAGGCGGGCAGGCCGTAGTCGTTCTCGGCCGCGTGGTCGAGCAGCTGTCGCAGCGTGATGCGCGCCATGGGTGGTGTCTCCGTAAGCCCCGATATTCGGCCGGTGGTTTAGCGCCGGATAAGCCGGAAGTCACGCAATGTAACAACCATTCTTCCCCCGGGAGCGGAGCGACAGGGGGAGGGGGACCGCGAAGCGGTGGAGGGGGCCGGCCTTGGCGCCGGCGGTTGCGGCCCGCCCCCTCCACCATCCTTCGGATGGTCCCCCTCCCCCGATGGGGGGAGGACTTGCGGCGTCAAGCCCGCAGAGCTTCTACCCCCGGCAGAGGCTTGCCCTCCATCCACTCAAGGAAGGCGCCGCCCGCGGTGGAGACGAAGGTCATGTCGTCGGCCACGCCCGCATGATGCAGGGCCGCGACCGTGTCGCCGCCGCCGCCGACCGCGACGAGCACGCCGGCCTTGGCCAGGGCGGCCGCATGGTGGGCGACCGCGACGGTGGCCACATCGAACGGCGGCACTTCGAACACCCCCAGCGGACCGTTCCAGATGAGCGTCTTCGACGCCGTCAGGGCGTCCACCAGACGCGCGACGGTCGCCGGACCAGCGTCGAGGATCTTGTCCTCGGCCGACAGCGGCTGGCCGGCGACGACGGGGCGGGCGGCTGCGCCGGGCCTGACTTCGGTCGCTACGACGAAGTCCACGGGCAGCAGAATCTCGCAGCCCCGCGCCTTGGCCTCGGCGAGGATTTCGAGGGCCGTGTCGGCCATGTCGCGCTCGGCCAGCGAGCCGCCGATATCGATCCCCTGGGCAAACAGGAAGGTGTTGGCCATGCCGCCGCCGATGGCGAGGCGATCCAGCTTGCCGACAAGGTTCTTCAGCAGATCCAGCTTGGTCGAGACCTTGGCCCCGCCGACGATGCCCAGCACCGGCTTCTGCGGATTGCCGAGCGCCGCGTCGAGCGCGTCCAGCTCGCGGCGCATGGACTCGCCGGCGTAGGCCGGCAGCAGGCGGGCGATTCCTTCGGTCGAGGCGTGGGCGCGGTGGGCGGCGGAGAAGGCGTCGTTGACGTAGAGGTCGCCGAGCTCGGCCAGCTGTTTGGCGAAGGCGGGGTCGTTGGCCTCCTCGCCCCCGTGGAAGCGGACGTTTTCCAGCAGGATCACCCCGCCCAGGGGCAGGTCGGCGATCATGGCCTTCGCCTCATCGCCCACGCAGTCGGTGGCGAACCGGACGGGTGCGCCGAGCAGGCGTTCGAGGTCATCGACCACCGGCCGCAGGCTCATCGAGGGCACGACCTTGCCCCTGGGCCGGTCGAAATGGGCCAGCAAGGCGACCCGGGCGCCGGCGTCGCGCAGTTTGTTGATGGTGGGGATGGCGACGCGCAGGCGGGTGTCCTCGGTGACCCTGCCGTCCTCCATCGGGACGTTGAAGTCCACGCGAACGAGGGCGGTCTTGCCGGCGAGGTCGCGGGCGTCGTCGAGGGTGCGGAAGGTCATGGGTGAGTCCGAATATAGAGGGTGTCCGACGTATCGGGATCGACCGCGTGGACCACATCTGAGGTCCGTAAGAAGTCGATTTTTTCTCCGGCCATATCGGGAGAAATGTTGAGCGTCATGTGTTCCCACGCGTCGCCCATGTCACGGCCAGCGGCGCAGTTGAAGGCCCGAACAACCCTGCCGTCAGCGAGCTCAAGCAGGGTCAGGCAGCCATCACGGCTTTCCAGAAGCTCGACCAGTTCGATTCCGCGCCCTGGAAGCATGTCGCCTGGTCCCTGATCTTGGTACCGGGCGCCCCGCATCAGATCAGCTTGCTCATCACCAGCGCCGTATCCGCCATCCGCGTCGCGAAGCCCCATTCGTTGTCGTACCAGGTCAGGACGCGGGCCAGTTTGCCGTCGACGACCTGGGTCTGGGGCAGGGCGGCGGTGGACGAGGCGGCGATGTGGTTGAGGTCGGTCGAGACGAGGGGCTCGTCTGTGGTCGCAAGCACGCCCTTCATCGGGCCGTCGGCGGCGGCTTGCAGCGCGGCGTTGATCTCGTCCACCGTGACCTCGCGGCCGGCCACGACCTTCAGATCGACGACCGAGACGTTCGGGGTCGGGACGCGGATCGACGAGCCGTCCAGCTTGCCCTTCAGTTCCGGCAGAACCAGGCCGAGGGCCTTGGCGGCGCCGGTCGAGGTCGGGATCATCGAGAGGGCGGCGGCGCGGCCCCGGTACAGGTCCTTGTGCATCGTATCCAGCGTCGGCTGGTCGCCGGTGTAGCTGTGGATCGTGGTCATATAGCCGCGCTCGATGCCGAACAGGTCGTGCAACACCTTGGCGACGGGGGCCAGGGCGTTGGTGGTGCAGGAGCCGTTGGAGACGACGATGTCGTCGGCCGTCAGGGTGTCGTGGTTGACCTTGTAGACGATGGTCTTGTCAGCGCCGTCGCAGGGGGCCGAAACCAGCACGCGTTTGGCGCCGGCGGTCAGGTGGGCCGAAGCCTTCTCCTTGGTCGTGAACAGGCCGGTGCATTCGAAGGCGATGTCGACATTCAGCTCCTTGTGGGGAAGCTTCGACGGATCGCGCTCGGCCGTGACCTTGATCTTGCCCAGGCCGACGTCGATCCAGTCCGCGCCGGTTTCGACCGTGCCCGGGAACCGGCCGTGCACCGAATCGTAGCGCAGCAGGTGGGCGTTGGTTTCGACCGGGCCCAGATCGTTGATCGCCACCACCTCGATGTCGCGCCGGCCATGCTCGATGATCGAGCGCAGGACGAGGCGGCCGATGCGGCCGAAACCATTGATGGCGACGCGGACGGTCATGGGGCGGTCTCCGAAGTAGCGGTGTTGAGATTTGGCGCTTCAATGAAGCCGGCGGGCGCGAGGATCAACCCCGCGCCTGTAACAAGGCGTGATGGATTGTGACGCTTGCCATCAGTCGGTGCGGCGCGCGCGGGGGCGGGTCCTCCGAGGCGCCGGAGCAGAAGTGTTCGTGCACCGGATTGAAACACGACAGAATAATGAAGACTGATCCGCCTGCGACTTCGTGATTTGAAACGCGAATGCGGCGCCTTCTAATGGCGTCATGATCTTCGGACGCCTTCTCCGGATGCTGACGGCCTCAGCGGCGATGAGCCTTGCGCTCGTCGCCGTTCCCGCATCCGCATCCGATCCTGCCGCCCTACCGGCGGCGGCAGTCGCATCGGCTCCGGATCGTGAGCGTACGCGGATGAACCAGCGGGTCTTTGACCGCGTCTGGACCGAGGTCCGCAACCAGTACTACGACCCCGATCTTCACGGCGTGGACTGGAGCGCGGCCCGGCAGACCTGGCGTCCGGTCGCTTTGTTGGCGGTGGATGACCGAAGCCTTTACCGGGCTCTCGGCGGGATGCTGGACCTTCTGGACGATGACCACGCGGGCGCTTCGCCGCCTGCGGTCGCCCGCCGACAGGCCACGCTGCGTCAGCGCCGCGCCGCTATCGGCGTGTCCCTGAGGCCGGAGCTGGCCGGCGAAAGCTACCTCATCGAGGGGGTTCGCCCGGGTTCACCCGCCGCGGAGGCGGGGGTGGCGGAGGGGTGGCGGCTGATCACCGCCGAGGGCGCACCCTGGACTCCGGAGCAGGACCTCGCCGAGGGCCGCCCCGTGACGCTGGCCATGCTCGATGCCGAAGGCGAAAGCCGCTCCTTGACCCTCACCCCGCGGATGATGGACCCGGTCCCGGCGTTCGCCGCGGATCGCTCCAGGCCTGGCGTGCTGGTGCTGACCGTCGAAGGCTTCGAGTCCGGTCTGGGTCGGTGGATGGGCGAGCAACTGGCTGACTTGCCGCCGGACATCGACGTCGTCATTGACCTGCGCGGGAACCCCGGGGGGCTCCTCGCGGAAGCGGACGCGGTGCTGAGCTGCTTTTTGCCGCGGCAGCGGTTCTGGGCGACTCGTACAGGTCGGAGCGGTCGGCGCATCGAACTCAGGACTGCTGGAGGGTGCGGCGCATTGGACCGACCGATCGGGAATGACGTGGCCGTCCTCGTCGACGCCAACAGCCGCAGCGCCGCCGAACTGACCCCCGCCGCCCTGCAGGAGGCCCGGCGCGCGGTGGTGATCGGCGCGCCCACAGCGGGAGCGGTGCTGATCTCGCAGGAAACACGTTTGCCGGATGGCGGAAGGCTGAGTCTGAGCCGTGCGGACTTCATCACCTCGGGCGGAGTTCGGCTGGAAAAACGCGGCGTGACGCCCGACGTGGCCGCCCCCCGGACGCTGGAAGACCGCCGCGCCGGTCGCGATCCGGGACTGGACGCTGCCGTGGCGGCCCTGGCCGAACCACGCCTGGAACCGGCGACGGCGCTCCAGGCCGCGCCAGTGCTTTAGCCGGGGACGACGCGAACTCTCGACGCCGCCTCGCGGGCCCGTTCGCGCGCCTGTTCCACGGTTTCACCACGCGCCGTGGCCACGCCCATGCGGCGGCTGACATAGCTCTCCGGCTTGCCGAACAGGCGCAGGTCGGCGGTCGGCACCGCCAGGGCCTCGGCCACGCCCTCATAGGCGACGCCCACCGCGTCGATCCCTCCGTAGATCACCGCGCTGGCCCCGATGTCGTGCTGGCTGACGTCGACGGGCAGGCCGAGGATGGCGCGGGCGTGCAGGGCGAATTCGCTCATGGTCTGGGTGGCCAGGGTCACCAGGCCGGTGTCGTGCGGGCGGGGCGACACCTCTGAAAACCAGACATGGTCCCCCTTCACGAACAGTTCGACGCCAAACACGCCAAGGCCGCCTAAAGCATCGGTGACCTTGCGCGCGATGTCGTGCGCGCTGGCCAGGGCGGCGGGCGTCATGGCCTGCGGCTGCCAGCTCTCGACATAGTCGCCCTTGACCTGGCGGTGGCCGATAGGGGCGCAGAAGTCGGTCCGGGTTTGCCCGTCCGCGCCGATGGATCGGACGGTCAGCAGGGTGATCTCGAAGTCGAAGTCGATCCGGCCCTCGACGATCACCGTCGCCGTCTCCACTCGCCCGCCCGATTGCGCATGGGCCCAGGCGTTGGCGGCGTCCTCAAGCGTGTCAATCATTGACTGACCCTTGCCCGACGAAGACATCACCGGCTTGATGAAGACCGGCAGGCCGATCCGGTGCGCGGCCTCGGCCAGTTCTGCGGCGGATGTGGCGAAGGCATAGGGGCTGGTCGCAAGGCCGAGCTCTTCCGCCGCCAGCCGGCGGATGCCCTCGCGGTTCATGGTGAGCTGCGTCGCCCGCGCCGTCGGGATGACGGTCGCCAGTCCCGCCGCCTCGATCTGCGCCAGCACCTCGGTGGCGATGGCCTCGATCTCGGGCACGATGATGTGCGGCGCCTCGGCCATGATGACGCCGTTCAGCACCTGCGGATCGGTCATGGGGATGACGTGGCTGCGGTGCGCCACCTGCATGGCTGGCGCATTGGGATAGCGATCGACGGCGATGACCTCGGCGCCCAGCCGCTGCAGCTCGATGGCGACTTCCTTGCCCAGCTCGCCCGCGCCGAGAAGCATGACGCGCACGGCGCTGTCGGAGAGGGGTGTGCCGAGGCGGGTCATGTGCGGTCCTTTCAGGCGTGCTGGATCAGGTCCCAGCCGTTGCCATACAGATCGTCGAACACGGCCACGACGCCATAGGGTTCGCGGCGCGGCTCCTCGCGGAAATGGACCCCGGCGGCGAGGAAGGCCGCATGGTCGCGCTGGAAATCGTCCGTTTCCAGGAACAGCCAGATGCGGCCGCCGGCCTGGGCCCCGACCGTGGCGCCCTGGGCGTCGTTCGCGGCGCGGGCCAGCAACAGGGATGTCTGGCCGCCCTTCGGCGTCACGCGGACCCAGCGCTTGCCGCCGCCGCGGTCCGAGTCCTCGGTAAGGTCGAAGCCGAGCTTGCCGACATAGAAGGCGATGGCTTCGTCATAGTCCCGCACAAGCAGGCTGAAGGCGCCGATGTGGGGCACGGCTACAGCCGCGCCTTGACCGCCGCGACCACAGCCTCGGTGGTGATCCCGAACTTCTCGTACAGCACCTCCGCCGGAGCCGAGGCGCCGAAGCCGGTCATGCCGATGAAGGCGCCGTCCTCGCCGATGAACCGCTCCCAGCCCTGTTGGATGGCGGCCTCGACGGCGACGCGGACCGTGCCGCGGCCGATGACGCTGTCCTGGTATTTCTTCGGCTGCTGGAAGAAGAGTTCGAAACAGGGGACCGAGACCACCCGGGTTGGCGCACCTGCGGCTTCCAGCACCTCGGCGGCGGCGAGCGCCAGCGCCAGCTCCGTGCCGGTGCCGAACAGGGTCACCTTCGCCGCGCCCTTGGCGGCCCGGATCTCATAGGCCCCCTTGGCCGACAGGTTCTCATCCGAGGCGATCATGCGAACGGCCGGGGTCTTCTGCCGCGACAGGGCCATGGCTGAGGGCGCGGTCTTGTGCTCCAGCGCCGCCTGCCAGCACTCCATGGCCTCGACCGTGTCGGCGGGGCGGAAGACCAGCAGGTTGGGGATGGCGCGCAGGGCGGCGAGATGCTCGACCGGCTGGTGTGTCGGGCCGTCCTCGCCCAGGCCGATCGAGTCATGGGTCAGGACGTGGATGGCCCGCACCCCCATCAGGGCGCCGAGGCGGATGGCCGGGCGGCTGTAGTCCGAGAACACCATGAAGGTGCCGCCATAGGGAATGACCCCGCCGTGCAGCGCCATGCCGTTCATGGCCGCCGCCATGCCGAACTCGCGGATGCCCCAGTTGACGTAGCGACCCTCATAGGTCGGCGCGTCGAAGATCGGCGTGCCCTTGACGAAGGTGTTGTTCGAGCCGGTCAGGTCGGCCGAGCCGCCGATCAGTTCGGGGATGACGGCGAACAGTTCGTCCAGCGCCGCGCCCGACGACTGGCGGGTGGCCTGGGCCGGTTTCGTCTCGACCAGTTCGGCGATCCTCGCGTTCAGGGCGTCGAAGGCGTTCTTGGGCAGGTCGCCCTTCATGGCGCGCGTAAAGTCCGCCGCCTGGGACGAGGCGTTCAGCCGGGCTTCCCACGCCTTGCGGTCTTTCGAACCGCGCTTGCCGACCTTCTTCCACGCCTTGTCGACGGCTTCGGGCAGTTCGAACGGCTCATGCGCCCACGACAGACCCAGGCGGGTAGCGGCGATCTCGGCCGCGCCCAGGGCGGCGCCGTGCGTCTTGTGGCTGCCTTCCATGGTGGCGGCGCCGCGGCCGATCTTCGTCTTGCAGGCGATCAGGGTCGGCCTGTCCTGCCGCGTCGCCCACTGTAGCGCCGACTTGACGGCCTTCATGTCGTGGCCGTCGATGGCTTTGACGGCCCAGCCCGCGGCCTTGAAGCGGGCCTTCTGGTCGGTGGCGTCAGACAGGGACACCGCGCCGTCGATGGTGATCGAATTGTCATCCCACAGCACCGTCAGCTTGTTCAGCCGATAGCGGCCGGCCAGAGCGATGGCCTCCTGCGACACGCCCTCCATCAGGCAGCCATCGCCCGCGACGACCCAGGTGCGGTGATCGACGAGGTCGGCGCCGAACCTTGCGGCCAGATGCCGTTCGGCCATGGCGAAGCCGATGCTGTTGGCCAGGCCCTGACCCAGGGGACCGGTCGTGGTCTCGACGCCGGGCATATGGCCGAATTCGGGGTGGCCGGCGGTCTTCGAACCCCACTGGCGAAAGTTCGACAACTCTTCCTTCGTCGCCGCCTTGTAGCCGGTCAGATGAAGCAAGGCGTAGATCAGCATCGATCCGTGGCCGGCCGACAGAATGAAACGGTCGCGGTCGGCCCAGTCAGGGCGGCTGGCGTCGAACTTCAGGAATTTGGAGAACAGCACCGTGGCCACGTCGGCCATGCCCATCGGCATGCCGGGGTGGCCGCTCTTCGCCTTCTCCACCCCGTCCATGGACAGCACCCGGATGGCGTCCGCCATCTGCTTGGGTGTGGCCTTTGCGGATACGAATTTGGCGTCGGTCACGGGGAGGACCTTTCGTCGGGAAGCGGAAAAAGGGAGGCGCGCCGCTTTACCCCGACGCGTCGGCGGGTTCTATACGGATTCTGGAGGATGTGACCCGAATGGACGCTGCATCGGCCGCAAAGGACCGAGTCGACCGCGCGCTTGCGCTGCTGGAACGTCGCCTGCTGGATCTGAAGAGCCGCGCGGTGGGGACCAGTCGCGTGCCGGACGACGACCTGTTCGCGCCTGAACCCTCGACCGAGACCGATCGCGCGCGAATCCATGAGCTGGAAGCCGCGGGCCGCGACGCCGCCGAGGCCCTGTCTCACGCAGCCGACGCCATCCGCGACAGCCTGGCCGAACAGGAGGCCCGCTGATGGCGACAGTGACCGTCGAGATCAACGGCCGCCCCTATGCCGTGGGTTGCGCCGACGGGCAGGAGGAGCGCGTCCACATCCTGGCCAAACAGTTCGACGGCCATGTGCGCCAGGTGGCGGGGGAGGTCGGCCATGTCGGCGACATCCGCCTGTTCCTGATGGCGGGCCTGATGCTGGCTGACGAACTGCATGAGGTCCGGCTCGGCAATCCCGGCGCGTCCGCCCTGGCCGCCGCCGCAACAGGCGACGGAGTGGCCGAGGCGCTGAACGCCGTGGCCGCGCGGCTGGAGAAAATCGCCCAGGGACTGTGACGCCCGGCCATTGTTCCGCCCCGGCTTAGGGACTATCTTCCTCGATGGCGGGTCCTGCTGCGGCTCTCGTCGAAGGCAACATTTCCTTGCGACCTTAATTCACTCAAAGGGAGCTGTCCCTGATCAGGCCCGTGGGCCTGGGCATACGGCGCCCACCTGGCTACCCAGGTCGAGAGGATTTAAACGTCCTTCACGGTTCTTGCGGCGCCGCCAACCCATCCTTTCGGGAGCCCATGCGATGAAGCGCGGATGGTTCGGACCCAAGCTGTTCGGATGGGGCGCCTCCCCGGCGAGTTGGGAAGGCTGGGTCGCCACGCTCGTTTTCGTCATCGCGATGGTCGGCGTCAGTCTGCTGTTTCCGGGGGACACCGCCGTGGCCTGGACCGCTCGTGGCGCCGTGCTTGCCGCATACCTCGCCGTGGTCGTCCTGACCTTCAGTTCCAAGGCCCGGTCGCACCTCTGACCTCCATCGACAAACACGCGCTGAGAGCCGCGATGCGGGCCCGGCGCAAGCGTCTGGCCGGGCTGGACCCGGGCGCCGCAGGCCGCGCGGCCGAACAGGCGGGCGCCCTGCCGCCGGGGCGGATCGTCGCGGTCTATCGCGCCATCGGCTCCGAACTGGACGTCGACGCCCTGTCATTGGCGCTCAGCCGGGCGGGCCGCGAGCTGTGCCTGCCCGTGGTGGTGGAGCCGGATGCGCCCATGATCTTCCGCCGCTGGTCTCCGGGCGAACCGCTGGAGCTGGACGAGGCCGGCGTGCCCGCGCCCTTCCCGCTGGCCGAGATTGTCGAGCCCGACCTTATCCTGACGCCGCTGCTGGCCTTCGACGCCGAGGGCGGACGGTTGGGGCAGGGGGGCGGCTATTACGATCGGACCTTCGCCGCGCGGCCCGACGTCACCCGGATCGGCTTCGCCTACGCCGGGCAGGAGGTCGAGCGTCTGCCTCAGGAGGCGCACGACATCCGCCTGCATGGCGTTCTGACCGAGACCGGCTATAGACCCTTCGCATGAGACTGGCTTTTTTCGGTGATGTCGTCGGCAAGTCCGGACGGGACGGCCTGAGCGACCACCTGCCCGGCCTGAAGCGCGACCTGAAACTCGATTTCGTGGTGGTCAACGCCGAGAACGCCGCGGGCGGTTTCGGCATCACCGAAAACACCGCGCGCGAACTGTTCATGGCCGGCGCCGACTGCCTGACCCTGGGCAACCACAGCTGGGACCAGCGTGAGGCCCTGACCTATATCGTGCGCGAGCCACGGCTGATCCGGCCGCTGAACTATCCGCGTCTGATGGATGCGCCGGGCGCCGGAGCCAATCTGTTCGAGACCCAGTCCGGCAAGACGGTGCTGGTCATGAACGCTCTGGGCCGCATTCACATGGACGCCGTCGATGACCCGTTCGGCGCGGTCGAGAAGGAGCTGGCCGCCTGCCCGATGGGCATGGCCGCGGACGCCATCATCGTCGACATGCACGCCGAGGCCACGTCCGAAAAGATGGCCATGGGCCATTTCTGCGACGGCCGCGCCTCGCTGGTCGTCGGCACCCACACCCATGTGCCCACCGCCGACTGCCAGATCCTGCCCGGCGGCACAGCCTATCAGACCGACGCCGGCGGCTGCTGCGACTATGACAGCGTCATCGGCAATGAGAAGGAAGAGCCCCTGCGGCGCTTCACGACCCGGCTCTCAGGGGGCCGCTATGCGCCGGCCCACGGGCCGGCGACCATCTGCGGCGTCTATGTCGAGACGGACGACAAGACCGGACTGGCCACGCGGGTCGAGCCGATCCGGGTCGGCGGTCGACTGAGCCAGGCGGTTCCCGTTCTGGCTTGACTGAAAAGTTTACGTGCGTAATCTGCAAAGATTACAAACGTAGTCTGGAGGTCTCGCCGTGCGTCCATCCCTGTCTCCTGTCGTCGCCGGCCTCATGCTGGCGGCGGTCCCCATTGCAGCGGTCGCCGCGCCGCGTCTCACCCTGGCCGGCGTGTTCTCCGATGCCGACGAGACCATGCAGTTCCTGATGATCGCCCTCGTCGCGGCCTCGCTCGCCGCGATTATCGTAACCGGTCTGAAACTGGCGTCCGGAAAGCGGCTGAACGGCGGTTCGGCCTTTGTCTCGGCGCTTCGGCTGGGAGGCCCGCTGATGGGGCTGCTCGGCGCTGCCTTCGTCCTGCTGATGAGCTTCATCGGCATCGCCAATTTCGGACCGGTCCCCTTGCCGGTGCTGGCCCCTGGCTTCGCCGAGGCCGCCCTTCTGTTCCTGCTGGGATTGATCACAGGCGTCGTGGGCGTTGTCTGCCACTGGATCATCGAGGCGCGGATCGACCGGGCGGTGCTGCAATCCTGAATCCGGCGCGCATTTCGGTCACCCAGGCCGAGAGCGCGGTTCTCGCTGCGCTCTGGCGGCGCGGCCCGCTGTCCTTCGCCTCGTTGATCGAAGAGGTGAAGGCTGGCCATCCCTGGGCCGAGGCGACCATTAAAACCCTTCTGCATCGCCTGATGCAGAAGGGGGCTGTCCGCTCGCAGAAGGAGGACGGTCGCCAACGCTATCACGCCGTGATCGACCGGCTGGCCTATGTCGAGGGCGAGGTCCAGGACCTGCTGGACCGACTGTTCGACGGCAGGCCCGACCGTCTTGCGGCCCTGCTGGCGGACCGGCTGGACCTCTGACTCAGGCCGCCACGACCCGCGCGTCGCCGCTGGCCACCGCGAATTTCGCCCGGGTGCTCAGGGTCCCGCCGCGTTCCGACACCTTGTCCAGCACCTTGAACTCGGTCTGCCAGCGCTCCGGCGTCACGTCGCAGACGACATAGCCGCGCTGGGCGTTGTTGAATTTCAGGAACGGGTTGTCGGCCAGATAGCGGCGGCCGTCCGCGCGTTGATCCTGCCCGTCGCCGGATGAGCTGATCGAGGTGGCGACGAACTCCGAGGCGATCGGTGCGCCCTCGGGATTGCGGCTGTCGCGGTACAGCTCGCCGGCATAGTTCTGGTGCTCGTCCCCCGTCAGGACCACGGTGTTGCCGATGCGGCGCTCGCGCAGCCGGTCCAGCAACCGCTGGCGCGGGATCGAATAGCCGGCCCAGCTGTCGAGGTTGTAGCCCGGCTCCGGCCCCTCCTTGCGGTCGAGGTCCATGACCATGATCTGTTGGGCCAGCACCTTCCAGTGGGCGCGCGACTGCTCGAGGTTTCTGTAGAGCCAGGCTTCCTGCGCTTCGCCCAGCACCTGGGCGTTCGCGGCCGAGACCCCCGCGCAGGTCGTGGCCCAGGCGTCGTCGCAGGGCTGGTTCGAGCGGTGGGACCGGGTATCGAGGAAGTTCAGATCCAGCAGGTCGCCCCAGGCCGCGTGACGGTACAGCTGCATCTCCGCCCCGCGCGGGAAGGCTGAGCGGCGCAGGGGCATATGTTCGTAGAAGGCCTGGGCCGCCGCCTGACGCCGCAGCAGGAAGACCTCGGGCGGCACGTCGTCGTCGATGTCCGACACCCAGTTGTTGGCGACCTCATGGTCGTCCCAGGTCACATACCAGGCCGCCGCCGCGTGGCTGGCCTGCAGGTCGGTGTCCAGCTTGTACTGGGCGTAGCGCCGTCGATAGTCGTCGAGGCTGAAGGTCTCGCCGCCCAGATGCTGCCGCGGGTTTTCGATCGTGCCGCCAGAGCCGGTGTAGGTGCGGTTGCCGCGGCCTTCGTAGATGTAGTCGCCGTAGCAGTAGACGAAGTCGAGTTGCTCCTCGGCCGCCTTTCGGTGGGCGGTGTAGAAGCCCTGCTCATAGGCCTGACAGCCCAGCACGCCGAAACGCACCTGGGCCACCGCGGCGCCGGGCGCCGGCGCCGTCTTCGCCCGGCCCGAGGGGGTGCGTTCGGCCCCGGCCGTGAAGCGGTAGAAATAGTCCCGGCCCGGCTCCAGGCCCGTGACCTCGACATGGACGGCGTGCCCGAGTTCAGGCCGCGCGACCGCCTCGCCCCTCTGGGCCACGCTGGAAAAGCCGCGATCCGTTGCGATTTCCCACCTTACCGGCACCGGGGCTGACGGCATGCCGTGGCCGATCTCGAGCGGGCGGGGCGCCAGTCGGGTCCAGATGACGAAGCCGTCCGGGGCCGGATCGCCGGCGGCGATGCCCAACTGGAACGGATATTCGGCGAACACCGGATCGGCCAAGGCCTGACGGCTGGAGCTTGCCAGCACGCCCCCGGCGCCGAGGCCCAGCAGAAGTCCGCGACGGGACAGGGAATCGAATACCGACATCGGGATCTCCGGAACTTCAGGCTCCGATCTAGCCCGGAAATACGACGGTCGTCACTGGCCTGGCGTGGCCGACGGCTTCCACGCCTGCATTTCCGCGATTTCGTGCGTCCGTGCATCCTTGACCGCCTCCGCCATGCGACGGATTTCGGGGTCCCGAGACTGCGCCAGCACCACGTCGGCAGCGGCGATCGCCTCGCGATGGCGCGCCACCATCCGGTTGACCCAAGCCTGGTCCGTTGAGGCGGGATCGTACACGGCCGCCGTCTCCCTGACCGTGGCCGACTGGTTTACCGCCGCGGTCTCCCGCAGGGCCTGCTGCACCGGATCACCGCCACCGTCGCAGGCGGTCAGGACGAGCGAGGCCAACAGCGTGGTCAGTGAAACGCGCATCCGGCGTCAGGCTTCGATCCACGAGGGCATCCAGCCCTCGTGCATCTCGCGCAGGTGATCCAGCGGCAGGCGGAACAGGTCGCCCGAGGCAAAGTCGCGGCCTTTGGCGCGGCCGACGACGCTGGCGTGCAGCCCGGCCGTCTGCGCCGCCGCGATGATCGGTGATGCGTCCGGCACGGCGACCAGATAGCGGGCCTGGTCCTCGCCGAAGAGCAGGATGTGGGCGTGGGTGGCCGAGGTGGCGTCCAGTTCGACGCCGCAGTCCGAGGCCAGGGCGATGTCCGCCGCCGCGCCGATCAGGCCGCCGTCAGACAGGTCGTGGACACAGGTCAGACCGCCCGCCTCGATCAGGCCGCGCACGAAGTCGCCGGTCTTGCGCTCCAGAGCCAGATCGACCGGCGGCGGGGCGCCGTCCTCGCGGCCCAGCACCTCCCGCAGATAAAGGGACGAGCCCAGTTCGCCGACGGTCTCGCCGATCAGCACCAGCACGTCGCCTTCCACCATGCCGCCGAAGCCGACGACGACGTCATAGTTGGTCAGCAGGCCGACGGCCCCGACCGTCGGGGTCGGCGGAATGGCCGCGCCATTGGTCTCGTTGTAGAGGCTGACGTTGCCGCTCACGACCGGGAAGTCCAGCACGCGGCAGGCCTCGGCCATGCCGTCGATGGCGCGGACGATCTGGCCCATGATCTCGGGCCGTTGAGGATTGCCGAAATTGAGGTTGTCGGTGATAGCGATGGGCCGGCTGCCGACGGCGGTCAGGTTGCGCCACGCCTCCGCCACGGCCTGTTTGCCGCCCTCATAAGGGTCGGCCTGCACGTAGCGGGGGGTACAATCCGAGGTCATGGCCAGACCCTTGTCCGTGCCGTGCACCCGGACCACGCCGGCGTCGGCGGCTGTGGCCGAGTCGTGCAGGGTGTCGGCCATGACGTGGCGGTCGTACTGCTCCCAGATCCAGCGCTTGGACGCCATGTCCGGGCAGCACAGCACCTTCAGCACCGCATCGACCCAGACCTCGGGCGCGGGCACGTCGGCGGGGGCCAGACGCGGTTGCAGCGCGGGCTGGACCCATGGACGGTCGTACAGCGGCGCATCGTCGAACAGCGGGGCCAGGGGCACGTCGCAGACGATCTCGCCGTGGTGCTTCAGCACCAGATGGCCGGTGTCCGTGGTCTTGCCGATGACGGCGGCGTCCAGGCCCCATTTCCTGAAGATGCGGTGGCCGTCTTCCTCGCGGCCCGGCTTGAGCACCGCCAGCATCCGCTCCTGGCTTTCCGACAGCATCATCTCATAGGCCGTCATGCCGGTTTCGCGCTGGGGCACCATGTCCATGTTCAGCTCGACGCCGACGCCGCCCTTGCCGGCCATCTCGACCGAGGAACTGGTCAGGCCCGCGGCGCCCATGTCCTGGATCGCCGCCACCGCGCCCGAGGCCATCAACTCCAGCGTCGCTTCGATCAGCAGCTTCTCGGCGAACGGGTCGCCGACCTGGACGGTGGGGCGCTTCTCGTCCGAATCCTCGTCGAACTCGGCGCTCGCCATGGTCGCGCCGTGGATGCCGTCGCGGCCGGTCTTGGATCCGAAATAGACCACCGACAGCCCCGGGGCCGGGGCGGCCGAGTAGAACAGGGCGTCGGCCTTGGCCACGCCCACGCACATGGCGTTGACCAGGATGTTGCCGTTGTAACCGCGGTGGAAATTGGTCTCGCCCGCCACCGTCGGCACCCCGACGCAGTTGCCATAGCCGCCGATGCCCGAGACCACGCCCTTGACCAGCCGCCTGGTCTTTTCGTGCGACGGGTCGCCGAAGCGCAGGGCGTTCAGCAGGGCCACGGGCCGCGCGCCCATGGTGAAGACGTCGCGCATGATGCCGCCGACGCCCGTCGCCGCGCCCTGATAGGGCTCGATGAAGCTGGGGTGGTTGTGGCTCTCCATCTTGAAGATACAGGCGTCGCCGTCATCGATGTCGATGACCCCGGCGTTCTCGCCCGGCCCGCAGATGACGCGGGGTCCCTTGGTCGGGAATTTGCCGAGGTGGATCTTTGAGGACTTGTAGGAGCAGTGCTCGGACCACATCACCGAGAACACGCCCAGTTCGACGTGGTTGGGTTCGCGGCCCAGGCGGTCGAGGACGACCTGATATTCGTTCGGGGCCAGGCCGTAGTCGGCGGCCAGTTGGGCCATGGTCTTTTCGGGAGCGCTCATGGGCGCGCCTTCTAGCCGCAGAACGGTGCGGTGTCAGCCACTGCGGCGGAACATCGTGGCCGGTCTCTCATTGAATCAGTCGATAGCCGCAGGAGGCCCTCGTGCCGGATGATCCCCTCGACCCCGCCGCCAGCCCTGAAGATCCCGCCGCGCCGGAGATCGCTGCTGCCGATGTCGGCGCCAGCGCAGCGTCGGAACGCGCCTCGAAACAGGCCGCGAACGACGACCAGGCAGACGGCGTGGTCGGCTAGGCCGTCGGCCGCTCGACCCCGGCTTTCAGTCTGAAAGTCAGGACGATGGCCCCGACCAGAACAGCTACGCCGGCGGCCAACGCTACATAGCCGACCACGGGGTTGCGTTCCTGCTCGGCCACGAAGGCTCCCAGCAGCCCCCAGGCGATCGGCAGGCCATAGGCCAGGGTCCGCAAACGCTGGGTCACGCCGAGAGCAACGGCGCTGACGATCACGATGGCCAGGATCGCCCAGACCGTGGGGGACAGCAAACCCGGCAACGCGTCATTGCCTGTCGCCACCGTGATCAGGTTCAGCGGCGCGGCCACGGTCAGCCAGCCGGCGAGCATGGCCAGCGGCCAAACAGTCATCCAGCGGTCGCGGTCGCCGCGCGGCAGGGCGCGGACGGCGCCGGCGTTGGCCAGCAAGGGAATCAGCACGGCTCCCAGCGCGCCGAAGATCAGGATGATGGTGGCCATCTCCCAGTCGAAGGCCGCCGCCGCCACCCACCAGCCGATGCCGAGCAGCGCGGCGACTGAGGGCCAGCCGAGCCGATGGATCAACAGGCTTTCACCTGTCTGCGGCAGCGCCTGCCGTACCGCATAGACCAACAGCCAGAGGTATATTACGCCCCAGATGGCGAAAGCGTAGCCCGCCACCCGCAGGGTGGCGTCGCTGTCCGCCGAAAATTCAGCGGGCGATTGGCCCCAGCCGAGCAGAATCTGGGTCTGGCCGACTGCCACGGCGAAGACGGTGGCCGCCAGCACGATCAGGCGGCGGGTCATCTGGGCGGACGTCGGACGGATGATGGACATAGCGGCTCCGCAGCGGTTGGTCCTGACTACGCATGCAGGCGTTGGAGGTTCAATCGCGGGGAACCCGCCGCTGGTGGGGACGGTTTTCCTCTGCCAAGGAGATCGAAATGACAGACTCGAACGGACCCAAGCCAGCCCGGACAGGGGACGCCGCCACCGGTGCACCGGCGACCCGCCCCGCTAACCGCGAGCCGGCGCCGCCGCGCGATCCCACCGCCGAGCGGAACGCGGACGGCGCGTCGGGGGGTGAGAGCACGCGCGGAGACCCTGAGGCGCTCAACCAGTCCGTGGGCCGGGAGGAGGCTGGGCAGGGCGATGCGCGGACCCGGGACGGGGCGATCTGACGCTTTCGCCTTGACGGATGCGGCTCGCCGATTCCGATCGCTCGACGGTTGACCCGAAGCAGGGCTTACCGCGCGATCAGCCCTTCTTCAGGCGCGCTGGATTGCCCATGGCCGTCGCCCCCTCGGGCACGTCGCGGGTGACGACCGAACCGGCGCCGATCACTGCGTCGTCGCCGATAGTGACGCCCGGCAGGATGATGGCGGCGCCGCCGATCCAGACGTTCCGGCCTATGGTGACCGGTTTGCCAAACTCGACGCCTTCGGCCCGCTGGACTGAATCCCGCGGGTGGTCGGCGGTGAGAATCTGCACCCCCGGCCCGATCTGCGTCTGGTCGCCGATCTCGACCTCGCAGGTGTCCAGCACGACGCAGTTGAAATTCATGAAAACGCCGCGGCCGAGGCGGATGTTGTAGCCATAGTCGCAGTGGAACGGCGGGCGGATGATCGCGCCCTCGCCGACCTCGCCCATCTTTTGGCGCAGCAGGTCGCGACGTTCGGCGGGACTGGCGGCCATGGCGGCGTTGTAGCGCGCCATCCATTGTTTGGCGGACGTCTGGTCAGCTTGAAGCTCGGGATCGCCGGGATCATACGGCAGGCCCGAGATCATCTTCTGGCGTTCGCTCATGAACATCGGTGGCCCCCCGGTCTCTGCCTTTGGAGATCGACCGACAGGATGCGCCGGGTCAAGTCCGCAGAAGCGTTACGCGGCCGCGTAAATGCTGCGGAACAGGGTCGCGCCGTCGGCGGAGCCCAGTTCTTCCTCGAAGGCCCGGTCCGGGTGCGGCATCAGGCCCAGCACATTGCCCCGGGCGTTCTGCAGCCCGGCGATGTCGGCGACCGAGCCGTTGGGGTTGTCGACATAGCGGAACACCACCTGCCCCTCTCCCTCGATCCGGGCCAGGGTCTCGGCGTCGGCGAAATAGTTTCCGTCGCCGTTGCCCTGGGTCATCACAACCTCGCGCTGACCCTGGTAGCCGGCGGTGAACCGCGTCTGGCCGTTGGTCACGGTCAGGCTGACGGGCTTGCAGACATATTTCAGGCCGGCGTTGCGCAGCAGCGCCCCCGGCAGCATCCCGGCCTCACACAGGATCTGGAAGCCGTTGCAGATTCCGACCACGGCCACGCCGTCTTCGGCGGCCTTCTTCACCGCCTGCATCACCGGCGACTGCACCGCCATCGCTCCGCAGCGCAGATAGTCGCCGTAGGAGAAGCCGCCCGGGAGGACGATCAGATCGAGGCCCGACGGCAGTTCCGTCTCCTGGTGCCAGACCATTTCGACCCGCTCGCCCGTCGAGCGTTCGATGGCGACCTTGCAATCGCGATCGCAGTTGGAACCCGGGAAGACGATGACGGCTGCGCTCATGGGCGCGCCTCTAGCATCGTTCGGCGGCGATGTCAGGGCGCCGGATCAGCCCTGACCGGCGTTCTCGTACGTCGCCGTGATCGAGGCCCGGGCCAAGGTGTGGAAATGCAGATTGAAGCCGAACACGGCGCCGGAATTCTCCGGCGTCACATCCAGCTTGTCCGTGTCCACGGCGAAGACTGTGAAGGTGTAGCGGTGCGGGCCGTGTCCCGGGGGCGGGGCGGCGCCGCCGAAGCCGGGCTTCCCGAAATCTGTACGGCCCTCGACCGCGCCCTTGGGCAGGCGGGCGGACGAGGCGCCTTCGGCCAGTTCGGTCACATCAGCCGGGATGTTGGCCACGGTCCAGTGCCAGAAGCCCGAGCCGGTCGGCGCGTCGGGGTCGTAGCAGGTGACGGCGAAGCTTTTCGTGCCTTCCGGAGCGCCGGACCAGCTCAGCTGGGGCGACCGGTTGCCCTTCGCCTGCACCTGAGTGTCCGGCAGGGCGCCGCCGTCTATGAAACCCGTGGAGGTGACGGTGAAGGTCATGGGGCGCTCCTCGCTGCGGCTGGACTGACCCTAACGCATGATCGCGGTCCGCGTCGCTAGTGAGCCGCTACCTTGGCCGCGGGCGTGAAGGCTGAATCGTCGGTCAGGCCGCCCGCCAACGCAGCGGCGAAGATCAGCACGCCGACCAGGACGAAGGCCGCGACCGAGAACTGGATCAGCCGTTTCACGCGACCTCGATGCGGTAGCTTTCGATCACCGTATTGGCCAGCAGCCGTTCGCACATCGTCTTCGCCTCGGCAGCCGGGTCCGCGGCGCCGTCCAGGTCGAACTCGATCAGCTTGCCGACGCGGGCGTCGGACACGCCGGACCAGCCCAGCCCGTGGAGCGCGCCCTCGACGGCCTTGCCCTGAACGTCCAGCACGCCGGGCTTGAGGAAGACGTGAACCTTGACCTTTACGCTTTTCGGGGGGGCCATCAGTGCAATCCCCCCTGAATCACAGTCGGCATGTCCTTCATGATGCCGAGGCGGCGGGCCACCTCGGTATAGCTTTCGATCACATTGCCCAGATCGCGGCGGAAGCGGTCCTTGTCCAGCTTCTCGCCCGTGTTGGTATCCCACAGGCGGCAGGAATCGGGGCTGATCTCGTCGGCCAGAAGGACGCGGGAGAAGTCGTTTTCCCACACCCGGCCGAACTCGATCTTGAAGTCCACCAGGGTAATGCCGACGGCGCCGAACATGCCCGACAGATAGTCGTTGACCCGCACTGTCATGGCCAGGATGTCGTCCAGCTCCTGGGTCGTGGCCCAGTTGAAGGCGGTGATGTGCTCTTCGGTGACCATCGGGTCGTTGAGCTCGTCCTTCTTGAGATAGAATTCGATGATCGAACGGGGCAGGGGCGTGCCCTCGTCGATGCCCAGCCGCTGGCTCATCGAGCCGGCGACGATGTTGCGGCAGACGACCTCGAGCGGAATGATCTCGACCTCGCGGATCAGCTGTTCGCGCAGGTTCAGCCGTTTGATGAAGTGGTTGGTCACGCCGATGCCGTTCAGGCGCGACATCACGAACTCGCTGATGCGGTTGTTGATGACGCCCTTGCCTTCCAGCTGCGCCTTCTTCTCACCGTTGAAGGCGGTGGCGTCGTCCTTGAAATACTGGATCAGGGTGCCGGGCTCAGGTCCTTCGTAGAGGATCTTGGCCTTGCCCTCGTAAATCTTCTTGCGCTTGACGTTCATCATGGTTGGTCCGGGCGGGGCGCGTCGGAAACGGCTATCGCGCGACCAGATGGAGATCTGGGCGGCTCAATCCGGAATCGGGCGGGCGGGAAAAAGTCGCGGGAACCCTTAGCGGATGCGGCGCCGCGATACAAACCGACGGCGCTGCGACAACGCCGCTCGATGCGGTGTCGCAACCCGGCGAGTTCCGGTTGCGTTCGGCCATGGGGTGGCTATAGACCACCTCGACTGCGGCCGCGCTTTCAGGCCGCCTGACGGAGCCTTGCAACACCCATGACGACCTTCGACGATCGTGAAAAGGGCTTCGAATCCAGATACGCCCTCGATCAGGCGCAGGAGTTCAAGGCCGTTGCCCGGCGCAACAAGCTGCTGGGCCTGTGGGCCGCCGGGAAGATGGGGCTGAACGCAGATCGCGCCGAGGAATACGGCCGCGCCATCGTCAAGGCTGACTTTGAACAGCCGGGCGAGGAAGACGTCTACCGCAAGATCGCCCAGGACCTGGAAGGGGCCGGCCTGACCGTCTCCGAGGGCGAAATCCGCCGCAAGATGGACGAACTGTCCTCGGTGGCGCGCGAGCAGATTCGCAACGACGAATAGTCCGCCCACCAGCGATGAATTCAGCAAGGGCCGCCCCGAGGGGCGGCCCTTTCGTTTGCCGGGTCGGGGCCGCCCGGCGGCTCCGGCGCGTGAGGGCGCGCCGGGACGGTCAGTTGGGCATCAGGACCGTATCGATGACATGAACCATGCCGTTCGACTGGGCGACGTCGGCCTGGCGGATGGTCGAGGTCCCACCCTTGGCGTCGGTGATGACCCAGGTGTTGTTCGGGCCGGCTGCGACCTTCAGCGTCTCGCCCTGGACCGTGGTCAGGGTGGCGGTGCCGCCGTTGGCCTGGGCCTGTGTGGCGATGTCGGCGGCGGTCAGGCGGCCGGGCACCACGTGGTAGGTCAGGATTTTGGTCAGGGCGGCCTTGCCGGCCGGGGCCATCAGGGCTGTGCGCGTGGCGGCCGGGACCTTTTCAAAGGCGGCGTTGTCCGGCGCGAAGACGGTGAACGGACCGGCGCCCGAGAGCGTCTCTGCGAGGCCTGCGGCCTGCACGGCGCTGACCAGGGTGGTCAGGGTCGAGGCCTTGGCGGCGTTGGCGACGATGGTGTCGTTCGGGCTCATCGCGGCGCCGCCGACCATCGGATCGGCTGTTGCGGGAGCCATGGCGGCGGCGTCAGCCGGCGCGGCTTTATCAGCGGCGGGGGTGCAGGCGGCGAGCGCGAGAGCCACGGTCGAAGCGGCGGCGAGGGCGGCGTAGCGGGTGATATTCATGACGCAGTCTCCTGAACAGCCCGCTCTGTCGGCGGGGTCGGGGAAAGGTACTGTTGAGCGCCGGAAAGGATGCGTCGGCGATCACTTTTTCCGGCGTGACACGCGACCGCACTCGGGTCAGCGCCTGACGAGGACCCCTGAAATCACGCTCCAGGCCGCCGCCTTCTCCGCCAACGGCCGCGTATAGGCCGGGCTGGAGGAGGGCAGGTCGATCAGAGCGAGGCCCGGCCGCGGCGTCAGGCTGCGTCGGCCCAGCCGGGCCGCCGTCCCGCCGTTGAAAGCGACGGCTCGCAGCGCCGGCAGGCTGTCGATGAGCCGGTTCAGATCAGCGGCCTCGGCGTTGCGGATGGCGCCGTCCAGACTGCCGGGCCGCTCGGCGCTGGCGATCACATCCCACAGACCCACGCCCGCCGCCTTCAGCGCCTCCAGCCGTTCGGCATAGGGCAGGGCGATGAGGTCGACCCCGATCACCCCGGCGACCAGCCGCCAGAAACCGTTCTGAGGATGGCCGTAGTACTGGCCCGCCTTCAACGAGGCGTCGCCGGGCAGACTGCCCAGGATCAGCAGACGGGTGCGCGTATCGACGACGGGGTCGAAGGCGCGCTTCAGGGTCATGCGGCCCCAAACACCCGCGCGAACACCGTGTCCACGTGCTTGGTGTGATACCCCAGATCAAACAGCGCCTCGAGCTGGGTTGCCGGCAAGGTCACCCGCGCGTCGGCCTTGAGGAGGTCCAGGAACCGGCCCTCGCCCCGCCAGACCGTCATGGCGTTCTCCTGAACCGCGGCATAGGCGTCCTCGCGCGACACGCCCGCCTGCGTCAGGGCCAGCATGACCCGTTGCGAATGCACCAACCCCCCCAGCAGGTTGAGGTTCTTCTCCATATTGGCGGGATAGACCTGCAGCCGCTCGACCACGCCGGCAAGCCGGTGCAGGGCGAAGTCCAGGTGGATCGTGGCGTCCGGGCCGATGCCCCGCTCGACCGAGGAATGGCTGATGTCCCGCTCGTGCCACAGGGCGACATTCTCCATCGCCGGAACCACCGCAGAGCGCACCAGCCGCGCCAGGCCGGTCAGGTTCTCGGTCAGGATCGGATTGCGCTTGTGCGGCATGGCCGACGAGCCCTTCTGGCCCGGATCGAACGGTTCTTCAGCCTCCAGCACCTCGGTGCGTTGCAAGTGGCGAATCTCGACCGCCAGCCGCTCGACCGAGGAAGCGACCACGCCCAGGGTCGCGAAAAAGGCCGCGTGGCGGTCGCGCGGGATGACCTGGGTCGAGACGGGCTCGACGGCCAGGCCCATCCTGTCGGCGACATAGGCCTCCACCGCCGGATCGACGTTGGCGAAGGTGCCGACGGCGCCCGAGATGGCGCAGGTGGCGATCTCTTCCCGGGCGGTCAGCAGGCGGCGTTTTGCGCGCTGGAATTCGGCGTGATAGCCGGCCAGTTTGAGCCCGAAGGTCACCGGCTCGGCGTGGATGCCGTGGCTGCGACCGACGCAAGGGGTGAGCTTGTGCTCCTTGGCCCGCTTCTCCAGCGCCGCCAGCACGCGATCGACGCCCTCGACCAACAGGTCGGCGGACCGCGCCAGCTGCACCGCGAAACAGGTGTCCAGCACGTCCGACGAGGTCATGCCCTGGTGCAGGAAGCGGGCTTCCTCACCGACGATCTCGGACACATGGGTCAGGAAGGCGATGACGTCGTGTTTGGTGGTGCGTTCAATCTCGTCGATGCGGTCGGCGTCGAACACCACATCCTTGCCCTTGGCCCAGATCGCCTCGGCGGCGCTGGCCGGGATGGTCCCCAGCTCGGCCATTTTCGTGGCGGCGTGGGCTTCGATCTCGAACCATATCCGGTACCTGGTCTCCTGGGACCAGATGGCGACGGCGGCGGGGCGGGAATAGCGGCTGATCATGGGGGCGGGGTGTCAGGCGAGGGCGCCGTCGAGTCAAGCGCCGCTTGTGCCGGACGGCCCCGAACTGATTGGCGAGCCACCCCCAAGCGCCTTATGCATGAGCGTCACCATTGTGGAGCGCGACCATGGAACTGATCATTGGACCCCGTCTGTATTCGACCTGGTCGCTGCGGCCGTGGCTGGTGCTGAAGCGGTGCAAGGCCGACTTCACCGTGCGCGAGATCGACATCTATTCGCCCGAGGGTCGGGCTGAGCTGGAACAGATTTCGCCGTCCCGCCTCGTTCCCTTGCTCAGGGTCGAGGGCGTGACCGTCTGGGATTCCATGGCCATCTCGGTTTGGTGCGCCGAACGCTACCCGGAGACGCGGCTGTGGCCCGCCGATGCTCACGCCCGCTGGCTGGCGCGGTCGGCGGCCTGCGAGATGCACGGCGGCTTCATGGATCTGCGCACCGAATGCGGCATGGGTCCCGACCATACCATGGTCGGACCGGACCGCTCTCCACCGCCCACAGGCGAGGCGATCGACCGTGACATCCGCCGCATCGTAAGCCTGTGGAAAGAGATGCGCGGCCGCTTCGGCGCCAGCGGGCCGTTTCTGTTCGGCGAATGGTCTGTGCCGGACGCCTTTTTTACCCCGGTGGCGACGCGGTTCCGGCATTTCCAGATCGACCTCGCCGCCCATGGCGACGACGGGGTGGCCGCGGCCTATTGCGACGCGTTGCTGGCCCAGCCCGACTTCCTCGAATGGTCGGCCGAGGCGCTGTCGAACCGTTAACCGACCCCCGGAACGGGGTCTTAAGACAACAGCGGTATCTCTGAGGCTTCAGGAACGCAGGAGCGTTCAGGGGTCCGCCGATGTCCATGCCCGCCGAACAACCCGGAGCACGCCGTCCCAGCCTGATGGTCTATGGTCTGATGATCGTGATCGCCTGCTGCCTGCCGGCCCTGCTGCTGGTCAGCATCACCTAGTTGGCGCTGACCGCCGAAACCGAGGCCACTTCCAGCGGCTGAGCCGGAACTGGCGGCGGCGCGACATAGTCGAGCGACAGCGGGATCGACGTCGCGCCCGAGGCCACGGCGTCCAGAGTGTGCAGCGGACGGCCGTTCATACGCTGGTAGATCCAGTAGGCCGCTACGACCTTTTCCACATACTCCCGGGCCTGCGGCACGTCGATCATCTCGATCAGGAGCAGCGGATCGGCGTCCTGGCCCAGTTTGCGCACCGCCATGACCATGGGGCCGGGACCAGCGTTGTAGGACGCCGCGGCTCGCAGCAGATCGCCGTTGATCGCCGGCAGCACCAACATCCTGTGCACATAGGCCTGACCCAGACGGGCGTTGACGTTGGGCTCAAACAGCCGCTCGGGATCGCTGACGAAGCTCCGGTCGCCGGTCAGTTCCGCGGCGGTGGTCGGCATCACCTGCATCAGGCCATAGGCGCCGGCCCCTGAACGGGCGCGGGCGTTGAAGCCGGTTTCCTTGCGGGCGATGGCGTAGACCAACGACCGCTCAACGGTGAAGCCGCCATCGGGCTCGATCACCGGCTGAGCGTAGTGAGTGGCGTCGATGCGGCGCACATCGTCGCCCGAGCCGGTGACCCTCGGGCCCAGCGCCCGGCCCAGGGCGGCCCACAGCCGGCGGCCCCGATCGGTGACGGCGGCCCGCAGGCCCGTCCGCAGTTCCTCACGCGCATCGCCGCGGCGGCCGATCTCGAAGAAGGCCACGGTGCGGCGCGCGCGGGGCTCGGAGCGGATGAATTCGTCCAGCTCGTCGGCGTCGACGCCGATGGGTTCCTCGGCCTGATAGGAGACGCGCTGCAGATTTCCCGCCGCATAGGGCGTCGGTCCCAGGTTCTCGATCGCCGGATCTTCGCCCAGCTGACGCAGGGCGATCTGACCGTAGAAGGTGGCGGGCCAGGTTCCTGCACGATGCAACAGGGGTTGCACCCGGTCCTGCTGGCCTGACCGCCCGGCTGAACGCGCGGCCCAGAAGGCGGCGCCGGAACGGACCCAGCCATCCTCGGTCGGATCGTCCAGAACCCGTTCGAAGGCGATTTTGGCGGCGGCGAATTCGCCCAGCCGGTACTGGGCCAGGCCGACCGTCCACCAGTCGCCGATCTGCTCGCCGATGGCGACAGCGCCGCCCAGGTCGTCGCGGTTCAGGGCGACCCGGGCCGCCTTCATCGGATCGTCCTCGGTATTGCCGCCGGCGGCCTCGATGCGGTTCCATTGGCGTCCGCCGCCCATCCGCGAGGGTTGCCGGGGCTCGGCCGCGCCGTCGGGGCGGCGGCGCATGGCCAGAGTCCAGGCGCGTTCGGCGCATTGCAGGTCGGAATACTCTTCAAGCCACGCGGTCAGTTCTTCGTAGGTGGCCGTGTAGTCGGCGTGAAACAGACGCTCGAATTCGACCTGCCCCAGCAGAACGCGGTCACTGGCCTGACGCGCCGAGGCCCGGGCGGCATCCAGGTCGCCACGGCGCAGGGCGTCGAAGGCGGTGGTGTAGTTGAGGCGGTCCGCGGCGCTCAGCGTGGAAGGCGCGCGGCGGTCGCCCTCTTCGGCGTGCACGGCGCCGGCCAGGGCGCACAACGCCAAGGCCAGCGTCGGCGCGAACATCGCGCGGCGGAAATCAAATCGCACTAAGGCGGCCCCCCTGAGAGCGGCGACCGACCCGTCTCGACTCGGGCCAATTCGCGCTGTTCGTTCGGTCGTCAGGCCAGAAAGGCGCCAGCGCCTCGGCCCATGTCAATATTTCACCCCTTTTTGGGGCAGTTTTGAGTCTGAAGAGTGAACGAGCTTAACCGTCGGCCTCGATCCGCGCCGCGAGTGACAGCAGATCGGCCCAGACCTCGCGCTTGGCGATGGGCTGCCGCAGCAGAAAGGCGGGGTGCAGGGTTGGCAGGGCGGGAGCGGACACGGCGCCTTCCGCCAGCCGCCATTCCCGCCACTGTCCGCGCATCCGCATGATGCCCTCGTCGGTCGCCAGCACCGACTTGGCCGAGGCCGCGCCCAGCAACAGCACCGCCTTCGGCTTCAACAAGGCGAAGGTGCGTTCGACGAAGGGCGCACAGACCGCCTGTTCCACCGCCGTCGGCGTGCGGTTGCCCGGCGGCCGCCAGAAGACGGTGTTGGTGATGAACACCCGACCCTTGAGTCCCACCTCGGCCAGCATCCGGTCCAGCAGTTTCCCGGCCTTGCCGATGAAGGGCTGGCCGCGTTCGTCCTCTTCGGCGCCGGGGCCCTCGCCGATGACCAGCACCTCGGCCTCGGGATTGCCGCGGCAATACACCGCCTGTTTCGCCCCCATGCTTCGCAACGGACAGCCCTCGAAACTCGCGATGGCCAGGCCCAGGGTCTCCAGCGTGTCCGCGCTGGCCGCCAGCCGCCGGGCCTCGGCCAGGGCGTCGCCGGTCGCAACGATGGGCGTCACCGAGGCTGTGGCCTTGGCCACCGCCTTGACGGCCGGCGGCGGCGCGACATGGGTGCGGTCCACCGGAGCGTCCTCGAAACAGGCGTCCACCCCCGCGTCGCGCCAGAAGGCGAGCAGGCTTTCGGCTTTGGCGGTGTCGAGGGAAGGAGGGCTCATGGTGCTCGGCACAGGGATAGTCCTTGACCACCCTTGCGTCACCTTCCGATAAGCGGAAAACAGCAAGATCCCACTGAGCGCGAGGACATCCACCATGGCAGAGAACGCCATCGAAGGCGGCGCAACCAACGCCTGGCAGGAAGCCGTGATCGACAAGCTGCCGCCCGCCGAGGCTCTGGCCGGGGTCGAGCGCGAAGTGATGGAGTATGACGTCGTCATCGTCGGCGGCGGCCCCGCCGGCCTGTCGGCCGCCATCCGGCTGAAGCAGCGCGCGGAGAATGACGGCAAGGAAATCACCGTCGCCGTGTTGGAAAAGAGCGCCGAGGTCGGCGGCCACATCCTGTCCGGCGCCGTGATCGACCCCAAAGCCCTGAACGAACTGTTCCCCGACTGGAAGGAACGCGGCGCCCCGCTGGAGACACCGGTGACCGAGGACCGGTTCATGATCCTCGGCCCGGCGGGACAGGCGTCCCTGCCAATGGCTCTGCTGCCGCCGATGATGCACAACGAGGGCTGCTACATCGCCTCTCTCGGCAACCTTTCCCGCTGGCTGGGCGAACAGGCCGAGGCCTTGGGCGTTGAGGTCTATCCCGGCATGGCAGCGAGCCATGTGGTCTGGGACGAGACGCCGGAGTCGGGGGGCGGCCGGGTGAAGGGCGTGGTCGCCGGCGTGTTCGGCATCGACCGCCACGGCAAGCCGACCGACGACTTCCAGCCGGGCATCGAACTGCACGGCAAATACGTCTTCATCGCCGAGGGCGTGCGCGGTTCGCTGGCGAAAACCATCATGGCCCGCCACAACCTTTGCGACGCCGCCGATCCGCAGAAATTCGGCATCGGCCTCAAGGAGTTGTGGCAGGTTCCGGCGGAAAAGCATCGCCCCGGCCTGGCTCAACACACCACCGGCTGGCCGCTGAACGAGTTCACGGGCGGCGGCAGCTTCATGTACCATTTCGGCGATCGCTACGTCGCCATCGGCTACGTCGTGCACCTGAACTACAAGAACCCCTTCCTGTCGCCGTTCGACGAGTTCCAGCGGTTCAAACATCACCCGGCGATCAGCGAGCATCTGGAGGGCGGAACCCGCATCTCCTACGGCGCGCGGGCAATCACCGAGGGCGGATTCCAGTCGGTGCCCAAGCTGTCCTTCCCCGGCGGCGTCCTGATCGGCTGTTCCGCCGGCTTCGTGAACGTCCCGCGCATCAAGGGCAGCCACAACGCCATGAAGACCGGCATGCTGGCCGCCGACGCCGCCTATGACGCGGTGCAGGCGGGCCGGTCGGGCGATCAACTGGTCGAATACCAGATCGCCTATGAGAAGAGCTGGGTCTATCGCGAGCTGAAACAGGTCCGGAACGCCAAACCCTATCTTTCGCGCTTCGGCACCTCGCTGGGCGGGGCCTTGGGCCTGTTCGACATGTGGTTCTCATCGGCCTTCCGCGTGAACTTGCCGTGGACGCTGAAGCACGGAAAAACCGATGCCGCCTCAACCGAAAAGGCCGCGAAACACAAGCCGATCGCCTATCCCAAGCCGGACGGAAAGCTGTCGTTCGACAAACTGTCGTCGGTCTTCATCTCCAATACCAACCACGCCGAGGAGCAGCCCGCGCACCTGAAGCTGCTGGACCCGTCCATCCCGATCCGGGTCAATCTGCCCGAATACGGCGAACCCGCGCGCCTCTACTGCCCGGCGGGCGTCTACGAGGTGCTGTACGACGAGGCGGGGAACAATCCGCGCTTCCAGATCAACGCCCAGAACTGCGTCCACTGCAAAACCTGCGACATCAAGGACCCGTCCCAGAACATCGTCTGGACTACGCCCGAGGGCGGCGGCGGACCGAACTATCCGAATATGTGACGCACCCAAATCTTCCTGGGGCGGGCGAGAGGCCTTGTCGCCGCCTCATAAAGCGGGAAGGTTCGCAGTCATGTGTCTTTCCCGACTATCCCTGCTCCTGACCGCGTGCGCCCTGACCGCGCTGGCCATCCCTGCCAAGGCGCAGGACGCGCCGATCATCGTCGATCCGTCGATGACCCAGCCGCCGGTCGCAACCCCAGTCCCTCAGAACGAGGCGCCCGGGCCGGGCAATATCCTGCCGCCCCTCGTGATCCCGGCGGAGCCGGCTGTGGCAGAGCCGGCCGAACCCGTCGCTGCGCCCATCCCCGCGGTCTGGGCGCCGGTGCCGGTCGATGCGGCAGGACAGTCCGCCTACGGCCTCTACCTGTCCGGTCTACTCGCCAGCCTCCGCGGCGACTACACCGAGGGCTCGGACCTGCTGGCGCAGAGCCAGAGCCTGGTCCCGGAACAGCCTCGGGTAGGGTTCGACGCCTTCCGCGCCGGCCTGATGGCCGGTGATCTCGACACCATCGTCCGGATTTCGCCCGCCCTCCGAAATGAACCGGCGCTCGCCGACGCGGGGCGACTCGCCGGGGCGGTCGATGCCCTGCAACGCGGCGATGCCCGGTCCGCATTGGCGATCCTTGAGTCGGGCGACTTTGACGAGGCGTTTGCAATGGCGGCGCGCTTCTTGCGGGCGCCGGTCGCCGCCGCGGCGAACGACTGGGACGCCGCCCTGAGGCCGGTGTCGCTGGCGCCCAGCGATCCGGCCACCCTGATATTGCTGCACCAGCACGCCCGGCTGCTGGAAAGCCGCCGCCGCTATGCCGAGGCCGAGGCTGCCTTCCAGACCCTGCTTGAGGTCCCGATCGCCACCCAGCTGTTCGCGCGGGACTACGCCGACTTCCTGAAGCGGCGCGGCCGGGACGCCGAAGCCCTTGCCTACTACCAACAGGTGCTCGATGCAGTCTCGCCAGAGGGATCGGGCACGTCGACCGAGGCCCGGAATCTGGTCCGGACCCGCCCGCCGGCAGCGCCCACGCCGACCGAACTGGCAGCCCAGGGACTCAGGTTTGCGGCCAGCTTCCTCGGTTCCAACCCCGAGGCCCGGTCGCAGGTCGTCGTCTACCTGAGGATGGCGGAGAATCTGCATCCGGACGACGAGATCGCCCTGTATCTGGGGCAGGCCCTGGCCGCCGGAACCCAACAGGCTGACGCCCGCGTGGCCTTCGCCCGGATCGGGCCGGAGAGCCCGGTCCGATACGCCGAAGCCCAGGTTGGCATGGGGGTCAGCTACGCGCGCGAAAATCGCCCTGCCGAGGCGCTCGCCGCCTTCGAGCAAGCGCGCGCGGTCTCGCCCGGCGAGCCCCAGATTATCCGATTGCTGACGGCCCAGCTGAACGACCTTGGCCGCCATGAGGAAGCTCTTGCGGCAATAGACGATCCCAGCGCGAACGCCGCGCGGGCCCATCCGGATATTCGGGAAATCCGCGGCCTGACACTGCAGGAGCTCGGCCGGATCGAGGAGGCCGAGGCCGAGTTGTGGGCAGCCCTTCAGGCCGCGCCGGACAACCCGTCCCTGCTCAACTCCCTCGGCTATATGTGGGTCGATACCGGACGGCGGGTGGAGCAGGGGGCGGAGATGCTGGCCCGGGCCCACGCCGCTGAACCCACGAACGGCAACATCCAGGACTCGCTGGGCTGGGCCCAGTTCCGTCAGGGCCAGTACGACATCGCTGTCGAAACCCTGGAGGGCGCCGTGAACAAGGAACCCGCCAATGCCGAGATCGTCGATCATCTGGGCGACGCCTACTGGCAGGTTGGCCGCCGCCGCGAGGCCGAATGGCAGTGGAACCGGGTTCTCACCCTCGACCCGGACGCCGAACGTCGCGCTGAGGTGGAGCAGAAGCTGGCCAACGGCCTGTCGGTCGCGCCGCCGGTGTCCGCCGGCCAATCCTGAGCCATGGCCGCGATCGCCCGGCTCGCGCCCGCCAAGGTCAACCTGTTCCTGCACGTCGGACCGCTTGAGGCGGACGGCTACCACCCCTTGGCCAGTCTGGTCGCCTTCGCCGACGTCGGCGACCGCCTGACGATCGAGCCGGCCGATCGTCTGTCGCTGGTCGTCACCGGACCATTCGCCGGCGCGCTCGACGCTGAGGGCGATAATCTGGTGCTGCGGGCGGCCCGCGCTCTGGGCGCTGCGGCCGGGATCGGCGAACCGGGGCTCCGGATCACCCTCGACAAGCAACTGCCTGTCGCCGCGGGTCTGGGCGGCGGTTCGTCTGACGCCGGCGCCGTGCTGAAGCTGGCGCGGGACGGTTTGGGCCTGCCGTTTGACGACGTGGCGCTGGCGGACATCGCCGCCGGCCTCGGCGCCGACGGCCCCCTGTGCCTGCACACCCGCGCCGCCTGGGCCGAGGGGCGGGGTGAGATCCTGACCTTCGAGACCCACCTGCCGCCGCTGCCGGCCCTGCTGGTCAATCCCGGCGTTCCGTCTTCGACCGGCGCCGTCTATCGCGCTTTCGACGACGGTTCTTCAGGGCGAGCGGATCGGCCCCCGCCTCCATCGGTCTGGGGTGTGGCTTCCGTCACCGCCTGGCTGTCCGTTCAGCGGAACGACCTCCAGCCGCCCGCTGTGGCCCTCGCCCCGGCCATCGAAAAGGCCCTTGCGGTGACAGCGGCTCTGCCCGGCGCGCGCCTGACCCGGATGTCGGGCTCCGGCGCTACAGTCTTCGCCCTGTTCGACACGACGGCCGCCGCCGAGGCCGCCGGACAGGCCTTGGCGGCGCTTCATCCCGACTGGTGGGTCCAACCCACCGTCCTCCGGTAGCCGACGATCAGGGCCTTAACCGTCGGCAAACCCGTGTCTGGCAGACTGGCGGGATGGAAACGCTCTCGCCCGTCCAGATCGCCGCGTTCGAAGCCATACTGAACAAGGTCCCGGTCGATGACCGCGCCCGGCTTCACGCTCTCAAGGACGCCGCCGCCGCCTCGGCCGCCGCCTCGGCCCCGCACTGGGATTTCGACCAGCCGGGCCGTCGCGCGGAGGAGGCCCTGACCGAGGCTTTCGGCGCCGCCCTGACCGACGACCACCGCCGCGCCCTCGTTGCGCTGTGGGCGCTGGAAATGCCGGCCCGGGTTCCAGCTGCTGATATGCCTCCTGCGGTTCTCGAGCTGTACCCTGAATGGATCCAGCGGCTCGCCGACTTCCTGACCGCCGCCGCCGACCCCTATGACCGCGACTTCTGGGCCAAGGACGTGCGCATCTCGCTGGTGCTCAGCGTGCCCGGCGCCCGCACCCAGATGATCGACCTGTCTTCGCCGATGGGGCCGGGCCAGGTGCTGCGTCACGCCCGCGAGGGCTGGGGCTGGTCAGTGATCCCGGCATACGCTGCCGCCCAGGCCTGGAAGCCGTGGCTGGAGGTCCATACCGAGAGCCGCGAACTGTCCGATTTCAACGAGGCCGGTTGGGACCGCGCCTGGGCCACCGCCGCCGAGATCTGCAAGCGCCGCCCGGAGATGGCGGGCATGCTGGGTTCGAGCTGGTTCTACGATCCGCCGCTGGAGCAGATCAGCCCGCGCCTCGGATACTTGCGGCTCAACCTGCTGAAGCACGGCGCCTTCATGGTGCATCAGGGTCCGGGCGAGATTCACACCCGGCGCGCCGCCACCAGCTCGCCAACCCGCGCCGCTCTGATCGAGGCGGGCGAATACACGGCCCGTTCGTGGATCGTCGCCTTCCCCCGCGCCGCCCTGATCAAATGGGCGGACGGGCGCAAGGCTGCGATGTTGAGCGAAGCGGCCTAAGCTCTTTACGCTATCATCATTCCGGGCGGAGGCTCGCCCTCGCGAGCCGCAGATCCGGAACCCAGCGGCGCCGCGACGGCGGCGAAACACCAGGGTTGGAAAGCGCGACAGGAAGGCCTGTGCTCCCGACAGGTTCGCGCTCTCGCGTGCCGCTGGGTTCCGGGTCTCCGCTACGCTTCGCCCGGAATGACGATAGCGGTTAGTGGGAGACCGCGCCCCACGCCGCCCCAATGGGCAGCACCTCCAGCCCCGCCGCCTTCGCCAGCCGCAACACCCGGTCGAGATCATTCGGCGTGCAGCCGTAATCCGTGGGCCGATCGCTCACATCGTGCCCATAGGCCGTCAGCCAGCCCTTCGACGCCGCCGCTTCCGCCATCAGGCCTTCGAGGTCGTAGCCGGGCAACCGGCGGCTCTCGAGGCCGATGCTCTTGATCAGCGCCCGGTCCTCGCGCCCGGCGTTGACGCCGTCGCGCACGCCGCGGGCCATGGCGAACCGCTCGCGAACCACCCGCTTGGCCGACAGGGTCGCATCGCCGAAAGGCCAGGCGAAGGTGGTCATGCGATAGCCGGCCAGCCGTTCCGCCACCCAGGCGGCGTTGGCGTCGAGGCTGAGCCGCAGGGCCTCCGCGTCCATGCGCAAGGCGCTGGTGTGGCCGAAGGTGTGGCATCCGACCTCGTGGCCTGCGGCGTGCAGGGCCTGGAGGTGCGAAACCTCGAACTGGTCGCGGTCCATGTTCACGCCGCCTACGAGGCCCCCGCAGACATAGTAGGTGGCCTTGACGCCATGCTGGGCGAGGATCTGTCCGGCCTCGGTCCAGGCGCTGGCGGGGATGTCGTCGAAGCTCAGCGAGAAGACGCCGCGCGCCGGCGCGATCGTCACCGCCTCGATGTCGAGATAGCGCGCGGCCCGCCGGCGCATCTGGTCGATCTGCTTCATGGCTGCGGTCATAGCGCGGCGGCGCTTAAGGAAGCGTATGGCGGGCCTTCGCCTTGCCCGCCAAGGGCCGCCCGTCTAGGGTCCGCCGCCTTCTTCCCGGACGAAAAAGCCTGACGTGACCACCGAACCGCTCGCCTTCCAGGACCTGATCCTGACGCTCCACAAATACTGGGGCGATCAAGGCTGCGCGATCCTGCAGCCCTATGACATCGAGGTCGGGGCGGGGACGCTGCACCCGGCGACGGTGCTGCGCGCGCTGGGCCCGCGCCCGTGGAAGGCCGCCTATGTCCAGCCGTCGCGGCGGCCCGGCGATGGCCGTTACGGCGAAAACCCGAACCGGCTCCAGCATTATTACCAATATCAGGTGATCCTGAAGCCGAACCCCGACGACCTGCAGGCCCTCTATCTGGGCTCGCTGAAGGCGATCGGGATCGATCCGAAACTGCACGACATCCGCTTCGTCGAGGACGACTGGGAGAACCCTACGGTCGGGGCCTGGGGCCTGGGCTGGGAGGTCTGGTGCGACGGGATGGAGGTGACGCAGTTCACCTATTTCCAGGGCGTGGGCGGCATCGAGGTCGACGTGGTCTCGGGCGAACTGACCTACGGGCTGGAGCGTCTGGCCATGTACGTCCAGGGCGTCGACAACGTCTATGATCTGAAATTCACCAAGGAGGGCCTGACCTATGGCGAGGTCTTCCTGGAGAACGAGCGCCAGCAGAGTGAGGCAAACTTCCACGGCTATGACGTCGATGGGCTGAAACGTCGGTTCGAGGATATGGTGGCCGAGGTCGGACGCTTTCTGGAAATGAAGGGGCCGCAGGATCAGGCCCTGGTGCTGCCGGCCTATGACCAGGTGCTGAAGGCCAGCCACCTGTTCAATCTGATGGACGCCCGCGGGGCCATCGCCGTCGCCGAACGCCAGAGCTACATCGGCCGCATCCGCGATCTGTGTAAGGCCTGCGCCACCGAATGGGTCGAGCAGGAAAGGGGGCGCGCGTAATGCCCCAACTCCTTGTCGAACTGTTTTCCGAAGAAATCCCCGCCCGCATGCAGGGCGGGGCGGCGCGTGATCTGGAGCGGATGGCGGCGGAGCGGCTGAAGGCCGCGGGGCTGACCTATGAGGCGCTGACCACCTTCGCGGGGCCGCGGCGCCTGACGCTGGTGGTCGAGGGGCTGCCGGCGGCGACGCCGGACCGCGAGGAAGAGGTCAAGGGCCCGCGGGCCAATGCGCCGGAACAGGCGCTGGAGGGCTTCTTGAGGAAGACCGGCCTGACGAAGGACCAGCTGGTCGAGCGCGACGGCGTGTTCTTCGCCGTCATCAGCAGTCAGGGCCAGTCCACCGCCGCCCTGATCCCGGACATGGTCGACCAGATCGTGCGGGGCTTCCCGTGGCCCAAGTCGATGCGCTGGGGCTCGGGAACGCTTCGCTGGGTGCGGCCGCTGAAGCGGATCCTGTGCCTGTTCGACGGCAAGGTCGTGCCGTTCACGGTGGCCGATGGTTCGCCTGACATCGGCGGGCGCGTTCAGGGGATCGAGACCGGCGACGCCACCGAGGGCCATCGCTTCATGGGCACCGGCCGGCCGCTGAAGATCCGCGACTTCGCCGACTATCGCCGCCAGCTGGAGGCGAACCACGTCATCCTGGACGTGGCCGACCGCAAGCTGCGGATTTTGGAGGGCGCGCGGAAGGTCTGCGCCGCCCGGGGCCTCGCCCTTGTCGATGACGACGGCCTGCTGGACGAGGTCGCCGGCTTGGCCGAATGGCCGACGCCGATCCTGGGCGACATGGACCCGGCCTTCCTCAGCCTGCCGCCCGAGGTGGTCCGGCTGTCGATGAAGGTGCACCAGAAATACTTTGCGGTGCGCCAATCTCCCCCCGCCGGGGGGAGTGCCGCTGAAGGCGGGGAGGGGGGCTTCTCCACGCCGCAGATCGCCCCGCATTTCGTGGTCGTGGCCAATGTCGAGGCGACCGACGGCGGCAAGGCCTTGGCCGCCGGCAACAGCCGCGTGCTGTCGGCCCGTCTGGATGACGCCCGCTTCTTCTGGGACGAGGACCTGAAGACCGGCTTCGACGTCTGGTCGAAGAAGCTGGAAGGCGTGACCTTCCATGCCAGGCTGGGGACGATGGCCGAACGGGTGGAGCGGATCGCGGCGCTGGCCCGAGAGATCGCGCCGCTGGTCGGGGCTGACCCGGACGAGGCAGAGGCCGCCGCACGGTTGGCGAAGGCTGATTTGGCGAGCGCCATGGTCGGAGAGTTCCCCGAACTTCAGGGCGTCATGGGCGGCTACTACGCCCGCGCGCTCCTTCAGAAGGGCTCATCGACTCCCTTCCCCCTCGACGGGGGAAGGGTTGGGGATGGGGGTGAGGGCGCGCCGCGTCAGGACCTGGCGCGTGAGGCGTCGTCGTCCGACCGCCCCAGCCCATCCGCGCCCCCCGACCGGCAGCCTGCCTCCACCCCCACCCAACCCTCCCCCGTCGAGGGGGAGGGCTATGGTGACGCCATCGCCGATGCGGTGCGCGATCACTACAAGCCGCAGGGGCCTGCGGACTCCGTGCCGACCGCGCCGCTGACGGTGGCGCTGGCGCTGGCGGACAAGCTGGACACTCTGGTCGGCTTCTTCTGGATTGATGAAAAGCCCACCGGATCAAAAGATCCTTTCGCGCTGCGACGCGCGGCGCTTGGCGTGATCAGGGCCATTCTGGGCGGCGGCATCCGGCTGCCTCTGGAGGACGCTATTGGTGCGTCGATCTGGGCTTTGGAGCTTTCGCCGACGAGCGCCAATACCCGCATGCTGGACAAGGGGGCGCTGGCCGGGGAGCTTCTCGCCTTCTTCGCCGACCGCCTGAAGGTCCTGCTCCGCGATCAGGGTAAGCGCCACGATCTGGTCGACGCCGTCTTCGCGCTGGGTGATGACGACCTCGTCCGCATCGTGCGGCGGGTGGAGGCGCTGGACGCCTTCCTCGCTACGGACGACGGGGCCAATCTGCTGGCCGGGTACAAGCGGGCGTCCAACGTCCTCAAGGCCGAGGAGAAGAAGGGGGCCGTGCCGACCGGCATGGTCGAGACCGGCCTGGCGGACCAGCCCGAGGCCGAGACCGCTTTGGCTTTCGCCGCCGCCGCCGCCGCGACCGCCGTGGACGCGGCGCTGGAGACCGAGGATTTCGCCGCCGCCATGACGGCGCTGGCGCGGTTGCGGGCGCCGGTGGACGCCTTTTTCGACGAGGTGATGGTCAACTCCGAGGTGGCCGAGGAACGCGACAACCGGCTGAAACTGCTGGGCCAGGTGCGCGCGGTCATGGGCCGGGTGGCGGACTTCGGGATGATCGCGGGGTAGTTCCGAACCCTCTCCCATGGGGAGAGGGCTTGAGCGCACGAGCGCGCAGCGATCGTTCTTGCGCGAAAGGGTGAGGGGGTCCGGTGTGAACCGGCTGCCACCGTAACCCCTCACCCGACCACGCAAGGACGACGGCCTGCGGCCGCCGTGCGCGGTCTCCCTCTCCCGCTGGGAGAGGGTTCAGCTCTTCCCCCGAAAAATCGCGAAAAGCTGTCTTCCCGACCCTGTGCGGGCGTGGGCAAGGCGCAGCTGGCCTGTGGGTTCACCGCGCCTGGGGCGGTCGCGGGTGGGTGGATTGTCAAAGACCGGCGGCGGTCCGGGGGCCGACGGGGTCTATTTTACGCGGGCCGGAACGAGCACTGAGAAGAAAAATCTCGGGGCGGGGCGAGAAGGGCGCTTTGGGGGTCAGAAGGGGACGGAGGATCGGGGGCGGGAAGGACGCTTCAACGCCCCAGAGCAGGCTGGTCCATGAAGGCGGCATCCAGCCCGGACCTTGCGAACCGCGCCAGCCGCTCGCGCAACCGGCCGTGCGCGGTCGGGTCGTCGCCGATGCGATCGGCCTCGGGCAGAAAGGCGTTCTCGGCGCGGAAGGTCCAGGCGGCGACCCCGAGGCCGGCGGCGTGGGCCTCGGCGATCAGGGCGGTCGGGGCGCCGGGGGCCGGTTCGATCAGGGCCGTGTCGACGCCGATCCAGTCGGCGTAGGTCGCGATGTCGGCGAGGCCCCGAGGCGTGGTCATGGCGGCGTAGCGGAGGTCCGGGCGGTCGAATGGGCCGCCGGACGCGGCGACCAGTTGCAGCAGGGGTGTGGCGATGCGGGCGCGGAGGCGTTGCAGGGGTCCGACCTCGAAACACTGGATCAGGACCGGAGCGTCAGCACCGGTCAGGCCGCGGCGTTCCAGCGTGGCGACGAAGACGTCCTCCATCGGCAGGTCGAGGGCGGTGAAATACGACGGGTGTTTGAGCTCGGGCGCCACGCCGACGCCCGCGACGGCGGCGATGTCGAGCACCTCCTCGAAGGTCAGGATCGGGTCCCGGCCATCGAAGGCGGTGTTGGCGGGGCGGAGGTCGGGCAGGCGTTCGCGGGCCCGCAGGGTCTTCAGCTCGGCGAGGGTGAAATCCTCGGTGAACCAGCCGGTGACGAGCTCGCCGTCGACGGTCTTGGTCACGCGTCGGGCGGAGAATTCGGGGTGCGCCGCTACGTCCGTCGTGCCGCCGATCTCGTTCTCGTGACGCACGACCAGAACGCCGTCGCGGGACATCACCAGGTCGGGCTCGATGAAATCGGCGCCTTGTTTGATCGCTCGCTCGTACGCCACGCGGGTGTGTTCGGGCCGCTCGCCCGAAGCGCCGCGGTGGGCGATGATCAGGGGCTGGTGCGTCTGGGACAGCGCGGGGCTCGTGGTGAGGATGGCGACTGTCAGCAGGATGAGCCGGAACATGGGCCGGAGATAGAGCAGAGCAATGACGCGGCGGTGACGGAGAAGGACGGCGCCGACGGCCCCGTCCCCCCGGGTCAGGCCGTGATCAGCATTCCCACTCAACGTAGTCGTAGGTGTCGCCGTAGGTCAGGTCGGGGTAGCCGTTGTAGCCGTCCCAGGTCTCGGTGCCGTTGCAACCCATATAGTTGATCGAGGCCAGCTGACCGTTGATGTAGTGGGTGTATTGATAGCCGAACGGCTGCGGTCCCCAGTGGTGAATGGTCTGCGCAGACGCCGCGCTGGCGATGGATGCGACGAGCGCTCCGAGAACGAGGATGCGTGGTAGTTTCATGGTGAGACCTCCCTTGTTCGCCTCACGGATGTGAGGTGAGGCGCAAGTTCTCCTTAGGCGAGAGATTGTCAACCTGAAAGGGCGACAACTTTCGTGTTAGGGTTACGCTCCCAGAATCCAGCCCTCTTCTTGCTCGACCCTGGCGATCAGAGCCTCGCCCGCGCCCTTCGGCGGGGCGAAGGCGGTGGACAGGGCGCCAGTCTCGTCGAGTTTGGCGAAATGCTCGGCGGTCACCCGCACCTGGGCCTGGTCCTTGAACTCGCCCTCACTGGGTTTGGCGTCGAACATCGAGGGATAGACCTCGACCACCAGGGCCGACAGCGGCTCGACATCGGCGGCGTCCAGCGCGCGCCAGCCGGTGCCGAAGGGCCAGACGGCGCCCGAGGGGCCGAGCTTTTCCAGCAAGCGGCGCACGGCCGGGACGCCGACGAGGGTCTGGCCGCCGACCGCGCCCGCGCCGTGCATCTGCCAGACCGACTTGGGCTGGAGCCGGCCCTTGCGGACCGCGTCCTGGGTCGCGCGGTATTCGGGGATGTCGGCGCCGGAACCCGCGGGGGGTTTGGTCGTGGTCAGCCAGCGCTGGGCCTGATTGGCGGGAGCGCCCCACATGGGCCACGGGCTGTCCGTCATGAGCCGGTTGATCTTGGCGGCGACCTGATAGCGGTTGTTGGTGTTGTCGGGCTTGTCGACGACGTTGGCGGCAAGGAATTTCCACATCGCCGACCACGGCGTTCCGGTCAGCTTCAGCCGTTCGGCGGTACCGGCGGGGAAGCCGAAATTGAAGTCGAAACCGACCAGCACCCGGTCGCCACGCTTGCGGTGCTCGGCCAGCAGGGAGGCCAGCAGGGCCTCGCCCTCGGCCCGCGTCGCGACGTTGTGGGTCTCGGTATAGAGGCGGAAACGCACGTCGCGTTTTGCCACCCCGAGCCACAGGGACGTATCACCGAGCTTCTTGCCCTCGGCGGCGGTCCAGTCAGCGATGATGTAGGCGTCGAACAGGCGGGCCACGGGGGCTCCTCGGGGAACTCGGTCACGGGGATGGGCGGTTCTAGCTGTCCGGGAGCGGGGGAGGAAGGGCGTGGGTCCGATTCCGTTCAGCCCCTCAGCAGAGCCTCAAGATGCGAGAGCCAGCGTCGCCCCAGGCGAAGGGCCTCGCCCGGCGAGCCAGTCTGGACCGGCAGGGTGGCGTCCCAGAGCGCCAGTTCGAACTCCGGGTGACGGGCGTCGGCGAACATCAGCCGCAGCACCACCTGTTCGGCGTCGGGGGCCAGCAGATCGAGCGCCTTGCGGGCCTCGCCACGGCGAACGCGAGCGACGACATGGCCGTCGACGATGATCTCTCCGCCCTCGATCTCCTCGAAGGCGTAGACCAGACCCGAGCCGCCGCGATTCCACAGGACGGCGACCTGGGCGCCGTCGAAGTCGAGGCCGGCGGCGCGGCCCTCGGCCGGCGACAGGGCCTCGGCCTCGGGCGTGACGCCGAGCGACTTCAGCAGGGCCCGGCGCATGCGGCGGACGGGCTCCATCCACCATGCCAGAACCAGGGCGCCCGTGGTCAGGGCCGCCGCCGCCAGGGCCACAAGCAGTATGACCCTGAGCACATCGGCCACGGCCTAGTCCTCCAGTTCGACGACGACGGGGACGTGGTCGGAGGGCTTGTCCATATCACGGGCGTCGCGATGGGTCTCGATCCCGACGAAGCGGTCGGCGGCCTGGGGCGACAGGAGGTGGAAGTCGATGCGGATGCCGTGGTCGCGCTGCCAGGCCCCGGCCTGATAGTCCCAGAAGGTGAAGGTTCCGGGCGGCTGTTTGCCCAGCGCCCCGGCCTCGGACAGGCCGAGATTGTTCAGGGCGCCGAAGGCGGCGCGGCTCTCGGGCTGGAACAGGGCGTCCGTGACCCAGGCGGCAGGGTTCCTGGCGTCGTCAGGCGTGGGGATGACGTTGTAGTCGCCACACAGGGTGAAGGCCTCTTCCTGCAGCAGCAAGTCGCGGGCGTGGGCCTGAAGCCGGTCCATCCAGGCCAGCTTGTAGTCGAATTTGGGCGTGCCGATCGGATTGCCGTTGGGCAGGTAGAGGCAGCCCACGCGCACGGGGCGCGGGCATTCGATCACGGCCTCGATATAGCGGGCCTGTTCGAACCCGGCCTCGAAGCCCGAAGCGTCGACGCCGGGCAGGCCGCGCCGCACGTCGCTGAGGGGATATTTCGAGAGCAGGGCGACGCCGTTGTAGGTCTTCTGGCCGTTGGTCTCGACATTGTAGCCGAGCGACTCAAAGGCTTCGCGGGGGAATTTTTCATCCAGGCATTTGATCTCCTGGAAGCCGACCACGTCGGGCTGGGCCGCTTCGAGCCATGCCAGCACCGTCGGCAGGCGGGCGTTGACGGAGTTCACGTTCCAAGTGGCGATGCGCATGGACCATGCTTACGGCGCATCGGGGCGGTCTGTGAAGCGGGGATCGCCCAAACGAAAACGCCCCGGAGCGAACCCCGGGGCGTTCCTGTTCAATCCAGCCCGAGGACTACTGATCGCTGGGCGGGGCCGCGTCCGGAGCCGGGACGGGCGTCATCGTGCATCCGCCGCCGATGCGCACGGCCAGGGCGCAGGGGTACACCTGACCGACCGCATCGTCCTTGACCCGGGTGACGTAGCCTTCTCCCGAGACACATTTGACCTCGATGAAGCGGCCGGTGTCGTTCTGGGCCAGGAGGTGGATCCGTGCGGGGTCGCAGTCGTCAATGGCGGTGCCGACCAGCAGCGTCTTGTAGCCGGCGACCTGTTCCGCAACCGTGGTGAACTCGCAGGTCAGGCTGGTGGCCATAATCTGTAGGCAGTCCGTGGCTTTCCAACCCTGGGCCGTCCTCTCGATGTGAAAGCCGTCCACGCCGGCGCAGCCGACCTCGTAGACGAGATTGCCTTCCGGCGTCGCCCCGAGGGCCTTGCCGGCGTCGACCTGACACGACACGCCGGCTTCGACGGCGAAGGCGGCGATGGTCGCGGCGGCGCTCTGGTTGCCGGGCAGGTTGCAGGTGGAGTTGGCGGCCACTTCGCCGCCTTCCGCGCGGATGCGGTCGGCCTGGGCGGCCAGCACCAGGCATTCGAAGGACTGCGGCGGCGAGGCCGTGGTCAGGATGTAGCCTCCGCCGCCGGCGCAGGCGACTTCATAGAGATCATCGTTGTCATTGGTCGTGCCGAGCAGGGCGGATTCGCTCACCTGGCAGGTGAGGCCCGCCGCCGTGGCTGCGGCCTGGGCCGACTGGGTGACCTGTTCGGGCGAAGGCTGACGGCCGCGGCGATCCCTGGCCCGCCGTTCGGCCGGTGTGAGGTCTCTCTCCATACGATCCCGATCCATCGTCGAGCGCCGATCCGTGTCCTGCCGTTGCGAGCCGGGCGTCTGCGTCTGCGCCTGGGCCTGATCGCCGGCGAAAGTGGACGCGATGAGCGCCGCTGCAGCGACAGCGACAAGTCTGAGAAGGGTCATTTTGAGCACCTGAACTGCATGTATGAAGCATTGATACGCGCAGGATGCGTTGAGGCCAAGGCGGCGGGTGTCTTCAGCCGCCCGTATGGCGGATCAGGCCCTGATGAGCATACTCCGTCGCCCGAAGACTCTAGGGTTCCGTACCGGGAACGACCGGCGGGGCGGCGACCTGGGTCAGGGTGCAGCCGCCGCCGATGCGCTGGGCGGTGGCGCAAGGATAGATCTGCTGGGTCGCGCCCTCGGCGTTGACGCGGGCGATGAAGCCCTGGCCCTCGGCCGCGCATTTGGCTTCGTAGAACCGGCCGTTGGCGTTCTGGCCCATCAGGCGGACGCCCGTGACGTCGCAGGCGGCGGCGTCGGTGCCGACCAGCCGGGCCTCGAAACCGTCCGCCTGCTCTTGCGCCGTGGTGAAGCGACAGGCCCCACCGGTCGAGGCGACCCGCAGACAGTCCTTGAGGTCCCAGCCGTCGGCAATCTGCTCGAGCCAATAGCCGTCCGCACCGGCGCAGCCGATCTCATAGACGATATTGTCAGCGTCGCTCTTGCCGATGGCGACGGCCTCGTCGATCGCGCAAGCCACACCCGCGCCGCGGGCCCAGCCGCCGATGATGGCAAGGCCGTTCTGGTTGGCCGGCAGGAGGCACTGCTGGCCCACGTCGGCGGCCGGATCGCGCAGGCGCGCGGTCGCCGCGGTGCCGGCCAACTCCAGGCAGTTGAAGGCCTGCGGCGGGGTGGAAGCGATCAGGATATAGCCGGGTCCGTCCGCGCAGGCCGCTTCGTAGATCGGCGTCTGCTCGGCGGTGACGCCGGGGTTGGAGGCCTCAGTGACCTGGCAGGACAGGCCGGCGGCGACGGCCTGGGCCTGGGCGGTGGTCCTGACGTCTTCCGGGGTCGGGGCGGCGGCGGGGGCTTCCTGACGCTGACGGCGATCGCGATGGGCGTCGCGGGCAAGGTTTGACGGGCCCCTTTCGCTGCCGGGGTTCGAGGCGCGGTCAGAGGCGCTCTGTCCGCCCGGGTAGTCCTGGGCCAGAGCGGGCTGGGCGGACAGCAGGGCCAGGGCGGCGACGAGAAGCTTGATCAGGGACACGGAGAACACCTGCTTTTTTGAACTGCCATCGCGTTTGACCGGCGTCCGTGGCGCGGTCAAGGCAAACCGGTGTCCGCGTCTGGACGCGACGGCCCCCTTCGGCGTATCTACGGGATGGGTTTCAATTGGAGACGGACTTGGCGGACGGCGCTGCCCCGGCGGATATGAATCAGGCGACGCGCGACGGGCGCGGCCTGACCTATCCACATCCGGTTCCGCCCGGCTTCGGCGAGGCGGTCAAGGTCGCCCCGGGCGTGCTGTGGATGCGGCTGTCCATGCCGATCGCGCTCAATCACATCAATGTCTATGCGGTCGAGGACGGCGACGGCTGGGCCCTGGTCGACACCGGGCTGAACATCCCGGATTCGCGCGACCGCTGGGCCGCCCTGCTGACGGGGCCGCTGGGCGGGCGGCCGGTGACGCGGGTGATCTGCACCCATATGCACCCGGACCACATCGGCCTGGCCGGCTGGCTGTGCGAGCGGACGGGCGCGCCGCTGGTGATGACGCGGGTGGAATATGTGACCGCGCGGATGCTGCTGGCGGATACGGGACAACCGGCGCCGGAATCCGGGGCTGACTACTATCGCGCCGCGGGCTGGGACGCCGATCAGGTCGAGACCTACCGCCGCGAATACGGCCAGTTCGGCCGGGCCGTCTCCGCCATGCCGAGCGGCTATGTGCGGATGCGGGAGGGCGACCGGTTGAGCCTCGGCGGTCAGGACTGGCGCGTGGTGGTGGGCGAGGGGCACAGTCCCGAACACGCCTGCCTCTGGCGCGAGGCCGATGGGGTGGTGTTGGGCGGGGACCAGATCCTGCCGCGGATATCGTCGAACGTGTCGGTCTGGCCGACCGAGCCCGACGCGGACCCGCTGGGCGACTGGCTGGACTCGCTGGAGCGGATGAAGGGCGTCCTGCCCCACGACGGCCTGATCCTTCCCTCGCATGGCGAGCCGTTCCATGGCGTGCACACGCGTCTGGACGCCCTGATCCGTGGCCATGAGGTGTCGCTGAAGCGGCTGGAGAAGACGTTGAAGACGCCGAAGCGGGCGGTCGATGTGTTCGGCGCCCTGTTTGCGCGGGCGGTCGGGGACGGCGTACGCGGCATGGCTACGGGTGAAGCCATCGCGCATCTGAACTATCTGCTGCATCGGGGCCGGGTCAGCCGGGTCCGTGATGCGGACGGCGTGGACTGGTGGACGATCATCAAACGGGGAGAGGCGGCGTGACCGACCACATTCAGACCGAACTGACGGGCGGCGTCCTGACCGTCACCCTGGCCCGGCCGGAGAAGAAGAACGCCATCACCCAGGCGATGTACGCCGTGCTGGCCGAGGCGACCGAGCGGGCGCGGACGGACGACGCGGTGCGGGTGCTGGTGTTCACGGGCCAGGGCGACAGCTTTTCGGCGGGCAACGACATCGCCGACTTCATCGCCCTTGGCTCGCAAGGACAGCAGCCGCTGGACATGTCGGTGTTCCGTTTCCTCAAGGCTCTGGCCGATCTGGACAAGCCGGCGGTGGCGGCGGTGCGCGGCCGGGCGGTGGGCATCGGCCTGACCCTGCTGCTGCATTGCGACATGGTGGTGGTGGCCGAGGACGCTCTGCTGTCGGTCCCGTTCATCAACCTGGCCTTGGCCCCGGAGGCCGCGTCGTCGATGCTGCTGCCGGCGGTGCTGGGTCATCAGCGGGCGTTTGAGCTGTTCGCCCTCGGTGAGCCCATCGATGGTCGGACCGCCGTGGCCTGGGGCTTGGCCAATCGGGCTGTGCCGGCGGATCAGGTCGAGGCCGTCGCCGCCGATCTGGCCGCCAAACTGGCCGCGCGGGCGCCCAACTCCATCCGCAAGACCAAGCGGCTGATGCGCGACGCCGAACGTCTGTGGGCGCTGATGCAACGCGAGGGCGAGGCTTTCGGCAGCCAGATGTCGAGCCCCGAGGCGATGGAGGCCTTCATGGCCTTCAGCCAGAAGCGCGCGCCCGATTTTTCCAAGGCCGGTTGATTCGCGGGCGCGCCGGCCCTAGTTGCGCGCCCTCATGTTCGACACCCCCGCCAGACCCGCGCCCCTGCGCATCGAGATCGAGGCCCCCGCCGACGGGGCGGCGGTCGAGGCCCTGGTGCTGGCCGCCTTCGGTCCCGGACGATTCGCCAAGACGGCGGAACGGCTGAGGGAGCAGGCGCGCATTGCGGCCGGCTTTGTGGCCCGCGAGGACGAACAGATCATAGGCTCGGTGCGCTTGTGGGCCATCAGCATCGGCGGCGAACCGGCGTTGTTTCTCGGCCCCATCGCGGTTTCGGGCTCCAGCCGCCGGGCGGGACTGGGCGGAGACCTGGTGCAGGCCTGTATCGACCACGCCGGGGACGCCGGCATCCTGCTGGTCGGCGATCTTCCCTATTTCGGCCGGTTCGGCTTTCGGTCGGCGCCGGATGTGCGGCTGTCGGGGCCGGTCGACCAGCAGCGGGTGCTGTGGCGGGGCGAGGGCGAGGCGGCGGGCGTGGTGCTGCCGGGCTGAGGCGGCGGTCGACGCCTTTCCGATCCGCCCGACGCGGCCTAAGTCTTGGCCATGGCTGAATTCGCGGACAGCAAGACCGGACTGGCGGGCGTCGCGGCGGCGGCGAAGCAGGCGCCCAATTCCGGCAAGGGGGGTCGTGGGCTGCCGCCCGTGCATCTGTGGCATCCGGCGCATTGCGGCGAGATCGACATCGTCATTCGCCGCGACGGCCTGTGGATGCACGAGGGCTCGCCGATCGGCCGGGCCGAGCTGGTACGGCTGTTCTCGACGGTGTTGCGCAAGGATGACGGCGGTTATGTGCTGGTCACGCCGGGCGAGAAACTGTCGATCCGGGTCGAGGACCTGCCGTTCCGCGCCGTCGCCGTGGAGCGGCGCGGCGAATCGCTGGTCTTCACCACCGATGTCGGGGACGAGACCGAGGCCGGGCTGGAGCATCCCATTTGCGTCGAGACTGATCCGGAGACCGGCGAGCCGTCACCGTCGGTGCATGTCCGCGCCGACCTGTGGGCGCGGATCGCGCGGGCCGTCTTCTATGAACTGGTCGAGATGGCGGGCGTCGAGGACGGGCGACTGACGGTGCGGTCTGGCGGCGTCGCCTTCGCGCTCGGTCCTGTCGGGGCGGGCGTGGAATGAGCCTGGCCACGCTGCGCGAGCGTCTGATCGGGCATCTGGAGCCGGCGGTCAGCTGGACGGCGGGTCGTGGTCCCGCGCGGTCGGACTTCGACCTTAATCCGGAGGCCGAGCGACCCGTGCGGACGCTGCGGCCCGCCGCCGTGCTGATCCCTGTGATCGCGGGGCCGGACGGGGCGACGGTGCTGATGACACGTCGGTCCGACAGCCTGGCCAGCCACACCGGTCAGATCGCCTTTCCCGGCGGGCGGCTGGACCCCGGCGAGACCGCCGTCGAGGCCGCCCTGCGCGAGGCCTTCGAGGAGGTGGCGCTGGACCCGACACTGGTCGAGGTGTTGGGGGTCGGCGACGCCTATGAGACCGGCACCGGTTTTCTGGTGACGCCGGTGGTCGGCTGGCTGAGGACGCGACCGGCGACGCAGGCGGCGCTGGACGAGGTGGCGGAGGTGTTCGACGTGCCGTGGGACTATCTGATGGATCCCGCCAACCATCGCCGGGACTCGTATGACCGTGAGGGCCAGCCGCGCCGCTGGTACTGGGCCATCACGCACGAGCAGCGTTATATCTGGGGCGTCACGGCGGGGATCGTGCGGGCGCTGCGGACGCGGCTATACGGCGAGGAAGCCGCGCCCGGCCAAGCGGCTGCGGAGGATGCAGCGTGACCGTCAGGCTCGACGACCAGCCCTGGCTGACGGCCCCGGCCACCCGGGCGGTGATGGCGGCGCTGGAGGCGGCGGGCGGCCCCGGCTGCGCCCGCTTCGTCGGCGGCTGCGTGCGCAACGCCCTGATCGGGGCGCCGGTCGCCGATATCGACATCGCCACCACGCTGAAGCCCGAAGAGACCGACTGCGCTATCCGAGCCGCCGGGCTGAAGGCTGTGCCGACGGGCCTCGCCCACGGGACGGTGACGGCGGTGTCGGAGCGCCAGCCGTTCGAGATCACCACCCTGCGCCGCGACGTCTCGACGGATGGTCGCAACGCCACCGTGGCCTTCACCGACGACTGGGCCGAGGACGCGGCGCGCCGGGATTTTCGCCTCAACGCCCTCTATGCCGACGGCGAGGGGCGGGTGTTCGACCCGACGGGCGAGGGCGTGGCCGATGCGGCGGCGGGCAGGATCGTCTTCGTCGGCGACCCTGGGACGCGCATCCGCGAGGACTATCTGCGCATTCTGCGCTTCTTCCGCTTTTTCGCCCGGTACGGCGTCGGCGATCCCGATGCGGCCGCGCTGAGCGCTTGCGGTGCGCTGGCGCCGGGCATGACGCGACTGTCGGCCGAACGGGTGTCGAAGGAGCTTATGACCCTGCTGGCCGCGCCGGACCCGCGCGTCGCCATGGCGGCCATGGCCGAGGCGGGGGTGCTGGCGCAGATCCTGCCAGAGGCTTCGACAGGGACGCTGTTCAACGCCGCCGTGGAGCTGAGCCTCGACCCGGTGGTGCGACTGATGACGCTTTTCCCGATCGACGAGCGGCTTGTGAGAGATGCGTCGAGCCGGCTTCGGTTTCCCAATTCAACACGCGACCGCCTGGCCGCGGCGGCCCGCGCCGGACCCGATGTCAGCCCGGCGATGAGCGACGCCGAGGTCCGGGCCGCCGTCTATCGCCACGGGGTCCGCGCCGTCGCTGACGCCTTGCACCGGCGGTGGGCGGAAAGCCCCGCGGATGACGCCCGCGCGCGCCGCCTGCTGGCCTTGGCCGAGGGCTGGAAACGTCCGCCGATGCCCGTGGGCGGGCGAGAACTGGCGCGGCTGGGCGTCGAACCGGGGCCGGAGACGGGTCGGCTGCTGAAGGCGTTCGAGGACGGCTGGATCGCTGACGACTTTCCGTCGGACGGCCACGCCGAACGGCTGGCGGCCTTGGTCAGTCCCCGATTCTGGACTGAAATCTGAGCCTTGTCGGACTTCGTCCGACAAGGCTCAGATTTCAGTCGGTCGCGCGAGTGATTTCGGTCACCACCGGGCGATGGTCCGAGCCGGTCGGGAGGCCGAGGCGGCGGCTGGTGAAGGCGAGGTCCGGAGAGGCGTAGACCTGGTCAATGGTAATCCCGAGGGCTGACGGCAGGTCGCTGGGCCACGTCCCGGGAAAGCCCGGCGCGGGCCGAAGGCCGATTTCGCGCCGGACCTGTTTGCCGATGCGGGCGCTGGAGACGCTGTTGAAATCGCCGGCGACCACGACCGGGCCGCTCAATCCCTCAAGCATCTCGTCCAAGGCCATCGTCTGGCTGATCTGGCCCCACGATTCCTCAAAGGGCCACGGTCGGGTAAAATGGATGCTGACGAGATTCAGCGCGCCGAGCGGTGTCGCCGCCCTTGCCCCGACCGCCTCCACCCCGGCCGGGCGCGGGAGCGCGGCGAGCGGGTAGCGCGAGGCGATCACCGACCGGACCGCGCCGTTCGGGCGATCCATCCGCGGGCTTGCAATCCGATAGGGATAGGCGCCGACCAGCGCATCCAGATGGGGCGCGATGGCGTCGCCCAGCTCGATCAGCATGACCACATCGGCGTCGGCCTGATGGATGGACCCGGCTATGGCGTCCAGATCGCGGTTCCGGACCCAGAGATTGGCGGAATAGATCCGGATCGTGGCGGCGCCGGCCTCGGGGCGTGAGGCCGTCGGAAACCATTGGGGAGACACGGCGATCAGCAGCAAGGCCGCCGGCACGAGGGCCGCGGCGGCCCACCGCCACCGTCTGACAAGCACGAGCAATAGGCCCAGCCCCACGGTGGCGAACAGGGAGGGGGCCGTGAACTGGGCCATCAGGTCGGCGTACTGGTTCCGTATCCCGGTGATCGCCACCAGCGCCACGACCGTCGGCGGCGCGATCAAGCCCGCCAGTGCGAGCCGGACGACCCAAGCAAGTCCTTTTGCGAAGGATCCTTGCCTTTCCGGGTGAACGGGGTTCGTCATCGCGCGTTACGGTCTCGCTTGAGGAGGGCAGACATGGCCAGACGGTCCGTCGCGGATATCGAGAAGATCTGGTCCAATGTCGAGGGCGTCAAGAAGCTGTCCGACCGGGCGCTGGGCATTGGCCCTTTCGGTATCGGCTTGGACGGCCTGCTGACCTGGATACCGGTGGTGGGCACGGTCTACAGCGTCGGGGCCGCCGGGTGGCTGCTGGCACAGGCGGCAAAGGCGAATGCCGCTCCGGGCACGCTGTTGCGGATGGCCGGCTATCTGGGTCTGGACAGCACGGCCACGGTCGTGGGCGAGGTGATCCCGTTCGCGCCGGATGTCGTCGACATGCTGTTCCCGGGCCACCTGATGGCGGCCAAGGCGCTGCAGAAAGACATCGAGAGCACTCACTGGGTCGAGGACAATGAGCGCGAAGCGCGGGCCTCGGGCGCTCACGAGGGCCATGTCGCCGACATGCGCCGCAATCCGAAGCTGCGGCGGATCGTCTATCTGCATGACTGAATGGCTTGACGAACTCCCGCCGCCGCCGCCAATTCAATCCATGCTTTGCCGGACCTCTGAATGAGCGCGATCCTGACCCGAGACGAACTGGCCCAGGCGCTCGGCCGCGCGGGCGAAGGGGACCGCGCCGCCTTCCGCCGCGTCTATGATGCGACCTCGGCGAAGCTATTGGGCGTGACCCTGCGTATCTTGGCTGACCGACAGCTCGCCGAGGACGTTTTGCAGGACACCTATCTGACCGTATGGAGGAAGGCCGGGAGTTTTGATGCGTCCCGTGCGAGCCCCATTACCTGGCTGGTGACCATCGCCCGCAACCGGGCGATCGACCGGCTGAGGTCAAGCGCGTCCATGCGCAAATCGACGCCGATCGACGAAGCCGCCACCGTTATCGCCGACGACGCCCCGTCGCCGGCCCAGGCGCTGGAGACCGGCGACGATGTGCGCCGCCTCAACGATTGCCTCGGCCAGCTGGATGAAAAGACCGGGGGCGCCATCCGCACCGCCTTTATCGAGGGGGTGACCTATGACGCCCTGGCGGCGCGCGAGAATGTGCCGCTGGGCACAATGAAGAGCTGGATCCGGCGCGGATTGATGCGGCTGAGAATGTGTCTCGAATCATGACCGATCCCACCAACATCGGCGGCATGGATGAGGACCTGGCTCTCGCCGGGGAACTGGCCCTGCGCATCCTCTCGCCGGAAGACGAGGCCGCCGCCCGCGCCCGTGAGGCCGCTGACCCCGCCTTCGCCGCCCATGTAGGCGACTGGAACGAGCGGCTCGGCGGTCTGGCCGACGGGATCGTGTCGGTCGAACCCTCGCCCTGGGTCTGGCCGAGTGTCGAGGCGGCGCTGACGCCGCCGGCCGCCGCCAATGACAACAGCGTCGTCTTCTGGCGCCGTTGGGCCGTCGGCTCGACAGGCCTGCTGGCGGCCAGTCTGGCGGCGGTGGTCGTGCTCCTGGCCCAGCCGGCGCCCGTGCCGATCGCCGCGCCGGCTCCGCCGCCCGCGGTCATCCGGGTCGCGACCTTGACGCTGGAGAACGGTGCGGCGGCGATGACGCTGGCCTATGACGCCGGCACGGGGGAACTCTACCTGGCGCCCACGACAGAGATGGCAGGCGACACGCGGGTGCCGCACCTGTGGCTGGTCATGCCCGAGGGCGGGGTCCAGCTGGTCGGCGCCATCGACGGTTCAGCCACCTCGCGGCATCATCTGGGTCAGGCCCTGTTCAACCCGGCCGGAACGGCCAGCGCGGTCGCGGTCTCGATGGAAGCTCCCGGACATACACCAGCCCCGAACAAGCCGGACGGCCCGGTCGTCGCCCAGGGTGCGTTCCAGCGGCTGTAGTCTGCATCCGCCGTCAAACCGCCACCGTAGCTGTCCTGACGGGTACGATCGCGGCGCCGCGCAAGCGGGCCGCTTGGTCCTGACAGCCTGCGGGCCCGTCGGCGGGGAGGTCGTTCAGCCCTTCCAACTACGGTCTCCCCGCTACCTTTTCACCGATTGCCAGCATATTCCGGCGCGCCAGACCGTTGATGTTGCGGCATTTTGTGTCGCCTACAGCGTCATCAGCCCACCTGAGGAAGCCGCCCCGTCAGACTGATCTCCGACATGATTTCGGAGATTTCCATGAGCGACGATCACAGCGCGCGGCTGGCCCTGCCATATCTGGCGGCCGGGCAGATGCAGAAGCACGTCACCTTGAACGAGGCCCTGACCCGGCTGGACGCCCTGGTCCAGACCGTCGTGGTCAGCCGCACGACCACGGCCCAACCCGCCGCGCCGGTCGACGGCAGCCTCTGGATAATGCCGGCCGGCGCGACGGGCATCGACTGGAGCTCGCGCCCGGTTGGCACGCTGATGCGGGCGGAGGGCGGCGGCTGGGCGGTCGTTGAGACCGGCGATGGTCTGATCGCCCTGGTGGAGGATGCCGACGCGGTCGTCGTGCGGCATGGCGGCGACTGGGCTCCGCTGGGCGCGCGGCTGGGTGTGGCGCAGGCGCTGACCCGGCTGGGGGTCGGGACCACGGCGGACGGGGCCAATCCGTTCGCCGCGCGGCTGAACTCGGCCCTGTGGACGGCGCTGGAGGCGTGGGCCGGAGGCACGGGCGATCTGCGGCTGACCTTGAACAAGGAGGCCCCCGGCGACGTGCTGTCGCTGCTGTTCCAAAGCGGTTGGAGCGGTCGTGCGGAGCTGGGGCTGGTCGGCGATGACGACCTCAGACTCAAGGTCAGCGCCGACGGTGCGAGTTGGCACGACGCCTTCGCCGTCGATCGCGCCACGGGTCGGACGACGTTTGCGCAGGGTGCCGGCCGGCGAACTGTGACCACCTTCACCGCCGATGGAAGCTATGCCGTGCCGACCTGGGCCCGCAGCGTCGAGGCCGTGATGGTGGGCGGCGGAGGCGGAGGTGGAGCCGGAAGCTTCGGCGCTTCGGGCTCGCGCTTCGGCGGAGGCGGGGGTGGGGCGGGCGGGATCAGCCGGGGGCAGTGGCCCGCCGAACTGCTGGGCGGAACGCTTGATGTCGTCGTTGGGATCGGTGGCCTTGGCGGCAACACTGCGGCGGGTTCGGACGGGAGCGGCGGCGCCGTGTCCATGGGCGGGACCACCCTGCTTGTCGCGAGTGGTGGCGGTGGCGGCGGGCTGGGCGGCAGCACTGACGGCGAGGGAGGGTCGGCGGGCGAGGGCGCGCCTCGCTCCAACGCCGGCGGTGCGTCCAGCGTCACGACTGGTGGTGCGGCGGGCCGGAGCCTTGACCGGCCGGATGCACCGGGCGGCGGCGGAGCGGGCGGCGGACTGGATGGTGCGGGCGTCGCGCGGGTGGGCGGAGCCGGCGGGGACGGCGGCGCCTTGGCGGTCAAGGCTCTGGGCGGGGCGGGTGGATTGGGCGCAGCGGGATCGCCGGGGACGGCGGCTCCCCAGCCCACGCTGTATTGGGCAGGCGGCGGCGGGGGAGGCGGCGGCGCGGCGACCTCCGGGTCGGGCCATGCGGGCGCTTCGGGCGGCTCGGTTGGCGGCGGTGGCGGTGGCGGCGGGGCGGGGGTCTCGGTGGGCGGCGTCGGCGGCGCCGGGGGACCGGGCGTCGTCCGGCTGACGGCGGTCGGATGAGCCGCGCCATGACCCTGTCCGATGATCGCGTCGATCCCTGGCTGCTGGATGAGGAGGTCTGGGACACGCCCGGCCGTCTGACCGCCGCCGATCTGTTCGCCCACGCCAGTCCAGGATGGCGGCGAGGCGACGCCCCCCTCGATGATCCGGAGGATGACCGATGACCGCCTCTTCGACACCCGGCGCGCCGGCGTTGGCCGAGGGCCGGTGGCTGTGGCGCAGGCTGTATGTGTTCGCCACCAGCGGTGCGGCGTGGCTGCTGCTCGACCGTTTGATCGCGGGGACGCCGCCAGATGCCGCGCCGCGGTTAGCGCAGGCCCTGATGGCGCTGCTGGCGTTGATTCTCGTTCTCTATCTGGTGGCGCCGACGGCCCAGCAACTGATCGCGACGCTGGCGGTGCTGCGGCCCCCGTTGGGCGGGGAGGACCGGCCATGAGCTTTCGTCTGTCGGAACGATCGCTCAAGCGGCTGGCCGGGGTTCACCCCAGGCTGGTCGCGCTGGTGCGGGAGGCCGCGGCGCTGAGCCCGGTGGAGTTCATGGTGACGGAGGGCCTGCGTACGCCCGAACGTCAGGCGGCGCTGGTCCGGGCCGGAGCCAGCCGGACGAGGCGGTCGCGCCACCTGACCGGCCACGCGGTGGACGTCGCGGCTCTTGTCGACGGACAGGTGCGTTGGGACTGGCCGCTTTATCCCCGCATCGCGGCGGCGTTCAAGGCGGCCGCCGCGCGTCAGGGGACGGCGATGGTCTGGGGCGGCGACTGGACCAGCCTCAGGGACGGTCCGCATTTCGAGCTGGACCGGAAGGTGTTCCCGTGAGGGCGTCGGTGCTGTTCCGGACCCTGACGCCACGCGGGTGGACGGTGGTCACGGCGGGGCTTCTGGGTGCGGCCCTGATCGGTCTGAATGCGATGGGCTTTCGCTGGGATCCGCTGGGGCTGGCCGAGCGCCGGCTGCGGGCGGCCGAGGCCAGGGTCTCGGACGCCGCCGCGGCCGCCGTCGCGCGTCGCCTGGAGGTCGAGGGCGCTGTGGACCAGGCCCGGCGTCTCGACGAGCTTCATCAACAGACGGTGGCGGTCGCGCGGACGACCGTGCGCGCCGCAACAAAGGCCAGGAGCGCCCATGATGCTGAAACCCCGCTGGACCCGGATCGTGTTGCTCGCCTTGCCGGGCATGACCGCGAGCTGTGCCGCCTCGCTCCCGCCGTCTGCGGAGCCGCCGCGCCTGACCCTGCCCCGGGCGGCGACGACGTCCTGCGTATTGGGACGGTTGCCCGAAGCGCCGACCCAGGCCGATCTTGAGGTCGCCTACGTCGAACGGGGCGCGCGTCTGGTCGCCTGTGAGAACGCCCGGGCGACGGCGGTCGAGACGCTGACGGCCGAACGGGCGCTGCAGGATCGGTGGCGGCGTGAAACCGCCGCCCGGCGCAGGCCGGCGATCTGGCCCTGGTAGAAAACGTGCTCCGCTGGGCGCGGAGGCGGATCTCGCGGAACGCCGCCCGACATTCCTTTACAGGAACGACCTGCCGACCACCCGGCAGAACATGCCTGGCCCTGGCAGGTTTTGCCGGAAGAGACGCGCCTGGCTAGATAAATTAGTTCATAAAATCAATGACCAGAGGTCATGATCTGGTCGTCGATTTGTGGCTCCGTCCTTGCTCAAGGTGGCTCCGAGCAGAACGCTCCTGACCGCCAAAATGGCGTCGGACATGTCGAAGACAAAGGACAGGCCAAAATGGCTAACAGCATCAATACGAACGTCGGCGCCCTCGTTGCGCTGCAAAACCTGAACGCGACCGGCCGTGAGCTGAATGTCGCGCAAAACCGCGTCAACACCGGGCTGAAGGTTTCTTCCGCCAAGGACAACGGCGCCATCTTTGCGATCGCCTCCGGTCTGCGGGCCGAGCAGGGCGCTCTGGATTCGGTCAAGAACTCCATCCAGCGCGGTCAGTCGGTCATCGACGTGGCTTTGGCGGCCGGAGACACGATCCAGAAGGCCCTGGAAGAGCAAAAGGGTCTGGCGGTCGCCATCCAGTCGTCCGTTGCAGGTTCCGCCGCCGAAACGGCCTATCTCGCCGACTTCAACGCCCTGGGCACCGAGATCACGGCTGCGCTGGCAGGCGCGAGCTTTGACGGCGTCAATCTGTTCTCGGCCGGGTCGGCCACCAACAACCTGGTGGTTCAGACGGGCACCAGCACGACCTATACGGTGCATGCTGTGGCCGGCGCCGCAACGACCGTCGCGACGGCCACCGGCGCTATCGCCCGGGCCGGCGCCACAGCCGCCGCCGTCGAGACCGCCAGCGCGACGTTTGCGGCCAAGCTCGGTACGTTGGGCAGCAACTCCAAGTCCTTGGAGCGGCAGTTGACCTTCACCAGCAAGATTCAGGACGCTCTCGAGGCCGGCGTCGGCAACCTCATCGATGCGGATCTGGCCAAGGAAAGCGCACGGCTGACCGCTCTGCAGACCAAGCAGCAGCTGGGTGTGCAGGCCCTCGGCATCGCCAACCAGTCGGGTTCCATCCTGCTCGGCCTGTTCCGCTAAACCCTCCTGCTTCAGGTCGCGTAAACCTGGGCTCTGCAGGGGCCCTGCGGCATCCCGAAGCGAAATTTCAGCCTTGGCGGACCCAGTCCGTCAAGGCTGATTTCGTTTGGGAGCCTGACCATCGCTTCCCGGCCTGATCGAGTGAGGCGACGCCGAACGGCGCTGCCTCGCTGCCCGCCGCGTTCAGTGACTATCGCCGCCCATCCGCTCGGCTAGCGACCATTGGGCCCGGCGGCGAGCTTTTTCGGGTGCCTCGGACGGACAAGTCCAGAATGAGGGCCCGACGCCGACGGACAGACAATCCCCAACCGGGTGGATGGTGATCCTGGCCGGGGCGGGACGAGCGCCTTGGTCGAACCTAACCCTGCAGGGGCGCCGGCACGTACCCCGGTGGGGCCGACCCCGGCACGAGGTGCCGACCACCCGGCAAATCCTGCCCCCAGCCCGGCAGATTGTTCCGGGTCGGGATTGTGGTGAACAAGAACTAACGCAATAAAAACAACGACCGTTGAGTTGGCATGGGGGGCCAGGGGGTGGCTTCGTCCTTGCTTCGACCCCATCGGGCAGAACGCCCCCGACAGCCAAAACGGCGTCGGTCATGTCGAAGACAAAGGACAGCCAAAATGGCTAACAGCATCAACACGAACGCCGGCGCCCTCGTTGCGCTGCAGAGCCTGAACGCGACCAGCCGCGAGCTGGACACCGTTCAGAACCGCGTCAATACCGGGCTGAAGGTTGCCAGCGCCAAGGACAACGGGGCCATCTTCGCGATCGCTTCCGGCCTGCGTGCTGAACAAGGCGCCCTCAACTCGGTCAAGAACTCCATCCAGCGCGGTCAATCGGTCATCGACGTCGCCCTGGCGGCCGGGGACACGATCACCAAGGCCCTCGAAGAGCAAAAGGGTCTGGCGGTCGCCATCCAGTCGTCCGTTGCGGGTTCCGCCGCCGAAACGGCCTATCTCGCTGACTTCAACGCTCTGGGCACCGAGATCACGGCTGCTCTGGCGGGTGCGAATTTCGACGGGATCAATCTGTTCTCCGCCGGATCGGCCACCAACAATCTGGTGGTTCAGACGGGCACCGCCAGTACCTATACGGTGCATGGCGCGGCCGCCGCCGCTACGACCGTGTCGACCGCCACCACCGCTACGCGGACCACTGCAACCGCAGCCAACGTCGAGACCGCCAATACGGCGTTCGCGGCCAAGCTCGGTACGCTTGGCAGCAACTCCAAGTCCCTGGAACGGCAGCTGACCTTCACCAGCAAGATCCAGGACGCCCTTGAAGCCGGCGTGGGCAACCTCGTCGACGCCGATCTGGCCAAGGAAAGCGCCCGACTGACCGCTCTGCAGACCAAGCAACAGCTGGGTGTGCAGGCGCTGTCGATCGCCAACCAGTCGAGTTCGATCCTGCTCGGCCTGTTCCGCTAAGGAATGGGGAACGGAGGCGGAGCCGCTCGCGGTTCCGCCTCTGCTTCCGAGCGTTCGTGACCGGGAGACGTTGGCTTAGTCGCCGACGTTCAGGAGATGAATGCAGAACAATCAATACGGGCGGTGCCGGCTGTTGTAGCCGAACCATCGCTGCAGTCCGGAGCTGACCACGAAGCCAATTCCAGAGCCGCCGCAGACGCCGAACGCCTGGCCCGTTACCGGCTGGTGATCGAGCAAGGATCCCGTGCGGGATCCTTTGTCTACAAGACTCTGGACCGGGAGACCGGTGAGGTCGTCCGGCAGCTGCCGAGCGAGGAAGTCCTCAAGATGAGGCAGCAAGACGACTACGGCGTCGGGGCGGTGATCAACACCACCGCCTGAAACGTCGTGCAGACCTGACTGTCCCCGGGCCGCGGCTGCGCGCCCGGACATCTCGCGTTAACCATACGCATACGACTCGCCCCATAGGCTTTCCCTGAACCAGTCCAGGGCGAGAACCATGTCCAACAGCGTCCACTCCAATCCTTCCGCGCTCGTCGCGCTGCAAAATCTCAACCAGATCAACGACCGGATGTCGGCGGTGCAGAACCGTATCAGCACGGGCCTGAAGGTCGGGGGGGCCAAGGACAATTCGGCGGTATGGGCGATCGCGCAGAACCAGCGGGCTGATCTGGGCGCTCTGACTGCCGTGAAGACCAGCCTGGACCGCGCTACCTCGCTGGCGGACGTATCTCTGGCAGCCGGGGAGTCGATCGCCGATCTGATCATCCAGATGCGCCAGAAGGCCGTGGCTGCGTCCGACCTATCCCAAACAGCCCAATCCCGGGCGGCCTATGACAACGACTTCCAGAGTCTGGTTCGGTCTGTCCAACAGTTCGCCGACAGCGCCTCGTTCGACGGGGTCAACCTGCTGGACAACTCTCTCACAGCGCCGATCAACTTTCTCGCCAATGTCAACGCCGTCGATACCATCTCGATCAATCCGCAGGACTTTACAGGCGCCGGCCTGGGACTCAGTACGCAGAACCTGCTTCTGCCAGCCAGTGCAGCAACGGCGCTCGCCGCCATTGATACGGCCCTGGCGACGGCCACTTCCGCGCTGGCGACACTTGGGGCGCAAGCCAAGCAGATCGAGACGCACAACATCTTCGTCTCAAAGCTGATGGATTCGCTTGAAACCGGGATCGGGAAGCTGGTTGACGCTGATCTGGCGAAGGAAAGCGCTAGCCTTCAAGCGCTGCAGGTGCAGCAGCAGCTCGGCGCGCAGTCATTGTCGATCGCGAATCAGGCGCCGCAAATCATCCTGTCGCTGTTCCGGAACTAGGCCGGTCGGCGTATGCCGGCGGGGCCGATCTGGATGGCCGCAGGGCGTCGCCGCGTTCCGATCCCGTACAGGGAAAGCAATGTTTTCAAGGCGTTGACGAAGGCGATCTTCACAGCGTCATCCTCATCCAGCGCGCCGATAACGGACGCACTGGGACATTGTTCCCTGAGTCGCGGTCGAAGTCCCTCCGGAACCGGACGTTAAGCGGTCGTTACGGTTGAGCCGCCATAGTCGTGGGTGGGAGTTCGCCGTGATCAACAACAGCTACCTACTCGGTTTGTACGGAGTCTCCGCGGGCGACACGACAACTGCCGGCGTCACGTCCGGGGCGAGGCCCGTGCGGACCCAGCCGACTCCCCCTTGGGAGGTCAGCACCAAGGCTTCCAAACAGGACTCCGTGGTCCGGACAGCGCTCGCCGCCCGACAGCTGATCAACGTCGATACCGGTCGCCTCGATCTGCCTGGAGCGTCGCCCGACTACCGGAAACTGTTCGCGCTCTATCAGGGTCTGACCTCACTGACCGCCCTCGCCACAAGGGTGGACCAGAGCGGCGTCGGCGAGACCGAGGCCGCCCGGATCCGGCAGCGCTTTGCTTCCGGGATTTCGGAAGTCGGCGCCTATCTTCAGACGGCCGGTTTCGAAGACATCCGTATGGTCCAGGGCGTGTCATCGACGAGCGCGAAGACGTCGGCAGGCGTGGCGCGCGACGCGACGCGAATCGTGACCCGGCCGGTCCATGATGGCGACCTGGCGTCTTCCGTGCCGAACCTCGAGGGTCCCGTCGTGTTCGACATCACGATCGGAACCGTCGGTGGCAACGTCCCTGTGCCAATCGACCTCGCCGGGATGGGCGCCCAGACCCGCACGCTCGACAACGTCATCACCTTCATCAATGGCAAGCTGGCCGGCGCCGGGGTCGCTACGCGGCTGGGCCGCGAAAAGGTCAACGGCGCGCCCCGCACCCTCCAGCTCGGCGCCAAGACCATCACCCTGCCGCCACAGGCGGATCAATGGGCGCTGGTTCTGCAGGGCGCCAGCGCAGAATCGGTGCGGTTCACCGCGCCTCAGACCTCAGACGCTGTCTATGTCGTCCAGGCCGCCGGCGTCGCCGGCGGAAACGAACTTCTAAAATTCCAGAGCGACGGCGGCACCGCGCCGGCGCCCCTGCAACCGTCCGGGCAGACAGGCTGGGTGGCCGGTCGGGCCTCGCAAACGGCCTTGCCCAAGGGCGTCGAGACGGTTCGGGCGAGCGCCGTCGCCTCCGATGGGTCGCTGTGGATCGTCGCCGACATTGAGGCGGCCCCGGGCTCGCAGCCGCTCAAGGGCGAGCGCGATGTGGCGCTGATGAAGTTCGATCCGTCCGGACGGGTTGTGGCCACGCGCATGCTGGGGGCCTCTAACCAGGCGAACGGTTATGCGATTGCTATCGCCGCTGACGGAAGAGTAGCCGTGGCAGGATCGGTGACCGGCGCGCTCGAACCGGGCGCACGGGTCGTGGATGCCAATCTGTCTGACAGTTTCGTCACCGTGTTCAATGGGGCGGGAGAGGAGCTGTGGAGGCAGCGGCGCGGCGCCCGAGCGGCGGACGAGGCTACGGCCGTGTCGTTCGGGATCGACGGCAGGATCTATGTCGCAGGGCGTTCCAGGTCAGCGATGCCGGGCGCGTCGGGGCTTGGGGGATGGGACGGCTATCTGCAGGGCTTTTCGGCGACCCAGGCTCACAGCCTGGCGCCATTCATCGCGGCGCCGGTGTCAATCAGCCAGTTCGGAACCGTCGGCGATGACAGCGTCAAGGCCATGACCGTCGATGGCTTGTCAATCTACACAGCCGGGGTCGAGAGCGGCCGGGTCGTCGTGCGTCACTATACGCCGGGTGCCGACGGAACCCCCAGCCTGTCCGCGGTCCGGGATCTGGGAGCCGCCAGCGGCGACGTGACCGGGATCGCGGTGTCCGCCGGTCGGGTCGTCCTGACCGGAACGACCCGCAATCCCGCCCTGGATATTGCGACGGTGAACAGGGCCCACTCGGGCAGCTCAGACGCCTATGTCGCGGTACTGGGGGCCGATCTCTTGCCAGCCGCCGCGGATCGGCTGACCTATGTCGGCGCCGCCGGCGATGACAGTGTCGCGGATATGAAGGTGCATGGCGGAAAGGTCTGGATCACGGGCATCGCCGATCGTCCGCCCGGGGCTCCGGCGGCTGATCCCAGACAGGGCTATCTCACCCGCCTCGACCCGCTGACCGGCGCGGTCGAATGGACCCGAACCTGGCCAGGGGCGGACCAGCAGGCATCGCCCCTGAGCCTCGCCGTCGCGAGCGGGGGCGCCAGTGTGCTGGACCGTCTGGGTCTGCCCCAAGGGCTGGTTTCGGTAGGGGATTCCAAGACCCTGACGGCGGCGACAGCGTTGCGGCCGGGCGACCGCTTCTATGTGTCGCCCGCTGATGGGAGCCGCCGCCGGGCGGTCACTATCGACGCCGGGGACACGCTGCAGACCCTCGCGCGGAAAATCGAGCAGGCCGCCTCCGGGCAGCTGAAGGTTACCGTCGCCCCCGATGCCCTCAAGCCCGGAGAAACCGATGCCCTGAACAGCGGACGGCTGCAGAGGCTGTCCATTGTGCCGCGGGACGGGCGGGCCGGCGCGATCCTGACCAGTGGCGAGACGGGCCGGGACGCCCTCGCCGCCCTCGGCCTGTCTCCCGGGATCGTCAGTCCCAAACCGGCGGCCGGCGATATCAAAACTTTTGCGATGGCGCTGCCGCCGACCCTGTCACTGACCGGGGCGGTCCAGATCAAATCCACGGTCGAGACCCTCAGGGCCGCCGTCCGGGTGGTCAGGGACGCCTACAAGGCGCTCGCGCCCGGAGCCTCCCGGCCGCCCATCACGGGAGCGCCCCCCGCATACCAGAGCGCGCAGCTCGCCAATTATCAGGCCGCACTCGCCCGCCTCGGCGGTTAGGCCTCTTCCGACGAAGATCGTTGACGCGGAAGGGCCAGGCGGGGTTATTGGAGCCTCCATCCGCGCGAGCCTTTCATGCCTCAGGACAATCGTCTTCTCATCGCCATCGGCGCCGGCCTGGCGGTCGTCGCGGCCGTGATCATCGCGCTGATTTTCAGCGGCGGTCGGGACCGGAATCCGGCGCCTCCGCCCGCCGCGCAGGGCGGGCTGACCGTCGACGTCGCCGACGCCCCTGAGCTGAACACCACGCGCGAGCTGCGCTGCTTCGTCGATGGCCAGTACATCGGCCTGGCGACCCTGTCCGACTGCGCGCGGCGCAACGGCGTGGCCACGGACGCGCTCGACGTCGGCATCGACGAGACCGGCGCCCTGGCCGCTGCTCCGACCGCCGCCTTCGCCCCGCCGCCCAGCGCGCCGCCCATTGAATTGACTGAAGCGGAGCAACCGCCGCTCACGGATCAACAGCTGGATGAGCCCTCCGTCCAGCCGGCGTCCGGCGCCACCTGCCTGCGCCACACGGGGTCGGACTGGCGTTCGCTGTCGTCCAACATGAGTCTGAACGCCTGCGTCCAGGCGCTGTATTCGGGTACCTGCGTACGGCCGGGCGAGGCGCTCTACGGCCGTTGGGGCGACATGACGCTCCGGCTCGTGCCCCGCCGGGTCGAGCAATCGCCCGACAACAGCCGATTCCGCACGCTGGCCGAGCAGGACCGAAGCTGCACATTCCCGGGGCTGCGCTGATGAAATACGCCGCATTGACAGCCATCGCCGTCGGCGGCCTGGCCCTCGCAGCCTGCGAAAAGGCCATTGAGGCTCCATTCGACCCGGGCGTCTGTTACGCCGTCGAAGCCGGAGCCGAGGGCGAGGCGCCGCGGTTCAACAAGGTGGCGGACAACCAGCCGCAGATCGAGTTCTGTGCGGCGCGGCTGGAAGAAGTTCGCCTGCGGTTCCTGCGCATGGGAGGCTCGCGGCAGGAGATCACGGGCTCCTACCAAGGTCAGTTCATCTTCATCGACCGCGGCGGCGTATGGCTTTCGAAGACGCTGGACGGCGGGCGGTTCAACGCCATGGCCCGAACGGGCGACGGTCGTCTGGCCATGCCGGGGGCAATCCAGCGGGCGATCGACGGCACCCCGATCGCCGTATCGGCCAACCCCAAGCCGGATCCGACCGCGCCCCCGACGCCCTAGACGAAACAGAACAAACGTGGAACAACGCGTTCCTGTGGATGGTGGCGACAAACCCGACCCGCAGGGGCCGAAAGCGCGCTAGGCCCGGACAACAGACAATCGGCTCCGAACAGCGCGAAGCGCGGCGGGCCAGAACGAAGAAGGAGCTCGGCGATGGCGGGCAGCGTCAACAAGGTTATTCTGGTCGGCAATCTGGGCAAGGATCCGGAAATCCGCACCCTCAACTCGGGTGAGCGGGTGGCCAACCTGTCCCTCGCCACCTCGGAACAATGGCGCGACAAGGCTACCGGCGAGCGCAAGGAGAAGACCGAGTGGCACCGGGTGGTCATCTTCAACGAGAACATCGTCAAGGTGGCCGAGAACTATCTGAAGAAGGGCTCGACCGTTTACATCGAGGGCTCGATCCAAACCCGCAAATACGAGCAGGCCGGGGTCGAGAAATACACCACCGAGATCGTGCTGCAGAAATTCCGCGGCGAGCTGACCATGCTGGGCGGACGGAACGATAGCGCCGGCGGCGGGGCCTCGCGTGGCGGTGACGACGATTATTCCTCGGGCTTCTCGACGGGCGGGGCCAACAAGCCCAGCGGTCCCAAGGAAAGCTACGACCTGAACGACGACATTCCGTTCTAGGCCGGGGCGGCTTTCCACGCTCCGAACTGCCGGGGAGCGTCGCCGCCTCGGGGGCGTGCCACACTCCGAAATGCAAAGTGTCGCCGTGCGCGCTCGCACACGGCGCCGGCGCGCGTTAAGCCGAGCGGGTGACCACACCTGACAAGCCGCACAGCCCCCTCTCGCCGGTCGAGATCCTCGCCATCGTCGCGGTGGTGGTGATCTGGGGCGTCAACAATGCGGCCGCCAAATTCGGCACCGAGACGCTGCCGCCGCTGCTGATGGCGGCGCTGAGGTTCGCCATCGCGGCAGCCTGTCTGATCCCGTTCGTGCGGCCGCCGTTCCCCAACTGGAAGAGTCTGTTGATCATCGTCGGACTGGGCGGGCCGATCCACTACGGCCTGATCTACCTCGCCTTCTGGCTGGCGAACGACGTCAGTCCGGTATCGGTCGCGGCCCAGCTGTGGATCCCGTTCACCGCGCTGTTCGCCTTCCTGTTGCTGGGCGAGCGGCTGTCGCGGCTCGCCTTGGCCGGCATGGGTGTCGCCTTCCTCGGCGTCGCCTGGATGACGCTGGATCCCCACGCCCTCGCCGACTGGAAGGGAATCCTGGTCGGCATCGCCGCCGCCGGGGCCTGGGCCCTGACCACGGTCGTGGCGCGGCGGACGACCTCAATCCCGCCGTTGAAGATGCAGGGTCTGCTATCGCTGGTCGCCCTGCCGTCACTGGCCTTCGCTTCGGCCCTGTTTGAACGGGGGCAGTGGGAGGCCGTGCAGCGGGCCGACGCCCTTGTCTGGGCCTGCGTGATCTGGGCAGGACTGGTGTCGTCGGTGTTGGCCACGACCCTCCTGTTCTGGCTGGTGCAGAAACGCGAGGCGGGGCGGGTGACGCCTTATCTGCTGGCCACGCCGGTGGTCTCCATCCTGATCGGCTGGGGGCTGATGGGTGATGTACTGACGCCGCAAATCCTGGTGGGCGCGGCCCTGACCATGGGCGGCGTCGCCATTGTCGCCTTGGCCGAGCGCGGTCTCAGGGCGGGAGCCGCCAAGGCCTGATCCTGAAACAAAAAGGCCCGGCTGCTTTCGCGGCCGGGTCCCTTCGTGGGGTGGATTGAACCCTAGAGGCCCGGAAGTTTGAAGCCCGTGTCGCGGCGCGGCGTGATGGAGATGCCGGCGCGGCCCCCGGTCAGGGCCTGGACGCGGGCGAATTCGCTCGCCGCGTCGACGTTCACAGCGCCTTCAGAGGTCTGGACGGCGGTGGCGGTCTGGGTCGCGGCATCGTCGCGGCGCCAGAACATGATGCGGTTGGCCCAGCTCTCTTCCTTGTGCGCCAGGTCGCCGAACTCATCGTCCACGACATAGCGGGCCAGAGGATCGGCGCGGTCGCCGCCGGCCTGGGCGACCAGTTGCTGTTCACCTTCCGACCGGGTCACGGCCTGACGCTGGCCGAGCAGGATCTGGCGGGCGGCGGATTCGGGGGCGAGTTCCTGGGGTCGCGGCTGGCCCGGCGCCGGCGGGCGAAGGCCGTACTCCGGCGGAACGGTCAGCGGGGCGGTCGAGACGGTGAGAAACTCGTCCGGCGTGATCCTGTTCAGGCCCCCGCCTGAACGCAGACCGGCGCAGGCGCCCAGGGCGAACAGGGAGGTGGTGAGGGTCAGAACGGCGACGGTGCGGAGACGCATGTTTGTTATCTCGGTGCGGGGCGCCGGAAACGGCGCGCGCGGAAACCCTGTAGGAAGCGGCTGATTACGACTTTTCGGCGGCGAGGCCAACCTTGGCTTCCCGCTCCGCCCGAACGCTGTCGAGGATCAGCAGGATGACGCCGATGCAGATAGCGCTGTCGGCGACGTTGAAGATCCATGGGAAGTTGATCTTCATCGAACCGAGGAAGAAGTGGGGGCCGGAAAAATCCAGGAAATCGACGACATAGCCGAAGCGGATGCGGTCGATCACATTGCCGAGCGCCCCGCCCATGATCAGGCCGATGGCGGTGATCAGCATGCGGCGGTCGGCCTTCGCCGCCCACCAACCAAGGATGCCCGCCACGGCGATCGAGAAGGCGCTTAGCATCCATCGCGCCGAGCCGTCGCCGAACAGGCCGAAGCTGACGCCTTCATTGGCGACAAAAGTCAACTTAAAGACCGATCCGATGACCTCAACTGACCGTGTGTACCAAAGTTCGCGGTCGATCAGTGCCCCGCTTGCGTCGAACATCCGCAGGGCGTCCAGGATCCAGGCTTTGGTCAACTGGTCGAGGACGATGATGATGAGGGCGAAGCCGTAGGCGGCGTAGGCGATGCGGGGGATTTTCATTCGGGTCGCTGAAAAAGTGAAGGGCGTTCGGTTAGCAGCCCAGGCCCTGCGCGCGAAGGGGCAATCGTGTCACGGGGCGAACGGTCGGCCGCATGGCCGAAGAAAAGGCCGCCGCCGTGAATCCGGCGACGGCCTGATCTGTGAGGCGATGACCAGTGTCAGAGGACGCCGATCATTGAAGCCACGAGCGGATGCCGGACGATATCCTGCTCGGCCAGACGCACCACGGCGATGTCGGGCACAGGCGCGAGGCGTTCCGCGACGTCGGTCAGGCCGGAAATTCCGGGCAGCAGGTCGGACTGCTGCGGATCGCCGGTGACCACCATGGTCGAATGCCAGCCCAAACGGGTCAGCAGCATCTTGAGCTGCACATAGGTGCAGTTCTGGGCCTCGTCGACGACGATGAAGGCGTTGTTCAGGGTCCGACCCCGCATATAGCCGATGGGGGCGATCTCGATCAGGCCCTCGGCCATCAGCGCCTTGACCCGTTTCATGCTGAGCCGATCCGAGAGGGCGTCGTAGAGGGGGCGCAGATAGGGCGCGAGCTTGTCCTCCATATCCCCGGGGAGGAAGCCGATCGACTCGCCCGCCTCGACCGCGGGGCGGCTGAGCACGATTCGCCCGATCTTGCCGGCTTCCAGCGCCTCGACCGCCTTGGCGACGGCGAGGTAGGTCTTGCCGGTGCCTGCCGGACCCAGGGCCAGCACGAGGTTGTGGTGGTCGATCGCCGTCATCATTTCGGCCTGGCCATCCGACTTGGGCTTCAACGTCTTCACATAGGCCTGGTCGCGGTCGTCATTCGAGGGATGAGGCGACCAGCCCGCGTGGGTGGGAAGGCGACGGACTTTGGAATCCTCCATGAACTGACGGGAATCGAGAACCCCGTGGTCACGGGATGTCTCGCGGGTCTGACGCTTGATGGCCGCACGCTTGGTCATGGACGCCTCCAGGGCATGGAAGACGGCGACGCAGAAATCGCATCGCCGCGGGGCATGAAAAAAGGCGATGCCGGAAAAGCATCGCCTCGAACGAAGGTGGGAAGAGAGAAGAGGACGCAACGCGTCCGCCCGGGTCGGAAGAAGGATCAACTTCCAGCGGAATCATCCGCCGAACCGAGCGCACCACGCACGTTCCCCGAGGCCTGACCGGACCGGGCTTGATCCGGCTTCCAATCCGGGGCCGAAATGGCGGCCTCGAATCGCATCTACACTATGAGCCTAGCGTGGTTTACGAGAGCTTAAAGCCCTCGATTTATTGAGAAATGGCGGTGTTCGGATGAATGTTTACAGTCTCGGTGACAAGAAACCGCAGCTTCCGCCTGAGGGCGAATACTGGCTGGCGCCGAATGCAACCCTGATAGGAGACGTGATTCTCAAACCGGGCGCCAGCGTTTGGTTTGGGGCCGTCCTGCGCGGGGACAACGACCCCATCACAATCGGACGGGACACCAATATCCAGGACGGCAGCGTCCTGCATTCAGATCCCGGCGAGCCCCTGACCATCGGCGACGGCGTGACCGTGGGCCATATGGTCATGCTGCACAGCTGCGAGATCGGCGACAACAGCCTGATCGGCATTGGCGCGGTAGTGCTGGGCCGGGCGAAGATCGGAAAGAACTGTCTGATCGGGGCCAACACCCTGATCACCGAGGGAAAGGTCATTCCCGACGGGTCGCTGGTCATGGGCCAGCCGGGCAAGGTGGTGCGGGAGCTGGAGCCGGGGCAGATCGAGGCGCTGAAGGCCTCGGCCGCGCACTATGTGCAGAACTGGCAGCGGTATCGGCGGGATCTGAAGGTCTGAGAGAGCCGGTTCAGGCGATGCGACGGCCACCGACGACGGCGAGCGCCAGGGCGGGGCGGGCGGGTTCGCCTACGCCGATCGAGACCCGGGCGGTGAGCAGTCGAGGTTCATCGGTGGCGAAGCTCAGCGTGGCCATAGGCGCGTAGAGACCCAGAATTCGGTCCACGGCGCCGGTCGGCCCGCGCAGGGGGACCAGCGCGATCTCGATCTGCGCCGACAGGAACCCCGCAAGGGCGGCGATCACGACAGGCCGGGCTTCGCGGACTGTCTGGGTCATGGCTGCGGCCACCAGTGGCCGGGAGGCGGTGCGCCAGACGGACAACAGGGCATGGTCCTTCAGCGGTGCGCCGTGGAAACCCTCGACCCAGGTCCCGGCCAGGCGGATGACGGCGTCCTCGCCGTTGCGTTCGGCGATGAAGGCGCGCGGCAGGCGCAGGCCGAGGGCATCCGGCTCCAGCGCGGCGCGATCGGGAATCCCGGCGCGCACGGCTCCCTGGCGGGACAACCCGGTCCAATGGTCGATCAGGAACTGCGTGTCAGGATGAAACATCGCTCTGGCCTCCGGCCGCAACGACGCAAGACCCGCGCCCGTAAAGCGACCGGGCAAAAGGCAACGGAAATGAAATGCTTTTGGGGTTCAGATGGACGCTGAAGCGACCTGCGCCCGACGCAGAGCGCATGGACTTAACGGGAGGTCGGCCCATGCGGGTGCGGATCATGACATGGCTGCCGGCGCTGGCGGGCTTCTTCGCCCTGACGCTGTTCGCCGACAATGCGGCGGCCCAATGCGGCCCGGTGTGCCCTCCGCCACCCCCGCCGTGCTGCGAACCCCCGCCTCCGCCTCCGCCGCCACCTCCCCCGCCGCCTCCGTGCTGCGAGAATCCACCTCCGCCCCCCTGCTGCGGCGGCGGCGGCAATCTGAACGTCAACGTGAACGTCAACGCCAACGCTAACGCCAACGCCGGCGCGCGGGCGGGCCTGAACGCCCGCGCGGGCGGCAGCGTCTTCGTCGGCGGCGGCGGTTCGGCCTATGTGACGGTGGACCAACCCTATCCGACCACGATCAACGGCCTGATGGTCGAGGGTGCACGGGTCCGGCAGGTCATCCGCGTGCCCTATGAGGCCCGCCGGCGGTGGGAGAAGCGGGTGGTCATCCGCGCCTTCTGCATCGACGACCGCAATGTGCCACATCCGGCCTCACAGGTGCGTCCCGACAGAGACGTGGACGGCGACTATGAGGGCGAGCTGTACCGCTGCCTGGCCGGCACCTGGCTGCAGATCACCTGGGCGGAATATACGGGCGACGCCGACTTCGGTCATGGCGAGACGATGGACTGCCGCAAGGGCGAGGCCCTGTGGCACGGTCGCGGCGGCCGGATCGAGTGCAAGCCGCAGCGGGCCGAACGCGAGTGCAATGAACGCTCCCTGCTGCGCCGCTACGGCGCCGGCGTGAAGATCCTGATCTGGGTCCGCGAGGAGACCTACACCGAATACCGCGAGGAAGTGGTCGAGCAGGCCGGTTACGCCGTGCAGGGCGCGACGATCACCCTGGACGGCGGCGTCGGCGGCCGGGTTTTCTGACGCTGGAGTGAACACCGGCGTTCAGCCGCGCGTCAGTCGCGGCGGCCCAGAGTGCGACTGTCGGCTTCGTCGACGATCCTGAGAAGCAAACTGGCCCCGATCCGCAAGGACCGGGGCCTTTTTTTCGCTATTGAGCCGCCGGGGCGTTGGACGAGACCACCACGGCCTTCCAGGCCGTGTCGGAGCGCAGATACTGGCGCGCCAGGGTCTGGATGTCGGCCGGGGTGATGGCCTCCAGGTCCGTGATGTGGGTCAGGATCTGCTCGATGTCGCCCGGCTGGTCGACCACTTCGCCGAGTTGGCCCAGCCAGTATTCGTTGCTGGCCTGGCTGCGGTGCAGCGATTCGATGACCGGGAGGCGGGCGCGGTTCAGCTCGTCCTCGGTGACGGGTGTATCGCGGAGCGACACGGTGATCGCCTCGACCGCTGCATAGAAGGCGTCCAGCTTGTCCGCCGCCGTCTCGGCCGTGATCGAGATCGAGCCGTAGTCCTCATAGACGTCTGAAGCGCTGGCGCGGACCCCCGGCGAATAGGCCAAGGCCTGACGCTCACGGATTTCCTCGAGCACGCGCAGTTTGAGCACTTCGGACAGGATCGAGGCGCGGCGGGCGTCCGTGCGGTCGCCGACGGCGTCGGTGGTCGGCCAGGCGATATAGGCCAAGGCCTGCTCGGCCGGGCCGTTGTGGGTCAGGCGGACAGGCTCAGCCGTCGGCGCCGGGAAGCGCAGCACGGCGGCGCCGGCGGCCGGCTGGGCGTCCGGTCCGCGGGCGGCCAGGGCACCGAAGGTCGGGCCCACGGCGGCGATGGCGTCCTCGACGGTCAGGTCGCCGACCACGATCACGTCAATCGGGCCGCTGGCCAGGCCGGTGGTGACGCCTGCGCGCAGGTCGTCAATAGTCCAGGCCGCGATCTCCTCGGCCGTCGGCAGGGATTCCCGCTTGTCGCCGCTGGCCAGCAGGCCGGAGCCCTGAATCTGGAAGGCGCCGCCGGGGGTGGCCATCAGCTGGACGATCTGCTGCGGGAAGATCGACTTGATCAGCTGCATCGGCGCGGGTCGCAGGCCGGGATCGGTCAGATAGGCGGCCAGTACCTGCATCTGCAGCGCCAAGTCCTCGGGACGCGTCGCGCCCTGAAGCTGGTAGCTGTCGCCGCCGACCTGGAAGCCGGCCGAATAGATGCGGCCGTTCAGGGTTCGGCTCAGCTCGTCGAAGGTCAGTCGGCCCAGACCGCCCGGGGGCACGATGGCGGCGGCCAGCAGTTGCGGGTCGGCGCGGCTGGGGCTCATGCCCTGCTCGCCGATGCCGGTGCGGACGCTGACCAGGATCTGCTCGTCGCGGAAGGCCGTCGGCTTGACCGTCAGGCGCACGCCGTTGGTGAAGGTGACGACCGTGGCACCGACCTCGGCGATCTCGCGGCGATCCTGCACGGTGCCGGCCGCGCCGAAGTTGGCGTAGGGCCAGTCCATCTGGGTCTGGGCGGCCGGGGCCGAGACCGGGACGAGACGTGAGGCCTCAAGCGCGGCGGTGACGGCGGCTTCGCCGCCTTCGATCTCGACCGGCGTGATGACCAGGGCCAGCGGGCCCTCGCCGGTGAAGACCGGCCTGATCGCCTCATTGATCCGGGCGGCGGTGACGCCCTCAACGGCGGCGTTGAACAGGTCGAGGTTGGTCTGGGGCGAGGAGAAGACGTCGCGTGCGTTGACCGCATTGGTCAGTCCGCCCGCCAGTTGGGGCGTGCGGCGGGTTGCGGCGCCGGCGACGGCGTTCTCGAGGCTGGCGCGGATGTCGATGATCTCACGCTGGAGTTCGGCGTCCGAGACGCCGTATTGCGAGAGCCGGCGTTGCTCCTGTTCGATCGCTTCCAGCGCCCGCTTCCATTCGCCGGGCGCGAACTGGGCCGAGACCGAGGCGATGTCGAGGCTTTCGACCAGATTGCCTTCGCCGCCGCCCGCGCTTGCGAAGGGCGGATCGTCGGTGCGGGCGATCTCGCCAAGGCGACGGTTCAGGACGGAGACGCCGAGGTTGCGCAGCAGGTCCTCGCGACGCTCGGCGACGGTGTCGGGGTCGCGATCGGGGTTGCGGATCCAGTTGAGCTGGATCGAGGACTGGACGCCGGGCTCGACAAGGATGCGGGTTTCCGGCTGGCGCGGCGCGACCGTGCCCAGGTCGGGCTCGGGACCGTCGGCGGCGCTGGGCTCCCAGCTTTCAAAGGCGCCGCGGATCTTGGCTTCCATCGCATCGACGTCGAAGTCGCCGACGGCGACGAAGGTCGCGCGCGAGGGGCGGTAATAGGCGTCGTAGAATTCCACGAACCGCTCGCGCGGCGCATTGCGGATGATGTTCAAGTCGCCGATCGGCAGGCGTTGCGAGACGCGCTGGCCGGGCGCGAGCAGGGCCAGCTGGGCCTTGATCGAGCGCAGGCCCGGAGTGTTGCGCAGACGTTCCTCGCCCTCGATGACCCCGCGTTCGGCGTCCACGGCGTCGGCGGCCATCAGGGCCTCGGACACCTGTTCACGCATGATCCGCAGGCTGGCGTCGACGGTCTCGTCGTTCGTGCGCGGCAGCTCTAGCATATAGACGGTTTGGTCGAAACCAGTCGAGGCGTTGGTGTCGGCGCCGAAGGCCAGACCCAGTCGCTCAAGGATACGCAGCAGGTCGTTCTCGGGAATGTTGGTCGTGCCGTTGAAGGCCATATGCTCCATGAAGTGAGCCAGACCCAGCTGGTTCTCGTTCTCCATCAGCGAGCCGGCGTCCAGCCGCAGGCGGAACGAGGCCTGTCCGGGCGGGGTGGCGTTCCTGAGGATGGCGTACTGCATGCCGTTGGGCAGGATGCCGAAGCGGACGTTGGCATCCACCGGAATGTCGCTGGTCGCCTGGGCCCATGGATCGGATGGCTGGACCTGCGCGAGGGCAGGAGTGGCGGCGGTCAGGACGGCCACGGAGGCCGCGGCGAGCAGGAACAGACGGGCGGAACGCATTCTCGGTCTCTTTCCGGAGGGCGCGAGAGCTCCCGTTTCGGGGCCGCGCCGGACAATTGGCCAGGACCGCAATACAGCTTATCGCCGACGCCCCGCGCAACCCTTCGGCGACTTGGCGGCACGGCTCAAGTTACCGAATGTTAATTTCCCGGTCGCGAGACGTAGAAGCTGGCTGAGTTTCCTACCGCATTGGCCCCGGTGATCACCGAACGGTTGGAACCCGCGACGGTTGTATTAGCGACCGCCGACACATCGCCGGAGTTGGTCTGGGTGTTGCCGGCCTCCAGATAGCCTTCGCATTCCGAGCAGGCATAGCCGGTGACGCTGTTGCCGACGGCGTCGGCCCCGACCGAGACGTCATAGCCGTTCGTCCCCGAGAAGGTGGAGATCACGTCCACGCCGCCGGTGTTGAACTGGGTGTTGTCGATCTCGACATAGATGTCGTTGTTGCCGACCGACAGTTCGTTCGCCGCGCCGCGAGCATAGGCTTCGGCGCGACCGTAGTCATAGGCGGTGGTCAGGGCCGAGGCACGGACGAAACTTGAATTCCTCTGATCCGACGCGTTCACGACCGAGCCGCCCTCATTATAGAGCACGGCCTGGTTGGCGGTGGCGCGGGCGCGGGCGGCGAGATCCCAGGCGTTGCCGGCGTTGGCGCTGGCCTCGGCTTCGATGAAGCTGCCGAACGAGCGCTGTGCAATGCTGAGGTCCTGGCCGGAGGTGTTGTCGCTGTTGACAGCGATGGCGTTGACGATGGCCTGGCTGGTCACGCTGGCCTCGTCCGGGATGTACTGGCTCTGGATCCGACCGAAGGAGCGGACGATGGAAGATGACGACTGGTCGATCGTCCCGCTGACAAGCGAGGTCTGGCCGTAGACGGCCACGGTGTTGGAGATGGCCGAGGCGCCCACGGTGGCGCCGGCATGCAGGCGGGCGCTGCTGTCGCCGATCTCTGTGGTGGCGCTGATCAGGCCGTCGTCCGTCGTCTGGGTGGCGTCCAGCGTCAGGGTCGCGTCATAGGCGCTGACGGCCAGATAGTTGCCGCCGGCCTGGGTAGTGGCGTTGACCTCGCCATAGGTGTCGCCGCCGAGGGTGATGTCGGTGGTCGCCACCGCGTCGCCCCGCATGGTCTGGTCGGACTGGACCGTGATCGAGCCGTTATAGACCGCGCCCGAGGCGCTGTTGCCCTGGGCCGAGGTCTCGGCCGTCACTTGATCCTGCGAATCCACGACGTTCAGCGTCTGGCCGGCAAACACGTCGCCCAGTTGCAGTTGTTGGTTCAGGACGATCGTGCCGTCCTGCGCCGCGGCCTCAGTAGCGGCTGCGGCGCACAGCACCGTCGCGGCGATCGTGCCAGCGAGACGGATCCGCGCGGGTTTCGCCATTGTTCGTGTCCGTGTTGGGGTAGGCGGCATAGTAGCCGCCGGTGGGGCCGACCGTACCGCCCAAGGGGTCGGGGCCGGCGTTGAGGCAGACCTCGGGTCCCGGGGCACCATAGAGATTGGCCATAAACTCGACCGTCGCGCGTTCGATCAGGGCGCGCACGGCCAACTGGACCGGTTCCAGCCCGCCTTCGCCGGCCGAAATATCGAAGACATTGCCGTTCAGGAAGTCGAAGACTCCGGCCGAGATTTCCCGGCCAATGATCTGCTTCTGATAGGAGACGACGTCGACGACCTCCAGCGTGGTGGTCTGGATCAGTCGCAGGTCGATGCCGATGTTCATGACATAGGCCTTGGCCGCGAATGCCGTCGACAAGGGCGTCTGGCTGGCCGCCTGGCCGGCGGAGGCATCGAAGCCGCCCGAGCGGATGTTGTAGTTCACCTCGGTGATGCCGCCGATGATGTAAAAGTCCGTGCCAGGCACCGAGCCCGCAATAATGCGCCGATACTGGACATCGTCGGCGCCGGCGGGGCCGTCATCGCCGATCAGACGGTTGTTGGCGTAGCGCAGCTCCATCTCGGAGACGGAGGTGTCATAGCGCTCAACCATCCGCGCGCCCGACTTCGCCAGGGCGGTCATGGCCATCAGCGAGGCGCCGCCGGTGATCTGGCGGCCGCCATCGGCCGAGACCGTGCCGGTGTAGTCGGCGATACGCCCCACGGCGATGCGCGGGGAGGGCAGGTTGTAGCGCCGGGCGTAGTCCGCCATGCAATAGAGGGCGGCGGAGTAGGGGGTCGGGTTGGCCGTAACCGGCGCATTGCCGATGGGTGTGGCGTAGAGGCCCTGCGGGCCGGCCGAAGACGAGATGCAGCCGCTCAGCAGCGCCGCCGTCGCACAGGCGACGCCCGCCGTCCTCAGCCGCCGTGAGATGGAGCCAGCGATCATGGAAGCCTCAGGGTGCCGTTCAGGCTGGTTCCGGCGGTGACCGCGCCGTTGTTGACCTGGGTCGAATTGACGATGACCGTGTTATGATTGCCCTGGACCACGACGTTCAGGCTGTTGCCGATGGCGGTGGATCCGCCGATGGCCGTTCCACCCGCGCCGCCGGCCCCCGAAAAGCTGGAAGACACGCCGCCGGTAGCGCTCGAATAGGTGCTGGCGCCGGCCTGGATGATTCCATCCACGATCAGCCGATTGCCGTTTGCGTCCCGCGTCGAGCCCGACTGGGGGCGGGCGGTGGAGTAGCGCGCCCCGCCATAGCCGGCCGTGTAGCCGCTCATGCTCGACGATCCCGCCAACTGCGCCGCAGCCACGGCCGGCAGGGCCAGCAGCGCCACGGCGGCGGCAACGAGGGCTGGCAGGGCCTTTTTCCGAACGGTCATGACGGGCGGCTCCACGCAAACATGGTTTACGGGCCGGCAAGGACCCTGCGTGCCAATCTGGGTCATGGTTATTAAGAAGCGCTTGCCATGTTGACGTTTGGCGCCAGACAGGACGACCGCACCTTCCACTGGAGACCGATCTGACCCAACCGCCCGCCGAACGGATTCTGAACGCGCCGGCGGTGGCGATGTTGGTCGCCGCATCAATGCCGGCGCTCTACCTGATTCAGGAGCGTCTGCCCGATGCGGGGTTGTCCTTGGGCTTCCGGCCGTCGTCCCTGTGGACGGGGCAGTGGTGGCCGGGACTCCTGACCTCGATGTTCGTGCACGGGGGCTGGGCACATGTGGCGATGAACGCCGTCGCGGCCCTGGCTTTCGGTCCGCCTGTGGCTCGTCTGATGGGGGGTGCAAAGGGCGCCGCCAGCTTTCTGTTGTTCTATGTTGCGTGCGGACTGGCCGCCACGGCGGGCTATGGATTGGTCCACCCCGCCAGTTATGATTCGCTCGTTGGGGCGTCAGGCGCGGTCTTCGGCCTGATGGGCGGCGCTCTCCGGCTGCTGGGCCGACCGGACCACAGCCTGCGGCGGCTTCGGGATCGTCGCTTCCTGACGACCGCGGCCGTGATCATGGCTGTGAATGCCGCAGCTGGTCTGATCGGGCTCGCGCCGGGGATGGAGGGGGCCCAGGTCGCCTGGGAGGCGCACGCCTTCGGTTTTGTTTGCGGGGCCCTGTTGATCGGCCCGTGGGCGAGGGCTTTCGAACCACGGCGCGACCCATTTGCTTCCCCGCCCGATCTGCGCGACCCTGACGTCTGAAGCGGGCCGTCCGCGGCCGCGCTCTATATAGAGAGGGAGGAGCCGCGATGCTGGTCGCCGAAATTCTCAAGGACAAAGGCGACGCGGTCTACGCCATCGGGCCGGATCTGCCGCTGGGCGATGCCTGCGGCGAACTGGACCGGCTGCGTGTCGGGGCTCTGATGGTCTGTGACAATGACAAGGTGGTCGGCGTGCTGTCCGAAAGGGACGTGGTCAAGGCCGTGGCCCGTGACGGCCAGCCGGCCCTGGCCCGCCCTGTGTCCGACTATATGACCCGTGAAGTCATCTTCGCCGCGCCCGGAGAGACGGTGGCGATTCTCATGGGCCGGATGACCGACCGCCGGATCCGGCACCTCCCGGTGCTGCGCGACGGACGCCTGGCCGGGGTGATCTCGATCGGCGACGTGGTCAAATGCCAGATCGCCGAGGCCACCCAGGAAGCGGAATCCCTGCGCACATATATAGCGGGCTGAGGCCGGGCAGGGCGGTCTCTGCGCGCCGCCCGGAAAAGGCCCCGATCCGGCGACCGTGAATCCGCGAGAAAGTTCGCGAAACTGTCGGAATCCGGTTGCGGACAAAACGACCGCTGCGTATATCGCCGCCTCGCTCGGAAACGGGCCGGCCGCCGGGGCCACGGAGACGAAAGTCTCCCGGGTTCCTCGGGAAGAAAGTCGCGAAAGCGGGTTGCTTCCTTAAGGGTGTTCGGTTAGGTTCCGCGCTCCAATCGAATCGTCGGTAACGAAACAGAGGCAAGCCTCTCGGGCTGTCCAGACGGTTTTTTGCGGCCTGAAGTCTCCGGATTTCGATCCCCGCGAAATGGCTGAAAAGCCCGGTTGACACGGAGAATGGCTCTCTCTAGACAGCCGCCTCCGCCGCCCTCCGGGGCGGGTTCGTAGACAGCGGTTCTTCTTTAATAAGAACCACTTGACGCGGAAAAATGAGACGCTAAACAGCGCCTCCCTCGCCTCCGGGCGGGGCTACTGGAAAGAGGGTGTTCTTCGGAATAACCGCTTGACACGGAATAGCGAGGCGACTACATCGCCGCCTCCGCCGCTACCGGGCGTTAAACGGTGGGGCCGGTCAGCCGGCTTCTACGGTCTTTGAAATCGTTGATCTGGAAAGAGAAACGCAGGCGGCGGTGTCCTAGCGATAGTCCTTCGGGGCTGTCTATCGACACTGACATCTGCGGTCTTTTTGAAAAGACACCATGACGTCGCTCTTCGGAGAGGCGTTCGTGGGATCTCGTCAATAATACGTAGAACTAATGCCAAATCGGATTTCGATCCGATCTGCTTAGGTCAGAAGTCAACTCAACCTGAGAGTTTGATCCTGGCTCAGAGCGAACGCTGGCGGCAGGCCTAACACATGCAAGTCGAACGGACCCTTCGGGGTTAGTGGCGGACGGGTGAGTAACACGTGGGAACGTGCCTTTAGGTTCGGAATAGCTCCTGGAAACGGGTGGTAATGCCGAATGTGCCCTTCGGGGGAAAGATTTATCGCCTTTAGAGCGGCCCGCGTCTGATTAGCTTGTTGGTGGGGTAATGGCCCACCAAGGCTACGATCAGTAGCTGGTCTGAGAGGATGACCAGCCACATTGGGACTGAGACACGGCCCAAACTCCTACGGGAGGCAGCAGTGGGGAATCTTGCGCAATGGGCGAAAGCCTGACGCAGCCATGCCGCGTGTATGATGAAGGTCTTAGGATTGTAAAATACTTTCACCGGTGAAGATAATGACTGTAGCCGGAGAAGAAGCCCCGGCTAACTTCGTGCCAGCAGCCGCGGTAATACGAAGGGGGCTAGCGTTGCTCGGAATTACTGGGCGTAAAGGGAGCGTAGGCGGACATTTAAGTCAGAGGTGAAATCCCGGAGCTTAACTTCGGAACTGCCTTTGATACTGGGTGTCTTGAGTGTGAGAGAGGTATGTGGAACTCCGAGTGTAGAGGTGAAATTCGTAGATATTCGGAAGAACACCAGTGGCGAAGGCGACATACTGGCTCATTACTGACGCTGAGGCTCGAAAGCGTGGGGAGCAAACAGGATTAGATACCCTGGTAGTCCACGCCGTAAACGATGATTGCTAGTTGTCGGGAAGCTTGCTTCTCGGTGACGCAGCTAACGCATTAAGCAATCCGCCTGGGGAGTACGGTCGCAAGATTAAAACTCAAAGGAATTGACGGGGGCCCGCACAAGCGGTGGAGCATGTGGTTTAATTCGA
>NZ_JAUXQZ010000020.1 GCF_030682035.1 Brevundimonas sp. | reverse complement strand
CATTATCGAAGTGGACTCACAGAGATCGCATGATCATCGTCCTGCGAAAGCGGGGCGGCGTCTCTGTCGGGCATCTCCGCGGCATCGCCGATGTGCCGGTTCCGCCGCCCGCCGTTTCCGTACTGTGCGACACGGACGTCGCCCAGTGCGGACTGCGGGACCTCGTCGCGACCCGAGCGGCCGCATCCGGACGCGCTCCAATGACGTGGATCGAAACTCCATTGCTTGGTGGAGCGAAATCATATGTGACACACAGGACTATTTCGCGTCCGTGGCCGGCCGCCTGCGAATCTCGCCCGCAGACCGTTGCTGCAGTTGCACATCGAGCGTCGCATCCCAATGCGGGTTTTCGGGACGTCGGTCCCGCACTGTGCGACACCGCTTCGCCCAGAGGCCTGTTGGCTGGTGGAGAGATGAGGAGAGAAGATCGTTATCGAGTGAAAGCAACTGTTTTGGCATGGCCATCGTCATGCGAAGACGCCGCGATGTCCTTGTTGGGCATCGTCGTGCAATCGCCGACGCGCACGGCTCGCCCGCCCACCATTGCGCCACGGTGCGACAGCCACGTCGCCAAGCGCGGCTGCTTGATGGCCGCGCTCCCGCTCTCGCGTCCTCCAGCGGGTTCCTGAACGTAGACCTCGCGTCCGGATTCGGAGATCATGTCGGCGAGGAACGACCAATGAAAAAGCTGAAGCCACGCCGCGGCAAGCGCGTGGAGGACCTCGTGGACGCCGACTTTCGCCCGCGGCTGGAAGCCGCTCGGTTGGCCATGCGCGCGCTGTTCCGCGCCCTGGACGAACTTGGTGTTGGGCAGCGGGTTCCGGGTGAGCTCCGCAAGCTGATCGAACTCGACGCGGATGTTGCCGAGTGCCTGCATGTGCTCGACATGGACGCAGCCGGCTTCGACGTGCGGTTGATGGTGCGAGAGACGCTGAGTTCGATGGAGCGCGTCGAGCCGACTACCGCTGCCTTCCTCGAAACGATCAGCAGCGACTTGCGGGAGCAGCTGATCGCGCACGTTGAGGTCGTCCGTCTGACACTCCAGCCGGCCGACGCCTACTTGGATATTCCCGGCAGAGATCCGCTCGCGAGACCAAGCTCGCGATGAGCGGGGAGGCGGGTAACCCGCCTCCAATCCATGGGATCCCTGATTCTGCCGACTGCCGATTCGCAAGCCTCGCGCACGCAATCGACGTCGTCACGATCGTGGAGCCAGCTGCGGGAGACGCTCGAGAAGTACTCGCATTTCCGGAAAGAATTCGAGACACGATCCCAACCCGACCAGCCAACACGGGCATGTGCGCTGGCTCGCCGGCCGCGGGTCGCGTCCGTCGAGACACCTGCGGCCTTCTCGCAGTGAACGCAGGCTCGTACCTCGCCTGCATTCACTGCTGCGAGGGCCTCCGGT
>NZ_JAUXQZ010000033.1 GCF_030682035.1 Brevundimonas sp. | reverse complement strand
CGGGTATGCTCTCCTCCCGAGGAGGACTGGACCATGCGCATCGCCCCTTCCCTTCAGGTGACCGAGACCGAACGCCAGCAACTGGCGCAGTGGGCGCGGGGCCGGCGGACCCCCGCGCGGCTCGTCCTTCGCGCCAAGATTGCGTTGCTGGCGGTCGCGGGCCATGACAACCAGCACATTGCCGCCGCGTTGGGCACGAGTCGGCAAACCGTGGGCCTCTGGCGGCAACGCTTCGCCACCCAGCGCCTGCCCGGTCTCGCCCAGGATGCGCCCCGTGGGGGACGCCCCCCCAAGGCACGTCAGGCGCTCACCGCGCGCATTCTGAAGACGACGACCCAAACGACCCCGCCCGCCGCCACGCACTGGTCGACCCGCACCTTGGCGCGGCACCTGCGCACGAACCCCACGTTCGTGCAGCGGGTCTGGACCGCCCATGGCTTGCAGCCCCACCGAGTCCGGGCCTTTAAGCTCAGCCGGGATCCGCATTTTCAGGACAAATTGGAGGACGTGGTAGGTCTGTATCTGCACCCACCCGAACATGCCGTCGTCCTCTGCGTGGATGAAAAAAGTCAGATCCAGGCCCTGGATCGCACGCAGCCCGGCTTGCCCCTGAAGCCTGGGCGCTGCGGCACGATGACGCACGATTACAAGCGTCACGGTACCACCACACTCTTTGCCGCCCTGCATGTGGCGGAGGGCTCAATCATCTCCACGTGCCTGCCGCGCCATCGGCACCAAGAATGGCTGACGTTCCTGCGTCTGATTGATCGCCAGGTCCCCCAGAGCAAAGCCCTGCATCTGATCGCCGACAACTACGCCACGCACAAACACCCCACGGTCCAGCGGTGGCTGACGCGCCATCCGCGCATCCACATGCATTTCACGCCCACCAGCAGTTCGTGGCTCAACTTGGTAGAACGCGTCTTTGGCGACCTGACGGCCAAGCAGATTCGCCGCGGGGTCTTTCGTAGTGTCCCGGAGCTGATTGCGGCAATTGACGCGTACATCACCCAGCGCAATGCCCATCCCACACCCTTTGTGTGGACCAAAACCGCGCAGGAAATCCTGACAAAAGTAAACCGGGCTAGGCTCGCCCTAAATAAGACAAGAACAGCATGAATCACTACACTAGAT
>NZ_JAUXQZ010000026.1 GCF_030682035.1 Brevundimonas sp. | reverse complement strand
CGACCCCGAGCGGTCGGTCGCCTCGATCGATTCGTAGCCACGAAGCAGACGTTCAGGGGACAGCAGTCCAACACTTCGCGAGCGCCGACGTCGGTCCAGAGCGCTGGCACGGCCGGCCTGAGCGCGGCAACCGAGTCGCTCGCAAAGCGCAGCAGCGGGTCGATGGCGGTCGGGCGCGTGCCGCTGTCGGGCATCGAGGCTTACCCGCCTGGATGAACTCTTCGGCGTGCTGCACGAGCCCGACCCACGGCCCCGCCGCGTCACCAATCCCTGTTGTCCGCGTTAGAGCTGAGCCACAAACTGCTGCCTGCGGCCAAGCGCACGCTGCTGCGGCGTTTGCCGGTTTTCAGCGGTGCCTTCACGACAGGCGCCGCCCAGCAATTGGCCAGCGGCCCCAAACTCGATGCATGGGCGGTGCTCGACGCGCTCGGTGCGCTGGTCGACAAATCCTAGGCCACGCCGAGCCACAGCGGCGCCGCCGTCCCAGGCCAGGCTGGCGCGATGCACGCGCCGCGCTGCGTGCTGCTGGGAACGGTACACGGCCTATACCCGCTCTAGCTTGGATGCGAGCGGGGAAGACCGAGGGCGCAACAATGCGCAGTGTCGTCGCCTGCCTGGACAGCACCACCAAGGCCTCCGAGCGCCTGGTCGCCCAGTTGTTGTGACTGGCGCCCAGCGAGCCGGGAAGCCAGTGCGACGATCACAGAGGTGTCAGCCTCGCCGTGACCGAGGTGCTGCCTGCGCTGGGGATGCGAAGCGAACAGTCAGCGCGCCAGTACGACCACGGCGTCAGCCGTCTGGACTCTGATGGCGTGTTTCTTCGCCAGCTTGCTCAGCGACGCGCGCTGCATATTGCACAGCCGTGCCGCGGCGCTGATGTTGCCGCCCGTCCGGACCAGGATGTCCTCGACAAAACGCCGCTCGACTTCGTCGACCGCGCTCTGCTTTTTGTCGCGCAGCACACTACGCAGCAGCGGAACGGCCGACGGCGTGCTGCTGCAGTACGTCAGCGCCGGCACGCTGGCCAGTAGGTCGGCGGCGTCGACACACGGCCCGCCACACAACAGCTGCACGCGCAGCAGCGCGTTTTCGAGCTCGCGAACGTTGCCAGGCCAGCGGTGCGCCTGCAGCAACGCCAGCGCCTGTGCAGTCAGTCGCTTGGGCGAGCCTCCGGTGCTGCGCGCGGCCTTGATCAGCAGGTGCGGGGCCAGCAGGTTGATGTCGCCGTGCCTTTCGCGCAGTGGCGGCAGCACGACGGCGAGCGCCTCCAGACGGAACAGCAGGTCGGCGCGAAAGCCCTTGCTCGCCACCGACTGACCCAGATCGACATTCGATGCCGCGACGATGCGCACGTCGGAGCGCTGCACTTCATCGTCGCCGACGGCGCGGAAGCTGACATCCTGGACAAACCGCAATAGCGTGACCTGGGCCCGCGGCGTAAGCGCCTCGACCTCGTCCAGAAACAGCGTGCCGCCGTGAGCCTGCTGCACCAAGCCACGGCGGGCGCGGCTGGCGTCGGTGAAGGCGCCGCGGGCGTGGCCGAACAGTTCGCTTTCGACCAGCGTGTCGGGCAGCGAGCCGCAGTTGACCGGAACGAAGGGCTCGTCGCGGCGCGGACTGCAGTAGTGCACGGCACGTGCCGCCAGTTCCTTGCCGGTGCCGGTCTCGCCGAGGATCAGCACCGGTGCCGCGCAGGCCGCAAAGCGCTCGATCAACTCGGTGGCGGCGCGGAACGCGAAAGACCTGCCGACCATCGTCGCGTGCAGCGGTAGGTCGTCGTCGGCACTGGTTGCCTGCGCCGTCACGCTCCCCCCTTTTCGCGGCGTAGCCCGCTCGAAAAGTCTAGGTGCTAATTCGTCGGGCCGCCAGGGGCCAACCTAGGGGCCGGCCTTCCCGGCCTGCCGTGCCATCGCCGCACAGGCAGTGTGCCGCGCGACACACCCTGTCGCGCCCGGCATGGCAGCGCGCTCCAGCGGTACAGCCGTGTCGCCGCCGACTCGACCGCAAACCCAGCTGCGTAGCCTTTGGCAGCGAAATCAAGCACTTGCGATACAGACCCGGTTGGCACGGCTTAAGCATGGTGGGCCTCACCGCCGCTGCCGACCGGATGCAACACCTTGGAAACCGACACCGCACGCATACGGGAGCTGTCGCTGCTGATCCTGCGCTATGTCGCGTCGCGACCCGGTGCATGCGATTCGCTCGAGGGCATCTGCGACTGGTGGTTGATGCGCCAGCGGCGCGACGAATCGCGGCGCAACGTCGCCGCGGCGTTGGCGCTGCTGGTGGCCAGTGGCCAGATCGAAACGCGGCAGGGTGTCGACGGCCAGGTCGTGTACCGCGCCGCGCGGCAGGCGGCGCTGTGACATCGGCGGCGGCAATTCGATCGACGACCCAGGAGATGCAGCGATGAACGGCAGCTATCGATTCGAGCCCGACCGGACCGACTACCCCGCAGTGCGCCGCGTGATGGGGAGCCAGCGGGTGCGGCTCGACGACACGCAGCTCGAGGACCTGATCGAGTCGATGTTCCCAGAATCCGACGCCGGCGACGTCGAGGACTTCATGCGCGACCTGCAGTCGCTGGCGCGCAAGGTGGCGCCGCTGGCGCAGCGCGCGCTGCCCGGCGTCATGAAAGGTGCGGCCAGTGGCGCCGCGGTGGCCGGACCCTGGGGCGCGATTGCCGGCGGCCTGGGTGGCGGCGTGGCCACCCTGGTCGGCGGCGGCAAGGCCGCGCCCGCGCGGCCTGCCGGCAGCCCGCCCCGGGCCGCTGCCGCAACCGCGGCAGCTGTTGCATCCGCGGCACCCGCGGCGCCCGCCGGGCCGGCCACCACGCCGTTGTCGCCGTCGCCTTCGCCAGCGCCCGACGCCGGTGCCGGCGCTGCACGTCCGCTTGCGGCGGCGCAATTGCTGGCCCTGCTGTCGCGCCCCGAAACCACGCAGGCGCTGCTGGCGATGCTGATGGGCGGCACCGGCAAGCCGTCGGTGGCGGTCGGCGCGCGTACGGTGCCCGCACCAGCCTTCGCCAATGCCATTGCCGAGCTGGCGTCGGAGACCGCGGCCGCCTGGTCCGGTGCTCCGCGCCAGGCCACATCCGACTACCTGCTCGACGACGCCGGCGACCCGCGCGGCGATATCTACAACCCTTCGGCACGCGCGGCGCTGCTGCTGTCCGACCTGGCCGACGTTGCCGACAGCGAATCGCTGGACGACGAAGCGCCGTTGCCGCTGCGCGGCTATGCAGCCTTCGACAGCGAAACCGCCGACGACCCGATCGACGGTTACGAAGCAGCACTTGAAGACAGGAGCCGCTATGACGACTGACGCCAGCGGCGCCGCCCATGACAACGCCGCGCGGATGGCGCCGCCTGCGCCGGGTCCGCTGCTGCAGGCCTTGCTCGCCGCGTTGAACGACGACGGTGGGCGACTGTTCGCCGAGCAGATGGGTGACGGCGGCGGCACGACCTTGATCAAGTCGCTGCTGGCACAGTCGCGGCTCAGTCCCGAACAACAGTCGGTGGTCGATCTGCTGACCGCGTTCGACGCCAGCGGCAAGGCGACTCGCAGCGGCGGCAGCCGTGAGGACAGCGACATCGTCGACATCGAGCCGCTCGCCGAGCGGGACGCTGGCGCGCCTGCCGGTCGGCTGGCCGACTGGCGCGAGCTGCGCGACCTGCGCCAGCTGAACGACACGCTGGCCGGCGCGCTCGGGGCCTGCCGCGTCTGCTGGGGTGGGGACACCAGTTGCGACGTCTGCGACGGCCGCGGCCGGGCGGGATTCGCGAAACCCGACCTCGAGCTATTCGACGAACTGGTTGCACCCGCGCTCAGGCGCGTGCTGACCATGAGGCGAGCGGGTCGATCTGACCCTTACCGGAGTCGGCGCTGAACGCCGAAGAGAACTGCAAGGAGCGAGCATGACCCAGGACATCTATGGCAACGAAGCCTATGACTATGAAATGGAGGCCGAAGACAGCAGCGACGAAGCCGCCGACGACGTCGACGACATGCTCGACGCGCTGATCGAAGCCGACGACGAGGACCTGTCAGAACGCAAGCGGCGCGGGCGCCGCGGCCGCTCAGGTGGGGCGCGGCCACCGGTGCGCACGGCCAGCGGCACACCGGCCTACCGCGCGCCGATGTCGGCGGGCCCGGTCACGCAGGCCCAGCTGAAGGACGCGCTCGGCCGCGTCGGGACCGACGTCCGCCGCAACGCCGAAGGCATCAAGGCGGTCAACAGCCAACTCGGCCGTCTGACCGGCCAGGTCAAGGACATCGCCAGTGTGAACGGCGCGCAGAGCGGCCGCATCGGCAGGCTCGACCGGCTGATGAAGCTCGACGGTGCGATCGACTTCGCCACCAGCTTCAGCATCGACAACACGTCCGGCACGACGTTGCTGGTGCCCAACCTGTCGCAACTGCTGCGTGGGGCCTTGAAGTCGGGCATGGTCGGCAGTGGGGACGCCAAGAGTGCGCTGTCGAATCCGCTGCTGATCGGCGGGCTGGGCTTCCTGCTCAACAACCCGCAGGTCTTCACCGGTCTGCTCGGAGGAAGAACAACATGAGCATCGCCATTCCCCTTTCAACGGCCAGCACGGCCGCGGGGGCGCGACCCGGCATCAGGCTGGCGCTGCCGTTCGGCGCCGGCGCCGCTGCAGCAAGCGCCCTGGTGGTCAGCGGACCGAAGTCTGACGCACTGCGTGCCGTTGCCGTCGCAGCCAGCGTGATTGCGCTGGAACGTGCGCTCGATGTGGTCAAGCAGGCGCGCGACGATCCGGCGACACCGGTCGGCAACATCGACAAGGACTTGCTCTTGCCGGTGTTCCAGGCCGTGCAGCGGGTGCAGGAAGACCGCACGAGCGGGCCCAGTGCCGACGACACGCTGGCCGCGGTGGCGCGTGCCGTCGGCGCCGACGCGGCGCTGGCAGCCGCTGCCCGGGCAGCGCTGGACCAGGGCCGCAACCCCGGCGACAAGACCACGCCGACGATCGACAGCTGCCTCAACTGGGTGGCGTCGGTCAACGTCGACCTGCTGGATCGCTGCGCGCAGCAGGTCCGTGCCAGGTTGATCGACGTCTTCCCGGACCAGCAGACGCGGCTCAAGCGGGTCGAGGACAGTGTCGTCACGCTGACCAGCGACATCGGCAAGCTGCAGGCGCGCGTCGCCGCGCTGGAAGCCGCGGTGCCTGCGCCGGCGCCCGGCCCGGCCCCTGGCCCGGGGCCTGTCCCGGCTCCTTCACCGTCACCGTCACCGTCACCGTCACCGGTGGAGTCGAAGCCGACGGGCCGGACGCCGTCCTAGCAGGCTCGCCCCGCGACGAACATTCACCAGTGTGCAGAACCTGCCATGAGCGATCCCGTCGCCTCGGTGCTCGGTGCCCATGACCCGGCGCTGGCCGAAGCTGCCCAGGGCGACGGGCCCGCCGACGAGCTGGCGGTGATCGTGCGGCTGTCCGATGGCGAAGAATTGCCTGCCGGGATCCGCGTCGTGACGCGCTTCGGCGACATCGCGACGCTGCGCGTGCAGCGCGCGCGGCTGGCCGAACTGGCGCAGTCGGCGTCGATCGTCGGGATCGAGGCGTCGCGCAGGTTGCGGCTGAACGATGGCGACGACGAATCGTCGCCCGCCGATAGAGGATTGCAGCCGCGGGGGCACGACGAGGCCGCTGGCGACGACGAACCCGAGCCGCCGTATTCGCGCCGCCCGCCGGGCCTGGTCGCCAGCGGCGACGGTGTCGTCTTCGGCGTGCTCGACTGGGGCCTCGACGTCGCCCACCCGGCGTTCCGCCGCGACGACGGTACGACCCGCCTGCTGGCGCTGTGGGACCAGCGCGGCGACGACGCCAGCGGAGCCGGCAACCGTTGGGGCTACGGCCGCATCATCCACACGACGCAAATCGACCAGGCGCTGCGCGAGCCCGATCCGTATGCGGCGCTTCACTACCACCCCGCCGATGCCGACGAGCGCGACGCCGAAAGCGGGCAGTGGCAGGGCGCGCACGGCACCCACGTCGTCGACATCGCCGCCGGCAACGGCCGGGGCGGCGGCATGGTCGGCGTGGCCCCGCGAGCCGACATCGTCTTTGTCCACCTGTCGCGCACGACCAGCGTGCTCGGCCGCGGCAACCTCGGTGACTCGGCCACCGTGCTCGAGGCGCTCGACTTCATCTTCTCGCTGGCCGGCGACCGGCCCTGCGTCGTCAACATGAGCGTCGGTGCACACGGCGGCCCGCACGACGGATCGACGTTCGTCGAGCAGGGCATCGACCAGGCGATCTGGACCCGGCCAGGCCGCGCCGTCGTCAACAGCGCCGGCAACTACTACGCCGCGAGCGCCCATGCCAACGGCCGGCTGCACCCCGGCGGCAGCGCCGCGCTGCGTTTCACGGTGCCGGTGGGCGACGCCACCGACAGCGAGATCGAGATCTTCTACGAGTCGGTCGACCGCTACACCGCCACCGTGTTCGAACCCGGCGGCAGCATTGCCGCCAGCGTCGGGCCCGGCCAGGACAGCCCGCTGCGGGTCGGCGCTGCGGAGGTCGGCCACGTCTATCACCACGTCCGCGAATCGACCAGCGGCGACCGCCACATCGACCTGTTCCTGAAGCCTGACCCGCCCGCCGGCACCTGGGAGATCAGGCTTGCCGGCGACGTGGTCCGCGACGGCCGTTACCACGCCTGGATCGAACGCGACCGCGGCTTGCGGCCACGTTTTGTGGCCGCCGACGTGGCCACCGACTCGACCACCGGAACGCTGTGCAACGGGCGCTATTCGATCGCCGTCGGCGCCTACAACCCGCGCCGTACGGACTGGCCGCTGGGCGCGTTTTCGAGCGCCGGGCCGACCCGCGACGGCCGCGTCAAGCCCGAACTGACGGCGCCCGGCGAGCGCATTCGCGCCGGCCGCTCGACACCGCCGCAGGAAACCCCGGGCGCGCGCTACACCGACAAGAGCGGCACCAGCATGGCCGCGCCGCACGTCAGCGGTGCGATCGCAGTGATGTTCGAGGCCGCCGGCCGGCCGCTGGAAATCACCGACACGCGAGCGCTGCTGTTCGGCAGCACCGACTGCTCGCCGCCGGGCAGCGCCGGCGTGCCGGCGGCCGACCTGCACCGGCGCGGCTTCGGCTACCTCAACGTCGTGGCCGCGGAACGCGCGGCGGCCGACTGGGGCCGCGGCGGCCTGCAGCCGGCCGACCCGGGTCTGCATGACGATCTGATGGAGGCGGTGCCTGACGACATCGTTGCCGAAGCCATAGACACCGATGACGCCGCCGACGCGGACGGCTGCACCGATGCGGAAGGCGATCCCGAAGAAGTCGAAGTCGAAGTCGAAGTCGAAGTCGCAGACGCAGACGCAGACGCAACTGAAGACGAAGACCAAGACCAAGACGAAGACCAAGACGCCGACGCGACAGCAGCTTCCTACATCACCGTCGAGGACGACATGAACGACGACCTGACCCTGCCTGAGACCGATTTCGACAGCCAGGCAGACCTCGTCGACAGCGACGCGCCGCCGCGCTGGCCTGCCGATGAAACCGAACCCGGGATCGAATTCCAGGAAGCGATATCGATCGACGACGTGGCCGACGAAATGAACGGCCTGCGCTGCCGTTTCGTCCGCGAATTCACGGCCAGCCGCGGCGACGGCTCGTCGCGCGGTTTCGGCGCCGATTCGCTGCATCTGATCGAAGCCTGGCACGGTGCCGCGGCCGAAGCTTCGATCGCCGGTTTTCGCGTGCCCAAGGTGCTGCTGGCGCCGCACCCGGACCACATCGCCGGCGTGCGCCGCTACGACGTCGCGCTTGATGCGCAGCGCAGCGCGGTCAGCGGCAACGCGCGCCAGCTGCGCGACTGGCTGGCACGGCAGTCGTCGTACCGAAGCCGCCCCGCGGTGTGGGAACGTGAACGGCAGCGCCTGGCGCAACTGCTGGACCGCCGCCAAGCGGTCTACAGCCGGATGTGGGTGCGCCAGGCGATGTTCAACCGCTTCGATGGCGACATCGCGCGCTGCTCAGCACACTACAGCCGCCAGCTGCGGCCGGCGACAGCGCTGGACCCGAACATCGTCAAGTCGATGCTGTACCAGGAAAGCCGGATGGGAACCTCCGGCGAGCACCTGATGCCGCCGCCGTCGGACTGGTCGAGCAGCGACCGCCACCCGGTGCGCAGCCGCTTCAACATCGGCCAGGCGATCGACTCGTGGGGACCGCAGCAGTGGTTGATGATGCGCGAAATGGCGCCGCTGATCTTTGCCCGCCATGGCCTGGACGCTTTCGACGCGCGGCGGCGCTGGTTCGGCATGTCCAACGCCGAATACGCAGCGCATGCGCCCTTCGTTCGTGCGCTGCAGGAATTCTTCGAACACCGCGACGGCACGCGCAACCTGATGGGAACGCCGGGCCGCGACCTGCACGAGGACTACGGTTTCTGGATCCGCACCGCGGTACGCTGGTTGTTCGTCAAGTACGCGCTGCTGACGCCACCGAGCTGGGCCGAGGCGGTGCGCGCCTACAACGGCGGCGGGGCGGGCGCACGGCGCTACCGCGACGCGGTGATGGCGCGGGTCGGCAGCAGTCAGCCGTTTGCGGGTGAGTCGCTCGACGGCGGCGGGCAGGCCCTGCAGGAAGACCGCACGCCACGGCTCGACTCGGCAGCCGAACTGACCTGGCAGGACCTGACGCGCACTGCCGACTCGGCGGGCCAGCAGCAGCTGTTCGTGCTGGTCACCGGCGCGCCGGCCGGCGTTGCGCTGGCCGGCGACGAGGGCCGCGCGATCTTCCACCTGCGGGTCCGCAACAGGAACTCGGTCTACAACCACAAGAATGTCGTCACCAAATACCGGCTGCTCGACATCCTGCCCAACCGCCAGTTCAACGAGGTGCTGCCATGGCGGCGCTTCAACGGCCCCGACCTCGAGGACGAGTCATCGCGCGTCATCAAGATCTCGGTCGAAGGCCGCACGCTGCGCGCAGCCTACGACCCCGACTCGCCGCTGGCCCGGCTGGAGGTTGAATACCACTGGCGCGAAACCTTCGAAAGCCACCAGGAACACATCAACCGGACCGGCCTGGACTTCGCGATCGTCGCGCCGATCGAATACCTGTTCGGCCGCAAGACACGCTTGAGCCAGCGCGACATCGAGCTCAAGGATCCGGTCCTGCACAAGGACGACTACTGGATCGCGCTGCCCGGCGGCGGCGTCAACTTCAGCGCCGACGTGCGGCAGCCGGTGACCGTGCAGCTCGACGTGTCGACGATGGTCGGCAGTGCCAGCACCGCGCAACAAGGCGCCAGCAGCAGCACGACGTCGACCAGGACGCAGAGCACGAGCAATTCGCGCACCTTCAGCCTGCAGCTGAACGGCGAAGTTTCCGGCGGCGGCAGCGCCAAGGCCAGCATCGACATTTTCGAGCTCGGCCTCGAACGGATGTTCAAGCTCGGTGGGTCGATGGGCTACAGCCGGACGACCACCGACACATCGACGACCGCGGTGGCGCGCGAATTCTCGCGCTCATTGAGCCTGTCGCGCGCGTACTCGACCAGCCAGGCGGTGGCCACGAAGACGACGATCACTGTCTCGCCGCCCGAAGTCCCCGAACCTGGCGGCACCGGCGGCGCGCGCCGCAACCCGCCCGCGCGCAGCAGCGGTATCGGCAGCGTCGGTGTCTATCTCTATCCGCTGGTGGCCTTCTTCGAGGTGCCGTTCGTTCGCTTCGACGGTGCCAACCGGATGGGGCAGGCGACGCGGCGCAGCGCGGGCAGCGTCGCCGTTCCGTTCGTCACCGCGTGGCGTCTGACGACGCTGCGTGGCGGCTGACCGTCGATCCAACCCAGGCGCGTCGACGCAGACGCCAAAGGCGGCTCCATGAACGACCCCTACGCCAGTCCAAGCCCGAGTCCGGGCACCGTCTTCGACGGTTCGCTGCGGCGCGGCGACCGTCTGGTCCGCTTTGCGCCTTACGAGGGCATCCTGCACTCGGCAGTCGTGGTGTCGGAGCGCATCGAATCTGCGGCGAGCCTGCTGCGACGCGGCGTGCCGGTCGAAGCCGCCGGTCCCGGCGGCTACGTGGAAGTCGCCGAGATGCCGCCAGACGGGGGCGACCAGCGCCTGGTCGGCAGGCTGCTGACCGACGCCTGGGGCCGCCTGGCGCGCGGCCAGACGATCGTTCGCGCCAGGGCGCGAACCGACATCAACATCAACGCCACGCCCGGTGCGCCGATCACCTCCACCAGCACCACCAGCCCGATTGCCAACACACCGAACAACTACACCACGAAACCTGCCGGCGCGCCGGTCGTGGAGCCAGAACCCGAACCCGCCCCTGCATTCGCCCCTGCACCTGCACTGGCACCGGTACTCGCACCTGCACTCGAACCCATACCCGAACCCGCAACCGAACCTGCGATCGATGAGCCGCTGGCCGAAGCGCCGACACCGACAGCCGGCACCACCATTGTCAGGCGTCGGGTTCCTCAAGGCTTCTTCGCCCGCAAGTTCGACGAGTTCGCCAACGACCGCCAACAGCCACTGGTGTCGGTTCGCATCCACAACAACATCGTCAACCTGACCTTCGCCAGGGATCTGGCCGACCTGCATGGCCTGAAGCCGGTCAGCCTTTCGCTCGGTCACCTCGAGGCCGAACTGCCGTGGCTGCCGAACCCGAACATCACCATCAAGGATCTCAATTCGGATCGCGTGGTGGCCGGCGCGACGCGCGTCGCTGATGCCAAGTCGCCGGGTGGTCGCGCGATGGCGCTGGTGCTCGAGGTCCAGTTCGAAACCAAGGGTACCGAACTCGCGCTCAACAACTTTGGCGACATCGACCTCCAGCAACTGAACATCCACGTGGAACTGGTGCTGGTGCGCACCATCGTCGATGGCCGCGGCGCGATCGGATTCCGGCCGGCGGTGCGCGTCGACGTGAAGGCCACGCTGAACTGGGGCCCGGATGGCATCGCGCGGCGCAAGGTCAAGTCGACGATCGAGCGCAAGCTCGTCGCCGGCCTGCTCAACGCCCAGTTCCAGCAGCGTGCAGCGCGCGCGCTGACGCGCTGGCTGGTCGGCGGGCCGTGGGAAGTGCGCAGTCTCGAACTGGTCGGCGATGAGCTGGTCGTTGGCTACGTTGAGCCGCCGCGCCACGAACTGGTCCAGATTTTTGCCGAGCAGCCGCAGAAGCCGTTGACGGTGGGCGCGCTGGCCAAGGTCGACCACATCGTCGTGCTGATGATGGAGAACCGCTCGTTCGACCACATGCTGGGTTACCTGAGCCTGGCCGGTGGCCGCAAGGACGTCGACGGCCTGACCGGCAAGGAAATCAACCGCTACAAGGGCCGCGACTGGCGGCCGTTCCACCTGACCGACACCGTCTTCGACCATGACCCGTGCCACGACCGCGACTGCGTGCAGACCCAGGTCGCCGGCGGCATGGGCGGCTTCGTCGCCAACTTCGCTTCGGGGCTCCGGTCGGGCCGCATCAGCCCGGGCGACATCATGGGCTACTACGACGCCAAGGATCTACCGGTCTACGACGTGCTGGCGCGCGAGTTCGCGATCTGCGACCGCTGGTTCGCCGCCCACCCGGGCCCGACATTCCCGAACCGCTTCTACACGCTGACCGGACGGCTGGCACGCGACCAATTCGGCAACACCGTCTACCGCAACCCCGACCTGGTGACGTACGCACCGACGCAGAGCAAGTCGATCTTCGACCATCTCAGCCAGCGCGCCGTGTCCTGGCGCTACTACGAACACGGCTACGGCTTCCTGCGCCTGTTCCACCGCTGGGTCACCGACATCGAGGCCATACGGCCGGCGGCCGACTTCTTCGCCGCGGCGGCCGCGGGCACGCTGCCGTCGGTGGCCTACATCGACCCCGATTTCATCGAATACCCGCCGGCCAACGACGACCACGCGCCGGCCAACGTGCGCGATGGGCAGCGCTTGATCGCACGCATCGTCAACGCGCTGATGAAGGGACCGGCGTGGTCGCGCACGCTGCTGCTGGTGACCTACGACGAGCACGGCGGGTTCTACGACCACGTGACGCCGCCGGGCGCGGTCGATGTCTCGGGGGTCAACGAATACGGCGTCCGCGTGCCGGCCTTCGCGGTCTCGCCATGGATCGAGCGCGGCACGGTGTCGCACACGGTGTTCGATCACACGTCGATCCTGAAGACGATCGTGCGCCGGTTCTGCGCTGCCAACCCGCCCGACCTGGGGGCCCGCGTCGCCGCGGCGGCCGACCTCGGATCGCTGCTGACGCGGACCAAGCCACGCACCGACCTGCCGCTGCTGGCGGTGCCGGCGGCGTCGCCGACGGCGCCGGCGAAGGTCGCCGGTGAGCAGGACATCGCAGACGCGCGCGGGGCGGTCAGCCAGGCCGCGTCGCTGCGCGATTTCCACGCCCTGCTGGCGGTGACCCGCGCCCGCTATCCGGCTGCCGCCGGCAAGGCAACCGGGTCGCCGGTGACCGCGCGGCTGTAGCAGACCCCCACGCCAGCGCGGCGCACCACTGCGACGGCAGGTCCCTGAGATCCGCGTCAGGTCGGTGGCGGCGGCATCGTCTGCCCCTGCGTGAGGCGCTGCGACGGGCAGCGCTGTCAGCGCCAGCAGCGCGGTCGCGCGCGACGTGCCGCCCGGGCGTTCCTGCAGCCGCAACCCTTGCGGAGTGATACGCTCACTTTGACCATAATGCATTGTGGCGAAGTGCTTGGCCCTGGCTCTTGAGGACCACTGATTCGGCCAACCACTTGACCGGGCGGCTGTACGCGGCCTCTATGTTGTTGCCGTCATGCCTACCTCAGCCCGTCAACGGTGTCTTGGGTACCTTTGCAGCAACTGCGAGCTGCAAATCCAAGCGCCTGAACCGGACGGTCGGGAGCACCCGCTCATGGCCG
>NZ_JAUXQZ010000021.1 GCF_030682035.1 Brevundimonas sp. | reverse complement strand
GACCGCAGACGGCGTGCGCGAGCCGCTCAACCGTCGCGCCACCATCGGCATCAACTTCCGCTAAACCCGGAAGGCCGAAGGCCCGCAACACAGAGCCGCCGCCTTCCGAAAGGGAGGCGGCGGTTTTGCCTTGGGCGGTTGATCTGAAACCGTCCGGGCCCGACGATCGTATGTCGGTCATGGCGCGGACCTTGTCGCGCCGTCGGAGATCCCGCCCCCATGTCGCGCCGCGCCCTCGCCAGTCTCGCGATTCTCGCCCTCGCCGCCTGCTCGCCGGGCGCTCCCGCCGAGAGCGCCCCTTCCGGTCCGCAGGCGCGGGACGGCGGCCGTCGCGAGGTCGCGGTCTTCGCCGGCGGATGCTTCTGGTCGGTCGAAGCCAATTTCGAGCACATGCCGGGCGTGGTCGCGGCCGTGTCGGGCTTCGCCGGCGGCCAGGTCGCCAATCCCACCTATGATCAGGTGGTCCGCGGTGGGACAGGCCATCTCGAGGCGGTGCAGGTGACCTTTGATCCGGCCCGCATCAGCTATCGCCAGCTGGTCGACCGGTTCTGGCGGACGATCGACCCTACCGACCCCGACGGCCAGTTCTGCGACCAGGGCGCATCCTATGCGACGGCCGTCTTCGCCAGCGGGACCCAGAAGCTGGTCGCCGAGGCGTCGCGCCGGGCCGCCGTCCGCACAATCGGGGCCGCGCGCTTTGTCACCCCCGTGCGTGATGCTGTCCGTTTCTGGCCCGCCGAGGCCTACCATCAGGATTTCGCCCGGCGGAATCCGGTGCGGTACGGCGGCTATAGCCGGTTCTGCGGTCGCGCCGCCCGCTTGCGGGCTGTCTGGGGCGAATAAGTCCGCCCCGCCGGCGAATCAGTCCGGACCCGGACGAAAGCGGGCGGTTTGCCAGAAAGGCGCGTCGGGGCGAAACCGTCCACAGCTTCGACCGGCGTCCGGGTGTGTCTCTGCCGCCACCCGGCCCGGCTGTCACATCACTGTCACACGAATGTCGTCCCATTTTCCGATGGCACGCCTAGAGGGGGCGGGAGATTAGCCGGCTGCCGCCGGTTGCCGAGCGCACGCGCTCTTCTTCATCGGGGATAGATGACAATGACGAACCGCAAACGCGTCTTCTGGGCCAGCACCGCCCTTCTCACGACGCTGGTTTCCGCGACTGCCGTCTATGCTCAGGAAACCACAGCGTCCGTGCGCGGCCAGTTGGTGACTGCCGGGGGCGCACCGATCGGCGGCGCGGCGATCACCTTGGTACACCAGCCTTCAGGCACGACTTTGAACACCGTGTCGGACGGCTCAGGCACGTTCGATGCCCGCGGGCTTCGCGTAGGCGGCCCCTATCTGATCACGGTCCAAGCCGAAGGCTATGCCAGCGAAGCCATCGACAATGTCTTTCTGACGGTCGCCGAAACGACCCGTTTGACCATTGACCTGGAAAGCGTCGCGGCCCTGGACGACGTGATCGTGACCGCGGTGCGTGACGTCACGGCGAACAACACGGGCGTTTCCTCGGTTCTGGACCGCGAAGGCGTCGAAAGCGTCGTCTCGGTCAACCGCGACATCCGCGACCTGGCGCGCCGCAATATCCTGGTTTCCCAGAACACCCGCGGCGACGGCGGCATCTCGATAGCCGGCTCCAATCCGCGCACCAATCGCATCACCATCGACGGCGTTCAGGCCCAAGACGACTTTGGCCTGAATACCGGCGGCACGCCGACCCGTCGCGGTCCGATCTCGCTCGACGCCATTGAACAGTTCGCTGTCAGCGCCGTGCCGATCGACGTCGAGAACGGCGACTTTCAGGGCGGAGCCCTGGATGTTGTCCTGCGCTCGGGCAACAACGATTTCCAAGGCTCCGCCTTCGTCAACTATCTGAACGACGGCATGGTCGGCGACTCGATCGACGGCGTCGAGATCCCTTCTGCCATCACCCAGAACAACTACGGCGCCTTTATCTCGGGCCCGATCTGGCGCGACCGCCTGTTCTTCGCCCTGTCCTATGAACTGTATGAGACAGCCGACCAGACCCAGACGGGGCCGACCGGTGCGGGTTACGCCAACGAGATTCGCGGCCTGACCCAGGCGAACATCGACGCGATCATCAACAGCTTCAACACCCTGTACGCCACTGACTTCGATACCGGCAACATCGTCCGTACCAAGCCGATCACGGACGAGAAATACTCGGCCAAGCTCGACTGGAACATCACCGACAATCACCGCCTCGCCCTGACCTATCGCAACGCCAACTCCCAACTGTTCCAGCGCACCAACCTATCGACCAGCTCCGCGGGTCTGGACTCGCAGTGGTATCTGACCGGTGAGGACGACCAGGCCTATGCCGGCGAATTGAACTCGCGCTGGTCCGACAGTTTCTCGACCCAGTTCCGCGTCAGCCTGCGCGACTACGAGCGCGTGCAGAACCCGCCGTCTGGCCAGGAGTTCGCTGACATCACCATCTGCTCGGCTCCGACCAGCATCAACTCCGGTGGTGACACGCTCACCGGCTGCGGCGCCAACTCGGTCGTCCGCTTCGGCCCCGACCAGTTCCGCCACGCCAACTTCCTGACCACCGAGAACCTCCAGGTCCAAGCCAAGGGTGAATACTCCCTCGGCGACAACCTGTTCAAGTTCGGCTATCAGGGCCAGTTCGTCGACGTCTTCAACATCTTCGTGCCTTCGAGCGACGGTGTTTACTATTTCGACTCGGTTGCCGACTTCCAGGCCGGCCGAGCCAACCGATTGTTCTATAACAACTCGGTAACGGGTACGGCCACGGACGCGGCCGCGGCCTTTGCCTACGAAGTGCACAGCCTGTTCGCCCAGGACACGTTGCAGCTGTTCGACAACTTCAGCCTGACCGCCGGCTTCCGCTACGACTTCTATCGCAGCGACGACGAACCCGCCCTGAACCCCAACTTCGTCGCCCGCAACGGCTTCGACAACCAGACCACCTATGACGGCATCGACATCCTCATGCCGCGCGTCTCGTTTGACTGGGAAGCGACGGATTGGTTGAACGTCAAGGGCGGCCTCGGCCTGTTCTCGGGCGGCATCCCCGACGTGTTCCTCTCCAACAGCTTCTCGAACACCGGCGTCTTTACGTCGAGCGTGGCGATCGAGCGTCTGGCCAACGGCACGTTCCGCGAGACCACGGGCGCTCCGGGCTTCACCCAGGCGATCGGCGCCGACGCTTTGAATATCAATCTGGCGAACGCTCGCTTCGGCTATGACATCCCGGCGTCTGTTGAGGCCTTGCTGGGAGGCGCGGTCGTGTCGCCGTTCTCCGAGACCAATGCGCTGATCCCGAATTTCCAGATCCCGGCGGACTGGAAATCCTATCTCAGCGCTACTGTTCGGGCGCCGCAAGGCTGGGCTTCGAGCTTCACGCCTGAAATGGTCTCCGGTCTCCTCGACGACTGGCGGCTGAGCCTCGACGCCGTCTTCACCAAGGTGGATACCGGCCTGTCGTTCCGCGACTTCCGCGCGCAGGAACTGATCATCAACGGTGTTCAGCAGCTCACGCCCGACGGTCGCATTCGCTACGATGGCCTGAACCTGACGGCTGCCCAGCGCGCTGCGCAAGGCATCAGCTCGCAGAACGGGGGTTCCAGCCGCGACATCGTCGCCATCAACACCGACGAAGGTGAGGGCTATACGATCGGCCTCAGCGCCTTCCGGTCCTTCGACAATGGCCTGGACATCCTGCTGGGCTACGCCCGCCAGAACGTCGAGGACCGCGTCTCGGGAGCGCGCTTCGGCTCGACCGCCAGCTCGCTTTACGGCAGCGGCGCGGCGGGCCTGGACCCCAATGAGGAGGCCTACGGCACCTCGTTCGAGGAAATCCAGAACCGCTGGAAGGCTGAAATCGGCTACAGCCGCTACTTCTTCGGCGACCTGGAAACCCGCTTCAACCTGTTCGGTGAAATCCGCGACGGCCGTCCGATCAGCTTCGTAATGTCGGATGCCACCAGCGGCCGGGGCGCCACCTTCGGCGTCAACCGCGGCAACTATCTCTTCTATGTGCCGGACTTCGCCAACGATGCCGACCCGACCGACCTGAACGTCGGCATCGTGACTTTCGACAGCGCCGCCACCCGCGACAACGTTCGCAATCTGGTGGAGACCTTTGGTCTCGAACAGGGGACGATCCTGGGCAAGGGCCAGGGCTCTGATGACCAGCCGGAAATCTATCAGATCGACCTGCAGTTCAGCCAGGACCTGCCGAGCTTCTTCCTGCCTGGCAAGTTCCGCCTGGTTGCCGACCTCCAGAACGTCGCCAACCTGTTGAACGACGAATGGGGCATCATCGAAGAGTACAGCGACACCGTTCGCGTGGTCAGCGCAGGCTGCGCCAACGCAGCCGGTGTAGCCTCCGGCACGAGCAGCGCGGTGTGCGACCGCTATCGCTACACCAACTACAACACCGGCGCCCTGACCCGCACGCGGGACAACAACGGCAAGTCGCTGTGGGCGGTACAGGTTAGCCTGCGCTATCAGTTCTAAGGCGTCTCGATTGGGATAAATCCGAATACTGATGGAAACGAAGGGGCGGTCCGGGAACGGACCGCCTTTTTCTTTTTGTCCGCCATGCACAGCGCCGGTCGTCCCGGCGAAGCCGCATGAGTTGAAGTCGGGGGCCGGCGTGTCTATCTGGCGCGGTCGCCACGCCGCCGTTCAGGACCAAGCTCCTCATGACCACCCCCGTCCCCGCCGAATGGTCGCCGCACCGCGCGATGTGGGTCGGCTGGCCCAGCCATGGCGAGCTGTGGGAGGACAATCTCGAGCCGGCGCAGGCCGAGGTCGAGGCCTTGGTTCGCGCGCTCGCCGGGCCGGGCCGGGAGGCCGTGAAGCTGATGGTCGGCAAGCCCGAGGCCTTGGACGACGCCCGCGCCCGTTTCGCCGGTGTTCCGAACGTCGAGGTCGTCGATGGCCGCTTCGGCGACATCTGGCTGCGCGATACCGGACCGATTTTCGGCGTCGGTTCGGCGAGCGCGGCCGCCTTCCGCTTCAACGGCTGGGGCGGCAAGTACGAACTTGAACACGACGATACGGTCGCGGACCAGATCGGCGCGGCCTCGGGCGTAGCGTTGGACCGTCATGACGTCATTCTTGAAGGCGGAGCACTGGATCACGACGGGCAAGGGACCCTCGTCACCACCCGCCAGTGCCTGCTGAACCCCAACCGCAACCCTGGTTGGAGCGAGGCGAAAGCCGGGGCCGCGCTCAGGGAATCGCTCGGCGCCCGCAAGGTGCTGTGGCTCGGCGACGGCCTGTTGAACGACCACACGGACGGCCATGTCGACAACCTCGCGCGTTTCGTCGCGCCCGGTGTGGTCGCCTGTCCGATCGCCTGGGGCCGCGGGGATCCGAATGACACGGTCTATGATGCGATCGCGAAGGCGCTGTCGGAGATGACGGATGCGACCGGCGCGCCCCTGAAACTGCTGCGCCTGCCGTCCCCCGGCTTCATCGGTGATGAGGATGGCCGGCCCATTCCGGCCAGCCACATGAATTTCCTTATCGCCAATGGGGCAGTCATTGTCCCGACCTACGGGAACGATCGCGCCGCCGATCTGGTGTGTCAGGGGCTGAAGACCGTCTTCCCGGACCGTGAGATCATCGCGCTGTCCTCCATCGCCATCCTGTCGGGCGGCGGATCCTTCCACTGCATCTCCCAGCAGGAACCAGCATGAGTGGCGAGTGGCGAGTGGCGAGTGGCGAGGTCCGTCACTATCGCGATCTCCTCGTCTGGCAGAAGGCGATCATCTGGGGTGAAGCCGTCTATGCTGCTACCCGCAATTGGCCTCGAGATGAGAGGTTCGGCCTGACCAGCCAGATCAGGCGGGCCGCAGTCTCGGTGCCTTCGAATATCGCAGAGGGCTGCGCGCGCCGGAGCACTGCAGAGTTTGTGCGCTTTCTGTCGATCGCACGAGGCTCGTTGGCGGAGGTGGAAACGCAAACCATCATCGCCGCCAAGCTTGGCTATCTCGACCAAGGCACGCAGACATCTCTTTTGGAAGCTGCGGATGAAATCAGCCGGATGCTCGCCGGCCTTATCGCCAAGCTGGAGGAGCGCCGTACATGACTTCACTCGCCACTCGCCACCCGCCACTCGCCACTCGGTCCATCTCCGTCGCCGCCCTGCAGACCTCCTATGGCGAGGACCTGCAGGCCAACATCGACAAGACGATTGATCTCGTGCGGCAGGCAGCCGCGAAGGGCGCGCAGGTGATCCTTCCGTCGGAGCTGTTCCAGGGGCCCTATTTCTGCGTCTCGCAGGAGGAGCGCTGGTTCGCCGGCGCCCACCCCTGGCGCGAACACCCGTGCGTGACGGCGCTCCAGCCGGTCGCCGCCGCACTCGGCGTCGTCATCCCCGTCTCGATCTTCGAGCGCGAGGGGCCGCACTATTTCAACTCGATGGTCATGCTCGACGCGGACGGCTCGGCCCTGGGCGTCTATCGCAAAAGCCACATCCCCGACGGCCCGGGCTATCAGGAGAAATACTATTTCCGGCCCGGCGACACCGGCTTCAAGGTCTGGAACACCCGCCACGGCCGCATCGGCGTCGGCATCTGTTGGGACCAGTGGTATCCCGAGACCGCCCGCGCCATGATGCTGCAGGGGGCCGAGGTGCTGATGTATCCGACCGCCATCGGTTCGGAGCCGCACGACAAGGCGCTGGACACAGCCGAACCGTGGCGGCGCGCCATGCAGGGTCATGCGGTGTCCAATGTGGTGCCCGTCGTCGGCGCCAACCGCATCGGCCGTGAACAGGTCAACGAGGCCGGGCAGGTCTTCTACGGCTCATCCTTCATCGCCGACCATCGCGGCGATCTGGTCGAGAGCTTCGGACGGGGCGAGGAGGGCGCGCTGGTCCACACCTTCGACCTCGACTTCATCGATCGCCACCGCGCCGCCTGGGGCTTCTTCCGCGACCGCCGGACCGACCTGTACGGCTCGCTGGTCAGCCCGCGTCCGGCCTGATCGCCGCAGGCGCGCTCCACTGCCGAAGGGCGCGGCGTTCGGCGGCGCAGGACGGTTGGATCAGGCCCTCGGCGCGCGCGGCGGCGACCTCGGCCCTGGCGGCTTCCAGCTCGGCCTGGAATTCCGGCTGTGCGGACGCGCGGGCGAACAGACCCACCCCTTGACCGATCCCCGCTTCCACGTCGGAGGCCCAGTTGACCCGGCAAACAGCGCGGCTGAAGGCGATCTCCCGGCCCATGCGCCGAGCACCGTCGGCCCGGTCCGGCGCGAGCGCGGCGAACAGTTCGCCGTAGGCCGCGGCGACGATGGCCCCGCCGGCGGGCCAGGCCGAGGCGGCGCGCGATTCCGGGGTCAGGCGCTGGCAGGGCTCCAGGCCCGCGATCAGGGCGACGGGCCGTTTCGGCGCGGGATCGGGGGTCAGCGGGGCCAGGGCCTGGACCAGGGCCTCCGCATCAGCCAGCAGCCGGTTCATGACGCGGGCCAGGGCCGGACGCGGCCGCTGGTTCAGGCGCGCGCTCAGCAGGCAGTCGAAATGCTGGGCCGCCTCCGGTGCGCGCAGTTCGGCATGGGCGGTGGCCAGCCACCAGCGGTCGGTTCCCGGCGATACAGCATGGACCGTCGCCAGATCGTTCGCGTTGGGGCTGGACATGGCGGGAATTGAGAGTGCGGCCAGACCGCCGATCTGTTCGGCCGGAAGGTAGCCTGAGGGCGGTGGGATCAGGGCCGGAGGGCCGCCCGCAGCGGCGCACCCGCCCATCAGGAGGCCGGCGGCCAGGACGGCGGCCGGTTTCACCGGCCGTTGGTCCAGTCGAGCTGCACGCTGGTCGGGCCGTCCTCGACCGGTGTGGCGACAACGTGTAGCAGCTTGCCGCTTCCGTCCCCGGCGGCGGCGCCATAGGCGCGGGCGTCGCCGGTGTTCATGGCCATGATCGAGGCCAGGCCGGCCGCCTCGGCGCGCTGGCGATAGAAGGCAACCACAGCGTCAGGGGTCGCCTCGGTGGTGAAACTCAGGATGCCGCCAGGTCCGTCAGGACCACGCGCGACGGTGACCGGTCCCTGCGCGGTGCCGCCCGGATAGACGACGGCGAAAGCGGGGGCTCCGGGGGCCGCCGGGGACGCGCCGGCGGAGGATTCAATCGGGGCGGCTGCGGCTGGCGCCGCGGCGTCCGCGACGGCGGCGGCTTCAGCGGCGGTCGGGGCCTCATCCACGGGGGCCTGGCTACAGCCAGCCATGGCCATGGCCGCCATCAGTGTGGCGGCCGCGAGCGTACGCTTCATCCCGTATTGTCCTTGAAAGACTGTCGTTGAGTGGCCGCACCGTGGCTCAAGCCTGCGGCGGCGGCAAGGCGGGTTCGCGCCTTCGCCAAGGCGCGGTAGATGCAGCCATCACCCGGTCGCGGCGTCGGCCTCGCCCCGTCTGCCCTCGACGGGCTCGCCCTCGGGTCCGGTCGTATCCTCGCCGGTGTTCTTGACCGGGTCCGGGTCGGCCTTCGCCTGGGGCTGCGGGTCGGCAAGGGCCAGGCCCTCGGCGGCCAGCATTGTGTCGATGGCGTCCTGGTCGGGATCGATCTCGGACCCTGTCGCGGAGCCGCCCTGAAGGCTGCCGGCGCGGGTGTCCGAACCCATGCCGCTGCCCGACAGGGCCTCGGTCAGGGCGTCAGGGGTGCGGCCCAGATCAGGCTTTTCGCCCATGTCTTCCGCCTCACGGGCGTCGGCGGTCTGCGGTGTGTCGCTCATGGTGAAGCTCCTTCGCCCCACAAAGCGAAGCAGGCGGCACCCGGTTCCGCATACGAAAAGGGCCGGGATCGAAATCCCGGCCCCTCGTCTATTTGGCCGCCGGCTTGCTACTTCCCGAACAGCTTGTTCCAGCGGCGCCTGTCGCGGTTCTTCCAAGACCCACGATGGTACGCGTCCGAGCCGATCAGCGGCACCACCGTGGTGGCTTCCGCGAACACCATCTGCTCGTGCGTGGTCTGGACCTTGCCCCACGAGGCGGCTTCCTTGAGCGTCGACGACGAGCAGGCGCCGTCGCGCACGTCGGCGACCGTGATCTGGACCGCATAGCGGTGCATCTCGGCCTCGATGCCGAGGATTTCGGCGCAGACAACCGTGTCCTGCGCAAAGTTCTTGGGCACGCCGCCCCCGACCATGAACAGGCCGGTGACGCCCGCCGCGATCTTGATGTCGGTCAGTTCACGGAAATCGGCCACCGCGTCGATCATCAGATAGGGCTTGCCCAGCGCGATCTGCTCCTTCTGGTGCTTGACCAGGCCGAAGCCGGCCGAGCTGTCGACGAAGGCCGGGCAGAAGATCGGCACGCCCTCTTCATAGGCGGTCTGGATCAGCGAGCCGGGCTTCTTCGCATTGCCCTCGCTCAGCCATTTGCCCATCTCCCAGATGAACTCGCGCGAGGAGTAGCCGCGCGGCTCCAGAGCGTTGCAGATCTCCAGGATGGTGTGGTCGCAGGCCTGAAGTTCTTCCTCGTCGATATAGGTGTCGTAGATCCGGTCGATGTAGTTGTCGCGCAGAACGTTGTCGTCCACCTCGCCGGCGGCCTGATAATGTTTGAAGCCTAAAGCTTCGAAGAAGTCCATGTCGACGATCGAGGCGCCGGTGGCGACCACGGCGTCGATCATGCCGAACTTCACCATGTCGCGGTACACGTGCATGCAGCCGCCGGCCGAGGTCGAGCCGGCCAGGATCAGCCACGGCGAGCAGTCCTTGTCCTCGATGGCCATGTTGAAGATGTCGGCCGCCCGGGCCGTGTCGCGGCTCGAGAACGACATCTTGCGCATGCTGTCGATGATCGGCCGGGCGTCGAACGAGGTGATGTCCACGTGCTCCACGGTGTTCTGGAGCAACTGGGCCTTCTGGTTGGTCTGAACGGGAGCGTTCATTGCAAGGGTTTCCCTTTGATTTGAGCGCCCGTCGTTGATGAGGGTCAGGCTGGGACGGAGCGACCAACCAGACCCTTCTCCCACAGGGAGAAGGAGGGGCCCGCTCGCGAAAGCGAGTGGGAGGATGAGGGGTTCCGGTGTTCGACGCCCTAGCGCCTTAACCCCTCACCCTTTCGCGCAAGAACGACGGCTTCGCCGCCGGGCGCTCAAGCCCTCTCCCAATGGGAGAGGGAAGCGAAACTACCGCCGCTGCTTCTTCCGCTGGCCGGCCTTGCCCTTCGGCCGGGACAGGCGAACCACCTTGCGCGCCGTCTCTTCCGCCGAGGTGCGAACCGTCGGGATGGAGCGGGGCGCCAGGCCGTAGAGCGAGGCCATCGGGGCGTCCTCGACCGCGGCGAGGTCGTGCTCGCCATAGCCGTTGAAGCCGGTCGACATGGCCACGCCATAGGCGCCCAGCATGCCGATCTCGATGAAGTCGCCTTCCTGCACATCGGCCGGCAGCCAGAAAGGGCCCGGCATGTGGTCGATGGAATCGCAGGTGGGACCATAGAAGCGGAAGGGCTTCAGCTCGGTCGAACTCGCGCCGTCCCGGACCAGCTTGGTCGGGAAGGGCCAGCGCGAATGGGTCGCGTCGAACAACGAGCCATAGGAGCCGTCGTTCAGATACAGGGCGTCGCCCTTGCGCAGGTCGACCCGGCACAGCACCGAGGACGACTCGGCCACCAGCGCCCGGCCGGGTTCGCACCACAGCTCGGTGGTTTCGGACACCGGCATCTCGTTGAAGCCCCGATGGATGGCGTCGGCGTATTCGCTCATGTCTGGCGGGACCATGCCCGGATAGACCGAGGGGAAGCCGCCGCCGACATCGACGATGTCCACGAACACGCCCGCGCGGGTGATGGCGCGGCCGACCTGGGCCATGGCGGCCTCATAGGCGGACGGCCGCATGCACTGGCTGCCGACATGGAAGCAGACGCCCATCAGGCCGTCCTTGACCGCCTGGCGGGTGGCCAGCAGCAGCGACGGAGCCTGATCCGGCGAGACGCCGAACTTGCCCGACAGCGAATAGGCCGCGCCATCAGCCACGACAGTCATGCGCACCAGCAGGTTCAAGTCGGTGGCGCCGCCCGTGGCGTCCATGATCTTTGCCAGCTCGTCATGGCTGTCCAGCGAGAAGGTGCGGACGCCGTGCTCGAAATAGGCCTTGGTGATCGCGCCGCGGCTCTTGACCGGGTGCATGAAGGCCAGACGCGCGTCGGCGCTGACCGAACGGACCAGTTCGATCTCGGCGAGCGAGGCGACGTCAAACCCGGTAACACCTGCCTCGACCAGGGTCTCGATGACCCAGCGCGAGGGATTGGCCTTCACCGCATAGAAGACGTCAGCGTTCAGATTGTCCTGGAACCAGCGCGCCGCTACGGAGACAGAACGCGGTCGCACGAGTGCGACGGGACGTTCAGGAGACCGCTCACGGACCAGGTCCAGGGGAAATGGATACGTGCGCAATTCACGTAAACCCCTGTATTTGTTAAACCCAATCCGGCGTTAGCAGCGCATAGTGTCAGACCACGGGGTCCGCCGGAAAGCGCGATGTAGGGTCACGCGACTGTCATGTAAAGCGGTTTTTTCGAGGCGGGGTGCGGGTTTGGGCGCGATTGGTCCGGGTTCGGATTAAGGATGGCAGGGCGGGAGCCGCCTTTGTGACTCAGCCGCAACTTGCCGCCCCGCAGACCGCCGATACCGTGTCCCGCCAACACTGGGGGACTTTCCAATGCGCCACGCCGCCTTCCTTGCCTCCGCCGCCCTTCTGCTCGCCGCGCCGTCGTCCGCCAGCTGCCGGGCGGCTTCGAATCCTCGGCCGCGGTGCTGAACGCGCTTCGCTCCAACGCCCTGTACGGCCAGCCGGACAGCTATTGGGAAACGCTGGCGCCGCGCTATGAGACGATGACGGCCGAGGCGATGGACGCTGAGGCGCGCCGCATCATCGACAGCGGTCAGCTGGTCTGGGTCGTGGTCGGCGACGCTGCGACCGTGCGGCCGCAGCTGGAAGCCTTGGGCCTGCCCGTCGAGGTGCTCGCGGCCCAGTAGCGGCCGGGTCGGTTGCGCTGGACGAAATCGCTGGGGACGTGCCATTAAGACTTGCCTCGCGGGCCTGATCAGGTGATGCGGCGCGCCCCTGCAACCGCTTCCAGCGTGTCCATGACCTCAGCCGCCGCCGCCGTCGCGCCCAGTGTCGTATCGGCCAGTGTCGTATCGGCCCGGGACGTGTCCAAGACTTTCGGCGCCCGAAAGGCGTTGAACGGCGTGTCCGTCGAGGTCGCCGCCGGAGAAATGGTCGCCCTGATCGGACCGTCGGGCTCGGGCAAGTCCACGCTGCTGCGCTCCATCACCGGGCTGCAGACGATCGATTCCGGCAAGGGGACGATCTCGGTGTTCGGTGAGGTCGTGCAGAAGAACGGTCGCACCACCGGGGCCACCCGCGCCGCGCGCCAGAAGCTGGGCATGATCTTCCAGCAGTTCAATCTGGTCGGCCGGCTGTCGCTTTTCTCCAACGTCATGCTCGGCGCGCTCGGTCGCATCCCGGGCTGGAAGGGCGTCATCGGCGCCTGGCCAAAGGCGGACAGGCGACTGGCCATGGCGGCCCTGCACCGCGTCGGCGTGGCCGACTACGCCGCCCAGCGCGCCAACACCCTGTCGGGCGGCCAGCAACAGCGCGGGGCCATCGCCCGCGCCATGGTTCAAGGCGCCAAGGCCATCCTCGCTGACGAGCCCGTCGCCTCGCTGGACCCCGTCTCGGCCCGCAAGGTCATGGAGCTGCTGGTCGAGCTGAACCAGCGCGACGGCTTCGGCGTCATCGTCACCCTGCACCAGGTCGACTACGCCATCCGCTATTGCGACCGCGTCATCGCCCTGAAGGCCGGCCAGGTCGTCTACGACGGCCCCTCCACGGGCCTCAACACAAAGCAACTGATCGACATCTACGGTCCCGAATTCGAGGACGCGTTCTGGGAAACCAAGGCATGACCCTGCCATCCTTCACCCGCCGGCTGGCCCTCGCCGCCGTTCTCGCGCTCGGCGTCGCCTCCTGCGGCGGCAGCGATGACAACAAGGCTGGCGCAACGCCGTCCGAAATCACCTTCTCGATCCTGTCGGCCGAGGGTCAGGCGTCGGCAGGACCGCTGTGGCAGCCCCTGCTCGATGACATGTCCAAGGCCATCGGCGTGCCGGTGAAGCCCTATTTCGGCTCGAACTACACTGTGCTGGTCGAGGCCATGCGCGGCAACCAGACCCAGGTCGCCTGGTTCTCGGCCAAGCCGGCGGTCGAGGCCATCGACCGCGCCGACGCCGAGGTCATCGCCCGCACCGTCAACAAGGAAGGCCTGGACAGCTATCGCTCGACCCTGATCGTCCGCACCGGATCGGGCATCACGCTGGATCAGGTCATGGCCTGCGGCAAGCGCTATGATTTCGGCATCGGCGACGCCCAGTCGACCTCGGGCACGCTCGCGCCCATGGCCTTCCTGTTCAATCCGCGGAACATCGTCCCGGCCCAGTGCTTCAAGACCGTTCGTTCGGCCAACCACCAGTCCAACGCCTTCTCGGTCGCCTCGGGCGTGCTGGACGTCGCGACGTCCAATACGGTCAACACCGTCTTTATGACCAAGCAGAACCCCCAGATCGCCGCCCAGATTCAGGAAATCTGGCAATCGCCGCCGATCCCCGAGAGTGGGATTCTGGTGCGCGAGAACCTCGATCCGGTCCTGAAGGAGAAGATTCGCAGCTTCTTCCTGACCTACGGCCAGGGCGACAGCGTCGAGGCCGAACGTCAGCGTCAGGTGCTGGCGGGTCTCGAATACTCTCGCTTCAACGCCGCCGACGACAGCTACCTGAATCCGATCCGCGAGATGATCGCCGACCAGCAACTGAACGAAGCGCGCGCCAAGGGCGACACGGCTGCGGCCGCGACGGCCGAGCGTGAACTGCAGCGCCTGCGCAGCCTGCGCGAGGTCCAGCCTTGACTGACGCCGCCGCTAGGCCGGTAGCGACGGCTGTTCCCAACCCGCCGACCAGGTCGATGGGCGCCTGGGCGCTCGACCTCCTGATCTGGGGCGGTGTTGCCGCCATCCTGATCTACAGCTTTGGACCGGTGGACCTGAAGAACCTCTCCAAGCTGGTGACAAATGCCGGCAATACACAGGCGATCACGGCCGGCCTGCTTCATCCTGATTTCGCCGACTGGCGTCTGTACGTCAGCAAGATGTGGGAAACTGTCCAGATCGCACTCTGGGGCACCTTCCTCGCCGTCATCCTCGCGGTGCCGCTGGGCCTGTTGGCCGCCCGTAACATCGCCCCTTTCTGGATCGTCACGCCGATCCGATGGGTGATGAACCTGTTGCGCTCCGTCCCGGACCTGGTGATCGGTCTGCTGTTCGTCGTCGCCGTTGGTCTTGGCCCTCTGGCTGGCGTGCTGGCCATCGCCCTGAACACCGCCGGGGTGCTGGCCAAGCTGTTCTCCGAGGCTGTCGAATCCATCGACAAGGGGCCCGTCGAGGGCGTGCGCGCCACGGGCGCCTCGAAGCTTCACGAGATCGTCTGGGGCGTGATCCCGCAGGTCGCCCCCCTCTGGACCTCCTTCGCCCTCTACCGGTTCGAATCCAACAGCCGTTCGGCGACGGTGCTCGGCCTCATTGGCGCCGGGGGCATCGGCCAACTGCTGTTCGATTACATGAACGCCTTCAATTATACCGCCGTCGGCGCCGTTGTGATCATCGTGATCATCGCCGTGACTCTGATCGACATGCTGTCCCAGGCCATGCGCAAACGCCTACTGTAACGGACGGCGCGTTCCGGCCAACGAAAAGCCCGCCTCGACGATCGCGAGGGCGGGCTTCTTTCTTCAGCAGACACATCAGGCCGGGCGCAAGTCCGGCGGCGTCGCCTCTTCGGTCAGCATCCGGATCGCTTCGTCCAGCGACACGACCTCCTGCGCCTGCGAGCCCAGGCGCCGGATCGCCACCGTGCCCTGTTCGGCCTCATTCTTGCCGACCACGGCGATGACCGGAACCTTGCCGACCGAGTGTTCGCGCACCTTGTAGCCGACCTTCTCGTTGCGCAGGTCCAGCTCGGCGCGCAGGCCCGCGGCCTTCAGCCGTTCGACCGTGGCGCGGGCGTAGTCGTCGGCCTCCGAGACGATGGTCGCCACCACGATCTGCGTCGGGGCCAGCCACAGCGGAAAGGCCCCGGCGTAGTTCTCGATCATGATGCCGATGAACCGTTCGAACGACCCGAGGATGGCCCGGTGCAGCATCACCGGCCGGTGCTTCTGACCGTCCTCGCCGATATACGTCGCATCAAGCCTTTCCGGCAGGACATAGTCGAGCTGCAGCGTGCCGCAGGTCCAGGTCCGGCCGATGGCGTCCCTGACGATGAAGTCCAGCTTGGGCGCATAAAAGGCGCCGTCGCCCTCGGCGATGACCGGATCGACCCCGGCCAGTCGCGCGGCCTCGCCCAGCATGGCCTCGGCCTTGTCCCAGAATTCGTCTGAGCCGGCGCGCACCTCGGGCCGGGTGGCCAGGGCGATCTCGTGCGTGGTCATGCCCAGATCGGCGTGGATGACCTGGGTCAGGCGGATGAACCGTTCCGTCTCCTCGACGATCTGGTCCTCGCGGCAGAAGATGTGGGCGTCGTCCTGGGTGAAGCCGCGCACCCGCATCAGGCCGTGCAGGGCGCCCGACGGTTCATAGCGGTGGCAGGCCCCGAACTCGGCCATGCGCAGGGGCAGCTCGCGGTACGACCGTTGGCCCTGATCGAAGATCTGGACGTGGCCGGGGCAGTTCATCGGCTTGAGCGACAGGGTCTCCCCCTCGACCGTCTCGCAGACGAACATATTGGGCCGGTATTTCTCCCAGTGGCCCGACTTCTCCCAGAAGGTCCGGTCCAGCACCTGGGGCGTCTTGACCTCGACATAGCCGGCGGCGTCCAGCCGGCGGCGCATATAGGCTTCCAGCACGCGCCACAGCACCCAGCCCTTGGGGTGCCAGAAGACCATGCCCCGGCCTTCCTCCTGCATGTGGAACAGGCCCATGGCCTTGCCGATCTTGCGGTGGTCGCGCTTCTCGGCCTCCTCGACCCGCAGCAGATAGGCGTCGAGATCCTCCTTCGAGGCCCAGGCCGTCGCATAGATGCGCTGCAGCTGCGGATTGCGGTGATCGCCGCGCCAGTAGGCCCCCGCCAGCTTGGTCAGTTTGAAGGCCTTGCCGACGAATTTGGTCGAGGGGAAATGCGGCCCCCGGCACAGGTCGACCCAGCCGCCCGTGGCGTAGGTGGTGATCGTCTCGGTGCCCGGCAGGTCGCGGATCAGTTCGGCCTTGAACGTCTCGCCCTTGGCCTCGAACAGCTTGATCGCATCGTCCCGGTCCCAGACCTGGCGGACCAGCTTTTCGTCGCGGTCGACGATCTCGGCCATCTTCTTCTCGATGGCGGCGAAGTCGTCGGTCGAGAAGGGCTCCTCGCGGAAGAAGTCGTAATAGAAGCCGTCCTCGATGGCCGGGCCGATGGTCACCTGGGTGCCCGGGAACAGCTCCTGCACGGCCTGGGCCAGCACATGGGCGGCGTCGTGCCGGATCGTCTCCAGCGCATCCGGATCGTCGCGCATGATCAGTTTGAAGTCGCCGGAGCCGCCGAGCGGGCGGTCCAGGTCGCGTTGCTCGCCGTTCAGGGCGACCAGCGCCGCGCGCTTGGCCAGCGACGGCGAGATGGATGCCGCGACGTCACGGCCCGTGGCGTCGGCGGGATACTGGCGCGAGGCGCCGTCGGGGAATTTGAGTTCGATCATCAGTCTGTCTTTACAGGCGGAACCGGGTCGTAGCCCGATTGGCCGAAGGGATGGCATTTGCACAGGCGCCGGACCGTCAGCCATCCCCCCTTGATCGGTCCATGCTGGATCAGCGCGTCCCGGCCATAGTCCGAACAGGTCGGCAGGAACCGGCATTGCTGCCCGATCAGGGGCGACAGCGTCAGCTTGTAGCCGCGATGGGCCAGCCGCACGCCGCGTTCATAGAGAGTTTCGCCGGAAGCCATGTCGCCGCGCTTATCCCTCGCCAGACGCGAAGGAGCAACACGGCCTCAAGTAGCGCCAGCGACAGGCCGACATCAGCCCTTCAGGCTGCGCCGGCGAGGCTAGTTCGGGTGTCCGGCCCTTTGCGAGCGAGGGCCTGCCGCACTGCCTCCAGCGTCGCCTCGACGGCGACCATGGCCGAGGCGTGGCGCGCCGGATAGTCGGCGACCTGTTTCAGGGCGCGCAGGCCCTCGAACCGGCCCGTCGGCCCATCGCTGCCGCCCTTCAGCATGGCGGACATGGCGTCGCGCGCCTCAAGCAGTTCGTCCAGGGAAGCGCCGATGACCGTCTCGCCGAGAACGCCCGCAGCTGCCTGTCCCAGCGCGCAGGCCTTCACATCCTGTGCAAAGGCCAGAACCCGGCCGGTCTCGTCCAGCGTCACGTCGACAATCGCCTTCGAGCCGCACAGTTTGGCCACCCGCTCGCCCGTTCCCTCCGGCGCAGCCAGCCGTCCGCTGTGCGGAAGATTGGCCGCCAGCTTGAGGATGCGCGCGCTGTAGAGCTCGTCGATCATGGCCGGAATATAGGCGATCAGCCGCCCTGGAGCGAGCCCCAGGTGCGGGCCTGATCGGCTCCGGTCGCGCCGGCACGCTCGCGCAGCCAGGAAAGATTGCGGTCGGCGGCCTCGGGCGGCAGGTCGCGGCGCAGCATCTGTTCGGCCTCGGCCATATTGCCGGTCAGGCCCAGCACCATGGCCAGGTTCAGCCGCACCTTCAGCGAGGCGCCGGGCTGGGCCACGGCGCGGCGCAACAGGGGCTCGGCTCCGGCCGCATCCCCGCGCGTCATGGCCGACATGGCCATGTTGGACAGGACATCGGGATTGTCGGGCGACAGGACCAGGGCCTGGGCCCAGGCCGCGCGGGCGTCGTCAGGTCGGCGCACCTGCTCATAGGCCGCGCCCAGCAGGGACCAGGCCCGCCAGTCGCCGGGACGGGCATTGCGCGCGCCTTCAAGCGAGGCGATGCCATAGAAGGCCTGACCGCGGGCGATGTGCGCGCGTCCGGCCTCCAGCATGGCCTCGACATTGGCCGGCTGGACCACCAGAACCTTGCCCGCCATCTCGGCGGCCTGGTCGAAGCGGCCGAGTTCGCGCAGGGCCTGCGCCGCCTTCACGCCGGCGACGGGGTCCATCGGGTCGATGTCGGCCTGGTCGGACCAGAAGATCTGCCGGCTCAGCGCGTCAGTGCGCTCATAGGCGGCGCGGACATCGGCCGTGGCGGGCTGACGCACCGCCTGGGCGGAGGCGGGCGGCGCGACCACGGGATCGGCCATGACGGGCGCGGCCTGGCCGGCCAGCAGAAGGGCGACGGTTGCGATACGGGCGGTCGTGCGCGACATGGAAGGCGCTCCGGAAGGTTCGACCCGAGACTCGGCCCTTCTCGTCAATCCTTGGTTAAGATCGGCCCGTTCAGGCCGGAAAGGCCGTCGCCCATGTCCGCCCTGCATCCCGACCTGCTGACCACCCAGGCCGAGGGCGCGATTCCGGTGCTATTCGTCGGTCCGGAGGGGGTGATCGACCCGGCGATGCGGAGCTGGGCCGAGGCCAACGGCTTCAAGGGCAAGCCGGGCCAGATCCTGGTCGCGCCGGACGCCGACGGCGGGATCGCGGCGGTCCTGGTCGGCGCCGGCGAGACGTTTGATCCCATGTCCGCCCGCGCACTGCCGGCGAAACTGCCGCCGGGCCTCTACCGTCTCGAAGCGGAGCCGGAAGACGCCCGCAAGGCGGCCCTGGCCTTCCTGCTCGGGGCCTATGTGTTCGACCGCTACAAGGCCCGGCCCGAACCGGATCAGGTGCGGCTGGTCGCGCCCGGGGGGCTGGACGTTGAGGCGGCCCTGCGCATCGCCTCGGCCTGCGCCCTCGCCCGCGAGATGATCGACACCCCGGCGGCCGACATGGGGCCGTTGCAAATCGAGACCATCGCCCGCGAGATCGCCGCGGCCTCCGGCGCCACGGCGACCGTGGTCACCGGCGACGCCCTGCTGGAGGAAAACTATCCGACCGTCCACGCCGTCGGCCGCGCCGCGGCGCCGCACCGCGCGCCCCGGGTCATCGAGATCGGCTGGAACCTCGACCGCGCCGACCTTCCGCTGGTCGCCCTGGTCGGCAAGGGGGTGGTGTTCGATTCCGGGGGCCTGGACATCAAGGCCGCCGCCGGGATGCGCAATATGAAGAAGGACATGGGCGGCGCGGCCCATGCCCTCGCCCTCGGTCGGCTGGTCATGCAGGCGACCCTCCCCGTGCGGCTGGTGGTGCTGGTCGCCGCGGTCGAGAACGCCATCTCCGCCGACGCCTTCCGGCCCGGCGACATCCTGAACAGCCGCAAGGGCCTGACCATCGAGATCGGCAACACCGACGCCGAGGGCCGGCTGATCCTCGCTGACATCCTGACCCGCGCCGGGGAGCACTCGCCGGACCTGACGCTCGATTTCGCCACCCTCACGGGGGCGGCCCGCATCGCGCTCGGGCCCGAGCTGCCGCCGCTCTACACCGACGACGAAGCCTTGGCCGCCGACCTGCTGGAAGCCGCCCGCGCCGTCGGGGATCCTCTGTGGCGCATGCCGCTGTGGCCCGGCTATCGGGCGGCTCTGGAGACGGAGATCGCCGATCTGCGCAACGACTCTGCCGGCTGGGCCCAGGCCGGGTCGGTCACCGCCGCCCTGTTCCTGCAGAAATTCGCGCCGACCACCGGCGCCTGGGCGCATATGGACATCTTCGCCTGGAACCCCCGCGCCCGCCCCGGCTGGCCCGAAGGCGGCGAGGCCCAGGCGCTGAGGGCGGTCTACGCCATGCTGAAGGCGCGGTATCCGGCCGCTTGAGGGAGCCACCCTCGTCCATCGCCGTCACCCGGTACGCCGCCGGGCCGTGCCCGTGACCGGCGCGGTCGCCTCGCCCGGGCGGCGTACCGGGTGACGCGGCCGGCGATCATCCGCGGCAAGGCGGCGACCCGCGCCCGCGCCTCGCCGAGGCTGCTGGCGGCCAGGATCGTTCCCGCGATCAGCAGGGCGTCAATGAAGACGCCGACATCGAACACGGCGAACCAGACCAGGAGATCAGGCAGCATCAGTCCGAACAGGCGCAAGCCCTCCGCCTCGAACAGCAACGCCAGCGTGAACCCGGCGGCGGCCAACAGGGTGAAGAAGACGATTCTGCCCCGCCCGAGGCGATTGAGAGCGTGGGCCGGAGCCTCAACCAGCCCGCGTCGCAGCGCCTTGCCGAGCGCGCTGCCCGGCGACAGCAGAAGCCCGGCGCACAGCAGCGCCGTCAGCCCGCAAACGATCAGCATCCGCCCCTCCGCAATCGTGCAGGCCAGAACTGGTCCTCCTTGCGCCGGATTCAAGACGATCGCCGGACGAGCCGTCATTAACGGGACTTTCGCCTTCGTGTGGCATAAGAACCGGCCAACCGTCAGGGCTTTCGTTTGACCGACTACGCCGCCGCCTCGGATTCTCGCACTACCCTAGCCCGGCCCGACCTCGCCGAGCAGGCGTTGGAAGGGATAGTGCGCGCCACCGCCTTTCGCGCGGTGCGGGGCATGCATTGCGTGGCGCCGGTTGCCGACATCCACATCGACGCTGTGGCGGGCGAATATCCTGTCGACCAGCTGATCTTCGGGGAGGTCTTTGACGTGCTCGATACGCGCGGCGATCAGGTCTGGGGCCGCGCCCGCCGCGACGGCGTTGTTGGTTGGGTGATGCTGTCGGCCCTCAGGGATGGCGCTCCGCTGGCGACCCACCGCATCGGATCGACCGGCGAAAGCCTGCCGCTCAATGCCCTTGTCGTCGAGGCGGGCGATCCGCCGGGACTGGCCCCCATCGGCAGTTTCGCGGCCGAGCCGGTCGAGGTGGCTGAACGGCTCTTGGGGACGCCCTACAAACTGGGCGGCCGCTCCTCTCTGGGCACCGACTGCTGCGGCCTTGTGCAGCAGGCGCTCTATGCCTGCGGCCGCGCGGCCCCGCGCTATGCAGACCAGCAAGCGGAACTCGGACAGGCTGTGGTGGCGGATCAGGCCCGGCGCGGCGATCTGGTGATCTGGCTCGATCCAGAAGAAGGCCCATGGAACGGCCATGCGGGGTTCATGCTGGACGGAGACCGGGTGCTCCACGCCGTCGGGCGGCTGGGCGGGGTGGCGATCGAGCCGTTCGCCGAGGCCGATGCCCGCCATCGCGTCGCGGGATCTGACGGGCCGGTCATCCGCCGCCTCTGACGGCAACGAAAAAGGGCGGCCCGAAGGACCGCCCTTTCCATCATCTCAAAGGGACACGCCCCGGTCAGTGGTTCGGCGGCGCCGGGCTGGTGGCGGCCGGCGGAGCGGCCGGAGTCGCCTGGGTCGAGGATTGGCCGACCGGTCCGGCGGGCGGAGCCGCCCCGGCCTGACCGCCGGTGGCGGCAGCGGCGGTTTCGGCGCCGGCGACCGGAGCCGTGCCTCCAGCGGACGGCGCGGACGCCGCCCCCGGCTGGCGGGCGGGATCGGGAGCGGGAATGGCCATGCCGGTTGAGCCCTGCGAACGCAGCCAGGCGATCAGATTGATGCGGGTGGCGGTGTCGCGAATGCCCGCGAAGGACATCTTCGTGCCGGGCACGTGGCGGCCCGGGGCGGTGATGAACAGGTCCATCTCGTCCAGCGTCCAGGTCGGGTTCGTGACGGCGTGAGCCTTCATGGCGTCGGAATAGGCGAATCCGGCGTGGCTGGCCGTCGGACGACCGGCGATTCCGTACAGGTTCGGGCCGATCCCGTTGGGGCCGCCGGCCGTGACCGTGTGGCAGGATTTGCAGCGGGCGAAGGCGGCCTCGCCGGCGGCGAGGTCGGCGGTCGGCAGGACCGTGCCCCAGTCGGGCGGCAGGACGACCTCGGCGGGTCCGCCGGCGGCTTCTTCCGGCGCGTCAACGAAATAGCCCATCTTTTCGGGAGTTTTGGTGTGGTAGATGAAGGCCGTGCCCTCTTTCACCATCAGGATCACGAAAACGGTCGCCAGACCGGCGCCCATGATCTTGTTCAGCTTCAGATCGCCGCTCATACGCGTCGTCTCATCCCGTTTCTGAGGCCCGGCCACACGCGCAGCGGGGCGAATTCTTGCGTGGGCGTCTCTTACACGCTAGCGCGGCCTTCGCAACCGGCTGAAGGTCAGTCTGAGAGTCGCAGCCCCGGACACCGATGTGAACCCGCTGATCCTGATCCCGGCCCGGATGGCCGCGACCCGCCTTCCGGACAAGCCCTTGGCCGATATCGGCGGCGCGCCGATGATCGTCCGCGCTTGGGAACAGGCCGTCCGGTCGGGCCTGCCCGTCGCCGTGGCCGCGGGCGATCCCGAGATCGTCGCGGCCATCGAGGCGGCCGGCGGCGTCGCCGTCCTGACCGACCCGGACCTGCCCTCGGGCTCGGACCGGATCCGCGCGGCGCTGGAGGCGATCGACCCGGACGGCGCCCATGACGCGGTGATCAATCTGCAGGGCGACATGCCCTTCGCCGATCCCGCTCTGGCCCGCGTCTGCGCCGACCTGCTGGCCGCCGAGCCTGCCTGCGACATCGCCACCCTGATCGCGCCGGAGGCCGACGCCTCCGACCGCTCGAACCCGGACGTGGTCAAGGCGGTGGTGACGATGGGGGAGGGCGAGCGCTATGGCCGCACCCTCTATTTCACCCGCTCGACCCTGTTCGGCGACGCGCCGGTCTGGCGCCACATCGGCCTCTACGGCTACCGCCGCGCCGCCCTGGAACGCTTCTGCGCCGCACCGCCATCGCCGCTGGAGCGTCGTGAGAAGCTCGAGCAGCTGCGGGCGCTGGAAATGGGCCTCCAGATCTGGGCCGCCGTCATCGCCGAGGCCCCGCTGTCGGTCGATAATCCGGACGATCTGGCGGCGGCGAGAGCGATTGCCGGGAGGCAACAGGCAACCGGCAACAGGCAGTAAGGAACCCGAATCCCGGCCGGGTAGACTAGGACGAATCGACATTCAGCGCATCCAGAGCATGGAGGCGGCGATGTGGATGAAGGCCAGGTAGTGGCTGGCTAGCCGGTCGAAGCGTGTTGCGAAGCGGCGGAAGTGCTTGAGCCTGTTGAAGCAGCGCTCGAT
>NZ_JAUXQZ010000019.1 GCF_030682035.1 Brevundimonas sp. | reverse complement strand
CAACGTCGGCTATAACGTGTTCGGCACGGCAAGCGCTTTCTGGCAGGACCGGATCAGCGCCCTGAACGCCGCGCGCCGCGCGCAATGAGAGACTGAGAGACAATGTCCGTCCGCCGCCTTGCACCTAAGGAATTTCAACCCGCGAACTTCACGTTCTCTGCGGAAAACCTCGCTTGGGCGAAGCAACAGATCGCCAAATATCCGGAAGGCCGCCAGGCTTCGGCGGTCATACCGATCCTGTGGCGGGTCCAGGAACAGCATGAGGGGTGGGTTTCCGAGGCGGCGATCCGCGCGGTCGCGGATTTGCTCGGCATGCCCTATATCCGGGCGCTGGAGATTGCGACCTTCTACACGATGTTTCAGCTGCAGCCGGTCGGCAAGAAGGCCCATGTGCAGGTCTGCGGCACCACGCCATGCCGGCTGCGCGGCGCCGGCGACATCATCGAAGTGTGCCAGAGCCGCATCCATCACGATCCCTTCCATCTGTCCAAGGACGGCAATTTCAGCTGGGAAGAGGTCGAGTGTCTGGGTGCCTGCGTGAACGCGCCGATGGTGCTGATCTGGAAGGACACCTACGAGGATCTGACCAAGGAAAGCTTCGGCAAGGTGCTGGACGGCTTTGCCTCGGGCAATCCGCCGAAGCCGGGTCCGCAGATCGACCGTCAGTTTTCCGCCCCCGTGGGCGGATTGACCACGCTGAAGGAAACGACATGAACAGGGTTCGCGCGGCCGGGCGGGGGGTGCCCGTGCGATGAATAGCTGGCTTTACATCGCGCTGCATACGGTCACGGCGGCCGTGTTCATTTTTCTATTGCAGCGCTATGCGCTGAACGCGTCGCTCGATTCAAGCCTGCTCTGGGCGCTGACCTTCGGCGGATGCGCCGCGGGTCTCGCCTACATGCAGTCCAAACGCTCCTCTTAGGAAGTTTCACGTCATGCTCGACGACAAGGACCGCATCTTCAAGAACCTCTACGGTCTCCACGACTGGGGCCTCGAGGGTGCGCGCCGCCGTGGCGCCTGGGACGGCACCAAGGCGATCATCGACAAGGGCCGCGACTGGATCATCAACGAGATGAAGGCGTCCGGCCTGCGCGGACGCGGCGGGGCCGGTTTCCCGACCGGGCTGAAATGGTCGTTCATGCCGAAGGAGTCGACCGACGGGCGGCCGAGCTATCTCGTGGTCAATGCCGACGAGTCCGAGCCCGGCACCTGCAAGGACCGCGAAATCATGCGGCACGATCCGCATCTCCTGGTCGAGGGCTGCCTGCTCGCCAGCTTCGCGATGAATGCGCATGTCTGCTACATCTACGTCCGCGGCGAATTCATCCGCGAGCGCGAGCATCTGCAAGCCGCGATCGATCAGGCCTACGAGGCGAAGCTGGTCGGCAAGGACAACATCAACGGCTGGCCGTTCGACATTTACGTCAGCCACGGCGCCGGGGCCTATATCTGCGGCGAAGAGACCGCCTTGCTGGAAAGCCTCGAAGGCAAGAAGGGCATGCCGCGGCTGAAGCCGCCATTCCCGGCCAATGTCGGTCTCTACGGTTGCCCGACCACGGTCAACAACGTCGAGTCGATCGCGGTGGCGCCGGATATCCTGCGCCGCGGCGCGGCGTGGTTTGCCGCCATCGGCCGGCCCAACAATGTCGGAACGAAACTGTTCTGCATCTCCGGCCATGTCGAGCGGCCCTGCAACGTCGAAGAAGCCATGGGGATTCCGTTCCGCGAACTGATCGAGCGCCATTGCGGCGGCATCCGCGGCGGCTGGGACAATCTCAAGGCGGTGATTCCGGGCGGCTCGTCGGTGCGCATGGTGCCGGCCGACCAGATCATCGATACCCCGATGGATTTCGACAGTCTCGGCAAGCTTCGCTCCGGTCTCGGCACCGCCGCCGTCATCGTGATGGACAAATCGACCGACCTGATCCGGGCGATTGCGCGGATTTCCTATTTCTACAAGCACGAGAGCTGCGGCCAGTGCACGCCGTGCCGCGAGGGCACCGGCTGGATGTGGCGCGTGCTGGAGCGGATGGCGATCGGCGAGGCCGACCCGTCCGAGATCGACCTGCTGCTGGAGGTCTCGACCCAGATCGAGGGCCACACCATTTGCGCCCTCGGCGACGCCGCCGCCTGGCCGGTGCAGGGCCTGATCCGCCACTTCCGCCACGAGATCGAGGAGCGAATCTCGTCCTACCGCAGCCGCCGCGCGAATTTCGCCGGCCACGCGATCGCGGCGGAGTAGGGGATGCCGAACCACCCCATCTTTTCCGTCATCCTCGGGCTTGTCCCGAGGACCCATGGCGCTCCGGCACGGGCGTCGGCGGGTTCGCACGCGCGTGCGACGGACAAATGGGTCCTCGGGACAAGCCCGAGGATGACGGGGTTGGGGGTGTTGGCGGCCCTGACGCTGACCGCTTGCGGCCAACCGGCCGAAACGACCGCACCGCCGCCTGAGAAGGCCGCGGCCCCGGTCGTCGCGAGCCCGTCTGCGGCCGTCACGGCCCCGGTCGCCGATCTCGAAACCGCTTGCCGCGAGGCGGTCTCCCGTCTCGCCGGCCAGACCGGCGAAACCGTCCGGTTCGAGAAGCAAGGCTCCGACAAGGCCACCGTCTCGTGGCCCGCGCCCGTCGACGGCGGACGCCTGAGCATGAATTGCAACGCCGGCGCCGGCCGGGTGGAGCTGTCGTCCAACGGGCGGCAGATGGCCGTGGGCCTGTCCGCCGCTCCGGCGACCCCCGCCAAACAAGAGGCCCGCTAGATGCCCGTCGCCAAGGTCAACGGCGTAGAAGTCGAGTTCGAGCCCGGCATGACCGTGCTTCAGGTCGCCGAGCGCGCCGGGCATGAGATTCCGCGCTTCTGCTACCACGAGCGGCTGTCGATCGCCGGCAACTGCCGCATGTGTCTGGTCGAGGTGAAGCCCGGACCGCCGAAGCCGCAGGCCAGCTGCGCCCTGCCGGCCGCCGAGGGTCAGGAGATCTTCACCGACACGCCGATGGTCAAGAAGGCCCGCGAAGGGGTGATGGAGTTCCTGCTCATCAACCACCCGCTCGACTGCCCGATCTGCGACCAGGGCGGCGAGTGCGACCTGCAGGACCAGTCGATCGGCTATGGCCGTGACGGCTCCCGCTATGCGGAGAACAAGCGCGCCGTCGAAGAAAAGAACATGGGTCCGACCATCAAGACCTTCATGACGCGGTGCATCCAGTGCACCCGCTGTGTGCGGTTCGTGACGGAGGTGGCGGGCGTGCCCGACATCGGCATGATCTCGCGCGGCGAGGACGCCGAGATCACCACCTATCTCGAGAAGGCGGTCGACAGTGAACTGTCGGGCAACGTCAACGACCTGTGCCCCGTCGGCGCCCTGACCCACCGGCCGTGGCAGTACCACTACCGTCCGTGGGAGCTGAAGAAGACCGAGACCATCGACGTCATGGACGCCCTGGGCTCGAATATCCGCGCGGATGCGAAGGGCGCCGAGGTGATGCGTATCCTGCCGCGCGTCAACGAGGGCATCAACGAGGAGTGGCTGTCGGACATCAGCCGCTACGCCGTCGACGGCCTGCAGCGCCAGCGGCTGGACAAGCCGTATGTGCGCGAGGACGACAAGCTGCGCGCGGCGTCGTGGGACGAGGCGCTGGGCGTTGTGGCGGCCAAGCTGAACGCCGCCCCGACCGACCGGATCGGCGTCATCGCCGGCGACCTGCAGGACGCGGAATCGATGAAGGCGGCGCTGGACCTGTTCCGCGCGCTGGGCTCGGCCAATACCGACTGCCGTCAGGACGGCTCGGCGCTGGGGTATGGGCCGCGCGAGGGCTGGCTGTTCAACTCCGGGCTGGCCGGGATCGAGAACGCCGACGCCGTGCTGATCGTCGGCGCCAATCCGCGCACTGAGGCGCCGCTGCTGAACACCCGGCTGCGCAAGGCATGGCTGGCCGGAAAGACCGAGATCGGCCTGATCGGCGAGCACGCGGCCCTGACCTATGACTACAGCTGGCTCGGCGCCGGCTCGAAGACCCTGGCCAAGCTGCCCAAGGCGGCGATGGACTTTTTGACCAAGGCCGAGCGGCCGGCGATCATCGTCGGTTCGGGCGCCGTGTCAGGGGGTGATGGCCCGGCCGTGCTGAATGCGCTGGGCGGGCTGGCCAAGAAGGTCGGCGTGGTCAAGGACGGCTGGAACGGCTTCAATGTGCTGCACAGCGCGGCCTCGCGCGTGGCGGGCCTCGACATGGGCTTCGTCCCGGGCGAGGGCGGCAAGACGGCGGCGCAGATGGCGGCCAAGGGCGCGCTGGACGTGCTGTTCCTGCTCGGCGCCGATGAGATCGATCTGTCGAAGTCCAAGGCCTTCCGCATCTATCTGGGCAGCCATGGCGACCGCGGCGCGCACGGCGCGGACGTGATCCTGCCGGGCGCGGCCTATACCGAGAAGGCGGGCCTGTACGTCAATACCGAGGGCCGGGTGCAGATGGCCGAGCGGGTCGTCTTCCCCAAGGGCCAGGCGAAAGAGGACTGGGCCGTGCTGCGCGCCCTGTCGGCCCTGGTCGGCCAGACCTTGCCGTACGACACGCTTGATCAACTTCGTCAGAATTTGATGACCGACCATCCGACCTTTGGTCGAATTGACTATCTGCCGGCCCCTGCCTCGTTCGACGTCGGTTCGCTGGGCAAGAAGGGCGACCTGGGCGACAGCGCCTTCGTTTCGGCCGTGCGCGACCCCTATCTGAACAATCCGATCACGCGCGCCAGCGTGACCATGGCCGAGCTGTCCGCCCTGCGGATCGCTCCGGTCGCGATGGCGGCGGAGTAAGGCGCGATGGACTTCTGGACCACACCTCTCGGCTGGACGCTCGCCACCGCCGGCGGCATCCTGCTGGTCACCGTCGGGATCCTGATCTCGCTGGCCTTCCTGCTGCTGGCCGACCGGAAGATCTGGGCCGGCGTGCAGATGCGCAAGGGACCGAACGTGGTCGGGCCGTTCGGCCTGCTGCAGTCGTTCGCCGACTTTTTCAAATTCGTGCTGAAGGAGATCATCGTCCCGGCCGGCGCCGACAAGGTCGTCTTCCTGCTGGCGCCGCTGTTGACCTTCGTCCTGGCCTTCGTCGCCTGGGCGGCGATTCCGTTCGCGCCGGGCTGGGTCATCTCCGACCTCAACGTCGGCATCCTCTACATCTTCGCGATCAGTTCGCTGGGCGTGTACGGCATCATCATGGGCGGCTGGGCTTCGAACTCGAAATACCCGTTCCTCGGCTCGTTGCGCTCCGCGGCGCAGATGGTGTCCTATGAGGTCTCCATCGGCCTGGTGATCATCAACGTCATCCTGCTGGCCGGAACGATGAACCTGTCGTCGATCGTGATGCAGCAGCAGGGCATGTTCTGGAACTGGTTCGCCTTCGGCGGCGGGGCCGGGACCTGGCCGACCATCGTGGTGATGTGGCCGATGGCGATCATCTTCTTCGTCTCCGCCCTGGCCGAGACCAACCGCCCGCCGTTCGACCTGCCCGAGGCCGAGTCCGAGCTGGTGGCCGGCTATCAGGTCGAATACAGCTCGACGCCGTACCTGCTGTTCATGATCGGCGAGTACGCCAACATCGTCTTTATGTGCGCCATGATCACCCTGCTGTTCTTCGGCGGGTGGAATCCCGGGGTGCCGCAGGACTGGCTGGACGCCCTGCCGGGCTGGCTGGAGCAGACGATCTATCTGGTCACCTTCCTCGGCAAGACCGTGTTCTGGTTCTGCATGATCGCGCTCGTGAAGGCCTTCGTGCCCCGTTACCGCTACGATCAGCTGATGCGTCTGGGCTGGAAGATATTCCTGCCGACGTCGCTGGTCTGCGTTGTCGTTGTTTCGGGCTGGCTCGTGGCCACGAAGGCGGGCCTGCTGTGAGCCGGGCCCTGATCCTCTCCTGCGTGGCGCTGGCTGCCGCGACGCTGTCGGCCTGCGCTCCCTATGAGCCGGAGCCGGTTTCTCCCTACCAGTGGCAGCAGCGGCAGGAGCGCATCCAGCGGCAGGAGGCCGAGCGCCTGCGTCGCTGCGAGACCATGGACCAACAGAGCGAGCGTTACGCCCGCGAGTGCCCGCGCACCGGAGCCAGCCAGTAATGTTCAACCGTCTCGTCCAGGCCGCGAAGGGCGCGCTTCTGATCGACGTCGTCGGCGCCATCGGCCTGTCGCTGAAATACATGGCCCGGCCCAAGGCCACGGTGAACTATCCGTTCGAGCGCAATCCGCAGTCGCCGCGGTTCCGGGGCGAGCACGCCCTGCGCCGCTATGCGAACGGCGAGGAACGCTGCATCGCCTGCAAGCTGTGCGAGGCCATCTGCCCGGCCCAGGCCATCACCATCGAGGCCGAACCGCGCGCCGACGGCAGCCGGCGCACGACCCGCTACGACATCGACATGGTCAAATGCATCTACTGCGGCCTGTGCGCCGAGGCCTGCCCGGTGGACGCCATCGTCGAGGGCCCGAACTCGGAGTTCACCGTCGAGACGCGGGAAGAGTTGCTCTACGACAAGGATCGGCTGCTCGCCAACGGCGACCGCTGGGAACGACTGATCGCGAAGAATCTGGAACTCGACGCGCCGTATCGGTGAAGCCTCTCCTCCCCGCCTTGCGGGGAGGGGGACCGCCCGAAGGGCGGTGGGGGGGCGCCGGCCGCCACAATCCCTTACTGCGCCGGACCTGACGGCCCCTCCACCATGCTTCGCATGGTCCCCCTCCCCATTTCATGGGGCGGAGACACTCAAACCTTCTCCGCGATCACTTCCAGCACCATCGGGGTGACAATCACCGCGTTCGGATCAGCCTCGGCGGCGTCGAGGACACTGGTGACATGATCGGCCCAGGCCTGATCGACCTTGCCGGCCTCGACCAGATGGCGCGGATAGTTGCGGACCCAGGTGGCGGGCCACTGCCAGACCAGATCGCCCCTGCGCACCGTCTCGACGATCGGCTGCATCGAGCGGATGCGGAAACCCGAGGCGGGCAGCAGGGCGGGCAGGAAGCGGCCGATGTCCGGCTCGCCGCCCGTGGCCCGCCAGTCGTCGACCACCAGTCGCTTGAAGTCCTCGATGGCCGGATTGTCGGGCAGGATGGCGAAGGTCCCATAGTCCAGATATTCGTGGATCACGGCCACGCCGCCGGGGCGCAGGGCGGCGTGCAGCTTGGCCAGGACAGCGGCCGGGTCGCTGACGAAGGCCAGCACCCAGCGGATCCAGAAGGCGTCGGCGCCTGAAGCGGGCAGGGGATCGGTGACGAGGTCCACCGTCGCGGCGTCGATGTTCCGCAGACCGCGCGCGGCCGCCGACCGGTTCAGCACATCGACGAACCGGGCCGACCGCTCAAGAGCATGCACGCGGCCCCCGGGTCCGACGATTTCGGCCAGGTCGAGGCTGGCCCAGCCCGGGCCGGCGCCGGCGTCGACGACAGTGGAGCCGACCGTGATTCCAGCCCGGCGCCAGGCGTCCAGCACCTTCGGCCGCCAGACCCGATGCTGCAGGCCGAGGCGTTCCACCTCCGCGTCGTGGGTGCCCAGCAGATAGTCGCGCTCTTCGCTCATGACGGTCCCTTCGGCTCCCGTCCAAACTGGGCGCTCGAAGGCCGATGGACAAGGCGTCGCCGAGCGGCAATCGGTCGTCGCATTCGGCCTTTGCAAAGCTCCCGGCGGCGGTTAGAAGTCGCGCGCTTTCCGAGGCTTTCCGGTGCGGGATTCGCGCCACCGGGTTTCGGTTTTTGTCTGAACGATCCGCTGGCCGCCGCTTCGCTCGCCGGCAAGGCGTTAGGAGCCGATCGCGCGATGCTCTTGCAAGGCCTGGCCTTCTATCTTCTGTCGGCTGTGGCCGTGCTGGGCGGCCTGATGGTCGTGACGGCGAAGAACCCCGTGCACAGCGTGCTCTGGCTGATTCTCGCCTTCTTCTCGTCGGCGGGACTGTTCGTTCTGCTGGGCGCCGAGTTCCTCGCCATGCTGCTGGTCGTCGTCTATGTCGGCGCGGTCGCGGTGTTGTTCCTGTTCGTGGTCATGATGCTGGACGTCGACTTCGTGAAGTTGCGCGAGGGCTATGCCCGCTATCTGCCAATGGCGATGATCGTCGCGGGCATCTTGCTGGCCGAGATGATCATGATCTCGCTGGCCGTGGTCAGCGGCGGCGCCGCCGCCGATGCGACCGGGCCGGTCGCGGCCACAGCGGATATGTCCAATGTCGAGGCGATCGGGCGCGTTCTGTATACGGACTATGTCTACATCTTCCAGGCGGCGGGGATCGTGCTGCTGATCGCCATGATCGGCGCCATCGTCCTGACCCTGCGCCACAAGCCCAACATCAAGCGCCAGAACGTCGCCCGCCAGGTCGGCCGCGACGCCAAGACGGCCATGGAGGTCAGGTCCGTGACCACCGGCGCCGGCGTCACCCCCGAGGATCTGGTCTGATGGAAATCACCCTGCAGCACTATCTGGCGGTGGGCGCGATCCTGTTCACCATCGGCGTCTTCGGCATCTTCGTGAACCGCAAGAACGTCATCATCATCCTGATGTCGATCGAGCTGATCCTGCTGGCCGTGAACATCAATTTTGTCGCCTTCTCGGCCTATCTGAACGACGTTCAGGGGCAGATCATGGCCATGTTCGTCCTGACCGTCGCCGCCGCCGAGGCCGCCGTCGGCCTGGCCATTCTGGTGACCTTCTTCCGCAACCGCGGCGACATCGCGGTGGATGATGCCAGCGTAATGAAGGGCTGATCGTGGATCTCGTGCTTCTCGTCACCCTCGGCGTCTTCGCCCCGCTGCTCGGCGCGGCCATCGTCGGCCTGAGCGGTCGCCGGCTCGGCGATCTGGCGTCCAAATCCATCACCACCGGCCTGCTGTTCTTCTCCTGCGCCGTCGCCTGGATCGTGTTCAGCCAGTGGACCTGGGGCGGGCTCGAAGCCTTCACGGTCGAGCTGTTCCCCTTCATCAACGTCAGCGATTTCCAGTCGGTCTGGTCGATCCGCATCGACGCCCTGTCGGCGGTCATGCTGGTCGTGGTCACCAGCGTGTCCTCGCTCGTCCACCTCTATTCGTGGGGGTATATGGCCGAGGACCCCGACAAGCCGCGCTTCTTCGCCTATCTGTCGCTGTTCACCTTCGCCATGCTGGCTCTGGTCACCGCCGCCGACTTCATGCAGCTGTTCTTCGGCTGGGAAGGGGTGGGGCTGGCCTCCTATCTGCTGATCGGCTTCTGGTACAAGAAGTCGACCGCCAGCGCCGCCGCCATCAAGGCTTTCGTGGTCAACCGGGTCGGCGATTTCGGCTTCGCCCTCGGCATCCTGACGGTGTTCTGGATGTTCGGCACGATCCAGTTCGCCGAACTGTTCCCCATGATCGCCTCGAAAGCCGGCACGGGCTGGGACTTCCTCGGCCACACCTGGTCGGCGCTCGACCTCGCCGGCGCCCTGCTGTTCGTCGGCGCCATGGGCAAGTCGGCCCAGTTCTTCCTGCACACCTGGCTGCCCGACGCCATGGAGGGCCCGACCCCGGTCTCGGCCCTGATCCACGCGGCGACCATGGTCACCGCCGGCGTCTATATGGTCTGCCTGCTGTCGCCGATCTATGAGTATGCCCCGGTCGCCTCGGCCATCGTCGCCCTGACCGGCGCTGTGACGGCCCTGTTCGCGGCGACGGTCGGTCTGGCCCAGAACGACATCAAACGGGTCATCGCCTATTCGACCTGTTCGCAGCTCGGCTACATGTTCTTCGCGGCAGGCGTCGGCGCCTATCAGGCGGCCATGTTCCACCTGTTCACCCACGCCTTCTTCAAGGCCCTGCTGTTCCTCGGCGCCGGCTCGGTCATCCACGGCATGCACCACGAGCAGGACATGCGAAGGATGGGCGGGCTGTGGAAGCTGCTGCCGGTGACCTATGCGGTGATGACCATCGGCACCATCGCCATCACCGGCCTGGGCATCCCCGGCGTCGGCGGTTTCGCGGGCTTCTACTCCAAGGATTCGATCATCGAGAGCGCCTTCGCCTCGTTCGCCAACGGCCATTCGGCCATGGGTCTGTTCGCCTTCTTCGTCGGCATCCTCGCGGCCGGCCTGACGTCCTACTATTCATGGCGGCTGGTGTTCATGACCTTCCACAACAAGCCGGTGTGGAAAGACGCGCATCACATTGACCACGCGCATGACGACCATGCTTCGCATGCCCAGCTCGAAACCCATTCAGAGCCGATCGCCGACGGCCGCGCTGAAAATGGGCATGCGCACGATGACCATGCGCATCACGGCCCGCTGAAGCCGCACGAAAGCCCCTGGGTGATGCTGGTGCCGCTCCTCCTCTTGTCAGTCGGGGCCGTCGCCGCGGGCTTCATCTTTGCGCCGTGGTTTATCGGCGATCACGAACATGATTTCTGGCGCGGCGCGATCTTTGTGGCCGAGTCCAACCATGTCCTGCACGACAGCCACGCCGTCCCGACATGGGTGAAGTGGTCGCCGCTGATCCTGACGCTGATCGGGACCCTGGCCGCCTTCTGGCTCTATGTGCTGAAGGAAGGCATGGCGCGCCGGATGGCCGAGCGGGGCGGGGTCGTGCACGCCTTCCTGTACAACAAATGGTATTTCGACGAGCTGTATGAGGTCGTGTTCGTGAAGGGCGCACGGGCGGTCGGCGACCTGTTCTGGAAGATCGGCGATGTGAAGATCATCGACGGCGGCGGGCCGAACGGCATGGCCTGGCTGTCGCGGAAATTCGCGGGCGGGCTGGCGCGTTTCCAGTCCGGCTATGTCTATTTCTACGCCTTCGTGATGTTGCTCGGCCTGGCCGGCTTCCTCGCCTTCGCCATCTATGCGTGGGGAGGCTGATCATGCCCCAGATCCCCTACATCCTCAGTGTCGTCACCTTCCTGCCGCTGGTCGGCGCGGGCCTGATCCTGCTGGCGCGCCTGTTCAACAAGGCCGGGGCCGATGGCGCGGCGCGCTGGATCGCCCTGCTAACGACGGTCGTCACCCTGGCCGTCTCGGCCGTGCTGGTCGCGACCTTCGATCCGTCCAGCGCCGCCTATCAGTTCGTCGAACGCTACGTCTGGTTCGTCGGCGCCCAGTACCACATGGGCGTGGACGGCATTTCGATCCTGTTCGTGTTGCTGACCGCCTTCCTGATGCCGATCTGCATCCTCGCCAGCTGGACCACGATCAAGGACCGGGTGGTCGACTATATGATCGCCTTCCTGGTGCTGGAGACGCTGGTCATCGGGGTGTTCACCTCGCTGGACCTGTTCCTGTTCTACATCTTCTTCGAAGGCACCCTGGTGCCGATGTTCATCATCATCGGCGTGTGGGGCGGGGCGAACCGGATCTACGCCTCGTACAAATTCTTCCTCTACACCCTGCTGGGCTCGGTGCTGATGTTGCTGGCCATGCTGTGGATGGCGGCCGAGACGGGCACCACCAGCATCCCGGCGCTCAAGGAATACGCCTTCTCCGCCGAGGCGCAGCCGCTGCTATGGCTGGCCTTCTTCGCCTCGTTCGCGGTCAAGATGCCGATGTGGCCGGTCCACACCTGGCTGCCCGACGCCCACGTCCAGGCGCCGACGGCGGGCTCGGTCATCCTGGCCGGAATCCTGCTGAAGCTGGGCGGTTACGGCTTCCTGCTGTTCAACCTGCCCATGTTCCCCGACGCGTCGAAGATGTTCGCGCCGCTGGTGTTCACCTTGTCGGCCATCGCCATCGTCTACACCTCGCTGGTCGCCTTCCGGCAGACGGACATGAAAAAGCTGATCGCCTATTCGTCGGTGGCCCACATGGGCTTCGTGACCATGGGCATCTTCGCCGGCAATGATCAGGGCGTGCAGGGCGCGGTGTTCCAGATGCTGAGCCACGGCCTGATCTCGGGCGCGCTCTTCCTCTGCGTCGGCGTGGTCTACGATCGTATGCACACCCGCGAGATCGCCCTCTACGGCGGGCTGACCGCGCGGATGCCGTGGTTCGCGGCCCTCTTCATGCTGTTCACCATGGCCAATGTCGGCCTGCCGGGCACCTCGGGCTTCATCGGCGAGATACTGACCATGGTCGGCATCTATGAGGTCTCGACCTGGACCGCCCTGTTCGCGGCCTCGGGCGTGATCTTCTCGGCGGTCTATGCCCTGACGCTGTACCGCAACGTCATGTTCGGCGAGATCACCAATCCGGCGATGAAGGCGATCACCGATGTCGACAAGCGTGAACTGCTGATCTTCGCCCCGTTGATCATCGGCACCCTGTGGCTGGGCGTTCAACCCGGTCTGGTGCTGGACTACACCGCTGCCTCGGTCGAGGCCCTGACGACCACCTATCGCGCCGCGATCGGCGGGTGAGACGATGATGCCAGATCTTGATTTCGCCCTGCGCCTGTCCGCCCCCGAGAGCACGCTCGCGGTCGGCGGCCTGGTGCTGTTGATGCTCGGCGCCTTCATGGGCGAGAAGAGCGCGCGCCTCATCTCGATCCTGTCGGTCGGCCTGCTGGTCGCCGCGGCGGCCGTTACCGTGACCGGCCCGCTGGGACAGGCCTTCAATGGCGCCTATGTGGCCGATCCGCTGGCCGTCTACGGCAAGGCCCTGATCTTCCTCTCGAGCGCCGTCGCCATCGTGCTGGGCGACGGCTGGATGCACCGCGCGAAGATCGCCCGGTTCGAATATCCGATCCTGATTGTTCTGGCCTCGGCCGGCATGGGGATGATGGCCTCATCGGGCGACCTGATCTCGCTCTACGTCGGCATCGAGCTGCACTCTCTGGCCCTCTATGTGCTGGCGACCTTCCACCGCGATGACCTGAAGGCGTCGGAAGCGGGGCTGAAGTATTTCGTGCTGGGCGCCCTGTCGTCCGGCCTGCTGCTGTACGGCGCCAGTCTGATCTACGGCTTCACCGGCTCGATGCGGTTCGACGAGATCGCCGCCTACGCCGCCGCAAACCAGTCCACGGGTCTGATCTTCGGTCTGGTGTTCCTGATCTGCGGCCTGGCCTTCAAGGTCTCGGCGGCGCCGTTCCACATGTGGACGCCGGACGTCTATGAGGGCGCCCCCACGCCGGTCGTGGCGCTGTTCGCCACCGCCCCCAAGGTTGCGGCCATGGTGCTGATCGCGCGCACGCTGGAAGGCGCCTTCGCCGGCTCGCACGACCAGTGGGCGCAGGTGCTGATCCTGATTTCGCTGATCAGCTTCGCCGTCGGCGCGTTCGGCGGTCTGGCGCAGAAGGATCTGCAACGGCTGCTGGCCTATTCCTCGATCGCCAACATCGGCTACGCCCTGCTGGGCATCGCCGCCGGGACCACGGCGGGCGTTCAGGCCATGTTGGTGTTCATGACCCTGTACGTCATCGATCAGTTCGGCTTCTTCGCCATCCTGCTGTCTCTGTCGCGCGGAGGCCGGCCGATCCGCAAGATCGCCGATCTGGCGGGTCTGCGGAAGGACAAGCCTCTAACAGCCATTGCGCTGACGGTGCTGTCGCTGTCGGTGCTGGGCATGCCGCCGCTGGCGGGGTTCTGGGCCAAGTGGGCCGTGTTCGGCGCCGCTGCGGACGCCGGCGGAAACTGGATGCTCGTGGCCGCCGTCGCCGGTCTGGTGGCCTCGGTCGTCGCCGGCTTCTACTATCTGCGGATCATCAAACTGATGTGGTTCGATCCGACGCCCGAGGGCGTGGGGCCGACGGATGCGTCGCCGATCGAGGCGAAGACCATCGCCTGGGCCTCGGCGGCCTTCGCCTTCCCGTTGGTCATCGTCGCCATCGGCTGGATCGACCATTTCGCCGGCATCGCCGCGACCGGCTTCGGAGCCGGGTAGGGGCGGATGTCCGCCGCGCCGATCCTGCTGCTCGATCAGACCGACTCGACCAATGCGGACGCCCGCCGGCGCGCGGACGCGGGCGAGACCGGCCCGCTGTGGATCGTCGCCCGGCGCCAGACCGAGGGCCGCGGACGCCGTGGGCGGCAATGGGAAAGCCAGGACGGAAACCTGTTTTCCACCCTGCTGCAATTGACCCGAAAATCCCCCGCCGAGGCGGCGCAGGTGACGTTCGTGGCCGCCCTCGCCATCGCCGACCTGCTGGATGCGTATGCGCCGCCGTCGCTGGTGACGATCAAATGGCCCAATGATGTGATGCTGGCGGGCGAGAAGGCTTCCGGCGTACTGGTCGAGTCCGGAGCGCATGAAAGCGGCGGCCTGTGGCTGGCCGTCGGCGTCGGGGTCAATCTGGCCCATGCGCCGGAGGGGATCGAGCGGCCCGCGACGGCGCTGGTTCACCATCTGCGCGGCGACGTGACCGCGCCGCCCACGGTTGAGGCCGCCGCGGCCCGGCTGGCCGATGCCTTCGATGTCTGGATGGACCGGTGGGAGACGCTGGGCTTCCAGCCGATCCTCGACGCCTGGCGGGCGCGCACCCCGGGGCTGGACGGGCCCGCGGTGGCCCGGTTGGGCCGGGAGACCGTTGCGGGAATAGCTGAGGGGGTGGCGGCCGACGGCGCACTGAAACTGAGGCTGGCGGACGGGAGCCTGCGGCTGATCTCCGCCGGCGACGTCTTCTTCGGGGAGGCCGCGTAATGCTGCTGGCGATCGAGCAGGGCAATACGAACACGCTGTTCGCGGTCCACGACGGGACCGACTGGATCGCCCAGTGGCGCACCGCCACGGAGAGCAGTCGAACGGCCGACGAATACGCCGTCTGGCTGAGCCAGCTGCTGGCCATGCGCGGCCTGTCGATCGGTCAGCTGGACGGCTGCATCATCTCCAGTGTCGTGCCGCAGTCGATCTTCAACCTGCGCAACCTGTCGCGGCGCTATCTGTCGGTCGAGCCGCTGGTGATCGGCGACAATGTCGATCTGGGCATGACGGCGCGGATCACCAAGCCGAGCGAGGCGGGCGCCGACCGACTGGTCAACGCCATCGGGGCCCATCTGGTCTATCCGGGCGACCTGATCGTCATCGACAGCGGCACGGCCACCACCTTTGACGTCATCGCCGCCGACGGAGCATTCGAGGGCGGGGCCATCGCGCCGGGGATCAATCTGAGCCTTCAGGCGCTTCACGAGGCGGCGGCCATGCTGCCGCGCATCGCCATTCAGCGACCGGACCGGGTGATCGGCAAGGACACCGTCTCCAACATGCAGTCCGGCGTCTTCTGGGGCTATGTCGCCCTGATCGAAGGCATGGTTTCGCGCATCAAGGCGGAGTGGGGCAAGCCGATGACCGTCATCGGCACCGGCGGCGTCGCCAGCCTGTTTGAAGGCGCTACAACATCAATCGACCGGTTCGATCCGGACCTGACTATCCGCGGCCTGCTCGAAATCTGGCGGCGGAACACCAACTAAAGGACGCATGAAAAAGAACAGCAACGTCGAACTCGTTTTCGTCCCGCTCGGCGGGTCGGGCGAGATCGGTATGAATCTGAACTGCTACGGTTACGGGCCCGAAGCCAATCGCGAGTGGATGATCGTCGATGTCGGCGTGACCTTCGGTGACCTGTCGACGCCCGGCGTCGATGTGATCGTGCCCGACCCGTCTTTCCTCGACGGCGAGAACATCCGCGGCATCGTCCTGACCCACGCCCACGAGGACCATATCGGCGCCTTGGGCTGGCTGTGGCACCGCATCAAGGCGCCGATCTACGCCACACCGTTCACGGCGTTCCTGATCCGCGAGAAGCTGCGCGAGGCCGGCATTCTGAACGAGGTCAAGATCGTCGAAGTGCCGTTGGGCGGTACGATCGACCTCGGGCCGTTCGAGGTGACCATGATCACCATGACCCACTCCATCGCTGAGCCGAACTCGCTCGCGATCAAGACGCCCTTGGGGACCGTGTTCCACACCGGCGACTGGAAACTGGACCCCAGCCCGGTCATCGGCAAGCCGACCGACATCGCCGCCATCAAGAAGCTGGGCGACGAGGGCCTGTTGGCCATGGTCTGCGACTCGACCAACGTCTTCGTTGAGGGGCAGGCGGGATCCGAAACGGACGCCCAGGCCGGCTTGATCGAACTGATCGGCAGCCTGAAAACCGGCCGCATCGCGGTCGGCTGTTTCGCCTCGAACGTGGCCCGGATGGTCAGCGTGATGAAGGCCGCGCATCTGGCCGGGCGGCGCGTGGCGCTGGCGGGGCGGTCGATGCACCGGATCACGGCCGCGGCGAAACACGTCGGCCTGTTCGACGAGACCCAGCGCATCCTGTCCGAAGAGGAGGCCCGCGTCTGGCCGGCCGACCAGATACTGTACCTCTGCACCGGCAGTCAGGGCGAGGACCGCGCGGCCCTGTCGCGCGCGTCGCAGGGCACCCACCCGTTCATCAAGCTGGGGCTTGGCGACCACTGCATCTTCTCGTCCCGGGTGATCCCGGGGAATGAGCTCTCGATCGCGGCCCTGCAGGACCGGCTCGCCGACCGGGGTGTCCGCCTCTACACCGAGAAGGACCATCCGCACGTCCACGTCTCCGGCCACCCGTGCCGGGACGAGATGAAGCAGATGTACGCATGGGCTCGCCCGCGCATCGCTGTGCCGACACACGGCATGCGCCGGCACCTGGCCGAGCACGCCAACATGGCCAAGGATCTCGGCGTCGCGGAGCAGGTCACGCCGCGCAATGGCGATATGGTGCGGTTGGCGCCGGGCCTCGCGGCCATCATCGATGAAGTGCCCAGCGGCCGGCTTTATGTGGACGGCGGACGTCTGGTCACTGAACAGGGCGAGGCGCTGCATGAGCGTCGTCACGCCTCGACCAACGGCGTCCTGATCGTCAGCTTCGCCATGGACAAGCGCGGCAAGATCGTCAGCGATATCGACGTCCGCGCCATCGGCCTGCCCGGCGATGCGATTTCCCCGTTGGGCGACGCCCTGGATGATCTGGCGGAACGCGCCGAACAGGCGGTGATGAAGCTGAAGGGCGCGGCGCTGGAGGACGAGATGGTCATCGAACAGGCCGTTTCGCGGGTCCTGAAGAAGGCGAGCCAGCAGATCTGGAACCGGCGGCCCATCGTCGAGACCATCATCCTGCGGATGTAATCGCGGCAGTCAGGCCTTTGAACCGGCGGGTTCGCTTTCTATAAGGAGCCGAATCCGCCGCCCAGGACCGCCCCATGCCCGACGCCCCGCCCGAGTTTCTGTACAAGCGCATCCTGCTGAAGGTCTCGGGCGAGGTGCTGATGGGCGATCAGTCCTACGGCATCGATATGAAGACCGTCGCCGGCGTGGCCCAGGCCGTGGCCGACGTGGCTCGCGAAGGCGTCGAAATCTGCCTCGTCATTGGAGGCGGCAACATCTTTCGGGGACTGAGCAAGGCCGCCGGCGACATGGAGCGCGCCACGGCCGACTATATGGGCATGCTGGCGACGGTGATGAACGCCTTGGCCATGCAGTCGGCGCTCGAGAAGATCGGCGTCCAGACCCGGGTGCAGAGCGCCTTGACCATGAACGCCGTGGCGGAGCCCTATGTGCGCCGCCGGGCCCTGCGTCATCTCGAAAAGGGCCGGGTGGTGATCTTCGCCGCCGGCGTCGGCGCGCCCTTCTTCACCACCGATTCGGGCGCCGCGCTGCGGGCGGCCGAAATGGGCTGCGACGCCTTGCTGAAGGGCACCAGCGTGGACGGCGTCTATACAGCGGACCCCAAGAAGGACTCGAGCGCGACCCGCTACGAGACCCTGACCTATCACGATGTGCTGGCCAAGGACCTGAAGGTTATGGACGCATCGGCCATCGCCCTCATGCGTGACTCGGGCATTCCGATCGTGGTCTTCTCGATCCGGGAGAACAATTCGCTGCGCCGGACGCTGACGGGGGAGGGGACCTTTACGGTCATCTCCTCGAAAAAGGCCTCCTGAACCGCCAAAGACAAGAAACCGCGAGAGACACGACTATGGCCAAGCCTGACCTGAAGACCTACCGCGAGCGCATGGACAAATCCGTGTCCGCCCTGAAGGAAGAGTTCAACGGCCTTCGCACGGGGCGCGCCAACGTCGGCCTGCTGGATCCCGTGCAGGTGCAAGCCTACGGCTCCAACGCCCCGCTGAATTCGGTCGCCGCGATCAGCGTGCCCGAGCCGCGGATGATCTCGGTCAATGTCTGGGACAAGACCATGGTCGGTCCGGTCGAGAAGGCTATCCGCGCCGCCGGCCTGGGCCTGAACCCGATCGTCGACGGCCAGACCCTGCGCATCCCCGTACCGCCGCTGACCGAGGAACGTCGCAAGGACCTGGCCAAACTGGCCGGCAAATACACGGAGCAGCAGAAGATTTCCGTCCGCAACGTCCGCCGCGACGCCAATGAGGACCTCAAGAAGGCCGAAAAAGCCGGTGAGATAAGCCAGGACGAGCAGAAGAAGATGGAAACCGAGGTCCAGAAGGACACCGACGCGGCCATCAAGCGCATCGACGAGGCCTTGAGGACCAAGGAAGTTGAGATCATGCAGGTTTGACGGCGCGAATTGCCGTAGGAAACGCGTCGTATGCCCGCCGAACCCCTTCATCCCGCGCTGACTGACGGACCGCGCCCCGGCGATCCCCGGCACGTCGCCCTGATCATGGACGGCAACGGCCGCTGGGCCGAGGCGCGTGGCCTGCCGCGCGCCATGGGCCACCGTGAAGGCGTGCAGGCCTTGAAACGCACGATCGAGGCCGCGCCCCGGTTCGGCATCCGATGCCTGACGGTGTTCGGGTTCTCGACCGAGAACTGGAGCCGACCCGCTGATGAGGTCTCGGACCTGATGGGTCTGGTCCGCTCCTATGTCGCCAGCGATCTGAAACGGCTGGAGCGCGCGGGCGTGCGGGTCCGGGTTCTTGGGCGCCGCGCCGGACTGCCCGCCGACATCATCGCGATCATCGACCGGGCCGAGGCGACGACGGCCCACAACGACAAATTCCTGCTTCAGGTCGCCTTCAACTACGGCGGTCGGGCCGACATCGTCGACGCGGCCCAGCGCCATGTCGACGCTATGCTGGCCGGACAGGCGACGGGTCCGCTGGACGAGGAGTCGCTGGGTCTGGGCCTGTCCACCGCAGGCGCGCCGCCTGTCGATGTGATCGTGCGGACCTCGGGCGAGCAGCGGCTGTCGAACTTCCTTCTGTGGGAGGCCGCCTACGCCGAATTGGTCTATCAGAATGTCCTCTGGCCCGATTATGGCGCCGATGGACTGGCCGACGTGGTCGAGCAATACCGCAACCGGGACCGCCGCTTCGGCGGCCGGGCTGCGCCCGCCGAGGCCGCCGCGCCCGCGCTTGCGGCCGGCTGATGGCGGTCAAGGCCAGCGACATAGGCCTGAGGGCCGCCTCGGCCATCATCCTGGCGCCCGCCGCGGTTCTGGCCATCTGGGCCGGCGGTCTTTGGTTCCTCGGGCTAATGCTGGCGGCATGCTCGCTGCTGGCCGTGGAATGGGCGACGATGAGCGCGGCCAAGGCCTGGCGCGTGATGGCGGGGGCGGTGGCCTTCGGCCTCGTCGCCGGCGTGGTGGCGGCGCACGCCGGACAGCTTTCGCTGGCCCTCGTCATGCTGGTGTTCGGCGCGGTGGCCGCCGGGCTGTTCGCGCGCAATCGGGGGCAGGAGGCGCTGGATGCGGCCTATGGCGTGCTCTATCTCGGCTGGCCGGCGGTGCTGCTGATCTGGCTGCGGGATGTCGATACCCAGAGCGGCCTGGCCTGGACGGTCTCCGCCTTCGTCATCGCCTGGGCGTCGGACATCATGGCCTATGTGGTCGGCAGTCTGGTCGGCGGACCCAAGCTGTGGCCGCGCTTCTCGCCGAACAAGACCTGGTCGGGTTTCATCGGCGGTCTGGGCGCCGGCACGGTCGCGGGCGCCGCCTTGGGGACGTTTCTCGACATGGGCATCGGCGCCGGGTGGGGCGCGGCTCTGGGGCTGGCGGCGGCCCTCGCCACCATGGGCGGCGACCTGTGGGAGTCGGCGCTGAAGAGACGCTATGGCGTCAAGGACGCGGGCAAGCTCATCCCCGGTCATGGAGGTCTGCTCGATCGGGTGGACGGACTGATGTTCGCCGTCGTGGTGGTCGCCTGCGCGCGGCTGATCGTCGGCCTGACCGGCGGCGCTGCATGATCCGGCGGCGGGTGACGGTGCTGGGCGCGACAGGCTCGGTCGGCTGTTCGACTCTGGATCTGATGGCTCAGGCCGAGACCGCCGGGACCGGCGCGTTCGAGGTCGAGGCCCTGACTGGCGGGGCCAATGTCGCCCGGCTGGCCGAACAGGCGCGGCGCTGGAAACCGAAGCTGGCGGTGACGGCCGATCCCGCGCGGCTGGCCGAACTGCGCGAGGCCTTGGCCGGAACCGGGGTGGAGGTCGCCGCGGGCGATCAGGCGGTGATCGAGGCGGCGGCCCGGCCCGCGGACTGGATCATGGCCGCCATCGTCGGCGCGGCGGGCCTGCGCTCGGCCTGGACGGCCGCCGCGACCGGCGCGACCCTGGCTCTGGCCAACAAGGAGAGCCTGGTCTGCTGCGGCCCGGCGTTGATCGACCGGGTCCGGCGCTCGGGCGGGCGGCTGTTGCCGGTCGATTCCGAACATTCGGCCATCCATCAGGTGTTCCCGCATGAGGCGCCGGAACGGGTCGCCCGACTGGTCCTGACCGCCTCGGGCGGGCCGTTCCGCAATGCGCCGCTCGAGGCGCTGAAGTCGATCACGCCGGAACAGGCCGTGGCCCATCCCAACTGGAGTATGGGGGCCAAGATATCCGTCGACAGCGCCACCATGGCCAACAAGGGTCTGGAGACGATCGAGGCGGCCTATCTGTTCGACATGCCGGTCGAGCGGATCGGCGTGGTGGTGCATCCAGAGTCCATCGTCCACAGCCTGGTGGAATACATCGACGGCTCGACCCTGGCCCAGATGGGGCCGCCGGACATGAAGACGCCGATCGCCTACGCCCTCGCCTGGCCCGACCGGATCGCCTGGAACGCGCCGCGGCTGGACCTCGCCGCTCTCGGTCAGCTGACGTTCGAGGCCCCGAACGACGAGCGGTTTCCGGCCTTGAAACTCGCGCGACAGGCGTTACAGGCAGGCGGCGCGGCGCCCATCGTGTTCAATGCCGCCAACGAGGTTGCGGCCCTGGCCTTCCTTGACCGTCGATTGGGCTTTCTCAATATTGCCGCAGTCGTCGCCGACACCTTGTCGCGCGTGACGGCCACGGGGGTGGATTCCGGTTCCGACAACGCCTGCGACGCGGCCCTGGCCGTGGATGCGCAGGCGCGACGGATGGCGGAATCAATCATCCGCGGCATCGCGGCGGCAGCCTGAATGGCGGAGGGACCGATAACGGCATGATGGGCTTTCTCGGTCAGGCGCTGCTTTCCATCGTACCCTTTCTGCTGGTGCTGACCTTCATCGTCACCATCCATGAACTCGGCCATTTCCTCGTCGCCCGCGCCTTTGGCGTGAAGGTCGACCGCTTCTCCATCGGATTCGGCAAGACCATCGTGGCCCGGACCGACAAGCACGGCACCGAGTGGCGGATGGCGTGGCTGCCGCTGGGCGGTTACGTCAAGTTTTCGGGCGATCTGGACGCCTCCAGCGTGCCGGACCAGGCGGGCCTGGCCGAACTGAAGCAGCGGGTGATCGCCGAGAACGGCCCGGGCGCCGAGCGCGACTATTTCCATTTCAAGCCGATCTGGCAGCGGGCGTTGATCGTCGCCGCAGGGCCGGCGGCCAATTTCCTCCTGTCGATGGTGCTGTTCACCGTCCTGTTCAGCGTCGTCGGCGAGCAGGTTCTGGCGCCGCGCGTGGCCACCGTCGAGCAAGGAAGCCCCGCGGCCGAGGCGGGATTTCAGCCGGGCGATCTGGTCGTACGGATCGGCGACCGTCCGATTGTCGACTTCAATGAACTCGAACGCACCATCGTGATGAGCGCGGGTGAACCCCTGCGTTTCACGGTCAATCGCGCCGGGCGCGAGGTCGTGCTGACCGCCACGCCGCAGCGGCGCCTTGAGGACGACCCCGTCGCGGGACGCGTTCGAATCGCCCGGATAGGTTTGGTGCCGGATCAGCGGGTCGAGGATTTCAGCTTCCGCCGTCTGAATCCTGTTGAGGCTTTCGGCAAGGGCGTCGAGACCATCGGCACGACGGTGGCGACCACCGGCACCTACATCGGTCGCATCTTCACCGGCAAGGAATCGGGCGACCTGCTCAACGGTCCGATCGGCATCGCCAAGGCCGCCGGGGGCGTAACCCAGCAGGCGGTCGCGGCGAATCCCGACCCCGGCCGGATGGCCCGCAACCTCGCGCTGACATTTATTGGCTTCGCCGCCATAGTTTCGATCGGAATTGGCATTGTTAATCTGCTGCCGATTCCGGTTCTGGATGGGGGACATCTGCTGTTCTATGCTTATGAAGCTGTGGCCCGCAGGCCAGTCCCCGCTCGCGTTCAGGAGGTCGGCTACCGTGTCGGTCTTGCTTTGCTGGCGGGATTGATGTTGTTCGCGACCTGGAACGACCTGCAGAAGCTGAGCCTGTTCAAATTCCTCGGCGGGCTCGCATGACGAGCCGACGCCAGCCCCCGATGGTTTCCCGTATGATCCGACAAGATGTGTCCGCCCTTCATTTCGCCAGGGTCCTGAGCCCCAGCCTGCTGGCCCTTGCGGCCGCCGCAGGGCTGGCCGGTCCGGCCATGGCCCAAAGTCCGGCTCCGGCCGCACCGGTGATTCAGCCGGCGCCGGTCGAGGTGGGTCCCCCTGTGGCGGCGCAGCCGGCGGCGCCGCAGGAACAGCGGGTCACGATCAATCGCATTCTGGTGCGCGGCAACCAGCGCATCGACCAGACCACGGTCCTGTCCTATCTGCCGATCCAGCCGGGCGACACGGTCGATCCCGCGGTGCTGGACGTCGCCGTCCGCACACTCACCCGCACCCAGCTGTTCGCCGACGTCCAACTGGGCGTCCAGCCGAATGGCGATCTGATCGTCGAGATCGTCGAGAACCCGATCATCAACCAGGTGGTGTTCGAGGGGAACGGCGCGGTCAGCGAGGACAAGCTGCGCGAAGAAGTCACGCTGAAGCCGCGCGGCATCTACACCCGCGCCCGGATCCAGGAAGACGTCGGCAAGATCGTCGAGCTGTACCGCCTGTCAGGCCGCATCTCGGCCACCGTCACGCCCAAGATCGTCCAGCTGGACCAGAACCGCGTCGATGTGGTGTTCGAGATCAGCGAGGGTCCCGAGACTGGCGTGCGGGCCATCACCTTCCTGGGCAATAGCGCCTTTTCGGACAGCGACCTGCGCGAGGTCATGGTGACGCAACAGTCGGCCTGGTACCGTCTGTTCACAACCAATGACAACTACGACCCGAACCGTCTGGACTACGACCGGGAGCAGCTGCGGAAATTCTACACCAACCGCGGCTACTACGACTTCCGGGTTCTGTCGGCGATTTCCGAACTGGCGCCGGACGACAGCGCCTTCGGCATCACCCTGACCGTGGATGAGGGCGATCGCTACAATTTCGGCACGGTCGATGTCGTCACCGAGAACGATCGTCTGAATCCCGACTTCCTGAAGCTGCTGCTGCCGATCCGCACCGGGGACCTGTACGAGAGCGACAAGATCGAGTCGGCGGTCGACGCCCTGACATTCGCGGCGGGTTCGGCGGGCTATGCCTTCGTCGAAATTGACCCGACCTATCGGGCCAATCCCGAGACCGACACCGTCGATGTCACGTTCAACGTCAAGGAAGGCCAGCGGGTTTACGTCGACAGGATCAACGTCATCGGCAACACCCGTACGCTGGACAATGTCATCCGCCGGGAGATGATGCTGACCGAAGGCGACGCCTTCAACCGCACCCTGCTGGAGCGTTCGCGCAACAATCTGCGGGCTCTGGGCTTCTTCAAGGACGTCACTGTCGAGGAGGCCCGCGGTACGGCGCCCGACCGATCAGTGGTCAATGTCACCGTCACGGAACAGCCGACCGGCGAACTGTCCGTCGGCGCCGGCTTCAGCTCGGTCGACTCCTTCGTGGTCAATCTGGGCATCACCGAACGCAATTTCCGCGGCCGGGGCCAGAATGTCGTCGCTCGTGTCGAATGGGGGTCGCTGCGTCAGCAGATGGACTTCCGCTTCACCGAGCCTAAATTCCTCGGCCGCGACCTGCGCGCCGGCTTCGACGCCTTTCACTCGCGCTATGACCTGAGCAAGTTCTCATCCTACGACTACCGCTCGACTGGCGGGGGCTTACGCCTGTCCTATCCGCTGAACGGCTACACCCTGCTGAGCACCCGTTACTTCCTGAAGAGCGATGAGATCATCGTGCCGCAGGGCTTCTGCAACGGCGGTTCCAACGCCCTGTGCGATCAGGCCGGCTCGTTCATAAACTCCTCGGCGGGCTATACCCTGCTGGTTGACCGCCGGAACGATCCCGTTCGGCCGACGCGTGGCTGGACCGGCAGCCTGCGACAGGATTTCGCCGGCATCGGCGGAGATGTGAACTACGTCAAGTCCGAGGCGGACGTGTCGGCCTATTGGGGCATCCGCCCCAACTGGGTCGTGACCGCCACGGCCTCGGTGGGCTATATCGCGGGGTGGGGCGGCGACCCGATCCGGATCAACGACCGCTTCTTCAAGGGCGGCAACAGCTTCCGCGGCTTTCAGACCGCGGGCATCGGGCCGCGTGACCTGACCCCCGGCACCAACAAGGACGCCCTCGGGGGCAATTTCTACGCCATCGGCACGCTGGAAATGACCGTCCCCAACGGTCTGCCCGAAGAGTATGGCATCCGTACCTCGGTCTTCACCGACGTCGGCACGGTCGGAGTTCTGGATGACCGCTACACAACGACGACCGGCGGGTTGCCGAACCCCAATATCGTCGACGAGCTGGCCCTGCGGGCCTCCGCCGGCGTCAGCATTCACTGGCGTTCACCCATGGGTCCCATCCGCTTCGACCTGAGCCAGATCATCGGCCAGCAACAGTACGACAAAACAGAAACGTTTCGCTTCTCGACCTCCACTCAGTTCTAGCGCGGGCGCTATTCCCGCATCAAAGGTTCACGATGAAACTGTTCGCAATCGGCGCATTCGCACTCGCCTCCCTGGCCGCCGGCTCTGCCGCGGCTCAAGCCCAGGCCCCGGCAAATCCGGGTCCGGTCCTGCCCGGCGTCTGTGTCTTCCACAACGACCGCCTGCTCGCCCAGTCGACGGCCGGTCAGTCCGTCCAGGCCGGCATGCAGCGGCTGATCACCGAAGTGCAGGGTGAACTCGCCCCGTACGGCGCCACGCTGCAGACCGAGGCCCAAGCCTTGCAGCAGGGCGGCCAGGCGGCTGATCCGGACGGCTCGCGCATGCGGGCCTGGCGGCAGCGCGCCGAAGAGGCCCAGCAGCTGGAGCAACGCCGTCAGGCGGAGCTACAGTACACCCAGCAGATGCAGATCCGGGCGATCGCCCAGTCTGCCGACCCGATCCTGGTCGCCGTCTATCAGGAGCGCGGCTGCGGCCTGCTGCTGGACCGTTCGGCTGTCTATATCTTCAACCCGGCCATGGACGTCACCGACATCGTCGTCCAGCGCCTGAACACGAGCCTGCCGTCGGTATCCTTCAACCGTCTCGAAGTGCCCGCCCAACAGCAGCAATAGGGCCGCCATGCCCGATCCGCGTTTTTTCGACAACCTGCCGTCGCTGAGCGTCGCGGAGCTGGCCGAACGGATCGGGGGCGAAGTCATCCGGGGCGGGGACCGACAGGTCTCCGCCGTCGCCCCCCTCGGGTCCGCCGGGGCCGGGGATGTCGCCTTTTTGGGGGATCGCAAATTCGCCGCCGCCCTGGGCCAGACCCGGGCCGGGTGCGTGATCCTGCCCGCCGCCGCGCTTGAGGCCGCGCCCGCGGACGCCGCCATCATCGTTTCCGATGAGCCGCAAGCCGCCTGGGCGCGGGCGTCGGCGTCCCTTCACCGGGCCATCCCGCTCTCAGAGGCTGATCGCGAGGAAGCCGCCGAGGACCACACGGTCGTGTTCGAGGCCGGCGTCGTCATCGGCGCCGGCGCGCGGATCGGCCGGGGCACCTGCATCGGCGCCAACAGCGTCATCGGTCCGGGCGTCCAGATCGGCCGCGACTGCGTCATCGGCTACAATGTCAGCGTCGGTTTCGCCCTGATCGGAGATCGCGTCCGACTGATGTCCGGCGCCCGGATCGGCGAGGCGGGGTTCGGCGCGGCGCGCTCGAAGACCGGGCCGGTCGATGTTCCCCAGCTGGGCCGGGTGATCCTGCAGGATGGGGTCACCGTCGGGGCTAACTCCTGTGTCGACCGCGGGGCCTATGACGACACCGTCGTCGGCGAGAACACCAAGATCGATAATCTGGTCATGATCGCTCATAATTGCGTCATAGGCCGCAACTGCCTGATGGCCGCCCATACGGGTATTTCGGGCTCCTGCATCGTCGGCGACAACGTGATCTTCGGCGGCCAGGCGGGCATCGGCGATCATATCCGCATTGGCGAGGGGGCTCGCGTGGCGGGCGGGGCCGGGGTGCTGGCTGATATTCCGGCCGGCGAGACCTGGTCAGGCTATCCGGCCAAACCGATCCGACAGTCCTTGCGCGAAGCGGTCTGGCTCGCCAAACAGGCGTCCGGAAAGGCGCGTTCCTAGCGCCGTCGGCGAGGAAGGCCGCAGGATGAGCGACGACGGCAGGATCGACTATGCTGAGGTGATGCGGCGGCTGCCGCACCGCTATCCCTTTCTGCTCATCGACAAGGCCGAGGATTTCGTCGCCAACACCTCGATCACGGGCATCAAGAACGTCACTCACAACGAGCCCTATTTCCCCGGGCATTTCCCGATCGATCCCGTCATGCCCGGCGTGATGATCATCGAAGCCATGGCCCAGACCGGCGCCCTGCTGATGTCCAAATCGATGGATGTCACGGTCGAGGGCAAGGTGATCATGTTCATGTCCATCGACGGCGTCCGCTTCCGCAAGCCGGCCCGGCCGGGCGATCAGTTGCGGATGCAGGTAGTGGTTACGAAGAGGCGCGGCGACATCTTCAAATTCCGCGGTGAGACCTTCATCGACGGCAAGCTGGCCTCGGAGGCCGATTTCGCGGCCATGATGGTCACTGTCGACAAGCCGGTCGCATGAGCCGCATCCATCCCACCGCGGTCGTCGACGCCGGCGCGCAGCTGGCGAACGGGGTCGAAATCGGCCCATGGAGCATTGTCGGACCGGGGGTGATCCTGGCCGAGGACGTGCGTCTGGCCAGCCATGTGGTGATCCAGCAGGACACCACCGTGGGCGCCCGCACGGTCATCCATCCCTTTTCCGTCATCGGCGGCGATCCCCAGCACGGGGGCTACAAGGGCGAGCCCGTACGGCTCGAGATCGGCCAGGACAACCTGGTACGCGAGCACTGCACCTTCAACCGGGGCACGCCCGGCGACCGCAAGCTGACGACCATCGGCGACCACTGCCTGTTCATGACCGGGGCTCATGTCGGCCACGACGCGGTCGTCGGCGATCACGTCACCTTCGCCAACCACGCCACGCTCGGTGGGCATTCGCGGGTCGGGAGCCGGGTATTCCTGGGCGGGCTTTGCGCGGTTCACCAGTTCGGTCGGGTCGGGCAGGGGGCCATCGTGGGCGGGCTGGCGGCGGTGACGCGCGACGTGATCCCCTATGGCTCGGCCTGGGGCAACCACGCACAGCTGCACGGGCTCAATCTGATCGGCCTCAAGCGCAAGGGCTACGACAAGAGCGCCATCCGCCGTCTGCTAGCCGCCTATCATGAGTTGTTCGAGGGCGGAGGGACCTTCGCCGATCGGCTGGACGCGGTGGAGGCCGGTTTTGACGACTTGCCGGAGATCATGGAGATCGTCGCCTTCATACGAGAGGACGGCAAACGTCCTCTTTGCCTGCCGGGCGAATGAGCAAGCTCGGCCTGATCGCTGGCGGCGGCGCCTTGCCGGTATCGGTGGCGGCGCGGTGCGAGGCCGAAGGTCGGCCGGTGTTCGTCGTGCGGCTGGCCGGCTTCGCTGATCTGCATCTGGCGCGTTATCCGGGCATTGAGGCCGGCATGGCCGAGTTCGGCAAGATCCTGTCGGCGCTGAAGAAGGCCGGCTGCACAGGCGTATGTTTCGCCGGCACGGTCAGCCGCCCGGACTTCAAGACCCTGAAGCCCGATCTGAAGGGCGCGACCCTGCTGCCCGGCATCATCGCGGCGGCGTCGAAGGGCGACGACGCCCTGCTGCGCAAAATCCTGTCGGTGTTCGAGGCCGAGGGCTACGCCATCGAGGGCGCTGACGACATCCTGGGCGGAGAGACCCTGCCGGACGGGGCGCTGGGCGCCGTCTCGCCGACGGAGGCCCAGCTGGCCGACCTAAGGAAGGCCTTGTACGTCGCGGAAAAGGCTGGCGAACTGGATATCGGCCAGGGTGCCGTGGTTTGCGACGGTCTGGTGCTGGCGGTCGAGGCCCAGGAGGGCACGGACTCCATGCTGGCCCGGGTCGCGGGCCTGCCCGCCGACCTGCGCGGCTCGGCCGCGGACCGCAAGGGCGTACTCGGCAAGGCGCCCAAGCCGATCCAGGACCTGCGGGTCGACATGCCGGTGATCGGCGCCCGGACCATTGAAATGGCCGCCGCCGCAGGGCTGTCCGGTGTCGGCGGCATAGCGGGCAAGCTGATCCTGATCGACCGGGCCGGGCTGATCGAGGCCGCCGACCGGCTGGGCCTGTTCGTCTGGGGCCAGCAACGGTGAGCCGGCCGCTGAAGATCATGCTGGTCGCTGCCGAGGCTTCGGGGGATGCGCTGGGGGCCGGCCTGGCCGGGGCGTTGAAGGCGCGGCCTGGAGCGGACGTAATGTTCGTTGGCGTCGGCGGGCCGCGGATGGCGGAACAGGGGGTCGAAAGTCCCTTCGATATCGCCGAACTGTCCATTCACGGCTGGGTGGAGGGGTTCAGGGCCTACGGCATCGTCAAGCGGCGCGTGGCCGACACGGTGGCGCTGGGCCTGGCCGAAAAGCCGGATGCGGTGGTGCTGATCGACAGCTGGGGGTTCACCATCCGGGTGGCCAAGGCGCTCAGGACTGCTCTGCCGGGGGTGCCGCTGATTAAATACGTCGGGCCTCAGGTCTGGGCCTCGCGGCCGGGGCGGGCCAAGACGCTGGCGGCGGCGGTCGACCACCTGCTGGCCCTCTATGCCTTCGACGCCCCGTGGTTCGAGCGCGAGGGTCTGGCGACGACGGTGGTGGGGTCGCAGGCCCTGCATGTCGACATGAGCGGAGCCGACCCCGCCGCCTTCCGGGCCGCGCGCGGGATTGCGGCGGACGCGCCCCTGCTGGTCGTTCTGCCGGGCAGCCGGCCGTCCGAAATCCAGCTGATGACGCCGGTCTATGAGGCCGCGATCGCCCGGCTGAAGGCCTCCGATCCGACGCTGGAGATCGCCGTGGTCGCCGCCGGGACCGTCGCGGCGGATGTCACGGCGCGGGTCGCCACCTGGCCGTTCCGCGCCCATGTGGTCGGAGAGGACCAGAAATACGCCGCCATGCGCGCGGCCACGGTCGCCCTCGCCACCAGCGGCACCGTCTCCACCGAACTGGCCCTGGCCGGTGCGCCCATGGTCATCGCCTACCGCTTCCAGCCGCTCAGTTATGCGATCATGAAGCCATTCTTCACCGGGAAATACGCGACCCTGTTCAACCACGCCGCGGATGAAGAGATCGCGCGCGAACTGATCCAGAACGACGCCACGCCGGACCGGCTGGCCGGGGCGGTCAGGCGGCTGCTGGCCGATCCGGAGGCGAGGCGGGCGCAGGCGGATCGCCAGACGGCGGCGCTGGACCTGATGGGGCGGGGCGGGGCCGATCCGTCGGCGCTGGCGGCCGAGGCCGTGCTGAAGGTGATCGCGGCAAGGGCGACATAGTCGTTGGCCCGTTAATATCCCTCGGAATTCTTCGGTTTGTGCGGACTATTCCGATGCAACTAAAGTGCGTTCCGGGGATGGGGGCCAGCCATGGACATCGCAGAGCATTCAATCACGCTGATTTCGATCATCGTCGGGCTGGGCCTGACGGAGATGCTGGGCAACCTATTGCGCCTGATCCGCAAGCGGGACCAGGTCCGTTGGGACCCGCTTGCACTCGCCTGGGTCGCGGGGATGGTTCTTCTGGTCCTGAACTACTGGTGGGCGCTCTATCTCGGGCTCGACGGATCGGGGCAGGCCCGCACCGCAGCCGAACTCGGACTGGTGCTGGCGCCGCCGCTCCTGTTGTTCGTGACCACCGCCAGCGCCCTGCCGAATTTCGAGCCGGACAGCGACTGGGACATGCGGCGTCACTATGCGGCGCATCGCAAGGTCTTCATCCTGACCTTCGCCCTTTATCAGGTTTCCACCTGGGCCGTGGCTTTGCTGACGGGCAGCATTTCCCTCGACATCCGCACCGTGAGCCGCGCCGCAGTCCTCGCCCTTCTGGTCTCGATGCTGGTGATCAAGTCCAGACGGTGGGACTGGGCGTGCGTCCTGATGATCCTCGGCCTGCTGGCCTTGCGCCTCACGACGCAGGTGGTGCGATAATGGCAGGCACAAACGAAAACGCCGGGGCTGAACCCCGGCGTCCGGTATTCCGGCGACGTGCGCGCCTCAGCCCCGCTTCTGGATCGGCACGTAATCCCGCTCCGTCGGCCCCGTATACAGCTGCCTCGGGCGGCCGATCTTCTGGCCGGGGTCGGCCATCATTTCCTGCCACTGGGCGATCCAGCCGACGGTGCGGGCCAGCGAGAACAGGACGGTGAACATCGAGGTCGGGAACCCCATCGCCGACAGGGTGATGCCCGAATAGAAGTCGACGTTGGGGAACAGTTTCCGCTCGATGAAATATTCGTCGTTCAGGGCGATCTCTTCCAGCGCCTTGGCGACCTGGAACAGCGGGTCGTTGGGATCGCCGACGGCGGCCAGCACCTCGTCGGCGCTCTCCTTCATCACCCGGGCGCGCGGGTCGTAGTTTTTGTACACGCGGTGGCCGAAGCCCATCAGCTTGTATTTCTTGGCCTTCACGCCCTCAATGAACTCCGGGATCCGGTCCGGCGTACCGATCTCCTTGAGCATGTTCAGCGCCTCCTCGTTGGCGCCCCCGTGCGACGGGCCCCACAGGCAGGCGATGCCGGCGGCGATACAGGCGAAGGGGTTGGCGCCCGAAGACCCGGCCAGGCGGACGGTCGAGGTCGAAGCGTTCTGCTCGTGGTCGGCGTGCAGGATGAAGATGCGGTCCATGGCCCTGGCCAGCACCGGATTGACGACATAGTCCTCAGCCGGAACCGCGAAACACATGCGCAGGAAATTCTCGGCGTAGTTCAGGTCGTTGCGCGGCGATACAAAGGGCTGGCCGATCGAGTATTTGAACGCCCGCGCGGCCAGGGTCGGCATCTTGGCGACCAGGCGGATGGCCGAGATGTTGCGCTGGACCGGATCATGGATGTCCAGGCTGTCGTGATAGAAGGCCGACAGGGCCCCTACGGTCCCGACCATGATCGACATCGGGTGGGCGTCGCGGCGGAAGCCCTCGAAGAAGCGGTCAAACTGGGCATGCAGCATGGTGTGCATGATGATGTTGCGCTCGAAAGCCTCGTATTCGGCGGCCGTCGGCAGTTCGCCGTGCAGCAGCAGGTGGCAGACCTCGATGAAGTTCGACTTCGACGCCAGCTGATCGATCGGATAGCCGCGATGCAGCAGGGTGCCGATATCGCCATCGATGAAGGTGATCGCGCTTTCGCAAGCCGCGGTCGAGGTAAACCCCGGATCGTATGTGAAGGCGTCCGTCGCCGCGTACAGCTTGCGGATGTCGATCACATCGGGGCCGGTCGACCCCGAAAGGACGGGGAGTTCAACGCTCTTGTCGCCGTAGGTCAGGGTAGCGGTACCGGCGGTCTTGGCTTGTTCAGTCATGTCAGCCCCATGGTGAAGGCGCGGGGTCCGGCGGAGAGATGTCGGGTCGCGGTCCGTGTATGAATGTCAGATAGTCTGTTGCAGCGCATCATCCAAGCGCCCGAGGCTTTCTTCGCGTCCCAGGGCGGCCATGGTCCTGGCGATGTCGGGCGAAACGCCGTCTCCCGTCAGCGCAGCGCGCACCGCGGGGCCAATCTTGCCGAAGCCGACGGCCTCCTCCTCGGCGAAGACCTTGAGTTCGGCTTCGAGGGCGAAAACGTCCCAGCTGGCGAACAGTTTGAGCCGGTCGCGCAGGCGTCCGATCCGCTCACCTGATTCGCCCGACAGCATCGGCAGGGCCTTCTCGTAGATGGCCAGAGGCCGGACCTTGAGGGCGAAGGTGGTCTGATCGGCCAGTTCGAGCGCGGTCTTCGCCCGGTCCTTGATGTAGGGCATGGCCCGGAGCAGCCGGGCCTCGTCGTCGGGGCCGAGAGCGTGGCCCCGCGCGAGATGGACGTCCAGCGTCATCTTGGCCAGGCGGTCGTCGTCCGCCAGTCGGATCCAGTGGGCGTTGACGTGGGCCAGCTTGTCGAAGTCCAGCCGGGCCGGGGCCTTCCCGACGCCTGTCAGGTCGAACCATTCCAGCGCCTGGGCGTCGCCGAATAGCTCGTCATCGCCGTGGGCCCAGCCGAGCCGGGCCAGATAATTGCGCATGGCCTCGGGCAGATAGCCCATCTCGGCATACTCATGGACGGCCTGGGCCCCGTGCCGCTTGGACAGTTTGGCGCCGTCCGGACCGTGGATCAGGGGGATGTGGGCGAAGCTGGGCCGGGTCCAGCCGAGGGCGTCGTAGATCAGGCTCTGGCGGGCGGCGTTGTTCAGGTGATCGTCGCCGCGGATCACATGGGTGATCCCCATGTCGTGGTCGTCGACCACCACCGCCAGATTGTAGGTCGGCGCCCCGTCGCTGCGCAGCAGGACCAGATCGTCGAGGTCGTCGTTGGCCCAGCTGACCGTCCCCTGGACCTCGTCCTCGACGGTGACATTGCCGGGCAGGGGACGGCGGAACCGGACCACATGGGGTTGGGACAGGTCGTCTACGGTCGGTTCGCGGTCGCGCCACGGCGATTCAAAGGTCCGGCGCTCGGCCTTGGCCAGATCCCGCAGGCGACCGGTCTCGTCGGCTGAGGTGAAGTCGCGATAGGCGCCGCCGCGCTCCAGAAGCTCGTTGACCACCTCGCGGTGCCGGTCGGCGCGGCTGAACTGGAACACCGGCTCCTCGTCGGCGAACAGCTCCAGCCAGCTCAGACCGTCGAAAATGGCCGTCACGGCGGCGTCCGTGGACCGTTCCCGGTCCGTGTCCTCGACCCGCACCAGGAACTTCCCGTTGCGTCCCTTTGCATACAAATAGTTGAAAAGCGCCGTCCGGGCGCCTCCTATGTGCAGGGAACCGGTCGGCGAAGGGGCGAAACGGGTGACGACAGCGGGTTTGAGGTCGGAGGGGGAGGTCATGGCGGGCGTTATAGCGCCGGCCCCGGCAAATCCCAGCCTTGCCGAACGGGTGGGGCCCTTCCTGAGCGAACAGGTCGCCGACCAGTCGCTGCGCTGGCGGCTATCGGCTCCGGTGGCGTTCGGCGGCGGCTGCGCCGTCTATTTCGCGCTGAAGACCGAACCGCCCGCATGGCCGCTGATCGCCGGCGCGCTGCTGGCGGCCGGGCTCTGGCTCGGCGCGCGGCGGACGGCGCTGGCGCGGGTCTGGACCCTGGGGCTGATGCTGCTGGCCTGTTTCGCGCTGGGCGTCGCCGTGGCCAAGCTGCGGACCGATGCGGTGACGGCGCCGATCGCGCCCGCCATGGCCCAGCCGACCGTGGTCGAGGGCTGGGTTATCGATGTCGACAGTCCGGGGGCGGCCGGGCCGCGGGTGGTCATTGCCCCGGTCCGCATTCACGGCCTGACGCCGGAGGAGACGCCGACCCGTCTGCGGGCCACGGTGCGCGGCGCGGCCCCCGAGCCGGGACAGGCCGTGCGGCTGTTCGCCCTGATCAATCCGCCGCCGGCCCCGGCCAGTCCCGGAGCCTACGACTTCGGCCGCAACGCATATTTCCAGAGCATGGGCGGCGTGGCCTTTTCGCTCGGCGAGACCCGGCCGGCATACTTGGCGCCGCCGCCATGGAATGTCCGGGCGGCCATGGCGGTCAATGGACTGCGCTATGATCTGGCCAGGCGGATCGTGGGGCGACTGGGGATGCGGACTGGCGGGGTGGCCGCAGCCATGACCACGGGCCACGAAGCGTGGTTGGACCCGGCGCAGGTCGATGTCATGCGTGATTCCGGCCTGGCGCACATCCTGTCGATCTCGGGCCTGCATATGGCGGTGGTCGGCGGTTTCGCCTTCTTTCTGGTGCGTTTGCTGGTCGCGGCCTGGCCGTGGCTGGCGTTGCGGGTCTCCGGCAAGAAGGTTGCGGCCTGGGCGGGTTTGGGGGCGGTGGCGACCTATCTGGTCATCTCCGGCTCGCCGGCGCCGGCCGAGCGGGCGGCGATCACGGCCTCGATCGCCTTTCTGGCCATCCTGCTGGACCGGCAGGCGATTACCATGCACGCCCTGGCCGTGGCGGCCCTCGTGGTGCTGCTGCTCCGGCCTGAGGCCATCGTCACGCCCGGCTTTCAGATGTCATTCGCGGCGACCGCCGCTCTCGTCGCTCTGGTCGAGGCATGGCCTGTGCGGCCGCGCGAGATTTCGGCGCCGTGGCCAATCCTGCTGGTGCAGCGGGTCGGCGCCTGGCTGGGCATCGCCGTGATGGCCAGTCTGGTGGCGGGGGCGGCGACCGGACCGTTCGCCCTGCAGCATTTCAACCGCACGGCCATGTACGGATTGGGGGCCAATCTGGCGACCGCGCCCCTGTCTGACTTCATCATCATGCCGGCTCTCGCGCTCGGGGCCTTGCTGGAGCCGCTGGGGCTGGGCGCGCCCTTCCTGTGGCTGGCGGGGCAGGGGATCGGGGTGATGCTGGCCATCGGAGAATGGACGGCGGGTCTGCCCGGCGCGGTCAGGACGGTGGCCAGCGCCCCGGATTTCGTCCTGCCCATCGCCTTCCTCGGGGTGTTGTTCTGCTGCCTGTGGCGGGGGCCGCTGCGTTGGCTGGGCCTGCCGTTCGCGGCGGCGGTCATGCTGTGGCCGCGCGATCCCACGCCGGACCTCTGGATCGGCGACGGCGGCGCCAATGCGGCCTTCGTCGAGGCGGGCGAGGCGGTGGTTGTGCGGCCCGGCGTGCGCCAGTTCGCGGTCGATGTCTGGTCGCGGCGGCGGGGCGTCGAGCAGGCGGAACGGGCGACGGAGGGCTGGGCCTGCACGCGGTTTTCGTGTGCACCCGCCGAACCCGGCGCCGGTCTGCTGGCGCTGTGGTGGGGCCGTCGGGCGCCGTCGCTGGAGCAGGTCGACGCCCTGTGCCGTTCGGCGCCGGTGGTCAGCGTGCGGGCGAGGGTCGCAGCGCTGCCGCCCTCATGCGAGGGACGGCTGGTGCTGGACGGCGCCGACTACGCCCGGGGCGGTGCGGTCGAGCTGTGGCGGGACGGGCCTGCGTCAGCGAACCGCTGGCGCGCGGTCTGGGCAGCGCAGGTGCGCGGCGACCGGCCGTGGAGCGTCAGTGATACCGGCGGATGAGGCCGACCAGCTTGCCCTGGACCTCGACCTGATCGGGGCCGAAGATGCGCGTCTCATAGTTGCGGTTGGCGGGCTCCAGCGCGATCGAGCCGCCCTTCTTGCGCAGCCGCTTGAGCGTGGCTTCCTCGCCCTCGACCAGGGCCACGACGATCTCGCCCGACGAGGCGGTATCGACCGATTTGATGATCACCAGATCGCCGTCGAGGATGCCGGCCTCGATCATGGAGTCGCCCTCGATCTCGAGCATATAGTGTTCGCCGGCGCCCAGCATGGCCTCGGGCACCGGATAACGGGCGGTCTCGTGCTCGATGGCGGCGATAGGCGTACCGGCGGCGATCTTGCCCATCAGGGACAGTTCGCGGGTGTCGTTGGCGGCCTCGGCGCCCTGAGGCCTTCCGCCGCCCTGGATCACGCCGGGGGTGAAGCCCGAGCGCCCGCGCGGCGCGCCCGCCGTGGCCTGATCCGGCATCTTGACCACCTCCAGCGCCCGCGCCCGGTGCGCCAGTCGGCGGATGAAGCCGCGCTCCTCCAGCGCCGTGATCAACCGGTGGATGCCCGATTTGGACGCCAGATCGAGCGCCTCCTTCATCTCGTCAAACGAGGGGGAGACGCCGGTCTCCTTGATCCGCTCGTGGATGAACATCAGGAGTTCGTGCTGTTTGCGCGTGAGCATGGCGTCGAATCGTCCAGAACAAGGCGTGAACCGTTGCCGATGTTCTGTAAGTGTTCTTGCCTAATGTCAACTTAACGGCGGAGTGGCGCTTCAAGGGCGCCCGGCGTCCTCAAAGACAGCGTCTCGGCAGGGGGTATCGAAGGTGCCTCAGGAGCGTGTTATCCAAGTCGCGCCCGCAGTCAGCGCGCCTATTCTCCTAGCGAGATTGATCCATGAATCGACAAGCCCCCGCTGCCACCTTGTCCATTGTCCGGCGTGAACGACACTGGATAATTGCCTCTTGCTCTGCGTCGCAGCAAATACCGCCAACGATAGCGCTCGTCACTTTAGATCGGGGCGCTGCAATTGGGTTGGCAATCGCCACTGCGCGCCAACTGCATGATGACTTTAAAGCTGACAGCCAGGTGATCATTTGCGGGAACGAAGGCAAGACGCGCCTTTGGACGTCTTGGCCAACCAATCAGTGGGAATCGAGCAGTCTCCGGGTCGCCGCCTCTACGTCAGCCTGACGCATCAGGCTTTCCCCGACGAGCACCGCTTGGGCGTGGGCGTCCGAGACGCGGGCCACATCGTCCGGTGTGAAGAGGCCGCTCTCGGCGACCAGCAGGGCTCCGGGCGGGGCGAGCGCGGCCAGCCGTTCGGTGACGGCGAGATCGACCTCGAAGGTGCGCAGGGAGCGGTTGTTGATGCCGACCAGATCGCCGCCCAGCTTGCAGGCGCGGGCCATCTCGGCCTCGTCGTGGGTCTCGATCAGGGCGTCCATGCCGAACCGCTCCGCCTCGGCCAGCAGGTCGGCGGCGAGGGCGTCGTCGACCATCGCGAGAATGATCAGGATGCAGTCGGCGCCCAGGGCCCGGCTCCCGGTGACCTGCCAGGGATCGACCAGGAAGTCCTTGCGCAGACAGGGCAGGGCGGTGGCGTCGCGGGCGGCGGCGAGGAAGGCGTCGTCGCCCTGGAAGCTGGGGCCGTCGGTCAGCACCGACAGGCAGGTCGCGCCGCCGCGCTCATAGGCGCGGGCGAGGGCCGGCGGGTCGAAATCGGCGCGGATCAGGCCCTTGGACGGGCTGGCCTTCTTGATTTCGGCGATCAGGGCGGGGCGGCCGGTGCGGGTGTGGGCCGCGTCCAGCGCGGCGCGAAAGCCGCGAGGCGGGGACGCCTGCCGCGCCAGCGCCTCGACGGCGTCCTGAGACGTCACGGCCTTGCGGTGGGCGACGTCGATGCGTTTGTAGGCGGCGATTTCGGCGAGGACGTCGTTCATCGCACGGCGCCCACCGCGCGCTCCCTTCCCCTCGACGGGGAAGGGTCGGGGATGGGGCGGTGGCAGGGCGTTGCAGGACGAGGCGCGAAAGGCTCTGCAGACATCGACGGGGTCCATCGGAGCTCCACCGGAAAAATCCCGGCTCCACCCCATCCCAACCCTTCCCCCTCGAGGGGAAGGGCTTGTGTTTGCGGCGTCATTCGCAGGCCTCGACTTCGCGATTTGTAGCCTCGACCAGATCGGCCAAGGCCTTGGCTGCGCGGCCGTCGTCGATGACCGCAGCGGCCAGCGCCGCGCCCTCGGCCAGGTCGGCGGCGCGGTCGGCGACGACCAGGGCGGCGGCGGCGTTGAGCAGGACGATATCGCGATAGGCGCCCTTGGCCCCGTCCAGCAGGGCGCGGAGGGCGACGGCGTTCTCTTCCGCATCCCCGCCGCGCAGAGCCGCGAGATCGGCGCGCGGCAGGCCGGCGTCCTCCGGCGTGACGGTGAAGCGGCGGACGGCGCCGTCCTTCCATTCCGCCACCTCGGTCTCGCCCGTGGTGGTCAGTTCGTCGAGGCCCTGGCCGTGGACGGTCCAGGCGCGGGTCGCGCCGAGCCGGCCCAGCACCTCGGCCAAGGGCTCAAGCAGGCGGGGATCATAGACGCCCATGACCTGACGCCTGGCGCCGGCGGGGTTGGACAGCGGCCCGAGCAGGTTGAACACGGTGCGGAAGCCGATCTCGGCCCGCACCGGCCCGACGTGGCGCATGGCGCCGTGGTAGGCGGGGGCGAACAGGAAGGCGATCCCGGCCTCGTCCAGCGAGCGGCGCTGCTGGGCCGGGCTGGCCTGCAGGTTGACGCCCAGCACCGAGAGCACGTCCGAGGACCCGGACTTCGAACTCATCGCCCGGTTGCCGTGTTTGGCCACCTTCAGGCCCGCGCCGGCCAGCACCAGGGCGGCGGCGGTCGAGATGTTGAAGGTGTGCTGGCCGTCGCCGCCGGTGCCGCAGGTGTCGATGGCGTCATAGGGATGGTCGAGCGTGCGGGCGGCCTCGCGCATGGCGGTGGCGAAGGCGGCGATCTCCTCGACCGTCTCGCCGCGGATGCGCAGGGCGGTGACGGCGGCGGCGACCTGGGCCGGGGTCGGCTCGCCGCGCAGGCAGGCGGCGAAGAAGGCATGAGCCTCGTCGGCCGACAGGATACGGCCGTCGACCAGCTTGGCCAGCAGGGGTTTGAAGTTGTCGGCCATCAGACCATGGCCCGGCGCTTGATGTTGGCGAGGTCGAGGAAATTCGCCAGCAGGTCGTGGCCGTGTTCGGTGGCGATGGATTCGGGGTGGAACTGGACGCCGTGGATCGGACGCGTCCGGTGGGCGAGGCCCATGATCTCGCCGTCGGCGGTCCAGGCGGTCACTTCCAGAACGTCGGGCAGGGTTTCGCGGCGCACGGCCAGCGAATGGTAGCGGGTGGCGGTGAAGGGCGAGGGCAGCCCCTTGAAGACGCTGCGGCCCTCATGCTCGATCGGCGAGGTCTTGCCGTGCATCAGGGCCTTGGCGCGGATCACCTCGCCGCCGAAGGCCTGGCCCATGGCCTGATGGCCGAGGCAGACGCCGAAGATCGGCATGTCGAGCGGGGCGGTATCAAGGATGGCGAGGCAAATGCCGGCCTCGTTGGGCGTGCAGGGGCCGGGCGAGAGCAGCACGGCCTCGGGCTTCAGCGCCCAGGCCTCGGCGGCGGTCAGGTCGTCATTGCGCACGACACGCGTCTCCGCGCCCAACTCCGCGAGGTAGTGGACGAGATTCCAGGTGAAGCTGTCGTAGTTGTCGACGACGAGGATCATGGTCTGGCTTCTAGGGTGTGCGCGAGGCCGCGCCAAGCGGCTGTGACGGTAAGTCTTCGTTAACCGAACCCGCCCGAACCTGCCGCTGAAGTTCGCGGGGGTTTCATGGCGTACACAAGCATCACCAAGGCGCGCATGCTGCTGACGCCATCGGCCGCGCGGCCCAGCCCTTACGCCGCCCTTGGCGCCGCAGCGCTGGCCGCGATGGCCGCGGTGCTGATGGCCGGTGTCATGGTGCTGGGGCCGGGCGTGCGGTTCGACGAACCGGTGGTCTCGGCCCTGCCCTAGCGCCAGAATTCAGCGATTGCCGAACGGGTAGCGCCAGGCGTCCTCGGCGGCGCGCATGGGGGCGCGGGCCTTTGCGAAAGTCTCCGCGTATTCCGCGGCCGGATTGCTGTCGGCGACGACGCCCGCGCCGGCCTGGACGTGGATCTTGCCGTCGGCGAACAGGGCAGTCCTGAGCACGATGCAGATGTCAGCCTCGCCGCCGGCCGAGATATAGCCGACGCCGCCGCCGTAGCCGACGCCGCGCTTGACGCTCTCCAGCTCGTCGATGATCTCCATCGCCCGCACCTTGGGCGCGCCGGACAGGGTGCCGGCGGGCAGGGCGGCGAGCAGGGTGTCCACGGCGTCGAGGTCGGGATGGGCGTCGCCCTGGACCTCGGAGACGATGTGCATCACCGAGCTGTAGCGTTCGACCCGGAAGCTCTCGATCACCTCGACCGTGCCCGGGGCGGCGACGCGGCCGACGTCGTTGCGGCCGAGGTCCAGCAGCATCAGATGCTCGGCCCGTTCTTTCGGATCGGCCAGCAGTTCGGCCTCCAGCGCCTGGTCGGCCTCGGGCGTCTCGCCACGCGGCCGGGTGCCGGCGAGCGGACGGATGGTGACGCGGCCATTCTTGAGCCGGACCAGAATCTCGGGGCTGGACCCGGCCAGCTGAAAGTCGCCGAAGTCGAGGTAGAACAGATAGGGCGACGGGTTCCGCCGCCGCAGCGAGCGGTAGAAGGCGAACGGATCGGTCGTCCACGGCGCGGCGAACCGGTGACTGAGCACGACCTGAAAGATGTCGCCGGCGGCGATATAGTCCTTGGCCTGAGCGACTTTGGCCGCGAAGTCCGCGTCGCCGACGGCTGAACGGAACGGGGCGATTTCCGTCTCGACCGGCGCGGGCAGGGCCGGCAGCGGCCTTCGCAGGTCGGCCTCGAACCGGTCGAGCCGCGCCACAGCGGCGTCGAAGGCCGTCCGGCCGCCGAGCCCGCTGTCGGGGTAGGCGGCCGACACCAGCACGATCTCGTGGCTGACCGAATCGAAGATGGCGACCAGGGCGGGGCGGGTCAGCACTGCGTCCGGCAGGTCCAGTGGGTCGGGGTTGGGCGCGCCGAGCGGCTCCAGCAGCCGCACCATGTCATAGCCGAAGACCCCGAACAGGCCCGCGGCCATGGGCGGCAGGTCTGCGGGCAGGTCGAACCGCGACGCCGCCATCAGGGCGCGCAGCGATGTCAGGGCGTCAGAGGCTTCGGGCTCGAACCGGCCGGGGGCGATGTCGTCGCCCCGCGCCAGCTCAGCTGCGCCGCCCCGGCAGCGCCAGACCACGTCCGGCTCGCGGGTGATGATCGAATAGCGGCCGTTGACGGCGCCGCCTTCGACCGATTCCAGCAGAAAGGCGTGGGTGCGGCCATGCCCGACCTTGAGGAAGGCCGAGACCGGCGTCTCGAGGTCGTCCACCAGCCTGCGGATGACCACCTGCGGGCGGTCCCGCGACCAACCGCGTTCGAATTCGGCGAAACCGCCTTCGCCGCCGGTCGTCATCGCGCCGGCGGGGCGCCCGGCGATGCCGGAGCGGCGGGCGAAGCGGGGGCGGCGGGCGCTTCGGCCGGCAGGCCCAGGGACATCCGGGCCAGGGGCTCGTCGTATTCGGCCTTGCTGCGGGCGGCGGCGGCGGCGATGGCCACCTCGCCGACGGCGTTGACGTGGTCGCCGGCCATGCGCTGACGGAACTGTTCAGCGACCGGAGCGGCCAGGGCCGGCACCGCCCCGGTGATGCGCTCCGTGCGACCGATGACGAAGGTGTCGGCCGTGTTCTGCTGCGAGAAGGGCTCCCCGCGGCCGCTGCTGAACACGCCGGCGATGACGCCCTGTCCGTTCTGTTCGGCGGACTGGCGGTTCAGGCCGGTTCCCGTCTGCAGGGTCGCGCCGACCGAGGCGGCGACGGCGGCCAGGTCTTCGCCGCCGCGCACACGGGCGGCGAGCGCGTTGGCGCGCGTGCTGAGCAGGCGGGCGTTCTCGCGCAGCACCCATTGCCGGGCCAGCGGCTCGCGGATGCCGGCCAGCGGCGGCAGGGCCGCCGGCATGATGTCGTCGAGGCGGACCACGAAATACTGGCCCTGGCCCATGTCGACCACTTCGCTCTCGGCGCCCTTGCCCAGGCTCCACATGGTCTGGATCAGTTGCGGCGGCAGGGGCGGGTTGATGTCCTGGCCGTTGCGGAGTTTGCCGTCCTGACGAATCGGCGGAATCCGGATCACCCGGGCGCCGACCTCGCGCACGGCGACGTCCAGCGTCTTGCCGTCCTGGCGGGCCTTCTCATAGGCCTCGACCCGGCGATAGACGGAGGCGCGGGCGTCCTCGGTGCGAAGCTCGGCGATTACCTGGTCGCGGACGTCGGCCAGGGTCGCGGCCCGGCCGGGCTGGATGCTGGTCACGCGAGCGACGACAAAGCCGACGCCGGCCTGGACCGGGGCGGAGACCTGATTGGCGGCCAGGCCGAAGACGGCGGCGGCGACAGCCGGATCGCCCAGGGCGCTGCGCGGGGTGTCAACGTATTCGGCCGGCTGGATGCTGTTGGCGCGGGCGACGTCGGCGGGAGACTGGCCGCCGCGCAAGGCGTTGGCGATACGGTCCGCGGCGGCGCGGTTCGGTGCGGTCAGGGTGACGAAGGAGCGCTTCTCGGGCAGCGACAGGGCGTCGCGGCGGAAGTTGAACCGCTCCTGGATGCGGGCCTCGGTCAGTTCGGCCGGGGCGGCCGCGCCGTCGTCGAACAGCACCACCGAGGCGGTGCGGGATTCGGGCATACGCAGCTGGTCGGCGTTCTGGTTCATCAAGGCGGTCAGCTGGGCGTCGGTCGGAACGCCCGCCGCGCCCGCCATGGCCTGGGTCACGGTGAACCAGCGGGCGTCGCGGGTCTCAAGCGCCTGGCTGGCCAGGATGGCGCCATAGACGCGCGGAAGGCGCATGCCGGCGCCGAGGGCGGCGCCGTAGTGCTGGGTGGAATACTGGTCGCGCAGCTGCGCCTCGAACATTTCGGGCGTGGCGTTGCCCTCAGCGAGTTTGGAGCGGTACTGCTCCTCGCTGAACTGACCCGTGACGTTGTCGAAGAAGGCGGGAGCCTGGCGAATCTGGCGCAGGACCAGCTCCTCGCCCGGACGGATGCCGGCCTTCCAGGCCCAGTTCACGAAGCCGAGCTGTTGCGACTTCTGCTCCAGATACTGACGCAGGCCACCTTCACCGATCAGTTCCTCGAAGTCGAGCGCGCGGCCGGCCTGTTGCTGGGCCTGCTCGCGGATACGGTCCAGTTCGCCGCGGAACTCGGTCTGGCTCAGGTTGCGGTCGCCCGCCGAGACCACATGCTTCGGACCCAGGTTGGCCAAAACATCCATCTGCGATCCGCCCGTGACCAGCAGGCCGAGGGCCAGGACAACCAGCAGGCCGATGGCCCATTTCGATTTGGCGAAGGTGCGGAAGGCGGTGAGCATGGTCGGTCCTGGCGATCAGCGGCAAGGGTGCTGTCTGGCCTATAGGGTGTCAGCGGCCAGCACGGCAAGACGAAGGCGTCTTTGTTGGGCCGCTGTGTCGTTTCTCCCTCCCCCGCGTGGGGAGGGTGGTCGCGAAGCGACCGGGTGGGGAAGGACGAAGCCGGGTGCGGTCCGTGCGGGACGGGCGTTCCCCACCCAGGCTCGCCAGAGGCTCGCCCGTCGTCGGATTGGCTCCGCCAATCCATCCTCCACTCCCCATGAAGGGGAGGGAGAAGGTTTGGCGCATGACTCATCGCCGCTTCAGGCGAAGCGGTTGAGATGGGAAGGGCCGGCGGAGCGCCAGGCGCGAAGCCCGGAGACCATGGGAGAGTGTGTTTCGGCTTCGCGACGTCGCTCCGCACGGAATGTCTGACCGGGAGCTGTCGGCCTGAAAGGCAGTGGTGAGCTCTTTCAGGACCAGCGGCGCTGTTGACGCCCTGCCGACATGGCCTCCGGCGGGCGGGTCGGAGCCTTGCGAACCGTTCGTCCGGGCGGCTCCGCCGCCCGTTCCTCCACCCCGGAACGGCGCGGGTTCCCTGCCCGTCGCCCTTGACGCCTGGCCTATGCTCGCCCCACGGGGGCTCGCGACTTGAGGCCGGGCTGTGGGAGCCTGACCCCCGCCGCGCGGCGGCTCGCTGCTTGAGGCCCGGAGGCGCTCGCGATCCGCTCTGCGTTGAGGTGCGACCCCCTCCCGCTCATCCCGTTCCCGCCGCGACAAGATCGCAAGGCCCTGCACCCTTCCCTGCGACGGAACGGGGATTATGGAAGCGGGCCCTGCTATGGCGGGCTGGGGACGCTGAATTTTCGGGAAGCGGAACGGAATCAGCGGGTTGGCGGGGCGGGATATGCTGACAATCGGTGGATTGTGAGCACAGCGTCATCGCCCGCCAGCTCAACGAACGCCCAGAAAGACCCTGCTCTATCGCACGCCAGCGGAGACCTTCGCCGAGTGTGCTGCGGCGATCAGTTGAGCCCACCACCCTTGGCGGATATTCGATGTGCCGCCTCTGGCATTTCAAACGAGGCAAGCCCAGCTTCTTCGAGAAGGCCTGGGAGCGGGGACGATGAGCGCGAAAACGCATTGGGAACACGTCTACCAGACCAAGGCGGTAGACGAGGTGAGTTGGTATCGACCTCACCTCGAGGTTTCACTCCGTCTGATCGAAGATGCTGCGCCGGATCGAGCAAGCGCGATCATCGACGTTGGTGGCGGCGAAGCTACCCTGGTCGATGACCTGCTTGCACACGACTACCGCGACGTGACCGTGCTCGACATTTCGCCGGCCGCGATAGGGGTGGCGAAAGCCCGCCTCGGTTGCTCTGCGACGTCCGTGCACTGGGTCGCGGGCGACATTACCGCAGTCGAGTTGGAAACCGCTCGCTACGATGTTTGGCACGACCGGGCGGTGTTCCACTTCCTGACGAGTGCGGACGACAGGGTCGCATACGTCCGTCAGGTTGCCCGCACCGTCAAGCGTGGGGGTCATGTCATTGTCGCGACCTTCGGACTGGATGGACCGGAGAAGTGCAGCGGACTGGACGTGGTTCGGTACGACGCCGGTAGTCTCCACGGCGAGTTCGGACCGCATTTTCGCTTGTTGGATAGCGCCACAGAGTTACACGAGACGCCTTGGGGCACGCCTCAGCAGTTCATGTATTGCCTGTGCCGGATAGACTAGGACGAATCGACATTCAGCGCATCCAGAGCATGGAGGCGGCGATGTGGATGAAGGCCAGGTAGTGGCTGGCTAGCCGGTCGAAGCGTGTTGCGAAGCGGCGGAAGTGCTTGAGCCTGTTGAAGCAGCGCTCGAT
>NZ_JAUXQZ010000017.1 GCF_030682035.1 Brevundimonas sp. | reverse complement strand
CTGCGCGCCCTTGAAGAGATCGCCCAGGCGCTTCGGGTACACGTCGTACGCACCGAAGGCCGACAGATCGAGCGCGAGGTCGGACAGCACGGGGTTGGCCACCTTGTCGTAGAAGCCGCCGATCTTGAGCTCGAAGTCGCGGCCGTCGCGCGCGAAGTCCGACGTGCCGGCGCCGTCTTCGGCCATGCGATCGAGCAGGCGCGCGTTCAAGTCGTCGCCCACGCCGAAGGTGAACACCCGGCTGCCCTGGTTGGCGGCCTTGGCGTTCTTCGAGATGGCGGCCTCGTCGGTCTCCCCCACCGTGGGGTGGCCGTCGGTGATGAACATCACCATGTGCGGACGGTCGCCGCGGTTGGCGCCGTCCTTGAGCGCGCGAACCATCGCTTCGTCGATCGCCGTGCCGCCGATGGCCTCGAGGCCCGAGACGAACTCGAGCGCCTTCTTCAAGTTCGCCTCGCTGGCGAGCTGCGGCTTCTCGAAGAGCGCCTCGACGTCGGTGGAGAAGCGCACCACGTTGAACTCGTCCTTCGGGTTCACCTTCTGCACGCAGTACTTCAGGCTGTCGCGGGCCAGCTTCATGCGATCGCCCATCATCGAGCCCGAGGTGTCGATGACGAAGGTGACGCGCTTGGCGATCACCTCTTCGGCCTTCACGTCGGTCTTGGGCGAGATGAGCGCCATGAAGAAGCCAGGCTGCTCGGGGTCGGGCCGGTGCGACATGAAGGTGAGGCCGATCGCCTTGTCCGAGACGGTGAAGAAGAGATCGAGGTCCTTCGAGATGTCCGCGCCGGCGCCGAGCTCGAGGCCGGTGACCGCCTGGTTCTCGCCCTTGCGGGACACGCCCAGCTTGTGGGTCGGCGAGTAGATGCTGCGCAGCGGGGTCTTGCTCTTGATGTTCGCCGAGAAGGTGAAGTCCTGCTTCACCGTGAGCTTCGGCGCGCCGCGCGTGCCGGCGCCGAGGGGGTAGTGGTACTGAAAGAGCCCGGCGTTGAAGTCGAGCACCTGGCTGAAGGTGAGCTCGATCTTCTGCTCACCGTTGGCCGGCACGGGGAAGACGCGGGCGCGGAAGGCGTCGGTGTCGACGTACTCGAGCAGGCCGGGGTCCTGGAGCCGCCGCACGATGCCCTCGTAGATGTCGGTGGCCTTCTGCTTCTCGAGCATCTCGCCCTTCGTGCGCTTGCCGTTGATCCACAGGTAGAACTCCTGCAGCGCGGCGCCCCTGGGCAACGGGAAGACGTAGTGCGCCTCGAGCTGGCGGTTGGAGCTGTTCACGAAGACCTGCTCGACCTTCGTGACCGCCGCGCCGTCGACGATGTCGGCCGACACGCGCTGGTACTTGATGCCCAGCGGACCCATCGAGGTGTCGGTGGGAATCAACATGCCCTGCGCGAGCGTCAGCGGCGCGACCAGGACGGCGGCCAGCAGAATCAGTCGGTTCATG
>NZ_JAUXQZ010000013.1 GCF_030682035.1 Brevundimonas sp. | reverse complement strand
AAAATCTGATCAGGGAAAAAGTTGCGGAAGGCTATGCATAATCGGGAATCGAAGGCCGATCAGCGATTCTCAGGCCTTGGCTGACAGGAGCAAGCCCCGTTCATCCTTGGGCAGAGGCTTCCACTGGTCGGGGAGGAGCTCCCGCAGACGGGTGACCGGATGGCTCATGATCCGCCGGAGCATGTCGTCGAAGTACTCCCAGGGATTGATTTCGCAGTCCTTGCAGGACTGGACGAGGCCCATGAACAGGGCCGCCGCTCGACCGCCCCGTTCGCTTCCCACGAAGAGCCAGTTCTTCCGCCCCAGTGCGACGGGACGCATGGCGTTTTCCGCCAGGTTGTTGTCAGGCCGGAGCCGGCCGTCTTCCAGGTAGCGGCACAGGGCCTTTCTTTGATTCAGGGCGTAATCGATGGCCTTCCGGAGCGGTTCCGACGGCGTCGTCTGGCGCCTCATCTCTTCGATCTTCGCGAAAATCCCGGCAAGGAGGGGCGCTGCATGCTCCTGCCGGAAGCGGCGCCTCTCCTCGGGCTCCATACCGGCGCAGGGGGTCTCCACCTCGTGATAGAGCCGGGCGATGCGGGCCAGGATGTCCGTCGCCTCTTTTGGGCGCGAAGATGCTGCCTCATCGAACTTCCGTCTGGCATGTGCCCAGCATCCCACCTCGATGATGCCCTTCTTTTTGAAGAGTTCATCGTAGCCGCTGTAGGCGTCGGCATGGACATACCCCTGATAATCCTTGAAAAAATCGAGAGGCCGCCTCTTGCTGCGATCGATGGAGAAGTCGTAGGCTGTAAGTGGCGGGCCGGGTCCTCCCCGCACACAGACCCACAGCCTGGCTTTTTTGAGCTTCCCGTTACCCTTGACTTGCAGGGGAACGGGGGCGTCATCAGTGAACACGATGTCGCTTTCCAGGACGGCCCGCCTGAAGACCTCCTCCAGACGATAGGCGCTCTCATAGACCTGCATCAGCCAGCTGCTCTGGGTCGCCCGGGGGATCGTTACCCCCTCCCGCTCGAAGATGCCGTCCTGACGGTAGAGCGGCAGATGATCCGCAAACTTGCTGACGATCAGATGGGCGATCAGCCCCACATCCGCTTTGCACTTGGCTATGGGGTGTTCCGGCATGGTCGCGGCGATCACGCCTGCGAATGAATCGGCTCTTTCCGGCAATGCGTATTGGGGTCGCTTGTAGACATTGACGATGAGTTTACCCGGCCGGTATTCCAGCTTCTCCGAGACCTCGACAGAGATCACCTTCAGGGATTCGCCCGTCTCGGGGCAGACCTTCTGCTCCTCGGGGATATCGAGAAGGATCTCCACCCGTTCAAGGTGTTCGGGAATGGGAACGCGGCCATGATGCTGGGAAGCCTTCCGCGTCTTGACGACTTCCGGTTGAACCGGGACATCGGCTGCGAACGGCATCCGCGGGGCGTTTTGTTCCAAGGACTCCAGGATGATGGAATCGAGCATCATCTGGTTGGGGTTGAGCTGCTCGGACTTGCGACCGTACAGACGCCGGAGCATCTGCTCCATCTGGTGCTGAAGGGTTGCCAACTGCCGCTGGGTGGATTCGAGTTTTCTGGTGAGTTCCCCGATCTGGGAATCTTTTTGCGCGGTGATTTCGAAGATCAGAGAATCCTTCTGCGCGATAAGATCCAGGGCCTGGGGGAGCGTCAATATCATGGATAGGCTGATAGCACATAATCATAATTATGTCAAGTAGTTATGTTAATATTTGTATCTTTTTTCAACTTTTTTCGGCACGATTCCCTCCAGGAGCATGGTCAGTTCGCGGCGTTCGATGCGACCGTCTTGGGGATACAGATCGGGCAGGGTAAAATGGCCCCGCTCCAGGCGTTTATACCAGAGAGCCAGGCCATCCCTGTCCCAATAGAGAAGCTTGACCATGCTTCGGCGACGGTTGACGAAGACGAACAGGGAGCCGGACAAGGGGTCTTCCTCCAAGGCGGAACGGACGATGCCGCATAGGCCGTCGAAGGATTTTCGCATATCGCAGATGCCGCGGTACAGATAGATACGGGTGGCTGCGGTCAGGCAGAACATCGGTTTGTGCTGAGCGTCTCGACAACAGCGCGGAGAGTGTGGGGATCGAATTCCCGATCCACTTCGATGCAAAGCCTTACGCCCAGGCGGATGCTGATGCCCGAGGCGGCATTAGTCAGCCTTCCGGGGATCAGCTCAATGAAGCCTCCGGCGGAGGATTGCTGCTCTCTGAGCCTGCACCGCCAGGTATAAAAATAGGATGGTTTGATCTGGGCGTTCCGACAATAAGCGGCGATGCTCACGCCACTTGTCGCCTGGTTCTCGATGATGGTGCGCCAAT
>NZ_JAUXQZ010000010.1 GCF_030682035.1 Brevundimonas sp. | reverse complement strand
CAGCGCGACCATCTCGCTGTCCCATTCCACCTTGACGCCGCTCTGGTCGAGGTCGGCGACGATGGTGTTGGCCTGGCGGCGCTGCGTCTCTTCGGCCGTGTCGATGTCCTGGTTCGTGTACGGCACGCCGAGCTTCTGCATGAGGGCGAGCTTCTTCGGCGCCAGCTTCGCGTCGATGCGGCCCTCGGCCAGCCACGGGTAGGTGGGCATGTTGGAGCCCGGGCTCGTCGAGCGCGGATCCATCATGTGGGTGTAGTGCCAGAGGCTGGGGTACTTGCCGCCGATGCGCGCGAGGTCGGGCCCGGTGCGCTTGGAACCCCATTGGAAGGGGTGGTCGTAGATGAACTCCTCGGCGCGGCTGGCCTCGCCGTAGCGCAGGAACTCGGCCACCATCGGGCGGATCATCTGCGAGTGGCACACGTAGCAACCTTCGCGGGTGTACAGGTCGCGGCCCTGCTGCTCGAGCGCGGTGTACGGCTTCTGCGAGGCGCCGGTGACGGGCACGGCCTGCTTGACCATCACCATGGGGACGATCTCGGCGACGCCGCCGATGAGCACGGCGACCAGGGTGAGCACGGTGAAGGCCAGGGGGCGGCGCTCGATGAGCCCGAACCACGACTCGCCGCCGGCCGCGCGCATCTTCTTGTTGAGCACGTACGCGACCTCGCCCACCACCAGCACGAGCACCGCGAGGACCACCGCCACCACCACCGACTCGGCGAAGAAGAACGCGCCGGTGAGCACGAGGGCGATCACCGAGAACCAGAGCGGCCGGCCGGTGATGACGGCGATGACGCCGCCGCCCTGCTCGGGCACCGCCGCGTCTTCGACGGTGACCTCGACCACGGTGTCGACGGCCTTCGCGCCGCTGACGGTCTTGAGGAGGTTCCAGATCATGAGCACGAAGCCGGTCAGGTACATCGTGCCGCCCAGCGCGCGGATGATGTACATGGGGCGGATCGCCAGCAGCGTCTCGGTGAAGCTCGGGTAGGTGAGCGTGCCGTCGGGGTTGAGGGCGCGCCACATGAGCCCCTGGTTGATCCCCGAGATCCACATCGAGATCATGTAGGTGGCGATGCCGACGGTCGCGAGCCAGAAGTGCGCGTCAGCGGCCTTCTTCGAGTGGAGCGGCTTGTCCCAGAGGCGGGGGGTGAGCCAGTAGAAGAGGCCGGCCGCCATGAGGCCGTTCCAGCCCAGCGCGCCGCCGTGCACGTGGCCGATGATCCAGTCGGTGTAGTGCGCGAGCGCCGAGACCGACTTGATGGACAGCAGCGGGCCCTCGAAGGTGGCCATGCCGTAGAAGGTGACGCCGGCGACGAAGAACTTGAGCACCGGGTCTTCGCGCACCTTGTCCCAGGCGCCGCGCAGGGTGAGCAGGCCGTTGAGCATGCCGCCCCACGAAGGAGCCCAGAGCATCAGCGAGAAGAGCATGCCGATGGACTGGGCCCAGTCGGGCAGCGCCGTGTAGAGCAGGTGGTGCGGGCCGGCCCAGATGTACATGAAGACCAGCGCCCAGAAGTGCACGATGGACAGCCGGTACGAGTACACCGGGCGCCCCGCCGCCTTGGGGAGGAAGTAGTACATGATGCCGAGGATGGGCGTGGTGAGGAAGAAGGCGACGGCGTTGTGGCCGTACCACCACTGCACCAGCGCATCCTGCACGCCGGAGAACGCGGAATAGCTCTTGAGGAACGAGAGCGGCAGCGCGAACGAGTTGACGATGTGCAGCACCGCCACCGTCACGATGGTGGCGATGTAGAACCAGATGGCGACGTAGAGGTGCTTCTCGTTCCGCTTCGCCAGCGTCCAGAAGAAGTTGATGGCGAACACCACCCAGATGAGCGCGATGGCGATGTCGATGGGCCACTCGAGCTCGGCGTATTCCTTCGAGGTGGTGATGCCCAGCGGCAGGGTGATGGCCGCGGCCACGATGATCAGCTGCCAGCCCCAGAAGTGGACCTTCGAGAGCGCGTCGCTCGCCATGCGCACCTTCAGCAGGCGCTGCGTCGAGTAGTAGACGCCGGCGAACATCATGTTGCCGACGAAGGCGAAGATGACCGAGTTGGTGTGCAGCGGGCGCAGCCGGCTGAAGGTGGTGTACGGAATGCCGAAGTTCAGCGCGGGCCAGGCGAGCTGGAGCGCGATCCACAGCCCGACCAGCAGGCCGACGGCGCCGAACAGCACCGAGGCAATCATGAACTTGCGGACACTCGCGTCGTCATATTCGACGCGTTCGATACGGGTGGTCAT
>NZ_JAUXQZ010000014.1 GCF_030682035.1 Brevundimonas sp. | reverse complement strand
GAAGCGTAAAACTTGAGTGCGTTGCCGCCGGTGGTGGTTTCGGGGCTGCCGAACATGACGCCGATCTTCATGCGGATCTGGTTGATGAAGATGACCATGCAGTTGGTCTTCTTGATGTGCGCGGTGAGCTTGCGCAGCGCCTGGCTCATCAGGCGGGCCTGCAGGCCGGGCAGCGAGTCGCCCATTTCGCCTTCGAGCTCGGCCTTGGGGGTGAGCGCGGCCACCGAGTCGATCACGATGAGGTCGATGGCGCCCGAGCGCACCAGCGCATCGACGATCTCGAGCGCCTGCTCGCCGGTGTCGGGCTGGCTGATGAGCAGCTCTTGCAGGTTCACCCCCAGCTTCTGGGCGTACTGGATGTCCAGCGCGTGCTCGGCGTCGATGAAGGCGCAGGTGCCTCCGACCTTCTGCATTTCGGCGATGACCTGCAGCGTCAGTGTGGTCTTGCCCGAGGACTCGGGGCCGTAGATCTCGACGACGCGGCCGCGCGGCAGGCCGCCCACGCCCAGGGCGATATCCAGCCCCAGGGAACCGGTGGACACGACCTGGATGTCCTCGATGACTTCGCCTTCGCCCAGGCGCATGATCGAGCCCTTGCCGAACTGCTTTTCGATCTGCGCCAGGGCGGCCTGCAGGGCCTTGGCTTTTTCGGTATTGAGCGATTTGGCCGGTGCGTCCATGGTTCTCTCCTGGTTGGGCTGAATTATGGGGCACAAGCTGGATATTCGTACAGTCCTTCTGGGGTAACTCCTCAAGGCCACCTCGCTGGGGGGAAGAGTTCCGCAGGCACGCCGCCCCACGGTGTCGCCCAGGGCGGCCCGCCCCTAGAATCCGACCGCCCCACAGAGGCCGGGCAACCGCCCGGCCCGCAGGAGACAGGCCCATGCGAATCCTCATCGCCGAAGACGACCAGGTGCTCGCAGACGGGCTGCTGCGGTCCTTGCGGGCCTCGGGATACGCCGTCGATCAGGTCGGTACGGGCAGCGAGGCCGACGCCGCACTGGCCGCCCACGAGTTCGACCTCGTCATCCTCGACCTCGGCCTGCCACGCATGCACGGCTTCGAGGTGCTGCGCAAGATGCGTGGCCGCGGCAGCAGCGTGCCGGTGCTCATCCTCACGGCGGCCGACAGCGTCGAGCAGCGCGTCAAGGGCCTGGACCTGGGCGCGGACGACTACATGGCCAAGCCGTTCTCGCTGCAGGAGCTCGAAGCCCGCGTGCGCGCCCTCACCCGGCGCGGCCTGGGCACCGCGTCGAGCCTGCTCAAGCACGGCCCGCTGACCTTCGACGCCACGGGCCGCGTGGCCTACCTCAACGACCAGATGGTGGAACTCTCCGCGCGGGAGCTTTCGCTCCTCGAGGTGCTGCTGCAGCGTGCCGGCCGGCTGGTGAGCAAGGACCAGCTCGTGGAGCGTCTGTGCGAGTGGGGCGAAGAGGTGAGCAACAACGCCATCGAGGTCTACATCCACCGCCTGCGCAAGAAGATCGAGCAGGGGCCCGTGCGCATCGCCACCGTGCGCGGGCTGGGGTACTGCCTGGAGAAGATCGCCGCCTGACCCGCGGCCCCGGCCGCGGGTGGCCCGCCCGCCCCCATGCCCGCAGCCCATCGCGAACAACGCTCCCTGTTCGGCGAGATCCTCGACTGGATGCTCGCCCCGTTGCTGCTGCTTTGGCCGATGAGCCTGGGCCTGACCTGGCTGGTGGCCCAGGCCATCGCCAGCCGCCCCTACGACCGCGAACTGGCCGACCTGGCGCGCGCCCTGGCGCGTACCGCGGCCGTGCAGGCCACGGCCGCCAACCCGAGCGCCGCCGAGGTGCGCCTGGCGCTGGAGCGGGCCGCCCAGACGCTCAAGCGCACCGACGACGACGACCGCACCTACTACCAGATCCTCGGCCGGCGCGGCGAGCTGCTCGCCGGCGAAGCCGGCCTGGCCGTGCCTGGCCAGGAGCCGGCCAGCGAAGCCGGCGTGCGGTTTCGCGACGACATGATCGGCGACGAGCCCGTGCGCGTGGCCTACGTCTGGCTCGTGGGTACCGGGGCCAGCGCCGGCACCGAAGCCCTGGTGCAGGTGGCCGAGACCCTGGGCAAACGCTCGCAGCTCGCCACCGAGATCATCAAGGGCGTGATCCTGCCGCAGTTCGTCATCCTGCCGCTGGCGGTGGTGCTGGTGTGGTTTGCGTTGGCGCGCGGCATTCGCCCCCTGGCCGAGTTGCAGCAGCGCATCCGCGCGCGCGAAAGCACCGACCTGTCGGCCATCGCCGAGGGTGATGTGCCCGATGAAGTGGTGCCCCTGGTGCGCGCCATCAACGACTTGCTGCAGCGGCTGGACCGCACCATCGCCACGCAGCGCCACTTCCTGGCCGACGCGGCACACCAGCTCAAGACACCGCTGGCCGGGCTGCGCATGCAGGCCGAGATCGCCGCGCGCGAAATCGACAGCGGCCGTGGCGACACGGCCTCGATAAAGCACTCGTTGCGGCAGATCGCGCTGAGCACGCAGCGCGCGGCGCACATGGTCAACCAGCTGCTGGCCATGGCGCGCGCCGAGGACACGGACCAGGCCTCGCGCCACCAGCCTGTGGACCTGACGGCCGTGACCCGTGCCGTGGTGCGCGACTTCGTGCCGCGCGCCATCGAGCGGCGCATCGACCTCGGCTACGAGGGCCCGGACGCCAACGAGAGCACCCGCCTGATCGGCGAGCCGGTGCTGCTCAGCGAGATGGTGCGCAACCTGGTGGACAACGCGCTGCAGTACACGCCCAAGGGCGGCACGGTGACGGCACGCGTGGTGCCCGACCCCTTCGGCCAGGTCGTGGTGCTGCAGGTGGAGGACACCGGCCCGGGCATCGCCGCGAGCGAGCGCGAGGCCGTATTCCGGCCTTTCTATCGGGGCTTGGACACGCAGGTGGACGGCAGCGGCCTGGGCCTGGCCATCGTGCTCGAGGTCGCGCAGCGCCACGGCGCCGAGGTCACGGTCGTCGACGCACGGCCGCGCAGCGCCACGGCAACGCCAGGGGCGCTGTTCACGGTGCGTTTTCCGCTCACTGCGCCCAAGCCGCAAGCCGCCGCCACCACGGCGGCGTGAGGCGCCGGCGTCAACTCTGCATCAACCTGCGGCGTCAGCTCTGCATCAGCCTTCGGCTGCGGGCCACCGACATCAGGATGCCCAGGCCCAGGCCCAGCGAGACCATCGCCGTGCCACCGTAGCTGATGAAAGGCAGCGGCACGCCCACCACGGGCAGGATGCCGCTGACCATGCCCATGTTGACGAAGGCGTAGGTGAAGAAACTCAGCGTCACCGCGCCGGCCAGCAGCCGTGTGAAGACGGTCGGCGCCTCGGTGGCGATCATCAGGCCGCGGAAGATCAGGAAGGTGAAGCTCGCCAGCAGCAGCAGCACGCCGGCCAGGCCAAACTCCTCGCTGAAGGCCGCGAAGATGAAATCGGTGGTGCGCTCGGGGATGAACTCCAGGTGCGTCTGGGTGCCCTTCATGAAGCCCTTGCCGGCGAGCCCGCCCGAGCCGATGGCGATCATGCCCTGGATGATGTGGAAGCCCTTGCCCAGCGGGTCCTTGGTGGGGTCCAGCAGGGTGCACACGCGGTGCTGCTGGTAGTCGCGCAGCAGCGGCCAGTTCACGCCTTCCTGGCAGATCCGGTCGGCCGTGAGGATCACGCCGGCCACCGCCAGCGCGCCCAACAACAGCGCGGGCACGACCAGCTTCCACGACAGGCCGGCGAAGAAGATGACGTACACGCCACTGGCCAGGATGAGCAGCGCCGTGCCCAGGTCGGGCTGCTTCACGACCAGGGCCACCGGCACCAGCAGCAGCAGCCCGGCAATGGCGAAGTCGAGCACGCGCAGCTGGCCCTCGCGCTTCTGGAACCACCAGGCCAGCATCAGCGGCATCGCAATCTTCAGGATCTCGCTGGGTTGGATGACCACGCCCAGGTCGAGCCAGCGCGTCGCGCCCTTCTTGGTGATGCCCAGGCCCGGCAGCGCCGTCACCACCAGCAGGGCGATGCCCAGCAGATACAGCGGCACAGCCAGTCGCTGCAGCTTGTGCGGCGGCACCTGCGAAGCCAGGAAGAGCACGCCCAGCGCCAGCAGCATGTTGCGCCCGTGGTCGGCAAAGCGCGTGCCGTGGTCGAACCCGGCGGAATACATGGCCACCAGCCCCAGCGCGGCGAGCATCGCCACCGCGGCCAGCAGCGGGCCGTCGAAGCCACCGAAGACGCGGCGCAGCCACGGCCAGGGCGAGGTCCGTCCGAAGGCGATATTCATCGCGCCACCGCTCCCGCGGCGGCCACCAGGGGCAAGGCCTGCCCGGGCAGCGGCACGTCGGCGGCGCGGCGCCGCGTGCCGATGGGCGCCGTGGCCTTGCCTTCGCGCATCGCGGCGATATCCGCTTCGCTGGGGTACTGGCCGAGCAGCAGGTAGTCGAAGACACGGCGGGCGATCGGTGCCGCGGACTGCGATCCCCAGCCGGCGTTTTCGACGATCACCGCCAGGGCCACCGTCGGCGCGTCCATCGGCGCGGCGGCGATATACAGCGCGTGGTCGCGCTTGTGCTCCTCGAGCCGCGCCGCGTTGTATTTTTCGTTGGCCCTGGCGCCCACGGCCTGCGCGGTGCCGGTCTTGCCGCCGCTGGCATAGCCCGCCCCGACGAAGGAGCCGCGCGAGGTTCCCACCTGGGTCACGCCCTGGAGCGCGCGGCGGATGACTTCCACATGCTCGGGCCTGAACGGCAGCGGCGCCAGCGCGTCGTTCGCCACGCCCTTGCGCTGGCCGGTGAGGACATCCTCGATCTCGCGCACCAGGCGCGGCTTGAAACGCTGGCCGCCCGAGACCAGGGTGGCCATGGCGCCGGCCATCTGCAGCATGGTGAAGTTGTTGTAGCCCTGGCCGATACCCAGCGAGATGGTCTCGCCGGCGTACCACTTCTGCTGCTCGGGCTTCTTGAACCGCTTGCGCTTCCATTCGGTGGAGGGCAGGTCGCCGGTGACTTCGCCTTCGACGTCGATGCCGGTCTTGCGCCCGAAGCCCAGCGGCAGGAATTGCTCGTGCATCAGGTCCACGCCCATCTCGTTGGCCAGGGTGTAGAAGTAGACGTTGCTCGACTCGACGATCGCGCGGTGCATGTCCATGATGCCGCCGCGCTCGTTCTCGGGGCTGCCGAAGCGGTGGCCGCCGAACATGAAGAAACCGGGGTCGTTGATCAGCGTCGAAGGCGCGCGCTTGCCGGTGTTCAGCGCGGCCATCGCCATGAAGGGCTTGTAGGTCGAGCCCGGCGGGTAGGTGCCCCGCAGGGCCCGATTCAATAGCGGCTTGTCGATGCTCTCGTTGAGCTCGCGCCAGCTCTCGACGTCGATGCCGTCGACGAACAGGTTGGGGTCGAAGGTCGGCTTGCTGACGAAAGCCAGCACCTCGCCCGTGCGCGGGTCCAGCGCCACCAGCGCGCCGCGGCGCTCGCCGAAGAGGTCTTCCACCAGCGCCTGCAGCTTGATGTCGATGGACAGCACGAGCTTGTCGCCGGGCGTGGGCGAGTGGCTGTTGAGGCGGCGCACCGCCCGGCCGGCGGCGCTGGTCTCCACTTCCTCGAATCCCGCCGTGCCATGCAGCACGCGTTCGTAGCTCTGCTCCAGACCGAGCTTGCCGATGTATTCGGTGCCCTTGTAGTTGCCCAGCTCGGCCTCGTCCCAGTCCTCCATCGCCGCCTTCTCGGCCGGGTTGATGCGGCCGATATAGCCCAGCAGGTGGCTGCCGGTCTCGCCCAGGGGATAGCTGCGGAAAAGCCGCGCCTTCACTTCCACGCCGGGGAAGCGGAAACGCTGCGCCGTGAAGCGCGCCACCTCGGCGTCGCTCAGGCGGGTGCGGATGGGCAGCGACTCGGCACCCTTGAGCTCTTCCTGCAGCCGCTTGAAGCGGCGGCGGTCCCTGGGCTCGATCGTCACCACGGCGGCGAGCTCGTCGATCAACGCATCGAGCTCGCCGTCCCTGCCGCCTTCCTTCCCGCGCGTGGGCGCGATCTCCAGCGTATAGGCCGAGTAGTTGGTGGCCAGCACGACGCCGTTGCGGTCGACGATGAGGCCGCGGTTGGGCACGATGGGCACCACGGCGATGCGGTTGGCCTCGGCCTGCGTGGCCAGGTCTTCGTGGCGAAAGACCTGCAGGTACACCAGCCGCGCGGCCAGCAGCGAGAAGGCCACCAGCACGAGGGCGGCGGCCGCCAGCACGCGGCCACGGAAGCGGCCGAGCTCCTGCTCGAGATCGCGCAGCTCCGTCATAGCGGACGATTCCGGTCCGGATCGGGTGCGCGGCGCTGCGGGGCCAGCATCAACCCGGTCGCCAGCGGCCACAGCAGCGCTTCGAACAGCGGCGCGGCCAGGATGCCCCAGCCCGGGAACATGCCGCCGGCCAACAGGCGCACCGCCAGCGCCAGGCCGTGTGCCGCAGCGAACACCGGCAGGATCTGCAGCGCCTGCTCGACCACGCCGAACCACAGCAGGCGCCGGTGCATGGAGATGGCCACGAAGCTCAGCCCCGTGTAGGCCAGCGCATGCTGGCCGAGCAGCGCGCCCTGGTGCACGTCCATGACCAACCCGAACAGGAAGGCCAGACCGACACCGACGCGGCGCGGCTGGTGCACGTTCCAGAACACCAGGGCCACGGCCAGCAGATCGGGCAGGGCGGGCTGGCGCCCCAGCGGCAGCAGGTTGAAGGCCAGGGCCAACAACAGCGTGAAGGCGATGAACAAGGGGTTGACCGGCAACAGCAGCTGGTCCGAGCCCCGCGGCATGATCATGGCGCCGACGCTCCCCGCCGCGCAGGCTTGGCCTGCCGCCCGGCCCGGGTCGGCTCGGCCTGCGCGGCCGGCCGAGGCGGCAACTGGGCCGACAGCGGTTGCAGCACCAGCACGTGGCGCACGCCATCGGGGTGGGCCACGGGCGCCAGCGCCACGCGCGCGAAGCCCGACTCCACGCGCCGCTGCACGTTCACCACGCGCGCCACCGGCAAGCCCGGGGGGTAGACGCCGTCCAGGCCGCTGGTGTGCAGCAGGTCGCCGACCTGAACGTCGGCGTTGGCCGAAGTGAAGCGCAGCTCCATGCCGCCCGGCGCCGCACCGGCACCGAAGGCCGCGCCACGCTGCTGCGTGCGCAGGTTGAGCACCGGGATGGCGGCGTCCTTGTCGGTCAGCAGCGTGACTTCGGCGGTCAGCGCGTAGGCATGTGTCACCTGGCCCAGGACGCCCGCTTCGTTGACCACCGGAGAGCCCAGCGCCACGCCCTGCGCCGTACCGCGGTCGATGAAGACTTTGCGCGAGTAGGGGTCGGCCGCTTCGTAGAGCACCTCGGCCGGCTGCGAGCGCACGGCGATGGCCGGGCGCAGCTCCAGCAGGGCACGCAAGCGCGCGTTCTCGGCCGCCAGCTGCTCGGTGCGCAATGCGCGTTCGGATTGCGCTGCCAGCTTCGCCCGGGCCTCGCGCTCGCCCGCCAAGGCGCGGTGCAGGCCGCCGAGGTAGTCGCCGCCCCCTGCCCAGGCCTCCAGCGGCACGGCCATCACGCGCTGGGCCGGCGACAAGGCCATGGCCAGGGCCGTGCGCAGCGGCTCGACCACCTTGAATCGCGAATCGGCCACCATGAGCAGCAGCGCCAGCGCCGAAAAGAAGACGAGCTTGGTCCGGGCCGAGGGGCCCTGGCGGAAGAACGGCGGCGGCGTGCGGTCGAGCGTTCCCAGGGGCATACGTCCAGCCCGTTCAGTTCAGAGTGGGCCGATTTTCGTCGCGAGCGTGCTCAGATTGGGTCGAGGAGCGCAGCCGTACACCCGTACGGCGAGCACCGCAGGCCCGAGCTGGGCAGGCGCAGCAGAAAAGCGGCTCACTCTGAGGTGAAGATCGACCCCAACCGCTCCATGCTCTCCAGCGCCATGCCGCAGCCGCGAACCACGCAGGTCAGCGGGTCTTCGGCCACCAGCACGGGCAGGCCGGTTTCCTCGGCCAGCAGGCGGTCCAGGTCGCGCAACAGGGCGCCGCCGCCGGTGAGCATCATGCCGCGCTCGGCGATGTCGGCGCCGAGTTCGGGCGGGGTCTGCTCCAACGCATTCTTCACCGCGCTGACCATCTGGTTGAGCGGGTCGGTCAGCGCTTCCAGGATCTCGTTGGAGCTGATCGTGAAGCTGCGCGGCACGCCTTCGCTGAGGTTGCGGCCCTTGACTTCCATCTCCCTGACCTCGCTGCCCGGGAAGGCGCTGCCGATGGTCTTCTTGATGTTCTCGGCGGTGGGCTCGCCGATCAGCATGCCGTAGTTGCGGCGGATGTAATTGATGATGGCTTCGTCGAACTTGTCACCACCGACGCGGATGCTGCCCTTGTAGACCATGCCGCCCAGGCTGATGACGCCGACCTCGGTGGTGCCGCCGCCGATGTCGACCACCATCGAGCCCGAGGCCTCGCTCACCGGCAGCCCCGCGCCGATGGCCGCGGCCATCGGCTCCTCGATGAGGAAGACGTCGCTGGCGCCGGCGCCCAGGGCGCTTTCGCGGATGGCACGCCGCTCCACCTGGGTCGAGCCACAGGGCACGCAGATGATGATGCGGGGGCTGGGGCGCAAGAGGGACCGCGGGTGGACCATCTTGATGAACTGCTTGAGCATCTGCTCGGTGACGGTGAAGTCGGCGATGACGCCGTCCTTCATCGGTCGGATGGCCTCGATATTGCCCGGCACCTTGCCCAGCATGGCCTTGGCTTCCTTGCCCACGGCCTGGATCGTCTTCTTGCCCTGCGGCCCGCCTTCGTGGCGGATCGAAACCACCGAAGGCTCGTCGAGCACGATGCCCTTGCCGCGCACGTAGATCAGCGTGTTGGCCGTGCCGAGGTCGATGGCCAGGTCAGTGGAAAAATAACGGCGCAGGGAGGCAGCAAACATGGGCGGGCGGGGAGCTGGCGCGGGGCGCGCACTTTCAGGATTTCGACCGCGACGATAACCCGACTCGGCCGCCCGCCAAAGGACTTGCGGGTAACCGGAGATAATAACGTATCCACCCATCGCCCCGAGGGGCGATGCTGCTTTTTTCAGCAGCATCGCGCATCAACCGGGGCCCGTTTTCAAGCCCGCAACACCATGGCCCTGACCCTGCAGGACGTGAGCCGCATCGCCCACCTGGCGCGGCTCGAACTCAGCCGTGCCGAGCAGGCACGCATGCTCGAACAACTCAACGGATTCTTCGGCATCGTCGAGCAGATGAGCGCCGTGGACACGCGCGGCGTGGAGCCGCTGTACACACCGCTGTCGGCCGTGCACACGGCGAGCCTGCGGCTGCGCGAGGACGTGGTCACCGAGAGCGACCAGCGCCAGGCCAATCAGTGCAGCGCGCCGGCCGTGGAAGACGGGTTGTTCCTCGTGCCCAAGGTGATTGAATGAGAGACGACCTGCACACGCTGGGCGTGGCCGGGCTGTCACGCGCGTTGGCCGCCAGGGCCGTCTCCAGCGTCGAGGTCGTGCAGGCGCTGCTGGCCCGCATGCGTGACCACGAGGCGCTGGGCGCCTTCCTGGCCACCGCGCCCGAACGCGCGCTGGCCGCCGCGGCGCAGGCCGACGCGGCACGCTCGCGCGGCGAGGGCGGCGCGCTCGCCGGCGTGCCCATTGCCCACAAGGACATCTTCGTCACCGATTTCGCGCGCAGCGGACTGCCTTCCACCGCCGGCTCGAAGATGCTGGCGGGCTACGCCAGCCCCTTCGACGCCACCGTGGTGGCGCGCCTGGGCCCGGGTGAACCGGACCGCGGCCCAGGGGCGGGCATGGTGACGCTGGGCAAGCTCAACTGCGATGAGTTCGCCATGGGTTCGTCCAACGAGAACTCGGCCTTCGGCCCGGTGCACAACCCCTGGGACCGGGCACGCGTGCCCGGCGGCTCCTCGGGCGGCTCGGCGGCCGCGGTGGCGGCGCGCCTGGTGCCGGCGGCCACGGGCACCGACACCGGCGGCTCGATTCGCCAGCCCGCCAGCTTCTGCGGCGTCACCGGCATCAAGCCCACCTACGGCGTGTGCTCGCGCTACGGCATGGTCGCCTTCGCCTCCAGCCTCGACCAGGCCGGGCCGATGGCGCGTTCGGCCGAAGACTGCGCCCTGCTGCTGTCGGCGATGAGCGGCTTCGACGCGCGCGACTCCACCAGCGCGCAGCGCCCGCCGCAGGACTACGCGGCATTGATGCAGCAACCGCGCGAAGGCGCCAGCGCCACGCGGCCGCTGCAGGGCTTGCGCATCGGGCTGCCCAGGGAGTTTTTCCCCGCCGCTCTGGCCGCCGACGTGGGCGGCGCCGTGCGCTCGGCCCTGGCCGAGCTCGAGAAGCTGGGCGCCACGCTGGTCGACGTGAGCCTGCCGCGCACCGAGCTGGCTATCCCCGTCTACTACATCATCGCGCCGGCCGAAGCCAGCTCCAACCTGGGCCGCTTCGACGGCGTCAAGTTCGGCCACCGCGCCGCGCGCTACGCCGACCTGGAGGACATGTACAAGAAGACGCGCGCCGAAGGCTTCGGCGCCGAGGTCCAGCGCCGCATCATGATCGGCACCTACGTGCTCTCGCACGGCTACTACGACGCCTACTACCTGCAGGCGCAGAAGCTGCGCCGCATGATCGCCGACGACTTCCAGGCCTGCTTCAAGTCCTGCGACGTCATCGCCGGCCCGGTGGCGCCCACGGTGGCGTGGAAGATCGGCGAACAGGGCGACGACCCCGTCAAGGCCTATCTTGCCGACATCTTCACCCTGCCCGCCAGCCTGGCCGGCCTGCCGGGGATGAGTGTGCCGGCGGGCCTGGGCGCGCACGCCATGCCGGTGGGCCTTCAGCTCATCGGCAACTATTTCGACGAAGGGCGGCTGCTGCACACCGCGCACGCGCTGCAGCAGGCCACCGACTTCCACGCCCGCGCGCCCGCCGGGTTCTGACCCATGCCCAGCAGCCCCCCCCTGATCCGTGGCTACGAGGTCGTCATCGGCCTCGAGACCCACGCCCAGCTCTCGACGAAGAGCAAGATCTTCAGCGGCGCCTCCACACGGTTCGGCGCCGCGCCCAACACCCAGGCCTGCGCGGTGGACCTGGCGCTGCCCGGCACGCTGCCGGTGATGAATCGCGGCGCGGTGGAACGCGCCATCCGCTTCGGCCTGGCGGTGAACGCCAAGGTCGCGCCGCTGTCGATCTTCGCGCGCAAGAACTATTTCTACCCCGACCTGCCCAAGGGCTACCAGATCAGCCAGTACGAGATCCCGGTGGTGCAGGGCGGGCGCATCGAGTTCATGCTCGGCGACCAAAGGCGTTCGGTCCACCTGACACGCGCCCACCTGGAAGAAGACGCGGGAAAGAGCCTGCACGAGGATTTCGCGGGCCAGACCGGCATCGACCTCAACCGCGCCGGCACGCCGCTGCTGGAGATCGTCACCGAGCCCGACATGCGCTCCTCGGCCGAGGCGGTCGAATATGCCAAAGCCCTGCACACGCTGGTGGTGTGGCTGGGCATCTGCGACGGCAATATGCAGGAAGGCAGCTTCCGCTGCGACGCCAACGTCTCGGTGCGCCGGCCCGGGGAGGCCTTGGGCACGCGGCGCGAGGTGAAGAACCTGAACAGCTTCCGCTTCCTGCAGCAGGCCATCGACTTCGAGGTGCAGTGGCAGATCGACCGCATCGAGGACGGCCTGGCCGTCGAGCAGGCCACGGTGCTGTTCGACCCCGGCACCGGCGAGACGCGGGCCATGCGCAGCAAGGAAGACGCTCACGACTACCGCTACTTCCCCGACCCCGACCTGCCGCCGCTGGTGATCGCGCCCGAGTGGATCGCGCGCGTGCGTGGCGAAATGCCCGAACTGCCCGCGGCAATGGCGGCCCGCTTCCAGCGCGTCGACGGCCTGCCGGCCGCCGACGCCGCAATGATGACGCAGAGCCAGGACTTCGCGCGCTACTACGAGGCGCTGCGCGATGCCAGCGGGCAACCCAAGCTGGCGGCCAACTGGCTGATGGGTGAAGTCTCCAAGCGGCTCAACGCCGAGGGCCGCGGCATCGACACCGCCCCTGTGGCCCCCGCCGTGTTGGCCACGCTGATCCGCCGCATCGCCGACGGCACGGTTTCGAACAACGGCGCGCGCCAGGTTTTCGAAGCCCTGTGGGCGGGCGAGAGCTCGGACGTGGATGCCCTCATCGAGGCCAAGGGCCTCAAGCAGATGGACGACAGCTCGGCGCTGGAAGCCATCGTCGACGCGGTGCTCGCCGCCCACACCAGGTCGGTGGACGAGTTTCGGGCCGGCAAGGACAAGGCTTTCAACGCCCTCGTCGGGCAGGTCATGAAGGCCAGCCAAGGCAAGGCCAACCCGGCGCAGGCCGGCGAGATCCTGCGGCGCAAGCTGAGCTAGGCCGCTGCGGCCCGCGGCCCCGCTTCGGCGAGGTCAGCGCTTGGGGATCTTGGCCGGCGCCGAGGCCGCCCGAGGGGCGGCCGACACACCCGCCGTGCCGTTTCCCGCCGGCAAGGGTCCCAGCGAACCGGCCGGCGTGCCGGACCAGAGCTTGCGCAGGCGTTCGAGCTCGGCGTCGTAGATCCGGTTGATGCGGCCGACCTCGGCCTCCTGGTTGGCGGTGGACGAGCGCTGCGCGTCCAGAGCGGCGTCGTTGGCGTCGAGCGCCGTCCTGAGCTTCGGTGGCAATGGCTTGCCCTTGTAGAACTCGGCTTCGTCCAGCAGCGGCTTGCGCTCGGCGGCCAGCTCGCGCAGGCGGACCTCTCTGGCCTTGACGGCCAGCCGCACGGTGTCCAGCGCGGCTTCGCGGGCGCGGTTGTGCGAGGCCTCGTTGGGGTAGCGCGCGGTCAGGTTGCGGTCGCGCCGCACGGCATCGGCCTGGGCAGCCCGGGCCTCGGCAGCGGCCCGCTCCTTGGCCTCCTTCTCGGCACGCTCCTCCACCGTGAGGGTGGGCGGATGCACGCTCCTGAGTGAGCCGTCGCTGTTGAGCACCTGCTGCTCACGGTGCGCGCATTCAGGGATGGGGCGGTCAGCCGTCAGGCGGCGGCCCTTGTCGTCGATGCAGGTGTAGATGCCGGCGGCCGATTTGGCGGGTGCCTGGGCCTGGACCTGGGCCATGCCGGCATGCCATGCCGCGGCGGCGCACACGGCCCAACGGCAGGCCGCCCATGACCGATTATTCAACGCCCCCATTCAGACTCCGTAGCGCTCGCGGTAGGCCTGCACAGGCGCCGCGTAGGTGCTCAGGGCCGGGTCGGCCCCTGCGCGCAGATACTGCAGCAAGTCTTCCAGCGTCGCAATGGCCGCCACGTCCAGTTGCAACTGCGTGGTGACGAACTGCACCGCACTCCACGGCGCGTCGTGGTCACCCTCGGTGGCACGCTCCTGGCGATCCAGGGCGATGGCCACGCCGCAGGGCTGGCCCCCTGCGGCCTGGATCAGGGCGATCGACTCGCGCACCGAGGTGCCAGCAGAAATGACGTCATCGACGATGAGAACGCGCCCGGCCACCGGCGCGCCGACCAGCGTGCCGCCTTCGCCGTGCTCCTTGGCTTCCTTGCGATTGAAGGCGAAGGGCACGTTGCGGCCGCGCCGGGCGAGTTCGACCGCCAGCGCCGAAGCCAGCGTGATGCCCTTGTAAGCCGGGCCGAAGACCATGTCGAAGCGCAGGCCGCTGGCGACGACGCGCCGTGCATAGAATTCCGCCAGACGGCCGAGCTTGGCGCCGTCGTCGAACCCGCCGGCATTGAAGAAGTAAGGCGACAGTCGCCCGGCCTTGGTCTTGAACTCGCCGAAGCGCAGCACGCCGGCTTGCACCGCAAACGCCACGAATTCCTGCGCCAGCGTGGGGTCGTCTGCGTTGCTCATGCTCTTGAAAGGGGCTTCCGTTGGGATTTCGACTCGTCACGCTCAACCTCAACGGCATCCGTTCAGCGGCCAGCAAGGGCTTCGTCGAATGGGCCGCGGGAGCGGACGCGGATTGTATGGGCGTGCAGGAAATCAAGGCCCAGTCCGAAGACCTGGCCGACCGCTTCGACGAAGTGGCCGGCCTGCAGGGTCACTTTCACTTCGCACAGAAGAAGGGCTACTCGGGCGTCGGGCTGTACTCGAAGAAGGCACCCAGCGCCGTGATCACCGGCATCGGCTGCCCCGAATTCGACGCCGAGGGGCGCTGGGTCGAAACGCGGTTCGACACGGCCCAGCGAAAGCTCAGCCTCATCAGTTGCTATTTTCCCAGCGGCTCCAGCGGCGAGGAGCGTCAGGCGGCCAAGTTTCGCTTCCTGGCCAAGATCTTCCCGTACCTGATGAAGCTCAAGGCCGAGCGCGAGTTCATCCTGGTGGGCGACGTGAACATCGCGCACCACGAGATCGACCTGCGCAACTGGCGCGGCAACCGCAAGAACAGCGGCTTCCTGCCGGAAGAGCGGGCCTGGATGACGAAGCTGCTCACCGACGGCGGGCTGGTGGATGTCTTTCGCACGCTCAACCCGCGGCCCGAGCAGTACACGTGGTGGAGCAACCGCGGCCAGGCCCGGGCCAAAAACGTGGGCTGGCGAATTGACTATCACCTGGCCACGCCGGCGCTGGCCGCCACCGCCCAGCGGGAATCGATCTATCTGGACCAGCGTTTCTCCGACCACGCGCCGGTGGTCATCGACTACGACATCGAACTCTGAATCGACGTCGCTGCCGCGGCCATGCGAAAAGGAGCTTGCCTCGCGGCAAGCTCCTTGCATCGCCGGCCGTGAAGGCTATTTGCGTGCGGCGATGGCGTGCTCGGCCGCGGAGACCATGTCTGCGCCGATCTGGTTCTTCCACTTCTCGTACACCGGCCGCGTGACTTTGACGAAAGCCTCGCGCTCGGCAGGCATGAGCTGGGTGATGGTCACCCCCAGCGCCGCAATGTCCTTGAGCAGCGGCTTGTCGGCTTCGATCAGGCCCTTGCGCGCGATGGCGATCTCCTCCTTGCCGGCGTCGATGGCCGCCTGGCGCACGATGGCCTGGTCGGCCGGTGTCCACGAGGCCCAGACTTCCTTGTTCACCACGAACACCAGCGGGTCGGCGACGTAGCCCCACAGGGTCACGTACTTCTGCCCCACGTTGTGCAGCTTGGCGGCAGTGAAGATGGACATCGGGTTCTCCTGTCCGTCCACCGCGCCGCTGGCCAGCGCGGGCTGGGCGTCGGCCCAGCTCATCTGCGTCGGGTTGGCGCCCAGCGCGGTGAAGGTGTCCAGGAACAGCGGCGAGCCGACGACGCGGATCTTCAGGCCCTTGAGGTCTTCGGGCGTGCGCAGCGGCTTCTTGGAATTGGTGATCTCGCGGTAGCCGTTCTCGCCCCAGGCCAGAGGCAGCACGCCGGCTTTGTCGATGATGCCGAAGAGCTGCTTGCCCACGTCGCCCTGGGTGAGCGCGTCGATGGCCTTGTAGTCGGGCATGAGGAAGGGCAGCGAGAACAGGTTGAGCTCCTTGACCTGCGGCGACCAGTTGATGGTCGAGCCGACGGCCAGGTCGATCACGCCCTGGCGGATGGCGGTGAATTCGCGTGTCTGGTCGCCCTGGACCAGCGCCATGCCCGGGTAGAGCTTGATGTTGATGCGGCCCTGCGTGCGCTCGCGCACGAGGTTGGCCCAGATCTCGCCGCCCTTGCCCCAGGGGAAGGCCGTGCCCACCACCAGCGACATCTTGTATTCGGCCTTGTAGGCCGGCTGGGCCGAGGCGCCGACGGTGCACGCCAGTGCCGCGGCGGTCAGCGCGAACTTCAGGAATGAGCGAACCTTCATGACGGGAGTCTCCTTATTGATCATCAAGCACACACGAGAAATCAGTACCCGAGCTTGCGCGGCAGCCACAGCGCCAGCTCGGGAAACACGATCACCAGCACCATCACGCCGAACATGGCCACCAGCATCCAGCCGACCCAGCGCACGGTCTCCTCCATGCGCACCCCGGCAATCCGGCACGACACCATCAGGTTCACCGCCAACGGGGGTGTGAACTGGCCCAGCGCCACTTTAAGCGTGAGCAGCACGCCGAACCAGACCAGGTCCCAGTGGTAGTGGTTGACGATGGGCATCAGCATGGGCACGAAGATGAGGAAGATCGACACGCCGTCGAGGAACATGCCGACCACGATGAGCATGAGGATGAGCAGCGACAGCACGCCGTACTCACCCAGGCCCGAATTGACGATGGCGCGCGTGACCGGATCGATCAGGCCCAGCGTGGACAGCGAATAGGCAAAGATCCCGGCCAGTGCCACCACCAGCAGGATGATGGCCGAGAGTTCTCCCGATGCGCGCAGGATTCCGAACAGATCGCGCACGGCGATGGTGCGGTGGATCACCATGCCGACGAACAGGCCGTAGAAGACGGCCACTACGGCGGCTTCGGTGGGCGTGAACCAGCCCGCGCGCATGCCCCCAAGGATCAGCACCGGGGCCGCCAGGCCCCAGGTCGCTTCGCGCAAGCTGGCCCAGAACGGGGGCTTGGACAGCGCCGCTTCCAGCGCGCCCATGCCGTGCTTGCGGGCCAGCCACACGGTGGGGACGATCAGCGCGATGCCCGCCAGGACGCCGGGAATCATGCCCGCGGCAAACAGCGCCGGCACCGAGGCGCCCGGCACCAGCACCGAATAGACGATGAAGGCGATCGACGGCGGGATGAGGATGTCGGTGGCCGCCGCGGCACCGACCACGCTGGCCGAGAACGCCGCCGGGTAGCCCGCGCGCGCCATGGCCGCGATCATCACGCCGCCCACCGCCGCCGCGTTCGCCGGGCCCGAGCCGGAGATGCCGCCCAGAAACATGGCCACCACGATGGCCACCAGCGGCAGCATGCCGGGCCCGCGGCCGACGATGGCCACGGCGAAGTTCACCAGCCGCAGCGCCACGCCCGAGCGGTCGAAGATCGAGCCCACGAGCACGAACATCGGGATCGCCAGCAACGGGTACTTGCCCAGCCCGGCGTAGAAATTCTGCGGCACGGCCAGCAGGCCGAACCACTGCGAGCCCGCGTTGGCCAGGGCGATGGCCGCCGCGCCGGCCAGGCCCAGGGCGGCACCGATGGGTACGCCCAGCAGCATCATGGCGATGAAGACAACGAAAAGCAGGGTGCCGATCATGCGCGACGCCCCCGGCGCACGAACAGGCCCAGGGCCCGACCGGCAATGGCCACCGAGAGCACCGGCAGCCAGATCGTGTACCACCATTGCGGCACGCCGATGCCCGGCGACGTCTCGCCAAAGCGGATGTCGTCGTACACCAGGCGCATGCTGAGCACGGCGATGAGTGCGAAGAGCAGGAACACCATGAGGGCGCCGAAGCGTGCCAGGGCTCGCTGGCGCGCCGGCGAGCCGCTGTCGGCGAAATACTCGATGCGGATCTGGCGATTGCGCGCCACCGAGGCCGAGCCGGCCACCAGCGCCAGCACGATCATGAGGAAGACCGAGAACTCCTCGGTCCAGGCGAAAGACTGGCTGGTGAAGTAACGCACCAGCACGTTGGCGAAGGTGATGAGCGCGAGCAGCGCCATGACGATGACGGTGAGCCAGTCCTCGATCTTCAGCGGCACGACGGTGATCTCGTCCTGCGCCGCCAGATCGGGCAGCGGGTCGCCAAGGGCGGTGGGGTCCAAGGGGGATGACATTGGGACTCGATTCAGCGTCGGGAGAGACGGGCCGTCAGCGCACGAAGGCGCGGGCCGTGGCGATGACGTCGGTGGCGGTGATGCGCGACTGCGCTTCGAGCACCGGCGAGTACCCCACCGGAATGCGTGGCGCACCCAGGCGCCGCACCCGGCAGCCCACGGCCTCCGCGGCGGCCGCGGCGACCTCGGCGCCGAAACCTGCCGCCTGCACCGCCTCGTGCACCACCAGCAGGTGTCCGGTCCTGGCACATGAACGCAGCACGCCCTCGCGGTCCCAGGGCCAGATCGTGCGCAGGTCGATGAGTTCGGCCTCGATGCCCTCCTGCGCCAGGGCCTGGCAGGCCTCGGCGCAGACCTGCACCTGCTTGCTCCAGCTCACCAGCGTGAGGTGCCGGCCCGCGCGCAGCGTGCGCGCCCGGCCCAGCGTGGCGGGCTCGGCCTCGTCGACCTCGCCGCTCAGACCCCACAGGGTCTTGTGTTCCATGTAGACCACCGGGTCGCCGCAGGCCAGCGCCGCGCGCAGCAGCGAGTAGTTGTCCTGCGGCGTGGCCGGGCACACCACGACCACGCCGGGCAGGTGCGCGAACCAGCTCTCCAGCGACTGCGAGTGCTGTGCGGCCGAGGCGTCCCAGATGCCGATGGGCATGCGCACGACCATGGGCACACGGCCCTGCCCGCCGAACATGAAGCGGTTCTTCGCCGCCTGGTTCACCAACTCGTCCATGCCGCACAGTGCGAAGTCGACCACGCGCATTTCCACCACCGGGCGCAGGCCGGCCAGCGCCATGCCCACGCCCGCGCCGAGGATCGCTGCCTCGCTGATCGGGGTGTCGATGACGCGCGCGGGGCCGAAGCGCTCGAGCAACCCTTTGTACTGACCGAAGATGCCGCCGCGGCCCACGTCCTCGCCGAGCACCACGACGTTGGCGTCGGCCTGCATTTCACGCGCCACGGCCAGTGCCGCGGCCTCGGCGTAGGTCATCAGCGCCATTGGCCCGCCCCGGTGGTCTGCACGTCGGTGAACGCCGCGGTGGCCTGCGGCCAGGGCGCGACATCGGCTGCGGCCAGGGCCGCGTCGACTTCGGCCAGGGCCTCGCGCTCGATGGCGTCGAGGGTGTGTGCCTGGGCGCCCGGTATGGCCAGGTAGCGCGCGCGGGCGCGGGCGATGGGGTCCGTGGCCAAGGCGGCATGGAGTTCTTGCGGGTCGCGGTACGCGGCCGGGTCGACCGACACGTGGCCCTTCACGCGATAGGTGACGGCTTGCAGGAAGCGCGGGCCCCGGCCGCTGCGCACGGCCTGCACCAGCGCGCCGGCCGCCTCGTGCACGGCGAGCACGTCGTTGCCGTCGACCTGCACGGCCGGGATGCCCAGGCTCAGCGCCCGCGCCGCCGCGCCCTCGCCGCCCGTCATCGAGCCGCTGGCGGTGGTGGCGCTCCAGCGGTTGTCTTCGCAGACGAAGAGCAGCGGCAGCTCGAACACGCGCGCCCAGTTCAGGGCCTCGAGGAACGGGCCACGGTTGATCGCGCCGTCGCCGAAGAAGCAGGCCGTGATGGCGTCGCGGCGTTGCAGCTTCTGCGCATGCGCCGCGCCCACGGCAATGGGCATGCCGGCGGCGACCACGCCATTGGCGCCGAGCATGCCGACCGAGAAGTCGGCGATGTGCATCGAGCCGCCCTTGCCGCCGTTGAAGCCGCTGGCCTTGCCGAAGAGCTCGGCCATCATGCGTTGCAGGTCGGCGCCCTTGGCCAGCGTGTGGCCGTGGCCGCGGTGCGTGGAGGTCAGGTAGTCCTCGCGCCGCAGGTGGGCGCACACGCCCGCGGGAACGGCCTCCTGGCCGGTGGACAGGTGCAGCGGGCCGCGCACCCTGGCGCGCCCGTCGGCGGCCTTGCCGAAGGCGCTCACGCCGCCCTGGCTGGCCGTCTCGGCGGCGTTCTCGAAGGCGCGGATGCGCAGCATCGTGCGGTACAGCCCCTCCAATGGCTCGACCTCGTCGCTCAACATGCCTCCGCCGCCAAGATTGGCCGGGGCATTCTAGAAGTGGGCAGGGCCGCGCCGTGTCATGGCAAGCCCTTGCCCGCGGCATCGACCTACACTGCGCGCTCGTCGACACCTCAGGAGCGAACCATGATCGGCTACGTGACCCTAGGCACCAACGACCTCCCCCGCGCGGCGGCCTTCTACGACGCCTTGCTCGCCGAGGTCGGCGCCAAGCGCCTGTGGGAATACGACCGCGGCATCGGCTGGGGTGTGTCGATGGAACAGCCCAGTCTTGGCGTGATGAAGCCCTACGACGGCCAGCCGGCCACGCATGGCAACGGCACCATGGTGGCCCTGGTGGTGAAGACGCCGGCGCAGGTGGATGCGGTCTACAAGAAGGCGCTCGCACTGGGCGCCACCGACGAAGGTCCGGCCGGCCCGCGCGGTGACGGGTTCTACGCGGGCTACTTCCGCGATCTCGACGGCAACAAGCTCGACGTCTTCTGCCTGCCCAAGCCGGCCTGAACGAGGCGCCCGGCTTCACCCAGGGGCGGCAGAGCGGGAGGTGGGCCACGCCGGGCGCGGCTTCGTCGAGGCGCAAGAAGGTGTCGTCCATGGCCCTCGGCATGAGGGCGGGCGTGCTCCAATGCACCATGGACACCCTCACCACCGGCGACGGCCTCAGGCTGCGCCTGAAGCGCTGGCCGGCGCAGGGCCCCGCCCGCGGCACGGTGCAGATCGTGCATGGCCTGGGCGAGCACATCGGCCGCTACGAATCGCTGGCCGCCAAGCTCAACGCCGCCGGCTGGCATGTCGCAGGGCACGACCACCGCGGCCACGGCCGCAGCGAGGGCGCGCGTGGCGGCATGGGCGGCAGCCACAGCCTGCTGGCCGACCTCTCGGCCGTGCGCGACCACTTTGCCGGCCCCGGCCGCCACATCCTGCTGGGGCACAGCATGGGCGGCCTGATCGCGGCGCGCTTTGTCGCCGAGTCCCTGGCGCCCGATGCCGCGCGCTGGGCGCGCGATGTCGACGGCCTGGTGCTTTCCTCGCCCGCGTTGGACGCGGGCTTGGGTCCGCTGCGCAAACTGCTGCTGGCCGTGCTGGGCCCGCTGCTGCCCGACCTGCGCCTGGGCAACGGCCTGCAGCCGGCCTGGATCAGCCGCGACCCGGCGGTCGTGCGCAAGTACGAGGCCGACCCCCTGGTGCACGACCGCGTCACGCCGCGCCTGGTGCGCTTCATCGTCGATGCCGGCGCGCGGGTGCGCCAGCGCGCGCCGCAGTGGCGCACACCCACGCTGCTGCTGTGGGGCGGCGCCGACCGTTGCGTGGCCCCGGCCGGCAGTGTGGCGTTCGCGGCGGCGGCGCCGGCCGCGGTGGTCACGGCGCAGGCCTTCCCGCTGCTGTTTCACGAGATCTTCAACGAGCCCGAACGCGCCGAGGTCATCGCCCGGGTGACGGGCTGGCTGGCGCAGCGGTATGAATTCGGAGCCGGAACCGCCGGTTGACCCGGGGCGCTCAGACGGCCTGGGCCGCCCGCCTGGCCTTCCAGGCGCCGTACATCACGACCAGGCCGGGGATGCCGATCATGGCCCAGATGATGTAGCTGAGGTTGGCCTTGACCCACGGAAGGTTGCCGAACAGGTAGCCCGCCAGCGTGAGGCTGCACACCCACAGGGCGCCGCCGCTCACGTCGTAGAAGGTGAATTTGCGCCGCGTCATCTGCGCCACGCCGGCCACGAAGGGCGCGAAGGTGCGCAGGAACGGCATGAAGCGCGCCACGACGATGGTGATGCCGCCGTGGCGCTCGTAGAACTCGTGCATGCGGTCGAAGGCCGCACGGTTGAACCAGCGCGAGTGCGGCCAGGCGAATACCCTCGGCCCGACCTTGCGGCCGATGGCGTAGTTGGTCTGGTTGCCCAGCACCGCCGCGCCCGTGAGCAGCGCCATCGACAGCGGCAGGCTCATCAGGTCCAGCCCGCACAGCGCGCCCACCACGAAGAGCAAGGAGTCGCCCGGCAGGAAGGGCATCACCACCAGGCCCGTCTCGACGAAGATGATGAGGAAGAGCAGCGCGTAGACCCAGCCCCCGTAGGCTTGCACGAAGTCCGCGAGGTAGCGGTCCACGTGGATGACGAAGTCGATGAGAAAGGCGATGAGTTCCATGTGGAGACGGATTGTCGGGCCTGCCGCACTCAGGCCGGCACGGAGCCCTCGGGCAGGTCCTCGAGCAGGAAGCCGCCGCTCTGGTGCGCCCACAGTTTGGCGTAGTGCCCGGCCTGGGCCAGCAGCTGGGCGTGCGTGCCTTGCTCGACGATGCGACCCTGCTCGAGCACGATGAGCCGGTCCATGCGCGCGATGGTCGACAGGCGGTGCGCAATGGCGATCACCGTCTTGCCTTCCATCAGCCCCAGCAGCTGGCTCTGGATGGCGTGCTCGACCTCGCTGTCCAGCGCCGAGGTGGCTTCGTCGAGCACCAGGATGGGCGCGTCCTTGAGCACCACGCGGGCGATGGCGATGCGCTGGCGCTGGCCGCCGCTCAACTTCACGCCGCGCTCGCCCACGTGGGCCTCGTAGCCGTTGCGGCCCTTCCAGTCCTGCAGGCCGAGGATGAACTCGTGCGCCTGGGCCTTGCGTGCCGCAGCCTCGATCTCGCGCTGCGTGGCGCCCGGCCGGCCGTAGCCGATATTGGCGGCAATCGAGCGGTGCAGCAGCGAGGTGTCCTGCGTGACCATGCCGATGGCTGCGCGCAGGCTCTCCTGCGTGACGCTGCGCAGGTCGTGGCCGTCGATGCGGATGCGGCCCTGCTCCAGGTCGTGGAAGCGCAGCAGCAGGTTCACCAGCGTGCTCTTGCCGGCGCCGGAGCGCCCGACCACGCCCACGCGTTCACCGGGCCGGATTTCGAGGTTGAGGTCGTCGAGCACCTTCTTGCCGTCGTCGCGGCCGTAGGTGAAGGTCAGGTGCTCGAAGCGCACCTCGCCTTGCGTGACCTTGAGCTCGCCGGCGTCGGGCCGATCGGTCATGGCGTGCGGCACGGCAATGGTCTGCATGCCTTCCTGCACGACACCGATATTCTCGAAGATGCCCGTGACTTCCCAGCTCACCCAGCCCGCCACGTTGGCGATCGTCCAGGCCAGCGGCAGCGCCGTGGCCACGGTGCCGGCGTCGATGCGCCCGGCGCCCCACAGCGCGATGCCGATCGCCGCCGTGCTCACCAGGAGCAGTGCGTTCAAGGCCGACAGCGTGGTCATGAAGGTGGTGATGAGCCGCATGTGCGCGGCAATGGCGCGGGTGTGGTCGTCGATGGACTCGCGCACGTAGGCGTCTTCGTCGCGGGCGCGCGCAAAGAGCTTCACGGTGAGGATATTGGTGTAGCTGTCCACCACGCGGCCCATCACCAGGCTGCGCTGTTCGGAGCTGGCCTTGGCCAGGTCGCGCATGCGCGGCACGAATTTGCGCAGGAAGAAAACATAGCCCGCGAACCACAGCGCCGTGGGAACGGCCAGCCGCCAGTCGGCCAGGCTCATCAGCGCCAGCGCGCTCAGGCCATAGACCACGATGTACCAGACGGCGCGGATCGAGCTGACCACGCATTCGCGCACCGCGTTGCTCGTCTGCATGACGCGGTTGGCGATGCGCCCGGCGAAGTCGTTCTGGAAGAACGGCCAGCTCTGGCGCACCACATGCCAATGGCTCTGCCAGCGGATCAGGCTGGTGACGCCAGGCACCACGGCGTTGTTGCGCACCAGGCTGTCAAGCAGCAGCGCGAGCGGCCGCCCAACGACGATCAGCGCGGCCATGCCGGCGAGCATGGGCATCGCGTCGGCCAGTGCCGCCGGGCGATCGGCCGACTGCATCAGGCGCACCAGGCGACCGATGAACACCGGGATCAGCGTATCGATGAGCGCCACGGCCAGGCCGGTGGCGAACATCGCCGCGAACAAGCCGCGCGCCTGGCGCACGAAGTGCCAGTAGAACGCCAGCAGGTCCGCCGGCGGCGCGCTGCCCGGCCGGGCGGTGGGGTGGATGCGGCTTTCGAAGAAGGCGAACATCAAGGGGCCGTCCAGCCGACCACGAGGGCCCGCATCACAACGTGTGGCCGGTCTGCACGGCCGGGCCCGACAAGGGTTCCAGCAGCCTGGCCAGCGGCGCCAGCGGCGCGTAGCGCAGGGCCACCTTGTGGGCGTAGGTGAAGAAGCGCGGCAAGTCGGTGGCGTAGTGCGGTTTGCCGTCGCGGTGCTTGAGGCGGCAGAAGATGCCCAGCACCTTGAGGTGTCGCTGCAGGCCCATCCACTCCAGGGCGCGCCAGAACTCGCCGAAATCGGCCTGCACCGGCAACCCGGCGCGGCGCGCCTGCTCCCACCAGCGCACGGCCCAGTCGATTTCCTGCGGCTCTTCCCATGAAATGAAGGCGTCGCGCAGCAGCGAGGCCAGGTCGTAGGTGATGGGGCCGGCCACGGCGTCCTGGAAGTCGAGGATGCCCGGCGAGTTCGACCCCGGCCCGGTGACCATCAGGTTGCGCGGCATCCAGTCGGCGTGCACGGCGACCACGGGCTGGGCCAGCGCGCTGTCCATGAGCAAGCGGCACGCGCGCTGCCAGGTGGCTTGCTCGGCGGCCGACCAGTGCACGCCGAACTCGCGCTGCACGCACCACTGCGGGAACAGCGCCAGCTCGCGCGCCAGCAGCGCTTCGTCGAAGGGCGGCAGCGCGTCGGCGGGCACCCGCTGCTGGAACTGCACCAGGGCGGCCAGCGCGTCGCGCATCAGGCGGTCGGCCTCGGCGGCCGGGGCGGCCTGCAAGGCCTGGAGGTAGACGCGCTCGCCCAGGTCACCCAGCAGCAGGAAGCCTTGCTCGGTGTCGGCCTGCAGCACCGGCGGCGCATTCAGCCCGGCGGCCTGGATGAGAGCGGCGACATGGACGAAAGGGCGCACGTCTTCCTGCGGCGGCGGCGCGTCCATGATGATGAAGCGGGCGCCGCTGCGCCCTTGCACGCGCAGGTAGCGCCGGAAACTGGCGTCGGCCGAGGCGGGGGCGAGCGTGGCGGGGTCGATGCCGTGCTGCGGCGCGATAGCGCCGAGCCAGCGCTCGAAGGCGGCTTGCCTTGCGGTGTCGGGCCAGACAACGGGGTTCTTCATGGATGCGATGGTGAGCCCGGCCACCGCCGCGGGCACGAACCCCCGGCATGGCCAGCGGGCGCGTGACCCTCATGGATAATCGATTCTACGAACCTGGCCCCGCCCCTGCCCTGCGCTCGCCCCTCTTGCTCCCGATGCGAATCACCGCGCTGACCCTGGTGGCGGGCCTCCTCGCCGGCGGCGGCATGGCTCGGGGTGAAGTCAAACCGCCTCCTTCCCCCGCGTCCGCCCCCGCGTGTGCCCCCGCCGCCGCGCTAGAGCCCAGTCCAACCCTGCAGCCCTTGCCCCGCGCCGAGGCCGCCCGGCAGCTGCCCATCGTGCTGCAGGCCCAGAAAATCACCAGCCAGCCCGATCTGCAAACCGTGGCCGAAGGCCAGGTCGAATTCCGCCGTGCGGGCCTGGTGATACGCGCCGAGCGCATCACCTACGACAGCCCGCAGGACCTGGCCCGCGCCACTGGCCAGGTTCGCGTCAGCCGCGCGGGTGCCGTCTACACCGGCCCCGAACTGCAGCTGCAGGTGCAGCGCTTCGAAGGCTTCTTCCTGCAGCCCGAATTCGAATTCCGCCAACTCGGCGCCGGGGGCCGCGCCGAGCGCATCGACTTCCTCGACAGCGCCCGCTCGCGCGCCACGCGGGCCGAATACACCAGTTGCCCGCGCGACGGCCCCGCAGAGCCGGCCTGGGTGTTGCGCACCGACAGCGTGCGGCTCGATTTCGATATCAACGAAGGCGTGGCCGAAGGCGCGGTGCTGCGCTTTCTGGGCACGCCCATCCTGGCCTTGCCAACCTTGAGCTTCCCGCTTTCGGACGCACGCAAATCGGGCTGGCTGCCGCCGACATTCAGCACCGACAACCGCAGCGGCATCGAGCTCTCGATGCCCTACTACTGGGACATCGCCCCGAACCGGGACGCCACACTCACGCCGCGCGTCATCACGCGGCGCGGTCTGGGCCTGAACAGCGAGTTCCGCTACCTGAGCCGCACCATGGAAGGCGCGGTGCAACACGAGTGGCTGCCCAATGACCGCCTGGCCGGCCGCTCGCGCGAGGCGTTGATGTGGGCGCACGAAGGCAAGCTCGCGGGCGACATCCGTTACTCCGCCAAGGTCGTGCGCGTGTCCGACGACGACTGGTGGAAGGACTTCCCGGATGTCGGCCGCAGCCTGACGGCGCGGCTCTTGCCGCTGCGCCTCGGGATGGAGCGCCCCTTCGGGTGGGCCGGCGGCGAGGGTCTGATCTACGCTCGCACGCTGCGCTGGCAGGTGCTGCAGGGTTCGGACTCGGCGGTCGTCTCGCCCTACGAGCGCAGCCCGCAGGTGGGCGTGCGCCTGGGCGGCCAGGCCGCCGGCTGGCAGTACACGCTGGAGAGCGAATACAACCACTTCACCTTGCCTTCGGGCGAGGCCGCGCGCGCGGGCCGCCTCGATGGTGAGCGCTGGCATGCCCTGGGCAGCCTGAGCTACCCGTGGCGCGAACCCGGCTGGTGGCTGGTGCCGCGCCTGAGCGTCAACGCCGCCAGCTACAGCGCGGCGGGCCGGTTGTTCGACCCGACCGGGCGCGCCAGCCGGGTGATCCCGACGGCCAGCCTGGATCTGGGCTTCGAGTTCGAGCGCCGCACGCAGGCCTTCGGCCGCGCGCTGCACCAGACGCTGGAGCCGCGGCTGCTGTATGTGCACACACCCTACCGCGCGCAGAGCCAATTGCCCAACTACGACGCCGCCGCCAAGGACTTCAACTTCGTCTCCATCTACACCGACAACCCGTTCTCCGGCATCGACCGCGTCGCGGACGCGCACCAACTCACCGCCGGATTCACCACCCGCTACGTCGATGCCTCCAGTGGCGCCGAAGCGCTGCGCCTGGGCCTGGTGCAGCGCTATCTGTTCAGTTCCCAGCGCGTCACCGCGCAGGCCGACGGCACCCCCGACGGAGAACCGCTGACGCAGCGCTTCTCCGACGCGCTGCTGTTGGCTTCGACCAGCCTGCTGCCGCGCTGGACGCTGGACGCCGCGATGCAGTACAGCACCGACCTGCAGCGCTCGGTGCGCTCGGTCGTCGGCGCGCGCTATTCGCCCGGCCCCATGCGCACCGTCAGCACCACCTACCGCCTGACGCGCGGGCTGACCGAACAGCTCGAGGTCGGCTGGCAGTGGCCCTTGTTTGGCGGTGCCGTGCCGGCACAGGGCGGCGAGCGTGCCGCTGCGGGGGCGGTCGCCGCCGGTGCCGGCAATTGCAGCCGCCGCACCTGGTATTCGGTGGGCCGCGTGAACTACAGCCTGAAGGACGCGCGCGTCACCGATTCGGTGCTCGGGCTGGAGTACGACGCGGGCTGCTGGATCGGGCGCTTCGTGGCCGAGCGGCTGTCCACCGGGCTGAGCGAGGCCACCACGAAGTTCATGTTCCAGCTCGAGCTCGTGGGCCTGTCGCGCATCGGGTCCAACCCGTTGCAGGTCTTGAAGGACAATATCCCCGGTTACCGCCTGCTGCGCGAAGAGCGCCGCAGCGCGTCGCCCTCCGACGACCGGCCCAGCGCTGCCTTCTATGACTGAACCCCAATCCCGTTGGCTGAAAGCCGCGCGAGCCACCCTGGCGGCAGCGCTGGCGACCGCCGCGCTCTCGGCCACCGCCCAGGCCCGCAATGACCTCCGCCCGGGTGACTACATCGCCGTCATCGTCAACCAGGAACTCGTCACGGCCGGCGAGGTGGAACGCCGGCTGGAGCGGGTGCTGGCCGACGCCGGGCGCGGCGCAAAGCTGCCGCCGCAAGCCGAGTTGCGCAAGCTGGCGCTGGACGCGCTGATCGACGAGCGAGTGATGATCACCACGGCGCGCGAAAGCGGCATGCGCGTGGACGAACCCGAGATCGACCGCGCCGTGCAGAGCATCGCGGCGCAGAACCAGATCACGCTGGACGCGCTGCGCGAGAGGCTGCGCACCGAAGGCACCGACTACGGGCGTTTTCGCTCCAACGTGCGCGACCAGATCATGATCGAGCGGCTGCGCGAGCGCGAGGTCTACGGGCGCATCAAGATCAGTGACGAGGACATCGACCGGCTGATCGAGCAACAGCAGTCAACGGCCAACGCCCAAGCCGAGACCAACCTCGCGCAAATCCTCGTCACCGTGGCCGAGGATGCCGATGCGGCCACCGTGGCGGCCCGTCGCGCCCTCATCGACGCGGCGCTGGCACGGGTGCTCAAGGGCGAGCCGTTCGAGACGGTGGCGCGCGAGGTTTCCGAAGACGGCAACCGCCAGGCCGGCGGCGTGATCGGCCTGCGGCCGGCCGCGAGGCTGCCCGATGTCTTCGTCGAGGCCACCAAGGCGCTCAAGCCGGGCGAGGTCACCGCGCAGCCGCTGCGCACGGGCGCGGGTTTCCACATCCTCAAGCTCGTCGAGCGCAAGCAGGCCGGGGCGGGCCACATCAAGCAGACGCGCGCACGCCACGTGCTGCTGCGCACCTCGCCGCAGCTCAGCGCCGAAGTCGCCGCAAGACGGCTGGCCGAGTACCGCAAGTTGATCGAAACCGGCACGCGCAGCTTCGAGGACATCGCGCGCCAGTACAGCGAAGACGGCTCGGCCGCGGCGGGCGGCGACCTCGGCTGGTCTTCCCCCGGCGTCATGGTCCCGGAGTTCGAAAACGCCATGAACGAAGTGGCGGTCGGCGGCCTGTCGGCGCCCGTGGTCTCGCGCTTCGGCGTGCACCTGATCCAGGTGCTCGAGCGCCGCGACGTGGCGCTGGACACCAAGCAGTTGCGCGAACAGGCGCGCAACGTGCTGCGCGAGCAACGCTTCGAGCAGGCGTATCTCGACTGGACCAAGGAGCTGCGCTCGCGCGCCTACCTCGAGTACCGCGAGCCGCCCCAGTGAGGGCACCTCCCGTGGGCCCGGCGCAAGGCGCGACATGGGCGCGCACCTCGAAGTGAAGCACATTGCCCGCAAGCGCTTCGGCCAGCACTTCCTGGCCGACCACGGTGTCATCGACCGCATCGTGGCGGCGATCGACCCGCGCCCTGGCGACGCCCTGGTCGAGATCGGCCCCGGCCTGGGCGCCCTGACCGGCCCGCTGCTCGCGCGGTGCAAGGCGCTCACGGTGATCGAGCTCGATCGCGACCTCGCCGCACGGCTGCGCCGCCAGGAGGGGCTGACGGTGATCGAGGCCGACGTGCTGAAGGTGGACTTCAACGCGCTGGCCGCCATCGCCGGGCGCAAGCTGCGGGTGGTGGGCAACCTGCCCTACAACATCTCCACGCCGATCCTGTTTCATCTGCTGGATGCGTCGGCCAGCGTGGTCGACCAGCACTTCATGCTGCAAAAGGAAGTCGTCGACCGCATGGCCGCCGCACCCGGCAGCAAGGACTACGGCCGCCTGAGCGTGATGCTGCAGTGGCGTTACCGCATCGAGAGCGTGCTCGACGTCCCGCCCGAGGCCTTCGAGCCGCCGCCGCGCGTCAATTCAGCCGTGGTGCGCATGGCGCCCTTGCCCCTGGACGAGAGCATCGACGCCGAACGCCTGCGCGCCCTGGTGACCACGGCCTTTTCGCAACGCCGCAAGCTGCTACGCCACACGCTGGGCCGCTGGCTGGAGCAGCAGGGCCAGGGCGCGGCCTTCGACCTGCAACGCCGCGCCGAGGAAGTGCCGGTGGCCGAATACCTGGCACTGGCCCGCGCACGCCCATGAAGAAGGGCTCCGTGAGGAGCCCTTCTTCGTCGTTCTACCAAGCGCTTGCGCGGAACCGGCTTTGCCGGGCCGCTGCAAGAGCCCCCTCGGGGGGCAGCGACCGGAGGGAGCGTGGGGGCTCGTTACGCCGCGCTCAGCCAGGCGGCTGTGTCGAAGGCGCTGCTCATCAGCGGCATATTCATCCCGAAGTTCGGGTTGATGCCGTTCTTGGGCACCACCTTCACCGCTGGCTTGGCTGCGTTCGTCGTCTGGGCCGTTTCCGTAGCCCGCTCCCATGACCCGTTATCTTGGGAGCGGGCTACTGAAAAGAATAGAAACACCTGAACGGTATTCGTCGCTCGCCCCAGTATTCGGCGGCATCGCGGAAGACCTCGAGCAACTGCTCGCGGGCCTCGCGGTCGAAGCGCGGGTTGTCGGGCAACTGCTCGAGCACGACGACGAAGCCCGGCTGCTGGCCCGCCTTGTGCACGAGGTCGGTCATGCAGTCGTACAGCGCGTCGAGGTTCTTGCCGAAGTGCGCCGGGAAGAGAAAGGCCGCGGCGATGCCGTCGAGCACGTCCTGCTTGGTCTGCGCCGAAGACAGATTGGCGTAGAGGAAGTGCTGGCCGGACGACTCGGCCGCCTTCATCAGGTCTTCGACGCGGTAGGCACGGATGGCTTGAACGAGATTGGGTCGGATGGTCTGCAACTCCATGGTCGCGATCCTCCTGGCAGGGCGAAAGGTTTCGATGGTTTGGTGTCCGGCGTTCATGGGGCGATGCGGCGAAAGCTCGCGTAGTGGTCGTCGGTGTAGAAACAGGCTTCGGGTTGCGTGGGCGGGTGGCCACCGCAGACGATCCGGCGGGCCCCCCGGTCGTACGAACCGGGCGTCTTGACGGTGTATTCCCTGTAATACCCCCTGGCCTTGGAGGGCAGCAGACGCTCGCGGTTCCCGAATACCGTGCCATCTTTCGGGTACGGGAACGGGCCGCCGCTGAGAATCAGCCGATGCGCCTCCAGAGCCTGCGGCGGCAAGGTGGCCAAGGCCACCGCTGCCGGGGTTTCAGCGGTCCGCGCCTGGGCCGTGGAAAGCAGCGCCGCGCCGGCCACCAAGCCAGAGGCCGCCACCAGGGCCACCCCCCACTTGCACAAGGCCTGCCTCAGCACGCCGCTCGACGAGGCCAGACCGGTCCGAAACACGGGTTAACCCTGAAAAAGCAAAGCGCAATGCTACCGTAAGCCCCTCAAAAACTCAAGGCACTGCCTAAAAATGGGGCAACGGTCGAGTCTTGCGTGCGTGCACTCACATTCTCCATTTTCATTGAAGGCCAACGTCCTCTCGGAGTTTGTCCCCCCGGCTGGCAAATTTCAGGCGGCACGGCCTGAGATGTGTCCGGCCTCGGCATCGGCGACGGTCAAGGCGGTCATATTGACGATCCGCCGCACGGTGGCCGAAGGCGTCAGGATATGCACGGGCTTGGCCGCGCCCAGCAGCACCGGCCCGATGGCGATGCCTCCGCCAGCGGCCGTCTTGAGCAGGTTGTAGGCGATATTGGCGGCGTCGATATTGGGCAGCACCAGCAGGTTGGCCTCGCCCTGCAGGGTGCTGCGCGGCATCAGCTTGTGCCGCTCGGCAGGGTCCAGCGCCACATCGCCGTGCATCTCGCCATCCACCTCGAGCCAGGGTGCCCGCTCGCGCAGCAGCATCAACGTGCGGCGCATCTTCACGGCGCTGGGCTGGTCGCTCGTGCCGAAGTTGGAATGCGACAGCAGCGCTGCCTTGGGCGTGATGCCGAAGCGCATCATCTCGCGGGCCGCCAGCACGGTGATCTCGCACAACTCCTCGGCGCTGGGGTCGGCGTTGACGTGCGTGTCGACCAGGAAGAGCTGTCGTTCGGGCAGCATCAGCACGTTCATGCAGGCGTAGACGGGCACGTTCTGCAGCGCCCTGGCGCCGCCGCCCTGGGGATGGCCGATGACCTGGTCGATGTACTGCAGGTGCTGCACCGGCGTGCCCCAGGTGCCGCACAGCATGCCGTCGACCTCGCCCTTGTGCAGCAGCATCGCCCCGATCAGCGTGAGGCGGCGCCGCATCTCGATCTTGGCCACCTGCATGGTGATGCCCTTGCGCTCGGTCATGCGGTGGTAGGTCTGCCAGAAGTCGCGGTAGCGCGGGTCGCGCTCGACATCGACCACGTCGTAGTCCAGCCCCTGGCTCAGGCGCAGGCCGAATTTTTCGACGCGCGCGGCGATGACCGCCGGGCGGCCGATCAGCGTGGGCCGCGCCAGGCCTTCGTCGACCACCACCTGCACGGCACGCAAGACGCGTTCTTCTTCGCCCTCGGCGTAGGCCACGCGCTTGTGCAGCGCGCCCTTGGCGAGCTGGAAGATGGGCCTCATCGTCGTGCCCGAGGCGTAGACGAAGCTCTTCAGCTTCTCCCGGTAGGCCTCCATATCGGCAATCGGGCGCTGTGCGACACCGCTCTCCTGAGCCGCCTGCGCCACGGCCGGCGCGATCTTCATCATCAGCCGGTGGTCGAAGGGCTTGGGGATCAGGTACTCGGGCCCGAAGGACAGCGTCGAGCCGGCATAGGCCGCGGCCACCACCTCACTCTGCTCGGCCTGCGCCAGCTCGGCGATCGCATGCACGGCCGCGATCTCCATCGCCCCCGTCACCGTGCTGGCGCCGCAGTCCAGCGCGCCGCGGAAGATATACGGGAAGCACAGGACGTTGTTGACCTGGTTGGGGTAGTCGGTGCGCCCGGTGGCGATGATGGCGTCGCTGCGCACCGCCTGCACCTGCTCGGGCAGGATCTCCGGCGTGGGGTTGGCCAGCGCGAAGATCACCGGTGCGCCGGCCATCGTGGCCACCATCTCGGGCTTGAGCACTCCGCCCGCCGACAGGCCCAGGAAGACGTCAGCGCCGACCAACACCTCGGCCAGCTTGCGCATCGGCGTGGGCTGCGCGAAGACCGCCTTGTCATCGTCCATCAACTCGGTGCGACCGGCATAGACCACGCCGGCCAGGTCGGTGACCCAGATGTTCTCGCGCCGCACGCCCAGCTTGACCAGCAGCCCCAGGCAGGCCAGCGCCGCCGCACCGGCGCCCGAGGTCACGAGCTTGATCTCGCCGATCTTCTTGCCCACCACCTTCAGCGCATTCAGCAGCGCCGCCCCGACGACGATGGCGGTGCCATGCTGGTCGTCGTGGAAGACGGGGATCTTCATGCGCTCGCGCAGCTTGCGCTCGACATAGAAGCAGTCCGGCGCCTTGATGTCCTCGAGGTTGATGCCGCCGAAGGTGGGTTCGAGCGCCGCGATGATGTCGCACAGCTTGTCGAGGTTGCGCTCTGCGAGTTCGAGGTCGAAGACGTCGATGCCGGCGAACTTCTTGAAGAGCACGGCCTTGCCCTCCATCACCGGCTTGGCGGCCAGGGGCCCGATGTCGCCCAGGCCGAGCACGGCGGTGCCGTTGGTGACCACCGCCACCAGGTTGCCGCGCGCGGTGTAGCGAAAGGCATTGGCGGGGTCGGCCACGATGGCCTCGCAAGCCGCCGCCACGCCGGGGCTGTAGGCCAGCGCCAGGTCGTGCTGGTTGATCATCTGCTTGGTCGCCACCACGGCCAGCTTGCCCGGCGTCGGGAACTCGTGGTACTCCAGCGCCGCCTGCTTGAGTTCGGCGGATTTTTCTTCTGCGGTGGACATCGCTGAGTGCTCCCGTGGCGCATGCGCGGGCCCGGACGGGCCACACGCAGGCCGCGTCGACGATTGTAGGAGGGCCACCCGCGGCGCCAGCGTGCCGGGCGCCCATGCGCGAAACTGCGTACGGCAGCCCAGGCCGTCGCGCCCAATACTGCGCCCAGCCGCCCATGCATCCCGACCCCGTGCCCCCGGTCCCCCCTGTGCCCCGTCAGCGCCGGTTGCGGCGAGCGCTGCTGTGGGGCGCGCTGCTGGTGCTGCTGCTGGTGGCACAGACGCTGCTGGTGGCGCTGACCATCAGCTACGAGTCGAACCGGGCGCAGGAAGAGACCGAGGCCGTGGCCGGCGAAGTCACGGCGCAGATCCGCCATGACCTCACGGGATTGATGCAGACCCTGCAGGCGCTGGCCTGGGCCAACCCGCCGCAGCCCGGCTGGCGCCCAGGGGCCCAAGCGCTGCTGCGCACGAAGCACGAACTCAAGCGCGTGGAGTGGCGCGACCCTTCGATGGCCGTGATCGATGCCGTGGACACGCCCTTGCCGCCGACCCTGTTCAGCCAGATGCCGCGCCACGAGCTCGGCCTGGACACCGAGCTCGCCTGTGCCGCGGCGCGTCGCGCCATGGCGCCCACGTTTTCGCGCAGCTTTTTCGTGCCGCTGCCCGGCGGCCAGGGCCTGGAGGTGGTGGACCTGTGTGTGCCGGTGAGCCAGGCCGGACGCGAGAGCGGCTTTCTGGTCGGCAGCTTCGCGCTGGCGCAGGTCCTCCAAGCGTCGCTGCCGACCCGCGAATCGCGCCGGCACGAGTTCTCCTTCGTCGAGGGCGATGGCACGCGCCTGGCGCGCGCCGGCACGCCGCGTGGCGCAGGCGTCTACGTGGCCGAGCGCGTGGTCGACCTGCCCGGCGCGCCGCTGCTCTTGCGCGCCGACGCAGCGGCTGGCCGGCCCAGCCTGATCCCCAACCTGGCCACCGCACTGGTGATCGGCATGTCGATCGCCCTGTTCGGCGTGGTGCTGCTGCTGGCGCGCGACGTGCGCCGCCGTGCCCAGGCCGAGCGCGCACTGGCCGAGGCCCTGGCCTTCCGCAGCGCGATGGAGGACTCGCTTTCCACCGGCCTGCGCGCGCGCGACCTCGCCGGGGCCATCACCTACGTCAACCCGGCGTTCTGCGCCATGGTGGGCTTCACGCGCGAGGAGCTGCGTGCCCAGCAGCCGCCCTACTGGCCCCCCGAGCACACGCCGGAATACCAGCGCCGGCAGCGGCTTCGGCAGCAGGGCGCGGAAGCCGCGCACGAAGGCTTCGAAACCGAGTTCATGCGCAAGAACGGCGAGCGCTTCCCGGTGATGATCTACGAGGCGCCGTTGGTCGACAGCCAGGGCCGACACACCGGCTGGATGAGCGCGGTGCTCGACCTCAGCGCGCAGCGCCGCGTGGAAGAGATCTCGCGCCAGCAGCAGGACCGCCTGCAGGCCACGGCGCGCCTGGCCACGGTGGGCGAGATGGCTTCGCTGCTCAGCCACGAGCTCAACCAGCCGCTGTCGGCCATCGCCAGCTATGCCAGCGGCTCGCTGAACCTGCTGGCCGCGCCCGAGGGCGCCACGCCGGGCGAACTGCGCCAGGCGCTGCAACGCATCAACGAGCAGGCCGAGCGCGCCGGCCGCGTCATCAAGAGCGTGCACGATTTCGTGCGCCGTCGCGAGCGCCTGCACGAGACGCTCGGCGTGAATGTGCTCTTCGACGAGGTGCTGCCGCTGGTCCGCATGCAGGCGCGCAAGAGCGGCACGCGCATCGAGCTGGACGTGCCCACCGCCGGCACGCCGGTGCCCAGACCGCCGCGCGTGCGCTGCGACCGCACCATGGTCGAGCAGGTGCTGCTCAACCTGGCCCGCAACGCCGTCCAGGCCATGGAGACGGTCACCGAGCCGGCCGAGCGGGTGCTCACGCTGCGGGCCCGGCAGACCCACCCGCGCTGGGTGACGATCAGCGTCATCGACGCCGGCCCCGGCATCGCGCCCGATGTGGCCGCGCGCCTGTTCACGCCCTTCTTCACCACCAAGCCCGAAGGCATGGGGCTGGGCCTGAGCCTGTGCCGCACGGTGATCGAACAGCATGGCGGTGCGCTGGACTTCGGTCCCGGGCCGCTGGGCCGCGGGGCCGAGTTCCGCTTCACGCTGCCCTCCCCCGGCGCCCCCGATGCGGGCGCGGCCGAAGCCGGCGACGCGGCCCTGGCCGCGGCCCGTTGAACCCCGCGCCGCCCGCCGGCCCGCATACTTGCGGCTGGGCCGCAGGCCGCAACCCCCCTTTGCAAGCTCATGTCACTCGACCCCTCGCTGGGCATTCCGGTCGTCTACCTGGTGGACGATGAAGATGTCGTGCGCGACGCACTGGCCTGGCTGCTGCGCTCGCGCCGCCTGCTCTCCGAAGGATTCGCCAGCGCCGATGCCTTCGAAGCCTGGCTCGCCGAGCGAATGGCCCCCCACCGGTCGAGCTGGCCGCAGGCACCGGCGTGCCTGGTGCTCGACGTGCGCATGCCCAGCACCAGCGGCCTGGTGCTGTTCGAGCGCCTGGCCGAGCGCGGGCTGCTGCCTGTGCTGCCGGTGATCTTCCTCACCGGCCAGGGTGATGTGCCGACGGCCGTGGCCGCGGTCAAACGCGGCGCCTTCGATTTCGTCGAGAAGCCCTTCTCCAACAACGCCCTGGTCGACCGCATCGAGCTGGCGCTGCAGGCCAGCGCCCAGGCGCTGCCCCAGCAGCGTGCACACCAGGCCGTGACCCATGCGTTGGCCGATCTCACGGAGCGCGAGCGCGAGGTCATGCGACTGGTGATCGACGGCCGCCCGAACAAGACCATCGCCGACGAGTTGCAGATCAGCGTGCGCACGGTCGAAGTGCACCGCGCCCGCGTATTCGAGAAGATGAAGGTGAAGTCCGCGGTGGAGCTGGCCAACCTGTTGCGCGAACCGGGGCATGCGTCATGAGCGCCGCACGGCCGCTCCGAAGGCGCTCGCTCCCCGAGGGCCACGAAGAGGCCCCTGGCGGGGCCTGGGGGACGGCGCGCAGCGCCAAGGGGGCCCGATGAGCGGTGAGTTCGAACTCATTGCCCGGTACTTCACTCGGCCGGTGCGGCGCGCCGCGCTGGGCGTGGGCGACGACTGCGCGCTGCTCAAGGTGGCGCCGGGCATGCAGCTGGCGGTGTCCTGCGACATGCTCGTCGAAGGCCGTCACTTCCTCTCCACCGTGCCGCCCGATCGCCTGGGCCACAAGGCGCTGGCGGTAAACCTCAGCGACCTGGCCGCTTGCGGCGCCGAACCGCTGGCCTTCACGCTGGCGCTGGCCTTGCCACGTGCCGACGACCGCTTCCTGGCCCCCCTGGCGCAAGGCCTCTTCGCGCTGGCCGATGCGCACGACATCGAACTGGTGGGCGGCGACACCACGGCCGGGCCGCTGAACCTGTGCATCACCGTCTTCGGCCAGGTGCCGCCCGGCCAGGCCCTGCTGCGCAGCGGCGCAAAACCGGGCGACGATCTCTGGGTCAGCGGCACCCTGGGCGATGCGCGGCTGGCGCTGGAGGTCTTCCGCGGCCGCGTCGCCCTGCCCGGCGGGGAACTCGATGCCGTGCGCCGCGCCATGGAGCTGCCCCAGCCGCGCGTGGCGCTGGGGCGGGCACTGCGCGGCGTGGCCAGCGCCGCCATCGACCTCAGCGACGGCCTGCTGGGCGACCTCGGTCATGTGCTGCAGCGCTCGGGCGTGGGCGCCACGGTCGATGTGGACACCCTGCCGCGCAGCAGCGTGCTTGCCGCGCAGCCGGTGGCGCTGCAACACGAGTGCGTGCTGGGTGGCGGCGACGACTACGAGTTGCTCTTCACCGCCCCGCCCGGCCAGGCCGCCGCGGTTCGCGCCGCGGGCGCCGCGGCCGGTGTAGCGGTCACGCGCTGCGGCACCATCACCGGCGAGCGCGGCCTGCGGGTGCGGGACGGCCAGGGTCGCGCGATCGAAGTCCCCTTCCACAGTTTCGACCACTTCAAGGAATGAGCACGACGGGGGCCAGCGCCAGCTTCATGCTGCGCCACCCGGCGCACTGGCTGGCGCTGGGCTTCGGCAGCGGCCTGTCGCCACGCGCGCCGGGCACCGTGGGCACGCTGTGGGCCTGGCTGGCTTTCATCGTGCTCGACCGCTGGCTGGGCGAGCTGCAGTGGGCAGTGGTCATCGCGGCCTCACTCGCCGCGGGCCTGTGGGCCTGCACGCTGACCGCACGGCACCTCGGCGTGGCCGACCCCGGCGCCATCGTCTGGGACGAAGTCGTGGCGTTCTGGATCATGCTGTGGCTGCTCATGCCCTGCGACTTCTGGATGCAGCTGGCCGCCTTCGTTCTCTTCCGCTATTTCGACGCCGCCAAGCCCGGCCCGGTGGGCTGGGCCGACCGGCTGTTCAAATTGAAGGCGGGCCAGGCCATCGGCTGGCGCCAGGGCCTGGGCATCCTCTTCGACGACCTGGTGGCGGCCGGCTGCGCGCTGCTGCTGCTCGCCTTGTGGATCACGCTGTGGAAGATCTGAAAGCGCTGGCGCCGCTGGTGCGGGATCTCGCGCAGGCCCTGCGCGTGCGCGCCTGGCGCATGGCCACGGCGGAGAGCTGCACCGGCGGCCTCATCGCTGCGGCCTGCACCACGGTGGCGGGCTCCAGCGACTGGTTCGAGCGCGGCTTCGTCACCTACAGCAACGAGGCCAAGACGGCCATGCTGGGCGTGCCGGCCGCGCTGATCGAGTCGCACGGTGCGGTGAGCGAGGCCGTGGCGCGCGCCATGGTGCAGGGCGCGCTGCAGCACGCGCCGGTGCAGCTCGCGGTGGCCGTCACCGGCATCGCCGGGCCGGCGGGGGCCGTGCCGGGCAAGCCGGTGGGCACGGTCTGGCTGGCCTGGGCCACGGCCGAGGCCGTGTGGGCCGAACGCCTGCAGCTGCCCGGCGAGCGCAGCGCCGTGCGCCACGCCGCGGTGCGGGCCGCGCTGCAGCGCCTGCTGCAGGCCGCGCGCGCATGAAGGTGCTGCTGTGCGGCGAGCTCGGCGCCACCGAGTGGCGCACCTGGCAATCGGCGTTGGCGCAAGCGATGCCCGAGGCGGTCTGGCTGGACCTCGCGCAGGCCCGCACGCAGGCCGATGCGGTGCAGGCCGCGGTGGTGGCCAACCCGCCCCCGGGCAGCCTGCAGGGCCTCCCCCATCTCAAGCTGATCCAGAGCCTGTGGGCCGGCGTGGACCGGCTGCTGGCCGACGCCACGCTGCCCGCGGGCGTGCCCATCGCACGCATGGTGGACCCGGCCATGACCGCCGCGATGGCCGAGACCGCGTTGTGGGCGGTGCTCTCGTTGCACCGCGGCTTCTTCGCCTATGCCCGGCGCCAGCGCGAAGGCCTGTGGCGTGCCCACGCCCAGCGCCGCGCCGACGAGGTGAACGTGCTCGTGCTGGGCCAGGGCGAGATGGGCCGCGCGGCGGCCCAGCGCGTCGCGCAGCAGGGCTACCGCGTGCAGGGCTGGCGGCGTGACGGTGGGGCGCTGGTGCCGCTGCTGGCGCAGGCCGAGATCGTGGTCAACCTCTTGCCGCTCACGCCCCACACGCGGGGTCTTCTCGACGTGCGCTTCTTCGCCGCGTTGCCGGCCCACGCCTCGGTCGTCAACCTCGCCCGTGGCGCCCACGTGGTCGATGCCGACTTGCTGGCGGCGCTGGACAGCGGGCACCTTCGCCACGCCGTGCTCGACGTCTTCCACACCGAGCCGCTGCCCGCCACGCACGCGTTCTGGCAGCACCTTCGCGTCACGCTGCTGCCCCACGCCGCGGCACTGACCGACCCGCGCAGCGCGGCCGCCGTGGCGGCGGCCAACCTGCGCGCGGCGCGCGACGGCGGCGCGCTGGCGCACTTGGTGCAAGCGCCACGCGGCTATTGAAGGGCCAGCCGGCGCGGCGCAGGCGGCGCGCCGGCCACCGGCTGCAGCTCGATGGCCATCAGCATCAAGCGGCGCAGCGCGGCCCAGGGTTCGTGCGGCCACTCCGGGTGCTTCAGACCCTTGACGATGCCGTCGCACAGGCTGGCCGCTTCCAGCAGATGCGCCATCTGGGGGTCGTCCAGGGTCGGCAGCAGGCGTTCGAAGAGCCGCTCCTTGAGGCCCCAGACGCGCGCCTCCTTCAGCGCCAGCGGCAGCGGCTTGCCCTCGTCCAGCGCCGCGCGGCCGCGCGCAAGCGCACGCATGTCCTCGGCCAGCGTCCAGTGCACGAGCACCGGTGCCACGCCTTCGGCGCGCAGGCCGTCGAGCATGCGCAGCGCACGCGCCAGCTGGCCGCTCCACACCGCCTCGGCGAGCTTGGGTGTGTCATAGCGCGCGACGTTCAGCACGGCGGCCTCCACCTGCTCGAAGCTCAGTTCGCCGCTCGGGTGCAGCAGCGCGAGCTTCTGCATTTCCTGGTGTGCGGCGAGCAGGTTGCCCTCGATGCGGTCGGCAAAGAACGCCAGCGTGCGCTGCCCTTCGTCGCCGGGCTGCACGCGCTGGCCCTGGCGCGCCAGCCGCTGCGCCAGCCAGGCCGGCAGCACCTTGCGCTCCAGCGTCTCGACGCGCAGCGTCAGGCCGGCGGCGTCCAGCGCCGCAAACCACGCGGCCTTGCTTTGCTGGAAGTCCAGCCGCGGCAGCTGCACCAGCGTGAGCACGTCCTCGGAGAGTTGCCCGCAGTAGCGCTGCAGCGCCTCGGAGCCCTCCTTGCCGGGCTTGCCCGTGGGGATGCGGATCTCGATGAGCTGGCGTTCGGCAAACAGGCTCATGGCCTGCGCCGCCCCGAGCACGGCGCTCCAGTCGAAGTGCGCGCCGCTGACGGTGAATACCTTGCGTTCACCGTAGCCCGCAGCCCGCGCCGCGGCGCGGATGGCATCGGCCGCCTCCTGCGCCAGCAGCGGCTCGTCGCCGTGAATGGTGTAGAGCGGCTTGAGCCCGCGGCCGAGATGGGCGTCGAGCTGGTCGGGGCGGATCTGCATCTAGACCCCCACCGCAGCCAGCCGACGCAGCACCTGCGACACCAGGTCGGCCTGCATCTCGCGGAACAGCTCGGCCTCTTCGTATTCCTTGGCCAGGGCAAAGGTCTCGCTGTAGCTGAGGTCGCGCGAGAGCAGCAACTCGACGCGCGGGATCAGCTCGCGACCCCCCGGCGTGTGGGCGCGGAAGTGGAACTTCAGCCGCAGCTGCATTTCGCGCACTTGCGCCGCCGAGGTCGAGGCCACGACGCTGCGCTCGCGCACATCGAGCAGCGAGCGCAGCACGACCTCGGCCTTGGCCGGCGTGTCCAGCACGCGCACCTGCTGCGTGAGATGGCGGCGCAACTCCTCGGCCAGTGGCGAGCGCGGCGCAAAGCCTTCGAGCGCGATGCTGCCGAAGGACAGGCGCGGCGGCCGGCGCAGCTCGAACCCGCAGCCGCCGATGGCCAGGGTGGCCAGGGTGGCCAGCGCAGCCAGGCAGGCACGGCGCGGCGGCGGCGTCAGGGGCCGCGCCAGGCCGGCCAGGTCGGCCGCTGCGGCGGGTGCGTCAGACGACGACATTGACCAGCCGGCCCGGCACCACCACCACCTTCTTTGCCGGCCGGCCTTCGGCGAAGCGGATGAACTCGGGGCTGGCCAGCGCCGCGGCCTCGATGGCGCTGCGCTCGGCCGCAGCCGGCACGCGAATGCTGCCGCGCATCTTGCCGCCGACTTGCAGCACGAGCTCGATCTCGTCGCGCAGCAATGCGGCCTCGTCGACCTGCGGCCAGGGTGCGTCGATGATCTCGCCCAGCGCGCTGCGCAAGCCCAGCGAGCGCCACAGCGCATGCGTGATGTGCGGCGCCGCCGGGTAGAGCGAGCGCAACAGGAGGCCCAGCGCCTCGCGCAGCACGGCGGTGTCGGCCGGGGTGTCGGCGAGCTTCGCGTCTTCCACCGCGTTGAGCATCTTCATCGCCCCCGAGACCACGGTGTTGTATTGCAGCCGGTCGTAGTCGTGGCTCACCTGGCGCAGCAGCAGGTGCATCTCGCGGCGCAGGGTGGCCGCGGCGGCACTCGCCCCATGGAACGAAGCGACTCCGAGGACTGGGCCGTGAAGCGCCGCCAGGCGCGGCGCCAGCTTCACGCCCGTGGCCCAGAGCCGGCGCAGGAAGCGGAAGCTGCCCTCGGCGCCGGAATCCGACCAGGCGGCGCTCTGGTCGGGCGGGCCGGCAAACATGGTGAACACGCGCGCGGTATCGGCGCCGAACCTGGCGATGATGTCCTTGGGCTCGACGACGTTGTTCTTGCTCTTGGACATCTTCTCGATGCCCCCCAGCATCACCGGCTGGCCGTCAGCCCTGGCCGTGGCACCGCTGGGGTGGCCGCGGTCGTCGTACTGGACCTCGACCTCGCTGGGGTAGTACCAGTGGCGCTTTCCGGATTCGTCCTCGCGGTAGAAGGATTCGTTGAGCAGCATGCCCTGCGTGAACAGCTTGCGGAAGGGCTCGCTGAAACTCACCAGGCCGCTCATCCGGCCGTCCGGGCCGGCCACCTGGATATCGCGCATGGCCTTGGTCCAGAAACGCGCGTAGAGCAGGTGCAGCACGGCGTGCTCGATGCCGCCGATGTACTGGTCCATCGGCATCCAGGCTTCAACGCGTGCATCCACCATCGCGCCGTCGCTGTCCGGGCAGCAGTAGCGCATGTAGTACCAGGCCGAGTCGACGAAAGTGTCCATGGTGTCGGTTTCGCGCCGCGCCGGCCGGCCGCATTTCGGGCAGGCGACGTTGACGAAGGCCGCGCACTTGTTCAGCGGGTTGCCGCTGCCGTCGGGCACCAGGTCTTCGGGCAAGATCACCGGCAGGTCGGCTTCGGGCACCGGCACGTCACCGCAGGCATCGCAATGAATGATGGGAATCGGCGTGCCCCAGTAGCGCTGGCGGCTGATGCCCCAGTCGCGCAGCCGCCAGGTGGTCTTCTTCTCGCCCAGGCCGCGAGCGGCCAGCGCCGCGGCGATCGCGTCCACCGCCGCCTTGTGGTGCAGGCCGCTGTAGTTGCCCGAGTTGACGGTGATGCCCCGGCCCTTGTCGGCGTACCAGTCCTGCCAGCGCTCGTAGCTGAAGTGCTCGCCGTCGATGTGGATGACCTGCAGCATCTCGATGCCGTACTTGCGCGCGAAGGCGAAGTCGCGTTCGTCGTGCGCGGGCACCCCCATCACGGCGCCGTCGCCGTAGCCCATGAGCACATAGTTGCCGACCCACAGCGGCACCGGCTGGCCGGTGAGCGGGTGCGTCACCTTCAGGCCCAGCGGGCGGCCGGCCTTCTCGCGCAGGGCCAGTTCGGCTTCGGTGGTGCCGCCCCTCATGCACTCTTCGACGAAGGCGGCGATCTGCGGGTCGCGGCGCGCCGCCAGCGCGGCCAGCGGGTGCTCGGGCGCCACGGCGCAGAAGGTCACGCCCTGGAGGGTATCGACCCGCGTCGTGAAGACGTGCATGCGCCCGCCCTGCACCAGCGCGCCGGTCTCGTCGCGGATCTCGTGCGGGAAGGCGAAACGCACGCCCTCGCTCTTGCCGATCCAGTGCTCCTGCATCAGGCGCACGCGCTCGGGCCAGCCTTCGAGGAAATGCGGGTGGGTGCTGTCGTTGACGCCGCCGAGCAGTTCGTCGGCGTACTTCGTGATGGCCAGGTAGTAGCCCGGGATCTCGCGTTTCTCGACGAGGGCGCCGCTGCGCCAGCCGCGGCCGTCCTCGACCTGCTCGTTGGCCAGCACGGTCTGGTCCACCGGGTCCCAGTTGACGATCTGGGTCTTCTTGTAGGCGATGCCCGCCTCGAGCATCTTCAGGAAGAACCACTGGTTCCACTTGTAGTACGCGGGGTCGCAGGTGGCGAGCTCGCGCGCCCAGTCGAAGGCCAGGCCCAGCGGCTGCATCTGGCTCTTCATGTCGGCGATATTGGCGCGCGTCCATTGCGCCGGCGGCACGTTGTTGGCGATGGCGGCGTTCTCGGCCGGCAGGCCGAAGGCGTCCCAGCCCATGGGCATGAGCACGTTCATGCCCTTCATGCGCAGGTAGCGCGCCATCATGTCGTTGATGGTGTAGTTGCGCACATGCCCCATGTGCAGCTTGCCACTGGGGTAGGGCAGCATCGAGCAGGCGTAGAACTTGGGGCGGCGCGGATCCTCGATGACGCGGTAGGCGTCGGTGGCGGCCCAATGCGCCTGCGCGGCGGCTTCGATTTCGGCGGGGGCGTACTTCTCGTTCATTGGTCGATTCTAGGAGCGCGGGGCCCGCCAGCCACCCCTCCCACGCCCGGTACCACGCGGGCGGTTCAGCGCCGCGGTATTTCGCCCTCGCCCTCGTCCTCGCCCAGGCGGCGCATGGCGCGGCGGATGAAGTCGAACTGCTCCTCCACGTTGCGGCACGACCGGCACATCATCAGGTGCAGCCGCATGCGCGCCCGGTCGGCGGTGGGCAGGGGGCGGTCCTGCGCCTCGCTGAGCCGGCGTGAGACCTCCTGGCAATCGAACATGAGCTTCATCGCTGGCCCTCGAACCAACCCTGGTTCAGGCAGGCACGCAGCTGCATGCGTGCGCGGTAGAGCATCACGCCGGCGTGGTTGGCCGTGATGCCCAGCTCGGTGCAGACATCCGCCATATCCTGCTCCAGCCATTCACGCATCATGAACAGCCGTGCCAGGCGCGGCGGCAGGCCCTCGATGCAGGCCTGCAGCGCGGCGAAGAACTGGCTTTGCTCCAGGGCCCGCTCGGGCTGCTGCCACGCCGGCTGCGGCTCGCGGTAGTGGCCGTCGGCGACAAAGAGCGCGTCGATGGCGTCGTCCACCGACTCGTCGGCCTGGACTTCGATGGCGATCTCGCGGCCCTGCCGGCGCAGCAGGTCGATGATCTTGAACTTGAGGATGCCGGTGGCATAGGTGCGCAGCGAGCTGCGGCCTTCGAAGGCATCGGGTTTCTCCAGCAGGGCCAGCAAGGTTTCCGAGACCAGGTCCTCGGCCAGGCTGTCGTTGCGCAGCTGCATCTTGGCAAAGCGCAGCAGCGGGGTGCGCAAGGCGGCGAGTTCGGACTCAAACGTCATGGGCCAGGGTCACTCGGTGAGTCGGCGGCGGAGCCCGGAGATTACATGCCGCCGCACGGCTGCGACGGGATCGAGACTTTCGGCCTACGGGCCGGCGGGCGCAGTGTCGGTGACGAAGCCGATGCGTGTGAGCCCCGCCGCCTGGACCCAGCCGATGAGTTCGGCGACGCGGCCATAAGGCACGCGGCGGTCGGCGCGCAGCTGCACCTCGGCCAGCGGATCGCGCCGGGCCGCCTGGCGCACGCGCTCGGTGATCTGCGGGCGTTCGGTGGCGGCGTCCAGCGGCTGGTCGTCAAGGAACAGACGGCCCTGCGCGTCGATGGCCAGCGCGACGAAGGCGGGCGCATCGCTGGCCGCCGCGCCTTCGGCCCTGGGCAGGTCGAGCCTGAGGCTGCTCGTCATCAGCGGCGCGGTGATGATGAAGATCACCAGCAGCACCAGCATCACGTCGATGAGCGGGGTCATGTTGATCTCGCTCATCGGCTGCGCGCCGGGGTTGCGCTCGAGGCGACCGAAAGTCACTTCAGCGCTCCGGGCGGGTGGCGTCCAGCACCATCTCGCGCAGGTCGTGCGCAAAGCCTTCGAGCTCGGCCTCGCACACCGCCACGCGCTTGCCGAATACGTTGTAAGCCAGCACCGCCGGCACGGCCACGGCGATGCCGGCGGCGGTCATCACCAGCGCTTCGCCAATGGGGCCCGAGACCTTGTCGATGGAGAGGCTGCCCGCTGCGGCGATGCCCACCAGCGCGTGGTAGATGGCCCAGACGGTGCCGAACAGGCCCACGAAGGGCGCGGTGCTGCCGATCGAAGCCAGCAGCACCTGGCCGAACTGCAGGTGGGCCAGGCCGCGGTGCAGGGCGTCGCGCAGGCGGCGCGTGAGCTGCGAGTCGAGCTGGCCGCGGGCCTCCAGCGTGCCGGCGGCAGGCTGCGCCACGGTGGCGTCCAGCAGCGGCAGCAGCACGCGCTCGCGGTCCAGCGCGGCCAGCCGGACGCGTCCCTCGTCCAGCGAGGCCGCGTCCCAGAAGGCCGGCACGGCGCGGGCGATGTCACCGTCGGCGCGGCGCAGCACCCAGCCCTTCCAGAAAATCAGCACCCAGGCCGCCACCGACATGGCGAGCAGCAGCAGCGCCACGGCGCGGCCGACGCCGTCGCTCGCGTCCCAGAAATGCGCCAGGCCTTCCATGGGCGGCTTCAGCCCCGCAGGCCGAGCACGTCATCCATGCCGTAGAGGCCGGGCGTGCGGCCCGGGGCGGACAGAAAACGCGCCGCGCGCAGGCTGCCCTCGGCGTAATTGGCACGGCTGCTGCTCTTGTGCGCGATCTCGATGCGCTCGCCGGTGCCGGCAAAGAGCACCATGTGCTCGCCGACGATATCGCCGCCGCGCACGGTGGCAAAGCCAATGCTTCCGGCCGGCCGCTCGCCGGTGTGGCCATGGCGCGTGAAGACGCCCTGCGTGGCGAGATCGACGCCGCGGGCGCGCGCCAGCACCTCGCCCATGGCCAGCGCCGTGCCGCTGGGGGCGTCGACCTTGTGCCGGTGGTGGGCTTCGACGACCTCGATGTCGTAGGCCTCGCCCAGCGCGCGCGCGGCCTGCTCCAGCAGGCGCAGCATGACATTCACGCCCACGCTCATGTTGGGCGCCATCACCAGGGCCAGCCGCTGCGCGTGGGCGGTGATCTCGGCCTTCTGTGCCGGCGTGAAGCCGGTGGTGCCGATGACGGCGCGCACGCCCAGTTCGCGGCACGCGGCCAGGTGCGCCAGCGTGCCTTCGGGGCGGGTGAAGTCGATCAGCACCGAGGCGCCGGCCAGCCCTGCGCGCAGGTCGGCGGTCACAGCCACGCCGGTGGGGCGGCCGAGAAAGGCGCCGGCGTCCTGGCCCAGTGCCGGGCTGCCGGGCGCGTCCAGCGCGCCGGCCAGGGCACAGTCGGGGCTGGCAAGCACGGCCTCGACGAGCATGCGGCCCATGCGGCCTGAGGCTCCTGCAACCGCGATCTTCAGCATGCCCGCCGGCAGAGAAGATGTGAAGATTTCGTCGCGAGCAGCCCGAGCTCAGGTCGAGCACCGCAGCCGTACTCCCGTACGGCGAGGAGCGCAGGCCTGAGAACGGGTTGCGCAGCAGGAAGATTCATGTCTTCTCGAGCGGCGGGTACTCGCGCACCGGGCCCATGGGCTCGACCGGCGGCGCCTCTCGCTTGGGCGGCAGCGGCAGCGCGGCGCGCTCTTGCTCGCTGAGTTCGAGCTTGGGCGCACGCAGGTCACGGAAGCGGCTGATGGAGGCGACGAAATCGCGCTCCGAAGGCAGCTCCGGCGCCTCCACCGACTTGACCTTGTCGGCCTCGAAGTGCACCACCACGCTGCGGCGCTGCGGCGTGGCGCCGGCCCGGCGCAAGGTGAAGATGTAGTCCCAGCGGTCGGCGTGGAAGGGGTCGGCCAGCAGCGGCGTGCCCATGATGTCGCGCACCTGCAGTCGCGTCAGGCCGGGCTTGACCGCGGCCACCTGCTCCTTGGTGACGGCGTTGCCCTGCACGATGTCGATGCGGTAGGGCGTGATGAAGCCGATCAGGCTGTCGGTGCGTTGCAGCGCTTCGCAGCCCACAAGCTGGGAGGCCAGGGCCATGGCGCAAAGCAGATAAATCGGTCGTCGCATGGGCGGCAGCGCTGGGGCGGGCGGTTCGGGGCGTGGGCTGCAGGGCGCGCGCAATGCGCCACCGGCCGCAGACGGATCATGCCTGGCTGGCTATGATGGGCGGATTCTAGCGGGGGCGGGCCCAGCGCCGGGGCAGCGGCATGACGACACATGTGGACGAACTCAAGAGCAGCGGGCTGAAGGCCACGCTGCCACGCATCAAGATCCTGGAGATCTTCCAGCACGCCGAGCGCCGCCACATGACGGCCGAGGATGTCTACAAGGCCCTGCTCACCGAAGGCGCCGACATCGGCCTGGCCACCGTGTACCGCGTGCTGATGCAGTTCGAGCAGGCCGGGCTGCTCTCGCGCAGCAACTTCGAGTCCGGCAAGGCGGTGTTCGAGCTCAACGCCGGCCAGCACCATGACCACCTGGTGTGCCTGGACTGCGGCCGGGTCGAGGAATTCTTCGACGCCGAGATCGAGCAGCGCCAGCGTGCCGTGGCCACCGCGCGCGGGTTCGAGCTGCAGGAGCATTCGCTGGCGCTGTATGCCCGCTGCAGCAAGCCGGACTGCGAGCACCGCGGCAAGTAGCCGCGGGGGCGGGCCGCGCCCTTCAGCCCTTCAGCACTTCAAGCCCTTCAACTCCCGGCCGCGTGCCCCATCGCCAGCTGATGGCGGCGGACGAATTCCTGGTAGGTGTCGATGCCGCGCAGCTGCAGCACGGTATTGCGCACGGCGGCTTCCACCAGGACCGCCAAGTTGCGCCCGGCGTCCACGGCGATCACCACCTTGCGCACCGGCAGGCCCAGCACGTCTTCGAAGAGCGGTTCGTAGGGCAGGCGCTCGAATTCGCGCTCCAGCGTCTCCTTGCGCACCAGGTGCACGATGAGCCGCAAGCGCATCTTGCGCCGCACGGCCGTCTCGCCAAAGATGACCTTGATATCGAGCAGGCCGATGCCGCGCACTTCCAGCAGGTTCATCAGCAGTTCGGGGCAGCGGCCTTCCAGCGCCGTCTGGCTGATGCGGAACAGGTCCACCGCGTCGTCGGCCACCAGGCCGTGGCCACGCGAGATGAGCTCCAGCCCGAGTTCGCTCTTGCCCAGGCCCGATTCGCCGGTGAGCAGCACACCCAGGCCGAGGATGTCCATGAATACGCCGTGGCGCGTGGTGCGCTCGGCGAAGAGGTGGCCGAGGTAGGTGCGCACGACGTCGATGACGTGGCCGGCCGATTCGCGGGTCACGAACAGCGGGATCTCGGCCCGCCCGCACATGGCCACCAGGCGGTCGGGCGGCGTGGCGTCGTCGGCCACGATGATCACCGGCGGCTCGAGCGTGACGATGCGCGAGATGCGCCGTTCCTGGTCCTCGGGCAGGCTTTCCATCAGGTAGGCCACTTCGCGCCGGCCGACGATCTGCACCCGGTACGGGTGAATGTAGTTGAGGTAGCCCACCAGGTCGGCGGCCGAGCGGGCGGCAAGCACGGCGGCCTCGTCGAAGCGGCGCTCGGGGTGGGCGTGGCCGGCGATCCACTCCCAGCGCATCGCCTCGCGGTGCGCCTCGAAGAGCGCCTCTGCGCTGATCGAGCTGGGCTTCACCGTGCGCGAACCCGCAGCGCCCGGCTGCCCGACCAAGGCCTTGCGCGGATCCGGCTCTGCCGGGCCGCAGCAAGAGCCCCCTCGGGGGGTGGCGAACGCAGCGAGCCTGGGGGCATGTTTACGCCACCGACCTGAGCGGTTCCCAGTCGGCGATGAGCTTGTGCACGCCGGCGGCGTCGACCTCGGTCTTCAGCCGCTCGCGAAGATCGCGGTCGGAGAGCATCTCGGCAATTTCGGACAGGATTTCCAGGTGCCTTTGCGTGGCCGCCTCGGGCACGAGCAGGAAGATCAGCAGCGACACCGGTTCGTCGTCGGGCGCGTCGAAAGGAATCGCCTGGTTCACCCTCAGCACCGCGGCCAGCGGGTTCTTCAGGCCCTTGATGCGGCCATGCGGGATGGCCACCGCGTGGCCCAGGCCGGTGGAGCCCAGCCTTTCCCGCGCGAAGAGATTGTCCGTGACGGTGCCCCGGGCGATCGAGTGCTGGTTCTCGAACAGCAAACCCGCCTGCTCGAAAATACGCTTCTTGCTGGTCGCATCCACATTCACCAGCACGTTGCTGGCAGGCAGGATCGCGGCGAGACGGTTCATCGGCCCATTTCCTCTTGCCGCGTGCCACTGGCCCCGCAGCAATTGAAGGTGTTAAGTGAGCTGGCGATGATAGCCCCGGCCCCGCCACGCGGTGCCGGGCAAAAGACCCCGAAAGGGGTGGAATCGGCCAGGGTTGCGGCGCCGCAGCAACAGCGGCGTGCCCGCATGCAAAACGGCCCCGAAGGGCCGTGGGTGCAGGGTCACTGCGGGCTACTGGACGCCCACATCGGCGCGCTTGGCGGTGGCGTGGTGGTGATCCTGCGTGCGGTCCTTGTGGCGCACGACCTGGCGATCGAGTTTGTCCATCAGCTGGTCGATGGCAGCGTACAGATCTTCATGCGCCTGCTCGACAAAGATATCGCGACCCTTGACATGCAGTGTCACCTCGGCCTTTTGCCTGCGCTCCTTCTCCTTCAACTTTTCCACCGTGAGCAGCACGGTGACATCCACGACCTGATCGAAATGCCGGGTCACGCGTTCCAGCTTGGTGAGCACGTATTCCCTGAGTGCGGGCGTGACTTCGAGGTGATGGCCACTGATCGTCAAATTCATCAGAACCTCCTTTGCGAGGGTGAGGCGAAATGCCGGCGGCCCGACCACCGGCTGGGGAAAGATCCGGTCGTGATAGTTGAGGGGGTGGAGGGGGAAAACAAGGGTGGCGGCGCGATGCCGTGCGACCCAGTGTGCTCCCGTTGCCAGACCCTGACAAGCGCCCTGCCCGCCTCCCGGGCATCGCGCTGTGAAGGAAGTCGGAAAGCGCCCGCGACACGCGTCCAGACACGTCTGGCTAGAATGGTTTTGCCCCAGGGACAAGACCCATAAGCAAGCAACAGATGAAACTGATCGGCTCTCTCACCAGTCCGTACGTGCGCAAGGTCCGCATCGTGATGGCCGAGAAGAAGCTCGACTACCAGCTCGTTCTCGAAGACGTGTGGGCCAGCGACGCCATTCTGAAGATCACCCCGCTGGGCCAGGTGCCTTGCCTGGTGATGGAAGGCGGCGAGGCGGTCTTCGATTCGCGGGTCATCGTCGAGGTCCTCGACACGCTCTCGCCCGTGGGCAAGCTCATCCCACCCTCGGGGCGCGAACGCACCGAAGTGCGCACCTGGGAGGCGCTGGCCGACGGCATGGTCGACGCCGCCATCCTGGCGCGCCTGGAAGCCACCTGGAAAGGTCGGCGTGAGGGCGAACGATCGCAAGCCTGGATAGACCGCCAGATGAGCCGTGTGCTGGGCTGCGTGAAGGCGATGGCCGAAGGCCTGGGCGACAAGCCGCATTGCGCCGGCACCCACTTCACGCTGGCCGATGTGGCCGTGGGTTGCGCGCTGGGTTACCTGGCCTTTCGCTTCCCCGAGATCGCCTGGCGCGACGAGCACCCCCACCTGCAAAGGCTCTACGACAAGCTCGCCGCCCGGTCCAGTTTCATCGACAGCGCGCCGCCGGGCGCGGCATAGCCGGCCGGGTGTTGTCGGGCGCGATCAGCCGCCGCAGAGCCGCCCGGGCCATCGGCCTCGCTATATTCCATCCATGGGCGCCATCGGGCTGGTCACACCGCAGCAGATGAACTTCAGCGAGCCGCTGGCGCTGAAGAGTGGCGCGGTGCTCGCCGACTACTGGCTCACCTACGAGACCTACGGCACGCTCAACGCCGAGCGCAGCAACGCCGTGCTGGTGTGCCACGCGCTCAACGCCAGCCACCATGTGGCCGGCACGCATGCCGACGGCAGCCTGGGCTGGTGGGACAACCTGGTCGGCCCCGGCAAGCCGCTGGACACCGACCACTTCTTCGTCATCGGCGTCAACAACCTGGGTTCGTGCTTCGGTTCCACCGGGCCCATGCACCTGCACCCGACCCACGGCCGCGTATACGGCGCCGACTTTCCCGTGGTGACGGTGGAAGACTGGGTCGATTCGCAGGCCCGGCTGATGGACCGCCTGGGCATCCGGCAGTTGGCGGCCGTGGTCGGTGGCAGCCTTGGGGGCATGCAAGCGCTGGCCTGGACGTTGCGCCACCCGCAGCGGGTGCGCCACTGCATCGCGGTGGCCACGGCGCCCAACCTGTCGGCGCAGAACATCGCCTTCAACGAAGTGGCCCGTCGCGCCATCATCACCGACCCCGATTTCCACGGTGGCCACTTCTACGCCCACGGCGTGGTGCCCAAACGCGGGCTGCGCGTGGCGCGCATGATCGGCCACATCACCTACCTGGCCGAGGACGCCATGGAGGCCCGGTTCGGGCGCCGCACGCGCAGCGCACCGGGCGCCCTGCCCCTGGTCGACGGCACCGAGATCGGTTACGCCTACAGCACGCAGGACATCGAGTTCCAGATCGAAAGCTACCTGCGTCACCAGGGCGACAAGTTCAGCGAGTACTTCGACGCCAACACCTACTTGCTGATCACCCGCGCGCTGGACTATTTCGACCCCGCGCGCGAGCACGGCGGCGATCTGGCGCGCGCCTTCGCCCCGGCGCGCGGCAAACCCCAGGGCATCGGCTTTCTGCTGGTGAGCTTCGTCACCGACTGGCGCTTCTCGCCGGCGCGCTCGCGCGAGATCGTCAAGGCGCTGGTCGACAACCGCATCCATGTGTCGTACGCGGAGATCGACGCGCCGCACGGGCACGACGCCTTCCTGCTCGACGACCCGCGCTACCACCAGGTCATGCGTTCGTACTTCGAGCGCATCGCAACCGAAAGCGTGGGGCACTCGTGAGCGAACGCAAGGACCTCGAAATCATCGCCGAGCTGGTGCCCGCGGGCAGCCGTGTGCTCGACCTGGGTTGCGGCAGCGGCGAGCTGCTGGCGCACTTGCGCGACCACAAGGGCTGCAGCGGCTACGGCATCGAGATCGCCGACGCCCATGTGCTGGCCAGCGTGCGCCGAGGCATCGACGTCATCCAGCTCAACCTCGAGGAAGGCCTGGCGCTCTTCGACGACCTGAGCTTCGACGTCGTGCTGCAGCTCGACACCCTGCAGCACCTGCGCAACACCGAGCGCATGTTGCGCGAAACCGCGCGCGTGGGCCGCATCGGCATCGTCAGTTTTCCCAATTTCGCGCACTGGCCCAACCGGCTGCGCGTGACCACCGGGCGCATGCCGGTGACGCGCGCGCTGCCCTACGAGTGGTACGACACGCCCAATATCCGCGTCGGCACCTATACCGATTTCGGCGTGCTCGCGCAGCGCTGTGGCCTGGCCGTGACCGACAGCTTCGGCCTGCAGGCCGGGCGCGTGGTGCGCCGCTGGCCCAACCTCATGGCCAGCGTGGCGGTATTCAGGTTCGAGCGGGCCTGAGCGGCCCTCAATCCAGCGTCACCTCGGCGTGCACCGTGCCCGCACGGCCGGCCGTGGCCGACAGCGCGATGGCGGTGCCGCGCGGCCCGCGCACCACCCACTCGACCACGGCACGGTCGCCCGTGATTTCGCGGTGGGGCAGGAAGGCCTGCTGCGAGTTCTTCGGCGCGTGGCCTTCGAGCTGCGCGCCTTCCACCCGCTCACGGCCGGTGACCATGTGCACACCGGGGGGCAGGTGGATGTGGAAGACCGTGCCACGCACCGTCTTGCGTTCCAGCGCGCGCTTGGTCACGTAGGCCGGCAGGTAGCCGCTGTTGGCCACCGCGAAACGCACGCGCCAGGTGTCGGCGCCCAGCGCGCGCACTTCCGTGCGCAGCACCTCGAGCTTGGGCAGCGAGAGCGCGATCTGCGTCAGCCAGGCCGGGAAGCGCGCGGCCTCGCGCTCGCGCAGATGAGGCGGCGGGTTGCGCCAGTAGTTCATCTTGTCCCAACCGCCCATCTCCACCATGCCCAGTTGCGGGTGGCGGAAGGGGTACCAGTTCACGTACGCCTTGCCGGCACACTGCTCGTCGCTCCACTTCAACAGCTTCAGGTCGTCTTCCACCGGGTGATCGCGGTACCACTCGATCCACTGGTAGTCGGTGATGCCGGCCTCCTTGTTGGGGGCCCAGATCTCGACCGTCCAGAACAGCGCCCCCAGGTGCTCGTAGACCCAGTCCTGGGTGCCGGTGATGATCTGCTTGGGGTGGTACTTGAACTCGTGGAAGATGCTGATGGCGGGGTAGCCGGTGAGCTTGGCGCCGATGTCGGACAGGCGCTTGTACATCCACAGGTCTTCGGGCGTCATGTCGTCGTCGCTCTGCGTGCCCATGGGCCGCAGGATGACGCCGCTGTGGGTGTGGAAGCTCACCGCCGCGCCGATATTCGGGTGGCTGGTGATGAACTCCACCATGGCCCGCACCTCGGGCTCGCTGGCGGGGTAGGGGCCGGCGCCGACCTGCTCGAATTCCTGACGCCAGTAGGCCGGGAAGTTGCGGTTCAGGTCCAGGCCTTCGCGGTCCGGGTTGGCGGTGATCCTCAGGCCGTCGAAATTCTTCAGCGTGCCTTCGGGAATGAGGCGGAAATACTCGCCGCCGAATTCGCCGGGCTCGCGCGCCACCATCAGGCGCGCGTCGGTGGCGTGCTTCTTGTACGGGCCATGCGGGTCAGGCACGCGCATCTGCAGCACGCGGCCGTCGCCGTCCACGTCTTCGATGCTCAAGCCTTCGACCGGCTCCTCGTCGAAGGGGTAGGGCCGCGTGGACGCGCGGATGTGGCGCGGCTTGTCGGCCAGCGCGAGCTCGGCGCCGTCGGGGTTCAGGCGCGGCACCATGTAGACCACACGGGTATCGAGCAACTGGCGCACTTTCGCGTCGCCGGCTCCATAGCCCGAGACCAGCTGGTGCAGCCAGTACAGGCAGGCGGTGCTGGCCGTCAGCTCGGCGGCGTGGATATTGCCGTCGACCCAGAACGCGGGCTTGTCGGCGTCGCTGCCGCTGGCGTGGTTGGTGATGGCCAGCAGCCAGATGTCGCGCCCTTCGAAACTCTTGCCGATGGACTGCAGGCGCACGAGCTGCGGCACCGCGGCGGCGTAGTCCTGCAGCAGGCGGGTGAGTTCGGCGTGGCGGTAGAACTGGTCGAAGCGCGGGACGGGAATCGCAGGCATGGTGGGCAGGCCGTGGCTTGGTCGTGCCTCGCATGCTACCCGCGCACACCGCCGCAGCCTTACTCACTGACCCTTGAACAGAGCCTGAAAATGGCGCGAAACGGGCAGTTTCTCAGCCCCGGCGCGCAGCGTCAGGTGCATGTGCCCCTCATCGACGCGCACCGCGCTGGCCACCTGCAGGCGGTTGACGATGACCGAACGGTGCACCTGCCAGAACTGGCGCTCGTCGATCTGCGCCAGCAGCTCCTTGAGCGGCGTGCGGATCAGCGCCTCGCCGCCGACACCGTCCACCGCGTAGACGACCCGCGTGTAGCGCGCATCAGCCTCGAAATAGATGACGTCGGCCACACGAATCAGCCGCACTTCCTTGCCCACGCCAGCCTGGATCACGTCCAGCAGTGGTGCGCGGCGCAACTGCCCAGCAAGCTGCTCCAGCAGGGCCTGCAGTCCAGCGGGGTCTGGCGCCGGGGTCGACGGCGGCCGCTGCAAGCGGCTGCGCACGCGTTGCAAGGCCTGCGCCAAGCGTGCCAGGTCGACCGGCTTCATCACGTAGTCCACCGCTCCGGCGTCGAAGGCAGCCAGCGCCTGGTCGTCGTGGGCGGTGACGAAAACCACCGGCGTGCGCCCGGCGATGCGCCGCGCCACGTCGATGCCGCTCAGGCCGGGCATGCGGATGTCCAGGAAGCAGACCTCGGGTTCGTGCTCGAGCCAGGCGTCCCAGGCATCGACGCCGTTGGCTGCAGTGGCCACGACCTCGAGCTCGGGCCAGGCGACGCGCAGGGCGGCCAGCAGCTGCTCGCGCGGGCCTTCTTCATCGTCGGCGACGACTGCCCTGGTCATGGCAAGGGTCCCCTCCATGGCAGGCGGACTTCCGCGCGGCAGCCACCCCCGGGGGCCGCCTCGATGCTCAGGCGCGCTTGCCCGCCACAGGTCAGCTCCAGGCGCTGGCGCAGGTTGGCGAGGCCCGCGCCTTCGGCCATCTCGGCGGATGGGCCGGGGCCGTTGTCCTGCACCACGAACACCGCTTCTTCGGCGTGGCGGCGCAATGTGAGCAGCACCTCGCCGCCGCCGACGCGGGGCTCCACGCCATGCTCGAGGGCGTTTTCCACCAGGGTCAGCAGCAGGCCCGGCGGCAGCGGCAGCGTGCGCAGAGGATCGTCGACGTCGATCCGCCAGGAAAGGCGTGCGACGCCCATGCGTGCCTGCATCACCTGCAGGTAGCCCTCGACGGCCACGAGCTCGTCGCCCGCCGGGATGAGCGCGCGGTTGAACATCGGCAGCGTGGCGCGCAGGTAACCGGTGAGCGCGGCCAGCAGCGGTGCGGCCCGGTCATCCTTGGTCTGCACCCAGTGCTGCACCGAGGCCAGCGTGTTGAACAGGAAATGCGGCTCGAGTTGCGCAGCAGCCAGTCGGCGCGCCATCTCGATGGCGGCCTCGCGCTCGGCCTGTTCACGCAGGCGGGCCTCGATCTGTTGCGCGCGCCACACCACCAGGAACCACAGCGCCACCACCAACGCGGCGCCGCCGATGCTGAACGCCAGGGCCACGGGGTAGCGGTCGGCTTGCGCAGGGACGCGCCAGCGCATTCCCAGCGAGAGCAACAGCATGGCCCCCAGCACGCCCAGCGTGGCCAGTGCCAACGGACGCCGCCAGGGCCGCCACCACAGCCAGCGGGCGGCCACCGAGCCCATCGCCGCCAGCGCCACCAGCGCTGCACTCAGCCGCGCCGTATGGGGCGCCGGCACCAGTTGCAGCATCACGAAGGCCACCGCGGCGAAGTTGATGGCCGCCATGACCAGCAGCGTGGCGCTGGGCCTGTCGCTGCCGGCGCGTGCCATCTCGTCAGGACTGAACGCGCGCTTCGGGCCGGGGTACCAGAGTTGGCTCCAGTCGATGGTTTTGGAGAGCATGCGGCGCAGTCTAGAAGCGCCCTGCCGCGGCGCGCTGCGGTGTGCGGCGAAGGGTCGGTCTGGCGGGGTGGGCGGCGGCCGGCAGCGTGCGAACGACCTGCCGATGGGTTCGAACTCGCCACAGCGGCAGGGGGTTGCCGGCGCTCACTCGAACAACAGCTTGGTCAGGCCGCGCCAGGTGAACAGGCGCCCCGGGTTCTGCGTTTCCTCGAGCACGCCGCTGAGGCGGCGCAGGATGCGTGCGCTGCGCCGGCCGCGCCAGACCACCAGATCGGCCAGCCAGGGGTACTGGTTGACGCGGCTGGCGGTTTCGTAGAGGTCGAACTTGGGCTGCAGCCCGCGCAGGCCGGCCTCGTAGCGCTGGCGCACCGCCGCTTCGGGCCCGCCGCCGTCCGCCAGCACGGCTTCGGCGGCGAGCAGGCCGGTTTCCATGGCCTTGCCTATGCCCTCGCCGCTGAAGGCATAGGTGCTGCCCACGACCTCGCCCACGCCGAGCAAGCCCGGGCGCGACCAGCGCGCGCCCTGCAACGAACAGCGCAGCGGTGCGCCCTTGAGCTCGCCCTGCAGTTCACCGCCGGCCATCAGCTCGGCGGCAGGCGCATAGACGGCGCAGAAGTCCGCGAACATGCGGCGCAGGTTCACGTCCTGCATGCGCCCCTTGCCGTTGCGCTGCGTGATGTGGCTGCCGGTGAGCCCGGCGCCGATGTTGAACAGGCCCCCCGGCGCCGGGAAGATCCAGCCGTAGCCGCCCCGCAGCCGCGGGTGCCAGACGAGTTGCAGCTGCTGGATGCGCTCCCCCATGGCCTCGTTCCTCACATAGCCGCGCAGCGCCACGCCGCTGGGCGTGTGGCGTTCGCACAGGCCGGCGGCGGTGAGCGGCCCGGGCGCCGCGCCGGTGGCCAGCACCACCCAGTGCGCGGCGATCTCGTGCGTGGCCTCGCCGCTGCGCAGCCGTGCACCGACCACCCGCTCGCCTTCGAGCAGCGGCGCCTCGAAGCGCAGCGGCGTGAGCAGCCGCGCGCCGGCGCGCTGCGCGGCGCGCACCAGCACATGGTCCAGCACCTTGCGCGGCAATACCGAGAGCGTGCCCGGCACGTCGACATGGCCGCCGCGGGGGCCGACGCAGCGCACATGCGGCACGTGCATCGCCAGCGCCGCCACCTCGTCGTATACGCCCAGGCGGCGCAGCGCGGCGTGGGCGTCGGGGATGAGGCCGTCGCCGCAGACCTTGTCGCGCGGGAAGTCGTGCTGGTCGGCCAGCACCACGTCCAGCCCGCCCGCAGCCAGGTGATGGGCACAGGCGCTGCCGGCCGGGCCGGCGCCGACGACGAGCACGTCGCAGGCCTGGGGCAGGGTGGGGGGCAGCATGGCCGGGCGATTCTAGGAGGCCGGTGCCGAGAGGGCTGCGGGGCCGCGCGAAGGCCGCGCGCGCACAAGCATTGACCCGGCTCAAGGCGCCGCCAGTTCATTGGTGCGACCCTGGACGAAACTTCTTGGGGGTGGTTGCCATGGACGAGCGCTTGACCGCGGGCCAGCGCGCCATGCTGGAAGCCGAACTGTTGGCGCTCAAGCGCCAGCTCGACGCGCGCGTCTCCGACCACCAGGGCGGCATGACGCGCGCCGAGCATGCCCATGAGGTGCTGGAGCTGGACGGCCACGATGCCGCCCAGCGCGAAGGCGAACGCGTGCTCGACATGGCGCTGTCCGACCTCGAGCTGCGTGAACTCGCCCGCGTCAGCCAGGCGCTGGCGCGTGTACGCAACGGCAAATACGGCCTGTGCAGCGATTGCGGCGCCGATATCCCGTTCGACCGCCTGAAGGCCGAGCCCTGGGCCCAGCGCTGCATCGATTGCGAAGCCGCCCACGAAACCGAACAGCGCCGCATGGCGTAGCGCCACCCGCCGCCCGTCCTTCGCCACGCGGCCGCCGGGCCCGCGCCCAGGCCATGCCGCCACCGCCGTTGTGGTAGCGTCGCCCGCCCCAACTCAAGCCTGCAAAGACGAGGAGACGCACATGCTCATCGGCGTTCCACTCGAGACCGCGGCGGGCGAGACCCGCGTGGCGGTCACCCCCGAGACAGCCAAGAAGCTCAAGGCACAGGGCCATGTGATCAAGGTGCAGTCCGGCGCCGGTGTCGCTGCCAGCGCCACCGACGCCGCCTACGCCGCCGCCGGCGCCGAGCTCGCCGACCGCGCCGGCGCCTTCGGCTGCGCCCTCGTGCTCAAGGTGCGCAGCCCCGCCGCCGACGAACTCAGCCTGATGAAGCCGGGCACGGCGCTCGTCGGCCTGCTCAACCCCTTCGACCGCGACAACCTGCAGCGCCTGGCCGCCGCCGGGCTGACCAGCTTTGCGCTGGAAGCCGCGCCGCGCACGACACGCGCACAGGGCATGGACGTGCTCTCCAGCCAGGCCAATATCGCCGGCTACAAGGCGGTGATCATGGCCGCCGACAAGTACCAGCGCCTGTTCCCCATGCTCATGACGGCCGCCGGCACCATCAAGGCCGCGCGCGTGGTCATCCTGGGCGTGGGGGTGGCGGGGCTGCAGGCCATCGCCACGGCCAAGCGCCTGGGCGCCGTGATCGAGGCCAGCGACGTGCGGCCCTCGGTCAAGGAACAGGTGGAAAGCCTGGGCGCCAAGTTCATCGACGTGTCCTACGAGACGCCCGAGGAAAAAGAGGCCGCCGAAGGCGTGGGCGGCTACGCCAGGCCCATGCCGCAAAGCTGGCTGGACCGCCAGAAGGTCGAAGTGGCCAAGCGCGTGGCCGCGGCCGACATCGTCATCAGCACCGCGCTGATCCCGGGGCGGGCGGCGCCGGTGCTCATCACCGAAGAGATGGTCCAGTCCATGAAGCCGGGCTCGGTGATCGTCGATATGGCCGCCGGCAAGGGACCCGAGGGCCCCAGCGGGGGCCCGGGCGGCAACTGCCCCCTCACCGAAGCCGGCAAGACCGTGGTCAAGCATGGCGTCACGCTGGTCGGCGAGACCGACCTCTCGGCCCTGGTGGCGGCTGACAGCTCGAGCCTGTACGCACGCAATGTGCTGGACTTTCTCAAGCTCGTGATCACCAAGGAGGGCGAGTTCAACGTGCCGATGGACGACGACATCGTGGTCGCTTGCCTGATGACGCAGGGCGGCGAAGTCCGTCGCAAGCCCTGACCCCACGCCCCGGCACTGAGGAAACAAGCATGGACATCGTCAGCCCCACCATCACCAACCTCATCATCTTCGTGCTCGCCATCTACGTGGGCTACCACGTGGTGTGGACCGTGACCCCGGCGCTGCACACGCCGCTGATGGCCGTCACCAACGCCATCTCGGCCATCGTCATCGTCGGCGCCATGCTGGCCGCCGCGCTCACCGAAACCCCCTTGGGCAAGACCATGGGCGTGCTCGCCGTGGCGCTGGCCGCCGTCAACGTCTTCGGCGGCTTCCTCGTCACGCGGCGCATGCTCGAGATGTTCAAGAAAAAGGAGAAGAAGGCGCCCGCGGCCAGGGCCGAGGGGGGCCAGCCATGAGTCTGAACCTCGTCGCCCTGCTCTACCTGGTGGCCAGCGTCTGTTTCATCCAGGCGCTCAAGGGCCTCTCCCACCCCACCACCTCGATCCGCGGCAACCTCTTCGGCATGGTCGGGATGGCCGTCGCCGTGGTCACCACCGGCGCGCTCATCGTGCAGTTCTCGATGTTCAAGGGCCAGATGCACTGGCAGGGCATGGTCTGGGTCCTCGTCGGTCTGCTCGCCGGCGGCGCCGCCGGCACCGTCATGGCCCGGCGCGTGGAGATGACCAAGATGCCCGAGCTGGTGGCCTTCATGCACAGCATGATCGGCCTGGCTGCGGTCTTCATCGCCGTGGCCGCGGTGGCCGAACCCTGGGCTTTCGGCATCGTCGCCAAGGGCAGACTCATTCCCACCGGCAACCGTTTCGAACTCTTCCTGGGCGCAGCCATCGGCGCCATCACCTTCAGCGGCTCGGTGATCGCCTTCGGCAAGCTCAGTGGCAAATACAAATTCCGCCTCTTCCAGGGCGCGCCGGTCACCTTCACCGGTCAGCACAAGGTCAACCTGGCGCTCGGGCTGGCCATGCTCGGCCTGGGCCTGGCGTTCACCTTCACCGAGAGCTGGCCGGCGTTCTTCGCCATGCTGGCGCTGGCCTTCGTGATGGGGGTGCTGATCATCATTCCCATCGGCGGCGCCGACATGCCGGTGGTGGTGAGCATGCTCAACAGCTACTCGGGCTGGGCGGCGGCGGGCATCGGCTTCAGCCTGAACAACGCCATGCTCATCGTCGCGGGCAGCCTGGTCGGCAGCTCAGGCGCGATCCTCTCGTACATCATGTGCAAGGCGATGAACCGCTCGTTCTTCAACGTCATCCTGGGCGGCTTCGGCGGCGAGGTCGCCGCAGTAGCCACCGGTGGCGCGGCGCAGCGCCCGGTGAAGACGGGCAGCGCCGACGACGCGGCGTTCATGCTCAGCCAGGCCGAGACCGTGATCATCGTCCCCGGCTACGGCCTGGCGGTGGCGCGCGCGCAGCACGCCGTCAACGAGCTCGCCGAGAAGCTCAAGCACAAGGGCATCACGGTGAAATACGCCATTCACCCGGTGGCCGGGCGCATGCCGGGGCACATGAACGTGCTGCTCGCCGAAGCCGAGGTGCCCTACGAGCAGGTCTTCGAGATGGAAGACATCAACGGCGAATTTGCCCAGGCCGACGTGGCCATCATCCTGGGCGCCAACGACGTGGTGAACCCCGCCGCGCTGCAAAAGGGCAGTGCCATCTACGGCATGCCGATCCTGGAAGCCTTCAAGGCCAAGACCGTGATCGTCAACAAGCGCAGCATGGCCAGCGGCTACGCCGGGCTGGACAACGAACTGTTCTACATGGACAAGACGATGATGGTCTTCGGCGACGCGAAGAAGGTCGTCGAGGACATGGTCAAGGCGGTCGAATGAGCCTGGCCGCCGCGGGCGCCTGACGCGAGGCGGCTTCGATTCGTATTACACTGACGTCGGATCATGTATTACTTTCGGGGTCGACCATGACGCTGACCGTTCGCCTGCAACCGGAACTCGCCTCGGCGCTCGAGTTGCATTGCGCCGAGCGCGGCGTGACCAAGAGCCTGGTGGTGCAGGAAGTGCTGGCCGAGTATCTGGCGCAGCCGCCACGCCGTGGTTCGCGCGGCGCCGCCGCGCCTGCACCCGCCGAACCCAGCGCCAACTACCGTGCCTTCGAGGCGCTCGGGCTGATCGGCTGCGTCGAGGGCGTTGGCCCGGCGGACAAGGCCGGCGTGCGCGCCGCCTTCGAGCGCCGGCATGCGGCCAAGCGGGAGGCACGGCCCCGCGCCGATCAGACGGCGGCGCGGCCCCGCGCCGAGGCCAAGCCGCGCACGGCGCGATGACGGATCGGCACGGCCTATCCAAGACAAGACTGCCGGCGCCGAGCCGCGAAGCAGTGCTTCTCGACACCGGCTTCCTGGTGTCGCTCTTCGACCGCCGGGAGCGGCTCCACGCCGCCGCGACGGCCTGGCTCAGCGGCCAGCTTCGGCCGCTGTGGTCGGTGCCGTCGGTGCTGGTCGAGGCGGCCCACTTCCTGCCTGGCTGGCTGCGGCCGGCGCTGGCGCGCACAGTCGCATCCGGTGTCGTGAGCGTGGCCGCGCCCGACGCCGCAGCCTATGGCCGCATCGCCGTGCTGCTGGACAAGTACGCCGACCTGGACGCCGACTGGGCCGACATCGAACTCGTCTGGCTGGCCGAGACCACCGGCATCCAGCGCATCGCCACCCTCGACGTCGCCGACTTCGGCGTCTATCGCATCCACGGGCGCAAGCGCTTCGACATCGTCTGGCCGCGCTGACCCATGCCCACACTCGACTGGCTCAACCGCGCGCGGTCATCGGCAAGAATGGCCCGCCGGGCGAACGCCCGCCAACGCGTCCCGCACCCACGAGGAGACACCCCGTGTTGCCGACCATCCAAACCCTGCGCCAGCGGCTGACCGCCCCCGGCGCCCACCAGGCGCTCATCGAGCAAGTGCTCGCCGGCGCCGCCGCGCCGGCCGCGGCGCATGTCTTCACCGCACTCTTTGCCGAGCCGGCAATGGCCGCAGCCAGGGCCGCCGACGAAGCCCAGGCGGCGGGCCGGCCGCTGCCCCCGCTGGCGGGCCTGCCGGTGACGGTGAAGGACCTGTACGACATCGCCGGGCGCACCACGCGGGCCGGCGCGGTGCTGCGCCAGGATGCGCCCGCGGCGCTGCGCGATGCCGAGGCGGTGGCCCGGTTGCGCGCGGCCGGCGCGGCCATCGTCGGCCTGACGAATATGAGCGAGTTCGCGTTCTCGGGCGTGGGCCTCAACCCGCACTACGGCACGCCGCGAAATCCCGCTGCGACGGCCGCCGACCCGACCGTGGCGCGCATCCCCGGCGGCTCGTCCTCCGGCGCGGCGGTCTCGGTGGCGCTGGGCCTGGCGGTGGCCGGCCTGGGGTCGGACACCGGCGGCTCGATCCGCATCCCGGCCGCACTGTGCGGGCTGGTGGGGTTCAAAAATACGCAGGCGCGCACGCCGCTGGCCGGCGCCTTTCCACTGTCGTTCACGCTCGATACGGTGTGCGCGATGACGCGTTCGGTGGCCGACTGCCTGGTCGTCGACGGCGTGCTCGCCGGCGCGCCGCTGCCCGTGGCCGCGCGCGGCGTGGCCGGGCTGCGCCTGGCGCTGCCGCGCACGCTGATGCTCGACGCGCTGGAGCCCGCGGTGGCCACGGCCCTGGAGCGCGCGCTGGCGCGGCTGTCGGCCGCCGGCGCGGTGATCGTCGAGCTGCCGCTGGCCGAGCTGGCCGAGATCGCGCAGATCAACGCCCCGGGCGGCTTCTCGGCGGTCGAGGCCTGGGTCACGCACCGCCAGGCCATGCAAACCCGGCGCGAGCGCTTCGACCCGCGCGTGGCCGCGCGCATTGCCCCGGGTGAGGGCGTGAGCGCGGCGGACTACATCACCATGCAGCAGCGGCGGCGCGACTGGATGGCGCGCGTGACGCAGCGGCTCTCGGGCTTCGATGCCCTGATCTGCCCCACGGTGCCGATCACCGCCCCGCCCATCGCCGAACTGGTGGCCAGCGACGAGGCTTTCTTCAAGGCCAACGCCCTGCTCTTGCGCAACACCTTCGCCATCAACTTCCTCGACGGCTGCGCCTTCACGCTGCCCTGCCACGCGGCGGGCGAGCTGCCCGTGGGCCTGATGCTGGCCGCCCCGGCCGGACAAGACGCCGCGCTGGCCGGCGTGGCGCTGGCGGTGGAAGCGCGGGTCGCGTCATGACGATGCGCCTGTTCGTGGCCGCACCGCTGGTGGCCGGCGCCGAACTCGTGCTGCCGCCCGGTGCCACCCGGCACGCGCAGGTGCGCCGCGTGCAGCCCGGCGATGGGCTGGTGCTCTTCGACGGCGCCGGCAGCGACTGGCCGGCGCAGGTGCTGGCGGTGGGCCGCAGCGAAGTGCGGGTGCATGTCGGCAGCGGCAGGCCCGTGAACAACGAGCTGCCCCACGCCGTGACGCTGGCCCTGGGCATGCCCGCCAACGAACGCATGGACACGCTGGTCGAGAAGGCCTGCGAGCTCGGCGTGGCGCGCATCCAGCCGCTGCTCACCGAGCGTTCGGTGCTGCGCCTGGCCGGCGAGCGCGCCCAGCGCAAGTGCGCACACTGGCAGGCCATCGCCCAGGCGGCGTGCGAGCAGTGCGGGCGCGCCCGCGTGCCCGAGGTGGCGGCCGTGCTCACGCTGGCCGAGTGGCTGCCGCAGGCGCGCGCCGGCCTGCGGCTGGTGCTGAGCCTGCGGCTTGAAGCGCAGCCGCTGGCCCGCCTGCAGATGCCGCAAGCCGGGGCCATCACCGCACTCAGCGGCCCGGAAGGCGGCCTCACCGCGGCCGAGGAAGCCGCCGCCACCGCCCAGGGTTTCGTCGCCACGGCCCTCGGCCCGCGCGTGCTGCGTGCCGACACCGCGCCGCTGGCGGTGCTGGCCTGGCTGGCGTTGCGAGGTGGCGGCCAGGCCGAGCGCTGACCGCTGCGCACCCCGCCGCGCTGCGGGCCGCGTCAGGTGGCCTTGCGCCCGAACTCCGGGTCGATGCGCACCAGCGCGGCGGCCACGAAGGAGGGCAGCGTGGCCACGCAGGCCCAGATGAAGAAGTTCAGGTAGCCCAGCTGCGTCTGCAGCCAGCCCGCCCACATGCCGGGCAGCATCATGCCCAGGGCCATGAAGCCGGTGCATAGCGCGTAGTGCGCGGTCTTGTGGATGCGCGTGCCCTGCGCACCGCCGGCCACCATCAGCATGAACACCATGTAGGCGGTGAAGCCGAAGCCGTAGCCGAACTGCTCCACGGCGATGGCCGCGCTGACCAGCGCCAGGCCGGTGGGCTGCCACCAGGCCAGCGCCACGAATACGGTGTTGGGCAGGTGCATGCAGATCATCAGCGGCCACAGCATGCGGCGCAGCCCGCGGCGTGAGATCACCCAGCCGCCGAGCAGCCCGCCCAGGGTGAGCGCGGTGACGCCCACGGTGCCATAGGCGATGCCCACCTCCTGCGTCTTCAGCCCCAGGCCGCCCAGGCTCTGCGGGTCGAGCAGGAAGGGCGTCACCAGCTTGAGCAGCTGCGCCTCGGCGAAGCGATACAGCAGCAGGAAGCCCAGGATGCGAGCGATGTCCGGCTGGCGGAAGAAGGCCGCGAAGACGGCGCCGAAATCGACCCAGAAATGCGCGCCGCGCGGCACCGGCCGGTCGAGCGCCGGCCGCGGCAGCGCCCACAGGTGGTAGAGCGCCGCCGCGCCGAACGCCGCCGCCAGCAGCGCGAAGACGCCCACCCAGGCCTGCACCACGTCGCCGCTGCGCTCGTGCAGCCAGCCCGCCAGATAGACCAGGCCGCCCTGGCCGGCGATCATCGCCAGCCGGTAAAACGTGCTGCGCACCCCCACGAAAGCCGACTGCGTGCGCTGCGTCAGCGCCAGCATGTAGAAGCCGTCGGCGGCGATATCGTGCGTGGCCGAGGCGAAGGCCATCAGCCAGAAGACCGCCAGCGTCATCTGCAGGAATTTCGGCGCCGGCAGCGCCAGCGCCACCATGGCCAGCGCCGCACCCACGACGAACTGCATGGCGACGATCCAGCGCCGTTTGGTGCCCAGCAGATCGACCAGCGGCCCCCACAGCGGCTTGATCACCCAGGGCAGGTAGAGCCAGCTCGTATACAGGGCGATCTCGGTATTGGAGACGCCCAGGTTCTTGTAGAGCACCACCGCCAGCGTCATCACCACCACATAGGGCAGGCCTTGCGCGAAATACAGCGTGGGGATCCAGCGCCAGGGGTGTGCGGGGTTCATGCGCGTGCGGGCTCGAAGGGCAGGGCGCGATGTTCACATGGAACGGCGTGGCGGCCGGTTGGCAAGAAACCCACAGGCCGAGCTTGTCCCGATTGCCCCGTGCGTCGATCCACGGCGACACTGTGAAGTTGTGTATCCGCGTGCAGCGCGGAATTGAGTCCTTTGTCTGGAGGAGACCCGAATGAAGATGAAGACCCTGGTCGGCAGCCTGGCGCTGCTGGGTTTGGCCACCCATGCGCTGGCGCAAACCACCAGCACCCCCCAACGCGTGGAAATCACGGGCTCGAGCATCAAGCGGCTCGCGGACGAAGGGGCGCTGCCGCTGCAGGTGATCACCGCGTCCGATATCAAGCAGATGGGCGTGGCCTCCGCCGAGGAGTTGCTCCGCACGCTATCGGCCAACTCGGCCAATGTGGACAACGCCACCTCGCGCAACAACGTCTTCGGCGCCGAGCAAGACCGCCTGACCGGCGGCGCGTCGTTCGCCAACCTGCGCGGCCTGGGCCCCACCGGCACGCTGGTGCTGCTCAACGGCCGTCGCATGCCTACCCACGGCACCAGCGGCGGCGCGGTAGACCTGAATACCATTCCGATGGAAGCCGTCGCGCGGGTGGAAGTGCTCAAGGACGGCGCGTCGGCCATTTACGGCACCGACGCCATCGGTGGCGTGATCAACTTCATCCTGAAGAACGACTTCACGGGCGTCTCCGTTGGCGGTACTTTGACCAAGCCACTGGCCTCGGGCGGGGGTGACACGAAGAGCGCCTTCATCACCGCAGGCAAAGGCAGGCTGGACACGGACGGCTTCAACCTGATGGCCAGCCTGACGGTGGACAAGACCACCATCCTGCGCGGTATCGACCGCTCCTGGGCCACCGGCTTCCAGCCCGAGCGTGGCCTTTCGCCCGACACCACCAGTGCACCCCACGCCAACATCATCGGCGCAGCCGGCACCGCGCTGGCCACCACGGGCTCCACCGTCGGCGCGACCGACCCCCTGAAGTACACCAACCTGAACCTGCTGGCGATGCAGGGTGACTGCGAAGACGTGCCTTTCGGCGTGCCCCTGGCGCCGAACGTCCAGCTGTGGAGCAAGTTCGGCTACACCACCGCCAACAGCCTGTACCGCTGCGGCACCGACTACGGGCGCCAGTTCATGCTCACCGCGCCCAAGGACGCGGTGACCCTGGTGGCGCGCGGCACGAAGAAGCTCGGCGCCGCCCACACGGCCTTCGTCGAGATCGTGGGCTCGCAAACCGACAGCAAGGCCGAGTTCACGCCCTACCAGTTCAGCACCACGTCCAATGCGGTGACGAACTACCCCGTGGGCGGCCCGCACTACCTGAACCTCAAGGACTACGGCGCCAACCAGTTCGACCCGACCAAGCCCATTGCCTACCGCCTGCGCATGTGGGACTGGGGCTACCGCACGCTGGAGAACAAGTCCAAGAATACGCGCGTGTCCACCGGCATCGACGGCGACATCGGCGCCTACAGCTACAAGGCCGGACTGTCCTGGGGCAAGGCCGAAGCCTCCTCGCATGCGGTCGACGGTTACGCAGATACGAACAAGCTCATCGCCGCCCTGGCCACCGGCATCATCAACCCCTTCCTGATGCCCGGCCAGGAACAGACCCAGGCTGCCAAGGACCTGATCGAATCGACCAAGGTGCGCGGCCGGCTGTTCGGTGGCGACACCACCCTCGTGCAACTCGACGGGGCCATCTCGGGCGAACTGCTCAAGCTGCCCGCCGGCGCGCTGGAGTTCGCCCTGGGGGCGGAATACCGCAAGGAGTCCTACAACTTCAGCGGCAGCGAGGACTACACCTGCGTGAGCACCTTCACGGTGGCCAATGCAGCCCTGCCCAACTCGGTGATGGGTTGCCCGGGCAATGCCGCCTCCCCCGATGCCTCGCGCGAGATCGGCGCCGTCTACGGCGAACTGCTGGTGCCGGTGAGCCAGAGCCTGCAGTTGCAACTGGCGGTGCGCCATGATGAGTACTCGAAGATCGGCGGCACCACCAACCCGAAGATCGCCTTCAAGTTCCAGCCGAGCAAGAACTTCCTGATGCGCGGCTCCTACAACACGGGCTTCCGTGCGCCGACGGCACAACAGCTGAACCTAGGCCAGGTCACGTTGAACCTGACCGGTCAATGGAGCGACCCCGAGAAGTGCCCCACCGACCCGACGCAGTGCGCCATCGTCAGCCAGCCCTATCGCACCGGCGGCAACCCCACGCTCAAGCCCGAAACCTCCACCCAGGGCACGCTGGGCCTGGCGTTCTCGGTGCTGGATTCGCTGCAGTTCACGGCCGACTACTGGCAGGTGAAACTGGAAGACCGCATCCGCAGCCTGTCGCCGACGTTCATGATCACGAACTACGACATCTTCCGCGACAGCTTCATCCGCAACGCCGCCGGCAACGTCGACTACATCCAGGCCGGCTGGGTGAACGCCGCAGACAGTGAAACCAAGGGCCTGGACATGAGCGTGCGTCATGCCGCCAAGCTGGCCGGCGGCGTGCTCAGCAGCGAGCTCACTGCCACCAAGATGATCAGCCACAAGGAACGGTTGATCTCGACCGCGCCCTTGGTGCAGTTCGTGGGCGAGTGGTCGTCCACCACGCTGTACCTGCCATGGAAGGCCTCGGGCAGCATCGGCTTCAAGAAGAACGACTGGAACACCACGGCCTCGTTCAACTACAAGGACGGCTACAAGGACCAGGACATGTCGGTCTACTCCGTCACGCCGCCGCCGCCGCGGGAAGTTGCTTCCTACACGACCTTCAACCTGTTCACCACCTACACCGGCATCAAGAACCTGACGCTGACCGGCGGCGTCATCAACCTGTTCGACAAGGACCCGCCGTTCACCTACCACAACGTGGACAACGTGGTGGGCGCTGGCTGGGATCCGCGCGTGGCCGACCCGCGCGGCCGCACGGTCTCGGTCTCGATGCGCTACGACTTCAACTGACGCCGCCTAGGGGCCTCGCAAGAGGCCCCTTTCCTTGGCGGCGGCCGCTGGGCCGACGGGTCGGCCTGCCACAATTTGGGCGCATGAACCCGCCACTTGCCCAAGGCGCCCAGGGCGGCACATCGTCCGATGAGCTCGCTCGAACGGGTTTTTCCACCCTGCAGCCGGGCGACCGCGTCGCCGTGCTGGCGCCCGCCGGCCCGGCCGCGCCCGAGGCCCTGGCCGCAGTGGCGCCGCTGTACGCGCGCCACGGCTTGCGCGTGCGGCTGTATCCGAGCTGCCACGCCGACAGCGGCTATCTCGCCGGCCCCGACGCGCTGCGCCTGGCCGACCTCCACGCCGCGCTGGCCGACGACGAGGTGGCCGCCCTCCACTGCCTGCGCGGCGGCTACGGCGCCATGCGCCTGCTCGACGGCATCGACACCGCGCTGGTGCGCCGCTCGCGCAAGCTGCTCATCGGCTACAGCGATATCACCGCGCTGCACGCGCTGTGGTGCCGTGAGGGGCTGGCCAGCCTGCACGCGCCCATGCCGGCCTCCGATCTCGTGCTGCCCGGCCGCGAAGGCGACGAGCAGGCGCTCTTCACGCTGCTGCGCCAGGGCCTGCGCGCTGGCGAGCGGCTGGCCCCCGAACTCGACCCGGCACCCCGGGCCGCTGGGCTGCACCACCCCGGCCGCGCCGAAGGCCGGCTCATCGGGGGCAACCTGAGCCTGGTGGCCGCGCTGCTGGGCACGCCCTGGGCCTGGCCGGCACCCGGCGCGATCCTCTTCCTCGAAGACGTGGGCGAAGAGCTTTACCGTGTCGACCGGCTGCTCACCCAGTTGCGCCTGGCCGGCGTGCTGGAAGCTGCCGCGGGCTTCGTGCTGGGCAGCTTCACCGAAGAAGCCTCGCCCGCGGCGCTGCTGCGCGAGATGCTGGGCACGCTGGGCAAGCCGCTGCTGGCGGGCTGGCCCGCGGGCCACGGCACGCCGAACCGGCCGCTGCCCCTGGGCGTGCGCGTGGCGCTGGACGCCGACGCCGGCACGCTGCAGCTGCGCGAAGACTTCCTGCAAGCAAAATAGCCCTTCCCCCGCGAGCCGCATGCCATGAACCCCCTCAAGCCCACCCTGGCCGACCTCGGCCCCGCCGTCAAGACGACCGCCCTGCACTCGCTGCCCCTCATGGCCCGCGGCAAGGTGCGTGACCTGTATGCCGTGGGCACAGCCCGCATGCTGATGGTGGCGAGCGACCGCCTCAGCGCCTTCGACGTGGTGATGAAAGCACCGGTGCCCGGCAAGGGCCGCCTCCTGACGCAGATGGCGCTGTTCTGGTTCGACCTGTTGCGCGACGTGGTGCCCAACCACCTGACCGGCGAGGCCCCCGAGAGCGTGGTCGCGCCCGACGAAGTGGCCCAGGTGGCCGGCCGCGCGATGCTCGTCAAGCGGCTGGCGCCGCTGCCCTGCGAAGCCGTGGTGCGCGGCTACGTGGCAGGCTCGGGCTGGAAGGAATATGCCCAAAGCGGCACGGTGTGCGGCATCGCGTTGCCGCCGGGCCTGACGACGACGCAGCCGCTGGCCGAGCCGATCTTCACGCCGGCCCGCAAGGCCGCCGCAGGCGACCACGACGAGAACATCAGCTTCGCGCAGCTCGAAGGCCTGCTCGGCGCCGCGCGCGCGGCCGAAGTGCGCGACACCTCGATCCGCCTCTACGAGGCTGCCGCCCGATATGCACTGACCCGCGGCATCGTCATCGCCGACACCAAGTTCGAGTTCGGCCTCGACGAGCACGGCACGCTGACGCTGATGGACGAGGTGCTGACCCCCGATTCGTCGCGCTTCTGGCTCGCCGACGAGCTGGCCGCCGGGCGCATCCACGCGCTGGACAAGCAGCCGCTGCGCGACTGGCTCTCCTCCACCGGCATCACCGGCGGGCCTGAGCAGGCGGCGCTGGACCTGCCCGAGGCCGTGATCCTGGGCGTGCACGAACGCTATGCGCGCGCCTGCGCCATGCTGTGCGGGGATGCGTCTGGAGTTCGGGCGTGATCAGCAACGCCAACCTGCGCAGCCACCGCATCACCGGCCTGGCGCCGGGCCCGCGGCTCATCGTCACCGGCGCCGTGCACGGCAACGAAACCGCCGGCACCCAGGGCATCCGCCGCGTGCTGGCCGAGATCGACGGCGGCGAGATCGAGATCGTGCGCGGCAGCGTCACCTTCGTGCCGGTGTGCAACCCGCTGGCCTACAACCACATGCGGCGCATGGGCGAGCGCAACCTCAACCGGCGACTGCAACCCACGGCCACGCCGCAAGACTTCGAGGACCGCATCGCGAATGCGCTGTGCCCGCTGCTCGCCGAGCACCAGGTGCTGCTCGACCTGCACAGTTTCCGCAGCCCCGGCCGGCCCTTCGTGATGCGCGGCCCGGCCGACAACCGCGGCGCGCTGGAGCCCTTCGCCCATGAGGCCGCCGAGGCGCGGCTGGCCGCGCATGTGGGCCCGAGTCGCATCGTCGAAGGCTGGATGGAGGCCTACGCCGCCGGCGTGGCGCGCCGGCGCAAGCTCGCGCTGACCCCCGGCGCGGTGCACGAGGACCCGAGCTACGGCGTGGGCACCACCGAGTACATGCGCAGCCAGGGCGCGAATGGGCAAGGGGGATACGGCATCACGCTGGAATGCGGCCCGCACGACGACCCCGCCGCGCCCGAGGTGGCCTATACCGCCATCCGCCAGACCCTGGCGCTGCTCGGCCTGGCCGAGCTGCCGCTGGCGCCGCCGGCCGCGCCCAACGAATGCCTGGCGCTGACCGAAGTCGTCGACCGCCATGCCGAAGGCGACCGCTTCGTCAAGGCCTGGACGAGCTTCGACCCGCTGGCCGCGGGCGAGCTCATCGCCGTGCGCGCCGACGGCGCCGAAGTGCGCGCGAGCGAGGCCGGCTACGTCGTCTTCCCCGATGTCTCGGCGCTGCCCGGGCACGAGTGGTTCTACCTGGCGCAGGCCAGTTCGCGGCCGCTGTAGCCCCCGCCCGGCGCACGCGCCGGGTGATGAACGTTCCCCCGGCGGGGGGGGCCGAGACACCCCCTGAAGAAGGATCTCCCCCCGCCGAGGGATGCGCACCCCCCAAAGTCGAGCCGATCATCGCGCCCGTCGTCAGCTCCGCGCGAGGCCCCCCATGCAGTTCGAAGAAGCCCATGAAGGCGAGTACCGCATCTTCGTCGGCGCCGTCGAGTCGCGGCGGGGCGAGGGCTATACCGCCGCGCTGGTGGTCAAGCGCATGAACGTGGCGCCGGGCCATCTGCGCGAGGCCTTTCGCGACGACAGCCTGGCCTGCGGCTACCGCTGGCCCTCGCCCGAAGAAGCCATGCACTACGCGCTGAACCGCGGCCGCGAGCTGGTGCGCAGCGGCTCGGACATGCTGGCCTGCTGATCGCGCCGTATCTGGCTAGCCGCCGGCCCGATGCCGGCGCGGCGCGGATAATTCCGCGCATGCGAAAGATGCGCGTGGTGGTGGGCCTGAGCGGCGGCGTGGATTCCGCGGTCAGTGCCTGGCTGCTCAAGCAGCAGGGGCACGAGGTCGTCGGCCTCTTCATGAAAAACTGGGAGGACGACGACGACGGTGAATACTGTTCGAGCAACGCCGATTTCGTCGACGCCGCGGCGGTGGCCGATGTCATCGGCATCGAGATCGAGCATGTCAACTTCGCTGCCGAGTACAAGGACCGCGTCTTCGCCGAATTCCTGAGCGAATACCGCGCCGGCCGCACGCCCAACCCCGACGTGCTGTGCAACGCCGAGATCAAGTTCAAGGCCTTCCTGGAACATGCGCTGCGGCGGGGCGCCGAGAAAATCGCCACGGGTCACTACGCACGCGTGCGTGAGGTCGCGGCCCCGGCCGCCGCCGGGCCGCCCCAAGGCGGCCGGAGCCCCCCCGGGGGGCAGGAGCGCAGCGACGTAGGGGCTGTCAGGTACGAGCTGCTCAAGGGCCTGGACCCGGCCAAGGACCAAAGCTACTTCCTGCACCGCCTGAACCAGGCGCAGCTCTCGCGCACGCTGTTCCCGGTGGGCGAACTGGAGAAGACCGAGGTGCGCCGCATCGCCGCCGAGATCGGCCTGCCGGTGGCTGCAAAGAAAGACTCCACCGGCATCTGCTTCATCGGCGAGCGGCCGTTCCGCGAGTTCCTCAACCGCTACCTCAGCCACGAGAGCGGCCCCATGCTCGACGAGCGCGGGCGCGAACTCGGCCGCCACATCGGCCTGAGCTTCTACACGCTGGGCCAGCGCCAGGGCCTGGGCATCGGCGGCGTGAACTGGACCCCCAGGGCCACGCACGCGCGGCCCGTTCCCCGAGGGGAGCCGCCCCCCTTGGGGCGGCCCGGCGGCGTGCGCGAAGGCGGCGGCGCGGGCGGCATTCATGCGCCCTGGTACGTGGCACACAAGGACATGGCGCGCAACACCCTGCACGTGGTGCAGGGGCATGGCCACCCCTGGCTGCAGTCGGGCTGGCTCGAAGCCGAAGACCTGAGCTGGGTCTCCGGCGAGCCCCCGGCGCCGGGCGCGCTGGCCGCCAAGACGCGCTACCGCCAGGCCGATGCGCCTTGCATGCTGTCGGTCAGCGGCGGCGTGGCGCGGTTGGAGTTCGCCACGCCGCAATGGGCTGTGACGCCGGGCCAGAGTGCCGTGCTCTACGACGGCCCGGTGTGCCTGGGCGGCGGAGTCATCGCGCGCCGCGCCGGGCCTGCGGCGCAGGCGTTGACCGGCGCTTGACCCATCTCAAAGGCCCCACGGGTTTGTCCTAGCGTCGCTGCGGTTTCCACGCATCGCTTGCGTCACGGGGCGCCCTAAACTTCCCCTCCGCAGCCCCGGCCCCGCATGAGCCCAGACATCATCCTCGAAACCCGCGCCTTGACGAAGGAATTCAAGGGCTTCGTCGCAGTGAGTCAGGTCGACCTCAAGGTGCGGCGCGGCAGCATCCACGCGCTGATCGGCCCGAACGGCGCAGGCAAGACGACCTGCTTCAACCTGCTGACGAAATTCCTCACGCCCACCTCGGGCCAGATCCTCTTCGACGGCCACGACATCACCGCCGAGACCCCGGTGCACATTGCGCGCCGCGGCGTGATCCGCTCGTTCCAGATCTCGTCGGTATTCCCCCACCTCACGGTGCTGGAAAACGTGCGCGTGGCGCTGCAGCGCCAGCTCGACTCGTCGTTCAAATTCTGGCGCTCCGAACGCACGCTGGAGCGGCTCAACCCGCTGGCGATGGAGCTGCTGCACGAGGTCGACCTGGAGAAATACGCCGGCCTGACCGCGGTGGAGCTGAGCTACGGGCGCAAGCGCGCGCTGGAGATCGCCACCACGCTGGCCATGGCGCCCAAGCTGATGCTGCTGGACGAACCCACGCAGGGCATGGGCCTGGAAGACGTGGACCGCATCCGCCAGCTCATCAAGAAGGTGGCCGCCAGCCGCACCGTGCTGATGGTCGAGCACAACATGAGCGTGGTGGCCAGCATTGCCGACACCATCACCGTGCTGCAGCGCGGCGCCACGCTGGCCGAAGGGCCCTACGAACAGGTCAGCAAGAACCCAGCCGTGATCGAGGCCTACATGGGCAGCGCGCAGACAGAGCTGCAAGGCGCGCATTGATGTCGGCCCCCAAGCTCACTGCGTTCGCGCCCCCCCAAGGGGGAGCCGGCCTCCCTTGGGGCGGCCCGGCGGGAGACCGGTGATGGCCACCCCCTTCCTCGAAGTCACCGACCTGCACGGCTGGTACGGCGAATCGCACGTGCTGCACGGCATGAATTTCCACGTCGACGAAGGCGAGGTGGTGACGCTGCTGGGCCGCAACGGCGCCGGCCGCACGAGCACGCTGCGCGCCATCCTGGGCCTCATCGGCAGCCGCAAGGGCAGCGTCAAGGTGCGCGGCGTGCAGACCATCGCCATGGCCACGCACCGCATCGCGCGGCTGGGCATCGGTTATTGCCCTGAAGAACGCGGCATCTTCTCCAGCCTGTCGGCCGAGGAAAACCTGCTGCTGCCGCCGCAGATGGCCGCCGGCGGCATGAGCGTGGAAGCGATCTACACGATGTTTCCGAACCTCCAGGAGCGCGCCGGCAGCCAGGGCTCGCGCCTGTCGGGCGGCGAACAGCAGATGCTGGCCGTGGCGCGCATCCTGCGCACCGGCGCCAGGCTGCTGCTGCTGGACGAGATGTCCGAAGGCCTGGCGCCCGTCATCGTGCAAAAACTCGCCGAGATGGTGGGCATGCTGCGCCAGCAGGGCTACACCATCGTCATGGTGGAGCAGAACTTTCGCTTTGCAGCAAAGCTGGCCGACCGCTTCCTGGTCGTCGAGCACGGCCAGGTGATCCAGGAATTCAACCAGGCCGAGCTGCCCTCGCGCATGGACCGCCTGCATGAGTACCTGGGCGTCTGAGCGCAGCGCACGCCCGCCCGTTCACCCCCCCCCCCGCTGAAGTCCGACCCCCTCATCTCCCTGTTCAGGAGCACCGCATGAAACTGAAGAAACTCTCCGCCGCTTGCACGCTGGCCCTGGCCGCCATGACCGCCGCCGTGGCCCCGGCCCAGGCCCAGATCTCGGGCGACGTGATCAAGATCGGCATCATCACCGACATGGCCGGCGTGTATGGCGACATCGACGGCATGGGTGGCGTCGAGGCCGTCCGCATGGCGGTTGCCGACATGGGCGGCGCGATCAACGGCAAGAAGATCGAGGTCCTCTACGCCGAGCACCAGAACAAGGCCGACGTGGCCGCGGCCAAGGCCCGCGAGTGGTTCGACACCCAGGGCCTGGACATGCTCATCGGCGGCACCAACTCGAGCGTGGCCCTGGCCATGTCCAAGGTGGCGTCCGAGAAGAAGAAGCCCTTCCTGGTGGTGGGCGCGGCCAGCTCGGCGCTCACCAACGACCAATGCACGCCGTACACCATCCACTGGGCCTACGACACGGTGGCGCTGGCCAAGGGCACGGGCGGCGCGGTGGTCAAGTCCGGCGGCAAGACCTGGTACTTCCTGCAGGCCGACTATGCCTTCGGTGCGGCGCTGCAGGCCGACACCTCCACCGTCGTCAAGGCCGCTGGCGGCACCATCGTGGGCACCGTCAAGCACCCGCTGGCGGCGAGCGACTTCTCGTCCTTCGTGCTGCAGGCACAGGCCAGCAAGGCGCAGATCCTGGGCATGGCGAATGCCGGCGGCGACACCATCAACACCATCAAGGCCGCCAACGAATTCGGCGTCACCAAGACCATGAAGCTGGCCGGCCTGCTGGTCTTCATCAACGACATCCACTCGCTCGGGCTGAAGACCACCCAAGGCATGTACCTCACCGACAGCTGGTACTGGAACCATAACGCCGAGACGCGCGCCTGGGCGCGCCGCTTCTTCGAGACGATGAAGCGCATGCCCTCGTCGGTGCAGGCCGGCGACTATTCGGCGGCCACCCAATTCCTCAAGGCGGTCAAGGCCATCGGCAGCGACGACGCCGACAAGGTGTTGGCGCAGATGCGCAAGACGCCGATCAACGACGTCTTCGCCAAGGGCGGCTTCATCCGCGCCGACGGCCGCATGGTGCACGACATGTACCTGATGCAGGTGAAGAGCCCGGACAAGAGCACCGAGCCCTGGGACTACTACAACGTGGTCGAGACGATCAAGGGCGAAGCCGCCTGGACGACCAAGGCCGACACCAAGTGCGCACTGTGGAAGTAGTGGCCTGAGGCAGCGCGCCGCGCGATGGACATCTTCGGCATCCCGTTGCAGGCCTTCCTGGGCCAGCTCACGCTGGGCCTGGTGAACGGCTCGTTCTACGCCATGCTCAGCCTGGGCCTGGCGGTGATTTTCGGGTTGCTGGGGATCGTCAATTTCGCGCACGGCGCGCTGTACATGATCGGCGCCTACGTGGCCTGGGGCAGCCTCGAGTATTTCGGGCTCAACTACTGGGCCGCGCTGGCGCTGGCGCCGCTCGTGGTGGGCGTGCTGGGCATGCTCATCGAGCGCACGCTGCTCAAGCGGCTGTACAAGATCGACCCCATCTACGGCCTGCTGCTGACCTTCGGCCTGGCGCTCATCGCCGAGGGCCTGTTCCGTGACCAGTTCGGCGTCTCGGGCCAGCAGTACCCGGTGCCCGAGTCCCTGCAAGGGGCCACCAACCTGGGCTTCATGGTGCTGCCGAACTACCGCGCCTTCGTCGTCCTGGCCTCGCTCGTGGTGTGCTTCGGCACCTGGTTCGTCATCGAGCGCACGCGGCTGGGCTCGTACCTGCGGGCGGGCACCGAGAACCCGGCGCTGGTGCAGGCCTTCGGCATCAACGTGCCGATGATGGTGATGCTGACCTATGCCGCCGGCGCGGGGCTGGCGGCCATTGCCGGGGTGCTGGCCGCGCCCATCATCCAGATCACCCCGTTGATGGGAAGCAACCTCATCATCGTGGTCTTCGCCGTGGTCGTCATTGGCGGCATGGGTTCCATCATGGGCTCCATCCTCACCGGGCTGGTGCTGGGCCTGGTCGAAGGCCTGACCAAGGTCTTCTACCCCGAGGCATCGAACATCGTGGTCTTCGTCATCATGGCCATCGTGCTGGTGCTGCGGCCGGCCGGCCTGTTCGGCAAGGAAAAGTGATGCCCGAGTCTGCCCAAGCCGCGCTCACGCGCCATGCCCGCTGGGCCTGGGCCGCCGGCCTGGCGTTCCTGCTCGCCGCGCCCTTCATCGGCGTGTACCCCATCTTCATGATGAAGATGCTGTGCTTCGCGATCTTCGCCTGCGCCTTCAACCTGCTGCTGGGCTATACCGGGCTGCTTTCGTTCGGCCACGCCGCCTACCTGGGCGCGGCGGCCTATTTCACCGGCTGGCTGATCAAGGCGGCCGGCCTGTCGCCCGAACTCGGCATCCTCGGCGGCACGCTGGGCGCGGGAGCGCTGGGCCTGGTGGTGGGGCTGATCGCCATCCGCCGCCAGGGCATCTATTTCGCGATGATCACGCTGGCCATGGCGCAGATGATCTTCTTCCTCTGGCTGCAAGCGCCCTTCACCGGCGGCGAAGACGGCCTGCAGGGCGTGCCGCGCGGCAAGCTCTTCGGCCTGCTCTCGCTGGAAAGCGACCTCACCCTGTACTTCGTGGTGCTGGCGGTGTTCGTGGCGGTATTCCTGGCCATCGTGCGCATCGTGCATTCGCCCTACGGCCAGGTGCTCAAGGCCATCCGCGAGAACGAGCCGCGCGCCATTTCGCTGGGCTACGACGTCGACCGCTACAAGCTGCTGGCCTTCGTGCTGAGCACCACGCTGGCCGGCCTGGCCGGCTCGCTGAAGACCGTGGTGCTGGGTTTCGCCACGCTCTCCGACGCACACTGGTCGCTCTCGGGCGAGGTCGTGCTGATGACGCTGCTGGGCGGCATGGGCACCTTCGCCGGGCCGGTGCTCGGCGCCTTCACCATCATCGGGCTGCAGAACTACCTGGCCGACCGCGTGGGCGCGTGGGTCACGGTGATCATCGGCGCGATCTTCGTGGTCTGCGTGGTGGGCTTCCGCCGCGGCTATGTCGGCGAACTGCTGGCCTGGCAGCAGCGCAGGCGGATCAAGGACGAAGGCTGAGGCGCCGGGGCCGAGATCGGCTCAAGGGCTGCCTGCGCTGCGCCTGAGCGCTGTTGCGCTTGCGCCTTCGGACTCCGGGCCGGTCAGAAGGTGCTGACGCGGCAACGCGCGATGGCTTCGCTGGGCAACCAAAGCCCCCGGTTGGCGCGATATGCTCGAGTCGACATCCTCGAGCTATTCGCACACATGCGGCGCAACACCCTTGACGCGACGAAGTTCAACCCGGACATCTTGCTGCCGTACCAGCTGCGAGCCGACGACTTTCGGGCTGCCGCCCAGGATGTCTACGACTTCTTCTTTGACGTCAACACCGGGCTTGTGGCCAAGGGCCTCGAACGACTCGATGACATCCTGCGGCCCGCAATCATGTCGGGCGTGCTCTCGGACATGCTCACTTCGAGCCTCGCCAAGCACTCGCGTACGCTGGTTGTCAACGCGCACTTCAACGGTCACCCTGACCTCGTGTTGAAGGGGCAGTACGCTGGCAACGCGGTCAAAGCAGGCGAGCAAGGCATCGAAATCAAGACCACGCGCAAGGCCGGGGGTGCGGTGGACACCCACGGCGCGCGCGAGCAGTGGATGTGCGTCTTCGTCTACCAGGTCGACAATGAGACAGAACCTGCTCGGCAACGTCGCCCGATGACCTTTACCGAGATCTATCTCGGTCAGGTGACGGTCGGCGACTTTCGAAAGAATGCCCGAGGCGAACTGGGCACGCGGACCGCCACCCTGCACGCGCAAGGGATCGCCAAGCTGCGCCGCAGTTGGGTCTATCGCGCCTGATCCCCATCTCCCGGCCGGGGCGCTTCGGTCACTCGCAGGTCAGCGAGCGCGGGAATCGCCTCGCAAGCCAGGTCGAAGTAACGCGGATCGCGCTCGATGCCAATGCTCGAATAGCCTACCGCCTCTGCTGCCGCGAGGGTGGACCCCGAACCCGCAAACGGATCGAGCACCACGCCCTGCCCCAGGGGCAATACACCTCGCACCACGCGCCGCAGGAAGGCCTGCGGCTTCAGGCTGGGATGGTTAGCGAGGCGACGCTCGGCAGCGCGTGTGGGCGAGGACTCGATCACATCACCGAATGGCCGCGCGTCGCTGATGCGCCGGAAGCCGCCGGTGCCCCACTTGCGAAGGTTGTCCTGCACCCGACCATCGATTGGTTTGCGGAATAGCAGCCATGGCTCCCACATCGACCGCGGCATCACGCTGACGCCACTGAACTCCACGTGCGCGGCCTTGGGCCGGTCACCTCCTCGCATCGTCATCACCAGACGCACGAGTTCGCCGCGCCGCTCCAGACCGGCGCGAGCCAACGAACCCGATACCAGATGCGACAGCAGGGGATTGCTGGCCACGACGACGTTGGCGCCGGGCACCAGCACGCGCATCAGGCTACGTCCCCAGGCCAGGAAGAAGCGCTCCAACGCATCGAGGTCGCCCGCCTTGAGCACGGTGAAGCGCGGCAGGGGCGCGCGCTTGACACCATCAAAGCTGGGTGGAATTCGCCAGACGCCCCCACGGCCCGACCGCAGTTTGTCCTGCTCACCCTCCGAATACTCGACCAACCCGTAGGGCGGGTCGGTGACGACAGCGTGCATGCTGTTCGGTGACTGGCGTTCGAACCACTCATTGCAGTCAGACAGTACCAACTGGGCGCCGCCGTGGGTGAACTCACGCGGCGATGCGGCCGGCGCAGCCAGTGGCCGCGCCACCGTGTCCTCAAAGCCGTTCAGCGCATATTGGCCACGGTCCATGCGGGCAAACAAAGCGGGGGTGTTAAGTTGCAGATATGACCGCACCGACGACGGCGGCACTTTGCCGATCAGACGCGACACCTCGTCGCTGATCTCATGCGCCGTGGCGCCCGATGGGCGCCCATCGAGCACATGCACGATCGCATCGCGCACTTCACCTGGCCTTCGGCGCATCGCCTTCTCCACTGGATAAGTGTCCAGCAGTATAGACGTCCAGACGTCATGTCAACCGCTCGCGGCGAGGCTCCCCCACCCTCACCCCCGGATTCAGCACCCCTCCTTTCGCTCTCCGCGTCGCCATCGCCGCTGCGGCGCTCGCCCGCACAGCCATTGCATGGGGCGACCGCTACAAGCTGCTCGCCTTCGTGCTCAGCACCACGCTGGCCGGCCTGGGCGGCATGGGCACCTTCGCCGGGCCGGTGCTCGGCGCCTTCACCATCATCGCGCTGCAGAACTACCTGGCCGACCGCGTGGGCGCGTGGGTCACGGTGATCATCGGCGCGATCTTCGTCGTCTGCGTGGTGGGTTTCCGCCGCGGCTATGTCGGCGAGCTGCTGGCCTGGCAGCAGCGGCGTCGGGCCAAGAGCGAGCGCTGAGCGCGGCTCAGCCCTCGCCTCGGAGGGTTCGGGCCTGCGCCGGCGCGATGCCCTGCGCAGGCACGCCATCGCGTCCGGCTCAGCCCGCGCGCAGGGCGCGCAGCGCGGCGGCGGCGCGCGGGTAGTCGAAACGGCGCAAGCTGGCCTCGACCGCTTCGACGGCGGCGCCGAACTGCGCGTGCAGGCCCGGCGCCAGGTGGCGGAAGACCGTCGCGGCCTCGAAGTCACCGCCCTGCAGCAGCGCCTCCAGGCGGTCCAGCTCGCCCGGCTCCACCGCATCGGCCAGCGCCGCGGGCGCCGTCGGGGCTTGCGGCAGCCCGGCATCGATGGCCGCCACCAGGGCGTGCAGCGCGCGCTGCAGCGCGGCCGCGGCCGCGGCGATATCCGCGGCCGGACTCGCGCCGGCCACCGCACGCTCCAGCGTGTCGGCCAGTGGCGGCACGCGCAGCGAGCCTATGGATGCCGAGGCGCCCTTGATCGAATGCGCCGCGCGCTTGAGCGCTTCCCACTCACCGCGCTGCAGCAGGTGCGCCACATCGTCGGGCCCGTCACGGTAGTGCAGCGCGAACTGCCGCAGCACGCGGTAGTAGACCTCCGTGCGGCCGCCCACGTAGCGCAGAGCCAGCGGCGCGTCCAGGCCCTCGATGGCGGGGACGTCCGGCCCGGGCGGCGCCGGTTCGGGCCGCAACGCCTGCGCCGCGACGGCACTCGCATGGGCACTCGCACCCGGACCCGCCGGCCCGCCGGGCAGCCAGCGCCGCAGCGCCGCGTACAGGCTCGCCGGGTCCACCGGCTTGGCGATGTGGTCGTTCATCCCGGCGGCCAGGCACGCGGCGCGGTCCTCGCCGAAGGCATTCGCCGTCATCGCCAGGATGGGCAGCGACGGGCTGGCTGGAGACTGGCGGATGCGGCGGGTGGCCTCCAGGCCGTCCATGACGGGCATCTGCATATCCATCAGCACGAGGTCGTAGCGGGTGTCCTGCAGCTTGGCGAGCGCCTCGACGCCGTTGTCGGCGACCTCCACGCACAGGCCGACCGCCTGGATCAACTCGACCGCCACATCCTGGTTGACGGGGTTGTCTTCCACCAGCAGGATCCGGGCGCCCTCGCAAAGGCCGCGCAGCTCCGTTTCGGCATCGGCCGGCGGCATGCGGTCCGGCGCCGGCAATGCGGCCAGGCTGGCCGGCAGCCGGGCGGTAAACCAGAACTCGCTGCCGACCCCGGGCTCGCTGGTGACGCCGACCTCGCCGCCCATCAGTGCCGCGAGGCGCCGCGTGATGGCCAGGCCCAGGCCGGTGCCGCCGAAACGGCGGGTCGTGGAGGTGTCGGTCTGCACGAAGGCGCCGAACAACTCGCCGAGTTTCTCGCGGGCGATGCCGATGCCGGTGTCGCGCACCGCCAGCCGCAGGTGCAGCAGCTCGCCCTGGCGGTCCAGCAGCTCGGCGCGCACGGTGATGCGCCCCTGCTCGGTGAATTTCACCGCGTTGGTCAGCAGGTTGAGCAGGGCCTGTGACAACCGCGTCGGGTCGCCCCGCAGCGCGTCGGGCGTCACCGCGGTGTCGGTGACGATCTCCAACCCCTTGGCCTGGGCACGTTCGGCGACCAGCGCGCAGCTGCGCGAAATCACGCCGGCGAGCGAGAAATCGATGACCTCGAGTTCGAGCTTGTCGGCCTCGATCTTCGACAGATCGAGCACGTCGCTGATCACCTGCAGCAGGTGGCCCGCGGCCTGCGACACCTTGCCCAGGCGCTCGCGCGCCACGGCGTCGCCGGCATCGCGCCTGAGCAGGTGCGTCAGGCCGATGATGGCGTTCAGCGGGGTGCGGATCTCGTGGCTCATATTCGCCAGGAACGAGCTCTTGGCCCGGTTGGCGGCCTCGGCCCGGTCGCGCGCCAGCAAGAGTTCGGTATTGGCCTGCTGCAGTTGCAGCGTGCGCTCGTCCACCAGCGCCTGCAGCTGGTGGCGGTGGCGGTCGAGCTCGGCACCCAGCCGCTTGTGTTCGGTGATGTCCTCGCCGATGAACAGGTAGTGCGCGATCTGCCCATCGGGCTGGCGGATCGGCGCCGCGTGCACGAAGACCTCGTAGCGCTGGCCGTCCTTGCGCTGGCTGCTGTACTCGCCTTGCCAGTGCTCGCCGGCGGCCAGCGCGGCGCGCATCCCCGATCCGCTTGCGGTCGGCGCCAGCGCCGGCTGCAGCCGGCGCAAGGGCTGGCCCAGGGCCTCGTCGCGCGAGAGGCCGCTGATGCGCAAGAGCGCCTCGTTGACGAACTCGACGCGCCCCTGGTCATCGGTGACGGCGATGCCCACCGGGCTTTGCTCGACGGCCAGCGAGAGTTTGCGCAGCTGCTGCTCGGCCTCGTGGCGCTCGGTGGTATCGCGGAAGACGGCCATGACCAGCTGGCGGCCCGCGATGGTGGCGGCACTGGTGCGCCCCTCGACATGCCGCAGGGTGCCGTCCTTGCGCCGATAGACGGTCTCGAAGCCGAGCTTGCCCGGCGCGGCGGGCTGGAGCACCCGCGGCAGGGTGTGGGGCGGAAATTGCGTATCCCAGTCCCAGACATGCAGGGTCTTGAGCTCGTCGCTGCCATACCCCACCAACTGCTCGAAGGCGGCGTTGGCCTCGTAGACCGTGCCGTCCGGATTGAGCACCAGGATGCCGTCGGTGGATTCCTCCACGAATACGCGGCGGCGCAGCAGCTCGTCTTTCAGCGCGTCTTGCTCACGTTGGCGCGCGGCGGCGTGGACACGCGCCAGCTCCAGTGAGCGCTGCTGCCGCAGCAGCAACCCGATGCCCGCCAGCCCCAGCAAGACCAGTACACCGCCGGCCACCGCCCACGCGGCGTCCCGCCGGGCCCCGGCGCGCACCTCGGCGAGATCCAGCTTGACCATCAGAAACCAGTCGGTGCCCGGCACCGGCCGCACGGCGCCCAGCACCGGCACGCCGCGGCCATCCACCCCCTTGGCCGCGCTGCCGACGGGCAGAGTTCCCAGCACGGCACGCCCCACCAGCAGACCCGGCGTGTGGACAGGCACTCGTTTGTTGGCCAGCACGTCCAATAACTCGTCGCCCTCGCGTTGCCCCAGGCGCGAGACGGCCGTGGCACCGGACCCCGGCCAGGCCTGCAACAGGGGTGACAAGGCCTCCACCGGATTCACCCTCAGGACGACGACGCCCTCGGTCTGCGGGCCCGCCGCGGCCGGCGGCACCGCGAAGTCGAGGTTGGGCTCGCCGTCGATGAAATAGATGACGCTGTGCTGCACCTGGCGCGTGGCCCGCGCCCGCTGCGCGGCCGCGCGCAGCGGCGCCGGCGCGGGCCCCGTCAGGCCGGTCTCGCTGGCCACGATATCGCCGCGCTCGTCGACGATCAGGATGCTGTCGCCGCGCAAGGCCTTGCGCAGCTCGACCAGGCGCTCCATGAGCCGGGCGCGCTCCGCGGCGTCACCACCTGCGCCCGCGCCGTGGTAGCGCGCGCCCCAATGGGCGATGGCGCCCGCGACCCGCGCGTGCGTCCCGGTGTGCTCGACCCAGGCGCCGATCTCGCGCGAGCGCAGGTCGACCACCGCCTCCAGCTCCGTGGCGCTGCGCAATTCATGCTGGTCGAAAGTCCAGCGCACGGCGCCTGCCGTCAGCGCAACGATCAACAGCGCCGCCCCCGCCCACACCAACTGGGGAGACAACGGCAGCCTGCGGCCGCGGCCGCCTGCGTTGGCTGGCGTGGGGCCGGCAGCGGGGTCGGCGGCGGGGTCCATCCGGGGCGGGCCTTCAGTGGCTGGTGGCGGGGCCCGTCGTCGCGGCGGCCCAGGCCATGGGCTCGGCGGGCAGGGGCTCGTCCGGGTAGCGGCGGGCGATCTCGCAGAAATCGTCGAAGCCGTCCAGGAAGAGGTCGAGCAGGTCGGGGTCGAAGTGCCGTGCGCGCTCGGCCGCCATGGTGCCGCGCACCTGGGCCACGGGCATGGGCGCCTTGTAGACGCGGCGCGAGATGAGGGCGTCGAAGACATCGGCCAGCGCCATCAGCCGCGCGGCCAGCGGAATGGCCTCGCCGGCCAAACCGCCGGGGTAGCCGCTGCCGTCCCAGCGCTCGTGGTGGCGCAGCGCGATGTCCTTGGCGTAGGCGAGAAACTTCACCGGCTCGTGGGCATCGGCCTCGGCCCGTGCGATGGCGTCGGCGCCGAGCTTGGAGTGGGTCTTCATGAGCGCCCATTCCTCGGGCGTGAGCTTGCCCGGCTTGAGCAGCACGGAGTCGGGGATGCCGACCTTGCCGATATCGTGCAGCGGCGCCGATTTGGCGATCAGCGAGATATCGTGCTCGTTCAGCTCCGCGGCGAAGCGCGGGTGCCGGCTGGCCCGCCGCGCCAGGGCCTCGACGTAGCGCTGGGTGCGCAGGATGTGGTTGCCGGTCTCGTTGTCGCGCGTCTCGGCCAGCCGCGCCAGGGCGCGGATGGTGACCTCCTGGATGACCAGGTTCTCGTGCAGGCGCAGCGCGATCTCGGTCTCCAGCGTGGCGTTGTGCTGCTGCAGGAGGTCGCGCGCGCGCTTGAGCTCGAGGTGGGTGTGCACGCGGGCCAGCACGATGGCCGGCCGCAACGGCTTGGTGATGTAGTCCACTGCGCCCAGCGTGAGGCCGCGCTGCTCGTCCTCGGGCGCGTTCATGGCGGTGACGAAGATGACCGGAATATCGCGCGTCTCGGCCGCGGCGCGCAGCCGCTCCAGCACTTCATAGCCGTTCATCTGCGGCATCATCACGTCGAGCAGGATCAGGTCGGGCTGCGGCGCCTGGCGCACCAGCTCCAGCGCGCGATCGCCGGAGTTGGCCGCGCGCACCTTGTAGTGCTCGCACAGCAACTCGCCCAGCACCGTGAGGTTCTCCGGGCTGTCGTCGACGATCAGAACGGTTCGCTGCGACACGCAAGTCCTTAGTCGCCCGAAGGCGCCACATTTGGACTATCGGCCCGTTGTGCGGCATCTGAAGCGCGCCCCGGGGGCGAAGCCACCCTTTTTGCCTTCACCGGACAGCGCAGTATGTCGCGAATGCGGAGCGCTCTCAACGGTTTTGAAGCGCCTCGCCCGCCGCGGCGATGGTCTGCTGCGCCTGCCGGCGCTGCGCCTGCGGCAGAAAGCTGTGCCCGGCGGCCTGGTGGGCCATGGCCAGCAGGTCGCGCTCGGTCAGCGGCGTGTGCGCCAGCAGGTCGGCGGCCTCTGACGACTGCGTGATGCAGCTCATGAGCCGGTTGTCGGTGTGGTAGCTCAGGCTCACGCCGGCGTGCCACAGCGCGGTGATGGGGTGGCTGGCGATCGACGCCGCCGCGCCGGTGTGCACGTTGCTGGTCGGGCAGATCTCCAGGTGCACGCCCAGGGCCTTGATTTCATCGAGGAGGGCGCCGCGCTCCGGGTAGCGCAGGGCATCCACCAGGTGCACGCCATGGCCGATGCGCCGCGCGCCCAGGCGGGCGGCCTCGACCACGCGCTCGGCCGCGTCGGCCTCGCCGGCGTGCAGCGTGAGCGCCAGGCCGGCCTCGCGCGCCAGGCGCAGCGCGCCGGCATGCTCGCCCGGCGGGTGCCCATGCTCGGCCCCGGCGAGGTCGAAACCCACCACGCCGCGGTCCATGAATTTGATCGCCAGGCGCGCCGCGCGCGCGGTTTCCTCGGGCGGCAGGTGGCGCATGGCGCAGACGATCAGGCCGCTTTGCTGCTGCAGCGGCAGCGCACTGCGCGCCAGGCCGGCGAGCAAGGCCTCGACCGCGGCCTCGCCGGCGACGCCGTGGGTTTCGAAGAGCAAGGGCGCGATGCGGAATTCCGCCAGCACGGCGCCGTCGGCCTGTGCATCTTCGGCGGCTTCGAAGGCCACGCGCTCCATCGCCGCGGGGCTGGACATGGCCTCCACGGTCAAGGCGAACCCCTGGAGGTACTTCACCAGGCTGCCGGCGTGGGCGTTGGCGTCGAACCAGGCGGCCAGCGTGGCCTCGTCCGGCGCCGGCGGGGTGATGCCGCGCTCGCGCAGCAGCTCGAACAAGGTGGCCACGCGCAGCCCGCCGTCCAGATGTTCGTGCAGCAGCACCTTGGGCAAGGCGCGGGCGCGGGCCCGCAGGGCGGCGGGGTCGAAATCGGTGGTCATGGCGCCATCCTAGTGCCGCCGGCGACGGGCTGGCGGCGGGCGGGCGGCGCAAGACTTGCTATCCTGCCGCCCACCGACAAACCTGCAAACTCAAGCCCATGAAACTCAAGCCCACCTTGCTCGCCCTGCTCGCAGCAGCGGCCACCGGCACCGCCCTGGCCGAACCGGCCGTGATCTTCGACATGGGCGGCAAGTTCGACAAGTCGTTCAACGAGGCCGGCTACCGCGGCGCCGAGCGCTGGAAGAAGGAAACCGGCAAGTCGTATATGGAGTTCGAGATCTCCAACCCCACGCAGCGCGAGCAGGCCATCCGCCGCATGGCCGAGCGCGGCGCCGACCCCATCGTCGGCATCGGCTTCAGCCAGGGCAGCGCGATCGAGAAGGTGGCCAAGGATTTCCCCAAGATCAAGTTCGTGATCATCGATTCGGTGGTCGACCTGCCCAATGTGCAAAGCATCGTCTTCAAGGAGCACGAGGGCAGCTTCCTCGTCGGCATGATGGCCGCGATCGCCAGCAAGTCGGCCAAGGTGGGCTTCGTCGGCGGCATGGACATCCCGCTGATCCGCAAATTCCAGTGCGGCTACGAGCAGGGCGCCAAATACGCCAACCCGAAGGTCACCGTCACCGCCAATATGACCGGCACCACGCCGCAGGCCTGGAACGACCCGGCGCGCGGCGCCGAACTGGCCAAGGCGCAATTCGCCGCCGGCGTGGACGTGATCTTCGCTGCCGCCGGGGGCACCGGCCTGGGCGTATACCAGGCGGCCAAGGACGCGGGCAAACTGGCCATCGGCGTGGACAGCAACCAGAACCACCTGCAGCCCGGCACCATGCTCACCAGCATGGCCAAGGGCGTGGACGTGGCGGTGTACACCGCGTTCAAGGGCGTGACGCCGGGCATGACCTCGCTGGGCCTGAAGGAAGGCGCCGTCGAGGCCTCGCTGGACCAGCACAACGCCAAGCTGGTGACGCCCGAGATGAAGAAGCGCATCGACCAGGCCAAGGCCGATATCGTGGCCGGCAAGATCAAGGTCATCGACTACATGGCGAACAACGCCTGCAAGTGACCCCCCCCGGAGCGCCTTCGGCGACTCCCCCCCAGGGGGGCGCCGCCAGCGGCCCGGCGCAGCCGGTTCCGCGGCGGCCGCTGGATCGCGTCGCCGATGCGCCATTGGCGGTCGCCATGCGCCACATCGACAAGCGCTTCGGCGCGGTGCATGCCAACCGCGATGTGGCGCTGACCGTGGAGGCCGGCACGGTGCACGGCATCGTCGGCGAGAACGGCGCGGGCAAGAGCACGCTGATGGCTATCTTGTACGGCTTGTACCAGGCCGACAGCGGCGAGATCGCCATCGAGGGCCGGCCAGCGCGCATCGACGGTTCGCGCACGGCCATCGCGCTGGGCATCGGCATGGTGCACCAGCACTTCATGCTCGTCGACACGCTCTCGGCGCTGGACAACGTGATGCTTGGCGCCGAACCCGGCTGGCGCTTGCAGGCCGCGCGCGCCCAGGTGCGCACCCGGCTCGAGGGCTTGATGCGCGAGACCGGCCTGGCGGTGAAGCTCGACGCCCTGGTGGCCGAGCTGCCGGTGGGCGAACGCCAACGGCTGGAGATCCTCAAGGCGCTATACCGCGGCGCGCGCATCCTGATCCTCGACGAACCCACCGCCGTGCTCACGCCGCAGGAGACCCTGCACCTCTTCGACACCTTGCGTGGGCTGCGCCAGCGCGGCACGACGATCCTGCTCATCACCCACAAGCTCAAGGAGATCATGGCCCTGTGCGACACCGTGACGGTGATGCGCGCCGGCCAGGTGGTGCTGGACTGCGCCATCGCCCAGACCAGCCTGGATGGCCTGGCGCAGGCCATGGTGGGCCGGCGCGTCAACCTGGGCCGCGACGGTGGCGCGGCGGCCCCCGGCGCGGTGCTGCTGCAGGCCCAGGGCCTGGGCTGGAGCGATGCGATGGGCGTGCCGCGCCTGACCGATGTGTCGCTGACCCTGCGCGCCGGCGAGATCGTCGGCGTGGCCGGCGTTTCGGGCAACGGGCAGAGCGAGCTGCTGGACACACTCTCGGGCCTGCGCGTGCCGGCGCAGGGCGAGCTGCGCCTGGCCGGGCAGGTCTTCACGCCCGCACGCTGGCTGCACGCGCGCCAGGCCCGCGAGCTGGGCGTGGCCCATGTGCCCGAGGACCGCCACCGCCGCGGCCTGGTATTGCCCTTCGCCGCCTGGGAATCCAGCGTGCTGGGCTACCAGCACCGGCCGCGCTACAGCCGCCGCGGCTGGATGCGCCAGCGCCAGATGAAGCAGGACTGCGCGGCGATGATGGAGCGCTACGACGTTCGGCCGCGCAACGTGCTCTTGCCATCGAGCAAGTTCAGCGGCGGCAACCAGCAAAAGCTGGTGCTCGCGCGCGAGGCGCAGATCGACGACCGCGAGCCGCAGGTGCTGCTGGTGGGCCAGCCCACGCGCGGCGTGGACATCGGCGCCATCGAGTTCATCCACGGCCGGCTGCGGGCGATGCGAGACGCCGGCGGGGCGGTGCTGGTGGTGTCGTCGGAGCTCGACGAGATCCTGGCGCTGAGCGACCGCGTGGTGGTCATGAATGGCGGGCGCATTGCGGGCGAGTTGCCAATCGGAGAGTGCAGCGAAGCCGCGTTGGGGCGGCTCATGGGGGGGGCGGGGGGGTGATGGTTGCTGCTGCTGCTGCTGCTGCTGCTGGCTTGCAGCGCAGGCCCGGTGTTTCTTCTGCGCTCGCAGAGGGGAGGCCGGGGGTTTGCCTTCGGCTGGCGGGTTCTTCTGTCTGCTCGCAGTGGAGGCCGGGGTTTCGGCCCGGCGGCCGACTCCCTTTCTTTGCTGGTGCAAAGAAAGGAAGCAAAGAAAGCACCTCAATACGGAGGTGGTTTGGTTTGGCGGGGCGGTCGCTGCGCTCCGCACGGCGGCGCGGCAGGCTCTCGCCCAGGGGGGCTCGACAGGGCCACTTGGTGGCAGCGTGGTGGATCGATGCTGCAAACCGCTCGACGAAAACCAATACACAAGCTCGAGCGCTGCTGCCGGCCCCGCGGGTCTTTGCCTTTCGTCGAGATCCGCTGCCAGCCCTGCGGGTCTTTGCCTTTCGTCCAGCGGGCCGGCGCACAGGGCCGCCACGGTCTATCAAGTGGCCCTGTCGAGCCCCCCTGGGCGAGAGCCTGCCGCGCCCCCAGGCGGAGCGTAGCGACCGCCCCGCCACCCCAACCACCGCCGTCTTCAAGGTGCTTTCTTTGCTTCCTTTCTTTGCACCAGCAAAGAAAGGGAGTCGGCCGCCGGGCCGAAACCCCGGCCTCCACTGCGAGCAGACAGAAGAACCCCCCGCCGAAGGCGAACCCCCGGCCTCCCCTCTGCGAGCGCAGAAGAAGCCCCGACAAACCCCTCACTGCCAGCTCATCGCCGAAAGATCATTCACGAACACCGGCATGTCCTTCCACAAGCCCTTCAGGCGAGCACTCGCCACCGTGATCCAGGTCGGCTGGTAGAGGTACACCGCGACGGCGTCCTGGGCCACCAGCCGCTGCGCATCGGCCATCAGCCGGTTGCGCTCATCGATCTTGATGGTGGCCTGGATCTTCGCCCACAGCGCATTGAACTCGGCCGACTCGTAGCCCCAGTAGTAGCCGGGCCGCGCGAAGTTGCCGAAGTCCAGGGGCTCGACATGCGAGACGATGGTCAGGTCGTAAGCCTTCTGGCCGTATACGCCGGACAGCCACTGCGCCCACTCGACGTTCTCGATCTTCGCGGTGATGCCCACCTTGGCGAGCATCGCCGCCACCACCTCGCCGCCCTGGCGCGCGTAGGGCGTGGGCGGCAGCTTCATCGTCAGCTCCAGCGGCAGCGCCACGCCGGCCTGGTGCAGCAGGGCCCGCGCCTTGGCCTGGTCGTAGGGGTTGAGGGCCGTGGTATCGATGTAGCCCGGCGCGCCCGGCACGTAGTAGCTGCCGATGGGCACGCCAAAGCCGTCGGCCGCGCCTTCGATCACCGCCTTGCGGTCGATCGCCGCGGCGATGGCGCGGCGCACACGCACATCGTCCAGCGGCTTGCGCTTGTTGTTGAGGGCCACGATGGTCTTGGCGCGCGAGCCCCCGATCAGCACCTGGAACTTCCTGTTTCCCTCGAACTGCTTGAGGCTGCGCGCCGCGGCCACGCGCGGGAAGACGTCCACGTCGCCCGAGAGCAGCGCCGCCACCTGGGCGGCGGGGTCGCTGATGAAGCGCATCGTCACGCGCCTGAGCTTGACGTCCTTGGCGGCGCGGTACGCGTCCCAACGCAGCAGCGTCACCGCCGAGCCCTTGGCCCAGTGCTCCAACCGGTACGGGCCGGTGCCGGTGGGCTGGGTGTGGTTGCTGCCTGCGCTCTTGGGCTCGACGATGATGGCCGTGGCCTGGCCCAGCTTGAAGAGCAGGTCGGGGTCGCCGTTTTTAAGGGTCAGCTCCACCATGGCGGCGTCGGGCGTGGCGATGCCTTCGATATTGGCGAAGGTCGCCTTGTCCTTGTTCGTGCTGGCCTTGTCGGCGGCGCGCTCGAAGGAAAACTTCACCGCCGCGGCGTCGAAGGGCTCGCCGTTGTGGAATTTCACGCCCTTGCGCAGCTTGAAGGACCACAGCCGCAGGTCGGGCGAGACGCTCCAGCTCTCGGCCAGCAGCGGCGTGGTCCTGCCGTCGCTGTGGATCTTGGTCAGCGTCTCGAAGATGTTGTACAGCGCGACTTCGGCGATCGCCGACGCCGCACCAGCCGTCGGGTCCAGGCCCGGTGGCTCCAGCGTCATCGCGAGCACGGCCGTGTCCTTCCTGGGCTGCGCCAGCGCCGGGTGGGCTGCCAGTGCGAGGGCCAGCAGGGCCGCGCCCGCCGTGGCGGTGGCGCGAACAGTCGTCAAGCGGATCATCGTGTGGACTCCAGGGGGTGAAGTGGGCAGGGCCGGGCTTGCGATGCTACCGGCGCGGGCCGCGCGGCACTCAGGTGCCCTGTGCCACGGCCTGGCCTTCGGCAAACACCTGGCGCAATTCGAGCGTGGCCGCATCCAGCACCACCAGGTCGGCCCAGGCGCCGACCTCGAGCCGCCCGCGGTCGGCCAGGCCCAGGTACTGCGCGGCGTGCAGGCTCACGCGCGCCGAGGCTTGCGCCAGCGGCAGGCCGATGGCCACCAGGTTGCGCAGCGCCTGGTCCATGGTGAGCGTGCTGCCGGCCAGCGTGCCGTCGGCCAGGCGAACGCCGCCCAGGCACTTGGTGACGGTCTGGCGGCCCAGGCGGTACTCGCCGTCGGGCATGCCGGCGGCGGCCGTCGCGTCGGTCACGCAGAACAGGCCGGGAATGGAACGCAGCGCCGCGCGGATGGCGCCCGGGTGCACGTGCAACAGGTCGGGAATGATCTCGGCGTGCTGCGCATGGGCCAGCGCCGCACCCACCACGCCGGGGGCGCGATGGTGCAGCGCGCTCATGGCGTTGAAGAGGTGCGTGAAGCCGCTGGCGCCCTCCTCCAACGCGGCCACCGCCTGCTCGTAGCTGGCCGCGCTGTGGCCCAGCTGCACGCGCATGCCCGCGCCCACCAGGGCCGGGATGAGCGCCAGGGCGCCCGGCACTTCGGGCGCCAGCGTGAGCAGCCGGATCGGCGCGATGGCGTGCAGCGCCAGGATCTCCGCCAGCGCCGGCAGCCGCGCGAAAGCCGGCTGCGCGCCCAGCTTGTCGGGGCTGATGTAGGGCCCCTCGAGGTGCACGCCGAGCACGCGCGCCGCGCCGCTCTCGCGGTGGGCGCAGGCCGGCGCCAGCGCGCGCAGCGCGGCCTCGATCTCGGCCAGCGGCGCGGTCATCGTGGTGGCCAGCAGCGCTGTGGTGCCGTGCTGCGCGTGCTGGCGCGCGATGCGCGAGACGGCCGCACCCGCATCCATGGTGTCGGCCCCGCCGCCGCCGTGCACGTGCAGGTCGATAAAACCCGGCAGCAGCACCGGCGTGGCGCGGTCGGCGCGGACCTCCATCTCGGTGACCGACGCGCCGTCGATCTGCGTGATGCGCCCCTGGCCCCACGCCAGCGTACCGCGAACGAAACCGCCGGGGGTGAGGATGTGGCCCGCGATCACCGGGCCGCCCTGCCTTCAGGCCCGCCGGCAATCGGGAAAGCGAACGACGCCACTCAGAACGGGATGTCGTCGTCCATATCGTCGAAGCCGGTGGCCGACTTCGCTGCGGGCTTGGCTGCCGCCGGGGCCGCGCTGCGGGCCGGTGGGGCGCTGCGCGGGGCCGGGGCGCTGCCCGCCTCGTCGCCAGCGCCGGTCGCGCCGCCACCCTCGCGGCCGCCGAGCAGCTGCATGTCGGTGGCCACGATGTCGGTGCTGTACTTCTCGACGCCGTCCTTGTCGGTGTACTTGCGTGTCTTCAGGCGGCCCTCGACGTAGACCGGGCGGCCCTTCTTCAGGTATTCACCGGCGATCTCGGCCATGCGGTCGAAGAAGGTGACGCGATGCCACTCGGTTTCTTCCTGGCGCTCGCCGCTGGTCTTGTCCTTCCACTGCCGGCTGGTGGCGATGGTGACGTTGCAGATCGCCGAGCCGCTGGGCATATAGCGCACTTCGGGGTCTTTGCCGAGATTGCCGACGATGATGACTTTGTTGACTGAGGCCATGGTCTGCTCCGAAGCGGCGGTGAAGGGGGGGGGTGGGTTCATTATCGCGCCCCTCCTCGCGGCCACCATCGCCCGAAGGGGCTCGCCCGACGGCGGGCCCCCGAGGCGGGGAGGGGCCGTGAGTGGCTCGTGAGCGAGCCTCGCGTAGCATCGCGGGCCACCATGTCTGCCGTGCTGTCCGAGACCCAAGAACCCCGCGCCAGCCTCGCGCAGCGGGTGCTGCACGAGGTCTTCGGCTACACCCGCTACCGCGGCGCGCAGCAGGAGATCATCGAACATGTGGTCGCCGGCGGCGACGCGCTGGTGCTCATGCCCACGGGTGGCGGCAAAAGCCTGTGCTACCAGGTGCCGGCCATCGTGCGCCACCGCGGCGGGCAGGGCGTGGCGGTCGTGGTGAGCCCGCTGATCGCGCTGATGCACGACCAGGTGGGGGCCCTGCATGAACTGGGCGTCAGCGCCGAATTCCTGAACAGCACGCTCGACGGCGACGAAGCCCGGCAGATCGAGCGCGAACTGCTCGCCGGCCGCCTGGTGCTGCTCTACGCCGCGCCCGAGCGCATCCTCACCCCGCGCTTCATGGCCATGCTCTCGAGCTTGCATGAACGCCATCTGCTCAGCCTGTTCGCCATCGACGAGGCGCATTGCGTGAGCCAGTGGGGCCACGATTTCCGCGAGGAATACCTCGGCCTGAGTGCGCTGCACGAGCGGTTCCCCGGCGTGCCGCGCCTGGCGCTCACGGCCACGGCGGATGAGCACACGCGCGCCGACATCATTCAGCGCCTCAAGCTCGAAGAGGCGCGCCTGTTCGTCGCCAGCTTCGACCGCCCCAATATCCGCTACACCATCGTCGAGAAGGACGACCCGAAGAAGCAGCTGCTGCGCTTTCTGCGCGACGAACACGACGGTGACGCCGGCATCGTCTATTGCCAGAGCCGCAAGCGGGTCGAGGACACCGCCGCCTGGCTGGCCGCGGAGGGCCTGACCGCCCTGCCCTACCACGCCGGCCTGGACGCCGATACGCGGCGCCGCCACCAGGACCGCTTTCTGCGCGAGGACGGCGTGGTGATGGTGGCCACCATCGCCTTCGGCATGGGCATCGACAAGCCCGACGTGCGCTTCGTGGCCCACCTGGACCTGCCCAAGAATATCGAGAGCTACTACCAGGAAACCGGCCGCGCCGGGCGCGACGGACTGAGCGCCGACGCCTGGATGAGCTACGGCCTGGCGGATGTGGTCAACCAACGGCGCATGATCAACGAGAGCGAGGCCGAGGAGGGTTTCAAGCGCCTGCAACGCACCAAGCTCGACGCGCTGCTGGCGCTGGCCGAGGCGCACGACTGCCGGCGCGTGCGGCTGCTCTCCTACTTCGGCGAAGAGAGCCCGCCCGCCGCTGGGCCGCCCCAAGGCGGGCGGAGCCCCCTTGGGGGGCAGGGAGCGCACGAAGTGCCGACCGTGGGGGCTCGATATTCTTGCGGCAATTGCGACAACTGCTTGCACGCCCCCGCCACCTGGGACGCCACCGAGGCGGCGCGCAAGGCCCTGAGCTGCATCTACCGTTTCCGCCAGGCCGGCGGCCAGCGCTACGGCGCGGGGCACCTCATCGACGTGCTGCGAGGCAAGGCCACCGAGAAGGTGGCACAGCATGGGCACGAGCGGCTGTCCACCTTCGGCGTGGGTGCCGAGGTGAGCGAAGGGCAGTGGCGCCTGGTGCTGCGCCAGCTCATCGCGCTGGGCCATGTCCAGGCCGAGGGCGAATTCAACACCCTGGCGCTGGCCGAGACGGCGCGCGAGGTGCTGCGCGGCGAGGTGCCGGTGCGGCTGCGCGTGCCGGCCGAAACCAAGGCACGCGGCAAGGCCACGCGCGAGAAGAGCGCCCGCGGCAGCCCAGGCAAGCCGCCACCCCTGCCGCTGGACGCCGCGGCCACCGCGTGCTTTGCCGCGCTGAAGGCCTGGCGCGCCGAGGTGGCGCGCGGCCACAACCTGCCGGCCTACGTCGTCTTCCACGACGCCTCGCTGGCCGAGATGGCGCGCGAGCAGCCCGCCACGCTGGAGCAGCTCGCCGGCATCAGCGGCGTGGGCGCCAAGAAGCTCGAGGCCTACGGCGCCGAGATCCTGCGCGTGCTCGCCACCGCCGCTGCTTAGGACCGGCCCGGCGCGGGCGGGGCGCGTCGCTATCATGCTTGGTTGCCCCACGAAGCCCCCATGCCGCGCGAACCGAGCCCCCAAGCCACCCTGGAAACCCACGTCCTGAAGGTGCCACATCAGGAGGCCCGCACGCTACGCGTCCGGGGTGCCCGCACGCACAACCTGAAGAATATCGACCTCGACATCCCCAAGCACGCGCTAGTGGTGATCACCGGGCTGTCGGGCTCGGGCAAATCGAGCCTGGCCTTCGACACGCTGTATGCCGAGGGCCAGCGCCGCTACGTCGAGAGCCTGAGCGCCTACGCTCGGCAGTTCCTGCAGCTGATGGACAAGCCCGATGTCGATGTCATCGAGGGCCTGTCTCCGGCCATCAGCATCGAGCAGAAGGCCACCAGCCACAACCCGCGCAGCACGGTGGGCACGATCACCGAGATCCATGACTACCTGCGGCTGCTCTACGCCCGCGCCGGCACGCCCTACTGCCCCGACCACGATCTACCGCTGCAAACCGCCAGCGTCGCGCAGATGGTGGACGCCGTGCTGGCGCTGCCCGAGGACACGCGGCTGATGCTGCTGGCGCCCGTGGTGCGCGACCGCAAGGGCGAGTTCAACGAGCTCTTCGAGGACATGCAGGCCCGCGGCTACGTGCGCTTCCGCGTCGGCGGCGACGGCAAGCCCGGCGAGGTGGTGGAAGCCGAAGGCCTGCCCACGCTGAAAAAGACCGAGAAGCACGATATCGACGTCGTCGTCGACCGGCTGCGTACCAAACAGGATATGAAGCAGCGCCTGGCCGAGAGCTTCGAGGCCGCACTGCGCATCGCCGACGGCCGCGCCATTGCGCTGGAGATGGACACGGGCCGCGAACACCTCTTCAGCAGCAAATTCGGCTGCCCGGTGTGCAGCTACTCGCTGCCCGAGCTGGAGCCGCGGCTGTTCAGCTTCAACTCGCCGGTGGGTGCCTGCCCGGCCTGCGACGGCCTGGGGCAGGTCACGGCGTTCGACCCCGAGCGCGTGGTCGCCTTCCCCACGCTGAGCCTGGCCGCCGGCGCGGTGAAGGGCTGGGACCGGCGCAATGCCTACACGCATTCGCTGCTGGAAAGCGTGGCGCGGCACTACGCTTTCGATATCGAAATGCCCTTCGAGGCCCTGCCCGAGAGCACGCGCCAGGTGCTGCTCTTCGGTTCAGGCGAAGACGAGATCGAATTCACCTATCAGGCCGAGGGCGCGCGCGGAAGATCGCGCAGCGTCAAGCGCAGCCACCCCTTCGAAGGGATCATCCCCAACTTTGCTCGCCGTCTCAAGGAGACCGATTCGGCAGCCGTGCGCGAAGAGCTCGCCCGCTACCAGGCCGCCAAACCCTGCCCGCAATGCCGGGGCTCGCGGCTGCGGCGCGAGGCGCGGCATGTCTTCATGCACCACCACGATGGCGACAAGGGCCGCCCGATCTACGACGTGGAGCACGCCACGCTGGCCGACGCGCTGGCCTACTTCGAGACGCTCAAGCTGGTGGGTGCCAAGGCCGAGATCGCCGACAAGATCGTGCGCGAGATCCGCAGCCGGCTGCGCTTCCTCAACGACGTGGGCCTGAACTACCTGAGCCTGGACCGCGGCGCCGACACGCTGTCCGGCGGCGAGGCGCAGCGCATTCGCCTGGCCAGCCAGATCGGCAGTGGCCTGTCGGGCGTGATGTATGTGCTGGACGAGCCGAGCATCGGGCTGCACCAGCGCGACAACGCCAGGCTCATCGGCACCTTGCGGCACCTGCGCGACCTCGGCAACAGCGTGCTCGTGGTCGAGCACGACCAGGACATGATCCTGGCCGCCGACCATGTGGTCGACATGGGCCCGGGCGCCGGCGTGCACGGCGGGCGGGTGATGGCCCAGGGCACGCCGCAGGAGGTGGCTGACAACCCCGATTCACTGACCGGCCGCTACCTGGCCCACACGCTGCGCATCGAGGTACCGAAGCAGCGCCGCGCGGCCAGCGGCTTCGGCGCGGCGCCGCTGCGGCTGAGCATCGTGGGCGCGCGCGGAAACAACCTGCGGGGCGCGACAGGTCAGGGCGTGACGGTCGACATCCCGGTGGGCCTGCTGACCTGCGTGACCGGCGTCAGCGGCTCGGGCAAGAGCACGCTCATCAACGACACGCTGTACACCGCGGTGGCGCGCAAGCTCTACGGCAGCCACGCCGAACCCGCGGCGCATGACCGCATCGACGGCATGGACCATTTCGACAAGGTCATCAACGTCGACCAGAGCCCCATCGGCCGCACGCCGCGCAGCAACCCGGCCACCTACACCGGCCTGTTCACGCCCATCCGCGAGCTCTTTGCCGAAGTGCCCGCGGCGCGCGAACGCGGCTACGGCGCGGGGCGCTTCAGCTTCAACGTCAGCGCCACGAGCGGCGGCGGCCGCTGCGAGGCCTGCGAGGGCGACGGCGTGATCAAGGTCGAGATGCACTTCCTGCCCGACATGTACGTGCCCTGCGACACCTGCCACGGCGCGCGCTACAACCGCGAGACGCTGGAGGTGCTCTACAAGGGCCGCAACATCACCCAGGTGCTGGAACTCACGGTGGAAGACGCCTACAAGTTCTTCGGCGCCGTGCCCAACCTGGCGCGCAAGCTGCAAACGCTGCTCGACGTGGGCCTGGGCTATATCCGCCTGGGCCAGGCCGCCACCACGCTGAGCGGCGGTGAAGCCCAGCGCGTCAAGCTGGCGCTCGAACTGAGCAAGCGCGACACCGGCCGCACGCTGTACATCCTGGACGAGCCCACCACGGGCCTGCATTTCCACGACGTGGGCATGCTGCTCAAGGTGCTGCACCAGTTGCGCGACGCCGGCAACACCATCGTCGTCATCGAGCACAACCTGGACGTCATCAAGACCGCCGACTGGCTCATCGACATGGGCCCCGAAGGCGGCGCCGGCGGCGGCCTGGTGGTGGTGGCCGGGTCACCCGAAGAAGTGGCGGCGCACGAGGGCAGCCACACGGGGCGGTTTCTCAAGGCGATGCTGGCGAGCCCAGTGGCCTGAAGGCTCAACGCCCGGTCACGCGCCGGATCATGGGCAACACGCCAGGCCCGGCGTTCGTGGGCCACAGTTCGATGCCCGGGTGCGCCGCGGCGAAGACGCGAAACAGCTCGTCGGCAAAGGCCTGGCCGATCTCGGGCACTCCTTCGAAATCCAGTTCCACGACCTTGAAGCGGTCGATGCCCGAGATCACGCGGCGCGCCTGCGAGCGCGACAGCAGGTTCTCGCGCCCGAGCCGGGCCAGGCGCACCGGCACCACCGTGCGGTCGAAGGTGAGATCGTCGGGGGCACCGGTGGTGTAGTGCTCGAACAGTTCGCGCAGCACCACGCGGGAGTGGGTGCGCATGGCCATGCGCACGGTCGTCCCCTGCATCGGTGCCGCCTCGGGCGCCGCACCGGGCAATTCGATCAGGCGTTCGCTCTCGGGCTGGCCCGGCTCGGGGTTGCGGCGCTCATAGACCAAACCGTTGGCCTCGAGGCGAAAGACCGAGAAGGCCCGCGAGGTGAAGAAGATGCCTTCGCCGCTGTGGCGGGCGGGGTCGGTAGTGACGCGGCCCTTGGCCAGCTCCAGCAGTGCCAGGCGACGGTCTGCCAAGCCGAAAGCCCGGCTCACGCGCTCGAAGATGCCCACGCCGTCGTCGCCAATGGTGATATAGACCACGCCACCGGCCACCGCGCAGCTCAGCCTGAGCCGCTGGCCGGCGGAGTGGTCGCAGGCGTTGTTGACCATCTCGGTCACGCCGTAGTGCAAGGCGTTCTCCACATTGGCCGGCAGGCTGAGCCAGGGCGCCAGGTGCTGCTCCCAGACCGCGGACTCGTCCAGCCCCGCCAATGGCAGTTCGGCTTCGATCCAGCGGCTCGGGCCGGGCGCGAAGACCGGCCGAGTGGCCCCGCCCGTGCGCAGCACGAAGGCCTCGCTCACCAGTTGCCGCACCACCGGCGCGGCCGCCGAGCGTGTGACCCCGAAGGACCGGGCCAGTGCGCCGGTGAAGTCCTTCGGGTGCGCGGCCACCTGGGCCGTGGCCCAGCGGCGCACGGCGTTCATCGGCAGGAGCAAGGGGCGGGCCATGGGCGAATGTTGACAATCCGGGCCGGATTGTCAAGTTTGGTGGACGTCAGCGCGCGGCCGCCTTCATCGCCGCCACGATGCGCACCGTCTCCACGCTCACCGCCGCCACGCGGCCGAGCAGAGCGATGACCTTTTCCTTGTGCTCGGCAAAGCGGTAGGTGTCGAACTTCTCGCGGATGGTCGGGTCCTTGGCCTCCCAGTAGCCAAAGGGCACGCGCAGCTGGTGCAGCAGCGCGCCGTCCACGAAGCGCGTGTCCCGGGTGGCGCTGTCGAGCTTGTATTCGGGGATGAAGACCAGCTCGTGCTGCCGGCCCCAGCCCTTGAGCAGGTCCTTGAAGGCCTCGCGCACCACCGACTCGCGGCGCTTGCCGCCGACCTTCTTCAGGCGGTCGAGCTCGGCGAGGAATTGATGGATCAGGACCTGACTCATCTGGCGCCCATGTGGTCGCGCTCCTCTCGGGGCATTTCACCATAGGCACGCCGCGCCGATAGACTGCGTCCCGCCCCCCACGCGAAAGCCGCGCCATGCCCCATTCCATCGACTACTACCTCGCCCTGCAGTCGCCCTGGACCTACCTCGGCCACGAGCGCTTCGTGCGCATCGCGGCGGCGGCGCGCGCCCCGGTGCACGTGCGACCCATGGACCTGGGAAAGGTATTCCCGGTCTCCGGCGGCTTGCCTCTGCCCAAACGCGCGCCGCAGCGCCAGGCCTATCGGCTGGTGGAGCTCCAGCGCTTCAGCGCATGGCTGGGCCTGCCGCTGAACCTGCAGCCGAAGTTCTTCCCGGTGTCGGCCGACGACGCCGCGCGGCTGGTCGTCGCCGTGGACCTGGCCGACGGCGCGGCCGCCGCACTGCAGCTCAGCGGCCGCGTGCTGGCCGCGGTGTGGGTGCAGGAGCGCGATATCGCCAGCGCCGCGACGCTGGCTGAACTGCTGGCCGAGTGCGGGCTTCCTGCGGAGCGGCTGGCGGCGTCGATGTCCGCCGAGGTCCTGGCCCACTACGAGCGCTGCACGCAGCAGGCCATAGACGCCGGGGTCTTCGGCTCGCCCAGCTACGTCGTGGAGGGCGAGATCTTCTGGGGCCAGGACCGCCTGGACTTCCTCGAGCGGCGCCTGGCGCGCCCATAAAAAAGGGCCCCGAAGGGCCCGCAAGAAATTCGGCGCTCAGCGGCTCACTTGAGGTGCTTGCTGATTTCCTTGGTCATGCCGAACATGCTGATCGGGCTCACACCGACCACGGCCTTGAGCTTGGCGTCGGCGTTGATCATGGTGCGCTTGATCTTGTCTTGAAGATTGTTCTTCTTGATGTACTCCCACACCTTCTTGGTGACCTCGGTGCGCGGCAGCGGCTTGTCGCCGATGACGGCAGCCAGCGCGGCGCTCGGGGTCAGCGGCTTCATGAAGGCCGCGCTCGGGGTGCGTTTCTTGGCCGGGGCGGCCTTCTTCGCAGGCGCCGCCTTCTTGGCCGGGGCGGCCTTCTTGGCGGGCGCCGCCTTCTTGGCCACAGCGGCCTTCTTCACAGGGGCGGCCTTCTTCGCCGGGGCCTTCTTCGCGGGAGCTTTCTTAGCAGTTGCCATTTGGAGGTTCTCCGTCAGTTGATGAGGGATGCCGGTCACCGTGCAGGCCTCGCATTCCTGAACTTGGAAGCGGAACTGTCTTTCCTGGTAAACGGGCAGCCGCGATGGTAATCCCAGGTGCGGCCGCTGAGAAGCAGTTTTCATAGGTAAAAGCAGCTTATGCGCCACGCTATGAGCCCGCCGGACACCGCGCTATGCTTCAAACATGAAGATCATCGTGCGTTGGTTGCTGCTCGCCGCGGCCCTTTTGCTGGTGGCAAGTCTGTACTCCGGGGTCAGCGTGGCGAGCTTCGGCACGGCCCTGATCGCCGCCCTGGTGCTGGGTCTTTTCAACACGCTGGTGCGGCCGCTGCTGGTGCTGCTGACGCTGCCGGTGACGCTGTTGACCCTGGGCCTGTTCCTCTTCGTCATCAACGCGCTGATGTTCTGGGCTGCCGCCGAGGTGCTCGACGGCTTCGGTGTCGCCGGCTTCGGCGCTGCACTCATCGGCTCGGTGCTGTACAGCCTGTGCGGCGTATTCATCGACGCCGCGGTCGAGCGCGTCTTCACTCCGTCTTCCGACTGAAGGCCCTTGCGGGCCGCTTTGCAGGCTACTGCGGCGGCTCGTCGCCCGGGCCGGGCCGTCGGCTCTCGCCGCGCGCTTCCAATGCGAGCTGACGCCGCTGGGCCATGAGCTGGCGCAGGCGCGCGTCGATCACCGAGGCCTCGATGAAATCCTGCCCGGCCGTGGTTCGCGTCGCCGCCTGGGCGGCGCGCAGGCGATCGACGGCGCCGACCAGGTCGCCGACCACGGCGCGCGCTTCGGCCCCGGCGCGCATGGACCGCAGCTTCAGGCCCAGGGCGTCGCTGGTGGCGGCCAGCAGTTCCCAGCCCAGCGCGTCGTGCGGCTGCTCGGCCAGCCAGGTCTGCAGCGCCTCGGTGCTGCTGCGCAGCGGCACGGCTGCGCCGCCCGCGTCGCGGCGGTGCAGCTCCAGCGCGGCCTGCGCGCGCAACAGCAGCACCGGGCGGCCGCTGGCGCCGGGCGGCAGGTTGTCCAGCGCCTGCATGGCCCCGGGCGCATCGCCATGGGCCAGCCGCACCTGGGCCTGCAGCAACTGCAGGGCGCGCTCGGCGCGCGGCTCGCGCGGGCGAGCCGTGCCGGCCAGCTGCAGCGCCTGCGCCACCTGAACTTCGGCGCGCGCGTGATCGTTGAGGAAGGAGGCCGCCATGGCCCCAGCGTAGAGCGCCGCCACGCGGTCGGCCAGCAACGGCGACGAGGTCTCGCCGGACAGGCGCTGCAGCGCCCGCGTGCCCTCGGACATCAGCACGCGCGAGCGCGCCTGCATCAGCGCGTGCTGCAGCGTGAGCGGGGCCGGCGCGCTGTTGGCCAGCAACGTGCGGTTGCGCGCCTCGCTGATGCGGTCCACGGTGAGCGGGTGGCTGCGCAAATAGGGGAAGCCGCTGTTGTCGTTCAAGCGCGTGGAGGCATCCAGGTTGTCGAACATCGCGGCCATCGCCGAGGGCGCGTAGCCCGCGCCCACCAGCACGCCGAAGCCGATGCGATCGGCTTCGCGTTCGACGTCGCGTGAGTAGTTGAGCTGGCTCTGGATGGCCGCGCCCTGCCCGCCCATGATCGCGGCATTGGCGACGTCGACGTTGCCGGTGCGGCTGGCTGCGATGATGCCCAGCAGCAGCGTCGCGAGGGCCAGCATCGAGGCCTGCTGCTGCGGCGCGATGCTGCGTGCGATATGGCGCTGCGTGACATGCGACATCTCGTGCGCCAGCACCGAGGCGAGCTGGTCGCTGGTGGAGGTGATGAAGATCAGGCCCAGGTGCACGCCGACGAAGCCGCCCGGCAGCGCGAAGGCGTTGACGCTGCGGTCGCGCACCAGGAACGGTTCCCAGGCGAAGGCAAGGTCGGTGTCGGCGTCGATATTGCCGAGCTGCCGTGCTGCGGCCACGAGCGGGCTCCAGATCGACTGCAGGTACTCCAGCAGCACCGGGTCGTCGAGGTACGCCGGGTCGCGCCGCGCCTCGCGCATGATCTGCTCGCCCAGGCGGCGCTCGGCACCCACGCTGAGGTCCTGCGAGGCCGTCTCGCCCAGCGAGGGCAGGCGCACCTGGGCCCGCGCCGGTGCAGGCAAGGCGCTGAGCACCGTGCAGGCCGCCAGGGTGGTGGCCAGCCGGCGGCGCCACGGGGGGGTTCGGACAGGGGTCAAGGCGGGTCTCGGCGGGCGGCAACAAAGGGTTGGAACGCCGCAGGGGCGCAGCGTTCCCTGTGGCTATCATGACACCGCCTTGTTGCCGAACGTGAACCTGCCCATGCCGCCCACGCCCAACCCCTTGACCCACTTCGACGCCCAAGGCCAGGCGCACATGGTCGACGTCGCGGCCAAAGCCGAAACGCACCGCGTGGCGCGCGCCACCGGCCGCATCCGCATGCAGCCGGCCACGCTGGCGCTGATCGCCGGCGGCCAGGCCAAGAAGGGCGACGTGATCGGCATCGCGCGCATCGCCGCCATCCAGGGCGCCAAGCGCACGGCCGAGCTGGTGCCGCTATGCCACCCGCTGCCGCTCACCCGCGTGGCGGTGGAATTCGAGATCGACGCGGCGCTGAGCGAAGTGCGCTGCACGGTGCAGGCCGAGACCTTCGGCCGCACCGGCGTGGAGATGGAAGCGCTGACCGCCGTGCAGGTCGGGCTGCTCACCATCTACGACATGTGCAAGGCGGTGGACCGCGGCATGTGCATGACCGACATCCGCCTGCTTGAGAAGCGCGGCGGCAAGTCCGGGGAGTGGCACGCGGCGACCTGAGCCGCGGCCAGGGGTTCAGCGACGCTCAGCGCGGTTGCGGCAGATAGGCCTGCCAGCCGGGGGCCTTGACCGGTCGTTCGCACTGGAAAGGCTGCCCCAGGATTGCCGCACTGGCCGCACTGGCCGCACCGGCCGCGCTGGCGGCTTGCGGGCAGGGTTCGAAGAACTCCTTCGCGTCGGCGTTGCGGAACTCGCGCAGCCGCTCGGCCAGGTGGCGCGCGGCGTCGAGCTCACCGCGCTCGGCCAGCGAGCGCGCCCAGGCCATCATCAGCCGCGTATCCAGCAGGTAGTGCGCGGCGCGGTCGAAAGCATGGGCCGGGTCGCGCACGGGCACGCCGGAGGTGACCTCGGCGTAGTCGGCATGGTGGGCAAAGAACAGGCTGCGCTGGCCGGCGGCGATGCGCTGCTCCAGCGGCGCGTCCGACGTCGACGAGAAGATGGCCGCCACGCGGGTGTAGTCCGCGACGGCCAGCGCGGCCCCCACCACGACGGCCAGCGCGGCCAGCCGCAGCCCGGGCGCCGCGCGCGGCGACGCGCCCGGTTCGCCCGGTTTGCCCCCGAGCACCGCCGGGGCGTGCAGGGCGAAACCGAAGGCCCAGGCCGCCGGCAGCAGGAAATAGCTGTACCACAGCGGGTACTCGAGCAGGCTGTGCAGGCCGATCATCAGCACCATCATCAACGCCGAGCGCAGCGCCGTGCCTTCGCTGCCCTCGGTCGCCCAGGCCTGGCGCGCGGCGCGCCACAGCGCCCACAGCAGCAGGGCCATCACCAGGCTGGCCAGGGGCAGGCCGAGTTCCACCGCCAGCTGCAGCGGCAGGTTGTGCGTGTGGTCGAAGAAAGCCACCGCGCGGTGCGGGAACGGCGTCAGCGTCCAGGCCAGGTTGAAGTCGCCGAAGCCGACGCCGGCCCAGGGGTGCATGCGGATCAAGGCCCAGGTATCGCGCCAGATCGCGAAGCGCGAGCTGGAGATGTCGCCTTCAGCCAGCCGCTGGCTGCCGCCGAAAGCATGTTGCGACAGCGCCGCCCATTGCGCCATGGCGAGCCAAGACAGCGCATAGATCACCGGTGCAGCCAGCAGCAGCCCGCGCGCGGGCCTGGACAGGCGGCGGTCGAACAGGCCCCACAGCGCCAGCAGCAGCACGCTGACGAGGCCCGTGCGCGAAGCCGTCAATACCACCGCGAAGACCAACGCGGCCAGGGCCAGCGCGGCGGCACGGCGGCCCAGTCGGCCGAGTTCGAGCAGCGCCACGACCGCTATGCACGACCACAGCAGCAGGCTGCTCAGATGGTTGGGCTGGCGCAGGTTGCCCACGGCGCGGCCGGGGTAGCCGGAGTGGGCGATCCAGTTGCCGTCGGGCCACTCGGGCAGGAACACCTGCACCCCGGCCACGCCGACATTGAGCAGCCCGGCCACCAGCCAGGCCCAGCAGAAGGCCGCGAAGAGGTCGTGCCTGGCATCGCGCAAGCGCACACCGGCGCCGCCGGCGGCCAGCACCGCGGCTGCGGCCAGCGAACCGATCGCCGAAAGCGCCAGGCTCGCCGGCAAGGCCCCAGGGCCCCAGGACCAGGCTGCGCCCATTGCCACCAGGGCCAATGCTGCATACAAGGGCGCCGCGCCGCGCACGGACAGCCCCGGTGCGCACACCCACACCCACGCGCCCCACAGGCCCAGCGCGAGGGCCTGGTTGAGGAAGGTCGGCGAAGGCGAGACGTTGTAGGCCAGCAGCGAAGGCAGCGCGGCGGCGGTGATGGCCAGGGCGAGCGCGGTGCGGTGGACGGGTGTGAAAGGGTGCGGGGACACGGGCAGGACGGGTTGCCGGGCACGGCCCGGGCAGGCGGGCGGGCCCGTGGGCAGGGGCGCAGATGCTATCAAGAACAAGGAAGCGGCGAGGGGGGGTGCGCTACACTTGGTTAACCATGACAAAGGCGCGATCAACCATGAAGGAATTTGCGATTTACGAAGCCAAGACCCGGCTCTCGGAGTTGCTCTCCGAAGTGGAGCGCGGCGAGCAGTTCGTCATCACTCGGCGCGGCATTCCGGTGGCCCGGCTGGTTGGCGCGGCACCACAAGCCACCCGTCGTTCGCAGTCCAGCGCACAGCGGCAGAGCGTGGCCGCGGCCTTGGACGATCTGGCGCGGCTGCGTCGCGGCACGGTGCTCGACATCCCTTTGCGACAGGCCATCGAAAAAGGGCGGGACTGATCTTGCCCTTCGTCATCGACAACTCCGTGGTCTCGGGCTTCTATCTCGAGAATCAGGCGACGCCCTACACGGCCGCCATTGCCGAGCGGCTACTCGATGACCGCGCCGTGGCGCCGGCCCTATGGGAGCTGGAGCTGACGAACGTCTTGCGCACCGCCTGCCTGCGCCGGCGCATGACCGCGCAGCTGGCGCAGCAAGTACTGGCACGCATCGCGCAGTTGCCGGTCGAAGTGGACCGATACGCCGTGCCCCGCAGCGAGCTGCTGGCACTCGCGTTGCGCTTCGGCCTCAGCAGTTACGACGCGTCGTACCTGGAACTGGCGCTGAGAAGGCAACTCCCCCTGGCGACCCAGGACGAGGCCATGCGCGAGGCCGCAATGGCCGCTGGTGTCGGCTGCGTCGAGTAAGGCTCCACCTCCAGGCGGGCGCCCCCTGCCGGGCGCACCCAGCGACAAAGCGGCCCGAGGGCCGCTTTGCTGTTGGTTTGGGGCGGGAGTGAAGGAGGGGCACGCGGCAAGACCTGACCCCCTCTGCGAGCCCAGAGCCCATAATGAACCGCCATGCTCGTCGATCTCGAAGTCCATCGCGACGATGTCAGCCGGCTTTGCCGGCTGCACGGCGTGACGAGCCTGGATGTATTCGGATCAGCGACCGGCGATGCCTTCGACCCGGCCCGCAGCGATATCGACTTCATCGTCGATTTCGGCCCGCAGGCGCAGCCCCGATTGTTCGAGCACTACTTCGCGCTGAAGCTGGCCCTGGAGGTGCTCTTTGGGCGGCAAGTCGATTTGGTTATGGCCGGCGCGATGACCAACCCGTATTTCATCGAGTCGGCCCAGAGAACGCGCCGACCTGTCTATGCATCCCCGCTCCCCCAAGCTGCTTGACGACATTCGGGATGCCGCGCAGTTCATCCGCGAAGTGACGGCAGGGCGCAGCCTGGATCAGTATCGTTCTGACCGCTTGCTGCGCCAGGCGGTGGAGCGCAGCTTCGAGGTCATCGGCGAAGCCGCGAAGCGGCTTGCGCACCATGACCCCGGCACGGCCGCGCTGATCGGCTCGTACCCGCAGATCATCGCCTTTCGCAACGTCCTGATTCACGGCGACGACCTTGTGGATCACGCCCTGGTCTGGAACGCGGTCGAGCCACAACTGCCAGCGTTGCTGCAGGCCATAGAGCCCCTGCTGAGCGACCCACCAAAGCCCCGGTCGTAGACGCTACCGAAGGCCTGGCGTCGGCGGCTGCGGGCGACGCTGCAATGGCGGGCGCCGGGCGTTCCCCGACGCAACGGGCGTGGGAAACAGGCAGGACCTGAGCCTTTTGCGCTTGATGTGAGGCGTCGTGGGCCGCGATAATCCGTGCAGCCGCGTCTTCGGCAGCCAGCGTCTGCGAAAGCCATGACCACCTCCCCTCGCATCACGATCGACACCGCGATCTGTCACGGCAAGCCTTGTGTTCGGGGTCTGCGCTACCCGGTCGAAAGCGTTCTCGAGTGGCTGGCCGGCGGCATGACCATGGAGGACATCCTCGCCGACTATCCCGATCTGGAGCGCGAGGACATCCTCGCCGTGCTCGACTTTGCGGCCAAGCTGTCGCACACCAAGCGTATTGACCGCCTGGCGGCGTGAAGTTCCTCATCGACGCGCAACTGCCGCGCCGCATGTGCGCTTGGCTGGGGCCGCACGACGCCGTTCACACGGCGGGTCTGCCGCTCGGCAACCGGACATCCGACGCGGAGCTGATTGAGCGCGCGGACCTCGAAGACCGGATCCTGGTGACCAAGGACGACGACTTCGTGCAGGCTCGTCTTCTGCGCGGGAGGCCGCGGCGCCTGTGGCTTGTCACCACGGGAAATATCAGCAACGACGCCCTGGAGGTCGTGGTCCGTGCCGCCTTGGCGCAAGTCGAGTCGGCCTTCGCTGAGGCCGCGTTCATCGAACTCGGGCGTGACCATTTGACCATCCGGGATTGAGGCCGTCACCAATCGGTTTGCAGGGGCGCGCCCGGCAACGCACACACGATGGAACCCCGCAGCTCGCGTTGCGCGCCCCCTGCCCGGTACCCCCAGCGAAAAAGCGGCCCGAAGGCCGCTTTGCTGTTTTGGGAAGGGGCGAAGGGGGTGGGCAACAGGCAAGACCTGGCCCCGTCTCCGGAAGACCTTATTTGCAAGAGCCGGGCAGGTACTTGGCAGGCATAGTCCCCGCAGCGCACACGAAGGTACCGACCTGGGTCGGAATCGCCGCCGTCGTCAACGCGACAGGCGGATTGGCGCTAGTCGCCGGGGTCAGGGTAACCGTCTTGCCATCGATCGCGTTGTCGCCGAACCCTTGGGAAGTTACGGTGATCACGCCGTTTGCATCGGTTTCGACCTTGGCAACATACTTCGTCGACGAGCTGTTCTCGCCGCAACCCCAGCCGTTTGCGCCTGGTGCCGCGCCCGCAGAAGCTGTCTGGTAGGTCTCCGCGATCGTGGTCCGGCACTGACTGGCCGCCAACACCACTTCAGACATCTTGGCCTTGATCGTGTAGTCCTTGTACGCCGGCAGCGCCACCGCCGCCAGGATGCCGATGATCGCCACGACGATCATCAGTTCGATCAGGGTGAAACCTTGTTGAACACGCTTCATTGAAAACTCCTGGGGCAGGGTGGGGGGAGAGACACCCCCTCGAATGCAGGGGCCGTGCCAGGCCGGAACTGGCCGGATACCGAGACATTTGCCACACCGAGTGACGATTTCGGTCAACTCTCAAACCCTGCACCGGCCGCCAGGCGCCGCAGCTGACGCAAAACGTCACCACGATGGGTCTTGCCGGGTCGAGTGAAGACCTCGAAGTTCTGTTAAGGTGATACTCATAAATACTTGGTGCTAATTTTCATGACCACGACAAGCGTGCCCACGGCCCACCCTGTGGCGATCAAGCTGGAGCCGGACATCAAAGAGCGCGTCAAGCGCCTGGCGCTCGCCCGCAAGCGCAGCCCGCATTGGCTGATGCGTGAAGGTATTCGCCAGTACGTCGAGCGCGAGGAAAAACGCGAGGCCCTCCGGCAAGACGCATTCAAGGCCTGGAGCGACTACCAGGCCACCGGCCTGCATGTCACGCAAGACGAGGCTGAAGACTGGCTCGCCAAGTTGGAAGCAGGCAAGGACGAGGAGCCGCCTGAATGCCACGTCTGATCTGGGCGCCGGCTGCCCTGCGCGACGTACACAGGCTCCACGGATTTCTGGCCCAGAAGAACGCTGACGCCGCCAGGCGCGCGGTGAAAGCCATTCGCGATGGCGTGAAGGTCATCGCGCAGCAGCCCGGGATCGGCCGGCCGGTAGAGGACATGGAACCCGAATACCGTGAGTGGTTGATCGACTTTGGCGACAGCGGCTATCTGGCCTTGTACCGCTGCGTCGGCAGCACGACGGTCGTCCTGTCCGTGCGTCACCAACGCGAAGCGGGTTACTGAGCGCGCTGGCCGGTTCGGGTCAAGCTCCCACCTCGCTGGCCAGCACACCCGTCAAGAACTGATTCAGGCTCACGCCCTCTTGCGCCGCACGCCGCGCCAGCCGCGCATGCAGGCTGCGGGGCACGCGAACCAGGAACTTGCCGCAGTAATTCGTCACTCTGCCCGGCTCAGCGGGATGAGCTCAGGTTTCGCTTTTCACCCTTGGGACCGGCGTCTGGGCCAGACGCTCGGCCATCCGGGTCTGCCAGCCAGGACCTGTGGCACGCCAACGGGCCAGGACCTCAGCGGGCAGGCGCAATGAAATCAGTTGCCTCGGGTTGGGCAAACGAGGGCGGCCCCCCTTCTTCACCACGGCGCGGGCGAGCATATCGTCGGTGAGTTCGGGAAGTTCCTTGTACTCAGCGGGCTTGACGACATGCGCATCGACGCGCGCCAGGTCAGAGCCCAAAGTACGGCGCGAGGCGAGTTTGCTCACGGTCATTGGCCTTTCGCATGCTGAAGATTTGGCGTACCGGACCCCGTTGCGTGTACCCAATGACTACGAGGCGCTTTTCCAGGGTACCGAAGCAAATGATCCGCCGTTCACCGTAGTCCTTGCGCGCATCCTCGACCTCGACGGTCTCGCCTTCGAACACGACCACAGCGTCGTCAAAGTCGAGGCCGCGATCCCTCAACGTTCGTTCCCGTTTGGCTGGGTCGTACGAGATGCGCACCCGATAATTGTATCTACAACATCCAGCGGCAGTCAGTCGACCAAGGTCATTCGCTGCCCTGTGGCCAGCGCGCGGATGCGGTGGGGGCTGGCGTGGGCCCCGATCTCCGCCATCACCGCATCCACCTCGCCGGGCTTGATGTGGGTGATGAAGACCTCGGCGGGCGTGGCCAGTTGCGACAGTTCGCGCTGCAGTTGCGCCGGGCACAGGTGCTGGCTGCGTTCGGCCAGGGCAAGCTCGTCGTTGCGGAAGGCCGTCTCGATGACCAGCGTGCCCACGGGCAGGCTGCGCAGGCGCTGCCACAGGGCGGGGTTGGGCCCCGTGTCGCCGGTGAAGACCCAGGCGCCTTGCGCACCCAGCACCGCGTAGCCCACCGCCGGGACGGTGTGGCAGGCCGGCAGCACCTCCGCGCGCCGCGCGCCCAGCGACAGCACTTCCCCGACTTCGACGGCCTCGAAGCGCAGCACCGGGTGCGCGGGGTCGGGCAGCCGGGTGAAGTCGGGCCAGATCACGCCGTTGAAGATGTGCAGCCGCAGCGCGGCAATGGTGGCGGCCAGCGCATGCACCACGACGGGCGGTCTTGCCGCGGCCTGGCGGCGCCGGGCGACGCTGTCGGCGAGCAGGCCGATGGCCAGCACGTGGTCGAGGTGCGAGTGCGTGACCAGGATGTGGTCGATGCGCGCCAGCTCGTCCAGCGTGAGGTCACCGACGCCGGTGCCGGCATCGATGAGCACGTGGTCGTCGAGCAGGAACGAAGTGGTTCGGCTGCCGGCGGCAATCGATCCCGAACAACCGAGGACACGGATCTGCATGAGGCGGTGCGAGCGGGGGCCACCGATGAGGCGGACAAGGGGGTCGATGCTGACCGCCCGCCCTCGCCCGCGCAAGGCAAGGAGCCGCAATTGCGGGCCTTGCTTCCGAGGCAAATGGCCTCCCCGTGAACCCCGTCACGGCCGCAGACCGAAGGGTCTTTCGCGCCAAGTTGAGCGGCGCGCAGCGCCCGCTCGAACGCGGCGAGATAGAACGGCGCGCCGCAGGCGTGTCCGGTCTATCGGAAGATGAATTGCATCTGGGTGCCGGCGAGTTCGATCACGTCGCCATTGCGCAGCGGCACCGAGTCGCCCACCAGCGGCACGCCGTTGATGCTGGGCCGGGTGGCGCCTTCGACGTGGGCGAAGGCGTAGCCGTTGGGCCGCCGCGTGATCGAGGCCACCTGCACGCCCGGCTTGCCGACCGTGGTGACGACCTTGGTCAGCGTCACCTCGCGCCCCGCCGCGGCGCCATTGAGCACCTTGATGGACGCCGGGTGGGCCGGTGGCGCCACCGCGGCGCCGATGCCGCCGTAGTTGGCCGTGCCGACATGCGCCGCCGCGCCCCCCGCGTGCGCCGGGGTGTCTGCGCCCAGCGGCGGCAGGCCGATTCCCGGCCGCATGACCAGGGTCTTTTCGTACTCGCCCGAATCGTCGACCAGGTACTTGATCTTGTACTTGCCGATTTCGACGGTGTCGTTGTGCGTGAGCAGCTGCTTCTTGATCGCCTTGCCGTTGATGTAGGTGCCGTTGGTGCTGTTGAGGTCTTCGATGAAGACGTCGGCGCCCACCATCTGCAGCACGGCGTGCTCGCCGCTGACGGCGAGGTTGTCGATCACGATGTCGTTGTAGGGACGGCGGCCGAGGGTGGTCTTGTCCTTGGTGATCTGGACTTCCTTGATGACCACACCGTCGAGCGAAACTACCAGCTTGCCCATGCCTGCCCTCGTTTCAATTCGCTGCCAGCCGCAACGGGTATGGCGCCTCTTGGCGCCGTTGTTCTGCGGTGGGCGGCCGCGCGGCCGCTGTCAACGCCGGAACGGCCACCATGACCGCGCCGGTGCGCTCGCGCCGCCGGAGGCGCGCACCAGAATCACGGAGATATTATCCCTTCCTCCCGCATCGTTGGCCGCTGCGATGAGTTCGTGACTGCTGGTTTCCAGCGAGTCGTTGGCCAACAACAGCTGCGCGATGCCGGTGTCGTCGAGCATGTCGGACAGCCCGTCCGAGCACATCAGGAAGGTGTCGCCGGGCAGGACTTCGTGCTGGTGGGTCTCCAGCAGCACGGTGTCTTCGACACCCACCGCGCGGGTGACGAGGTTCTTGTTGGCCGAGAAGGCCGCCTGCTCGGGCGTGATGAGGCCGGCGTCGATCTGCTCCTGCAGCAGCGAGTGGTCGCGCGTGATCTGCTGCAGCCGCCCGCTGCGCAACCGGTAGCAGCGCGAATCGCCCACATGGCCCAGCAGGAGGTGGTCGCCGCGGAAGACGGCCACCACCAGCGTGGTGCCCATGCCGGCGTACTGGGGGTTGGAATTGGCGGCGTTGAAGATGGCGCGGTTGGCGTTGTCCACGCAAATGTCCATGGCCCGGCGGACCTCTGCGTCGCTGGCCTGGCTGCTGGCCTCGCGCAACCAACGGCCGAGTTCGGTGCGGATAAAACTGGTGGCCATATTGCTGGCCACTTCGCCGGCGTTGTAGCCGCCCATTCCGTCGGCCAGCACGGCCAGGGAAACGCCGTCGTCGGTGGCCACCGAGTCTTCGTTGTTGCTGCGCGCCATGCCACGGTCCACCGCGGCATGGATCTCGATCGTCATGGGCACAGGGGCGGTCACCGGCGGGGCAGTTTTAGAAACGGTGGGCGATTGTGCAACGGATCGCGGGTGCTGCCGACGTGTGGGAAACCACATCGGCGTGACATCGAGCAGGCGCCCTTCAGGGCCTTTGCGCGTCGGGCCATTGCGCCAGCACGGCCGCCAGCGCCGAGGCCGCGGCCTCGGCGCCGGCCGGCCTGTCGTGCGGGCGCTTGACCAGCAAGCGCGCGACCACTTCTGCCAGCGGCGCCGGCAGTTCGGGGCGCAGTTCCCGCAGGTCGGGCGGGGAATCGATGGCGACCTGGCGCAGCAGCTCACCCATGGAGGCCGACTCGTGCGGGCGCCGACCCGCGAGAAGCTCGAACAGCACGACGCCCAGTGAGTACAGATCGCTGGCGGCATCGCCCACCGCGCCGGCCAGCAACTCGGGCGCGGTGTAGGCGGGCGTGCCCAGCATCAACCCGGTCTTGGTCGGGCAGCCGTCGAGCAGCCTGGCGGTGCCGAAATCGGTGAGTTTCACGCTATCGGTGGCCAGATCGACGAGCACGTTGGAGGGTTTGATATCGCGGTGCACCACACCCAAGGCGTGGGCGTGGGCGAGGGCCCGCGCCACGCGGATGCAAATGCCTATGGCCAGCGCGGGCGGCAAGAGCAGCCTGGGCTGCACATAGCGCTCCAGCGAGTGCCCAGGCACCAACTCCATGGCCAGCCACAACGAGCCCGCGGTTTCGCCGGCGGCATGAATCGCCACGATGTCCGGGTGCCGCAGGCGGCGCGCGATCTGCGCCTCCTGCAGGAAGCGCGAGCGCAACTCGGCGGGCTGGCCGCCGGCTGCCGAGGCGCCTGACAGCACCTTGAGCGCCACCCACAGGCCGCTGCGCTGATCCTGCGCCAGATGGACCGTGGCGCTGGCTCCCTGACCGAGGACGCGCTGGAGGCGGTAGTTGCCGAGCATTGCGTCCGCAGCGGTCATTTCTCAATCTCCAGGCGGGCCACGAATGCGCGTACGGCAAACCTTAGCATGCGGCCTCACCCCCCGGCTGAGGTGACGCGCCGTTGGATCCCACCGGGGCGGCATCCGCAAAACTGCGTAGCGGACTCGTTGTCGGGCCAGGACAAAATGTTTTCGCGCTGCCGGCGCGAGCGCTCCGCAGCGCGGAGCAAGGAAAACAAAGAAGGGGATGCATGGACACCATGGCATGGCTGACGATTGCGGTGTTCGCAATCACGATCATCGTTGTCATCACCAACGTGGTGGACAGTACGGTGGCCGCGCTGATCGGCGTGAGCATCATGATCTGGATCGGCGTCATGACCGACGTCGACGCCTTCGGGCTGGTCGACTGGAACGTGATGGCGATCCTGGTCAGCGTCTGGATCATCGCCTCGTATTTCGGCAAGACCGGCGTGCCGAGTTGGCTTTCCGTGCAGGCGTTGCGCCTGTCGGGTGGCCGGCCCGGCCTGCTGGTGATGATCCTGTCGGTGTTGTCGGGGGTGATCTCGATGTTCGTCGACAACGTGGTCGTGATCCTGATGATGGCGCCGGTGGCGCTGCCACTGGCCCGCGCACTCAAGCTGCCGGTGACGCCGCTGGTGCTGATGATCGGCTTCGCCGCCAACTTCATGGGCTCGGCCATGTTGCTGGGCGACCTGCCGCCGCAGATGCTGCACAGCGTGGCGGGCGCCGAGTTCATGGACTTCTTCTGGCAGCACGGGCGGCCGTCGTCGTTTCCGATCCTCATGGTGACCTTCGTGATCACCCTCGCGGCCATGTATGCCTACGGCTTTCGCGGCTACGGGCGCCAGGTGGTGGACATTGAGCGCATAGGCATAGAGACCCGCATCCCGAACAAGCTATTCGCCACCATCGTGGTCGGCTGGTTCCTGCTCACCGTGCTGGGCATGGCCATGCGCCAGACGCTGGGCGTCAAGCTGGGTTTCATCGCCATGACCGGTGCCGTGACGCTGGTGCTGCTGCTGGAGTTGCTGGGTGACCGCGTCAAGGCGCCCGACTTCGAAGAGATCCTTGCCGAGCTCGACTGGCGCGCGATCTTCTTCTACGTGGCCCTGTTCGCGCTCGTCGGCGGGCTGGAGCGCATGCACCTGCTGGATCTGCTGGCGGACAAGCTGCGGCCGATCTTCACCGAGAGCTATGCGCTGGGGGCCACGTTGATGTACTGGCTGACGGTGCCCATCGTCGGCATCGTGGAGCACGACGCCTACATCCTGACCTTCCTGCGCACCATCAAGGACCTGCAGGCCGATGGCGTGGAACCCTGGCCGCTGTGGTGGATGCTGCTGTGGTCTGGCACTCTGGGCAGCAACCTCACGGTGGCCGGCGCACCGGCGCTGTATGCCGCGCTCAACATCTGCCAGCGCGAAGAAAACCGCAAGGTTTCGCTGCGCGAATTCTTGTCCTGGAGCGTGCCTTTCACCCTGGTTGCGGCGGCCGTGTGCTACGTGCTCGGCATGCTCATCTGGGTCCTGCCCTTTGTGAAGTGACGCCTAGACACTGGAGTTGGCCATGTACAAACACATCCTGATCCCGACCGACGGTTCCAAGTTCTCCGCGCACGCGGTGGCCCATGGGGTCGAACTGGCCAAGGTCGTCGGCGCCAAGGTGACGGGCCTGTTCGTCGCTCCGGCACCCACACCGCTGGTCTTCGAAGGCCTGCTGCCGGTGGACTATATGCAGCCCGACGAGCACGCGGCACTCACGGCGCGCGCCGCGGCGCGCCACCTGGGCGCCATCGAGCAGGCTGCCCAGCAGGCCGGCGTGGCCTTCGAGGGCGTGACGGTCACGGGCGAGTACCCGGCCGAGGCGATCGTGAAGCTGGCCGCAAGCCACAAGTGCGACCTCATCGTGATGGCCTCGCACGGCCGGCACGGGTTGACCAGCCTGCTGCTGGGCAGCGAGACCCAGAAGGTGCTGACGGACGCCAAGGTCCCGGTGCTCGTCTGCCGGTAGGCGGCGGCACGGCGGTTGCCGCCCCGGGCGCCGGCCGGCTCGGCGACACCGGCCCGCTGAAAAAGGGCAGGGCCGCCCTGAGCGGCCCTGCCACGGCGAATCCCGACGGAGCCTAGAGCAACGCCTTGAGCAGGCGGCCCATCTCCGAAGGATTGCGCGTGACGGTGAAGCCGCACTCCTCAAGGATGGCGAGCTTGGCGTCGGCGGTGTCGGCGCCCCCGCTGATGAGCGCACCGGCGTGCCCCATGCGCTTGCCGGCTGGCGCGGTGACCCCGGCGATGAAGCCGACGATGGGCTTCTTCATATGCGCCTTGCACCAGCGCGCGGCCTCGGCCTCGTCGGAGCCGCCGATCTCGCCGATCATGATCACGGCGTCGGTGTCGGGGTCGTCGTTGAACAGCTGCATGATGTCGATGTGCTTGAGCCCGTTGATCGGGTCACCGCCGATGCCCACGGCCGAGCTCTGGCCGAGGCCGATCTCGGTGAGCTGGGCCACCGCTTCGTAGGTCAGCGTGCCGGAGCGGCTGACCACGCCGATGCGGCCCTTCTTGTGGATGTGGCCCGGCATGATGCCGATCTTGATCTCCTCGGGCGTGATCAGGCCGGGGCAGTTGGGGCCCAGCAGCAGCGTCTTCTTGCCCCCGGCGGCTTCCCGGACCCGCATCTTGTTGCGCACCATCAGCATGTCCTTCACGGGGATGCCTTCGGTGATGCAGATGACGAGATCGAGTTCGGCTTGCACCGCCTCCCAGATGGCGTCGGCGGCGCCCGCGGGCGGAACGTAGACCACGCTCACGGTGGCGCCGGTGGCGGCCTTGGCGTCGGCCACGCTGGCGTGGATGGGAATGCCCAGGAGCGTCTCGCCGGCCTTCTTCGGGTTCACGCCGGCCACGAAGCAGTTCTTGCCGTTGGCATAGGCCTGGCAGCCCATGGTGTGGTACTGCCCGGTCTTGCCCGTCATGCCCTGGGTGATGACCTTGGTGTCCTTGTTGATCAGGATGCTCATGCTCTCGTCCTCACTTCACGGCCGCGACGATCTTCGTCGCGGCGTCGGCCATCGTGTCGGCACTGATGATCGGCAGGCCCGACTCGGCCAGGATCTTCTTTCCCAGGTCCTCGTTGGTGCCCTTCATGCGCACCACCAGCGGCACCGAGAGATTCACCGCCTTGCACGCGGCGACGATGCCCTCGGCGATGGTGTCGCACTTCATGATGCCGCCGAAGATATTGACCAGGATGCCCTTCACGTTCTCGTTGGCGAGCATGATCTTGAAGGCCTCGGTGACCTTCTCGGCGGTGGCGCCGCCGCCCACGTCCAGGAAGTTCGCCGGCGCGCCGCCGAAGAGCTTGATGGTGTCCATGGTGGCCATGGCCAGCCCGGCGCCGTTGACCAGGCAGCCGATATTGCCGTCCAGGCTGATGTAGCTGAGGTCGAACTTGCTGGCCTCGACTTCGGCCGGGTCCTCTTCGTCGAGGTCGCGGTAGTCCACGATATCGGGGTGGCGGTACAGCGCGTTGCTGTCGAAGTTGAACTTCGCGTCCAGCGCCTTGATGTGGCCGTTGCCTTCGAGGATCAAGGGGTTGATCTCGGCCAGGCTGGCGTCGGTGTCCATGTAGCAGGCGTAGAGCTTCTTCAGCACGTCCACGGCCTGCGCTTGGCTGGCCGCGGGCACGCCAATGCCGGTGGCCAGCTCCAGCGCCTGGGCGTCGGTCAGCCCGACCAGCGGATCGACGAAGACCTTGAGGATCTTCTCGGGCGTCTTGCGCGCGACTTCCTCGATGTCCATGCCGCCTTCGGAGCTGGCCATCATGGCCACCTTCTGCGTGGCGCGGTCGGTGAGCGCCGCCAGGTAGTACTCCTTCTGGATGTCGGCGCCTTCTTCGACGAGCAGGCGGCGCACCTTCTGGCCCGCCGGGCCGGTCTGGTGCGTCTTGAGCTGCATGCCCAGGATCTGCGTGGCGAGCTGTTCGACCTCGGCAAGCGAGCGGGCCACCTTGACGCCACCGCCCTTGCCGCGGCCGCCGGCGTGGATCTGCGCCTTGACCACCCAGACGGCGCCGCCGAGCTTTTGCGCCGCCTCCTGGGCCTCGCGCACGGTGAAGGCCGGGTAGCCGCGTGGCACCGGCACGCCATGGGCGCGCAGCAGCTCCTTGGCCTGGTATTCGTGGATTTTCATCGGAGGTTCCTCGCTGGACAGCGTTCTCGGTCTGGTGTGGGTAGGCTCAAGCGCGGGCGAATTTAGCATGCTGCTGCGCAGCAGAAACTGACCCACCGCAAACCGCAGTGCCCTGCGCCGACCGGCAGGTTCAGTCGTCTTCAGCACCCCGCACGATGCGGCGGATGACCTCGCCCTCGAAACCGCGGCCGGCCAGGAAGCGCATCTGCCGGGCGCGCTCAGTGGCGTCGGCCGGTGGCGTACCGAAGCGGCGACGCCAGACCTCGCGCGCGCGCTCGAGCTCGGTGCCGCGGGCTTGCTGCAGGGTGCGGGCCACGAGCTCGGCGTCCAGGCCCTTGGCTAGCAGCGTCTGCTTCAGCCGCCGCACGCCGTAGCGCGCGCCCTGGCCGGCAAGCACCGACTCGGCGACCCGCGCTTCGCTGAGCAGGCCCTTGGCGGCGAGTTCGTCCAGCGCCGCGGCGATCTGCGCCTGGGCGCTGGCCGTGGGCGAGTCTTCGACATGGCGCGCCAGCTTGCGCTCGAGTTCGCTGCGCGAATGCTCACGCTGCGCCAGGTAGCGCAGCGCCCGGCCCTTCACCGAAAGCGCGCCGAAACCCATGCCCGGCCCGCTGGCCGCCTGCCGCGCGGCCGCCCTTACGCGGCCGCAGCCTCGCCGCCGAGCAGCGGAATGCCCATCGACTGGCGGACCTTGTTCTCGATCTCGCGCGAGATCTCGGGGTTCTCGCGCAGGAACTCGCGCGCGTTGTCCTTGCCCTGGCCGATCTTCTCGCCGTTGTAGGCGTACCAGGCGCCGCTCTTGTCGAGGATGTGGGCGGCCACTCCCATGTCGATGATCTCGCCCTCGCGGCTGATGCCTTCGCCGTAGAGGATGTCGAACTCGGCCGTCTTGAAGGGCGGCGCGACCTTGTTCTTCACGACCTTGACCTTGGTCTCGCTGCCGATGACTTCTTCGCCCTTCTTGATGCTGCCGGTGCGGCGGATGTCCAGCCGCACCGAGGCGTAGAACTTCAGCGCGTTGCCGCCGGTGGTGGTTTCGGGGTTGCCGAACATCACGCCGATCTTCATGCGGATCTGGTTGATGAAGATGACCATGGTGTTGCTCTTCTTGATGCCGCCGGTGAGCTTGCGCAGCGCCTGGCTCATGAGCCGGGCCTGCAGGCCGGGCAGGCTGTCGCCCATCTCGCCCTCGATCTCGGCCCGGGGCGTCAGCGCCGCGACGGAGTCGATAACCACGATGTCCACGGCGCCGGAACGCACCAGGGTGTCCACGATTTCCAGCGCCTGTTCGCCCGTGTCGGGTTGCGACACCAGCAGGTCGTCGAGGTTGACGCCCAGCTTCTGGGCGTAACCGGGATCGAGCGCGTGTTCGGCGTCGACGAAGGCGGCGGTGCCGCCGGCCTTCTGGATCTCGGCCACCGTATGCAGGGCCAGGGTCGTCTTGCCCGAGCTTTCCGGCCCGAACACCTCGATCACCCGGCCGCGCGGCAGGCCGCCGATACCCAGCGCCATGTCCAGACCCAGCGAGCCGGTCGAGACCGAGGCGATCTCCTGGACCACCCCGCCCTTGCCCAGCTTCATCACCGAGCCCTTGCCGAAGGCGCGGTCGATCTGGGCGATCGCCGCCTCGAGCGCGCGCTGCTTGTCGCCGTCGTCCTTGCCCACCAATTTCAGATTCGCCTGAGCTGCCACCTTGCCACTCTCCCTTGCCATGATTCCCATCTGGTTCCGGGAGAGACCCGCCTGGACCCGCTCCCTGTTGAGGTGCAGTTAGTACACGGTTTGTTCTGGTTGCCAATATGTTCTTTTCGCGGGAACGCCTGCGAAGGGATAGAGCTACCGGCCCGATGAGCCGCACTCTGGGCACTAGGTCTGAGCTCCGTCTGCCGGTCGCTCAGAGAGGGAGTTTAATCTCGCCCATGATCCGGTTTGTCTCAGCCAGTATCTTTATGATCTTCTGATATTGGCCGATTTCGTCCCATGACAGGCTCCGGCGACGCCGGTCTTTCAGCCATTTCTGAGCTGGCTGATAGCCGCCGATAAAGAAGCTCCAAGCGGCGGCGGGTACGCCCCCGAAATATTGGGTCGGATTAACATACACGCGACCCTCAACGAATGTTGGATAGGTCGGCAAAACCACGTCATCCCCCTCGCCCTCGTAGGGATAGGGCGTATCGCCGATGGCTTCTGCGTTCATGAGATGCAGTCGGCGTAGTGCCTCCCCCATCTTAGAAATGCGCAGGAATATCTCTGGAGAGGATGGGTAAGGGATATGTGGGTAGGCGATGCTGAGAGCTTGCCGGTAGCGCAAACGGTATGCCGGGTCATGCAGGACGCCATAGATGTAATCGAACACGGCCTCCGGCTGCGGTTCTTCACCGAGAATGCCCTTAAGCTTGCGAACCAGTTTTGCATCCAAGTTGGTCCGACGCTCTTCGAAACTACTCTCTTCGAACAGCCAGAGAGGAAAGTTCATCGCGTTGGAGCCACTGGTTCCCGATAGAAAAATGGCTTCGGACGGGTGAGTCGTCACGAACGAATGGGCAAACTCAAGATCGTTGAAGGCCTTGGAGGCTAGGAGGCCGATATTCGATTTTACTTGGTAGTGGCCCATAACGTCCGATCGGTCGCGTTCGAGTTTCTCCGCGTCATCCAAGATGAACGATTTCTCAAACGGCCGATAAGAGACCGGTTTTATCGAAGCATCGTCGCCGTGAAGCTCCCGGAGAGCCGCCTCGCTGCCTGCGATGAACGTTTTGTCGCCTCCCGTAACGATACCATTCGAGTGGATTGGCAGTGCGTGTTCGATCGAGAATCCACGGTGGAACTCACGGTCCACGACATAGTCCCACGGAAGCAGCATGTAGTGCGGAGCCTCGGGAATGATCTCCGACCATTTCGGGCCCGTTAAGCTCAGCGAGAAGAGTTCTGCACCCTTCTCAGCTCGGGTACCCCAGAGGTCCCCGTGCTGAACGCTCGCCAATTCGTCGCTCTTCTTGGCACCCCGAGCGCATATAATGATTGAAACGCCCGGCTTGATGTCAAAGACGTTCTTATCCGCGCCCCCACCCGGAACGTGTTCTTTTCTGTTTGAGCTGCCGTGAAGATCAAGCACCCAAATTTTGTCGAACGAATTAAGAAGGTGCCACCGCATTCCTCGAAACGTCGGGTTATTGAGGAAGCCGTGATTAGAGATGAACCCTAAGACGCCTCCGGACGCGTTCTTAGCGATCAAGTCCTCCGACATACGGATGAACTTCACATAGTCATCATTGAGCCATTTCGAATTCCGCTCATCGAGAGGGTGCTTGCCGCCCGGCTCCTTCTTGTACACCTCCATCAGTTTCGTGATGTGATCGCCCTTGTTAGCGCTTTCTCCGGAATAGGGTGGGTTCCCCATGATGCACATGATGGGCGACTGTCTCTTAACCTCACTGGCTCCCCGAGCCTCTTCGGCCAACGGCTGAAAGAACAGGTCCCGGACATCCCGCTCCGCAGGCTCCAGCGCGTTCGTCAGCCAGACGGAAAGACGCGGTGGCTTAGCGCTGGGCTTGTACCCGCTCTCGGTCAGCTGCATGTCCAGCTTCATGTGGCACATGGCGTAGCTGGCCATCAGCAGCTCAAAACCATGAAGCCGTGGCAGCAGGTCTTGCTCTACGTAGCCCGACCATTTGCCGGGCGCACGGGACTTGACCCGATCTGAGATCAACTGAACGGCTTTGGCGAGGAAGGTGCCAGTGCCGGTCGCGGGGTCCAGAATCTGGACTTTGTGGACTTGGCGCTTTTCGGTTACCGCCTTGCCCGTCTTGGCGTGGTTCTGGCCAGTGTCCCAGTCCACCGTGACCTTAGACGTATCGGCCAAGCCATCGGACAGGTGAAACTCGGTTTTCAGAACCTCGTCCACGGCACGGGTGATGAAGTCGACCACCGGCTCCGGGGTATACCAGACACCACGGCTCTTACGCTTCTTAGGATTATAGGCCGCCAAGAAGTTTTCGTAGAAGTGAATGAAGGGATCATTCCGGGCCGTGAACTTGCCGAAGTCGCGGAACAAAGAATGCGGATCGCTGGCTCGCATCACTTCAACCAGGTCGTCAACGATGTAGGTCAACCGCTTCGGCAGGGCCGGGCCGGCGACATACTCGAACAAGCCCTTCAAGAACGGATTTGACGCTGGGAGCTTCTCCATCGCCTCTTGGCGGCTGAAGGTTGAGAGGTCGTCATCGTGGAAGCGGGCAGCGAACATGCCGTAGGTGATCGTCTCGGCGTAGATGTCGGCAAACTCGCCCGGCTCCAAGTTCGGGAGCAGATTGGATTTGAAGCTTTTGAACTGGCCGCCGAGGCCCGAGCGAAATTCGGGGTCTTCAAGTAAAGCCAGCGCAATTTCATCTTTGATGATCGCCGCCTTGGCCGCCATCATCGCCGCCAGCTTGGAGGCGGAACGGATGCTGATGGGCTTCTGCTCGGCGAAAAGCTTGAGCTGGCGTTCTAGTTCATCAAACTTTTCCGGGATGGGCTGAAGACCCATCAGGAAGTCGGCAATCGAGACGAAATGGACTGGTTCACCGTCGCGGATGAACTCGAAATCCACTCCGTTGGTGTAGATTAAGTTCGGGTAAGCCGCCTCGTAACGCTTACGCTGGTCAACAGAATAGCCCTTTAGCTTGATGACATCCTTGTCGATGTCCTTCGCTTCGGCCCAGCCGATCGGCACGCCATCCCGCTGAAACATGAAGTCGGGCATACCGCCCTCCGATTGTTTCGGCTCGTTGATGACCGTGAGAGACGGGTCAATGCTCTGAAACAAGTCGTTGAGCGCGGGGCGATAGCTATGCTCGGTGGCCTGACCGCTTTTGAACTGGGCTATTACCCGTTCGAGATATTCAGGAATCAACGATTGGCCCTCCGATAGAGAGCACGCTAGCCCTTCCGCGATCCCTCTGCCACCACGCGGGCGACCCAATCCCGACGTAAATGTCAGCGCCGGGCGATGGCTTACTCGCCGGCGACTACATGGCAAACGCGCCGCGCCAACTGCGGAGAGAGCCGGCAGACGCCGTCCGCCCGGATTGCGAAATCCGCCCCCATGAACACTGACGACAGCATGAACTTGAGCACCTTCGCGTCGATGCCGGCGCGGCGGGGTTCGATCATGTCAAACACGAAAGCGAGCGCGGCAGCTTCCTTTCGATCATGGTGCATGATCCCCCGGCGCGGATCGTAGCCTTCGGCGACCAGTTCGATCTGGACCTGACTGTAAAGCAGTCCATAGGCGTAGTTCAGCACCGCGTTCAGCGGGTGTTTAGCGTTCCGGTTGGACAGGGACCGGCTTCCCCCGATGGAGTTGCGGCCATTGATCGTCAGCCATGCATCGGGAATCGGATGGCGACGACGGGACCGCCATTCCAACTGCAATCCCTGCCAAGATGCGAAGTACGCCCCTGCCGCCACCGCTTCGATCATGCGCAGTTCGTCGATGCTGGCCACCGAACCGCCGCCGACCTTCCCGAGCGCTGCTTCGATCCGGGTGATCGCCGGCGCAGCGGCCTTGGCGGGGATGGCGAGGCGCAGGGTTTCGAGGCTGCTTTCCAGTTTTCGTCCGATCAGATCGCATGAGAATGCCAACCGCTTTTCCGGGTCGTCGCGGGTTTCGATCTGCCATCGGACCTTGTCAGGACACATTGCGAAGCCCGCTCCGCCGATCACGCTGGCCACGTCGCCTTGATAGTTCACGCGGACAAGAGGCAGGCCTTGTTCCGACAACCAGCTCACCACGTCGAATGAAAGCGAGCCGCTGCCGTCCAACATGATGATCCGGGGTGGCAGATCGCGAGCCCCTTTGAAGAGGCGAAGTTCCCGGCGTTCCTGTGGCCAATGCGTGAAGCCGTCGCGAATCAGAAGCGTCCCTTTGTCGATCTTCAGGGAGACGCCATGACCACACAGGATCAGCGGTTCGCGGGCTCGCTCATGCTTCCCACGAGGTCGTCGAGGGCGATCGTTTCGTGCGCTCCAATACTCATTGCGAGCAGCCCAAGCGACATCGTCTTGCCCGCTGATTTCCGCCACTGATCCCACGGTCGAAACTCGCGCTTAGCGAACTCGTGGCTCGCCAATTCTCCTAGCAAATTTCGACGGCAAACGGAATCCGAACTCATGCCTAACGGCCCAGAAAAGGGTCGGCTAAAAGCTCAATGAGCTGCCGCGTGGAAGGGTCTAAATCGCACGCGCTCAGATGGCTGTGTCAGGTCCGCGTGATCCAAGCTCAACGTCATCGCCTTCCATCATTTGAAGACGTTTCAGTATGAAATTCAGGCGGCGGGTGGGATCAAGGTTGTGCCGCGTGTCGTCCGCGATTTGATACAACAGCTGAAGCAAGTCGCTGATCAGCCGTTGGTTTCCAGTTCTCCGATTGGCCATGGCAAACGCGACCACGAACAAAATCGAAGCTGGTCTGGAGGCGCCCAACAAATGGGCGAATGGCGCGAGCCGGCTCGTCAGCCGCAACTGCTCCCACAGAATCTGTCGGGCTAGAACCAGATCACCTTGTGAGCACCTGCCAACGTAGTCATGGGCCGTGTCGCTCAAGTGCCCCGGACGCCAAACGGCAGATAGCGAAACGCCAACCTCTTCGGGGGTGATGCCGTGCCCCATAAGTGGTTTGACCAACGCCTGAAAAATTCGGCCGGTCTCGGAGGAGCTTTCCTCATCGAACCCAAGCTTCAGGAAATCCCGATAGAGCTCCGGCGAAATGCCCAAGTGCTGCGTCTCGATGAGCTCGTCTAGGAGCAACGAGAACGGACTATTCTTGGCTCCGGATGGCGCTTTCTCAAAGGTCGTAGAGCCGTCGGATCGTATGTATCCGCTATCAGCCAGATACCGCGATTGTCGCCGAACTCGCTTCAGTTCCCGCTGCAATGACCTGCGCAGAACGTCGAGCGAGACATCGTCGCCGGCAAGCCAAAACAGTATCCACCAAGCCGGGATGCGGTCGATGCCGCGCTGCTTGTACCAGCAAATCCGCAGCGCTCGGCGATAGGCCTGCATCGGCCAATGGCGTTCCGGCGAAAGCCCGCGCCCCCGACCTCGGGGGTGAGCGGGTCCGGGAATTAAGCCCTTCTCCCGCCAGTTGGTGAACTGCCGTTCTGACAGGCTCACCCCGTAACGCGCCAGCGCGCGAGCTTGGAGCCGGGGAAAGAAATCCCTGAACAACATTTCGGAGTTTATGTCTCCCATTGTTTTGGCGTGAGTTAACAGCGCGCCTGCCTAATTCGGTCTGCCTCGTCTCCAAGGAGAGTCAGGTGCCGAAAACCAGAAAACAGCGGGACTACCGGGCGGAGTATCAGCGCCGGATTTCACGGGCCTTGGCGACAGGCAAGAGCAGGTCAGCGGCACGCGGCCACCCCCGCGCCGCTGACCTGCCCAAGCCGGAACCCAGTTCGATCGATCGGACCGCTGCGGTGGAGCGTGCCCTCGGTCACATGCGGCGGGGCCTATCGCAATCCGCAGCTGCCAAGGTGTCCGGTGTTTCCGTCGAAGCGCTCCGACGCCATCGCCTCTTGCATACCCAATCGCTGCGAGAGGGGCGGCGATGGGTGATCTTCGATCTGCGACCGCAGTCGTTCTGGATCGCCTCGCAAGGCAAGGTAGTCGCCGTCACCCTGACGAATGACGAGGGCAGCCTGCTCAGCTCCTATTGGCGAGCGGTCAATCGCTTCCTCGAAACCAACGATGACGAACACCTTTTCCCGTTCGAAGGGGACGGGCTCTATGACGTGAAGGGGCGCTATCACCCCTACGAGACGCGCCCAAACGTGCTGCGGAAAATGGAAGCGGTCGATGATCTGAATTTCATCGAAATCTACGCGGACGTGCAGTGATGACCGAGAGCGAGTCCTATCGCCGCCGTCTCGCGGTTCGCCATCGAAGCCTGCGGCGGCTTGGCGTCCCAAACGTCCGCTGCATCTGTGGCGAAACCGACCCGATGTGTTTCGAGGCTGACCACATCTATCGACGCGATTTGGACGATGCGTGCTGGGGCATCTGCGTAAACTGCCATCGTAAACGCAGTGCGCGGGCGGAGTCCGAGCATCCGAAGGTCGGCTTTTCGCCCGGCGATCCATTGGAGCGCCAAGGTCATCTGCTGCTAGGTGTGCGCGACTATCTCACCTTCATAGCGGGCCATTTGGACACGTCGGCCGAACTCATGTTCAGGCTTGCGGCCAAGACCGGATCGTCGGACGATTGATGCCAAATGATCCCAGAAAGTCGGGCATCGATCGAAGATCCGATCGATCGGCTCATCATTCAACTGCGCGCCTACGTGGCGAGCCCGCGCCGGCGCGGGCAGCGCGGTAGACGGTCCGCTTGGACATCCGGCATCTGTATCGTCTTCGATACCGAAACCACGACCGATCCATCTCAGCGACTGCGCTTCGGCGCATACCAGATCAGAGATCGCGGCAGTCTGATCGCGCGTGGGCTATTCCACGCCGACGATGCTCCGAAAGAGGACCGTGCCGATCTCAAGGCGGCCTTTCGAGCACTGCGCCCGAGCGATGATGGCGAGCAACTGGAGTTCATCTCGCGCACGGAATTCATCGACCACGTCTTGTTCGGTTGGGGTCAGGAGGTTGGCGCATTGATCGTCGGCTTCAATTTGCCCTTCGATCTATCGCGCCTCGCGACCTCCCACACCTACGGCAAAGGATCGATGAAGGGCGGGTTCAGCTTCACCTTCGCCGACAAGCGTCCGAACATCAGGGTCAAGCACCTGTCGCAGCGCGCCGCCTTCATCAACTTCGCCGGCAAGGGCAGCGCCGACGTATCGCCGGATCGCGGTTTCTTTGTCGACGTGAAGACGCTTGCTGCGTCGCTCTTGGGCCAATCCCATTCACTCGCCAGCCTGTCAGCCCTGCTGAAGACCACGCCGAAGAGCCCGCTCGACTCCTACGAAGGCCGACTGACGCCAGAGATGGTTACCTACTGCCTGAATGATGTGCAGGTGACGTGGGAATGCTTCGACCTTCTGGCCAAGCGCTATCAGGCCTTGGGGCTGTCACAGACCGGCTTGAACGAACTCTACAGCGAAGCCAGCTTGGGCAAGGCGTACCTTCAAGCCATGGGCGTCCAGCCTTGGACGGAAGCGCAGCCCGACTTCCCGCCCGAGCTCATCGGGCAGATCATGAGCTCCTATTTCGGCGGGCGCGCCGAGGTGCATATCCGGCGCGAGATCACCTCCGTGATCCACTGCGATTTCATGTCGATGTATCCGACGGTCTGCACCCTCATGGGGCTGTGGAAATTCGTCATTGCCGAAGGCATGGACTGGGCGGATGCGACCGACGAATGCCGGGCGTTCGTCGAGGCTAGCGACCTCGTCAAGTTACGCGATCCGGCGACGTGGCGGCGCTTGCACATGATCGTTCAGGTGCGCGCCAGCGATGACGTGTTTCCGGTGCGCGCACACTACGAACCCGATCAGCCGGCAACCATTGGCGTGAACCGGCTGACGAGCGGTGAGCCGCTATGGTTCACCTTGGCCGATGTGATCGCCGCCAAGCTCTTGGGCCATAAGACGCCAGAGATTATCTCTGCGGTCCGGTTCTCGCCGCGCCAGCCCCAAACACGGCTCAAGACCGTCACCCTCGCAGGTGCGGAGCTCAATCCGGTCACCGGCGATTTTTACGCATCCATCATCAATATGCGTCGCGAGGTTCAGGCTCGTCAGAACGACGCCACCGGCGCGGAATGGGATCAGCTAGAGGCCAATCAGCAGGGACTCAAAATCCTCGCGAACTCTACGAGCTACGGCATCTTCGCGGAACTCAACGTCCAGTCGCTTGATCGCCCTCGCGCCGTCACTTGCTATGACCATCGGGGCAAGGGGCGTCGGATCACCACTTCGAAGATCGAAGAGCCGGGGCGATATTTCCATCCACTGCTAGGCGCACTCATCACCGGTGGCGCGCGCCTCATGCTGGCGCTGGCAGAGCAAAACGCTCTGGATCAAGGGCTGGGATGGGCGTTCTGCGATACGGACAGTCTCGCCATCGCAAACGTCGCTGGCCTGCCAAGCGATGAGTTCAGATCGCGCGTTGAAGCGGTTCTGCAATGGTTCGAACCGCTCAACCCTTACGACGTGAAAGGATCGATCCTTCAGCTTGAAAAGGTGAACTTCCCGATAGGGCGGCACAAAGAACCTGACACGCTGCGCCCGGTGAACTGTCTCGCGACCTCCGCCAAACGCTATGTGCTGTTTGATCGCGACGAGGCCGGCGAGCCCGTGATCCGCAAGGCGTCTCGGCATGGCCTTGGGCATCTGATCGCGCCGTACAAAGACCCGGACCCCACGCGAACCGGTCGGATCGGCGTTCAGCTTTGGCAGTCGGACCTTTGGACGGAGATCATTCGCGCCCATGACGCGGGCCGGCCCGATCGCCCGGACCTCGATCAATTGCTTGGGATCGATGAAGCCGCGGCAACGCGTTACGGGGTTACCAATCAAACGCTCCTGAACTGGTTCAAGGGCTACAATGCCGGCGTTGATGAGCGGGACCGGGTTTGGCCGTTCAACTTCCTGCTGACCTACCAAGCCAAATCCCGTTTGGAGATGGCGGCGGTTGATCCCGAGGCGTTGAGCTCTTTCCTGTGGCGCAAGCGATCTCCCAAACCGGCGTCCCGATATTCGTCCGACCTGACTTTCGATCGACCCGACGTGTTTGATCGGCAGACCGGTGAGGTCATCGGGTGGGAGCATCTGCGCTCCTATCGCCGCACTCTGTCGCGACATCATCTGCACTCAGAGTCCAAGTTCCGGGGCGGCGAAGATGCGGAGCACGGGACGTTGTCGCGACGCCATGTCGAGGCTTGGGCCGCGTCGGCGATCGGCAAGGAAGCCGACAATCTTGACGAACGGGAGACGTTCGGCGACGGCGACGATCCGATCCTCTATGGCGTCACCATAGAGGATCGGCAGAAGCTCATCACCGACCTGAAAGCATTGCAGGCAGAATTCAGGATCAGTGACCGGCAGATAACTTTGCTGGCTAGGGTGTCCCACCACACCCTCACGGCATTGCAGAACGGCGGGCGCGTGACGATGCGTTCGATGTTCGCGGTCGTGTGCGCGCTAGAGGGAATTCGTCGAGCGCAATTGGCGGTGGCAGGAGATCAGCAAAGGTGGCTTGAGGTCGCCCGAAGGCGTCGCGACGAGCTCGGAAGCGGAAACAAATTGGCAGACCAGTTGGAGGTTAGCAGGCCCTATATGCACAGGGTTCTGAACGGCGATAAGCCACTCACCGGCGGACTGATCGCGAAATTGCACCGTACCGGTCGGCGTGTTGGGTGATGTCTCACCGGCGGTCCGGGCTGCCCTCGACCTAGAAACTAGTCGAGTTTCCGGCGCGGGGCTCGTTCTCGAAACGCAGTCAATGCATCTCGGCCTTGGCATGAGCACGCCTCGACTTCCCGCTAAGGTTGACGTAGCTTCTCACAAAATAGGCAATGCTTGGGGGCTCCGTGCATCTTTACTCGTATCGACTTAAAAATTTTCGGCGGCTTAAAGATGCGCATATCGAACTTGCGCCGGATATATCGATATTCGTCGGATCGAATAACAGCGGTAAAACATCCGCTACACAGGCTCTTCAGAATTTTGTGTCGGCTAATAAGGACCGATTTAGCCTTTACGATTTTAGTTCTTCGACGTGGAAAGCGTTCAATGAGGCTGGCGACCTCGATCTAACGAACGGCTCTCCAGATGATCTGAACCTGCCGAGCATAAGCCTCGACCTCTGGTTCGATGTCGCCGCCCAAGACCTATATCTCGTTATCCCGCTGCTACCCAGCACTGCTTGGCAAGGCACGAAAGTTGGGATGCGTATCTCATTCACGGCTCGAAATCCCGTTGAGCTCATCAAGTCCTATCAGGCTGCCAAGGCGAAGGGTCTGGAACTGGCTGGCGAGCTACCGGAAGGGGCCGAATATGAGCCTTGGCCTAAATCATTGACTGACTATTTGCAGAGGGAGCTCCGAACAGAGTTCGAATTTCGGTACTCAATTCTCGACCGAAACGGCTTTGACGACGCGTTCAAAGAGGTCGGCGGTTATGTGCCCGATGAACTAGGCGGAGACCCCGGCGGAGCCACCATTATCAAGTCTCTTCTGAAGGTCGACAACTTGGGCGCTCAGCGCCATCTCGCTGACCCTAGCGGAGAAGCGGGCGGACGCGCTGAGGATTTGTCGAAGCGTTTGAGCCGGTTCTACAAGAGGAATCTGGATCAGAGACAGGACGATCATTCCGCGCTGAAAGCGCTCTCGGACTCGGAAAAGGCACTCAATCTCCACTTGGACGGCGTGTTCAAACCGACCTTGGATAGATTGGCGAAACTTGGATATCCCGGGCTGAACAATCCGGAACTCAAGATCATGTCGGCCCTCGATCCCGCGCACGTCATGAGCCAAGACGCGAAGGTCCACTATGTGATGGGCCAAGGCGAGGACGCAGTCACTCTCCCTGATAGCAACAACGGTCTTGGTTATAAGAACCTGATCTACATGGTAGTCGAAATCCTCGACGCTCAGGCGAACTGGCAATCCATCAAAGAAAACCGACCGCCGCTCCATCTAATTTTTGTCGAGGAACCTGAAGCGCATCTACACGCGCAACTACAACAGGTGTTCATTCGAAATGTCTTAGAGCTTCTCAAGCTCGATGATGACGACGGCAGCATTTTTTCTAGCCAAATGGTCATCACGACCCATTCTCCTCACATACTGTACGAGCGAGGGTTCAAACCAATCCGCTACTTCCGGAGGCGAAAATCCGGGTCAGAGCAACTGACAGAAGTTCTGAACCTCTCCGCCTTCTACGAGGCACAACCAGACGACCGCGATTTCCTTCAGAAGTATCTCAAGCTCACGCATTGCGACCTGTTCTTTTCAGATGCTGCGATCCTCGTCGAAGGGAACGTTGAGCGACTTCTTCTCCCGATAATGATTGAGAAGGTGGCCAAGTCACTCCGATCGTCCTGTCTCTGCATCTTGGAGGTGGGCGGCGCATTCGGGCACCGATTCCAGTCGTTGATCGAGTTTCTCGGCCTGACGACGCTGATAATCACAGACATCGACAGCGTGGCGCTGATCGTGCCGGCAGGAGGCGGCGGCGCTCCGGTTGTCGAAGATGGGGACGCTGACGAAGTTGAAGAATTCGACGTGCCCAATGACGAGGTAGCTGCCGTAGATGAAGCTGACGCTGGCGCAGTGGCTCCGTCGCTCACCAAAAAGAAGTATGGAAAAGCCTGTCTGCCTAATGAAGCGGGAGCGGCGACCTCAAACCAGACGCTGATTAAATGGCTTCCTCAGAAGCTCACAATCGACGAGCTGCAAAACGCGACCGATCCAGAGAAAACGCACGAGATGGACGACGGTGCTAAGGTGCGCGTCGCTTATCAGACGCGCAGAGCCATCACGTGGAACGGCGCGATCGAAGAGCTCTGCGGGCGAACGCTCGAAGAAGACTTCGGCCTTGAGAACCCCCAATGGTCTCAAGTTCCTGCCAGAAAGCAAATCGGACTCGTGCTCAGAACCGTTCCGGCGACGCCGACCGCGCTGGCTGAAGGTCTGCATAAGCGAGTGGGCTCCAAGTCATTCGATAAGACGAGGTTCGCTCTAGGCGTGATGACCGAAGAGGTCACTTCTTGGAATGTGCCGGCCTACATCTCGACCGGACTCGGCTGGTTAAAGGAGCAAGTCGCTGTCGAAGCCGACGTGCCGATTGTGGCCGAACTCGCCGCCGCTGCGGGTGTCGACGTTGAGGTGGCCGGTGAGTAGTCGTGCCAACAAGCCTGACACACAGGCCGATATTGATTTGCGGAACTGCATTCAGGCGGCTCCGCCAGTCAGCTTCATAATGAAAGCCGGAGCGGGCTCGGGTAAGACGACCTCTCTCATCAAAGCGTTGTCGTCCGTCGTGGAGGCGCATGGCGTGAAGCTACGGAAAACTCGTCAGCGCGTCGCATGCATCACCTATACCGACGTGGCGGCGGGCGAGATTTGGCGCGACGTCGGAAACGACCCGCTCGTGCATGTATCTACAATCCATAGCTTTATGTGGCTGGTGTCCAAGCCGTTCCAAAACGACATCCGAGAGTGGGTCGGCGCGCGATTACAGGAAAAAATCGAGACCTTGACGGCAGCCCAAGCGGGGTACGGCCCTCGGGTGCAGCAACGGACGCGTGACAAGACGGCTCGTGATCTGGTGCGGTTAAACCGTCAAGTTGGCCAAATTTCCGCAGTGCCGTCTTTCCGCTATGGGACAGGCAGCGACTATCCCAAGGGAGTGCTAGGTCACGACGACATTCTTAAACTCGTGCCGTTCCTAATCGCAGAACGGCCACTCTTTAGGACGCTGCTCGCTCGGCAGTTTCCGTTTGTTTTTGTCGATGAAAGTCAAGACACGACAACCGACGTTGTGACTGCTTTCAAGACCGTGGAAGGGGATGTTGCCTCCCCGATCTGTCTCGGCTTCTTCGGCGATCCCATGCAGAAAATCTATGCAACCGGCATCGGCGCGATCGAAGCGCCGGAGGCGTGGGCCGACATCCCAAAGCCAGAGAACTTTCGTTGCTCCACTCAAGTTTTGAACCTCGCCAATCGCATCCGTCGAGATGGCGATAACCTCGTGCAGGTTGCTGGCGAACGCTTAGGTGCAAACGGGCTGATTGCCACGCCGGAAGGGACAGCCGAACTGTTCATCCTGCCGGCAGACAATACCCGAGATGCCAATCTGCTTCGAGTGAGACAATGGATGTCTCAAATGTCCAACGACGAGGCGTGGCTCGACAGCGAGGGCGACGGAAACACCGCTGGGGTCAAAGTCCTTGTGATCGTTCATCGGATGGCGGCGAAGCGTTTGGGATTCGGCGACCTCTACGCTGCCTTGAATGACAAGGCACCTGAGACGTTCAAGACCGGGTTCCTCGAAGGGACCGCTTGGCCATTGCGGCCATTCGTTTCGTTCGTTCTGCCAATTTTCCATGCGGTGCAGGCTAACCGAGAACTGGAAGTCATGCAGGTGCTCCGCTCACACTCCCCCTTACTCGACAAAGGCGAGATGGCTGCCCCGGGCTTCGACGTTGCTGGCCGCCTAAAGGAACTTCGAAAGACCGTGCTGCAAGTCGCGGCAGCTCTCGGAGACGATTCGAGGGCTACCAACGGGGACGTGCTGAGGCTCATTCAAGGTGCCGGACTTCTAGTCCTCGACCCTCGACTCCAAGCGTATCTCGACCCCGCTATGGCCAAGCCAGTCGAGCCGGACCCCGACGCCAACGAAGAGGATGAGGATGATGGGGAAGACCTAACTAAGGAGATCGCCTCAATGGACGCATTCTTGGCGGCTCCCGCTAAACAGTTCAGACCGTACGAGACCTACATCTCGGAGAAGTCGCCATTCTGGACCCAGCAGGGTATCAAAGGGGCAGAGTTTGAACGCGTACTTGTGGTGCTGGATGATGATGAGGGCACGCACAATCAGTTTTCGTACGAAAAGTACCTCGAGATCAGAGACCTTTCTGATGCGGACCGAAAAAATATCGCCGAGGGCAAGGAGTCCACGTTGGATAGGACGAGACGGCTCTTCTACGTAAACTGCACAAGGGCACTCAAAGATCTTGCCGTAGTGCTGTTCACCGCAGACCCTATTGCAGCGGAGCGTAAACTCCGTGGGGGCGACCTATTTCCAGCCAACGCAATCCACAATCAGGCTGATCTGGCTTAGGGCGCGCTTCACGGGCAATTGACAGCCAGCACAATGTCGACGTTGCGCTTCACACCCAACCTCCGTCTGTGACGCTAGGTGATTTGATCCGACCCGAAGCCGGACAAAACCCCCTAGTGCCTAGAGTGCGGCTCATCGGGCCGGTAGCTCTATCCCTTCGCGGGAACGCCTTATGGGCTCAGGTGTGCGACCGTTATTGACGTAGCCGAGCGTCCCCGCAGCAGAGACGCGACGGCAGACCCTGACGCTACGGCCAGCGGCTCGCAAGCGGACTTCCTCGGTGTCGGCTAGGACGAATCGACATTCAGCGCATCCAGAGCATGGAGGCGGCGATGTGGATGAAGGCCAGGTAGTGGCTGGCTAGCCGGTCGAAGCGTGTTGCGAAGCGGCGGAAGTGCTTGAGCCTGTTGAAGCAGCGCTCGATGCGGTTGCGGAGCCGGTAGACCAGACGATCGTGTGGGATCGGGACCGTGCGGGAGCGGGTCGAGGGGATGACGGCCTCGGCTCCGATCTGGTCCAGATGGCGGCGAAGGCTGTTGGCGTCATAGGCGCGGTCGGCGAGAACGGCGGCGGGCCGATGGCCTTCGAGCAGTGCGGGCACGGCCAGGATATCGTGGCTCTGGCCCGGTGCGATGAGGAAGCGGACGGGTCGGCCCAGGCTGTCGCAGGCCATGTGGACCTTGGTGGTCAGTCCCCCTCTGGAACGCCCCACAGCCGGGTCGAGGCCCCCTTTTTTCGGCCGCTGCCCCGGCCGGTCGTCGCCTGCTGGTGAGCCCGCACAAGGGTCGAATCCAGCATCAGGTACTGGTTGTCCCGGTCCTTGATAAGATCATCGAACACCTTCTCCCACACCCCGGCCGCCGCCCAGCGGCTGAAGCGTTTGTGCGCCGTCTTCCACTTGCCATAGCGCTCGGGAAGGTCCTGCCAGTGGGCGCCCGATCGCAGCACCCAGAGCACCCCGTTCACGAACAGCCGGTTGTCCGAGCCCGTCCGCCCGGGGTCCGAAGCCTTCCCCGGCAATAGCGGCTCGATACGAGCCCACTGCGCCTCGTCCAGTTCGTATCGCTTCACACCCATCTCAGACCTCCGCCAAAGCGGAGACCTATGAATCACGCATCCGGCGATCCGGGAATCCCTGAATGTCGATTGGACCTAGGCGGCCAGACCGGCGGCCTGCATCAGCCCCCTAAGGGGGGCCAGGGTTTCCGGCGCGGCCGACAGGACGGCGCGGGATTCGGGTGCGCGGAACATTTTAACGGCCTCGGCCTTGGCGCGGTCGGCGGCGGGGCCGAGCGGCGCGGTCTCCCCGGCGGCGAGGCGCAACAGCACCGACAGCTTCTGCACCAGCGGGGCGGGCGAGCGGGCCAGCATCATGACGATCCGGGCCTCGGCCTCGACCGCTCCCCCTACCGTGCCGATGGCTGCGCTGATTTCCCCATCGTCCCGTTCCGTCAGGCCGCAGGACCGCACCGCGCGTTGAAGCCCGGCCAACAGGCCCAACTTCTGCGCCGCGGTCTGGGTGGCGGAGGCAGCCCGCATCTCGCTCTCGAAACGCAGTGAGCCGACGCAGGCCGACAGCCAGCGGGCCGCGGAACGCTTGTTGCCTGTGCCGGTGACGTTTTCGCACAGACGGGTCAGGGCCTCGGCCTCGCACAGGACGGTGGTGCAGGGTTTGACGTAGGCGGCGACGAAATCCGCGGTGACAATGGCCTTGGAGCGCTCGTTGAAGGCCGTCTGCACCTCGTCAAGAGTCAGCAGCCGCCCCGCCGTAACGGTGAGGGTCATCGCCAGGGTGCGCAGGATATCGATCTCGCCCGCGGCGTCGTTGGGACGCAGACGGCGCGGGCTCATCAGTTCGCGCAGGACCATCCGGGCCAGGGCGGCGGAAAGCAGGGGGAATTCCCCCGTCTCGAGCCGGGCGCCGAGGCGGGCGGCGGGGCCATCGACGGCCGGCACCTGCAACGCCAGCTTGGGATCCTGAGCGATCAGGGCGTTGATCTCGCGTGGCGCGACCATGCGGACCACGGCGGCCAGCGAGGCGCCTTGATCCAAAGACGGCCCCAGCACGTCAGTCAGGCTGGTCCGGGCCCCCAGCATCTCGCACAGCAGTTGTTCAATCGGCACCATGACCATGGCGCGGGGCGGGCCGTCCATAGGCGCGCGGTCGGCCAGTTCCATCAACCGGTCGAGGCGCGGCCGGCCGCCGCGCAGGCCCTTCAGGGCGCCGCACACAACCCCGCCCATGATGAAGGCGCGGTCCGGCTTGCCGGCCATGCGATGGGCGATGTCGGCGATCGAACAGTCTTCGAGGCTGGGGAAGAGGTCGCGCCGCCCGGCCGCGACGACGCGCCCCACGGCCTGGTCGGACAGTTTCTGGTAGTGGCGCATCAGATCATGGACTGGCTGGCCCACGTCCTGACTCTCGGGCACAGCGATCTTCTGGATGGCGTGCTGAAGCTCCACGCCGGAGGCCTCCAGCTTTTCGGCCAGATCGGGGCGGTGCAGCAGTTCGAAGGCGGTGACGCCGTGGCGCGCCAGCCAGTCCTCCAGCACCCGGCTGATCGTCTCGCGGGCATGGGGCGTATAGAAATCGTGCGGCGCCGAGCAGCGCGGCCCGGCCCGATCGTCGGGCACGATACGTTTCTTCTGGACCTCCGGCGCCCCGCGCGTGAGCACGGTGACGCTGTTGAATTCCATGGTGTCCGGGTCGAGCGTCTCCTTGGTCACGCGCACGGCGGCCGCGCGGTCGTCGGAGAGCATGTCCTCGGCGGTCTGGACGGCGCAGGCGCGGTCCTCTGTCGCCATCTGGAGGCTCCAGGGGGCCAGCGCAGTCTTGCGAGCATAGATTTCGTAGTGGACGGGGCCGGACATGAAACGCTCACGCTGTGAGCCGCCAGTATGACGCCAAGGCTTTAAGGTCAGGTTTCGTTGCGCATTGAGGCGGCGCAGCCCATGTTTTGCGCCGTAATCTCTCCACGATGTTTTAGAACGGTACCGCTTGCCGCGCGTTGAGATGGCGAACGATCCGACTGCAAGGAGCTGACTTGGCCAACATCACACTGGTCGACGACGACGAGAACATCGTCGCGTCCGTCTCGCTGGCGCTGGAAAGCCATGGCCACAAGGTCACGGCCTTCCACGACGGCGCTGCCGGCCTCGAAGCGCTGGAAGCCAGCCCGCCCGATCTGGCCATCCTCGATGTGAAGATGCCGCGCATGGACGGGATGGAGGTGCTGCGCCGCCTGCGTCAGACCTCGCAGATCCCGGTCATCATGCTGACGTCCAAGGACGAGGAGATCGACGAAATCCTCGGCTTCAACCTCGGAGCCGACGATTATATCCACAAGCCGTTCAGCCAGCGTTTGCTGATCGAGCGGGTCAAGGCCCTGCTGCGCCGCACCGGCGCAGACGGGGCCGAGCCCGAGCCTTCGGCGGAGGGTTCGACCAAGGCGATCAAGCGCGGCAAGCTGTCCATGGATCCGGCCCGCCATGAGAGCACCTGGGAGGGCAAGCCGGTCAAGCTGACCGTGACGGAGTTCCTGCTCCTGCAGGCCCTGGCCCAGCGGCCCGGTTTCGTGAAGAGCCGCGACAACCTGATGGACGCCGCCTATGACGATCAGGTCTATGTCGACGACCGCACCATCGACAGCCACGTCAAACGCATGCGGAAGAAATTCCGGGTGGTCGACCCCGAGTTCGACGCCATCGAGACCCTGTATGGCGTTGGATACCGCTATCGCGAAAGCTGATCCGCTCCCGCCGGGAGAGGCTGAACCCCGCCGTCGCCTGAAACATTTCAGCGGGTCGCGGCTGGGCGGACTGATTCTCGCGTTGAACCTGCTCAGTCTGCTGATCCTGTTCGTCGGCGCCCTGTTGCTGAACGAGTGGAGCCGGGGACTGATTCAGGCGCGGCAGGAGACGCTGACGGCCCAGGCCGAACTCCTGTCCAATGTGCTCAGCAAGTTGAGCATCACCACCGGCGAACCCACGCCCGCCTTCGACCCGGTGGAGGCGTCGCGGCAACTGGTTGATGACTTCATTCCGGAGGGTCAGCGGGCCCGTCTGTTTGATCTCGATGGCCTGCTGGTCGCTGACAGCTACGCCGTCAGCGAGGCGATCCCCGGCCAGCCCCTGCCGCCGGCCCGGCCCGCCGGCACGCCGGCGCCCGCGCCCGATCCGGTGGGGGAGCGTCGCGACGACGACAATCTGGAACAGGCCCGACTGGCCTTGGCGGCCGAGGTCGAGCAGGCCCTCGACGGCGAGCCGCAGGCCAGCGTAAGGCGCTCGGAGAGCGGCGATCGAGTGGTGTCAGTGTCGATTCCCGTGCGCCATGTGCGCCAGGTTCTGGGCGTGCTCACACTGGAAGCTGGCAATGTGGACGAGACACTGGACGCCCAGCGCCGCGCTCTGATGCCCTTCGCCCTCGTGGCGTTGGCGGTGAACCTGCTGGGGTCGCTACTGATGCATCTGTTTGTGGCCCGGCCGGTGATGCGGCTGTCGGCGGCGGCCGATGAGGTGCGGCTGCAACGCGCCCGGGCCATCTCCCTGCCTGACCTTGAGGGCCGCAAGGACGAGATTGGCGACCTGGCCCGGTCGCTGGAGACCATGACCGAGACCCTGTCGGACCGGATGGACGCCATTGAGGCCTTCGCCGCCGACGTGTCACATGAAATCAAGAACCCCCTGACCTCGATCCGCTCGGCGCTGGAGACCCTGCCGCTGGTCAAGACGGCGGCCCAGCGGGAGAAGCTGACCAACCTGCTGCAACAGGATGTGCGCCGTCTGGACCGGCTGATCACCGACATCTCCAACGCCTCGCGGCTGGACGCCGAGCTGAACCGAGACCGGCCACGCGCCATCGACCTGACCCAGCTGCTGACCGAGATCGTCGGCGTCTATGTGTCGGGGCTGAAGCCGGGGGAGGCGCATGTGACCTTCGAGGCGGCGACGGGGGATCATGTTCAGATCATGGGTCGCGACGGGCCTCTGGGTCAGGTGTTCCGCAATCTGATCGACAACGCCCGCTCGTTCAGCCCGCTCGGCGGCACGGTGCGGTTGTCGCTGGGCCGCGACGATATCGACCCGAACCGGCCGATTCGCGTGCGGATCGACGACGACGGCCCCGGCATCCCGCCGGAAAACCTCGAGACGGTGTTCGAGCGTTTCTACACCGCCCGCCCGAGAGGCACGGCGTTCGGGGCCAATTCGGGGCTGGGTTTGTCGATCGTGCGCCAGATCGTTGAGGCCCATGGTGGCCAGGTCCGGGCCGCCAACCGCACGGACGCAACGGGCGGCGTCGCAGGCGCCCGGTTCGAGGTCGCCCTGCCTCCGGCGCCGGCGTCGGGCCGGCGAGCGTGACCGCCGTCCAGCCGGTTCATGCCACCGCCGTGGCGCAATGGGGGCCGGGGATCGGCTGGCGCGCCATCCTGATCAGTGGACCTTCGGGCGCGGGCAAGAGCGACCTGGCATTGCGGCTGATCGGACGTGGGTGGCGGCTGGTGGCCGATGACTATGTCCATGTCTTCGCCTCGGGAGAGGCGTTGTACACCACCGCGCCGGACACGATCCGGGGACGGATGGAGGCTCGCGGCGTCGGGGTTATCTGCGCCTGCCTGCGCGGGGTGGTGCGGCTGGTTCTGGCCGTGGATCTGACCGAATCGACTCCGGAACGGCTGCCGGACCCGGAAACGCGGCGCCTCGCGGGCCGCTCAGTGCCCCTGCTCCGGCTGGCCGGATTCGAGGCGTCGGCGGTCGAAAAAGTCGCGTCAGCGATCGCCCCGCTTTAACCCGACGCGGACTTGGGCTATTCCGCCCGGCTGGCGGTCGCCTCGACTGCGGCCGGGACGCGTGGCGCGAACTTTTGGGGGGCGAGCTTTTGGTAATGCCTTCATGATCGGGCTGGTGATTGTCACCCACGGGGGGCTGGCCTCCGAATTTCTCGCGGCCATGGAGCATGTGGTGGGACCCCAGCGCGGGGTCGCGGCCATCTGCATCGGGCCCGAGGACGACATGGAGCGGCGCCGTCGCGACATCGTCGACGCCGCCGCAGCCGTCAACGACGGCGCCGGCGTCATTCTGCTGACCGACATGTTCGGCGGCACTCCGTCAAACCTGGCCATATCGGTGATGGAAGAGACCCGGGCCGAGGTTATCGCCGGGCTGAACCTGCCCATGCTGATCAAACTGGCCAGCGTGCGCGGCCGCGAGCCGCTGGAGGCCTGCGTCGCCCATGCCCAGGACGCCGGACGCAAATACATCTCCGTCGCCAGCTGGGTGCTTCAGGGCGAGAAATGACGGCGCCGAACCCCCCCGCGCAGGCGACCGCGAACATCTGCAACACGCGCGGCCTGCACGCCCGCGCCTCGGCCAAATTCGTCAAACTGGCCTCGACCTTCGACGCCGAGGTCCACGTCACCCGCGACGGCGTCACGGTGAACGCCCTGTCGATCATGGGCCTGCTGATGCTGGGCGCCGGCAACGGCTGCGGCATCGAGATCACCGCCGAGGGCGCTGAGGCCCAGCAGGCGGTCGACGCCCTGGCCGAACTGGTCGGACGCAGGTTCGACGAGGACCAGTAGTCAGTCTTCGGACGGCGTCTGAACCGCCCCGATGTGGGCGAGGCCGCGGCGCGCGGCGATCTCCACCTGTTTCGCCCGTTCGAGATAGCGGGCGCGGTCCGCCTCGGTCCGGCTGTCGGCGCAGCGGTCGCAGCAGACGCCCTCGATGTATCGGTGGGACGCCCGCCCCGCCTCGCTGACCGGCATGCGGCAGCCCCGGCAAAGGCTGTGGCTGCCCGGCGTCAGGCCATGGCCGACGGCCACCCGCTCGTCGAAGACGAAGCACTCGCCCCGCCACAGGCTGTCGGCCTCGGGCGTCGTTTCCAGATAGCGCAGGATGCCGCCCTCCAGATGGAAGACGTCCTGCACGCCCTCGGACTTGAGGAAGGCCGTGGCCTTTTCGCAGCGGATGCCGCCGGTGCAGTACATGGCGACCTTTGGCGGCGTCGGCCCGTCCAGGAGGGAGCGGCCTTCGGCCCGGAACCAGTCCGGGAAGTCGCGAAAAGCCCGCGTATCGGGCTGGACCGCGCCCTCGAAGGCGCCGACGGCGGCCTCATAGTCGTTGCGGGTGTCGATCACGACCACGTCCGGCTCGCGGATCAGGGCGTTCCAGTCGGCGGGCGCCACATAGGTCCCGGCGTTGAGCGCGGGGTCGAGGTCCGGCTGGCCCATGGTCACGATCTCGGGCTTGATCCGCACCTTCAGGCGATGGAACGGCATGGCGGCGGCTTCGGCGAATTTCACGTCGAGGTCGGCGAAACCCGGCAGGGCGCGGATGCCGGCCAGCACCCGTTCGATGGAGGCTTCTGGCCCGGCGATCGTGCCGTTCAGCCCTTCATGGGCGACCAGCAGGGTTCCCCGCACGTCCGGGCGGCACAGGGCGTCGAGCCGGTCGCGCACGGCCTCGCAGTCGGCGATGGCCGCGAACCGGTAGAGGGCGGCGACCCGGAGGGGGGATGGGTCTGGGGCCACCGAAGGGCATCCTGCTTCGCGCTATCGGACCTGTCCTGCGAAGCGCGTTAGCGCGAAGCAGGATGGTGGAGCCGAGGGGAGTCGAACCCCTGACCTCGTCATTGCGAACGACGCGCTCTACCAACTGAGCTACGGCCCCCCTTACCCCGTTGGATAATGGGGCGCAGGCGAGGGCGCGACATACGAGGGGCGGGGCGGGAGTGTCAACGGGGTTGGCGTCGCCCGAAGCTGCGGCGCCGGGGTCTGCGACGCCAAAAAAGTTGGACGCCGGAATCCTTGGACGCGGGACGCGGTCACGCTAGAAGCAGGACTGATTTCGTTTCTGGAGCCCCTTCATGGGTTATGCCATCGTCTGGCTGGTCAATACGATCCTTTCGATCCTGACCTGGTCGATCATCCTGTCGGCCATCATCAGCTGGCTGTTCGCCTTCGACGTCATCAACCGCCGCAACCGGTTCGTAAACCAGGTCGCCGACTTCCTCGACAGAGTCACGGCGCCGATTCTGGAGCCGTTTCGCCGGATCATCCCGCCGCTGGGCGGCATGGACATCTCGCCGATCGTGGTCCTGCTGCTGATCAATTTCGCGCGGATTCTCTTCAACCGGATGAGCGCGCCCTATTTGATCTCGATCCTGGGTTAGAGATCATGCGCGACCGGGGCGCCACGGGACGGCGGGTTCGGGACGCGCGCCGCGTTCCGGCCTTGCACCGCCCGGCGAGGGTCCTAAGGTGCCGATCCGACCGGGCTTTCCGCCTGCCAGCTATCCGGACTCCATGACCACGATCCGATCCGTCGCCATCGTCGGCGCAGGCCAGATGGGCGCAGGCATCGCCCAGGCCGTGGCCGCGGGCGGCTATCAGGTGCTGCTGTACGACTCCGACGCCGACCGCGCGCCTCAGGCGCAGGCCGCCATCGCCGCCAGCCTGGCCCGCCAGGTCGAGCGCGGCCTGACCGATCAGGCCTCGGCCGACGCCGCCCTGTCGCGCATCACGGCCGCATCCTCGCTGGCCGCCGCGGCCAAAGCCGATCTGGTGATCGAGGCGGCGGTCGAGGACGAGGCGGTCAAGAAGGCGATTCTGAGCGAACTGGTCCCGCATTTGGGCGCCCACACACTGCTGGCGTCGAACACGTCCTCCATCTCGATCACCCGACTGGCCTCGGTCACCGACCGACCCGACCGTTTCATCGGCCTGCATTTCATGAAGCCCGCGCCGGTGATGAAACTGGTCGAGATCGTGCGCGGCATCGCCACCTCGGCCGACACCTATGAGACGGCGGTGGCCTTCGCCGAGTCGCTGGGCAAGACCACGACCAACGCCGAGGACTTCCCCGCCTTCATCGTCAACCGCATTCTGGTGCCGATGATAAACGAGGCGATCTACACCCTGTACGAGGGCGTCGGGAACGTCACCTCGATCGACAAGGCGTTGAAGCTGGGCGCCAACCATCCGATGGGACCGCTGGAACTGGCGGACTTCATGGGGCTGGACGTCGTGCTGGCGATCATGAACGTGCTCCATGAAGGTCTGGCCGACAGCAAATACCGGCCCTGTCCCCTGCTGGTGAAATATGTCGAGGCCGGCTGGCTGGGACGCAAGTCCGGGCGTGGCTTCTATGACTATTCCGGCGAGACGCCGGCGCCGACGCGGTGAGACTGGCGCGATGATCCCGATACCGGAAAAAGCCGAGGACTTTCCCGGGCAGCAGCGGGTGGCCTGGCGGCGCGAGCCCCACCGGCTGGTGCTGGCTTCGATAGCCGGGGCCCTGTGGCCGCCGATCCCGATCACCCTGCTGATCTGGCCGCCGAACAACTGGGCGCCTTCCATGGAGATCGACCCGCGGCTGGTGGCCCTGGTCATCGGACTGATGGCTGTGCCGGCGGGCCTGTGGCTGTTGCGGCGGGAGCGCGAGCGGACCGGACGGCCCTCGACGCGGCTGGGCGTGGTCTGGCGGTTCATGTTCTATGGCGGTCTGCTGGCCGCGGCGCTTCAGGCGCTGTTCGCCCTCATCCTGTGCATATTCGGCTGGTTCGAGGCGGGCGGCATCGCCCAGGCCGCGGGCGCCACGGAGACCACCCTGCTGATCTATGGCGTCGGACTGCTGCCCGTCGCCGTCATGGTCGGGGTCAGCTATGCCCTGTGGGCGGGCCTGTGCGCCGCCTTCATCGCCTTCATGCCCCAGCCCGAGGTCCGGGACCGGCTGGGCGTGCTGGGCGACCGCGACGACATCTGACCATCCGGCGCCCCGACCGCTGAGGCAGAATTCGGTTTCAAGCCGCCCCGGCTTCGGCCAAGCTTGCGTCCGCCGGATGGGGGGAAATGTCATGGCCGCTGCCGAAACGATTCACGCGGAGGCGCCCAAGCCCGCCGCCAGACTGGCGCCGGTCGCGCCCGGCGACCGCATCTTCAATCTCGACATGCTGCGCGGCTGGGCGATCCTCGGGATTCTCGCCGTCAACGCCATCACCTTCGCCTGGCCGATCGCGGCCGGGATGAGCGAGGCCTCGCGCCCTTATGCCCTGACCGGCGCCGACGCCTGGGGGCACTGGGTCACGGACGTCTTTTTCGAGGACAAATTCCGCACGCTGTTCACGATGCTTTTCGGCGTCTCGATCTATCTGGTCGGCGGCGAGCGTTTCGATGAGGCCCGCGGTCTGCTGTTGCGCAGCCGCCTGTTCTGGTTGGCTGTTTTCGGCCTGGTTCACGGTCTCGCGCTCTGGTGCGGCGACATCCTGCTGCACTACGCCTACTGCGGCCTGATCATGATGGTGATGCGGTCCATGAAGGCCGGCAAGCTGATCTGGATCGGCGGCGGAGTCACCCTGATGTGGATGCTGCTGGCGACCGCGGGGCCGCTGGCGATGAACGCGGCGCCGGTCGACATTATGGCCGAGGTCGAGGCCGGACAGGTCGGCGTCACCGTCAAGGACATCCTCGCCACCGTCGATGCCTATCGCGCCGGCGGACTCAGCCCGTGGATCGAGAACGCCAAGGCCTGGCTGATGGTGCAGGGCTTCAGCCTGTTCCTCATTCCGGTCACCATACCCCTGATGATGCTCGGGCTGGGGCTGTTCAAGTCCGGCTTTCTCGCCGGTCGATCGCCGGTGTGGGTTTATCTTCTCCTCGCCGCCGCCGCCGCCGCCAATCTCTGGACCTTCGCCACCAACGCCTGGGCCGAGGTCCTGGCCGGGCCCGACGCCGATCCGACGGGCGGGCTCGCCTCCGCCGCCGCCGGCCTGGCGCCGCTGGTGACCCTCGGCTACGCCAGCCTGCTGATCCTGATGACGCGGTTCGGCCTGAGGGCGGCGACCAGCGTGCTCGCGCCGGTCGGGCGGATGGCCTTCACCAACTATCTGACGCAGTCCCTGATCATGGCCAGCCTGTTCTACCTGCCGTGGGGACCGGGCTGGATGGGAACCATGGGGCCGGGGCAGCTGTGGGGCGTCGTCGGCGCGGTCTGGATCGCACAGCTGATCTGGTCGCCGCTTTGGCTGTCGGTGTTCAGCATGGGGCCGCTGGAGTGGCTGTGGCGCTGTCTGACCTATGGGCGGATGGTGGCGATCCGCAAGCCCGCCGCCGCATCGGTCGCTCTCTGAGCCCTGCTTGAATCGTTGCCGGGGACCGGGCGATGGCTTAAGCGCGCGGGCATGACTGACGCCGTCGTTCCCGCCCGCCCCGAAGCCCGTAGTCCGCGGGGGTTCGCCGACCGTCGCGGCCGCGACCTGATCGCCGAGCGCCGTCTCGTCCAGCGGGTGTCCGAGGTCTATGAGCGCTGGGGGTTCGAGCCGCTCGAGACGGGGGCGTTTGAATACGCCGACGCCCTGGGCAAATTCCTGCCGGACGCCGACCGTCCCAACGAGGGTGTCTTCGCGCTGCAGGACGACGACGAGCAGTGGATGGCGCTGCGCTATGACCTGACCGCGCCGCTGGCCCGGTTCGCGGCGCAAGGGTGGGAGACCCTGCCCAAGCCGTTCCGCCGCTACGCCTTCGGCCCGGTGTGGCGCAATGAGAAGCCCGGCCCCGGCCGCTTCCGCGAATTCGTCCAGTGCGACGCCGACACCGTCGGTTCGGATCGGCCTGAGGCCGACGCCGAGATCATCGCCATGGCCTGCGAGGGGCTGCGCGCCGCGGGGCTCGACACCGGTCAGGCCGTGGTGCGCGTTTCAAATCGGAAGTTGTTCGACGGCCTGTTCCAGGCAGGCGGGATCGAGGATGCGGGCCAGCGACTGACCGCCCTGCGGGCCATCGACAAATTCGACCGGCTGGGCTGGGAAGGCGTGGCCGCCCTGTTGGGCGAGGGCCGTCTCGACGAGTCCGGTGACTACACCAAGGGCGCGCGTCTGCCCGCCGGCGTGATCGCCACCATCGAGGGCTTTCTGTCGTCGGTCGCGGCTGAGGGTCTGAGTCGCGCCGAAACGCTCGACGCCGTCGCGCGGGTCGGCGGGTTGGGCGAGATCGGCGAGGCGGCGCTGACGGAACTCGCCGCCATTGACGCCGCCCTCAACGCCATGAAGGTCAGCCAGGACGCCGTCCGCTTCGACCCGACCATCGTGCGGGGGCTGGAATATTACACCGGGGCCGTGTTCGAGGCCGAGCTGCTGCTCGATACCGTAGACGACAAGGGCCGGGCGGTGCGCTTCGGCTCGATCGGCGGGGGCGGGCGCTACGACGATCTGGTTGCGCGGTTCACGGGCGAGTGTCTGCCGGCGACCGGCTTCTCATTCGGGGTCTCGCGTCTGGCCTCGGCCCTGCGCGCCGCCGGACGGGGCGACGAGGACGCGGTGCGCGGGCCCGTGGTGGTCATCGTCTTCTCGGACGCCGACATGCAGCACTATCTCGACGCCGTGTCCGAGCTGCGCAACGCCGGCATCGCCGCCGAACTGTACCTGGGCCGGGCGGGCATGAAGGCGCAGATGAAATACGCCGACCGCCGCGGCGCGCCGGCGGCTGTCATCCTCGGCGGCGACGAGATCGCGGCCGGCCAGGTGACGGTCAAGGATCTGGACGCGGGTCGGGCCCTCGCCGTCGGCGTCAGCGACAATGAGGCCTGGAAATCCGAACGGCCGGGGCAACAAATCGTGCCCCGGGCCGGGCTGGTCGCCACAGTCGCCGGGATCGTCGCGCAGGCGCGCACAGCTTCGTGATTTATCACTGATAAGTCTTGAAGAACCCCGGTTTCGCCCGCCGGTTCATTGACTTGAGACGGTAAATGTCGTCATTCTGACGCACTCGGGAAGCGCAGCGTTTCGGCGCAGCAGCGGCCCGGAGGCGTTTCGGGGAGGAAACGTCCGCTCGTCAAAGAGCGAAAGAAAGCCCGCCGCGATGTATCCCCCGCGGCGGGCTTTTTTGCATCTGGAGCCCAGGAAGCGCGCGCTCTCCCTCCCCATGAAGGGGAGGGAGAGCGTGATTTCCTACCAGATGCGGACCCGGTCTTCCGGGGCGAGGTAGTATTTGTCGTCGGGCTGGACGCCGAAGGCCTCGTACCAGGCGTCGAGGTTGCGCAGCGGACCGATGACGCGGAACTCGGCGGGGCTGTGCGGATCGGTGGCGATCTGGGTGCGCAGGGCGTCGTCGCGGTATTTCGACTGCCAGACCTGGGCCCAGCCGAAGAAGAAGCGCTGGTCGCCGGTGATGCCGTCGAGGACCGGCGAAGGCCGGCCGTTCAGCGACAGGTGATAGGCCTCCAGACCCACCGCCACGCCGGCGGCGTCGCCGATGTTCTCGCCCATCGTCAATCCGCCCTGGACGTGGAAGCCCGGCAGCGGCTCGAAGGCGTCGTACTGGGCGCCGAGGCGCGCGGTCAGGGCGTCGAAATTGGCCCGGTCCGCGGGGGTCCACCAGCTGCGCAGCACGCCGTCGCCGTCGGACTTGGAGCCCTGGTCGTCGAAGCCGTGGCCGATCTCGTGGCCGATGACGCCGCCGATGCCGCCGTAGTTGACCGCCGGATCGGCCTGCGGATCGAAGAAGGGCGGCTGCAGGATGGCGGCGGGGAAGACGATCTCGTTGTTGGTCGAGTTGTAGTAGGCGTTCACCGTCTGGGGCGTCATGCCCCATTCGTCCTTGTCGACCGGCTGGTTGAGGCGGTTCAGCTCGTAGTTCCAGCGGAACAGGCCGGCGCGCTCGGCATTGCCGAACAGATCGTCCGGGCGGATTTCCAACGCCGAATAGTCACGCCATTTGTTCGGATAGCCGATCTTGACTGTGAACTTGTCCAGCTTTTCCTGCGCGGCCGCGCGGGTCTCGGCGCTCATCCAGCTGTAGTTGCGGATGCGGTTGCCCAGGGCGGTGCGCAGGTTGGCGACCAGCTGCTCCATCTGAGCCTTCGACTCGGCGGGGAAGTATTCGGCGACGTACTGGCGACCGACGGCCTCGCCCAGCATGCCCTCGGCGAAGCTGATGCCGCGCTTGTCACGGGGGCGCTGCATCGGCTGGCCGTTCAGGTCCCGCGAACGGAACTCCCATTTGGCGTCGGCGAAACGGTCGGACAGGCGCTCGGCGGCCTCGTCAATGGTGTGGAAGGCCTGCCAGGCCTGGATCGTCTCGATCGGGGTCGAGCGATAGACGGCGGTGATCTTCGGCATGGCCGTATCCTGACGGACAATCAGGCGCGGGACCTCGCCCACGCCGACGGCGTCGTAATAGGCCTGCCACGGGAAGCCGCGCGCCTCGCGGGCGAGGCGGCCGATGGTGTATTCGTTATAGGTCTCGTCGCGGTTCCGGTTCTGGATCGGGGTCCAATGCGCCTCGGCGATTCGGGTCTCGAACTCGACGATCTCTGCGGCGGTGCTGAAGGGACGGTCCCAGCCCGCCATGGCCAGCATGCGGCCCACATAGGTGATGTAGAGCGCCTTCTTGGCGGCCCACCGCTCCTCCAGATAGTAGTCGCGATTCGGCAGGCCCAGACCAGACTGACCCGTCGAGACGACGTAGCGGTCGGGATGCTTCTGGTCGGTGGTGATGCCGGTTCCGAAGATTGAGGCGCCGAGCCGCCCTTGCGTCTGGCCCATGTAAACGGCGGCGAGATCATGGGTGTCAGCGGCGCGGATGGCGGCCAGATAGGGCTGCAGCGGCCGGGCGTCGAGCGCTTCAATCCGCGCGGTGTTCATATAGGAGCGATAGGCGTCGGCGATCTTCTGCTCGTCGGTGCCGGGCGCCAGGTCGGTGCGGGCCACAAGGGCGTCGATCATCACCTTGACGCGATTGTCCGACAGTTCGCGCAACAGGTTGAACGAGCCGTAGGAGGTGCGATCGGAGGGGATCTGCATCCGGTCAAGGGCCGCGCCGTTGGCGTAGCGCATGAAGCTCTCGCCGGGCTCAACAGAGGTGTCGCGACCGTTCAGGTCAAAGCCCCAGGTCCCGTATCTCGGCGCAACCGTTCCCTGATAACCCAGCACCGTAGCGCCGTCGGCCGGAGTCTGGAACAGTTCGAATACGGTGCAGCTTTCGTCGATACAGGCGTGGCCGTGATCCTCGCCGCCGACCTGGGCGACCGCGACGGACGCGGGCAAGAGCAGGGCGCCGAGCGCGGCGCCGATAAGCAGTTTCTTCATGGGGGTTTCCTCGACTTCGCTTCTCTCTCGGACAGCGTCGGCGGCGACCCTACGCCCCGGGTTCGCCCTGTCGCCTGAATTATTTGTCATGTGCGACGGAAACCCAGGCAGGGTGGCGTTTCAGCCTGTAGGCTGACCCTCGACGGAGGACGAATGGCGACTCAGGGCGGCGGCGGCGAATACAAGGATCTTGTGGTCTTTCTGGCTGCGGCGGGCGTGATCGTGCCGCTGTTCAACCGCCTGAAGATCAGTCCGGTCCTGGGTTTCCTCGCCGCGGGCGTGCTGTTGGGTCCGGACGGATTGGCGCGGTTCGCGAACACAGCGCCCTGGCTGTCATGGCTGACGATCTCGGATGCAACCCAGATCCGGTCCCTGTCCGAACTCGGCGTCGCCTTCCTGCTGTTCATGATCGGGCTGGAGCTGTCGTGGGAGCGGCTGCGGGCCATGCGCAAACTGGTGTTCGGCCTGGGCCTGACCCAGGTGGCGGTCTGCACGGTGGCGCTGGCGGCGGTGTTCGTCTTCATGGGACAGCCACTCGTCTCGGCGGCTGTGCTGGGCATGGGGCTGGCCCTGTCTTCGACCGCGGTGGTGATGCCGGTGATGGCCGAGCGCGGCCGGATCAAGACGACAGCAGGACGCGCGACCTTCTCCATCCTGCTGGCTCAGGATCTGGCCGTTGCGCCGATCCTGATCACCGTCACCGTTTTGGCGGCGCTCGCCCAGAGCGGGGTGGGGAGTGTCGATTTCGATCCCGCCGTTCTGAAGCCGGCGCTGTTCACCCTGATCCCGGCCGCCATCGGTCTGGCGCTGCTGGTCGTGCTGGGCCGGTTGGTGCTGCGGCCCATGTTCCGCTCGGTCGCCCGGGCCAAGGCCAAGGGGCAGGGGCAGGAGATGTTCGTCGCCGCCAGCCTGCTGGTCGTTGTCGGCGCCGGACTGGGCGCCCAGGCCGCCGGCCTGTCTATGAGCCTCGGCGCCCTGATCGCCGGCCTGTTGCTGGCCGAGACCGAGTTCCGCCGCGAAGTCGAGATCTCGATCGAACCGTTCAAGGGCCTGTTGCTCGGGGTCTTCTTCGTGGGGGTCGGCATCAGCCTCGACCTTGATGCGGTGGCCGCCGATCCGGTCGCCGTGTTTGGTCTGGCCGCCATGCTGACGCTTCTGAAGGCGGGCCTGATCTTCGCCGCAGCCCGTCTGTGGGGCCTGAACCATCGGTCAGCCGTCGAGACCGCCCTGGTCCTGGGACCTGCCGGGGAGTTCGCCTTCGTCATTCTGGGGGCCGGTCTGGTCGAGGGAATCGCTTCGCCCGTATTCACCCAGACGGTACTGATCGCCGCGACGATCAGCATCTTCACCATCCCACTCATGGCGGCGATCGCCGACCGGGTGCTCAAACACACGGCTCCGGCCGTTCCCGACCTCCCGCCTGAAGCGCTGGAGCCGCCGTCGGCGACGTCGGGGCAGGTGCTGATTGTCGGCTTCGGTCGGGTCGGAAGGCTGGTCGGCGAGATGCTGACCGAACACGGTCAGGCTTTTCTGGCCATCGACGCCAACCCCACGACCGTGGCCAAGGGTCGGGCCGAGGGCGCCAATGTCTTCTATGGCGACGCCGGACGGACCGAGATGCTGGAGCGCTGCGGCATCGACACGGCGCGGGCCGTGGTAGTGACCATGGATGCGCCGATCAAGGTCGATGAGGTGGTGGTCGCCACGCGCTCACTGCGGCCCGACCTGATCCTGATCGCCCGGGCCCGTGATCACAAACACGCCGCGCGTCTGTACGCCCTCGGCGTCACCGACGCCGTGCCCGAAACCACCGAGGCCAGCCTGCAACTGGCCGAGAACACGCTGGTCGATCTGGGGGTGCCCATGGGTCTGGTGCTGGCGTCGATTCACGAGCGTCGCGACCGGTTCCGCAAGCTGTTTCAGGAGGCCATGCCGGGCAGCGACGCCGGCCGCAGCCCGCGCGCCCTCCGCTCCACCCTGCGTCGCTGAGCCGCACCGACGGACATGAGACGCTCGCACGTTAACCGCATGACTATCCCGACTATTAATCCCGCTACCCCATTTTGGTCATCGTTACGTGATGATTGCCCCGTTCTCGCCTGACGGGCGGTGTGTCTGCGTGCCTTCGCGCCCGCCCTGATTTTCCATCGCTTCGGCGTCCAGTTCCCACGACGGTCCATAGCCGCCGCCCAGTGAGTACCAGTTTTATGCGAGATATCGCCTTGACCCCCTCCAAGACCAACGACGCCACCAGCGAGACCCCTCGGCTGAACCGCCGCCAGGCCGCCAAGGTCCGCACCCGCCAGAAGGTGCTGGACGCCGCGCGCGCCCTGTTCGCCGAGCGCGGCTATGAGCCCGCCACCATTCGCGACATCGCCAAGGGCGCCGGCATGTCGACGGGCGCCGTCTTCGCCAACTTCCAGGACAAGGCCGAACTGTTCGAGGCCGTCCTGTCGGAAGACCTGGCGAAACTGGCCGAGACCCTGAAGGCCGCCGCCGCCGCCGAGACCTCGTTGCGCGCGCGTCTGCTGGCTGCCCTGACCGCCGGCTATCATGGCTCGCTGGAGCAGCTGCCGCTGGTTCAGGCGGTCGTCGCCCGGTCGTGGTTCCAGCCGATCGCCGCCGAGATGCGCACCCGCACCGCCATCAAGCCGCTGGTCATGGTCGTCTGTGACGCCCTGCAGGCCGGGGTGCGTGAAGGCGAACTGCGTCAGGACGCGGATGTGCGTCTGCTCAGCGACCTGATCTATGACGCCTATCTGTCCAACTACCGCCGCGCGGCCTACGACGGCTGGACCATGCAGCAGTTGACGACCCAGATCGGCAAACAGGTCGACGTGATCCTGGGGGGCCAAATTTCGCGGCAATAGGCCCGGCTGGTCCAACCAAATGCTTCGAAGGCCGCGACACCCGTCGCGGCCTTCAGCTCTTCCAGCGCAATGTCGTTGGCTTCAACGGGTTAGCGAACGGCCGGCACTCGGCGCGAGACTTGATCCACTCGCGCTTGAGCTGCTGGTACCATTTCGCCTGTTTGTCGGCGTCGTCGATCCAGATCAGCGCCGGGTCATAGCGCAGGCCCTCGTTCTGCAGGTTCACCATGCCGCCGTCCTGTTTCAGGAAGGCGATGACGCCCATCCGCAGGAAGGGTTTGGCGATCCCGAACACCCAGTGGTCGGACCAGAAGATCTGGGTGATCCGGGTCTTGGTCTCGTTGATGGGGGTCAGGCAGGTCAGGGCCAGCACCTGTTTCGGTCCGACCTGGATATGCTCCCAGCGATAGCCGGGCAGGCGGAAGGTGATCTCGGTCGCGGGCGCGCCTCCGAGAATTTTGTAGGCCCGGCTGTTCGACGAGGGGGCGTGGCGCACCATGGCGAAGCCGTGTTCGCGTGGTTCGAAGGCCTTGGCCTTTTCGTGCATCGAATGTGCGGACCGCCACCACCATTGCTGATGCACATACGGTCCGTGGGCCGGGTCCATCAGGCCGACGACGGCATGGTCGACATGGGCGTCGAAATCCATCCATTCGACCATCTTCGCCCCGCCACCGACGACGCCCGGGAACAGCGGCGGTTCGTGGTCCGGATCGGACGCGGTGCGCGGGTCCGAGGCCATCCAGACAAAGACCATCCCCTGACTTTCGCGGACGGGATAGGATCGCACGCGGATGCGGTCGGCCTCATAGGGCTGGTCTTCGACGAGGGAAGGGATGGCGGCGCAGACCCCATCGGGCCGGAACCGCCAGCCGTGGTAGCAGCACTCGATGGTCTCGCCCTCGCCGGGCTTTTCGACCAGTCGCCCGGCTGACAATGGCGCGGCGCGGTGGGGGCAGATGTCGCGCATGGCATAGACCTGACCCGCGCGGGTCCGGCCGACAAGGACCGGCTCGCCGAGCAATTCATGACGCTTCAGCGAGGCGGGGGCGACGTCGCGCGACAGGGCGACGAAATACCAGGCGTCCAGCACGAATCCCTTGCCGAAAGCCGTCGAGGGGGCCTTGGCCTCGGGTGATTTCGCGGAAAAGGGGGCGCTGTCGGCTGGGCTCATGGACACAGTTTAGCGGGCTGTAGCGGTGAAGTCTTGACCGGCTGCATCCGTTCGCGCCCTCTGCGACGACCAAGGGACAGAAGCGGGCGTTTCGCCCGCCCATCGGGATCACAGACCATGAAGACCATGACCGCCCTCGCCGCCCTCGCGGGAGCTCTTTCGTTCGCCGCCGCGGCGCCTGCCTTTGCTCAGGCGCACGGCGACCATGGCCAGCCCCACCGACAGTTCCCCGCCGCGACCGCGGGTCATGGTCATGCCCACGCCGATTTCGAGTCGGGCCGGTTTCATGTCCGCGTCGATGGACCTGAGCATCCCATCGGCGATGTCATCCTGATCCCCGGCCTGTCCTCGTCGCCCGAGGTCTGGGACGGGCTGACGGACGCGCTGAAGGGCCGCTACCGGGTGCACCGCATCCATGTGCAGGGCTTCGCCGGCGCGCCGGCAGAGGACAACACCACGGGCAATGTTTCCGCCCCCGTCGCTGAGGACCTGGCCCGCTACATCGCCGAACAAGGGCTGAACAGGCCCGCCGTGATCGGCCACTCCATGGGCGGGACCATCGGCATGATGCTGGCCGCCCGTCACCCCGACAGCGTCGGCAAGCTGATGGTGGTCGATATGGTGCCCTTCATGGGCGCGATGTTCGGCGCGCCCGGTGCCACCGCCGAGAGCGTCACGCCGATGGCCGACGGCATCTACCAAGGCATGTCCACCTCGCCGCGCGAACAGTACCAGCAGCAGGCGGACGCCCAGATCGTCGCCATGGTCAACACCGAGTCCCTTCGCGCGGGTCCGCTGGAGGACAGCCGGACCAGTGACCAGAAGGTGTCCGCTGCCGCGTTCCGCGAGCTGATCGTCACCGACCTGCGGCCCGAACTGGGCCGGATCACCGCGCCAACTAGCGTGCTCTATGTCAGGTTCAACGACCCGCGGATGACCAACGACATGGTCGACGGCATCTATCGGGCCTCGTTCGCCACCCTGCCAGGCGCGACCCTGACCCGGATCGACGACAGCGCCCACTTCATCATGCTGGACCAGCCCGCGCGGTTCGCCGCCGAGGTGAACGCGTTTTTAGATTAGGCGTCCGAAGCGTCATGGTTTCGGCGGAAACGTTCCTCACAGTCTCGTGAAGATCGCAGGGGCGTTTCCGTACGTTCCGTGACCGGCTAAGACCGGGATCGGATTGGTGAGGGTTTGATGGCGGGTTCCGGCTCCAACTTCGGACGTGGCGGCGGCGCGGGCCCGAAATCCGCGCGCACGCCGTTGCAGCGCGTCATGTACTGGAGCGCCGTTCTGGGCGTCTGGGGCCTGATCTTCCTGGTCGTCTTCTTCGCCGTCTTCGCGCGCGACCTGCCCGACACATCGACCCTGTACAATATCGATCGCCAGCCCTCGATCACCTATCTGGACCGCAACGGCGCCCTGATCGCGGTGCGCGGCACCCAACAGGCCCCGCCGGCCGATCTGGACGCTCTGCCTGACTATGTACCGGCCGCCTTCATCGCCATCGAGGACCGCCGCTTCTACCACCATCCGGGCTTCGACCCCGTCGGCATGACCCGCGCCATGGCCGCCAACATGCGGGCGGGCCGGGTGGTCCAAGGCGGCTCGACGTTGACCCAGCAACTGGCCAAGAACCTGTTTCTGAGCCCCGACCAGAACATGAAGCGCAAGGTCCAGGAACTGATGCTGGCGGTCTGGCTGGAGATGAAATTCTCCAAGCAGGAAATCCTCGCCCTGTATCTGAACCGCGTCTATTTCGGCGCCGGCGCCTACGGCATCGAGGCGGCGTCGCAACGCTATTTCGACAAGAGCGCGCGCCAGCTGACCGTCGGTGAGGCGGCTCTGCTGGCAGGGCTGCTGAAGGCGCCGTCGCGCTATTCACCGGTGTCCGAAAGCGAACGCGCCGCCACTCGCGCCACTGTCGTGCTGAACGAAATGGTCGATGCGGGCGTCATCACCCCCGAGCAGCGCGCCGCCGCCGTGACCGAGCCGGTCCGCGTCTCGCGCACCCTGGCCACCCAGCACGCCCAGTATTTCATCGACTGGCTGGACAAGCAGATCCGCGAACTGGTCGGCGAGCCGACCGAGGACATGGTCGTTGAGACCACGCTCGATCTGACCCTGCAGACCCACGCCGAGCGGTCGGTCCGCCGCATTCTCGACCGCGACCGCTCCAAGGGCGTGCAGCAGGCGGCGTTGGTGGCCCTGGATGGCGAGGGCCGGGTCCGCGCCATGATCGGCGGCGCCTCATACGCCGACAGCCAGTTCAACCGGGCCACCGACGCGCGCCGTCAGGCAGGGTCCGCCTTCAAGCCGTTCGTCTATCTGACGGCGCTTGAAAGCGGCTACACGCCCGAGACGCGGGTCAATGACGCGCCGATCCGCATCGGCAACTGGTCGCCGCGCAACTATTCGGGTTCGTTCGCGGGCGAGATGACCATGGCCCAGGCCGTGGCCCAGTCGACCAACACCATCGCCGCCGGCATTGCCGATCAAATCGGCCGCGACAATGTCGCCCGCACCGCCCGTCGTCTCGGCATCACCAGCCGGATCGGGCTGGAGCCGGCGATGGCGCTGGGGGCCGTCGAGGTCTCGCCGCTGGAAATGGCCCAGGCCTTCGACGCCTTCGCCAACGGCGGAAAGCGGGTCACCGCCTATGGCATCAGCCGCATCCGCACGCCGCAGGGCCGGGTGATCTACCAGCGCGCCTCGCGGGCCGACGGGCCGATCCAGGCCATCTCCAACCCCTATCTCTACTACCAGAACCAGATGCTGCGCGGCGTCATGACCTCGGGGACCGGCCGTTCGGCAGCCATCGCCGGGCGGGACGTGGCGGGCAAGACCGGCACCACTTCGGACTATAAGGACGCCTGGTTCGTCGGCTATACCGGCGGCTTCGTCACCGCCGTCTGGGTCGGCAAGGACGACAACAGCGCGATGCGCGGCGTCACCGGCGGTTCGTCGCCGGCGGCCATCTGGCGCGGCTTCATGGAGGCGGCCCTGCCGCGCCTGAACGCCCCGGCCATCCCCAACGGCCCGGCCATGCCCGAAGGCTGGCAGCCGCCGAACCCCGTCGAGAGCCTGATCGGCCGCATCGGCGACCTGTTCGGCGACAGTCCTCCCTCCGAGGTCGATCCGCTGGACCAATCCCTGCTGGAGCCGCTTCCGCGCCAGCCGGCTCCGCCGCGCAGGAACGAGCCCGTACCGGCCATCGTGCGCCCAACCGCGCCCCAACCGCAGCGCGATCCGCCGGACCAACGGCCTGAACCGGTCCCGCCGCCGGAGAAGAAGGCCGAGCCGTTGTTCTTCTAGCGCCCCACGGCGTGTAGCGCCGGGCCGTTTTCGCGCAGCCATTTGCGATGCGGGCGGTGGTCGCCGATCAGTCGCTGGACCACGGCCCAATAGGCCGGACTGTGATCGGCGTGGACCAGATGGGCGACTTCATGCGCAGCCAGATAGTCGATCACCGCCGGCGGGGCCATGATCACGCGCCAGCTGTAGCGGATCGAGCGATTGTGCGGGCTGCACGAGCCCCAGCGGGATTTCGGATCGGCGATCGACATCTTCACCGGGCCCCGACCCGCATCCTGGCCCAGGGTGCGAAGATGGACATCGGTTCGGGTCTGAAGCGTTTCTCTCGCCACCCTTTTGAACAGGTTTTCTACCCGCCGGGCATAGGCCTCGCCCTCGCCGCCCGAAGTGATCAGGGGCCCGTCGGCGTCTTCGGTCAGCCGCGCCGCCCCCGCGCCGCCGGTGGCCGTCAGCCGGGTCGGCTTGCCGAACAGGTCGATTGTGGCTCCGGGCTCCAGCGGCGTCCCGTGCGGCCGCTCGGCCAGCCGCTCGCGCATCCAGGAGGCCTTGGTCCGGGCGAAGGCGACGACGTCGGCCAGTTTGCGCTCGGACGGCGCGATCAGCACCGCCTCGCCGGCGCGGGCGTCGATGCGGATCGACAGCCGGCGGGCGCGCGGATTGACCGACAGCCGGGCTGTCAGACCCTCAAGCGGCAGCCGCTGCCCGTTCCGGTATTGCACGCCAATCCCCGTTTTCTAGGGCCTCGTTCTTCGCGATGAAGTCGCGCACCCGCGGATAAATGTCGTCGCGGAACCGCCGCCCGTTGAAGACGCCATAGTGGCCGACCTCGGGATGAACATACAGCACCCGGTGGTCATCCTTCAGGCTCGTGCACAACGTATGCGCCGCCTGGGTCTGGCCCACGCCCGAGATGTCGTCCCTGGCGCCCTCGACCGTCATCAGGCCGATGTCGGTGATCTTCGTCAGATCGACCTTGCGCCCGCGATGCTCCAGCAGGCCGCGCGCCAGCAGATGCTGCTGGAAGACGATGTCGATGGTCTGGAGGTAGAATTCCTCGCTCAGGTCCAGCACCGACAGATACTCGTCATAGAACTCCTCGTGCTTGCTGGCCCCGTCGCCGTCGCCCGAGACCAGGTCGTCGAAATAGCGGCGATGGGCGTCGACGTGCTTGTCCTCGTTCATAGACATGAAGCTGTAGAGCTGGACGAAGCCCGGATAGACCCGCCGCCCGAAGCCCGGATAGGGCCAGGGCACGGTGTGAATCATGTTCGACTTGAACCAGGTGAAGGGCTTGGCCTCGGCCAGCTGGTTGGTCACCGTCGGCGACAGCCGGGCGTCGATCGGCGAGCCCATGAAGGTCATGGACGCCGGGCGGTTCGGATCATTGTCCTCGGCCATCAGGGCGCAGGCGGCCAGCACCGGCGGTCCGGGCTGGCAGACGCCGACGACATGGGCGCGCGGGCCGATCACGCCCAGCATGGTGCGGACGTGGTCGATGTAGTCGAAGAAGTCGAAGCGGCCTTCCAGCATCGGCACCTGACGGGCGTTGACCCAGTCGGTGACATAGACGTCGTGGTCCTGCAGGAAACCTTCGACTGTACCGCGCAGCAGGGTGGCGTAGTGGCCCGACAGGGGCGCCACGATCAGCACGGCCGGCGCCGTGGTCGGCTTGCCGGCCCGCTTCAGATCGTCGGGATGACGCGCGAACCGCACCAGCCGGCACCAGGGCGAGGACCAGATCACCTGTTCCGTGGTCCGCACGTCCTTGCCGCCGATGTCGATGGTCTCCAGACCCCAGGGAGGCTTGCCGTAGCGGCGCGTCACGCTCTCGAACAAACCGGCCGAGGCGAAGGCCGTGCGGCCGAGGGCGGTGTCCGAAGCCGGGTTGAACGGAGAACTCCAGAACTGCCGGGCCATCTGGGCCCCGAACCGGAATGGCGTCGCCGAATGATAGGCGAGCTCATGAAGCGAATAGAGCATGGAATCCTTGAAGCGGCCCCCGCCGTATGCGGCAGAGCACCATAAAACACACCGCGCTGCAAAAAGATTTAATCCTCCCCCAAGCGAAGCGAAAGGGGGAGGGGGACCGCGCGCAGCGTGGTGGAGGGGCTTGCGGCAAACGCCGGTGCGCAAGGCGGCCCCTCCACGGCTACGCGGTCCCCCTCCCCCGATGGGGGAGAACTACCCCCGCGCCATGGCCTGTTCGATGAGCCGGGCCGACCTCTCGGGCCCCAGATCGTGGCCCAGCGCGCTGCGGAACCGGCCGTCTGGGCCCATCAGATAGATCGTCAGGGAGTGGTTCATCGTATAGGCCTCGCCCTCGCCGACCTTTTCGTACACAGCGCGATAGGCGTCGGCGGCGGCCCGGACCTGGGCGGGCGTGCCGGTCAGGCCGATGACCCCCGCCGGGAAGCCGTCCGAGGACAGATAGTCCTTCAGCGCCCGGGGCGTATCGCGTTCGGGATCGACGGAGATGAAGACGATCTGGACATCGTCCGCCCGGTCGCCCAGCGCCTGCTTGGTCGCCTCAAGCATGCCCAGGGTGGTGGGGCAATAGTCGGGGCAATATGTGAAGCCGAAGAAGACCAGAGACCATTGGCCGTTCAGCAAGGTCTGGTCGACGGCCTGACCGTCCTGGTTGACCAGCTGGAACGGACCGCCGACGTCGGGCTGACCGGTGGAGGCGATCTGGCGCGAGGCGGGGTTGGTCTCGCCGCGGCCGTTGACCACCACGATGGTGATTACGGCCAGCAGGGCGGCGATGGCGATACAGGCGCCGGCGAACATCAGGATGGATCGGCGCGGCATCTTGGCCCCCCTCGAAAACGCGCACGCCCGCGCGCGTCCAGTCTATAGAAGAGGCGTGAGCCTGTCCCAAGAGCCCCAAAAGCCGCAGCTGGCGCCGCAGTCCCCGTCGCAGTTTGCGCCGGACGAACCGGGCCGCTTCCCCGGCTGGCGCAATCTGCCGCGCCGGAGCCGGGGCCTGTCCCTGCGCACCCTCGTCATCCTGCGCTGGATGGCCATAGCGGGGCAGAGCGCCACCATCGGGGTCGCGACCCTCTATTTCCATTTTGACCTGCCGCTGTGGGGCTGTCTGGCCGCCATCGCCGCCAGCGTGGCGATGAACCTGAACGCCACGGAGCGGTTGAAGCGGACCGACGGCTCCCTGCCCGACGGGGGGCTGACAGCGGCCCACCTCGGCTTTGACATTCTGCAGTTGTCGGTTCTGCTGGGGCTGACGGGCGGATTGCAGAATCCGTTCTGCCTGCTGCTGGTCGCGCCGGTGACGGTGGCGGCAGCCTCGCTGCCGGGGCGGCAGGCGGCGCTGATGGGGCTGCTCGTGCTGGCCGCGACAGTCAGCCTGTTCTTCGTATCCCTGCCGCTGCCGTGGCAGGCGGGGACCGAGCTGAACCTGCCGCCCCTCTACAAGTTCGGCATCGGACTGGCGCTGGTCACCGGGGTGATCTTTACATCGGCCTATGCCTGGCGGGTGGCCGCGGACGCCGAGAAGCTGGAACTGGCCCTGGCCACGACCCAGGACGTGCTGCAGCGCGAGCAGCGGCTGGCGGCGTTGGGCGGGCTGGCGGCGGCGGCGGCGCATGAGCTGGGCACGCCGCTGGCGACCATCCAGGTCGTGGCCAAGGAACTGCTGCGCGCCTCGCCCAGGGACGGTCCGGCCGCGGAGGACGCCGCCCTGATCCTGCAACAGGCCGAACGCTGCCGCGACATCCTCAAACGCCTGTCGCAACAGCCCGAGGAGGGCGAGTCGGCCTTCGCCGAGGTGGGCTTGAAGGCCCTTCTGGAAGAGGTGGTGGAGCCGCATCGCGGTTTCGATCTGGAATTCGAGGTGTCCGTCCGCACCGGCTCCGGCGAACCCGCGCCGCGCGTGCGCCGCCTGCCGGAGGTGATCCACGGCCTGTCGACCCTGGTCGAGAACGCCGCCGACTTCGCCGCGACGAAGGTGCGGGTGCGGGCCATCGTCGACGCCGGCTTCATCGAGATCGAGGTTGTGGACGACGGTCCCGGCTTCCCCGCCGACATCCTGCCCCGTCTGGGCGAGCCCTATGTGACCAGCCGGCCCCAGGGCAAGGCGCGACGGGCCTTGTCCGCCCAGATCGCCGCCTCGGTCGCCGCCGCCACGCCGGGCCGCAAGGGCAAGAAGGCGACGAAGTCCCAGCCCGCGCCGGAAACCATCGCCCCCAGCCAGGGCGGCATGGGGCTGGGTTTCTTCATCGCCCGCACCCTGCTGGAGCGGACCGGCGGCAAGGTCTTTGTCGGACCCGGCGACGGCGGGCAAACGCCGGCCAAGGGCCAGACGGCTGTAAAGGGATCGCCGAAAGGCGCGCGGGTCGCCGTGCGCTGGCCCCGACCCGCGCTGGAGGTGTCGTCTTGATGTCGCACCCCCGTCGTGAACCTTGACCGCAGGCCCGCCGTTACCGACTTGAGCCTGCAGGAGAACGCCGATGCCCGACGCTGAAGACCGGATCGCCGCCCTTGCGGACAAGACCCTGCTGGTGCTCGACGACGACAACGCCCTGCGCACCCGGCTGGGCCGCGCGCTGGAGAGCCGGGGGTTCACCGTCACCCTCGCCGCCTCGCTGGCCGAGGCCTTCGAGGCGCTGAAGACCTCGGTTCCCGCCTTTGCCGTGCTGGACATGCGGCTGGAGGACGGCAACGGGCTGAAGGTGGTCGAGGCCATCCGTGACCGTCGCGAGGACGCCCGTATCGTCATGCTGACCGGCTATGGCGCCATCGCCACGGCCGTCGCGGCGGTCAAGGCCGGGGCGGTCGACTACCTGCAAAAGCCCGCCGACGCCGACGACGTCGTCAAGGCCCTGCTGGCCACCGGCGAGGCCCCCGAGCCGCCCGACAATCCGATGAGCGCCGACCGGGTGCGCTGGGAACATATCCAGCGGGTCTATGAGCTGTGCGACCACAATGTCTCGGAGACGGCGCGGCGGCTGGGCATGCACCGGCGGACGTTGCAGCGGATCCTGGCCAAGCGGGCGCCGCGGTAGGGGTAGAACGAGGTCGAAATCGGGGTCGCGCATTTACCCGCCCAGACGCTTGTCATCCCGGCCGAAGCGGAGCGGAGAGCCGCGACGACTCGGCCCACGATGCCCACCGCCCGGACGGCCGTGGCCGAGCCGGGCGAAGGCCTGACCGTTCCCGTCTCGGACCCACCCGTGCTCCGGGTAAGCTGGCGCTTCCCGGAGCCACATGGAGCACCGCGTGTTCGTCCCGGCTCTCCGCTCCGCTTCGGCCGGGATGACAAGTGCGCAAAACCCGCACCCCGAGGGGCCCTATGGTCATCTGTCGTCTGAGCGGTCGAGCGGGTTGGATGTCGATGGAACCTGGCGACCCGTTGCGCGCCTGAGGCGTCAGTGCGACGTTGCACAAGGGCAACCGAGCCACCGTCTTGGCGACGTCATGAAGAACAAATCAGGCCGATCAATCTGGTTCAGGCGGTACTTCGGCGGCGGATTCTATCCGTCTACGATCGAAGGCTTCACGCTTCTTTTGGGCGGGCTCGCGGTGGAGCTTGGCCTTGGCTTTGGCGGTAATTGGCTAATGAAGGCAGATTCTCTGGATGGTCTGGCAGGCTTGGTGCTGCCGCTCATTGGGCTCGCCGGCATCGCCTTGATGTTCATCGTCTTCGTGGGCGTTATCATCGTCGCGTATCGCCATAGCGGGCCGCCGGGCTAAGCGCTCACAAGAAAAAAAGGCCCCGGTGTCTCCACCGGGGCCTCCTTCAGTTCAGACGTGACGCCGCGTCTTAACGACGGCTGCGGCCGCGGTCGCGATCGCCACCGCCGCCTTCACGCTTGGGACGGCCGCCGGTGTCGTCCGACAGGGCCGGCTCGCCGCGTTCGGCGCGTTCGGCGTTGATCTTGTCGGTGATGTCCTCGCCGGTGGTCTGGTCGACGACCTTCATCGACAGCTTGGTCTTGCCGCGATCGTCCATGCCGAGGAACTTCACTTTGACTTCCTGGCCTTCGCTCAAGACGTCGGCCGGGTTGGCGACGCGTTCCAGCGAAATCTGGGACACGTGCACCAGGCCGTCCTTGGCGCCGAAGAAGTTCACGAAGGCGCCGAAATCGACGACCTTCACGACCTTGCCCGAATAGATCATGCCGGGCTCGGGCTCGGACACGATGGACTGGATCCAGGCCTTGGCCGCGTCGATCTTCTCCTGGTCCGAGGCGGCGATCTTGACCGTGCCGTCGTCGTCAATGTTGATCTTGGCGCCGGTCTTTTCAACGATCTCGCGGATGATCTTGCCGCCGGTGCCGATGATGTCGCGGATCTTGTCGGTCGGAACCTTGATCGACTCGATCTTGGGCGCGTACTCGCCCAGCTCGCTGCGGGCGCCGTCGATGGCCTTGTCCATCTCGTCGAGGATGTGCAGGCGGCCGGCCGAAGCCTGGGCGATCGCCTTGCGCATGATCTCTTCGGTGATGCCCGCGACCTTGATGTCCATCTGCAGCGAGGTGATGCCTTCGCGCGTGCCGGCCACCTTGAAGTCCATGTCGCCGAGGTGATCTTCGTCACCCAGGATGTCGGACAGGATGGCGAACTCGCCCGAGGGCTCGAGGATCAGGCCCATGGCGATGCCCGAGACGGGGCGAACCAGCGGCACGCCCGCGTCCATCAGCGCCAGCGACGAACCACAGACCGTGGCCATCGAGGACGAACCGTTGGACTCGGTGATCTCCGACACCAGACGGATGGTGTAGGGGAAGTCTTCCGACGACGGCAGCATGGGGCGGATCGCCCGCCAGGCCAGCTTGCCGTGACCGATTTCCCGACGGCCCGCGCCGCCCATCCGACCGGTCTCGCCGACCGAATAGGGAGGGAAGTTGTAGTGCAGCAGGAACTTCTCTTTGTAGGTGCCGCTCAGGGCGTCGACGTATTGCTCGTCCTCGCCGGTGCCGAGGGTGGCGACCACGATGGCGTGCGTTGCACCGCGGGTGAACAGGGCCGAGCCGTGGGTGCGCGGGAAGACGCCGACTTCCGAGACGATGTCGCGGACCTTGTCGAGGGCGCGGCCGTCGACGCGGTGGCCGTTGTCGATGATGTCGCGACGCAGGACGTGGGCTTCACATTCCTTGAAGGCCGCGCCGAACTTGGCGGACTCGACGCCGTCGGGGTTGTCGTCGGTCTTGACCAGCTTGGCGGCGGCGGCCTTCTTGGCCACATCGACGCCCGTGCGGCGCTCGTATTTGCCGGCGTGGGTGTAGGCGGCCTTGATGTCCTCGCCGACCAGCTTCTGGATCGCGGTGACGACGTCCGAGTGATCCTCGGCCTGGAAGTCGAAGGGCTCCTTGGCGGCGTGCTCGGCCATTTCGATGATGGCCTCGATCACCGGCTGCATGCCGCGATGCGCGAACATCAGGGCGTTGAGCATGATGTCTTCCGACAGCTCTTTCGCTTCGGATTCGACCATCATCAGGGCGTCCTGGGTGCCGGCGACGACGAGGTCGAGCCGGCTGTCAGGCATCTGGTCGAGGGTCGGGTTCAGCACGAACTCGCCGTCGATATAGCCGACGCGCGCGGCGCCGATCGGGCCCATGAACGGCACGCCCGAGATGGTCAGGGCGGCCGAGGCGGCGACCAGGCCGACCACGTCCGGGTCGTTCTCCATGTCGTGCTGCAACACGGTGACGACGACCTGGGTCTCGTTCTTGAAGCCCTTGACGAACAACGGGCGGATCGGGCGGTCGATCAGACGGGAGACCAGGGTCTCCTTCTCGGTCGGACGGCCTTCACGCTTGAAATAGCCGCCCGGGATCTTGCCGGCGGCGAAAGTCTTTTCCTGGTAGTTGACGGTCAGCGGGAAGAAATCCAGGCCGGGCTTGGGCGCGCGGCCGTAGACGACGGTGGCGAGGACGACGGTCTCGCCGTAGGTGGCCAGAACAGCGCCGTCAGCCTGACGGGCGATGCGGCCCGTTTCCAGGGTCAGCGGGCGGCCGGCCCAGTCGATCGTCTTGCGTTTGATATCGAACATGTTTCGTCTTTCGTATCCTGGGGGCGGATTCCGCCCAGGCTCCCAAAAATTTGGGTCCCATCAGTGGGTGGAGCGTCGGGCGTTCAGTCCTTCGGTCCATGGGCCGCCGCGCCATCGCGGAAGCCCGGGAGAAGAGGACCGGTATGGCCCTCGCGTCATGCGCCGATACATCCGGCGGCGCGCCGGTCTCTGGATGCGGAAAGAGGCGCGGGCGTGGCCCGCGCCTCGAAACTGTTCCGCGATCTGCGCCTAGCGGCGCAGGTTCAGCTTGCCGATCAGCGCCGTGTAGCGCTCGCGATCGACCTTCGACAGGTGGTCAAGAAGGCGACGACGCTGCGAGACCATCTTGAGCAGTCCGCGGCGCGAGTGGTTGTCCTTCTTGTGGGTCTTGAAGTGGTCGGTGAGGTTGGCGATGCGTTCCGAAAGGATCGCGACCTGGACCTCGGCCGAGCCGGTGTCGCCTTCGGTGCGGGCGTTGTCGGCGATGACTTCGTTCTTGCGTTGGGCCGTAATCGACATCGGGAGTCCTTTCCTTGCCCTACCGCGCTTCGCGCTACTTGAGGGCAGGCTAGAGGTTAAAAACGCGGTCGGGTTCCAGCCGGCCGGCCCGCAACTGACCGAGAGCGACGAGGGTCTGTCCCTGGAAGGCTGAAACGGTTCTCGAGCCGTCCCGAAGGCGGCCCTTGAGCGTTTCGACCTGTCGGGGGAGCAGAACGATCGGTCGTCCCTGACGAAGCGAGAAGGCGTCCTGTTCCGTCACGGCCAGCTCCGGGATGTCGTCCAGGGCGGTCGCAACGGGAAGCAAGCCTTCCGAGGCGGCGTCCCTATGCACCAGATCGGTCAGGAAATCCAGCGACACGGCGTTTTCCGTCGAGAACGGTCCGACCCGCTCGCGCCGCAGGGCCGAAACGTGCCCTTCGGTTCCGAGCACGGCGGCCAGATCGCGCGCCAGTGAGCGCACATAGACGCCCTTGCCGGTGCGGATGGTCAGCTCGATATGGTCCGCGTCGGGGCTGTCGGAGACCGCGGCCTCGTGGATCATCACCCGGCGGCTGGCCAGTTCGAACTCGGCGCCCTCGCGGGCCAGGTCATAGGCGCGCTGGCCGTCGACCTTGATGGCTGAGAACTGCGGCGGGACCTGATCGATCTCGCCGACGAAGGTCGGCAGGGCCGCGCGCACCGCCTCTACATCGGGGCGGACGTCGGAACGGGCGGTGATCTCGCCCTCGCGGTCGAGGCTGTCCGTTGAAACGCCCCAGTTGATGGTGAAGCGATAGACCTTCTCCGCCTCCATCATGAACGCGACCGTCTTTGTGGCCTCGCCGAGGGCGATGGGCAGGATGCCGGACGCCAGCGGATCGAGGGTGCCGGCGTGGCCCGCCTTCTGCGCGTCGAACAGGCGGCGGACCTTGGAGACGGCTTCGGTCGAGCCCATGCCGAACGGCTTGTCGAGACAGACCCAGCCGTTGACGAGCTCGCCCTTCTTGCGGCGGCCCACTACACGAACTCCTTCCCCCCTTGCGGGGGAAGGTGGCAGGCGAAGCCTGACGGATGGGGGGTGAGACGCCGCCCTGTCCGGTTAGAGGAATTTTTTGACAGCCTGGCGATGGAAACAGCCCCCCCATCCGACCCGCTTCGCGGCCCACCTTCCCCCGCAAGGGGGGAAGGACCGGGAGAAACGGCCGTCACTTCTCTTCCCCTTCCGCGTCGTCGTCCTCGAACGGCGACACATAGACATCAGCGCGGACGCGGGGGTCGTCGAGCAGCCGGTTCAGCCGCTCGGCGGCGGCGAAGCTCTCGTCGTGGCGGAAGCGCAGGTCGGGCGTAAAGCGCATGTCGATATGCCGCCCCAGCGCGCCGCGAAGGAATTTGGCGTGGACGTTCAGCGCCTTGACGATCTCGTCGATCTGGCCGGCGACCGGCGCGGTCTCGACGCCGGCGCCGAGCGGTTCGACGAAACAGGTGGCGTGTTTCAGGTCGGGCGACAGCCGCACCTCGGTGACGGTGACGGATACGCCGACGAGGGCGTCGTCGCGGATTTCGTTCTCGCGCATGACCTCGACCAGGGCGTGGCGGATCATTTCCGAGGCCCGCAGCTGGCGCTGGCTGACCGTGCCGGCCTTGGCGGCGGGCTTCCCGGGTTTGCGGTTGCTCATGGGAACTCCTGTCGCCCGCCGGGGATCGGACCCGGTCTGGAAAAGCGAAGGGGCGGGGTCTAGTCCCGCGGGGCCGTCCTGTCCAATTGCGCCCGCTCGATCGTGGCCATGACCTCGGACGAGGTGATCGACCTGAGCGGTCGCGCCGGCAGGCCCGCGGCGTTGAGCACACCCGCGCTCCAGTGGTTGCAAAGTCGTCCGATCCAGAAATGCTCGTGGCTGGCGAAGAAGCGGGCGTCGTCGTCGGCGCGGGCGGCGGCGATGCTGGCGCGACCGTCCTCGAGTTCCAGCGAGGCCTCGATATGGTCGGCCATTGCCTCAAAGCCCGCCGCGGAGAGGCGGAGCGACCGGCGGCGATCCGCAGCGACCAGAGTTTTAGGATCGGCCTGTGCAGGGTCGAGCATAATCACCGAGGCGTTGCCGGGCCGGAAGAAGGCGCGCGCCCCGTCGGGAAGGCGGTCGCCGATTGGGCTCTGGTCGACATAGAATCTGGCGTCGCCCCAGCCGATCAGGACCCAGTCGCCGGCCGGCAGGCCGCGCACGGCCTCGGCCAGCGGTCCTGTCCGCGCCTCAAGCGCCGCGCGTGGCACGGCCAGGTCGGTGTGGAAGCCGTTGTCCAGCACATGCACCTGAACCCCCGCGTCCGTCGCGGAAGCGGGCCACAGGGCCGGATCGCCAGGCGCGGTCCAGGTCCACAGGGCGGCGAGCGCGCCGAGGGCCACGGCGGCGACCAGAGGCCCGAGGCCGTATCCCTTCGACCGGCGCTTCATCGAGCCTTGAGCCGCCATGCGCCGCACAGGGCCGCGACCGGCGCATCCGGTCCCGGCCGGGCCGCGGCGCGGAACAGCATCAGGTCGACACGGTCACGGCGATGCAGCAGGGCGATCAGGCCCGGCGTCTCGCCGCCGCACAGGGCCGAGGACTTGGCGGGGTCGCCGCGAGTAACGGAGATGACGCGGCGCAGTTCGATCTGGGCGTCGGCGGGCGCCTCCAGTCGGTCGGCGAACGTCTGGCCGAAGACGAAATGCTCGCGTCCGGCGGCGATCCGCAATGGGGTGGTCCGGAAGCTTTCGCCCGTATCGAACCGCACCATGGCGCCGGCGAAAGCGGCGCCGCCCAAGGCCGCGCGCGCGGCGTCGTCAGCCGGTCCGAATTCGCCGGCCAGCACCGCGTCGGTCGATGCGGCGACCATCGGGTTCCCGTCGTCGGCGAGGACGGCCCTTAGCCCGGTCAGGCCGTCCGCCTCGCCAGAGGGCAGTCGTCCCGCCCAGCCCGCCACCCGCACGGCGGCGGGCGCCGCGTCGTCGCGGATCGCCTGCCAGGCGGCCACGGCCTGTTTCTGTTCGATAGCCAGCAGGAACAGCACCAGGCACAGGAAGGCCAGCGCGCCGGCGAGGCCTTTCATGCCCGTCTGTCGCGGGGCGGTGCTGCGAATTTCGGCGGCCGTCATAGCCGCAACCCTAGCGGGGGTGTGTGACGGCGGGAATGACTATCGCGCCACAGGTGCGTCAGGGAGTGGGAAGGCGGGCGTCATCGCCGGGACCGCTCGCGGGCGGCATGGCCCATTCGCCGCGCCAGTTGTAGGACAGCTGGACACAGTGGCGGTAGCCGCCGTCCGCCCAGCGCCCGACCGCATGCACGGTCATAGGCCGGCCCAGCCGGACCCGGCCCAGCACCATCCAGGCCTCTTCCGCGCCGGGGCACAGGGCCCGGCTCAGACCCCGGCCGCCGCCTTCCGGCGTGATCGTATAGACAGAGGTTTCGCGCGAACCGGCGGGCAGGGCCTGCCGCACAGCGTCGGGACCGCCGCGCCGGATATCGGCCGAGCCCCGGTTGGAGGTCGAGATAATGCGCCGCACGCTGATGGCGCCGAACAGGCCGCGGTCGGCCTCCAGCGTGATGCCGCGCGTCAGGGCCTGGGTGACCCGGTCCGAGGCGTCATAGGCCAGATAGCGCGTCTCGGCGGCGGCTGATCCGGCGACGGCGGAGAAGGCGAGCAGGGAGATCAGGAAAGGACGCATGATGCGTTGATCCTCGACGGATAAGGCGAAACGGCGGCGGAGCGTCTCCCTCCCCTTCGTGGGGAGGGACGGCGAGGCGAAGTCGAGCCGGGGTGGGGTACGCCAGTCCCGAACCGGTGCCGCCCGGCTTCGCAATTCCCCACCCTGTCGACGCTGTGCGCCGACATCCCTCCCCACTTCGGGGGAGGGAGAATCAGTCGCCCTAGTCCAGCGTGCGCTTGATCTCTTCGACGGTGAAGCACTCGATGTAGTCGCCGGCCTTGATGTCCTGGAAGCCCTGGAAATGCATGCCGCATTCCTGGCCCGACGGGACCTCGTTGACCTCGTCCTTGAAGCGTTTGAGCGTGGTGAGCGTGCCCAGTTCCAGAACCACGACATCGTCGCGGATGATCCGGACCTTGGCGCCCTTGCGGACCACGCCTTCGGACACCCGGCAACCGGCGATCTTGCCGGTCTTGGAGATGTCGAACACCTGCAGCACCGCCGCATTGCCCAGGAAGGTTTCCCGCTGAAGCGGAGCCAGCATGCCCGAGAGCACGCCCTTAATGTCATCGAGCAGGTCGTAGATGATCGCGTAGTACCGAATCTCGACACCCTCGCGCTCGGCCATGTCGCGGGCCTGTTTCGAGGCGCGGACGTTGAAGCCGAGGATCGGGGCGCCGGCCGACTTGGCCAGCTGGACGTCGCTTTCGGTGATGCCGCCGGCGCCGGACATGACGGTGCGCGCGCGGACCTCATCATTGCCCATCTTGTCGAGCGAGCCGACGATGGCCTCGGCCGACCCCTGCACGTCGGCCTTGATGATGACCGGCAGTTCCGAGACCTTCTTGGACTGCAGCTTGGACATCATGTCGACCAGCGAGACCTGGTTGATGCCGCCCGTGGCCTTCTCGCGCTTGATGCGATCACGATATTCGGTCAACTCGCGGGCGCGAGCCTCGGATTCCACCACGGCGAGGGGTTCGCCGGGGCTGGGGGCCTCGTTCAGGCCGAGGATCTCGACCGGAACCGACGGACCGGCCTCGGTCAGTTGTTCGTTGCGCTCGTTCAGCAGGGCGCGGACCTTGCCCCACGCCGAGCCGGCCACGACGATGTCGCCCCGCTTCAGGGTGCCGCGCTTGACCAGAACCGTCGCGACCGGGCCGCGGCCCTTGTCCAGCTTGGCCTCGATGACCACGCCTTCCGCCGAGCGTTCGGGATCGGCCTTCAGGTCCATGACCTCGGCCTGTAGCAGGATGGCCTCAAGCAGGCCGTCCAGATTGGTGCGCGCCTTGGCCGACACCTCGACGATCTGGGTGTCGCCACCCAGGGCCTCGCCGATGATCTCGTACTGCAGCAGCTCGTTGACGACCTTCTGCGGATCGGCGTCCGGCTTGTCGATCTTGTTGACCGCCACGATGATCGGGGCCCCGGCCGCCTTGGCGTGCTGGATGCTTTCGATCGTCTGGGGCATGACGCCGTCGTCCGCCGCCACCACCAGGATGACAATGTCGGTGACATTGGCGCCGCGCGTCCGCATGGCGCTGAAGGCCGCATGGCCGGGCGTGTCGAGGAAGGTCACGGCCAGACCGTCGGCCATCTTCACCTGATAGGCGCCGATGTGCTGGGTGATGCCGCCGGCCTCGCCCGCGGCAACGTCCGTGGTCCGAAGCGCGTCGAGCAGAGACGTCTTGCCGTGGTCGACGTGGCCCATGATGGCCACGACCGGCGCGCGTGGCGTAACCGCCTCGTCGTCGATCGCGTCGGACAGGAAGCCCGTTTCGATGTCGGACTCCGAGACGCGCCGCACGGCCATGCCGAATTCGTCGGCGACCAGCTCGGCCGTATCGGTGTCGATGACGTCGTTGATCTTCATCATCAGGCCCTGCTTCATCAGGAATTTGATGATGTCGACGCCACGCACGGCCATCCGGTTGGACAGCTCCTGCACGGTGATGACGTCCGGAATGATGACTTCGCGCGGACGGTTCGGCGCATCGGTGGAGCCGCCCTTGCGCTTTTCCTTCTCGCGTTCACGGGCCCGGCGGACCGAAGCCAGCGAGCGCATCCGCTCGGCGGTGTCGCCATCACCGGCGACGGACTGAATTGTCAGGCGGCCTTCGCGGCGCTTGGGTTCGCCGCGGGTGCGGCTGACAGCCTTGCCTGCGTCCGAGAAGCGCTTGTCGCGATCGTCCTCGGGCTTCAGCGGGCGGGCGAAACCGCCGCCGGGTGCACGGCTGGGACGGGCGACCTCGGCCTGGGCCGGGGGCGCGTTCGGGGTCGGACGGCCGCCGGGGCCGGTGCGCGGACCCGGACGGGCGGCGCCCGGTGCGGGGCGCGGGGTCAGGGCCGAATAGCGGACCGGCTCGGCCGGCCGGCCGGCGGCGCCTGACGGACGGGCCGGCGCGGGGCGGTCGGAATAGGCGCGTTCGCCGCCGCCCATGGCTTCTTCGCGGGCCGAGCGGCCGCCGAAGGCGGGCCCGGCGGGCGCGCGAGAGGGGCTGGGGGCCTTGGGTACGCGTTGACCGAAATTGACCACCGGACGGGCCGGCGGGGCCGGACGGGCTGGAACTGGAGTCTGGGCGGCGGGCGCGGGGATCGGAGCGACGGCCTCGACCGGAGCCGGAGCCGGGGCGACCGGCGCCACCGGAGCAGGCGTCGGCGCAGCGGCTGCGGGTGCGCGCCTGGTCGGGGCGGGAGCGGGCGCGGCGGCGGTCAGTTTGGCGGCCTCGGCGCGGGCGGCCTCGGCGGCGGCGCGGGCGGCGGCGGCCTCAGCCTGGGCGGCGTTGGCTGCCTCGGCGGTGGCGGCGGCCTGTTCATGCGCGGCCTGGTCGCGGCGCGCCTGTTCGGCGGCGGCGGTCTCGGCGCGCTGGGCCTGGGCCTGGGTAGCCGTTTCGATGGCGCGGCGGCGGGCTTCCTGTTCCTCGTTCGACAGGCGGCCGCCGGCGGGGCCGGCCGGCGCGGCCGAACGCGGCGCCTGGGGCGCGGGCGCATCGGTGCGGGGACGTGCGGCGACGTCGAAGCCCTGCGGGCGTTGATGGCCCGGCACGGCGCCGGCGCGGCGCTTGGTCTCGACCACCACGGTCTTGGTGCGGCCGTGGCTGAAGCTCTGGCGAACGGTGCCGGTCGAAACTGACCCCGCCTGCCGGGGCTTCAGGCTCAGCGGCGCCCGCGGACCCGTCGTGGACGGGGTTCCGGTGGGCGCCTGCGTTGCGCCGTCGTTGGTCTTGTCGCTCTCGTCAGTCATCCGGTCGCTTTACTGGGGACAGCGGGTGATCCGCCGTCGTCTCGTTCAAACACAAAAAGCCGCGCGTCGCCCTGCCCCCAAATCAGGGAGCAGAACCCCGCCCGTCCAAAACCTTGTTCGGCATCTCAGCCGGCTCAACGCCCCACTCCGGGGGCAGAAGCGGTCGAAATCCCGCCAGTCGTTCGACCTCTATGGTCCAGCGATCGGCCCGCCCGCCCTCAAGCAGGACGGCGTGTATCGCATTTTCCAGCCCAAGGGCCAAACTCAAATCGTCCGCGGTGAAGACGCCGCAGACTTTCGGGCGCGGCGTCATGTGTTTCGCCAGCGAAAGCAGCTTGCCGCGGCCGTCCGCGGACCCGTCCGCCGCCTCGATGATCCAGGCGGTCTTGCCCGAACGCACATTGGCGAGGGATTTTTCGAAGCCGGAGATGAGCACGCCCTCGCGCCGGGCAAGCCCCAGCTGGTCCAGACAGCGTCGGAACAGCAGGCTTTCGACCGTGTCAGCCAGGTCGGTGGCCGGCTTCATCGGCGCCTTGGCCGCGCGCGAGAACAGGTTCTTCTTCACCGCCGCCTCGATGGAGGCGCGGTCGGCGGCGACCCACAGGCCGCGGCCCGGCAGCTTGCGCGCCAGGTCGGGGGCGACCGAACCGTCCGGAGCGGCGACGAAGCGGATCAGGCGAGATTCGTCCATGACCTGGTGGGTGACCAGGTCGCGTCGCTCTCTATCGATCGTCGCTTCGCGCAGACTCATGAACGATCCGGCTTTCCATCACGCGTCGGAGGTTTGTTCGGGGTCCTCGGCGAGAACCTCCGCGTCGTCGTCGGCGGCCACGCCCTCATCGCCTTCCGGCGCGTCGGCGAAGACGGCGTCGGCGTCGTATTCGCCCTCGGCCAGTTCTTCCTCGTATTCCGGCTCCGGCGGTTGCGGCAGTTCCGAGGCGTCGATCCAGCCCGCGGCGACCCGGGCCTGCAGGATCAGCATTTCGGCCTCTTCCTGGGCCAGGTTGAAGCTCTCCAGAACGCCCGGAACCTTGGTCCGTTCGCCGTTCCTGACCTCATAGCCGCCGCGGATTTCGTCGGTCGCCAGATCAGCCAGATCCTCGACCGTCTTCACGCCGCCCTCGCCCAGGGCGACGGCGATGGCCCCGGTGACGCCCGGTACGGCCATCACCTCGTCCAGCACACCCAGTTCGACGCGTTTCGCATCGAGGATGGCGGCCTGACGGTCGAGGAAGTCGCGGGCGCGGGCCTGCAGTTCCTCGGCGGTGTCCTCGTCGAAGCCTTCGATGTCGGAGATTTCATAGGGTTCGACGAAGGCCAGGTCTTCCACCGTGGCGAAGCCTTCGGTGACCAGCAGCTGGGCGATGACTTCGTCGACGTCCAGGGCTTCCTGGAACAGGGTGGTGCGTTCCGAGAACTCGCGCTGGCGGCGCTCGGAATCCTGGCTTTCGGTGATGATGTCGATCTGCCAGCCGGTCAGCTGGCTGGCGAGGCGGACGTTCTGGCCGCGGCGGCCGATGGCCAGCGACAACTGCTCGTCCGGCACCACGACTTCAACGCGGTCGGCTTCTTCGTCGAGCACGACCTTGGAGACCTCGGCCGGGGCCAGGGCGTTGACGATGAAGGTGGGCTCGTCGTTGTTCCACTGGATGATGTCGATCTTCTCGCCCTGCAGTTCGGCGACGACCGCCTGAACCCGCGAGCCGCGCATGCCGACGCAGGCGCCGACCGGATCGATGGAGGAGTCGTTGGACAGCACGGCCATCTTGGCGCGCGAGCCGGCGTCGCGGGCGGCCGCGCGGATCTCGATCACGCCGTCGTAAACTTCCGGCACTTCCTGGGCGAACAGCTTGGCCATGAAGCCGGGATGCGAGCGCGACAGCATGACCTGCGGACCCTTGGCCTCGGCGCGGACGTCATAGATGTAGGTGCGAATCCGGTCGCCGATGTTGAACACCTCGCGCGGGATGGAGTCGTTGCGACGCATGATGCCCTCGCCCCGGCCCAGGTCGACGACGGTATTGCCGTATTCGACGCGCTTGACGGTGCCGTTGACGATCTCGCCGACGCGGTCCTTGAACTCTTCGTACTGGTTGGCGCGCTCGGCGTCGCGAACCTTGCCGGTGACGACCTGGCGGGCCATCTGGGTCTGCACCCGGCCGAACTCGAACGGCGGCAGGTTCTCGACGTATTCCTTGCCGACGAAGGCTTCCGGATCGCGCTTGGAGGCGTCGGTCAGGCGGACCATGGCAGAGTCATTGAACTCTTCCAGTTCGTCTTCCGGCTGCCAGTCGTCGGCGACGATGGTGACGTGACGCGTCAGGGCCATTTCGCCCGACTTGATGTCGATCTTGGCGCGGATGTCGTGGTGGGCGCCGTAGCGCGACTTGGCGCCCTTCTGGATCGCCTCCTCGATCGCCTCGACGACGACCTCCTTGTCGATGTTCTTTTCGCGCGCGACCGCATCGGCGATCTGCAGCAGTTCAAGACGGTTCGCGGAAACGCCGGCTACAGCCATGGTCTAGTCCTCGGTCTCAACAGAGTTGTCGTTACGGGCGGCGCGCTTCTCGGCGCCCGCCTTCATCAGTTCGTCGGTCAGCACCAGTTTGGCGTCGACCAACCAGTCAAACGGGATCAGGGCGGTGTCCTCCTCGCCCTCCAGGTCTATGGCGATACTGTCGCCGTCGGTCCCGGCGATCATGCCCTTGAACCGCTTGCGGCCCTCGATCATGCGGTCGCTTTCCAGCCGCGCCTGATAGCCCTCGAACAGGTCAAAGTCCGACAGGCGGGTCAGCGGGCGGTCGACGCCCGGCGACGACACTTCCAGCAGGTATTCGCCCGCGATCGGGTCGGCGGCGTCGAAGATTTCCGACACGGCGCGGCTCAGTCGGGCGCATTCCTCGACGGCGATGTCGTGATCGCTGGGCCGTTCGGCCATGATCTGCAGCCGCCGGCGCAGGGTGCCGCCCATCAGACGCACGCGCACGATGTCGAGGCCCAGGCTCTCGGCCACGGGTTCGATCAGCTCCAGCAGAGCGCGGTCTTCAACGGTCTTGGCCTTCAATGGGGCTCGGTCCAATAAAAAAGCGGCGGGCCATCCAGGGCCGCCGCTCAAACGGCGCCGTTGGACGCCGGTCTAACGATGTGGGAGGCCGTATAGCGCCGACGGGAGGCTTTGTCAGCCCCCGTCGTCACATCCTGATCGGAACGATCCGAGGTCCGTCTCAGATCAGCTCGATCTGACCGAGGAAGTCGCGCTTGCCCAAGGGGACGCCCGCCTGCCGCAGGATCGCGTAGGCCATCGACAGGTGGAAATAGAAATTCGGCAGGGCGAAGCTGGTCAGATAGCCGGCTCCCTCGAAATTCAGCTCTATACCCGGGAAGCGCAGCTCGATCCGGCGGGTCTCGCCATCGGCGAAGGCCGCGGCTTCCACGCCCTCGACGAAGGCGATCGACAGGGCGACGGTCGCCTTGAGTTCGGCCAGGCTGGTCTCGGCGTCGTCGGTCTTCGGCCACGGCTGGTCGGTCAGGCGCGCGACGCAGCTGCGGGCCGAGAAGGCCGCCATGCGGATCTGGTCGGGGAAGGGGCGCATGTCCGGCGCCAGCCGGGCCTCCATCAGGACCGCCTCGTCCAGACCCGCCTCGACGGCCCGGTCGATCAGGCCGGACAGGACGTTCAGTCCGCGCAGGAACATGGAGGTCGAGAGGGCGTCGAGGGCGAGGCTCATCGGTCAGTCCTTTTTGCAGACGAACCTTCTGCTACGCTTCGCGCACGAAATCCAGAAAGATCGGCGGGGTGTCGCCCAGCTTCTTCTCCTCGTAGCGGGTGACCACATGGTCGGCCGGGGCAATGCGCCAGTCGTCAGCGGTCTCGGCCTGCCAGACCAGACCGGGGGTGCGCTCGAACCGCTCCAGCGCCCAGTCGGCATAGTCCTTCCAGTCGGTGACGAAGCGCAGCCTGCCGCCGGGCTTCAGCAGCCGCGCAATCTCTGCCGCCGTCTCGTCCTGCACCAGCCGGCGCTTGTTGTGCCGCGCCTTGTGCCACGGGTCGGGAAACAGGATCATCACCCGGTCCAGCGAGGCGTCGGGCAGGGCCGTCATCACGTCGCGGGCGTCGTCGGCGTGGATCCGGACGTTGGTCAGCCCGCGCTCGTCGACGTGGCGCAGGGCCGAACCGACGCCGTTCAGGAAGGGCTCGCAGCCTATCATCAGCGTATCGGGATGGCGCGCCGCCTGTCCGGCCAGGTGCTCGCCGCCGCCGAATCCGATCTCCAGCCAGACCGCGGCCGCCCCGGGCATCAGGGCCGCAGGATTGATCGGCCCGGCCTTCGGATCGGGCAGGGCGATACCGGGCAGCAGGGTGTCGAACAGGGCCGCCTGACGCGGCTTGATGGCGCGCGACTTGATGCGGCCGAAGGAGCGGAGCGGGCGGTGGGCGAGATCGTCGGAAGGGGACATGGGCGGCCTTATAGGGGGTCGCGCCGCCAGCGCGAGTCCTTCACAGCGCGCACCGACTCCCCATGTTTGGCAGGCGCAAGGAGCAGGGCATGGCGGACATCATAGGCTGGGGCCTGGGTCTGGCTGTGATCGGGCTGATCGTCTGGGCCACCGTCGCCATGGCGGGCGCCGGCGGCCGGACCGCCGCAAGGCGTCGCGGCGGCGGCGTGCAGATGATGGCGGCTATGCTGTTCGGATTCGGCGCGGCTCTGGACCCGCCGCAACGCCACGTCGCGGAAGCCAAGGATGAAACGCCGAAGGGCTCGCCCGAAACCGGCGAGCCCGAACTGGATGACTAGGCCAGGGCTTTCAGCTGGTCGACCAGATCGGTCTTCTCCCAGCTGAAGCCGCCGTCGGCGTCCGGCGCGCGGCCGAAATGGCCGTAGGCTGAGGTGCGGGCGTAGATCGGCTTGTTCAAGCCCAGATGCTCGCGGATCGCGCGCGGCGTCGCCCCGCCGATCAGGCCCAGGATGTTCGCCTCCAGCACCGCTTCGTTGATCGCGCCCTTGCCCGTGCCATGCAGGTCAACGTGGATGGATTGCGGCTTGGCCACGCCGATGGCGTAGGAAATCTGGATGGTGCAGCGGTCGGCCAGGCCGGCGGCGACGACGTTTTTGGCGAGGTAGCGGCAGGCGTAGGCGGCCGAACGGTCGACCTTGGTCGGGTCCTTGCCCGAGAAGGCGCCGCCGCCGTGCGGGGCCGCGCCGCCGTAGGTGTCGACGATGATCTTGCGCCCGGTCACGCCGGCGTCGCCGTCCGGCCCGCCGATCTCGAAGATGCCGGTCGGGTTGATGTGCCAGACGGTGTTCTCGTCGGTGAAGCCTTCGGGAAGCACCGCCAGAATATGCGGTTTGACGATGTCCGCGACGTCGGCGGAGGACAGGCCGGCGGCGTGCTGGGTCGACAGCACGATCGAGGTGGCGCGCACCGGGACGCCGTCCTCGTACTGGATCGTGACCTGACTCTTGGCGTCGGGCTCGAGCCGCTTGTCGCCGCCGTGGCGAACCTCGGCGAGGCGTTTCAGGATGTTGTGGCTGTACTGAAGAGTCGCCGGCATGAGCTCCGGCGTCTCGTTCGAGGCGTAACCGAACATTATGCCCTGATCGCCCGCGCCCTCGTCCTTGTTCCCGGCGGCGTCGACTCCGACGGCGATGTCCGCCGACTGGCCGTGCAGCCGATTGATGAATTCGAATTTTTCCCAGTGGAAGCCCGACTGCTCATAGCCGATGTCGCGCACGGCGGCGCGAACCGCGGCTTCGATCTCGCCCTGAACGCCCGCCGCCCAGGCGCCGCTGGTGTCCATGATCCCCTTGCCCCGAATCTCGCCGGCGAGGACGACGAGATTGGTCGTCGTCAGGGTCTCGCACGCCACCCGCGCTTCCGGGTCCTTGGACAGGAACAGGTCCACGACCGTGTCGGAGATGCGGTCCGCGACCTTGTCGGGATGGCCTTCGGACACGCTTTCCGAGGTGAAGAGGAAGGATGATCGGGACAAGACGGGACTCCGGGGAGGCGGGAAGGCCGCCAGACATATAAAGATATGTTTATATGTTCAAGTCGCTCGCTGTCGTCGGCTCCATACCGCCGAGGCGCTGGCCGGCGCTTCGCCCGCCAGCCAGCGCTCAAAAGCGCCGGCGGCCTGCAGCAGAACCGCCAGCATGCCGAGGCCCAGCTGGGCGCTCGCCTCCCCCATGGGGGTTACCTCGGGGATCAGCAGAGCGGACAGATGAACACCGAGCACCAGCAGGAGGCAGGCGGAAACCCCCAGCGGCCACCAGCGCTCATACCGCAGGGCCAGCCACAGGAAGGCGCCGAAGAAGGCGAGGTCCAGCAATGCAACGCCCCACCGCAGATCGCCAAAGTGGACGTCGTTGAGCGGCAACTGCAGCATCCAGCTGACCAGCCAGAACAGGGCGCCCAGTCGCTCCGGATGGCCGCCCTTGAGCCAGAGGATCGCCATGGCGGCCAGACTGACGACGAGATACAGCAGGACAAAGGGCGTCATTTCGCGCTCCCGGCGCTGTCGAGCCTCAGGACCGGGCGGATGCCGGGACAACGATGTCGCTGATGGCCTGGGCTTGCGCGGCGTAGGCGAGGACCATGTCGGCGACGGCCTTCATCATGAGGGCGCAAAGCACGACCAGGCCCGCGATGATCATGAGGCGGAGGCCCCAGCCACTTGGCGGCGGCCGGTATCCGAGGCGGCGCTCTGGGCTCCCACCTGCGCCATTACCCACCCCGCGCTCAGGACTTGCTGAAGGAGCTCGCGCGGACCGGCCTGTTCCGCGTCGTCCGCCAACCCCCGCATCAGATGGGCCCGCAGCGGGTCGTCCGTCCCAAGCGGGCTGAACGCGTCCAGCGCCGCTTCCAGATCGTCCCACGTCCAGTGTGGGAGCGTCCTTGTTTGATAACCCATCGCCTGACTCCGCTAGTGCGGATCCAGCAAAGGCGACCTCATCCGGCGCGGCTATGGGGTCTTTCGTAGGGTCTGGTACGTTTCGTTCCAGAAGCGCGAGCCCCGCCTTGCGCCGGTTGACGCCCAGGCGGCGGCAGGCCTCGTGCACGTGCTTCTTGACCGTGGCCTCGGACAGACCCAGCTGCGCCGCGATTTCCTTGTCGGTCTGGAAGGCCGTCAACCTCAGACATTCTTCCTGACGCGCGCTGAGTCGCTGGGCCATCGACCGCTCCGAATACCGCGGCCTAGCTAGGACGTTCCGGACAGGTCGTCCAGATCAACCGATGGTCGTCGACGGGTCGGGAGAGAATGGTGCCGCTTAGGTGACTCGAACACCTGACCCCCGCATTACGAATAACGAGCCCTATCTACGCTAGAAGACGGGCTCCTACGGATAAGTCCGCAAACACAAAGGGTTGGAAGTCCTGAACCCTATCGGGGGCGGCCAGCTACGGGCGTGCACGGGTCCGTATGCTTCCATCTTGCTTCCACATACCCCGACTCGTAGCTCCGATCGCGAAGGAGTTACCCATGCCCATCAGGACCGCCGGCCGCCTCACCAAGACCCTCGTCGACCGAGCTGAGCCAGGCTCTCGGACGTGGGACAGCGAGGTTCCGGGCTTTGGCCTGAGAGTCACCGCTGCGGGCACCAAGAGTTTCATATTTCAGTTTCGCTCGCGCACAAACGAACAAGGCCGGATGGTCATTGGGCGTTACCCCTCGATGACGGTTGAGCAGGCTCGAAAGGCGGCTCGGGAGCATCGGGTGGCCGTTGATCAAGGAGGCAACCCTAGCCGCGAACGACAAGGAGCAAGGTCGGCCGCGACCCTCCGGGATCTCGCTACCTACTACTGTGATGTCTACGGCCTCGACAAAGGGCTTCAGGAACAAACGATCAAGGACGCTAGGAGCCTGCTTAACCGCTTCGCTCTACCCAAGTTTGGCGTGCGCAAGATCGCCGAACTCAAGCCGGGTGACATTCGCGCCATACACAATGAAGCCCGAAAGGGCGCGGGACGTTACCAAGCCAACCGACTGCGAGCGGTCCTGAGCCGCATGTTCACGCTCGCCATCCAAAACGAGTGGCGAACGGACAATCCGTGCAGAGGTGTCGAGAGGTTCCCTGAGGATCAACGCTGGGACTATCTATCTGAGCAGCAGGTCCCGGCCCTCCTGCGTGCGTGCGATCTCCATCACGATCAGCACGCCGCCAACGCAGTGAGGCTTCTCCTTTTCACAGGCGCACGGCTACGCGAGGTGTTGAAGGCGGAATGGGTCCAGTTCGACTTGGATGTCGGGCTCTGGATCAAACCCTCGCATCACACGAAGACCAAGATCCTACATCGACTACACTTGGCCCCAGCCACGGTGATGCTTTTGCAGTCCATGCGAGGCGAAGGCCCGCCATCAAAGTTCCTGTTCCCGGGTCGTGACGGATTAAAGCCCAGGTGCGATCTGAAACGTCCTTGGGCCCAGCTGCTTAAGGCGGCCGATATTGGCCATCACCGCCGCCACGACCTTCGTCGAACCACGGCGAGCTTCATGATCTCAACTGGCTCTGACTTGATGACGGTCGGCAAAGCCCTCGGCCAGACACAAGCATCGACGACACAGCGTTATGCGCAGCTTTTTGAGGACGTTCAGCGGGCAGGTGTGAGCCGCGCCGTCGAACGCATGTCTTCGATGGGCACCAAATCCGCAGCCTAGGTGCGCTCGAGAGACTGCATCCGCGATACTAGGGCGCGGATGTCCGCCAGTTCACGAAGATGTCCTGGAAACCCCGCTGGTCCCCCTGTTCTGCGGGCCTGTAGGTCCAAACTGACGGGTGATCCACGTTATCTGGCGGACAAACTCTGAGGTATCGGAAGATCTCCCCGTGATTTGGCGGACGCGGTCCTCGATCTTCGAGGTATCGCGGATGCTCGAGGGCTGTATGACCCTTTCCTCGCACTGTGGTTGCACTTGACCTATGCCGGGCGTGCCGCATGATGGTCACCCCGTGGGGTGGGGGCGAGGTTGAACTTCTTAAAGCTAAAGACGGATTTCCCGCTTCAGGCGGATTGCATCGCAATGGATCAGCACGGGACTGACGTTGCGATTGGCGGCGAGTCACTTCGCGCGTTGTATGACACCGATCTAGCAACCTTGTCAGACAGCGCTACGGAGCCCGAAATCGCCGCCATCCATGACGAGTTTTGCGTAAAGCATGCCTGCCTTGGAACGAAAATCACGCCGGTGCCCCTTGAGCGGTTTGGTCATGTTATGTCGATGAACAGCTTCCGGCGGTTCGTCGCGAGACCGGGGGCTTCCGCAGGTGGACTGCCCCCTCGCTCAGGGATGATAGGGCCTATCCCCACGCCTCCGATGTCTTCATCCGAAGCCAATGCAATGCTTCTAGCCAGGTTGGAGACCGAGGCTCTGAGGTCAGACGGTGGGGCGATCTGGTGTCTCCAGTCCAAGACCTCGCCGGAACTACCTCTCGCCGACATCGACGTCAGCCTTTTGCCATGTCGATTGGGTTTGAAGCGATCGAAGGAGAGTGACGGCTCTGACGCCAACTGGATCGCTTTCTCGGTCGGCCCGCCGCCAACTGAGTGGCGGAGGCCAACTTTTGCAGATACGACGTGGCCGTTCCTAACGGACTGGAAGCCAGGAGGGCTCACGATGGCCTCGCCGGAATATTCTTGTGGGCCGGGTTTTCCAGAGGCTATCGGTCGCGGAGTTACCTACGGCCAACTGACACCCGGTGCGGGGCCATTCGCCGCCGCGTGGCCAACTGCATGAGCCAGCCCTCATCGCAAGCGGGTAGGAAACGTTGATGCCCGATTGGACCTCGCTGATTTCGAATGCAGCGCGCGGCCTTTCCTCTGAGAGGGGTGCAAACGCGCGCTCGGCAGATGAGATCCTGGGCGACGCCATCCGCGATCTTTCGAGCGACGCTGAACTTGCTGCCTTCTACGAGGCGGCGAGAGGTATCGTCGATGACAGACCAACTTCTCCCAAAGCGGAGTTGCGCAGTGCAGAGGTTAGACTTCTCGCAGACGCGATAATCACTCTGGAAACTCGTGAGCTGCAGGGGGAGCGTTCGGCCGTCCAAAAAAACCTTCTCGAAGAAGTCTGCTGGGGACTCTTCAACGGGGCTTGGAAAGCGCACGGTGCCACGCCGAGAGTGCCTTTTGCTCCAGACGACGCGACTGCCCTGTATGTTCGAGCCATACTACGCGAGCTTGGCTCACCGCTGAAGGCCACCGAGACTGCCGGCGGATCCAGCCTCTTTGGCGCGGATCCGATGACAATGCTCGATCTTATCGAACGAGACGGGAATGTATCGCGGTTCCTTTCTGTTCTGCTCGCGTATTCAAACCAAGGCTGGTTGCATCCGGCGGACATCATCCTCCGCTTTAATCGGTGGCACACTGCGCTCCTGAGCGTCTCCAGCACCGATATAGCCTATCGCACCGCCCTGACCGTAGTCGGTCATGCTGAGGATTTCCCCGTTCTTCGCGAGAAGCTGGTTCTGCTCTTACTCAATGTTGTCGCGCTCCTTCTGGAAAGGACCGAGTCGTTGGTAGGTGTCGTTGCGGGTGTCTACAACGCTCGTCCATCAGCAGATACGCTGTTGCAGCTGACCGCCGAGCAGTTCGGCGTGAATGCGATGAGCCGAGCCTTGGCAGATCGTCACCGCGAGGCGAGCACCTTGGGGAGGGCGCAGGAAAGCAGTGTGGTTCGATATATTGAACATCTCTCCCAAGATGCCCAGGAGCTTTCTGACCAGTGGCGATCCACTGGAGAGTCCCAAGAAGAAATAACGGGTCTTGTGTGCGAGGTTCTCCACACGAGGGCTCGGACGAAGCCCATAGACATCCAAGGCGCCACGCAGGCCCAGTTGATCGATTTCTACTACTAAAGATCCAGAGAAAGCGGTGGGCTCCATGAGCCGAGTAAGTCCTCTCGTCCTCGCCGTCATCAGGGCTTCGTCAAAGGCTGTGGCTGCGCATTTTTCGTCATTCGTGTCGGTGGCGAGTGATCTGAAAGTGCCGGCTAACGACGCTCTTCGAGCCTTAGCTATTGGCTACTCAGACGACCTCTCGGATGGCAACCCTGAGCTCGGCACCACCTATCGCTTCAACCACGTTCAGACGTCCGACATCTTCCGTGGTGAGTTTTTGGGGCTTCGGGCCGGAAGCGAAGGCTGGCTGCGCCAAGTGGGATTGGCACGGAGACGGTCATTTTGGGGATCTGGCTCTCAACTAGACACCCACATCTATCAGCAAGACTATGATCGAGGTCTCGCTGCGCTACTGTCTGACTCCGGTGAAAGTTTTCGGCGGCGAGCCGAAACCAGTCGGGGAGAGGCTTGGGAGGACACCGGCATGGTCTTCGGGAGGACAAGGGTATCGGCCATTGTCCAGCAATCTCTTGCCACCAGTCGGAAGGTGCTCGACCAGGCGCGAGCCTTGAAGTCCGCCAAGCGGTTTGAGTATTATCGAGTTTCCGTTCCCTCTCCGCTTTGGATTGCCAAACAAATCCTGACGGACCCCGACTATCCTGCCAGCGAGGCTTATGCCATCGTGGCGCTTCGCGCATATCTCTTCGAGAAAATCGAGCATTCGTTTGGAATAAGTTCCTTGGATCTGTCCGTTGATAGTATTAGCGGCGCCTACGAGACATTTGCAAATCGTCGAAGCGTTAGTCGAGACCTCCTGCTAGGAGGGTCTCCGCAGACTATGCTTATTAGCCATTTTCTTGCAATGCGCGGGTTGATGCATCTACAAATGCGTTACAATCCAGCGCATCCGGACTTCTCAGATCGATTTGAAGAACTATTTGGGGACCTAAATCGCCATGACTCGCCGTTGTTCGCCCGGCGCCAAAGAGGGGTCAGTGTGCGAGCCGATCCTGAAATCGAAGAACTTCCGACTACCGCCGACCTAGTGACCGAACTCACGGGACTGCCCATCCCGATCGAGGGTATGAACACCCTATTTCGCGGCGGTCTGCGGCTCGCTCAAGGCGGCGACCTAGTGGCCGCGGTTTCGGGAACGTTCGGCGCTGGTAAGACGTCGTTTTGCCTCGGGTTAGCAGCGTCGCTGGCGCCGCTCGGTTGCAAGACACTGTTTCTATCCTGCGAAGAACCGAAGATCGACTTGGACGCTCGGCTACGCGAGGCCATTCCCGCCAACCTAACCCGCACTACACCGCTCTTATCGGATGTCAGGCTCACAGCAGACGTAGGCAGCGCCATCAATGACACCGGTGATGAAAAAGCGGTGCAGGAGCGGTTCCCGTGGTTTTACGCCGCAAAAATCGACGCGCCCGACTATTATTCAGAGGAAGGTCGCGAAACCGATGTGGCCGCGTCTCTCATTGAACTCCTTCGACCCATTCTGGAGCCCCGTGATCCTGACGACGCTTCTGACAGGACAAGGGATCCTACGCGTCGCCTCCGGCTGATCATCATTGACGGGATCCATCAGCTCTTCAGAGGAACTTCTGGTGGCCAGGAAATGGTCGATCATGCCTTGTCAAAAATCGTCGAGTTCTGCCGGGCACATCAGGCGATTTTCATCTTCACCGTTGGACAAGGGGAAAGGGAAGACCGGCGGCTGGAGTATGTTTGTGACTTAGTAATCAGCTTGGATCGCGTAGGATTTGAGTCATCGGAGCAGCAGCCTACTCGGATCATGAAGCTGCTGAAAGCCAGACGCCAGGCAGTCCGACCTGGTGCTCATCTCTTCCATCTAACTGCGCCGCGAGGGCTGAGGGTGAAGCCTAGCTTGTCGGCGATCTCGGACGAAGCCAAAGCACGCTCCTGGATCAATCCTGACAGCGATCAAATACTCTACCTTTCCACTCCAATGATTGGCAGTCGAAGTAGCATCATCGCGCAGGCGAGACGACGGAGCCTAGACCGCAGATTAGTTCTTGGCTTCAGGCGCTATTCACAGATCCTCGTAAAGGGGCGAGGCAGCAGCGGAAAGTCGGCGCTGGGATTGTCGCTCCTTCATCGCCGCCCGCTTCCGCCATTGGAGGCTCGTCGGCTAGCCCGTGCTCACTTTTTGGCACAGTTGGGGTTTGAGCGACGAGTAGCATGGACCGAAAGTCGGGTTCTGATAGTGTCGTTCCTATATCCTGAGCAGCACTACGCGTCTGACCTCCAACGGCTGCACATTGCTGGTCGAGCGGATGATGCTTCTGGGAGTGATACTGAAGGATTGGAGGGCGGGTTCGAACTTACCCCGGAGCCCAACCTAGTTCTAGCTAATCGCAGTGCTCACGGCCCATACTCTCCTCGGGCACTGTTGCCAGACTCCTTTAAGCAGGACGTCCTGTCGCTATACCCCGGTCACTTAATGCCGGAGGACCTGCTCGGCAAAATAGCCCGCCGTCTGCAAACTGCCGCGCTCCGAGGGTTACCCTACACGGGGGTCCTCATCGACGGCATCCACAACGTGTTCCTTCAGTTCCCGGAGATAGAACGGGCACCGGGCCTATGGCCGCAGTTATATAATCTCCTTCGCAGGAAGGGCGTGTCGGTTGTGATCACTCACACCGATTTCGAGGTCCATGGTGGAGAGGACAAATACAGCCAACGAGGTGAATACGGGGGCGTGGACAATGGATCGTTGGACCGTAAATCAGCGCCGATACTGTCATCTCTCGTCTCAGCCGGCGACTACGTGTTCGATATTGCGCCGATCCCGTCTACGACCGGGGTTGATGAACAACAACGAACCTTTTCGGTCCGATACCGTGCGCTCCTCAAAGAGGCCCTCGAAGAGGAGGTGCGAGGGACTGTTCTGTTGTGGGATCGCGCCCGTTGTCGCTGGTTCCGGGGGTCTGAGCCGTTGGACGAGCTAATCCAACTTGGTTCGTCCTGATCACCACCGCGCGAATACAGGATCTTGGTGATCGGGTGCCTCGTTGAACTATGGCTGACCGAGACGTCTCATCAGGGGCCTGTGACATTGGGTAGGATGCCACTGCATCGGCTCCACCCACTCGCCTGGGCCAAGATCTAGAACCTGCCGAGACTTTGAGCGGCTCTGCCAAAACGCCTGCAAATTAACCTATTCTATCCTAGGTCGATCGGTCGCGCGGGTGTAACATATGGTTCAACCACCGATGAGACAGGGGCCACACCATCAGCAAGCGATATGTCGCATATTACCGATGTTCCACGAAGCGCCAGGGACAGTCCGGCCTCGGTCTTGAAGCCCAGCGAGCGGCGGTGGCTGCCTATGTCGGCGACGGCACCCTGCTCATGGAGTTTCAGGAGATCGAGAGCGGCACGCGGGCAGACCGTCCTGCGCTCGATGAGGCCCTCCGGGAGTGTCGGATGCGGGGTGCGGTCCTGGTGATCGCAAAGCTGGACCGACTGTCGCGTAATGTCGCCTTCATCTCGAAGCTGATGGACAATGGTGTCGACTTCATTGCCGTCGACATGCCCGCTGCGACCCGCTTCACCCTCCACATTATGGCGGCTATGGCCGAGCAGGAGCGGGACATGATCTCCCAGCGGACGAAGGCAGCGCTGGTGGCCGCTCGTGCCAGAGGTGTGGTCCTCGGCGGTCGAAGAGGAGATCACCGGATCGAGGATCACGCCGCAGCAGGTCGTCAACGTTCTGCCGAAGTCCGGACGTCAGCTGCTCAACACCTGAGGGAGGATCACCTAGCCGTCATCCACCGGATCCAATCCGAAGGCGCGACGGGCTTGAGGGCTATAGCCCGCGAGATGAATGCTCGGAGTGTCATGGCACCGAGGGGCGGGACGTGGTCCGCTGGCCAAGTTCGACGGATCACCTCCCAAGCCGGTTCGGTGAGCTGATGGCTCGGATACGCGGGCGCGAGCTGTCCCTCGATAAGATCGTTGCCAATGAGAAGGAGTTCGGGCTGCAGGTCGCGGCGAACGCCGCCCGGGTGAACGCGAAGCTCCAGGCGCGATCGTCAGGAAAGATGTTTCAACCGCCGCGTCGGGACCCCTTGGCCGATCGCAATATTGTCGAGCATATCCAGCGATCTATCAAGGCAGGGGCCAGGGTGCGCTTTGGCAGTCGAGAGGGACCTCTAGTTAGGCGTCTTCCTACACCCATGCACGAGGCCAACTGGAAGGTTCTCAGTGCAGAAGACAGGAAGACGAGGAAGAAGCTCAAGCCTACAGACTCCTGGATCAAGACAATGTGGCTACCCCACCCTGATCACACCGGGAACATGTTGAAGGCTCTGTCATGGGGGTGTTCGATGTCAGGCGTTGGTGCACGGTCTCTGACGCTTCATCTGGGAGATGAGGTTATCGACGCTGCCAAGGCTGATCCCCTCGGGTTCGTCCGGCATATGCAGATGCGTATGGCGAGGGAGCTGAAAAGGGCATTTCGTTCAGTGAAGGGAGCTGTGTTCCCGGAATACTTCTTCACAGTTGAGGACACGGATCTGGGACGACCTCATGTGCATGGCGGTATCCAGCTTCCGAACGAGGACCCTGCCTACCTGGGCATCGTTCGAGAGGCGTTGAAGAAGGCCGGCGGGAACAGTCATCACCGTGAGGCGGGTCGTCAACTTCATATGCCTGAACTGGAAACCCCAGCTCGATGGGTCAACTACCTCTCGAAATGGGTCTTGGGTTCAGCTGTTCGCCATGACGGTGGTCACTTCGCAGCGACGAATGGCATCCGGCGTCAGGGCCGCGCATGGTATGTGAAGGCAAGGTCCGGCGAGGTTGTCCTCGATCCGAAGAGTTCGTGGTCTGACTTCGGTTTCGTTGATCTCCTGGAGGGCCTCAGCAGCGGCTCGAAGCGGAGTTAGTGGGGGCTGATTGCCCGCGCTCACTCAGGGCGCTCCAGCACCCCTTCAAGAGGCTTTGGCGGGCATTGAAATGTGATGCGGTCGATGATGATGGGCATGCAGAAAGTTCATTCCGATGAAGCTGCAACTTCGAAACGATACTCAAGCGAAACGACTCGGAATGTGCTACAATATGCGTTGACGTGAGGCTTCCCGGGCGAGTTCATCTCTCCGGCCTCAACCTGGTTTTTCCAGGCCCCTCGCGTCCGACTGAAGCCCCAAGAAAATCCAATGACCCTGAGCACTGCCGGCACCCCGATGCCTGCGTCTGTGTCCCCCCAGATGGCGTGGGAGGCGTTCGGCACGGTGTTTTCCAAGACCAACTTCCGGCTCCAGATCGCCACGCGGGACCCCATCGGCCTCACCGTCGAACACGACGCCGCCTTCGGCTCGTGCCTCTCCGGTTCCGACGCATGGGAACCGGGCGAAAAGGCAAAAAACTGGGTCGCAAACCGTGTCCTGGAACTCGCCGCCCAAGTCGACAAGACGTCGGTCCGACGCCTCTGCCTCCAGATCCCGCGTCCGGGGGATGAGCCGGCGATCGATGCCTTCCTGATCGGGCTCCAGCGACGCCTGAAGGATGATCTCCGGATCGAGATTTCCCGCCATTTCGACACCTCGCTGTCTCAGTGGGAGGAGGACGCCATGACCTTCGTCTACGGTGACGAAAAGCCCCATGATCGCCTGAGGCTCTTCAACTACTCCGGCCTCGACCAGCTGGTCAGTGTCGACGCCGGCCGGAAGGCCCTGAAATGGATCTTCGGCAGGACCCATTTTCACCTGACGGGCACCGGAGCGGGTCTGGTCCTCCACGCTGACTACAAGTTCGACGTCGTGCGATCCCAGAGGGGCAGCATTTCCGAGTCGACCAGGGCGAGGAGCCTCGTCGCCCGCGCGGTCCAGGTCGTCGTCGACGAAGGTGTTCGGCGAGCAAAGGCAGACAAGGTGTTCGCCCCGGTGACCAGAGCCTCTATCAAGGCAGACTTGGAGCGGGTGTTCGAGAAGGACGGACCTTGGGGCATGATCCACCTGACCCTGGAGACAGATCGAAGGAGCTACCACATCGCCCCGCCGCCATGGACGAATGCTAGAGCGACGGCCCTCCTGGAGCGGCAAGCCCCATACTTGTTCGAGCCCGCTGTCGGATAATGGAAGTCGTAGACCTCGCGTCGGGTGCGTGACCCTGGTCGGCAATCTTTGGCACCATATCTGGCGCTTGCCTTATACCTAGCCGGATGGCGGTCAGACGGCATTACGGCCTATCGCAGGGCGTTTCTGTGCAACCTACAGGGCTTAAAAAAGCTGTCGCGGGCCTCTGGTGCCTGACTGACCGGTATCAGCGTGCCGCAAACTCCGGCGTGGTCGGCCATCGGGTGGGGTATAAGAACTGGTATGAAGACCCCGGTTTCGCGGAATAGACCGGTTCGCGCTGAGTGTGTTTCCGGTCCCTAGGTTCTTGCACTTACCCCGGCCCCGCCTCCTTGGTGCGACTTCACGCGCATTGCTCCGAGACGGAACCGTGGTAGAGGGCGGCATGGTTCGGTCGGCGAACAGACATGGCATCGTGGCGGCGCTCTTTGCGCTGTTCGTCGCTTTGTTCGTCTTGATCCCGACGATCGACGCTTCAGCCTGTGCCGTCGAGTTGGAACCCGCTCATGCGGCAACGTCCATCAAGGACACCAGCGACGGCGACCCTGTTGACCCGGGCGAGCATGCAATCTGCTCCCACGGGCACTGCCACCATGGCGGCGCCACGGCGCCGTCTTCGCCCGTGCCGACAGCGATGACTGTGGCGATCTCGCTGAGCCCGCTACACCCCTATTCGGAACCCTTGGCGTCCCGCGCGCCAAGCGGTCTGGAACGTCCGCCCAGAGCCTGACGAGTCTCGCGCCTTCGTACGCGTCACCCTCGTCTGGAACCTCTGGAACATGACTCATGCCCTCCACAATCTATCGCCTGCCGCGTCTCGCGGTCGGCTGCGCTGCGGTCGCCCTGACCGCCGCGCTCGGTTTGCTGGCGCCTTCGGTCGCCTTTGCTGAACCCGTGACCTTGGCCGAGGCCCTGACGCGGGCCTCGGCTACCTCTCCTCTGCTGACAGCGGCTGAAGCCAACATCGCGGCGGCTCGGGGCCGCGCTCAGCAGGCGGGATTTCGGCCTAACCCCGAACTCGATCTGGAGGTGGAGAACTTCGCCGGCACGGGTGGCTTCAGCGGCCTGAATGACTCCGAGACGACCTTGGCGATCGGCCAGCGGTTTGAGATGGGCGGCAAGCGGACCGCACGCCGCCGGGCGGCCGAGGCCGAGGTGGAGACCGCGCGACTGGAACTCGAAGTGGCCCGCGCCGATCTGGAGCGGGATGTCCGGGACGCCTACGCCGAGGCTTTCGCCGCTGGTCGCCGGGTCGAACTGGCCCGTGATCAGTTTGGACGAGCCGAGAACCTTTCAACCATCGCCACGGAACTGGTCGATGCCGGTCGCGAACCTCCGTTGCGGGCGATCCGGGCTCGAACAGCGGCGTTTGAGGCTGTCGGGCGGGTGCGGGCTGCCGAGGCGGAATATGCCCAGGCGCAGCGCGCCCTGTCCGCTCTTTGGGGTGGGTCGGACGACTTGCCCGAGCCTGTGCCCGGTGATCAGCCCGTTCCGTCGCTGACGGTCGATCCGACGGATACGCTTGATGTCCGACTGGCCGAGGCGGCGGTTGAAACCTCCGTCGCGGTCGTCGATCGCGAACGCACTACGTCCCGGCCGGATGTGACAGTCAGCGTCGGCGCCCGGCAGTTTGCGGGGTCAGACGACACGGCCTTGGTGTTCGGAGCCTCCATGCCGATCGGCCTGTTCGACCGCAACCAAGGCAACATCGCCGCCGCGAATGCGGAACGGACGGGCGCCGAGGCCCGACGCAATGCAGCGCTGGCGGCTTCGGTTCGCCGGGCCCGCGACGCGCGTGCGGCGCTCCAGACGGCGGAAGCCCGACGGACCTTCCTCGAAACCCGCGCCGAACCCGAAGCCATCGAAGCGGTGCGGATCGCCCGCGAAGGCTTCTCGGCCGGACGGTTCACCCTGTTGGACGTGCTCGATGCCGAGGAAGCGCTGAACGCCGTCCAGTCCGAAATGATCACAGCCCAGCTCGACCAGTCGCGCGCCATCGCCGCGCTGACGCGAGCCAACGAAACCGAAGGACAAGTCCAATGAGAAAACTGACCAACCAGAAAAGGCTCATGATCGGCGCGGCGGCCACCATCGTCGTCGTCGGAGGCAGCGTGGCCGTATGGAGCATGACCCGTCCCGATGCGGCTCCCGTGGCCGCCGAGGCGGAGGAGCACCGTGAGGGCGAAGGTCTGGAGATGGACGCCGCTCGCATTCAGGCGGCCAGCATCGTCCTGGCGCAGGTCACCAGCGGATCACTGAGTTCCGAGATCGTGGCGCAGGGCACGGTGGTTGGAACGCCTCAAGGCGAAGCGGTCCTGGCTGCCCGCGCCGACGGCGTGATCAGCCGCGTTTCCCTGCGGCTGGGCGACAGCGTCCGCGCCGGCCAGACCGTCGCCCAGATCGAGAGCCGCGAAGCCTCGACCATCGCGGCCGATCGATCGACGGCCCAGGCCCGCCTGACCGCCGCGCGGCAGGCATTGGCGCGCGAGCAACGCCTGTTCGACTCCCAGATCACCGCCCGTCAGGATCTCGAAGCCGCACAAACGGTGCTGGCCGAGGCCCAGGCCGAGTCGCGACGAACGGCGTCCGCCGCTTCCGCCGCGCGCGTGTCGGGCGATGGCCGAAGCACCGGTGTAGTCAGTCCGATCACCGGTCGGGTGACGGCGGCGAATGCGACACTCGGGTCCTACGTCACGGCGGGGACCGAGCTGTTCCGCGTCGCCAACGCTAGCCAGATCGAAATCGAAGCGTCCGTGTCGGCACAGGACGCCGCGCGCATCGTGCCCGGCGATCGAGCCACTATCACGCTGCCCGAGGGCGAGGTGCAGGCGACGGTTCGGTCGATCACGCCGGGCGTGGACGTGGAGAGCCGCGCGGCCACAGTGCTGCTGAGCATTTCAGGTGTCGGTGGTCTGCGCCCCGGTCAGGCCATTTCGGTTCGCATCTTCACCCGGGACGCGCAAACGGCCGGAGGCGTCTCCGTCCCGGAAGAGGCCATCCAGACCGTCGAGGGTCGCGAGGTTGTGTTTGTCAGGACCGCGATGGGCTTCGAGGCTGTTCCCGTCCTTGTCGGACAACGCAGCGGGGGTCGCGCGGAGATCACCTCCGGCCTTCGCGCCGGCCAGACGATCGCCACCCGCAACGCCTTCCTCCTGAAGGCCGAGCTGGGCAAGGGCGAGGCGGAGCACTGACATGATCGCCAACCTCATGGCCCTGTCGGTGCGGGCGCGATGGATAATCATCGCGCTCGTGCTGCTCGTCTCCACCTACGGCGCGTGGCAGTTGACCCGACTGCCCATCGACGCCGTGCCGGACATCACCAACAACCAGGTGCAGATCAACACTTCAGACGCCTCACTTTCGCCCGTTGAGATCGAGAAGCGGGTCACCTTCCCGGTGGAAACGGCGATGGCGGGCATCCCCGGCCTGCAATCGACCCGCTCGCTCTCTCGAAACGGCTTTTCCCAGGTCACCGTGATCTTCGAGGAAAACGTCGATCTCTACTTCGCGCGCCAGCAGGTCAGCGAGCGGCTGGTTCAAGCCCAGGACAGCCTTCCGGACGGCGTCCAGCCCCAGATCGGGCCCGTCACCACCGGGCTCGGTGAAGTCTTCATGTATGCCATCGACTTCGCCAATCCGGGCGGACGGGGCGCGACCGTGCGCAACGGTCAGCCGGGCTGGCAGAGCGACGGATCCTTCCTGACCCCCGAGGGCGATCGTCTTGCCGACGAGGTCTCACGGGCCGCCTATCTGCGGACGGTGCAGGACTGGATCATCAGCCCTCAACTTCGTTCGGTGAACGGCGTAGCGGGGGTGGACACCATCGGCGGCTATGAGAAGCAGTATGTGGTTGAGCCGGACGCCACGCGACTGGCTCAGTATGGCGTCTCGTATTCTGAACTGGCCGAAGGACTGGAGGCCGCCAACCTGTCGGTCGGCGCCAACTTCGTCGAACGCGGCGGGGAAGCCTATCTGGTCCGCGCCGACGCCCGCATCCGCAGTCTGTCGCAGATAGAAGAAGCCATCGTCGCCACACGGGGCGGGGTGCCCGTAGCGGTGCGCGATCTGGCGACCGTGCGATTGGGGGGTGAACTCCGCACGGGCGGCGCCACGATGAACGGCCGCGAGGTCGTCGTCGGCACGACCTTGATGCTGATCGGCGAGAACAGCCGAACCGTCGCCCGCGCGGTGGGCGAGCAGTTGACCATCACCGAGCGATCCCTGCCCCCGGGGATCAAGGTCACCCCCGTTCTTGACCGCTCCAAGCTGGTGAATGCGACGATCTCGACAGTTCAGCGCAACCTGATCGAGGGCGCGATCCTCGTCGCCATCGCCCTGTTCCTGCTGCTCGGCAACGTCCGGGCCGCGCTGATCGCGGTCCTGATCATCCCGATCTCCTTCTTCATGACCGCCATCGGCATGAACTTCATGGGGGTGTCGGGCAATCTCATGAGCCTCGGGGCGCTGGACTTCGGCCTGATTGTGGACGGCGCCGTCATCATCATCGAGAACTGCTTGAGACGGCTGGCCGAGCGTCAACACCATGAAGGCCGACTTCTGACGCTGCGCGAGCGTCTGGAGGAGACCACCGTCGCGACCCAGGAGATGATCAAGCCGACCGTCTATGGTCAGGCCATCATCCTGCTGGTCTTCGTGCCGCTGCTGACCTTCCAGGGGGTCGAAGGCAAGACCTTTTCGCCGATGGCCATCACCCTGATGCTGGCCCTGATCGCGGCCTTTATCCTGTCGATCACCTTCGTTCCGGCGATGGTGGCGGTCCTGATGCGCAACAAGGTCTCAGAAAAGGAAGTCTTCGCGATCCGCTGGATCAAGGCGCGCTATGAGCCGGTCCTTCACAAGGCCGTAGCCCGTCCCTGGCCCTTCATCGGAGTCGGGGTTGGCATCTTCGCGGGCGCCGGCGTCATCTTCACCATGCTGGGGCAGGAGTTCATTCCTACGCTCGACGAACGCAACCTCGCCATGGCGTCCCAGCGTATCCCCTCAACCGCCCTTGAGCAGTCGGTGCGGATGCAGCGCGGTGTCGAGACGGCGGTTTCAGCGTTGCCCGAGGTGGAGCTGATGTTCTCCAAGACAGGCACGGCCGAGGTCGCCACCGACCCCATGCCGCCCAACATCTCGGACGGCTTCATCATCCTCAGGCCGCAGGACGAATGGCCCGAAGGCGTCGATACGAAGGAAGACGTCATCGAACGGGTCGAGGCGGCGTCCAATGCCCTCGTCGGCCAAGGCTATGAACTCAGCCAGCCCATCGAACTTCGCTTCAACGAGCTGATCGCCGGGGTTCGCGGCGACGTCGCCATCAAGCTGTATGGCGACGATCTCGACAAGCTGACCGCGACCGCCAACCAGATCGCGGCGGCGCTGACAGCGACCCCAGGTTCCGCCGACGTCAAGGTCGAACAGACCAGCGGGGCGCCATCGTTGGACGTGACTTTCGATCGAGCGGCAATCGCTCGCTACGGACTGACCGTCGAGGATGTCGCTGACACGGTCGCCGCCGCCATGGGAGGCCGTGAAGCCGGCCAACTGTTCGAGGGGGATCGCCGCTTCGACGTGGTGGTGCGGGTCCCCGGAGCCAGTCGCAATGATCTCGATGCGCTGGGGGCCTTGCCGGTTATGCTGCCCGAGCATGACGGAGAGGCGCGCGGTTCGGTGCCCTTGCGGCAGGTCGCCCAGTTCCGCTTCGCCGAGGGTCTGAACCAGATCAGCCGCGAGAACGGCAAGCGCCGCGTCGTGGTGCAGGCCAATGTGCGCGGCCGTGACGTGGGCTCGTTCGTTCGCGAGGCCACGCCAAAGGTCGAGGCTATCGCCCTGCCAGCCGGGTCATGGATTGAATGGGGCGGGCAGTTCCAGAACCTGAAAGCGGCCTCCGACCGCCTGGCTCTGGTGGTGCCCATCTGTTTCGCGGCGATCTTCGCCATCCTGTTCCTGGCAGTCGGAACGTTCGGCCGGGCCATCGCGGTCTTCACCGCCGTGCCTTTGGGACTGGCAGGCGGGGTGTTCGCCCTGGCGCTCACCGGCATCGCCTTCTCGGTGTCTGCGGCGGTCGGCTTCATCTGCCTGTCCGGCGTGGCGGTGCTGAACGGGTTGGTGGTCATGTCCAGCATCCGGCAGCGACTGGAGGCGGGGATGGAGCTGACCAAGGCCATCATCGAAGGCACGATGGAACGGGTTCGACCGGTCATAATGACCGGCCTGGTGCCCGCCATCGGCTTCGTGCCCATGGCTTTGGCCCACGGCACGGGCGCGGAGGTGCAGAAGCCCCTCGCCATGGTCGTGATCGGCGGCCTGATCACTGCGACTGCGCTCACGCTCCTGGTGCTGCCCGCGATCAGCAGGCTGATCTTGGAAAGAACCGAGAAGCGTCGGCCCGAAACCAGCGATGACCTGATGCCTGCGCCGATCCCGGCGGAATAGCCTGAGCCCCGCGTCGCTGACAAAGGCGGCGCGGGTCTTCATTTATGGAGACCGTTCATGACCGACACGATCAAACGTCTGCGGATTTACACGGACGAGGCGGCCTATTTCGGCGACCAGAAGGTCTTCGAGGTCGTCACCACCCGTGCCCGCGCCGCCAAGGTCGCCGGCGGGACCGTGTTTCAGGCCATCATTGGCTTTGGACACACCCCCCAGCTCCACCGCCGGCACCTGCTGGACGACGTCCAGTCCATCGTCATCGAAATCCTCGACGAGGAGATCAAGCTGCGCGACTTCGTCGGATCGTTGTCTGATTTGGAACACCTCGGTCCAATCACGCTTGAGACAGTCGAGGTGCTGCGATGGCCATCCTCGTCGTCCCCAGCAAACGGAGACACATAGTGGGCCAAGGGCACGACCATGGCGCGGAAGACATGCCCGACGGCAGGTTGGTCGCCGCCGTCGCCGTCAATGTGCTCCTCACCGTCGCCCAGATCATCGGCGGCGTGGTTTCAGGCTCGTTGTCGCTCATCGCAGACGCCCTGCACAATCTGAATGACGCGGCCTCTTTGGCCTTGGCCCTCTTCGCTCGGAAAATCGGGCGCCGCCCAGCCGACAAGCTGATGACCTTCGGATACGGCCGCGCCGAGGTCGTCGCCGCGCTGATCAATCTGACGACGCTGATCATCGTCGGCCTCTATCTGATCTACGAGGCTGTCTCCCGCTTCATAAATCCCCAACCGATCGACGGCTGGATTGTGATCGGCGTGGCCGGCATCGCCCTTGTGATCGACGTGGCGACTGCGGTCATGGTCCATGCGGGTTCCAAGAACAGCCTGAACATCAGGGCCGCCTTCCTGCACAACGTCTCGGATGCGCTGGCGTCGGTGGGTGTGATAATCGCCGGCGTGCTGATCCTGCTCTATGACCTCTATGTCGCCGACCTGATCATCACCCTGGTGATCTCCGCCTATGTGCTGTGGCAGGGCTTTTCGCTTCTACCGAAAACCATCCGTATCCTGATGGGGGCCACGCCCGACGACCTGGAGTTCGATCGGATTGTAGCCGCCATCGCCACGGTGCCCGGTGTTAGTGGTCTTCATCACGTTCACGTCTGGAGCGTGGACGAACATACGCGGTCTCTGGAGGCGCACATCGTCCTCGCGACGGGTTCGATGAAAGCGTTCGAACTGACCAAGAACCGCATACGGGCCGTGCTCAAGAGCGACTTTTCGATCGCCCACGCCACGCTCGAGCCCTGCACCGCTGACCTCAGCAGTGACCCGGCATCGGTCAAGGCCCACTCCAAACAGGACCGCCATCACGGTCACACCCATGGAGACCACGGATGAGCAAGGGTCACGACCACGGCCCGGGGGCCAGTAGCCGCCGCTTGATCTGGGCGTTGGCGCTGACGACGACCTTTCTGGTCGCCGAGGTCATCGGCGCGGTGGTGTTCAAGAGCCTAGCCCTGCTGTCGGACGCGGCACACATGTTCACGGACGTCGCTGCCCTGGCCATCGCGCTCGCGGCCATCAGGATCGGCGAGCGACCGGCGGACGACCTCCGAACATTCGGCTACCGCCGCTTCGAAATCCTCGCCGCCGCCTTCAACGCGGTTCTGCTGTTCCTGGTCGCCGGCTACGTCCTCTACGAAGGTGCCTTGCGGTTGTTTGACCCGGAGCCGGTCGGGTCCACCGGGATGTTGATCGTGGCCTCATTCGGCCTGATCGTGAACCTGATCTCTATGCGCCTCCTCGCTTCGGGAGCCGACAGCAGTTTGAACATCAAGGGCGCCTACCTTGAGGTCTGGGCGGATATGCTCGGCTCCATCGGTGTGATCGGCGGCGCCGTGGTGATCATGCTGACCGGTTGGACCTGGGTCGATCCGGTGGTGGCGATCGGGATTGGGCTGTGGGTGCTGCCCAGAACCTGGACGTTGCTCAGGAACACGACCCACATCCTGTTGGAGGGAGTGCCGAAGGGTCTGTCCCTTCCGGCAGTCCGAGCGACCATCGCGGCCGTTCCGGGCGTCGCCGAGGTCCACGACTTGCATCTTTGGGGGATCAGCAGCGGCGACGTGAACGGGTCAGTCCATGTTGCGCTAAACGAAGGCGCGGCCGCCGAACCTGTTCGATTGAGTGTTCTGCAACAGATGAAAACGGTTCACGGCATCGAACACGCGACCGTGCAAACCGAAGCTGGGCCGGGTGGGGATCCGGAAGGTGCAGGCCATTCCACCGATAGGCATCGATAAGCCGTGCCATGCCTTCATAGCGAAATCGGCCGCCCGCCGACCTCTGAAACGGTGTCTTTCGGGTGTCAGGCCGCCGCAGCGATGGTCAGCGCCGCCGGGCAGCGAATGACCGAACCCCGTCGCCGGGTGCTCGAACTGCTTTTGACGTCGGGCAGACCGGAGAAGGCGTATGATCTCATTGCCGCTTTCCACACTGACCAACGCATAGCAAAGCCCGCCACCGTCTATCGGGCGCTGGATTTCTTGGACAGGATGGGGCTCGTCCACCGGCTTTCATCATCCAAATGCTATGTGGCCTGCACCCTCGGCATGGCTGCCCACTCGGCTGCTTTCATGATCTGCGATTGTTGCGGATCCTGCCGCGAAATCTCCGCGCCTACAGTCGCTTCGCTGGTAGGGGCCGCAGCTGCGCTCGGTTACTCGGTTGATCGCGCCACAATCGAAGCTGAGGGCAGATGCCCGGCATGCCGCGTGACGACAGGCGAATAGAGAGCCGGATCGGGGGTTTTGTGGTCCGTCGCCTTGGTTGGCGGAGAGGTCGAGATCCACCCGCCGCTAGACTCTGTTGAGGCCGCTCAGGTCAGTGACCGACGCGAGTTGACCGCCGACGAGAGTTCGATTGTTGCGAACTTCGTCAGGACTGACCTCATCGATCCCACCAGCGTCCTGTTCAAGTGGCGACCTTCAACGCCACCGGGGTCGCGTCCGAGAAGCGCTATTGCCGTCTCTACAACGGCAGGATCCGAATGGGCGGCTACGTCGGCTTCAAGCCGTTCCACGCCAAGGTGACGTTCGACGGAACCCGGATCATTGCCGTGACGGACGCCTTCATGCCCTCGGCTGACATGCCTTCGCTGGCAGAGATTATCCCGAGCATGTGTGAAACCTTTGGCTACGACCTCGACGAGGTCGGGCGACAACAAGCCGTGCTTGGCTGACCCTTCACCGCGCTTCGGTGAGAGACGACGAAACCCGGTACTTGCCGTTACGAATGACTGCAGTCTCTGCGTGTGGTGCGGAGATTGGAGCCTCTAATCTCCGCAACGCCGGCCGCCCATAGGGTGCGATATGGGCAAGGCGGCCTGCCGCAAGCGAACGCGGTCCGAGCGGTCGGTCAGAGCCCGCAGCTAGGCCGTCTCCGGCCACCGCTCCTTCAAACGCTCGACGGTGGTCCGCCATTTTGGCGTCGTCGGCTTGCAGACGGTGTTCTGGTTCCCGAACAGACCGATCTCGTTGACGGCCTGTTCGAGCGGGACCGTATGGATCCACCGAACCGGCACGAAATACTCGCTGCGTTCAGGGTCGTCGGCGACCGCCCGGTGGTAGTTACCCTCGGTCAGAACATCGAGCGCGGGGCGTTGGCCTTCCGGCGTCGTGACTTGGAACTCGACGGACGGCTGCGGACGTCCCGTCACCTCCCCCATGCCGACAAAGCCGTGGCCCGGGGACTTCACCCAGATGCGGTCTCCGACGTTCAGAAGGTTGAGCGTGTTGCTATACCAACTCCCGCCGCCGGCGCTGATGAAGCCATAGCGCCGGGCCTCCTCCCACGATCGCCGATCGTTCCCCAGACCGAAGGAGGCGTAGAACTCGCCGTTCCAGGGCTCACTCTCGCGCAGGCCACGCGCCTTGGGGGCGGCTGCGGCGCTGACCTGGGTGTGGACCGGATCCAGCAGCCAGGCACGGCTGAGGAGCTGCTGGTCGCCATGGTCGAACACCTGGAAGCACAGCACATTGATGGCGATGTCGCGCTTGTTCAGATAGGCGACAATCCGCTCGCTGCTGTCGTCCAGAGAGGCTGCGACGATGACGATTTGGTGGCTCTCGTTCAGCGTCTCCTCGTCCAGCGGCTGGCCGAACCGCGCCTGGAAGTCCGCCGCGAGGTCCCGACCGGACGAGAAGCGGCGATAGATGGCGTCGATGTCCTGCGCCTCAAGCTCCTCGACCCAGACAGCATAGTCGATGGCCTGGGCGACGACCTCGCGCGGTGTGCGGTCGCGCTTCAGCTCGATCAACACCAAGGCCCCGTCGGGCGCTACGGCAAGAAGGTCGATGAAGCCCCCGGAGGCGGTCCGCTCCTGACGCCCGATCAGCATCCATTCGTCGGATAGGATCCGGGGAGAGGCGACGATCATATCCTCGAGGGCCCGCTCGCTAGGCAAGCGTCCCTCGATCAGTTGCCGTGGGGTGCTGCCGACCGTCCAGATGGCATTACGGATGGGCATCAGGCGGCCTCCTCGAGCGGCCGGGTATTAAGAGCGTCCTGAAGGAGGGCGTCGAGGAGTCGGGCGCGGCTCGTGTCGGTAGCAGTGAGGGCGGCCTCCAGCCGGTCGCAAAGGGCCATGAGGGCATCGACCTTGGCTACGATGCGCCGCTGCTCGGCGACAGGTGGGAGGGGGATCAGCGCTTCAGCGAGCTTTCCAGCCGATAGCTGTGGTGTGGCGGCACCACTTGAGAGTTGAGCGATCTGTCGATCAAAAACTTCCGACTGCATGCAAGTCACGAGGTAGGGGACGATCTCTGGGTCAAGGCAGCGAATGATAAGCAGCTGGGCATTTATGAAGCCCGTAGTGATATTTTCGGACGCCTTGAACAAACCAAATTTACCGACCGACCCGCGAAGAGTGATGAGAATATCCAGATCTTTAAGCTTCCCGCTACGTAGAGAACTGAACTTCGCAGGACTTATGAATTCCAAATTGGCGAAGCCAAGTCGGTGATCCGAGAGGTTCTTCGTGCTGAAAAAGGGAATGCCGTCGGATTTGAGGTCAGGCCCACTCGGGTAATTTGAACTTCGGTCACCATTTTCGAAAGTGGAAATGGCGTCCAATCGGACTGACTCCCAGCGGTGCGGAATAGCTACGCTCGAAGGCACAATTGAAATTACTTGATCCTTGTTCCGATGACCCTTGTTCCCCTTCATGGCGGCTCTTGCTGATGTAATCCGCTCCAACAACTCCGAGGCTGGTTCGTCGGTCGGGTCCTGGCCCACCAGCTTGCCGCCAGCGGCGAGGTTGAGGATGGTCTGGCGGAGGGGTTTGATCTGGTCGGGACGCGTGGTGAGTGCTGGAAGAGTGGCAACGACAGAGCGGGCTTGGGTGAGGAAGTCCTTTGGCTCCATGTCGGACGCGCTCAGGCGGGCTAGGCTGGCTGCGGTCAGCCGGTCGCGAGTGGCTTCGCGCGCAGTGCGGGCCGCCTCCAGCCGGTCACACAGACCCATGATTTGATCGACCCGAGCCTGAACAGCGGCTGCAATCGACGGGATCGGAACGTCAGAGAGCTTGGCGATCGTCAGCGTGACATTCGCGGTTCCGAGCATCCTTGATACCAAGAGGTCGTCTTTGAACGCAGAGAGGTATTCGAACAGAAACCTTGCTGAGAAACGCTGAGGATCCTTTGGAAAGATCGCCGCCAAGATAGTGCCCAGCGCGAACCGACCTTCTTGGTAATGGAGCCGTTGGAGGCTCGCTTTCCCGTGGCCGGCAGAGGAAACTAGGGGAACGATCGCCGCCGCGCCGTCAAAGTCAAAGTGATCGCATGACTGCCGATGCTCCGCGGTAACGACCAACGGGTAGGGTCCGGGAGCGGCGGCCTGAATGCCGGTGCGGCCTTTTTCAATCCGCGCGACGGTGCCGAGGCGCACGAAGTGTTCCGGTCTTCCGAGCGAGGCAGGCAGATCATCAGTGGCCACCGACCATTGGTCAAACTTGCCCTCCGGCGACCGGTGCAGCGCCTCCGTAACGGCCTGAAAATCGGCGTCATGATCTCCGCCGCCCAACTTTCCACCAACCGCCAGACCGACTGCCAGTCTCCGAAGGCCACGGATCGACCCCGGTCCGTCGCCGATCAACGCTACAACTCGATCAACGTGGTCCGCATTCATCGGGTGAGCGCTCCGAGCAAAATGCTTTTCAACTCCTCCCGCAAATGGTCGGTCTCAGCCTCGGCGGCGACCAGGTCCGCCAAAAGCGTTTCCGGGTCGCCATGTTCGTCAGCAACGCTGTGAGGGTTCTTGACGTCGAGATTGTAGCCACGCGCCTTCACCTCTCCGGCGCTCACCTTCCAAGCCTGCGGCGTCTCCTCGCGGCCCTGGCGGTCGCCGCCGCCCCACCAATCAATACAGCCCTGAAGATGCTCCAGCCGAATAGGCTTGGTCATCGAATAGGCTTTCTGACCCGCAGGCACCTGATGTTCGTAGAACCAGATGTCCCTCGTCGGCTCGCCCTTCTCGAAGAACAGCAGGTTGGTGCCGATCGAGGCGTAGGGGCGGAAGACGCTGTTGGGCAGGCGGACGATGGTGTGCAGGTTGCACTCCTCCATCAGCGCCTCCTTGAGCCGGGTCTTGACCCCCTCGCCGAACAGGGAGCCGTCGGGCAGCACGACCGCCGCCCGACCGCCTGGCTTCAGTAGACGGATGATCAGCGCCAGGAACAGATCGGCGGTTTCGCGGGTCTGAAAATGCTTCGGAAAGTTGCTCTCGATCCCGTCTTCTTCCTTGCCGCCGAAGGGCGGATTGGTCAGGACGATGTCGACCCGATCAGCTTGGCCGTAGCTGATGTAGGGCCGCGCCAAGGTGTTGTCGTGGCGGACGAAGCTGGGATCTTCGACACTGTGCAGGAGCATGTTGGTGGTCGCCAGCATGTGCGGGAGGGGCTTCTTCTCGACCGCTCGCAGTGCCCCTTGCATCTCTTGCTCGTCCTCGGGCCGCTTCACATAACGCTCGCGCATGTGTCGGATTGAGCAGGTCAGGAAGCCGCCGGTTCCGCACGCGGGGTCGAGCAGGACCTCGCCGGGCTTGGGGTCGATGCGGTCGACCATGAAGGCGGTCACGGCGCGAGGCGTGTAATATTCCCCGGAGTTCCCGGCGTTCTGGAGGTCGTTCAGCAGCTGCTCGTAGACGTCGCCGAAATGCTGACGTTCGGCCAGATCGTTGAAATCAACCTCGTTGATCTTGTTGACCACCTGCCGAAGCAGCTGACCGGACTTCATGTAGTTGTAGGCATCCTCGAACACGCCCCGGACCACACGGGCGCGATCCCCGGGCAGGCCGCTGAGCGGCAGGGACTTCAGGCTCGGGAAGAGGCTCTCGTTGACGAAGTCGATCAGCGCCTCGCCCGTCAGACCTTCCGGGTCGGCGGCCCAGGCGGACCAGCGCAGGTGATCGGGTATGGGCGAACGGTAGTCGTCGCGGAGCAGTTCCAGCTCCTGGTCCTGGTCGTCGATGATTTTGAGGAAGAACATCCAGCACAGCTGGCCCACGCGCTGGGCGTCGCCATCGACGCCGACATCCTTGCGCATGATGTCCTGGATGGATTTGACGAGGGTGCGAACTGACATGAACTAGGCGGACTTCCCGTAAAGTTCGGACTGAAGGTCGTGGACGGCGCGTTCATAGCCCGGGCGCCCGCCGAACGCCTTCACCAACTGCAAGGCCGTTCCCATGCGGTCGAAGGGAGCGATTTTCAGCACCTGGACATCGTCCAGGTTCAGAAGTCCCTCGTCCTCGTATTTGGTCAGGAGGGCTTCCAGCACCGCGCGCGCCTCCGGTCCGTAGCGGGTGAACACATCGCGCTTGCGGACGCTGTCAGCACGCTCCTGACGGGTCAGTGGCGGCTGGTCGAAGGCGACGTGGCAGATCAGGTCAAAGGGGTCGAGGTCCTTGCCGGCGAGGTCGCTCAGCACTTCCAAGGGTAGTCCTTCGTCGGCCAGTTCGTCGATGATCGCCTGCTTGCGGTCGACCTCGTTCCAGCGCCGCAGGAAGGCGTCGAGCGACACGTATCGTTTGCGGAGCGTGTTGCGGGTGAAGTCGCGCAGGCTCTCGGTGACCAGCTTGCCGTTGGCGTCGAGATACTCGATCCGTTCCGAAACCACCGAGACGGCGACCCCGTCCACGTAGACCTTCTTCTGCTTCTCACCGAAACCATCGGTCAGGGTGATGTCGGGCGTATCGACGACGGTCTCATCCGGTCCCGGAACCGGGGGGACGGCGTCCTCTCCGTCTTCGCTGATGACCACATCCTCGGGTGGCGTGATCGGATCAAACTCCCCTGGCTCATAAATCTGGACCGGCTCGCCATCGAAATCCGGGTCGGCGAAGTGGTTGGTCGCGCCCCGGAAATCCATCAGGGTGAAATAGTATTTCCGAGTGTCCTCGTGGACCCGAGTGCCCCGGCCGACGATCTGCTTGAACTCGGTCATGGAACCTACCGCACGGTCCAGCACGATCAGCCGGCAGGTCTGGGCATCCACCCCCGTCGAGAGCAGGCGCGAGGTCGTGACGAGGACCGGGTAGCGCGACTCCGGATCGATGAAGTTTCCGAGCTGGGCCTGGCCCTCAGCGTCGCTGCCGGTGATGCGCATGACGTATTTGGCGTTCTGATCGACGAGGTCTGTGTTCTCGTTGATCAGGGCCCGGCGCATGCGATCAGCGTGCTCTTCGTCGACACAGAAGAGCATCGTCTTCTGGAACCGGTCACCGCTTTCCTTGAGGAACTCGGTCACCCGGCGCGCGACCAGTTTGGTGCGCTCATCCAGCACCAGGGTGCGGTCGAAGTCCTTGGTGTTGTAGATGCGGTCGTCGATCTCCTCGCCGTCCCGGTCGGTCGCACCCTGCTCGGGGCGGTAGCCTTCGACGTCCCGGTCGATGTGGACCTTGATGACCTTGTAGGGAGCGAGGAAGCCGTCGCTGATCCCCTGCTTCAGGGAGTAGGTGTAGACCGGCTCGCCGAAATAGGCGCTGTTCGAGGCGTATTCGGTTTCCTTCGGCGTCGCGGTCAGGCCGATCTGGGTCGCCGAGGCGAAGTGGTCGAGGATTTCCCGCCACGCCGAGTCAGCGGCCGCGCTGCCGCGATGGCACTCGTCCACCACGATGAGATCGAAGAAGTCGGGCGAGAACTCCCGGTAGAGCTTTTTCGCATCCTCGGGACCGGTGATCGCCTGATAGAGGCCAAGGTAGATCTCGAAGGCCGTGTCGATACGGCGCTTGCGGTCCATCGCCAGGGGAAGATCGACCTCGGTGCCGTCCGCCCGCTCAATGGTCTTCGACTTGGTCGACAGCTTCGCCATCGCGGGACCGAATGGCCTGAAGTCGTTGACCATCGTCTGATCGACCAGGATGTTGCGGTCGGCGAGAAACAGGATGCGCTTCTTCCGCTTCGCCTTCCACAGCCGCCAGATGATCTGGAACGCCGTGTAGGTCTTGCCGGTGCCGGTCGCCATCACGAGCAGGACGCGGTCCTTGCCCTTGGCGATGGCCTCGATCGCCGCGTTGACGGCATTGACCTGATAATAGCGTGGGGCCTTCCCGCTGCCGTCGTCGAAGTAGTCCTGAAGCACCATCTGCTCGGCTTCGGGCGTCAGGTTCTTCCAGGCCGTGTAGCGTGCCCAGAGGTCCGCCGGCGAGGGGAAGTCGGCGAGCGAAAGGGTCGTTTCCCGTTCGGCACTGACGCCGGTCCGGTCATGGAAGACGAAGCCGTCGCCGTTCGACGAGAAGACGTAGGGGATGTCCAGCGTTTCGGCATAGGCCAGAGCCTGCTGGATGCCATCGCCGACGCTGTGCTTGTTGTCCTTCGCCTCGATCAACGCGATCGGCAGGTTCGGCTTGTAGTAGAGAACGTAGTCCGCGCGCTTGGCCTTGCCCCGGGTGACCAGCTTGCCCCGCACGATGATGCGGCCCTTGGTGAAACCGACCTCCTCCCGGATTTGAGTCAGCAGGTCCCAGCCCGCACCGGTGAGGGCAGGGGTGATAAACTTCGAGCAGATGTCGCGCTCGCTCAGGGACGATCTGGTCATGCCCGCAGCATGTCCCGCTTGCCGCGAGCGCCGGACTTGCCCATTCGAATGATCATCAGCGCGCCCTCCAGTCGGTTCTACCAGAGCAAGAACGTCCGGCTACGGCAAGTCGCCGCCAATGTTCGGGATACGGCTAGGTCCCAATCCGCTCCATGGCATCTGACCGCTGCGGGACGAGGTGCTCATGATGATCGGGACGAACGAAGAAGCGGTATCGCCCAGAGAGTCCGCTGGAGCGGTCTTGCGCTGTTCGCTCGCTATGTGACCGAACCTCCAGACTTGCGCGTGCAGCACCGGTCCAGAGCGATTTTAGACGACATACGGAGCGCGTGGTTGCTCGACGGTGGTCATAGGATGGTCTGGCAAGTGAATATGTGATCAACATCGCCGACAGCGGGAAGAAATAGATAGTTTATAAAAGCTGCTTGAACGATTGGTTCATCAGAAAGAAAAACAATGTCTAAGGCCGGCCGTCCTCGCGTAATCTCAAAATCTGCGAAAACTTCTCCCCTATCTGAGTTCCTCGATGCGAGATGGGGATCCACTGGCCTCACGAATGACGTGGCTGCAAGCAAGTTCGGCTTCATGGCCGCGAACAATATATCGATGTGGCGCACAGGACGGACAGCTGTTCCCCTGTCACACCTGCCCAAGATCGCCGAACTGCTCCGGGTCGATGTGGTGTCCATTTTTTTGCTTTGGCTCAAGCAATACAAGGTGAGAAACGACAGCGCGCCGTCCATCCTCATCGAGGTCCTGGAGAGGAGACTCATGAGCGCCAACGAGGCGGAGGTGATCAAGACCCTCCGCCATGCGACACGCAACGCTGATCCGGCGTTCTCAGCGGCCGTTCACAGCGCAATCGCCCTCGCGGTCACAAATTAATCGCGACACAGGCGCGCGACACAAAGTGCGACACAAGACGCTCGGGCGGGGATCTAGTAAGTTGATTTGTAACAGAAAAATACCGAATGGCGGAGAGGGTGGGACTCAATGCGTCCCCGCTTTAACTTGATCCCGTTCTCTCTCGACCCGGGCTAGGAGTGGGGAGGATCGCTCGAAGCTTGGATTGAAGTTGATCCGGCGGATCGACCTGACACGGCCAAACGAGTTCTACTCGCCAGCCTCTTCCAGTCAGAGTGCTTTGAAACTTCTCTAGCTCCCTGTTTCGTGCCCGAGCCTGGCCAGGCCACAGCGCCATACCCTCGCTACCGCGAATGCATGTGTGACCGAACTGATCGCAGGGACAGACAAAGATTGCGACACGATGGGCCGGAAACACAAGGTGCGGCTCTCCCGGGAGGCCCCGCCCCCCGAGGACAAAGCGGTGGCCCAGAATATGAGCGGCCGATCGAACGGCTTTCCACGCCTCCTGATGAATAGGTAAACACACCCATCTAGGCACGATGTGAACTTTGCCATTGATAACTCGTGTATTTTGACGATCCACTTGCCGGACTATCGAAGGAAAAAGCCGTATAAATATCTGGCCGCGTCATGTTGACCGGCGGGAACCTCCCCAAGGCGAATGACGTCATTACGGAGACTTCCTATGACAAAATCCGCCACTCAAAGGGACCTGGTCGCTTGGCAGGCTACGACCAATCCCGCAACTTTGAAGGACCTGATCGCTTGGCAGGCGCTCAATCTAAAGACCGACGACGAAAGTGTTGGGCAGTTCTTGAAACGCCGCCTCACTTCGCGGGGCACATCGCTCACTGACGGGTCTTCTAACGATCCCATTGCGACTGCCGCTGCCTCCGACCCGCCGGGCGGTGATCCCCATGCGTTGATTTTCGATGAGATGGGCAGCGCGCTGGTATTCGACGAACGGTTTCGGGCCCTCTTCTTTGAAGGCGTTAGGAGGGGGATTGTCGCAACCGACGTCGCCGATGCTCTGGCTGAGGCAAATCGACAACGGGACTCAGCGGGTGCCGGGAAGGCCCTCGTCCAAGCGGCGCTCGACGGGCGTTTGACACTTTTCGATGAGAACCGTTTCGCATTGATCCGAGCTGCCGTCCGCAAAGATGCTGAGAGCCTTTCCTCATGATCGGCGTAGACCCTCAAGACCGGCAACTAGTGATGACGACCAAGGAGGCTGGCCGTTTCCTCAGGCTTTCTCACCGAACATTGGAAGATTGGCGTCTCACCGGACAAGGGCCGCCGTTCAGAAAGTGGGGTCGACTGGTTCGCTATCACGTCGGGGATCTCAAAGCGTTCGCCGGCGGCCCATCCTTCACCAACACGGGAGAGGCTCTAGCTGCATGATCTGTGGATAAAGTGGGGTGGAAGCCGTGCTTCCATCCTGCTTCCAAAAAGGTTGTATCCCTTCGAGCGAAGCTTTGAAGGAGCGCCAATCCCCTGATTACGTTGGAAAAAATGGTGCCGCTTAGGTGACTCGAACACCTGACCCCCGCATTACGAATGCGATGCTCTACCAGCTGAGCTAAAGCGGCCTTGGCGCAGCGGGCGGCGTGGCCCGCGCGAGAGGCGCTCTTTATACGCGGCGCGGGGGATTGCCAAGCGCCGCGAGCAGGGCGGTTTCATCGGGCGTCCGGGCGAAGCGGATTTCGAGGCCGGAGCGGTCGCCGAGGGGCTGCGCCGCCGGGGCCGAAAGGGCGATCGCCGCCTGGCCGGCGAAGGGGCCCAGCGCCCCCAAAGCGCGGCCCGCGCGTGCGGAATGGACCAGAACGGCGTCAAAGGCGTCGGGGGCCGCGGCCCCGGTCTCGACGGCTTCATAAAGGGGCAGACCGCGGGCCTCGACGCGGCCCCGCAGCAGGGCGGGAAGGTCGCCGGCCGGCTCCAGGGCGCCGGGAACCAGCAGCCGGCCGACCTCAGGTCCCCGCGCGGTCAGGAGAGCGGCCAGGCTGTCGAGGTCGCCGCTCGCCGATTGAACCCGTGCGAAGCCCGCCGTCCGCGCCGCCTGCGCCGTGGCGTCGCCGACCGTGAAGACGGGCAAGGTCCGGTCGAGAGTCAGGGCCGCGAAGGCGGCGACGCCATTGGCGCTGGTGAAGGCCAGGGCGGCGACGCCGGTCAAGTCAGGCGCGGCTTGCGGGATCGGTCGAATGGCCAGCAGGGGCGCGATGACGGGCTCGAAACCGAGGGCGATCAGGCGGTCGGCGGTGCGCGCGGCGCCCGGCTCGGCGCGTGTCACCCAGACGCGGCGGATCGTCGTCAGGGCTCGACCCGCTGGTCGCCGGCCATGGCGTGGACCTCGGCGCCGAGCCGAAGGCCGAGGGCGCGGGCCTGGTCCATGGCGTCGGCGGCCGTGACGTCGCCGATCTCGCCCGAGCGACGCCAGCGAGCAGAGCCGTCCGGCGCAAGCATTTCCGTGGTCAGCCGCAGGTGGCCGTCCGCGATCTCCGCATGGGCGCCCATAGCGGTGCGGCACGAGCCCTCCAGCGCCGTCATCGCGCCTCGCTCCGCCGCCACGGCCACGGCCGTCATCGGATCGTTCAGCGCCGCGACCCAAGCCGCGTCTGTGTCTTCCATCCGGGTCTGCAGCGCCAGCGCGCCCTGTCCCGGCGCGGGCACGAAGGCGTCGAGCGACAGGCGTTCGCGGATCACGTCCTCGAAGCCGAGCCGGTTCAGGCCCGATACCGCCAGCAGGATCGCGTCGAACTCGCCTTCGGCCAGTTTGCGCAGCCGGGTATCGACATTGCCGCGCAGCATTTCGATGGTCAGGTCAGGCCGCAGCGCCAGGGCCTGCGCCTGCCGCCGCAGCGAAGCGGTGCCCAGCCGGGCGCCGACAGGCAGGTCGGCGAACGAAGCGAAGGTCTCGCTGACGAAGGCGTCGCGGGGATCCTCGCGCGGCGGGACGGCGGCGATGCACAGGCCGTCGGGCTGGTCGGCCGGGACGTCCTTCATCGAATGCACGGCGACATCGACGCGGCCTTCCGCCAACGCCTCCTCGATCTCCTTGGTGAACAGCGCCTTGCCGCCGATCTCCATCAGGCGGCGATCCTGCACCCGGTCGCCGGTAGTGACGATCTCGACCAGGGGGACGGCCTCGGGAAGGTCCGCGTCCGCGACGCCAAGCGCCCGGCCGATGGCGCGCTGCATCATGCCCGACTGGGTCAGGGCCAGTTTCGAGCGGCGCGTGCCGATGCGGACGAGAGGAGCCATGAGTCGTTGCGCCATGAATCGTTGCGCCCGGAATCGTTGCGTCCGGGGGACGGGGTCGCTACCTCGACCCGATGGAGAGGTCCGCCGACTATAGCAGCGATGTGAGCCGGGCAACCGGCCCCCTCACCGTGCTCGGCCTCGAAACCAGCTGCGACGAGACCGCCGCCTCGGTGGTGCGCCTGTCGCCTGACGGCGAGGCGACGGTGTTGTCCTCGGTGATTCACAGCCAGATCGACGACCACGCGGCCTATGGCGGCGTCGTCCCCGAGATCGCGGCCCGCAGTCATGTCGAGATGATCGACGGCGTCGTGCGCCGCGCGATGGACGAGGCGGGGCTGACCTATGAAGCGCTGGACGGTGTCGCCGCCACGGCCGGGCCGGGACTGGTCGGCGGCGTCATGGTGGGCCTGAGTTTCGGCAAGGCGGTGGCGTTGGCGCGGGGCCTGCCGCTGATCGCTGTCAACCATCTGGAGGGCCATGCGGTCTCGGCCCGGCTCGGCGGCCGGGCGGACTATCCCTTCCTGTTGCTGCTGGTTTCGGGCGGACATTGTCAGCTGCTGGAGGTCCGGGGCGTCGGCGACATGACGCGGCTTGGCACGACCATCGACGACGCCGCGGGCGAGGCCTTCGACAAGATCGCCAAGGCGCTGGGGCTCGGCTATCCCGGCGGTCCGGCGCTGGAGAGGCTGGCCGAGGGCGGCGACGGATCGCGCTTCGACCTGCCGCGCGCCTTGCTGGGCCGCAAGGACTGCGACTTTTCCTTCTCCGGGTTGAAAACCGCCGCCGCTCGCCTCGCCCAGGCCTGCGAGACGGATCAGCAGCGGGCCGATCTGGCGGATGCGGTGCAGACCGCCATCGCGCGCCAGCTCAGCGAACGCTCGGATCGCGCGCTCAAGGCTTGGGCGGAATCTCACGCCCTCAAGCAGCCTCGTCCCGCGGACGAGGCGATAGGGCAAACCAAAGGTCTGTTCGTGGTGGCGGGCGGCGTGGCGGCGAACCGGACGGTCCGGGCGACGCTGCAGGCGACGGCGGAAAAGAACGGATTCGCCTTTCTGGCTCCGCCCATGGCCTATTGTACCGACAATGCGGCGATGATCGCGCTGGCGGGGGCGGAACGGTTGCGGAAGGGGCTGGTTTCCGACATCGACACCGCCGCCCGGCCGCGCTGGCCGCTAGACGAATACAGCGCGCTCAACGACCCGACGCATGCGCCGGGCCGCAAGGGCGCCAAGGCTTAGGACGACGCATGCAGTTCAAGACCGCGGGAGTGATCGGCGCCGGCGCCTGGGGCACGGCCCTGGCCCAGGTCGCCGGCTGGGCCGGCCTCGACGTCCTGTTGCAGGCGCGCGAGCCAGAGGTGGTCGAGAGCATCCGCGCCCGCCGCGTCAATGAGGCCTTCCTGCCGGGGATCACGCTGGATGATCATGTAGAGGTCACTGCCGATCTGGCCGATCTCGGGGCCTGCGACGTCATTCTCGCCGTCCCGCCCGCCCAGCATATGCGCTCGACGCTGGCGGCGTTTGCGGCTCACCATCGGCCCGGCGTACCGGTCATCCTCTGCTCGAAGGGGATCGAGCGCGGCTCGCTGAAGCTGATGACCGATGTGCTGGCGGAAACCCTGCCGGCCGCCCCGGCGGCGGTTCTGTCCGGACCCAGTTTCGCCGCCGAGGTGGCGCGCGGTCTGCCCTCCGCCGTCACCCTGGCCTGCGCTGACGAGGCGCTGGGCGAGGAGCTGATGTGGACCCTGTCGGCGCCGGGATTTCGGCCCTATCTGGCCACCGACCTGATCGGGGCCGAGGTCGGCGGGGCGATCAAGAATGTGCTGGCGATCGCTTGCGGCATGAGCGAGGGCCGCGGCCTGGGACGCAGCGCCCACGCCGCCCTGATCACCCGCGGCTTCGCCGAAATGACCCGGATGGGCGTCGCTCTGGGCGGCAGGGCCGGGACTGTGGCCGGCCTGTGCGGCCTCGGCGATCTGGTGTTGACCTGCTCCAGCCCCCAGTCACGCAATATGAGCCTGGGTCTGGCGCTCGGCCAGGGCCAGACGGTGGAGCAGGCCCTGGCCGGAAAACGGTCGGTGGCCGAGGGCTACGAGAGCGCGCCGGCGGTGCGCGAACTGGCCGCGAAGATGGACGTCGACATGCCGATCTCGCTCGCCGTCGCGGCCCTGCTGAGCGGCGAGACCACGGTCGAGGCGGTGATCGACAATCTGCTGTCGCGCCCACTGAAGGCTGAACGGCACTAGCGCGCGGGATGGACGAGACCCCGCCGATCAGCGAACGCAAACGCGTCTGGACCACGCCGGCGGGCGTGGCCCTGTGCGCCGAGGCGGACATCGCCGACCCCGGCTCGCGCGGCTTCGTGCTGCAGATCGGCGAGGCCTTCTTCCACGGGTTCGTGGTGTGCAAGGCCGGTCAGGTCGCCGGCTATGTCGACCGCTGTCCGCACCAGGGCTTTCCGCTGGCGATCGAACTGGACCGCTATCTGGTGCCGGACGGATCGCTGATCCTGTGCGGCTGGCACGGGGCGGTTTTCGAGCCGCTGTCCGGGGCCTGCGTCGGCGGTCCCTGCGCCGGGGCCAGACTGACACCGTGGCCGGTTGCGGCTTCGGGCGGGATCATCCGCACCGCCTGACGTTGGTCAGTCCGGATTGCGCAGCAGATAGAGGCCAAAGCCGATATAGTCGCGGCCGAACTCCATGATGGCCTGAACCCGGTCGGCGTTCAGCCGGATCGACGCCGCCCCGGGCGCTTCGGGATTGGCGTCCAGCCAGGCGCGGGCGGCGGCGATGGAGTCGCCGGAATAGGTGTCGAACACATCCTGCGGCGAAACCCGGCCTTCGATCACTTCAAACCCGGCTGCCGCCGCCGCGGCGCGCCAGCCGTCGTCGTCGGTATAAAGGTTGGTGGCCTCGGTGATCTGGCGCAGCGGGGCGGGCGGCTCAGCCAGCCAGACGACGTCGCCCCACAGCAGCCAGCCGCCGGGCTTGAGGCTCCGGCGCAGGGCGATGAAGCCGGCCTCCGGTGTCGGCCGGCCCTCGCCGCTGACATCAGTGGTCCCGAGCGCCACGATCAGATCGACCGGTCCCTTCCGCGCCAGCACCTCGGCGGCGCGGGCCACCGTCAGCGACACCCTGTTTTCGACGCCCGCGGCCTCGATCCGGCTTCGGGCCAGATCCGCCATGACCGGATCCAGCTCAATGGCCGCGACGGCCAGGCCGAACCGTTGCGCCAGCTGGATGGCCACCGTCGCATTGCCCGTGCCGATGTCGATCGCGGTCGCGCCTTGGCCAAGGCCCGTGCGCGCCACCGCCGCTTCGAGCGTCGCCAGCTCCACGGCGTTGCATACCTCGCGGACCTCATAGGCGATGCGCTGGAAACTCATGGACATGAGCGCTTGTGTCCCGGAGCGGCGAACCAGGCAAGGGCGTCGCGCGGCTGAAATGCAAGGAACCAAGTGCTTTGCATTACAAAGTAATTGTGGCATAAGGGGGCTGCATACGGAGACCCACCCCATGACCGATAACACCGAAGACCCCGCCGCCGACATCGCCTGGATGCGGCGCCTCGCCGAAGAGGGCGCCCAGGCGCCGATGCAAGGCGCCTCCATCCTGATGAGCGCCGGCCTGATCTACGGCGCGGCCAGCCTGTTCCACTGGACCCAGATCAGCGGAGTCTTTCCCGCCAGCGGTCTGGCGATCGGCATCGGCTGGCTGGCGGCCACCGGCCTGTTTCTGCTCACCCTCTTCGTCATCCTCTCCCGCCTCAAGCGCGAGCGCGGCGTCATGACCGCCGGCAACCGCGCCAGCGGAACCGTCTGGAGCGCCCTGGGCTGGGGCATTTTCGCCCTGTTTCTTTCGATGGCGGCGGTGGGTTGGCGTACAGGGGCGGAGGGCGGCCTGCTCGCCATGTCGCTCGGGATATCGGTGATCATGGTCTTCTACGGCATCGGCTGGGCGGTCACCGCGGCCATGTATCGCAGCCGGATGCTGTGGGGCCTTGCCATCGGCTCCTTCGCGGCAGCGCCGCTTCTGGCCAGCCTGACCGGTCTGGATGCGCAGTATCTGGCCTATGCCGGCGCCCTGTTCCTGCTGATGGCCCTGCCCGGCTTCCTGCTGATGCGGCAGGCGCGGGCCTGATCGCATGACGGGCGAGTTCGACATCAACCGCATCGACGAGGTCATCCACGGCAGGGTGCGTCTGGGGATCATGGCCGTGTTGTCCGGCGTCGAAAGCGCGGACTTCAACACCCTGAAGGCGCGGCTGCAGACCACGGACGGCAATCTGTCGGTCCATCTGCGCAAGCTGGAGGACGCCGGCTTCGTGGCCGTGAGCAAACGGTTCGAGGGTCGCAAACCCCTGACCGAGGCCGCGATGACGCCGGTCGGCCGCAAGGCCTTCGTCGCCTATCTCGACGCCATGCAGGGCCTCGTCGGCAAGGCGTAGCCGCAGGGTGGTGGTTCGTATCGGGAGGGTCGTCTAGACAGGGCGAATGACCGGCCGCATCCACCGTTTCGACGCTCTCGACAATTTCCGCGACTACGGCGACTACGCCACGGCGGCCGGACGACGGGTCGCCCCCGGCCGGCTGTTCCGGTCCGGCCATCAGGCCTGGGCCAGCGAGGCCGATCTGGACCGGCTCGGCGCCCTGGGCATCGCCACGGTGGTTGATCTGCGCCGGCCGTCGGAGCGCCGCCACCAGCCCTCCAAACGGCCTCCGGGTTTCAGCGGCGCGGTGATCGAGAGCGCCCATGACGACGGCGGCGAAGCGCCGCACCTGACCTTCCTGCGGACCGCCGACCTGACCCCGGACTCGGGCCGGCGCTTCATGACCGACACCTACCGGCGATTGGCCTTCGAGCCGTCGCACCTTGAGCTGTTCGCGCGATATTTCCGCGCCCTCGGCGAGACGAACGGTCCGGTGTTGATCCACTGCGCCGCCGGCAAGGACCGCACTGGCCTGCTGGCCGCCCTGACCCATCATCTGCTGGGGGTGCATCACGACGACATGGTCGCGGACTATCTGCTGACCAACACCGCCGTCGATCTGGAAGGTCGTGCGCCGGGCATCGCCCGCCAGCTTGAGGCGCAGACCGGCCGGGCCGCTTCCCATGACGCCGTGGTCGCCTTCCTGGGGGTCGAGGCCGTCTATCTGGACACCGCCCTGACCGAGATCGCAGCCCTTCACGGATCGACCGACGCCTATCTGGAGCAGGCGCTCGGGGTCGATCCGGCCCTGCGCGACCGGATCGGCGCGCGGCTGGCGGCGTGACCGGGCGGGCGCGATCCGTCGAGGTCCGCGAGCGGGCGTGGCGCGATCCGCTGGTGGTCGCCGCAGGCCTTCGCCATCTGGACGGGCCGCTGGCCCTGTTGTCCGACGGCGGCGTCCTGGGCCGCTGGTCTTTCGTCGCCGCTGAACCGGACCTTGTCCATGTCGGGACCACGGGGGCCGGTGGGTCGCTGGACCTGTTGCGGAGCCCCGACTTCGCCGCGGGCGTGATCGGCCTGCTGGCCTATGACGCCGGAGCCCGCGTTGCGACCGGCCCGCGCGATCCGGTCTGGCCCGACCTGATGCTGGCCCGCTATCCGGCCATGCTGGCCTTCGATCATCAGGAACGCCGGGTGCGGGTCTTCGGCCGGGGAGATGATCCGGACGACGCGACAGCCGCGGCCGACCGCGCGGAGAGCTGGCTGGTCTCTGTCGTCGACCCGACCTGTCCGCCGCCCCCCGCCGATGACTTCGTCGCCGAAGCGTCGCCGGAGGCCTATCTCGCCGCGGTCGCCGATGTCGTGGACCGGATCGCGGCAGGCCATCTCTACCAGGCCAATATCGCGAGGGCCTGGTCCGGTGGGCTGAAGCCCGGCGCGGACCCCTTCGATGTCATGCTTCGGCTGGCGGAGCGGGCCGCGGCCTATGGCGCCTTCTGGCGACTGGGCGATCGCGCCGTCGTGTCCAACTCGCCCGAACTGTTCCTGACCTTCGATCCGCACAGCCGCCGCATCGAGACCCGGCCGATCAAGGGCACCCGCCCGCGCGACGCCGATCCGGCCCGCGACGCCGCCCTGGCTGTTGAGCTCAGCGCCAGCGCCAAGGACCGGGCCGAGAACCTGATGATCGTCGATCTGATGCGCAACGACCTGTCGCGCGTTGCGCAGTCCGGCTCGGTTTCCGTGGCTGCGCTGTTCGAGGTTGAGAGCCATCCGACCGTCCATCATCTGGTTTCGACGGTCACGGGTCTGGCCCGCGCCGGGATCGGACCGGCGGAGCTGCTGGAGGCGACCTTCCCGCCCGGCTCCATCACCGGCGCGCCCAAGCATCAGGCCATGAAGGTCATCGCCGGGCACGAGCCGCCGCGCGGGCCCTGGTGCGGCAGCCTGTTCCATATCGAGGACGACGGCCGATTGACGGCCTCGGTGCTGATCCGGACGGCCTCGTTCGAGCGGATGGAGGGCGGGTGGCGTTTTCGCACACTGGCCGGCGCCGGCATCGTGGCGGACAGCGATCCGGACGCCGAACTGGCGGAGACTACAGCCAAGATCAGGGCGCTAAGGGAAGCGCTGACGGGGCCAGAGTTATGCTGGAGCGAAATCTGAGCCTTGATGGACTGCGTCCACCAAGGCCGATTTCGCGCTAGCAGTTCGAACAGAGGATTTTGTCCACCGTCCGCGGCCGCAGATAATAGATGTGCGAGAACCGGGTGATGCCGGGCATGAAATAGTCGATCGGAGAATCGTAGTCATAGGTCGCTTCCGACACGATGATGCTCTCGCCGTCGGAGATCAGATCGGTCGGCAGGGTGATGGTGGAGTTGACCACCCGGGCGGTCATGCCGTCACCGCGGCTCCAGTCGACCCTGGCGACACCCAAGGTGCGGGTTACGCTGCTGACCCGCTGTTTCAACGCGACGGTGGAGAACGGCTTCATGATCAGGCCGCCGATGGCGAAGATATCGTCCAGATTCGCTGTCGCGACTGAATCCTCCTGGGCCACCAGGTCAGCGACCATGGCCGAGACGTGACCCATCCGCTTCTGGGCCATGAAGCCCTGACAGAACTCGGCCATGCCGAAATAGAAGGCGATCAGCACGGGCGCGAGCAGGGCGAACTCGACGGCCGAGACGCCCCGCTCGTCGCGACCGAGCCGCGAGAATACGCCGCGCCGCATCATGCCGGTTCATTCCGGAAGGCGGTGGTCGCGGTCAGCATGGCGGCGCCGTCGTTCATGCGCGACAGGCCCTGGGCCAGGAAGGTCGTCAGCAGCGGCTGGCGGTACCAGACCCGCACCAGGATCAGGTCGCCCGGAAGACCATTGCTGTAGGTCAGGACCCCATTATTGAACGTGCCGCCGGCCATGGGATCGGGCGGGGTGGTGGCGAACTGCGGAATGACCCGCACATCGACGGTGGCGCGGCTGTTGCAATCGGCGGCGAAGATGCTCATCCGGCCGCACAGCGACGTCTTGAACGTGGCCGCTGTCATGGACTGGGCGCTGGCCCGGCCGGTTCGAACCAGTCGTCCGGTCTCGATGGTGGCGTTCTCCAGAATGGAATCGGTCACGAAGACAATGCCGAGCTCCAGGATGGCGAACACCAACAGGATGAAGGGCAGGGCGACCATGCCGAACTCGACGGCGGCCGAGCCGTCGGTCGATCGGATCAGGCCGCGGGCGAAGCGCGCGCGAAACCGTTTTCGTGGCTGATGAGTGGAGCGGAGAGACACCGGTCCGATTCCTCAGGGGGTCGGCGCGGCGCCGCTGGTCCCGCGCAGCGAGGGTGAGCAGGACGAGGCGCAGGCCATCTCGGTGGCCTGGCCGCCGCGCCAGACCCGGACCCGTCCTGAACCGGCGCCGTCGGTGACGACAATCTGGCTCTGGAACACCGTGCGACCGATCGTATCGACCGCCACGATTTCAGTAACCCCATTGCCCTTGCCGGTGATGTAGAGGGTGTTGGCGTCCACCACCGTCACGTCGGCGATGGCGGGATTGCCCACGATGACCGAACCGGCTTGTCCACGCAGCTGGACCCGCTGGGTCTGATCGATCTCGACGTTCATGCTGCCCGACTGGGCCGTTCCGATGGAAGGCGCGAGCAGGAGGGCAGAAGAGACCAGGACAGCGGCAAGGCGGGCGGGGGAGGCGGATCGGGTCATGGCGTCGACTTCCAGTGAACGGGGCGCGCGCGTGAGCGTCTCCAGACACTGCCCTCCAAACCTCAAGAAAGTCTGAAATCATGCAATCACGCCCAAAATCATAGTAAACGCGACGTCAATAAAGAAATCGTGCTGACGTATCGTTGTTTTACTCGCCCTTAATCCGCGAGGCGCAGGCTGATCGTGCAAGAGGGGGTCAAGCGGGCACAAGCCGATGACCCTGTTGGTGTCAACGATCGCTCGCTTAAACACAGAAGGATTTCAGTCATGACCAAATTCGTTTCGAAATTCATGTCCGACGAGTCGGGCGCCACGGCCATTGAATACGGCCTGATCGCTGCGCTCATCGCCGTCGTCATCATCTCGGCCGTGACGGCCCTGGGTTCGACCATCAAGACCAAGTTCAACGCCGTCGTCACCGGCATGGGCGGCACCGCCGGCGCCTGATCGCCGACGACAGTCCTGAAACCGGCGAGGGGCCGGAGCGGAAACGCTCCGGCCCCTTTACCTTGGCCGCGCCGTCGATCGTCGCCTGCCTCCGGAAACCTGCGGGTCTGCAACATGAAAACTTTTTAGAGTAAATATCCAAGTAACCACGCCCGCCCACGTGACTTTAACCGTTATCGGCGAAAACAGTCCTGCGTTTGGGGGTCAAGCGGGCTACCGGCTCCCCCCGTTTCAATAGCTCGCTTCATTCCATCCAAAGGAAAATCCAATGACCAAGTTCGTTTCGAAATTCATGTCCGACGAGTCGGGCGCCACGGCCATCGAGTATGGCCTGATCGCTGCGCTCATCGCCGTCGTCATCATCTCGGCCGTGACGGCCCTGGGTTCGACCATCAAGACCAAGTTCAACGCCGTCGTCACCGGCATGGGCGGCACCGCCGGCGCCTGACCGCGGCGAAAGTCCTGAAACCGGCGAGGGGCCGGAGCGGAAACGCTCCGGCCCCTCTGCTATTCCGGCGGGCCGGATCCCCTTTTTATGGTCAAGGCCGGGGTAAGCAGTTTTGTGCGCCGGGACTTAACCCAGGCGCGGCAGGGTGCGGAAGTTCAGGGGGTCAGACGGGCGACCGGCTCCCCCGCCCGTCGCCAGCAACCCCTCAGGAGGGAAAACCCAATGACCAGGTTCGTATCGAAATTCATGTCCGACGAGTCGGGCGCCACGGCCATTGAGTACGGCCTGATCGCTGCGCTCATCGCCGTCGTCATCATCTCGGCCGTGACGGCCCTCGGCTCCACCATCAAGACCAAGTTCAATGACGTCGTCACCGGCATGGGCGGCACCGCCGGCGCCTGACCGCGACGAAAGTCCTGAAACCCGCGAGAGGCCGGAGCGAAACACTTCGGCCTCTTTCGCTTGTATCGCGCCCTGTATGGCAACCCGACTTTAACCGTCGGTGACCCACAAGGGGGAATGGACACCGTCACTCTGATCCTTCTCGGCGTCATGCCGGCGCTCGCCATCGTCGCGGGCCTCAAGGACCTGACGTCGATGAAGATCCCGAACTGGATCTCCGGCCTTCTGATCCTCGCCTTCTTCCCCGCCGCCCTGACCGTGGGTCTCGATCCCATGACGGTGGCCGCCAACATCGGGGTCGCGGCCCTGGCGCTGGTGATCGGAGCGGGCATGTTCGCCCTGCGCTGGATAGGCGGCGGTGACGCCAAGCTGATGGCGGCGACCTGCCTTTGGCTGGGCGCGACCGGCTCAGGCATGTTCCTGCTGTGGACGGGCGTGATGGGCGGCCTGTTCTGTCTGGTCCTGTTGTTCGCGCGCTTTCATTCACGCCCTTATCTGTTGGGCGCGCCCGGATGGGTGGTGCAGCTGATGGAGCCCCGCGGCGACATTCCCTATGGCGTGGCCATCGCCGCCGGCGCGCTGATGGCCTATCCGGCCTCGCCGCTGCTCGCCACCTTCATCGCAGGATAGCGCGGGTTCGTCCGACACTTAGGCCGTCGTTAACCCGCGCCCGGCATGGTCGTTAACGGCAGGGGGCGCAAGGACCGTTTTAAGGGTCCGGTCCAGCCTGCCGGAGACCGTCGATGAAGCCCGCCCGTATCATCGTGATCTGCGTCGCCGCCGTGGCCGCCATCGGTCTGGCCCTGGTGGTGCGCGCCATGGGATCGCCCTCGAATTCACCGACCGCCGTCGCCGCCGCCGCCGCCGTTCCGGGGCGGCCCATGGCCAAGGTGTTGGTCGCGGCCAAGGATCTGCAGCCTGGACAGCGGCTGACCGAGTCCGATCTGGCCTGGAAAGACTGGCCCGTCGACGAGGTCAATCCGGCCTTTATCACCGATGGTACGACGCCCCTGCCCTCGGCCGATGCCGCCGCAAGCGCGGCCCCCGCCGCAGCCCGCCCCGAGGGCGCCGTGGCCTCGGTCACCCGGGCTGCCACCAACCTGGCCACCGGCGGCGCCAAGGCCGACTATGTCGGCTCGGTGGTGCGTGAACCGATCCTGGCCGGCGAACCGATCGTCGGCCGCAAGATCGTGCGCGCCGGGGACAGCGGCTATATGGCGGCCTATCTGGAGCCCGGCATGCGGGCCATGGCCATCCGGGTCACGGTCGAGACCGCGGCGGGCGGCTTCATCCTGCCCGGCGACCGGGTCGATGTCCTGCTGACCCGGGAGACCAACTTGAGCAATGCCGGCGCCCAGGAAGGCGACCGGTCCAAATACGCTTCATCGACCGTGATGCAGAACATCAAGGTTCTGGCCATCGACCAGTCGACCCGGGCCGGCGACGATGAACAGGCCGTCGTCGGCGCCACCGCCACGCTCGAAGTCGGTCCCAGCGACGCCGAGGCCCTCGCCCTGGCCAAGTCCGAAGGCGAGCTGAGCCTGGTCCTGCGCTCCTATGCCGACACCGGCGGTCCGTCGGGGCGGGTCGCGGCCGTGCGTCAATCCTCCGCTGTCCGTGTCTATCGCGGCGGCGCGCCCGAAGTGGTGGTGGTCCAATGAAACATCTGATCGCGATCGCCCTCGTCAGCCTGACGGTTGCCGCCGTCGCGCCCGCCGGGCCTATCGAGGCCCAGGCCCAGTCCCGCGCCGCCGTGCCGATGGGCGCCGGCGCCCAGCTGATCAACCTGCCGCGCGGTTCGTCGATGGCCATCGATCTGCCGTCCGACGCCCGCGACGTCATTGTGCCGAATCCAATGGTGGCCGAGGCCATGCTGCATTCGCCGCGCCGTATAACGATCATCGGCCTCCAGCCCGGCGAAACCGACGCCGTGGTTCTGGATTCCGCCGGCCGCACCATCCTGTCGCTGCGCGTCCGCGTCGACGCAGGCGTCTCCGCGCTTCAGGACACGCTGAGCCGGATCATGCCGGGCTCCCAGGTTCGCGCCGAGGCCGTCAACGACAGCATCATCCTGACCGGACCCGTCAGCAGTCCCGGCGAAGCCGACCGCGCCGCCCAGGTCGCCCGGGCCTTCGTCTCGGCTCCGGAAAAGGTCATCAACATGATGACCATCGCCGGCTCTGATCAGGTCATGGTCAAGGCCCGCGTCATCGAGGTTCAGCGCACGGCGATCAAACAACTGGGTCTGGACGTCAACGGCATCCTCAGCGGTGTCGGCGACGGCCTGTCCTTCGTCCAGGGCGCCACCTTCGGCGTGTCCGGCAGCCAGCTGGGCGGCGGCATACTCAACTATCTGGACCAGGCCGGCGACGGCAGCCGACTGAACACCAGCCTTCGCGCGTTTGAGCGTGTCGGCCTGGTCCGCACCCTCGCCGAGCCGAACCTGACCTCGGTCAACGGTGAGAACGCCGAGTTCCTGGCCGGCGGTGAGTTTCCCGTTCCGGTCGGTCGCGACAACAACGGAAATATCCAGGTCGAGTTCAAACCTTTTGGCGTGCGGCTCGCCTTCCGCCCCATCGTGCTGTCGCAGGGTCGCATCTCGCTACAGCTGTCGACCGAGGTGTCGGAATTGACCACCAACGGCGCTTTCACCCTGGGCGGAACGGGGCCGAACGCCCTGGTCATACCGGCTCTGAACGTGCGCCGTTCATCGACGACCGTGGAGCTTCCGTCCGGCGGTTCAATGATGATCGCCGGCCTGCTGCGCGAGGATACGCGCCAGAACATCGACCAGCTGCCGGGCATCGGCAGCCTGCCGGTCCTCGGCACCCTGTTCCGCTCGCGCGATTATCTGTCAGGCGAGACCGAACTGGTCATCCTCATCGAGGCCTATATCGTCTCGCCGACCTCGCCCGGACGGATGCAGACGCCGGCCGACGGCCTGATGATCGCCAATGACGCCCAGACCTTGCTGTTCGGCCAGTTGAACCAGCAATACCGCCGGCCTGGCGATCCCGCCGCCGCCGACAGCGGCTGGAGCGGCCCCGTGGGCTATGTAATCGAATGAGGATCCCCGTGAAACGCGCCCTCGCATCCGCCATCTTCGTCCTCGCCGCGGGGCTCGCCGCCTCGGGCTGCGCCTCGATGTCCGGTGAGGCCGACGCTCCGTTGACGCCGCTGTCGCGCTATTCCCTGCAGGTCGAGCCGGGTCTGGACCGCATCGCCCTGGCCGTCCACGATCAGGGCCTGTCATCGAACCAGCACGCCGCGCTGCGCGGTCTGGCCGCGCGCTATGACGCCTCAGGCGCCGGCCATGTCCGTATTGAATCCCCCGCGGGCGATGACCCGGTCGCGGTCCAGCAGGCCTATGCCGTCCGCACCTTCCTGCAATCCGCGGGCATTCCTGGAGACCGCATCCAGATGGCCGCCTATGCCGCGCCCGATCCGCGCGCGCCGGTGCTGGCCGGCTTCGAAACCCTTCGGGCCTCCGTTCCCAACTGCGCCGTCGAGGCTCGCAACATGGGACCCCGGCTCTCCAACCAGAGTTCGGGCGGCTTCGGCTGCGCCATCACCGCGAATATGGCGGCGCAGATCGCCGACCCGCGTGACATTCTCGGCGCCCGCCCGATGACGGCCGCCGACTCTGGCCGGGCGGCGGTGGTGTTCGACAACTATCGCAGGGGTCAGGTCAGTTCGACGCCGCAGGAACCCCTGGTGAACGGCCGCATCTCCGGGGCTGTGGAATAGCGTGACATGACCAACGCCTTTGCGCCCCGGCCGTTTGATGAGTTCGACGACGAGTTCGACCTCGACGCGGGCTATACCGCGCCCGGAGCCGTCATTCCGGCTGAGGCCAATGTCGATCTGGAGACTTTCGAAGAGGTCGTCGTCGATCAACGGCAGGCGTTGCAATTTACTACGCCGACAGCCCCGGTTGCGATCGCCCAACCTGTCCTCGAACACCTGTCGGCCGATGGGTCCACGCAGGGCGTCGGGTTCAACCCTGTCGGCGACCTGGTCGCCGGCGCCGCGGCGGCCTTTTCGCCCGTCTTGAGCGGCGGCCACACCGCCGAGGTATCGGTTCCGCGCATCGCCATCCATGTCTTCGCCGAGCGCCAGGACACCCTGGCCGCCGCCGAGCGGGCGGGCCAGGATCGCCGGCTGTCGCGGGCGACGACCCAGATCCGCATTGGCGGCGTCGCCGCGGCGGTCGAGGCCTATCGGCACGAGCCGACCCCGCCGCTGATCGTGGTCGAATGCATGAAAGACCCGCAGACGCTGCTGTGGGAAGTCGATCAACTGGCTGAAGTGTGCGACGCCGGCACCAAGGTGGTCGTGGTCGGAGCCACCAACGACATCCTTCTGTTCCGTGAGCTGATGCGGCGCGGCGTCAGTGAGTATCTGGTCGCTCCGTTGCAGCCGTTGCAGCTCATCTCGGCCATCGGCGGTCTGTTCGCCGATCCGGCCCAGCCCTTCGTCGGCCGGTCGATCGCCTTCGTCGGCGCGCGCGGCGGCACCGGCTCCAGCTCCGTCGCCCACAACACCGCCTATGCAATGTCCGAGCGGATCGGCGCCAATACCGTCATCGTCGACTATGACCTGCCGTTCGGCACCGCCGGTCTGGACTTCAATCAGGATCCGCTGAGCGGCGTCGCCGACGCCCTCAGCCAACCGGACCGGCTTGATCCCGTGCTGCTGGACCGGATGATGGTCCGCTGCACCGACAAGCTCAGCCTGTTCGCCGCTCCGGCGACGCTCGACGTCGACTGGGATATCTCCCCGGAAGCGTTCGAGGAGGTGACGACCCAGATCCGCTCGACCGCGCCGTTTGTGGTGCTGGACCTGCCGCATCTCTGGTCCGGCTGGATGCGCCGCACCCTGATCGCCGCCGATGAGGTGGTGATCGTGGCGACGCCTGATCTGGCCAGTCTGCGCAACGCCAAGAACATGATCGACCTGATCCGCCAGGGCAGGCCCAATGACGCGCCGCCGCGGCTGGTGCTCAATCAGGTCGGCGTCCCTGGACGTCCGGAGATTCCGGCCAAGGATTTCGGCGCGGCCTTGGGGGTTCATCCCAGCCTGATCATTCCGTTTGACCCCAAAACCTTCGGCGCGGCGGCGAACAACGGCCAGATGATCCTGGACGCCGGCGGCAAGTCCAAGGCCGCCGAGGCCTTCCAGACGCTGGCCCAGATCGTCTCGCGTCGCGAACTGCCGCTGATCGCCGGGCCGAAAGGCAAGTCCGGCAAGGCCGAAGGCAAGTCCATGTTCTCCGGCCTGTTCAAGAAGAAGTCCTGACGCGTGTTCGGCAAGCGCACAGGTCAGCCCGGCCATGTCGCCGCCGCCCCGCGGCCCGCGCCCGAAGCCGCACCCGTCGTGCAGCCGTCGCCCGGCGTTCAGGTTGATGCCTTCGCCTTCGGCGGCGAATCGGACGCCGCGCAGCAGCAGGCGGCCTCGCGCAAGGCGGAATCCTACGCCGCCAAACCGGCGTCCCCCGCAGCCGACCGTCTCGACGCCCTCGCGTCTCGCCCCCGGCCCGAAGCCGAGCCCGCGCCCGCCCGGAACGCACCCGGCCCCAAGGCCACGCCCGGCTTCGAACAGCTGAAGAAGGCCCAGGCCGTCGCGGAGATCGTCCGCGAGCAGTCGGACTACTACCACGCCACCAAGACCACGATCTTCAACGCCCTGATGAACACCATCGACCTGGCCCAGCTGGCCCAGCTCGACACCAAGGCCGCGTCTGAAGAAATCCGCGACATCGTCGCCGAGCTGGTGGCGATCAAGAACGTCTCCATGTCGGTGGCCGAGCAGGAGCATCTGGTCCAGGACATCGTCAATGACGTCCTTGGCTATGGCCCGCTGGAACCGCTGCTGGCGCGCGACGACATCGCCGACATCATGGTCAATGGCGCGGGCCGGGTGTTCATCGAAGTCGACGGCAAGGTCCAGCTGACCAATGTTCGCTTCCGCGACAACAACCAGCTGATGAACATCTGCCAGCGGATCGTATCGCAGGTCGGCCGCCGCGTGGACGAGAGCTCCCCCATCTGCGACGCTCGACTGCCAGACGGCAGCCGCGTCAACGTCATCGCCCCGCCTCTGGCCATCGACGGGCCGACGCTGACGATCCGGAAGTTCAAGAAAGACAAGCTGACGATGAAGAATCTGGTGGAGTATTCCTCCATCAGTCCCGAAGGCGCGCGTGTGCTTGGCGTCATCGGCGCCTCGCGCTGCAACCTGGTCATCTCGGGCGGCACGGGCTCGGGGAAGACGACCCTGCTGAACACGTTGACCGCCTTCATCGACCCGACAGAGCGCGTCATCACCTGCGAGGACGCGGCCGAACTACAGTTGCAGCAGCCGCACGTGGTCCGCCTCGAAACCCGCCCGCCCAACCTCGAGGGCCAGGGCATGATCACCATGCGGGATCTGGTCAAGAACTGCCTGCGGATGCGTCCCGAGCGGATCATCGTCGGCGAGGTCCGCGGCCCCGAGGCCTTCGACCTGCTGCAGGCCATGAACACCGGCCACGACGGCTCCATGGGCACGCTGCACGCCAACAGCCCGCGCGAGGCCATCAGCCGGATGGAGTCGATGATCACCATGGGCGGCTACGGCCTGCCGTCCAAGACCATCCGAGAGATGATCGTCGGCTCGGTTGACGTCATCATCCAGGCGGCGCGCCTGCGCGACGGCTCGCGTCGCATCACCCACATCACCGAGGTGGTCGGGCTGGAAGGCGATGTGATCGTGACCCAGGATCTGTTCGTCTATGAGATCACCGGCGAGGACGAGCACGGCAAGATCATCGGCCGTCACCGGTCGACCGGCATCGCCCGTCCCCGCTTCTGGGACCGCGCCCGCTACTACGGGCTGGAGCGCGAGTTGGCCGAAGCCCTCGACGCGGCGGAGTAGGGCGGATGCTTCCCATCCTCGCGGCGGTTCTGGCCTTCATCACCATCGGGGGACTGGGCTGGGCCTTCGTCGGCGGCGGCGATTCCAGCGAGGCTGCGGTCAAGCGCGCCCAGACCTTCGGCGGACCCAAGCAGAACAACGCGGCGGCCAGGAAGGCGGCCGCGGCCAACACCCCTGAGGCGCGCCGCAAACAGATCATGCAGCAGCTGCAGGAGTCAGAGCGGGCGGAGCGTAAGGCGCGGATCAGTCTCGCCGCGAAGCTGAAGCAGGCGGGTCTCGCCACCAAGGTCTCGACCTTCTGGATCATCAGCGGCGTGCTCGGCGTCATCGCCTTCCTGCTTCCGCTGCTGTTCGGGCTGAACATCCTGATCGGCCTCGGGGCCGGCGTCGTCCTCGGCCTCGGTCTTCCGCGCTGGGTCGTCGGCTTCCTCGGCAAGCGGCGGATGAAGAAATTCTCCGGCCATTTCCCAGACGCCGTCGACGTCATCGTGCGCGGCATCAAGTCGGGTCTGCCCGTCCATGACTGTTTCAAGATCATCGCCCGCGAGAGCCCCCAGCCGCTGGGAGCCGAGTTCCAGAAACTGGTCGAGGGCCTTGGCGTCGGCCTGACCCTGGCCCAGTCGTTGGACAAGATGTACGAGCGTATGCCGACGCCGGAGCTGAAATTCTTCTCCATCGTCATCGCCATCCAGCAGAAGACCGGCGGCAATCTGGCCGAAGCGCTGAACAACCTTTCGGTGGTGCTGCGCGCCCGCAAGATGATGGGCGAGAAGATCAAGGCCCTGTCGTCCGAGGCGACGGCCTCGGCCGGCATCATCGGCTCGCTGCCGCCCGCGGTGATGATCCTCGTCAGCATCACCACGCCCGCCTACATGGCCCGGCTTTTCACCGATCCGCGGGGCCAGTTCATGCTGCTGATCGCCGTGACGATGATGGCCTTCGGCGTCTTCGTGATGAAGAAAATGATCGCGTTCAAGTTCTAGGGAACGGTTGGGTCCAATGGTCGACTTCTTCACCAACGTCCAGAACCTGCTGAGCCTCGGCGTGGGCGTGCTGGTGTTCGCCACCCTGATGACCCTGCTCGGCTCATTCAGCGGCGGCGCCAAGCTGGAGGGCCGTCTGAAGGCCGTGGCGGTGCGGCGCGAGGAGCTGAAGCGGCGGTCGCGTCAGGCCATCGCCGCGCAGAACAGCGGCCCCCAGAACCTCCGCCACACCGACGAAGGCTTCAAGAAGCGCGTCGTCGAACGGTTGAATCTGACCAAGCTGCTGGAAGACCCCAAGGTCGCCGACAAGATGGCCCAGGCCGGCTATCGCGGGCCCAAGCCGCTGACGACCTTCTATTTCTTCCGCTTCTCCATGCCGTTTGTATTCCTCGCGATCACGGCTTTTTACCTGTTCGTTTTCAACGATTTCGGCCTACCGTTCATGACACGGCTGACCGCCACCATGTTCGCGGCGGTGATCGGCTTCTATGCGCCAAACATTTTTCTGGCCAACCGCATATCGAAGCGGAAGACGTCGATCATGCAGGCGTTTCCCGACGCGCTGGACCTGCTGCTGATCTGCGTTGAGGCGGGCATGTCGATCGAGGCGGCGATCCAGAAGGTCAGCCAGGAAATCGGCGGCTCGTCCATCGATTTGGCCGAGGAGCTGACCCTGCTGTCGGCTGAGCTCAGCTATCTGCCGGACCGCCGAATGGCCTATGATGGGCTGGCCAAACGGACCAACCATCCCGGCGTAAAGTCGGTCGCCACGGCCATGACCCAGGCCGAGACCTACGGCACGCCGCTGGGCACGGCGCTGCGGACCATGGCCAAGGAAAACCGGGAGATGCGGCTGTCGGCGGCCGAAAAGAAGGCCGCGGCCCTGCCGGCCAAGCTGACCGTGCCGATGATCCTGTTCTTCCTGCCCGTGCTGTTCATCGTCATCCTGACCCCGGCTATCATCAGCATCCAGGACACGATGGCGGCCGGCGCGGGGGGCTGAATCAGGCTTCGGCGGCACCCTTCCAGGCCTCGGCGACGGCGTCGACGGCGTGGCGCAGATGACGGCGGTTCCTGTCGAAGAACATCTCGCCGCGCAGGCCGGAGAAGATAAAGCCATTGGCCACGATGCAGCTGTTCGGCTCGTCCAGCGGCTCGATCTCGAAATAGCGCATCGAACGGAACCACAGGCCGCGGTTCTCGGCCCAGACCAGTTGTGAATACGGCTGCCAGTCGCCGACGCGGGCCACGGCCCGGCGCTCGGGCAGGCCCTCGATCCTCTCGGTCAGGGCGATGCCGGCGCCGAAGGCGATCGTTCCCTCAAGCCCGGTCTCGACCGGATTCCAGCGGTCCCAGCCCGGAAGGTCAGCGATCAGGCTCCAGATCTGGTCGGGGGTTGCGCGCACGCCGATACGGCGCTCGATACGGGCGATGTCCATGGCCTCGCTCTGCCACGGCTTTGGGCCCGGGAAAAGGCCTGGAGACGCTCCCGGTGGTCAGCGATTGCCTTCCGGACCCGGTTGGGACGCAGGCGGTGTCTCGCGCGAAGGCGTCTCGTCGCGGTCTGGCAGATCGGGCGGCCCTGCGCGAAGCGTCGAGTTCAGGAAACACAGGGCGGTCGCGGCGGCCAGCAGCACGGCATTGGCGATGAAGGGCGCCGGTTCGGCCAGCTCGTACAGGGCGACGCCGATCACCGGCGGGGCGAGGAAGCTGAGACCGGCCAGGGACATCATCAGGCCGGCGATGGCGCCCTGTTCGTGCGGGCCGACCGAGAGCGACGATCCGGCGGTGAAACCCGGCCGCGCGAAGCCGAGGCCCATCGACACGACCGCGTAACCGACCACGACCCCGTAATAGCCCGGGGCGGCGATGCTCATCAGATTTCCGACCAGGGCCAGGGCCGCGCCCCAGCGCATCAGGTCCGGGGGTTGCAGTTTCAGCAGGGGGATCAACCCCCACTGGGCCATCAGGGTGGCGGCGGCGCCGGCCAGCATGGCGATGCCTATGAACGGCTGGGCCTCGCGGACGGCGATGCCCGCGACTGACAACTCATCGATGACGTGAAAACCCAGCACCGAGATGTTGGCCGCCTGTGCCCCGGTGACGAACAGGCCGTAGAGCAGATAACCCCTTACGCGCGGATCTTTCCACAGGCCCTTGCCGACGTCGCCCTGCCGTCCGCTGGCCGAAGGGGTGCGCACCACCTCGCCGCTTGGCAGTTTGCGCCAAACCACGACCAGCACCACCGCCCCGAACAGGGCGAAGGCGTACATGGGACCGGCGAGGCCGATCAGGGGCAAGACGAAGAAGGGCGCCAGCGCCGGGCCGATCACCGTGCCCAGCCCCTGCGCCGAGGCCAGCAGCGACATGGCCTGGGTGCGCTGTTCCGGCATCGTGCGGTCAGCGATATAGGCTTGGGAGGCGATCGGCGCGGCCGAGCCGAAGACGCCATAGATGGTGCGCGCCACCCCCATCAGGACGAAGGCCAACCCGGCGCCGAGCCACTGTTCCAGCCCCGAGGTGGCGGCCAGGCCGAAGCCGCTCATCGAGACGACGAAGCCCGCCAGCCCGATCATCATGACCCGCTTGCGGCCCAGGGTGTCGGACAGCCGCGCCCAGAAGGGCGATGCGACGGTCCACATCAGGGCCGAGATGGCGAAGGCGCCGGCGACCAGGGTGTCTGACAACCGGAACTCGCGGCCGATGGCCGGCAACACCGACTGGAGCGCCATATTTCCCGCCGCCGCGATCAGGCTGACGCAGAACAGGATGGCGAAGGCGGGAGAGCGCAGGTTCACCGCCGCAGCCTAGGCCCGTTGACGCCGGACGTCACCCGACGCGGGCGCTTTGTGCGCTTCAACCCTTGCGCCTGGCCCACCCGTCCGCGCACGGTGGCGGTTCTCGGACACAGGGTACCGCCATGACCATCCGCCGACTGCTCGCCGTTTCCGCCCTCTCACTGGCGCTGTCCGCCGGACTGGCCCACGCGCAGACGGGGGACGATGGGGCAGGGCCGGTCGCCTTGGGCCGGATCGAAGCGGCGGTGACGGCGGAGATGCCCAGGGTGGTGGCCTGGCGCCGCGACCTGCACGCCAATCCCGAACTGGGCTTCGCCGAGACCCGCACCGCCGCCCTGGTGGCCGAACACCTGCGCTCGCTGGGGATGGAGGTCCGCACCGAGGTGGGCAAGACCGGCGTGGTCGGCGTGCTGCGCGGCGGACGGCCCGGAGGGGTCGTGGCGTTGCGGGCCGACATGGACGCCCTGCCGGTGCTGGAAGCCACCGACCTGCCGTTCGCCTCGACCGTAACCGGGACCTATATGGGCGCCACCGTGCCGGTGGCCCACGCCTGCGGCCATGACGCCCATATCGCCATGCTGATGGGCGCCGCCGAGGTGCTGGCGGGTATGCGCGAGGACATCCCGGGAACCATCGTCTTCATCTTCCAGCCCGCCGAGGAGGGCGCGCCTCCGGGAGAGCCGCTGGGCGGGGCCCGGCTGATGATCCAGGAGGGGGCGCTGGCCAATCCGCGGCCCGAGGCCATCTTCGGCCTGCACGTCGTGCCGGGGCGGCCGGGGACTCTGTTCTACCGCCCGCGCGGCTTCATGGCGGCGTCGGACCGGGTCGACATCACCCTGCACGGCCGCCAGACCCACGGGGCCTGGCCGTGGAAGGGCGTCGATGTCATCGCCGTGGCGGCCCAGATCGTCCAGACCATCAACACCCTGACGGCGCGAACCATCGATCCAACCACGACGCCGACGGTGTTCACCATCGCCACCCTCGACGCCGGGGTGCGCTACAATATCATCCCTGAGGATGCGACCCTGTCGGGCACCCTGCGCACCTTCGACATCGCCCAGCGTGACGATCTGGTGGCCCGCACCCGGATCGCCATCGACAATGTCGCCGAGACCTACGGCGCCACGGCCGAATTCTCGGTGCGCCAGAACGCGGCTCTGACGTTCAACGACGAGGCGCTCTCGGCCTGGCTGGCGCCGGTGCTGACCGAGGCGGCGGGGGCGGGGAACGTCAATCCGGCTACCCCGCCGACCACCGTGGCCGAGGACTTCAGCTATCTGTCGCAGGAAGTGCCGGGGGTCTTCTATCACCTCGGCGCGTCGAAGGACGGGGTCGACCCCAACACCTCCCCGCCGAACCATTCGCCGGGCTTCGACGTCAATGAGGCGGTGCTGCCGGTCGGCGTCCGCGCCCATGTGCTCAGCGCACTCCGGTTTCTGGAGCGGGAGTAGACGGCGGACGATCTTTCCTCCCCGTTCGCTCTTGCGAATGGGGAGGGGGACCGCGAAGCGGTGGAAGGGCTCGTGCCTTCGGAACCAATCACCTACCAGCGAGCCGCACGGATGCGGCGCAGTCTGACCCGCCGGAAGCCCGCCTGTGGCCTTGCCTCAAGGGCCACAAGCTCGCAGGCATCCGTTTCAGGCGTCAGCATCCGATCGGGCCGTACATCCTCGACCTCTACTGTCCGTCGGCGAAGACGGGGATCGAGGTGGACGGGGCCGTTCACGATACGCCCCAGCGGATCGCGCATGACCAGCGTCGGACCGCATGGCTCAATGGAGAAGGGGTGACCGTGTTGCGCTATCCGGCATTGGCGATCCGGGACAATATCGACGGCGTACTGGCGGGAATTCTGGCGGCGGTCAGCGGGCGATAGCAGTCCTGCGGCGCCAGCCCCTCCACCGCTTCGCGGTCCCCCTCCCCATGACTTCGTCACGGGGAGGAAAGGCGGCAACCACGTTTCTCAATCCCTCGGCAAGAAACCCGGCGCATCCTTCTCCGGTCGTACAGGAGAGGGCCATGAGGGGTTTGCCTGTTCAGTTGCCGCCGATGACGCTGGAACGCCGGGGCGGAAAGCTGCGTGAGGTGTTCTATTTTCTCGTGGCCTTCGGAGCGATGTTCGGAGCCGCCCTGCTGGGCTTGAACGTGCTGTCCTGATCGTGGGCGTAGCGCTCTTGTCATCCCTGTGTATCGCCGCATCGGGCCGCGCCAATACACAGGATGACAAGGGACCGCTACGCCCGCTCGAAAAATATCCGGATCACCGTGCGATAGACCTCCGCCAAGGCCTCGATTTCTGCCACCGGCGCGCGCTCGTCGATCTGGTGCATGGTCTGGCCGACGAGTCCCAGCTCCAGCACCGGACACATGGCGCGGATGAAGCGGGCGTCCGAGGTGCCGCCGGTGGTCGAGGCTGCGGGGCGACGGCCGACAGCGGTCTCGACCGCGTCCTGCACGGCCGTGACGAAAGGCCCCGGTTCGGTCAGGAAGGCGTTGCCCGAGCACAGATGCTCCAGTGTGATCTGCAGCCCCGAAGCCGCCTGGGCCTCGCCCGCCATGGCGTTCAGCCAGGCGATCAGTTCGTCGCCGGTGTGGCTCGGATTAAAGCGGATGTTCAGCCGCGCCTTGGCCTCGGCCGGGATGATGTTGGTCGCCGGATTGCCGATGTCGATGGTGGTGATCTCGAGGTTCGACGGCGGGAACCCCACACTCAAGCAGTCACCCGCCGCGCGGGTGACGTTAGCGTTCAAAGAGGGATAGCCTTCGTCGAGGATATGGGCGTCCAGCCGGGCCAGCAGTTTCGCCATCACCGGGGCCGGATTGGCGGCGCGGTCGGGATAGGCGACATGGCCCTGTTTGCCGTGGACCGTGATCCAGGTGTTCAGCGAGCCGCGGCGCCCGACCTTGATCATGTCGCCGAGCACCTCGGATGACGACGGCTCGCCCACGACGCAGGCGTCGATGACCTCGCCTTCGGCCATCAGGGTCTCGACCACCCGTTTGGTGCCGTGCAGGGCGGGCCCCTCCTCGTCGCCGGTGATCAGGAAGGACAGGGAGCCGGGAACATCCCCTTCGGCCAGCACCCGTGAAACCGCCGCCACCCAGGCCGCGATGCCGCTCTTCATGTCGACCGCGCCGCGGCCGTAGAGGACGCCGTCCTTCACCTCGGCCTCAAATGGGCCGGACGACCAGGCCTCGGTCGAGCCGGTCGGCACTACATCCGTGTGGCCGGCGAAACAAAGGTTCGGCGAGGCGGTTCCGCGTCGGGCGTAGAGGTTCTCGATATTCTCGAACTTCATCCGGCGGCAGTGGAAGCCGAGGCCGGTCAGGGCGCGTTCCAGCACATCCATCGCCCCCTCGTCGGCGGGGGTGACGGAGGGTCTGCGGATCAGGTCGCGGGTCAGGGCGACAGGATCGATAACCGGAGTTGATGCGACGCTCATATGGCTGTGCTTTACGGGGTTCGAACGACTGCGAGAAGGCGCCATCCCATGCCAAAGATCGACATTGACAACGCCCCCACCGGACACGGCACGGGCTATCCCGAGGAATTCGCCGGCCCGTGCAAGCCGCGCCGGCGCTGGCGGCTGGGCGACACGGTCGGGCTGGACCAGTTCGGCGTCAATCTGCTGCGCCTGCCCGCGGGGGCCTGGTCGAGCCAGAGACACTGGCACGAGGGCGAGGACGAGTTCGTCTGGGTGCTGGAAGGCGAGGTCGTACTGGTTGAGGATGAGGGCGAGACGGTGCTGGTCGCCGGCGATTGCGCGGGCTGGAAGGCGGGCGTGCCCAACGGACATGTGCTGCAGAACCGCTCCGGCGCCGAGGTCGTGATTCTGGAGGTCGGAACCCGCACGCCGGGCGGCGATTCGGGCGACTATCCCGACATCGACATGGTCTTCCGCGGGGAAGGCTATTTCCACCGCGACGGTACGCCGTATCCGAAAGTCGACCGCCGCACGTGACCGAAACCATCGAGACGACCGAACCGGTCCAGCCCCCGCCGCCGCCCGAGGGACCGACCAGTCCCTGGGCCATCCGGGACTTCCGCCTGCTCTGGGTCGGGCGGGTGGCCGCGGTGCTGGGCATCCAGATCCAGTCCTCGGCCCTGCTGTGGCAGGTCTATGAGATCGCGCGCCGCGATCACCCCATCGCCGAGGCCAGCCTGTATCTGGGGCTCGTCGGCCTGTGCCAGTTCCTGCCGCTGCTGGCCCTGACCCTGCCCGCCGGGGCGCTCGCCGACCGGCGCGACCGCAAGAACACCGTCACCCTGTCGGTCATGGTCGAGGCCGGCTGCGCCCTCGGCTTTCTGCTCATGGCGCTCCACGGATCGCCCCCGCTGTGGGGCCTGCTGGCCGTCGCCGCCGTGTTTGGCGCCGCGCGGGCTTTCCTCGCCCCGGCCAGCCAGGCCTTCCTGCCCATGGTGGTCGGACGCCGCGCCCTGCCGCCGGCCATCGCCGCCCAGTCCATCGCCTTCCAGACCGGGGCCATCGCCGGACCCGCTCTTGGCGGCGTCGTCGTCGGCTTCTCCGTGCCGCTGGCATACGCCTCGGCCCTGGCGATGTTCGCGGTCGGCATCGGCAGCCTGCTGCTGATCCGGACCAGCGGCAAACCGGCGCCCTCGCCGACGCGGATCTCACCGGTGGATCAGGTCAAGGAAGGTCTGGCCTATGTCTGGAACACGAAGGTCGTGCTCGGCGCCATCTCGCTGGATCTGATCGTGGTGCTGCTGGCCGGGGTCGCCCTGCTGACCCCCATCTTCGCCCGCGACATCCTGCATGTCGGGGCCGTTGGCTTCGGCCTGCTGCGCGCCTCCTTCGGGGCCGGGGCCCTGCTGATGGCGCTCTACCTGAGCCGCTTCCCCATCGTGCGGCACGGCGGCAAATGGATGTTCGCGGCGGTGGCCGTCTTCGGCCTGTGCACCCTGACCTTCGGCCTGTCGACCAGCGTCTGGCTGTCCGGCGCGGTGCTGTTCCTCGGCGGGGCGGCCGACATGATCAGCGTCAACATCCGTCAGACCCTGATCCAGCTCGCCACGCCCGATCACATGCGCGGTCGGGTCAGCTCTGTCTCGATGCTGTTCATCGGCGCCTCCAACGAACTGGGCGAGGCCTGGTCCGGCGTAGCGGTGCGCTTCCTCGGCCCCATCGGGGCGGCGGTGTACGGCGGCATCGGGGCGCTGGCCGCGACCGGCCTGTGGGCGAGGTGGTTCCCGGCGCTTAGAAAGGCCGACCGGCTGGAGTGAGCCCCCAGCTCACCACGGCTTGAAGTGTTTGCTCAGCTTCAGCCCCTGCCGCTGATAGTGGCTGCCGCCTTCGCCATACAGCCGCGTCGGCCGTTCGGTCAGGGGTTCATAGACCAGCCGGGCCACGATCTGGCCGTGTTCCAGCAGGAAGGGCGTATCGTGGGTGCGCACCTCCAGCACCCCCTTCGACCCCGCCCCGTGCGCCTCGTCGGTGCCGAAGCCGGGATCGAAGAAGCCGGCGTAATGGACCCGGAACTCGCCCACCGACGGATCGATCGGGGTCATCTCGGCGGCCTGGTCGACCGGGATTTCGACGTCGTCCGACGAGGCCAGAATGTAGAACTCGCCCGGATCCAGCAGCAGTTCCCCCCGGCGCAGGGTCAGGGGCTCCCAGAAGTCGCGCGGGTCGTGGCCGTCGATATTGTCGAGATCGACCACACCGGCGTGGCGGCGGCCGCGGAAGCCGACGATCGAACCCTCTCCGCCTTGAAGCTCGACGCCGACGCTGCGGGTCTCCAGCTTGGGCGGTTCGCCGGCCTTGAGCCGCAGCTGGTTCAGCCGCGTGCCCGGCCGCACCAGAATGGGGAAGGTCTGGGGCGAGATCTCCAGATACAGCGCGCCCTCATAGCCCTCGGCCACGTCGTCGAAACTGGCGCCGCGGTCGGTCAGCAGGCGCACGAAGACATCGACCCGCCCCGTCGAGCTCTTCGGATTGGCCCGCGCGATCAGCCCCTTCGGCAGCGACAGCCGCTCCTGCAGCCGGGCGATATAGACGCAGCCGCGCTCCAGCACGACGCCGCCCGACAGGTCGATGGTGTGCATGGCCACGTCGGCGATCCGGTCGGTGACCTTGCGTTGGCCGGGCAGGAAGGAGGCGCGCACGCGCCAGGCTTCGTCGGACAGCCGCAGGTCCAGACTGGCCGGCTGCACCTGATCGGCGTCGAAGGGGGTGTCCGAGGCGATCGCGCCGCCGGCGATCAGGGCCTCGATGGACTGGCAGGGCAGGATGCCCGGAATCGTGTGTTCGAAAGACTGCATCCGTCCCGCTTACACGATTTTTCGCCGCGTCTCCTCTTCCGAGAGGGGTACGGTCACGCTTGACGTGGCCTGGCGTTCCGCGACCATGGGCGGATGCACGATACGCGCGCCTATGAAGCCGAAACCGAGGGGGTCGTGGTCCGCGTGCGGCCCAGCTATCTGGCCGGCCAGTCCGACCCGGACGGCGGGCGCTGGGTCTGGGCCTATCAGGTCGAGATCGTCAACCTGACCGGCGTGTCCGTGCAGCTGATGGCCCGGCGTTGGGTCATCACCGACGCGCGCGGTCATGTCGACGAGGTGCGCGGTCCCGGCGTGATCGGCGAACAACCGGTCATCAAGCCCGGCGAAAGCTATTCCTACGCCTCGGGCTGTCCGCTGGGCACGGCCTCGGGTTCGATGGCGGGCGGCTATTCCATGACCGACGCCACCGGGCGCACTTTCGAGGCGGCCATTCCAGCGTTCAGCCTCGATGTGCCGGGCGATCGGCGGGTGCTGAACTGAGGATCAGTGGCGAGTGGCGCGTGGTTAGTGGCGAGGGAGGATGGTTCCGCTGGCGAGTTCGCTCGCCACTCGTCACTCTCCACCACTCGACACTCAGGGGGTGAGGGGCTGCGTCAACCCGGAAAAGCGCAGCCCCGCCCCTGCACTCAAGGCCGCATCTGCATGCGGCCCGGAGGCGGAAGGCGGCTCTCTAGGAGCCGTTGATGACAGCCGTATGGCTGAAAGGGGTCAGATATAGCGCCGCAGCGAGCGGGCCAGGTCCGTCGCGCCGCGCTTGACCTGGGGCTGGTAGGCGACGCGGGCGTGTTCGACGCAATAGACGCCTTCCGAGGCGCGGCGGCCGCAGAAGCTGAACTCGGTCGACGACGGGTCGCCGATCGGCCATTTGCACATATGGGCGCCCAGGGTCATCACCGTGGCGGTGCCGGGCAGGTCGGGCATGGGGGCGGGGACCGACGGGGCCGAGACGGCGCGTGGCTGGACGGCCTCGATGCGGCGCGGGGCCGACGGCGCCTGGGTCGGCTGGGCCGGACGCGGACGCGAGGGTCGGAAGGTGGCGCGCGCCGGTTGCGACGGGGCGGCCCGGCCCGACAGGCCGAGGCGGTGCACCTTGCCGATGACCGCGTTGCGGGTCACGCCCCCGCCCAGCTGTTTGGCGATCTGGCTGGCCGACTGGCCCTCGAGCCAGAGTTTCTTCAGCGCGCCGACGCGGTCTTCTGTCCAGCCTGCGGTCATAGCCAACCCTCCGGGTCTCGGATTCAATATATGGGGTCCAGACGTCCCTCCCGGGGCCTCGACCTACCACTAATCGTAAACGAGCCCTTACCGGACGCAAGATGTGCGAATCAGTCCGTCCACAGGAACCAGATGTGGTGTGGTTAATGGGGGCTGGGGTGTGGGGTGTGGGGTTCAAGGTCTGGGGTCTCGGGGACCCGGATCAGAAGGATGGGCCCCATCCCCGATCCTCCACGCCCAACACCCCACGCCCCACCCCCTTGCGCCGCCGCGGCCGTCAGCGCATCTGCCCCCCATGACCGACCTGACCTCGACCCGCCCCGCCGGACTGCCGCAGCCGCGCAGCTATGCCGGCGTCAACTGGATCGGGGTGCAGACCCTGTACCTGCGCGAGGTGCGGAGGTTCTGGAAGGTGGGGGCCCAGACGGTGGCCGGGCCGGTGGTCACCACCCTGCTCTATATGCTGGTCTTCGTGGTCGCGCTGCAGGGCACGCGGGCCCCGTTGCACGGCACGGCCTTCCCCGAGTTCGTCGCCCCCGGCCTGATCATGATGGCCATGCTCAACAACGCCTTCGCCAACGCCTCCTCCAGCCTGATCCAGGCCAAGGTGATGAATACGGCGACCGACTTCCTGACCCCGCCGCTCAGCCCGCTGGAGCTGACCATCGGCTTTTCCCTCGGCGCCGCGACGCGCGGCCTGGTCGTCGGGATCGTGACGGCGATCTGCGTCATGCCCTTCGCCCGGCTGGAGGTCGCCAGCCTTGGCCTGATCCTGTGGTTCGGCCTGCTGGCCTGTCTGATCATGGGCATGCTGGGCGTCTTCGCCGGCCTGTGGGCCCAGAAATTCGACCAGCTGGCCGCGGTGCAGAATTTCGTCATCATGCCGATGACCTTCCTCAGCGGCACCTTTTATCTCGTCGAAAACCTGCCCGAGCCGTTCTCGACGATCAGCCATTTCAACCCCTTCTTCTATCTGATCGACGGCTTCCGGGCCGGGTTCATCGGGGTGGAAAACGCCGAGGGGAATCTGCTGGTCGGGACGGTCATGAGCGGGGTCTTGGCCCTCGTCATGGCCTGGGCCTGCTGGGCGGTGTTCAAGTCCGGCTGGCGGCTGAAGACCTGAAGCCATGATCGAGATCCTCGACGTCCGGCAGACGCCCCGCGAAATGAGACCCGTCTACGGCGCCTGGCCCGTGGCGAGGTGGTGGGGTTATGTGGTGCGGGGCTGGTTCGCCGCCCTGTTCGTGATCACCATGGCCGTCGCCTGGTGGTTTTCCGAGCCGGAGGGGTTCTTCCGGATCGCCGTTTGTCTGCTCGTTTCGGTCTATGGGCTTCTCGGCCTTGGACTGATCGCCAACCGCCGCATTGGTCGGGCCACTCTCGCCGCTCCGCTCGGTGATGCAGCGAGCCGATGGCGGTTCGACCAGAACGGCCTGCGGATCATGTACGCCCTTGGCGAGCAGAGCCTGGACTGGCGCGCGGTGGTGCGGGTCGTGGAGGAGAAGGACCGCTTCATCTTCGCCGTGACGCCGGGGCGAAACCACGTGCTCCCGCTGCGATGCTTCGGTCCCGGCCAACTCGACGCCTTCAGGGCGCTGATCGCGGAGGTTCAGACCTCCGGTCGTCTCGGCTCCGGTATTGACGGGGTTCACCCCGGTTCCGCCTGACCGCATTGTAACGTGCGCGCCTCCCTCCGGCGCGCTAGCTATGGCTCTTCGTCTCAAGGGGGTTCCATACTGGTCCGTTCGCTCGCCGCCGCCGCGGTCCTGCTCGCCGTCTGCACGCCGGCCGCGGTCCAGGAGCTCGACCTGCGCGCCCAGGTCGCCGCCTTCGTCGCGGTGGTGGAGCGTCTGGACGCGCAGCTATCGCGCTGACAGCCCCTCTCCGATTGGGAGACTTGAGCGCCACCCCCGCTATCGTCATTCCGGGCGGAGAGGCGCGCAGCGGCTCGGAGACCCGGAACCCAGCGGCGCGCGTGAGCGCGAACCTGTCGCGGGCAGGGGCGGCTGAACCATTTCGCCTGTGGCGCCGCTGGGTTCCGGCCTCCGCCGGAATGACGATAGCTGTTGGAGGGCGGCTTGGACTGCTGACAATCCGCCGATTGTCAGCATATCCCGCCCCGACAACCCGCTGATTCCGTTCCGCTTCCCAAAAATACAGCGTCCCCAGCCCGCCACAGGTAGGCCCGCTTCCATAATCCCCCCGTTCCGTGGCAGGGAAGGGTGCAGGGCCTTGCGATCTTGTCGCGGCGGGAACGGGATGAGCGGGAGGGGGTCGAACCCTCAACGCAGAGCGGATCGCGAGCGCCTCCGCGCCTCAAGCAGCGAGCCGCGGCGCGGCGAGCGTAGGCCCCCACAGCCCGGCCTCAAGTCGCGCGCCCCGTGGAGCGAGCTTAGGCCGTGCGTTAAGGGCGATGGGCTGGGAGCCCGCGCCGTTCCGGGGTGGAGGAACGGGCGGCGGAGCCGCCCGGACGAACGGTTCGCAAGGCTCCGACCCGCCCGCCGGAGGCTATGTCGGCAAGGCGTCCACAGCGCCGCTGGTCCTGAGGGAGTTCACCACTG
>NZ_JAUXQZ010000002.1 GCF_030682035.1 Brevundimonas sp. | reverse complement strand
TGGTAGCGCACTTGACTGGGGGTCAAGGGGTCGCAGGTTCGAATCCTGTCGCTCCGACCATCTTCCTCAATGAAGACGGTTGGTTGAAGGGGTCGCTTTCGGGCGGCCCCTTTGCAATTGGGCGACCGGGTTTCAGCCTGGTCACTTCTTTTCGGCGCCGCCTTCCGCCCAGCGGAATAGCGGATAGAGGGGCACGCCCCAACCGATGCCGGCGATGGCGAAGACGGCGAGATCGATCAGCTGGCCAGCGGGCAGAAGGCCGCGCAGGGCGACGGCTCCCCAGATCCAGAAGGTCAGGAAGACCAAAACGCCCAGCATGGCGACAAACCTTCGGGTCCGGGAACCCATATCAGCGCTTGCTCCGGAACAGGAAGAAGGCGCCGAGGGCCACGGTCGATGCGACGAGCGACCAGAGCACCCAGGTCCATTCGCTCATTGTGCTGGCGGCGAAGACCCGTACGGCCAGGAACCAGCCGCAGACGGCGGCGACGCCCGAGACCAGAGAGGTGGCGAACAGGCCGCGGCGGCCGCTGACCAGATCGGCCAGCCAGGCGAGGGCGAAGGCGCCGACAACGGCGATGATGATTTCGACGTACGGCAACCGGCCTCTCCAGACTTGCGGCGATGCGACGCCGAAAAGCGACTCGATCTCGCCGCACAGCGCGGGCATACCGCTGGGGTCGGCGTGATCCAGGAACGCGACGACACTGTAACGGTCGGGACGGCAGGCGTCGAATGAAGCGTTTCATCGGTGGCGATCAGAACCGCGCGGTCGCCATCTGGCTGTTCGTGTGCGCCGCTCTCGTGTTCGCCATGGTGGTAGTCGGAGGCATCACCCGCCTGACCGGGTCGGGGCTGTCGATCACCGAATGGAAGCCGATCATGGGCGCCCTGCCGCCGATGAACGCAGCCGACTGGAACGCCGCCTTCGAGAAATATCGCGCCATCCCGCAGTACGCCCAGGTCAACGCCGGCATGAGTCTGGCGGAGTTTCAGGGCATCTTCTGGTGGGAGTGGGCGCATCGGCTGCTGGGCCGGCTGATCGGCGCCGCCTTCGCCCTGCCGTTCGCGGTCTTTTTGATCCTGAGGCAGATACCGCGGCGGCTGATCGTACGCTGCGCAATCCTGCTGGCGCTCGGCGGACTGCAAGGGCTGATCGGCTGGTGGATGGTGTCCAGCGGCCTGTCCGAGCGCATCGACGTGGCCCCCGAACGGCTGACAGTCCATCTGGGTCTGGCCCTGTTGATCTTCATGGGACTGATCTGGACCGGGTTGGAGGCATGGAACGGCGAATCGCACGCGCGCAATCCGGCGGGCTGGAGCCGCGGCGCGGCGGTCTTGCTGGGCGCGGTCATCGTGCAGTGCCTGCTGGGCGGGCTGGTCGCGGGGGCCAAGGCGGGTTTCGTCTATACCGACTGGCCGCTCATGAATGGTGGTTTCCTGCCGCCGGTGGAATGGAGTCGGGGCGGTCTGGCCTTCCTGCATGATCAGGCGCTGGTACAGTTCAATCACCGGATCTGGGCCTATGGCCTGCTGATCGGGGGGACGGTCTATGCGGTGCAGGCGTGGCGCTGGCGGCTGGCCGAGGGGCTGGGCGCGGCGGCCTTCGCGGTGGCCGCGGCCCTGTGGCTGCAGGCCCTGCTGGGCGTGGCCACGCTGATGAACGCGACGCCCCTGTGGCTGGGGGCCCTGCATCAGGCCGGGGCGGCGCTGGTTCTGGCAGCGGCGATGGTCAATCTGTGGCTGGTGCGGCGCTCGCAGGCGCGGCTGTTTACGTCCGGACCGAGGTCCAGGGGCCTCTGATCGCGAAGGTCACGCCGGGGTACTGGATGTTGACGAACATCACCTGACCGTCCGGCGAGAAGACCGCCCCGGCGAACTCGCTGTTCCCGCTGAAGACGTTGCGGGCGATGGTGTAGAGCTTCCCGTCCGGCGTGACGCCCTTCACATGGTTGCGGATGTCGGCGGAATAGTTGTCCTCGCAGACGATCAGATGACCCCAGGGCGCGACGGCGATATTGTCGCCCATATTCAGCGCCTTCTCGTCCATGCTCTCGACGAACAGCTGGATCCGGCCCGGCCGCAGCCGCTCGCCCACCGAGCCCTCAAAGCGTGACGGGGTGTAGCGCAGGATTTGTCCGCGTTCGATCGGTCCGCCCGACGTCGCGGTCAGATACAGCTCGCCGTCGCCCCAGAATATGCCTTCGCCGCGCGCCACCCGGGTCGCGCCGGCGGCGTGGCCGCGCATGCGCAGGTCGCCCGCCGGGCTTTCGACATCCTCCATGTCGATCCAGACCAGTTCGCGCCAGTCGCCGACGGACCAGGTGCGGGTCTCGTGGTTCGAGGAATCCGAGCCCCTGGCGTCGCGGAAGGCCATGGCCTGTAACCGGCCGCCCTCGGCCAGCTTGCCAGGCGTCGTGGGGATGAAGCGGTAGAACAGGCCGTCGACCTTGTCCTCGGTCAAATAGACGATGCCGGTGCGGGGATCGACGCAGACAGCCTCGTGATCGAACCGGCCCATGGCCTTCAGCGGCACGGGATCGACCAGACCGGTGCCGTGGGCCGGGACCTCGAAGACATAGCCGTGCGCCTTGGTCACATCGGCGTCGGCGGGCGTTTCTTCGGTCTCCTCGCAGGTCAGCCAGCTGCCCCAGGGTGTGTGCCCGCCGCAGCAGTTGGTGCTGGTGCCCGACAATGACAGGAACTGGCGCACGACCCGGCGTGTCTCGAGGTCATAGACCAGGGTGGTCGTGCCGCCTGGCAGGGGACGGCCGTCCTTGTAGGTGTCATAGCCCTTGGCCGGATCGAGCAGGTCGAGCCGCTCCTGATGGAAGCCGCCCGGACCGAGGTTGCGATGCAGGGCGCTGGAGCCCTTCAGTTCGTGGTTGCGCACCAGGGCGACACGCGATCCATCGAGCGGAAAACAGCCCATGCCGTCGAACTGCCCCGGCACGAACAGGCCGTCGTCCATGGTGTCGCCGCCCTGGGAAATGACCTCGTACGAAAACCCTTCAGGCAGGTCGAGCAGACGGTTGGGGTCCGCCACCAGCGGGCCGTAGCCGTGAACCTCGTTGACGTAGGTCTCCTCCGTCGCCGCAGTCTGGGCCGCGACGCTGCGAGCCAGGCCCGTGAAAGCGAGGGCCGCGGCCGAGCCGGCGATAAGCTCACGACGATGGGGGCGCATGGGGACTCCGAAGGGACTGCTACGTTTATGACCTGAGCGATAGCCGCAGTCATCATGGTTTGGTGACGGCGGACAGGCTGAAGCCCTCCCGGCGTTGCTGCCGGAAAGTGGCGGGGAGGTGGCGGAGCGCGGGCGGCTGGCCCGGAACCGTGATGTGGCCCCCTGCTTTCGCGTTACGGGGACCGTGAGTGAGTTTTCGGCGTCGCCGCCTTCGCTCCGCGCGACCGGTTCACGCAAGCCGACGGGGGCGGGCTTCTGGTGGCGACCCGCGGGGCTTGTGGTTTGTCCCACCCCGACCTTCGTGCCGCATTCAGCCCTTTCCGTCGGGAACTCAATCCTTCAGCGCACGGCCCGCCACCACGGCCTTCGCCCCGAATTTTGCGCGCAGGGCGTCGATCGCCAACTCCGTCTTGAGGGCGCGGGTTTCGGCGGTCTCGAACAGCGCATGAGAGCCGATGGCGTCGATCACCTCGCCCATGCCGATGCCGATCAGGCGGTAGGGACGGCCGAGTTCCGGGGCCATCAGCTCGCGGCCGGCGGCGAACAGGGCGCGGGCGGTCTGGACCGGCTCGGGCACGGACATCCGGCGGGTCACAATCTTGAAGTCCGTGCGGCGCAGTTTGAGGACCAGCACCCGGCTGGCCACGCCGTCCCGCCGCGCCTTGGAGGCCAGCTTCTCGCACAGAGGCCACAGTTCCGCTTCGAGATCTTCGGCCGAGGTCAGGTCCTCATTGAACGTGGTTTCGGCGCTCATCCCCTTGCGGTCCTGGGCGGGATCGACCGCGCGGGCATCGCGGCCGTGGGCCAGGTCGTGCAGGCGAAGGCCCGTCTCGCCATAGCGTTTGACCAGATCGCGCACGTCGGCCGCGGCCAGATCGCCCACGGTGGCGTAGCCGTCGCTCTGCAAGGTCTTGCGGAACACCGGCCCCACGCCGGGCAGGATGCCGACCGGCCGGGGCGCGAGCACCGCCGGGGCCTCCGACCCCAGCACCGAGAAGCCGCGTGGCTTGTCCAGTTCGGACGCCACCTTGGCGAGGAAGCGGTTGGGCGCGAGGCCGATCGAGACCGTCAGGCCCGTCTCCGCCTCGATCTGTTTCTGCAGGCGAACCAGCTGCCAGGCGGGCGCTCCTCCGTTCAGGCGTTCGGTGCCGGAGAGGTCGATCCAGGCCTCGTCCAGCGACAGGGTCTGAACCAGGGGCGTGAGTTTGCGGACGGCGCCGAAGATGGCCTCGCTGGCGGCGACGTATTTGCGGAAGTCCGGCTTGATGACAACGGCCTCGGGGCAGGCCGTCAGCGCCTTGAACATCGGCATCGCCGAATGAACCCCGTATTGGCGGGCGATGTAGCAACACGTCGAGACCACGCCGCGTTTGCCGCCGCCGACGATGACCGGCTTGTCGCGCAGTTCTGGCCGGTCGCGCTTTTCCACCGAGGCGTAGAAGGCGTCGCAATCGAGGTGAGCGATGGTCAGCCGCTCCAGTTCGTTGTGCTGGACCATCCGGCGCGAATCACAGGCGCCGCACCGTTCGACCTTGCGGTCGGCGGTCCAGAGGCAGTCGCGGCAGATGGATTTCATGCGCGGGGCGGGGTCATGGCGGAGCCACTATCCGCTATCGCCGGGTCGGCGGCGAGAGGCGCGATCGTTGGACGCGTCCGCTTCCGCGGAGCGGAAGCAGGGCAGGTTCATCACAACGAACACGACGGGACACAAAGAACACGACGGGGCCTGATATGCGGCTCGATTCCGTTGTGCCCGTTGTGGGAGCGTTGTGTTCGTTGTGATGAACCCGTCCGAGCACGCCGGGGTTCGAAGGCCGGCTTCGCCGGCAATGCCGCGCTTCACCCCAACTTAAGACCCGGCGGGTCATAGTGCACGAAGAAGGCGAAAAGCCTCCGTGCAGCTGCACCCAGAGGCAACCAGGCCAAGGTGATGATGTCCAAGAAAGTCCTCATCGTCGAGGATAACGAGCTGAACATGAAGCTGTTTCATGATCTGCTCGATTCCCAGGGTTACGAGACCTTGCAGACCCGCGAAGGTCTTCAGGCGCTGGCCCTGGCGCGTCTGCACAAGCCTGATCTGATCCTGATGGACATCCAGTTGCCCGAGATCAGCGGCCTGGAGGTCACCAAATGGCTCAAGGACGACGAGGAGCTAAGCCACATCCCCGTCGTCGCCGTCACCGCCTTCGCCATGAAGGGCGACGAGGAGCGCATCCGCAACGGGGGATGCGAGGCCTATATCTCCAAGCCCATCTCGGTGATGCATTTCCTCGACGTGGTTCGGAAGCATTTGGGGTAGGGACCGATGACGGCGCGTATTCTTGTCGTTGACGACGTCGAGCCGAACGTCCGCCTGCTCGAGGCCAAGCTGACGCTCGAATACTATCAGGTGATGACCGCCTGCGACGGCGCGACCGCGCTTCAAATCGCGTCGGAAGAGCGGCCCGACATCATCCTGCTGGATGTCATGATGCCCGGGATGGACGGGTTTGAGACCTGTCGGCGGCTGAAAGCCGATCCGGTGACGCGCCACATCCCCGTGGTGCTGGTGACCGCGCTCGACGGGCGCGAGGACAAGATCAAGGGACTGGACTCCGGCGCCGACGATTTCGTCACCAAACCGATCGACGACGTCATCCTGTTCGCCCGCGTGCGCTCCCTGCTGCGCCTGAAGTCGGTGATGGATGAGCTGCGCGAGCGTGAGGAGAACGGACGCCGGCTGGGCGTTGACACAGACGGCGCGGGAAGGCTGCGCGGCTCGGGCGGACGCATCCTGATCGTCGACGACAATGTCCGGCAGGCCGAGAAGATGGTCGAACACCTCGCCGGAGAGCACCGGCCGACGGTCGAAAGCGACCCAGCCGCGGCCCTGATCGCGGCACGCGGGCCCGCAGATCTGATGATCGTCAACGTCTCCAGCTCCGAGTTCGACGGTCTGCGCTTTGTCGCTCAGGTGCGTTCGACCGAGGCTTCGCGGCGGATGCCCATCCTGGCGGTGGTCGATCCCGCGGACCGGCCGCGGCTGCTCAAGGCGCTGGAGCTGGGGGTCAACGACATCCTGCCGCGCCCGGTCGATCCGGAAGAGCTGGAGGCGCGGACGCGAACCCAGATCAAGCGCAAACGCTATGCCGACTTCCTGAAGGAAAAGCTGGATTACAGCCTGGAGATGGCGGTCACCGACGCCCTGACCGGGCTTCACAACCGCCGCTACATGGCCGGGCAGTTGCAGGGACTGATGGCCCAGGCGGGGCAGGGCGGCGACACGGTGGCCCTGCTGATGATCGATCTGGACCATTTCAAGCAGGTCAACGACGGCTTCGGCCACGACGCCGGTGACGAGGTGCTGCGCGAGTTCGCCGTGCGGCTGGCCACCAATGTCCGCGCCATCGACCTGCCGTGCCGTCTCGGCGGCGAGGAGTTCGTGGTGGTCATGCCCGGCGCCAGCCTGGAGGACGCGGTCCATGTCGCCGACCGTATCCGCCGCGACGTGGGCGGCCAGCCGTTCCCGATCATGGGCGGCGCCGAGGGCCTGACCATCACGGTCTCGGTCGGCGTCGCCGCCAGCACGGGCGTCGACGACACCCCTGACGCCCTGCTCAAGCGGGCCGACGAGGGGGTCTATGAGGCCAAGGCCGGCGGGCGGAATCAGGTCATCGCGCGGGCGGCGTAGAAGGCCCTAACGGCTCATCCAGGGCTTGGACTTGCCGGTGGCTATGCGCGCGGCCTGTTCGCGCTGGAAGCGGCCGCCGCGCGGCGGCTTTTCGCGCGCATTGATCGCAGCCTGTTTCAGGCGCAGCGCCCGCTGGACGGGGCTCTCGGGGGCGGCTTCGGGGACCTGGGGGTCGTCGGTCGGATCACTCATCTTGTCAGTCTAGCACGCAAACAAAAACGCCCGGCGTTGCCGCCGGGCGTTCTGATCCTCGGATCGGCCTCGCTCCACTCGTTGTCCGAGGAAGACGAGGTTGGGTGTGAACCCTACTTGATCTTGCCTTCCTTGAACTCGACGTGCTTGCGCACGACGGGGTCGTATTTCTTGACGACCATTTTCTCGGTCATGGTCCGGGCGTTCTTCTTGGTGACGTAGAAGAAGCCGGTGTCGGCCGTGGAGTTCAGACGGATTTTGATAGAGGCGGGCTTGGCCATCGGGAATTACCTTTGCGACGGCGAAAGCCGCTGGAAATAAGAGGCGCGGAACATACTCAGGCGCGCCCGGAAGTCAACGGCGCTCGACTGCCTGCCATGCGGCGACCGGGCGGACCGTGGCGCTGGCCGGAGAGCCGTCCTTCCCGCGCCCAGGCAAATGCACCTCGAGCACGGCGTCCGGAAGCAGCAGGGTCTTGGGAATGTCGTGAATGTCGATCTTGGCGCGGCGGCTCCAGATTGAGGCGTGATCGCCCGCGGACGTGCCTATGCGGATGTAGACAAAGCGCCGCTGCGGCCCTTCGCGGCGGACGAAGGGCCCGGTCATGCGGCCGTCGGGATGCAGGGTGATCGGGAGCTCGAAGGCGATGGGGCCGTTCCCGGCGGTGCGAGGCTCGAACGGCAGGTCGTCCTTCTGCAGGCTGTACCGCACGCCCGGCACGGGGTCGTCGATGATGAGGCGAACGGTCACGGCGTCGGGCATGGCGTCAGGTTAGGCGCCACGGACTGTTGGGGCTAGGCTGGCCGCATGAAACAGGTCGTCGCCCTCGCCGCTGCTGTGCTCGCCCTGTCCGCCTGCGCCACGGTCCCCGCGCGGGCACCGCAGCAGGACGCCTTCATGGCCAATCTCAACGCCCTGTGCGGGCAGCGATTCGAGGGCCGGGTGGTCACCACGGACGCCGCCGACGCCGATTTCGCCCGCTCGCGCTTGCTGATGCACGTCCGCGATTGCTCGGCCGACGAGGTTCGTATCCCTTTCTGGGTCGGCGAGGACAGGTCGCGCACCTGGGTGATCAGCCGCCATGCGGTCGGCGGCCTGACGCTGAAGCACGATCACCGCGATCCCCTGGGCAATCCCGACGGCCTGCACTGGTATGGCGGCGACACGATATCGGTGGGCACGGCGAACCGTCAGGAGTTCCGGGTCGATGAATTCTCGGTCGAGCTGTTCAAGGCCGGCAATGCCGCAGTCTCGACCACCAATGTCTGGGCGGTCGAGGTGCATCCGGGGCAGATCTACGCCTATGAGCTGCGCCGGGCGAACCGGCATTTGCGCGTTGAGTTCGACCTGACCCGGCCCGTGGCGGAGTAGGACTACCCCGTCGCGATGACGCCACAGACCACGCGGTCGCCTGAGCCGCCGATCGGCTGGGCGACATGGTCGTCCGGCATGGCGTGGATCAGGATCGCGGAGCCGTCGACGTCCAGCAGGGGCTCGCCTCCAGCGCCCTCGACCAGGCTGGCGTTGGTCGTAAAGACTTCGGCGAAGGCTCGGCCGTCCGGACCGGCGTAAACGTTGGGCAGGTCGCCCGATTCCGGTCCCTCGGCATTGAGCAGCCCGTGCACCGCGCCGCCGCCGTGTTTCACATGCGATCCGGCCGTCTCGAACTTCGGTCCCTCGCACTGGCCGACGCCGTGCAGATGCAGGCCGTGCCAGCCGGGGTTCAGACCGGTGGCCTCCATGCGGATGACCACGCCGGTTGGACCCTGGCGGAAGGTAGCGGTTCCGGCGGAGGCTCCGGCGCCGTTGAGCAGCGGAGCCCGAGCGGTCGCCCCCACCGGCGCCCGGGCGGCTGTACCAGGCGATGTCCCGACCGCAGCGGATGGGGTCGTGACCGTGGTTTCGGTCGAGGTCGACACCGGCTCGCAGGCGGTCACCAACGGCAGGGTCAGCATACCAGCGGCGACAAGGGGCAGGCGCATGGGAAAATCCTTCTGAAGACGGCGATTCTACGGGCGATTCTTTTGCCTCGGCGAGCCGTGACTGCTAGAAAACGTGGCAGCGGATCACGTTCCGATTCCAGGCAAACCGAAGCCCGATTTCCTTGACCGACGACAGCTATAACGACGCCCTTCCCCCATCCTCGGGAACCGGCGGCGGCGACATATCCACCATCACCATCGAGGACGAGCTGAGGCGCTCGTATCTCGACTACGCCATGAGCGTGATCGTGTCCCGCGCCCTGCCGGACGCGCGCGACGGGCTGAAGCCCGTGCACCGCCGCATCCTGTATTCGATGCACGACCTGAAGATGACGCCCGACAAGTCGTATTCGAAATGCGCGCGCGTCGTCGGCGACGTGCTGGGGCGATTCCACCCGCACGGCGACGCCTCGGTCTATATGGCGCTGGTGCGCATGGCGCAGCCGTTCTCGATGGGGCTGATGCTGGTCGACGGCCAGGGCAATTTCGGCTCGGTCGATGGCGATATGCCCGCCTCGATGCGGTACACCGAGGCGCGGATGGCCCCGGCCGCAGCGGCGCTGCTGACCGACATCGACAAGGACACGGTCGATTTCCAGCCGAACTACGACGAGAAGGAGATGGAGCCCGTCGTCCTGCCGGCGCGGATTCCCAACCTGCTGGTCAATGGCGCGGGCGGCATCGCCGTCGGCATGGCCACCAACATCCCGCCGCATAACCTGGGCGAGATCATCGACGCCTGCGTGGCCCTGCTGGATGATCCGGACGTCACTGACGACGCCCTGCTGGACATCGTGCCGGGCCCAGACTTCCCGACCGGCGGCGAGATCATGGGCCGCACGGCCCCCCGCAACGCCCTGCGTGACGGCCGCGGCTCGGTCGTGGTGCGCGGGCAGGCCACGATCGAGACGATCCGCAAGGACCGCGAAGCCATCGTGGTCACCCAGCTGCCGTTCCAGGTCAACAAACAGACCCTGATCGAGCGCATCGTCGAAATGGTCCGCGAGAAGCGGATCGAGGGCATTTCCGACGTCCGCGACGAATCCGACCGCGACGGCATGCGGATGGTCATCGAGCTGAAGCGCGACGCCTCGGCCGATGTGGTCCTGAACCAGCTGTGGCGCTTCACCGCCATGCAGAGCTCGTTCGGCGTCAACATGCTGGCCCTGAACCACGGCCGTCCGATCCAGATGGGCCTGCGCCAGCTGCTGGAGGCCTTCCTTGAGTTCCGGGAAGAGGTCGTCGTTCGCCGCATCAAGTTCGAACTGGCCAAGGCCCGCGACCGCGGTCACGTGCTGGTCGGTCTGGCCGTGGCCGTGGCCAATATCGACGAGGTCATCCACATCATCCGCAGCTCGGCGGATCCGGCCGAGGCGCGCGAGCGGCTGCAGGCCAAGAGCTGGCCCGTCGGCGACATGATCGCCCTGATTGAGCTGATCGCCGACCCGCGCTCCATGCTGGTGGACGGCGACAAGCTGAATCTGACGGATGAACAGGCCCGCGCTATCCTCGGCCTGACCCTGTCCCGCCTGACCGGCCTTGGCCGCGACGACATCTTTGGCGAGGCGCGCGGTCTGGCCGACACCATCCAGGGCCATCTGACCCTGCTCAGCGACCGCGCCAACATCCTGGCCGTGATCCGCGAGGATCTGCTGGTCGTGAAGGAAGAGTTCGCCGTTCCGCGCCGGACTTTGATCGGCGAGGGCGACTATGAGCTCGAAGACGAGGACCTGATCCCGCGCGAGGACATGGTCGTGACCGTGACCCATGGCGGCTACGTCAAGCGCGTGGCGTTGAACGCCTATCGGACCCAGCATCGCGGCGGCAAGGGCCGTTCGGGCGTGGCGATGAAGGAGGATGACGCCGTGGTCGGCGTCTTCTCGGCCTCGACCCACACGCCGGTGCTGTTCTTCGCCACCAACGGCAAGGCCTACAAGCTGAAGACCTGGCGCCTGCCGCTGGGCAATCCGCAGTCGCGCGGCAAGGCCTTCGTCAACCTGCTGCCGATCGAGCCGGGCGATTCGATCATGAACGTTCTGCCCCTGCCCGAGGACGAGGCGGACTGGGCCAACTACGACATCATGTTCGCCACCCGGTCGGGTGACGTCCGCCGCAACAAGCTCAGCGATTTCGCCACCGTCAACCGCGCCGGCAAGATCGCGATGAAGCTGGAAGACGGCGACCACATGGTCGGGGTGGCCCTGTGCACCGCCGAGGACGACGTCATGCTGACGACCGCCCTGGGCCGCGCCATCCGCTTCAAGGCCGACGACGTGCGGGTCTTCAAGGGCCGAGATTCGACCGGCGTGCGCGGCGTGCGTCTACAGAAGGACGACGAGGTCATCTCCATGGCCGTGCTGGGCCGGGTCGATGCGACGCCGGACGAACGCGCCGCCTATGTCAAACACGCCACCGCCATGCGCCGCGCGACCGGCGAGGTTGAGGATGAAACCCCGACGATCGACGCCGACGACGAGGCGGCAGGCGACGCGGCCCTCAGCATAGAGCGGATCGCGGAACTGGGCGCGGCTGAGCAGTACATTCTGACGGTCACCGAGACCGGCTTCGGCAAACGGTCCTCGGCCTATGAATACCGGCGCACCGGCCGGGGCGGGCAGGGGCTGACGGCTCACGGCCTGGGCGGCCGCGCGGGCAACCGGCTGGCGGCTTCCTTCCCGGTCGAGGATGGCGACGAACTGTTGCTGGTCACATCGGGCGGTCAGATGATCCGCACGCCAGTCGATCAGGTGCGTATCGTTGGTCGGTCCAGCCAGGGCGTGACCATCTTCCGCACGGCCGAGGGCGAGAAGGTCGTCTCCGTCGAGCGGCTGCCGGACAGCGGCGGCGGCGATGAGGAAGCGGTCGAAGGCGAAGGACAGGCGCCTGACGCCGAGGGCGGCGAGGGCTGATCCATGGCGGGTGCCGTTGACCTCAGCGTCGACGGCGCGCCGGCAACGCCGGACGATCTGACCCATGTCGCGCTGATCAACTACGGCGCCTACACCTCATTCCGGGTGGAGCAGGGCGGTGTGCGAGGCCTGGACCTGCATCTGGCCCGGCTGGAGGCCGAGGCGACAGAACTGTTCGGCCAACCGGTTGGCGAAGAACGGCTGCGCGATCTGATGCGCAAGGCCGTGGCGGGCCGGGACGCCTGCTGGCTGCGGGTCAGTCTGTTCTCGCCGGACATCAGTCCCCGGACTCCAGATTGGCAGGGCACCCCCAAGGTGATGATCGCCGTGTCGCCTCCGCCTCCGCCATTCGCCGATGCGCCGCGCTTGCAACTCCAAGCCTATGCCCGCGAGGCGGCGCATCTGAAGCATGTCGCGACTTTCGGCCTGATCCGCGCCCGACGCGCGGCCCGCGCTGCCGGCTTCGACGACGCCCTGTTCATTGACGACGAAGGCCGGGTCTCGGAAGGCAGTCTCTGGAACGTCGGCTTCGTCAGCGGCGACGACGTCGTCTGGCCGCAAGCGTCAATGCTGGCGGGCGTGGCCCAGGCCCTCGTCCAGCGCGGCCTGACCCATGCCGGTCTGACAGGCAGGATCGAACCGGTGCTCGCCGGCGACCTCACCCGTTTCGACGCCGCCTTCCTGTGCAACAGCGCCACGCCCGCCTGCGCGGTCGCGGCGATCGGTGGTCGCACCTTCGCAACGCCGTCCGGCCTGATCGACCGCCTTCAGGGCGCTTGGGCCTCGAACCCGATCCAGCCGATCTAGGCCCGCGGTTTCGCACCTGCTAAACCATTGGGGAGACGGGGAGCAAAGCGATGCGCATCGGCCTGTATCCAGGCACATTCGACCCCGTCACCAACGGGCATATGGACATCATCGGTCGTGCGGTGAAGCTGGTCGACCGGCTGGTCATCGGGGTGGCTCGCAATGATGACAAGGGTCCGATGTTCTCGACGGACCAGCGCGTCGAGATGGTTCGCGCCGAGGTCGCTCATCTGGGTCCCAAGGTCGAGGTGCAGCCGTTCTCCAGCCTGCTGATGCATTTCGCCGAGGAGCTGGACGCCGGCATCATCGTGCGCGGACTGCGCGCCGTGGCGGACTTCGAATACGAGTTCCAGATGACGGCGATGAACCAGCGCCTCAATGCCGACATCGAGACGGTCTTCCTGATGGCCGATCCGAGGCACCAGGCTATCGCCTCACGCCTCGTCAAGGAGATCGCCCGTCTGGACGGCGCGATCGACAGTTTCGTCAGCCCCGCCGTCGCCGAACTGGTGCGGGCCAAGGTCAAGGATTAGAATGAGCTTCAAGATCGCAGCGGCCAGCGCCCTTTCGATGGCGCTCCTCCCGGCTTCCGTCCCGGCCCTCGCCCAGACGGCGTCGCCGGCTGCCGAGTGGCGCACCGTCGCACCGGAGAACCTCCTGGTCATAGACACGGCCAAGGGCCGCGTCCTTGTCGAACTGGATCCGCGCATCGCCCCGCAGTCGGTCGAACGCGTTCGAACCCTGGCCGACAGAGGCTTCTATGACGGCCTGAAATTCCATCGCGTGCTGGAAGGCTTCATGGCCCAGACGGGCGATCCGCTCGGCACCGGCCAGGGCGGCAGCGACCTGCCCGACGTCCCGGGCGAGTTCCAGTTCCGCCGCGGGCGCGACCTCGGATACGTCAATCTGATGACCGACCCGACCGGCCAGTTGGGGATCGCCGGATCCATGCCCGTTCTCACCCAGCCCGACGCCCAGATGATGGTCACGTCCGACTTCAAGGCGGCGGCCCAGGCCCTGTTCTGTCCCGGAGTCGCGGGAATGGCCCGTAGTCAGGATCCGAACAGCGCAAACAGCCAGTTTTTCCTCATGACCGGCGCCAACGCCAGCCTGAACAGTCTTTACACCCCGTTTGGTCGGGTCGTGGATGGTCTCGACGTGGTCGCAGCGCTGACCCCCGGACCCCGGGCCGCTGACGGCAAGGTCGATAATCCAGACCTGATGACCCGCGCCCGCACCGCGGGCGCCGTGCCGGAAGGGGAGCGGCCTGTGGTCCGCGTCATGACGCCCGCCAGCCCCGCCTTCGCCGCTTTGGTCGAGCAGGTTCGGACCGAACGAGGCGCGCTGTTCAGTATTTGCGACGTTCAGCCGCCCGTTCAGGTGACGGGCGGATGATCGGCGCCGGGGAGGACAGGATGAAAACCATGATCGGCCTTGCGGCCTTCCTTTCATTGCTCGCGGCGCCGGTTATGGCCCAGGACGTCGGCGGACCGCCGCCGCCGCCCGCGCCCGCCGTCGAGACCACGGCTGCGGCCCCGGAGTGGCGCGCGGTGCCCGCTGAGAACCTTCTGGTCATCGACACCACGCGCGGCCGCATTCTGGTGGAACTGACGCCCGAGGTCGCTCCGCTGCATGTCGAGCGGATCAAGCTGCTGGCTCGCCGCGGTTTCTATGACAATGTGCCGTGGCACCGGGTCATCGACTGGTTCATGGCCCAGACTGGCGATCCGCTGGGTAATGGCGAGGGCCAGAGCCCCTATCCGGACCTGAAGGGCGAATTCACCTTCCGCCGCGATGCGGCCATGCCATTCGCCCCGGTGGCCGAGCCTGCGGGCGCGCGCGTCGGCTTCTTCCATTCCTTGCCGGTCCAGACCCAGCCCGACGCCGCCTTCGCCCTGACCGGCGACGGCAAGGTGCACGGCTGGGGGCTGTACTGCCCCGGCGTAGCCGGCATGGCCCGCGACGAGGGCAATGACACCGCCAACAGCCAGTTCTTCCTGATGCGCCAGGCCTATCCGGCGCTGGACAAGCGCTACACAATCTGGGGCATGACGGTTTCGGGGCTCGATATCGTGCGGTCGTTGCGCGTCGGCGAGGGCGACAACGGCATGGTCACCGCCGAGCCCGACCGGATGACCCGCGTTCGCATCGCCGCCGACATCGCCGAGGCCGAACGGCCGGGCGTGCGGGTGCTGGCGACCGATTCGCCGCGTTTCCGGACCATGGTGGACGAGACGCGGGCCTCGCGCGGGGCCGATTTCTCGGTCTGCGACGTGACCCTGCCGGTTCAGGTCACCAATTAGCTAGAGCGAAATCGGTCTTGGTGGACGCAGTCCGCCAAGACTCGGATTTCGCTCCAGTGTGATGCTGGACCATTTTTTGGATTCAGGTCGATCCGACCTGAGGCAAAAATGGTCTAGGACCGACCGCCACGGCGGCGTCTGGTCGGCTTCCGGTCTTCGCGCATCTGCTGCAGGAGCAGGCCTTCGCGCAAGCCGCGGTCGGCGACCCGCACCCGTTCCGATGGCCAGGCGCGCTGCACCGCCTCCATGATGGCGGCGCCGGCCAACACCAGGTCGGCGCGGTCAGGACCGATGCACGGTTCGGCGGCGCGTCCGGCGGCGCCGAGACGTTTCAGCGTGTCTGCTGCGGCCTCGCAATCGGCCCGGGTCATCCACAGGCCGTCAACCAGATTGCGCTGATAGCGCCGCAAGCCCAGGTGAATGCCCGCCAGACTGGTGATCGCCCCTGAGGTGCCGACCATATGGGCGCGACCGCTGACAAAGAGCTCGCGCAGGGCCGGATCGACGGGAGCCTCCGCAATCGCGGCGCCCATATCGACCACCATGGCCTCATACCAGTCGTCCAGACTGCCGGCCGGCTCGGGGTGCCGCTCCGCCAGCGTGACCACCCCCACCGGCGCCGACATCCAGCCCTCCAGAACGAAGGAATCGCCGCGCTTCGAAAGCCAGTTCAGTTCGGTTGAGCCGCCCCCGACATCGACGACCAGAACCGCCTCCACCGAGTGATCGAAAAGGTTCAGACAGCCCCGAACGGCCAGCCGGGCCTCTTCGATGGGGTCGATGATCCGCAGTTTCAGCCCCGTGCCAATGCGCACCCGTTCGATGAAGGCCGGGCCGTTCTCGGCCTGGCGGCAGGCCTGGGTCGCGACGGCCATAAGACGGGAGGAATCGACACCCTTCTTGGCGACCCGTTCCCCGCACAGCATCAGGGCTTCATAGGCCCGGTCCATGGCCGCGTCATCGAGAAGGCCCGTCCGCGACAGTCCCTCGCCCAGACGCACGATACGACTGAAGGAATCGATCACCCGAAAGCCGTCGCGCGCCGGTTTTGCGATCAGCAGCCGGCAGTTGTTGGTCCCGAGATCGAGCGCGCCATACAGCGGCGCATCGCGACCTGACGCCCCAAGGTCGCCGGCGGCGCCGTTCGCGGCGCGCTGCCTGCCAGACCTGCGGGGCTGGGACCGGTCGTCACGCCGTGGCGGCGCGCCGTCGGTCTCCGGCATGGGCCGAACTTTCATGGTGGGCGGTCCAAAGCGGCGCCCGTCCCCAACACTCTAGGACCGTGTGATCGTCCGCGCCAAGCGTGTCTGTCGTGAAAATGAACGGCCTCAGCGGACAGGGCTCAGGTTGGGACAGGCATTCTCTCGCCATGACCCAGGAAACTGTTGCGAAATTCGGCCTCGGCCAGATCGTCCGCCACCGCGACGACGCCTTCCGCGGCGTGGTGATCGACATCGACGCCAGCTACGCCGGCATGCCCGGCGAGACGGGCGAGATCACCCCGGACCAGCCCTTCTATCAGGTTCTGGCCATCGGCCCGGACGGCGGCTTCGTCGCCTATGCGGCCGAGACCGCGCTGGAGCACGATCCGGAACTCTCCGCCCTGACGCGGGAGGCGGAGACGCGCTGGTTCACTGTGGACTCCCGGGGCCGTCATGCGCCCAAGGCCTTCGCCATTCACTGAGCGCCCCGATCTGTGGCCGACGCTGGCGCGGGCCGCGCGTCGCGCCTAGATTGGCGACAAGGGCCCTTCAGAGCCCGCAGACTGCAGGAGCGCGTCCATGTCCGATTTCGAGCACGTGTTCGATGCGCCGCCGCAAGGCGCCGCCTCCGACTGGACCATCCCGCAGGACTGGGCCTCCTACAGCGAGGTCGAGCACCAGACCTGGGATATCCTCTACGCCCGGCAGATGAAGATCCTGCCCGGCCGCGCCGCCGACGTCTTCCTCAAGGGACTGACGGCGCTGGACCTCAACACCGGCGGCATCCCCGATTTCGCAGTGATGAACCCGAAGCTTCAGGCCTTGACCGGCTGGACCGTGGTGTGCGTGCCGGGACTGGTTCCCGACGAAGTCTTCTTCGACCATCTGGCCAACCGCCGCTTCCCCTCGGGCCAGTTCATCCGCAAGCCGGATCAGCTGGACTACCTGCAGGAGCCGGACATCTTCCACGATGTCTTCGGCCATGTGCCCATGCTCTCCGACCCGGACTTCGCCGACTATATGGAAGCCTACGGCAAGGGCGGGCAGCGCGCGGCCTCGCTGGGCGTGCTGCAGAATCTGGCGCGGCTGTACTGGTACACGGTCGAGTTCGGCCTGATGCAGGATACGGACGGCCTTCGTATCTACGGGGCCGGGATCGTGTCCTCGGCGACCGAGAGCGTCTTTTCGCTTGAGGATGCGTCCCCCAACCGCCTCGGCTTCGACCTCGAGCGGGTGATGCGGACCCTCTACCGTATCGACGACTTCCAGCAGGTCTATTTCGTCATCGACTCCATCGACCAGCTGAAGCGCGACACCCTGCAGGATTTCGGCCCGATCTACGGGCGGTTGAAGGGCGCGGACGACGTCGCCATCGAGACCGTCCTGCCGACCGACACTGTCTTCACCCGCGGCACCCAAGCCTATGCAGCCCGGGGCGGTCGGTTCGCTGCCTAGTCGCAGGTAATCAGACTATTGCGGCCCGTATCTCGCATCCGGATATAGGTCAGTAGTGACACGCCGATCAGGCCGGTGACGTACCAGAAATAGGCGCTCTCCATGCCTTCACCCTTGAACCACAGGGCGGCGTATTCCGCTGTGCCGCCGAACAGGGCGTTGGCGATGGCGTAGGGCAGGGCGACGCCCAGAGCGCGGATATGGGCGGGAAACAGCTCGGCCTTCACCACGGCGTTGATCGAGGTGTAGCCGCTGACGATGATCAGGGCGGTCATGGCCAGCAGGAAGGCCATGAACGGGCTCTCGACCCCGGACAGGGCGGTCATGATCGGCACGGTGAACAACACCCCCAGCACCCCGAAGGCGATCATCACCGGCCGTCGCCCGATCCGGTCAGACAAGGCGCCGACCGCGGGCTGCAACAGCATGAAGACGAACAGGGCCGCGGCGCTGACTTCGGTTGCCGTGGTCTTGGAGAAGCCGGTCGTGTTGACGAGGAATTTCTGCAGATAGGTGGTGTAGGTATAGAAGGCGACGGTCCCGCCGGCGGTCAGGCCGAGGACCATCAGCGCCTCCTTCGGATGTTTCAGGATCAACAGCAGGGCGCTGGATTTCGGCGCTTCGCCGGCGTCCGTGGCGATGAAGGCGGGGGTCTCGTCCAGCCGCCGCCGCAGCCAGAACACCACCACCGCCAGCGCCGCCCCGACGAGGAACGGAATGCGCCAGCCCCAGGCCGCCAGATCAGCCTCGGCCATGGTCCTTTGCAAGACGATCAGCAGCAGGAGGGCCAGCAGCTGGCCCGAGATCAGGGTGACGTACTGGAAGCTGGACCAGAAGCCGCGATGCTTCGCCGTGGCCATCTCCGACAGATAGGTGGCCGATGAGCCGTACTCGCCGCCCACGCTGAGCCCCTGGATCATCCGTGCGAACAGCAGCAGGGCCGGGGCGGCGAGGCCGATGGCGGCGTAGCCGGGGGTGCAGGCGATGACCAGACTGCCGGTGCACATCAGGGTCACCGAGAGGGTCAGCCCGGCTTTGCGGCCGCGCCGGTCGGAATAGACCCCCATGACCCAGGCTCCGACCGGCCGCATCAGGAAGCCGACCGCGAACACCGCCGCCGCGCTCAGCAGCTGGGCGGTGCTGTCGCCCTTGGGAAAGAAGACGGGCGCGAAATAGACGGTGAAGGCGGCGTAGGCGAACCAGTCGAACCATTCGACCAGATTACCGGCCGAGCCGCCGATGATGTTGCGCAGGCGGCGGGCGGGGGTCATCGGGGCGTCGGTCATCGTGTGCCCTGCGGCGGAATGCGAGACGCTCTGTCGGCTTCAGCTTCCATGACGAGCGAGAAGGCTGACATCGGATCAGGCCCGCTGGAAGGGATAGAACCCTCCGCCGAGGCCGAGGATCTCCGTCAGCGCATCCAGGGCGCCCCGGCTCTCGATCAACAGTGCGGGATCGGCGAGGTCGCGGGGGGTCAGGGTGTCGCGGTACCAGGCGATGCCCCAGGCCGACAGCCGGGCGTGGAGGTCATCGGTCAGCCGCATGGCCGGGTTGGTCGCCGCCTGTTCGGCCTCGGTCAGGACCACGCGCAGGCGCAGGCAGGCGGGGCCGCCGCCGTTGCGCATCGACTGGCGCACATCGACGTATTCGACCCGGCCGATGGGGCCGTTGGAGGCGACAAGGGATTGGGCGACGGCATGACTGCGCGGATTGTCGTGAGTCTCGGTCGGGCAGATCAGGGTCAGGCGGTCCTCGCCGGGAATTTGCACCAGCATGGAGTTGAACAGATAGCTGGAGATGGCGTCGGCCAGCGGCAGGTCGGCGCTCGACACCTCGACGAAGATCGGCTCGAACAGACCGTCGGCGGCGGCGCGGATGGCTGCTTTCGTGCCCGCCGTGTCCTCGAAGGCGAGGTCGTGGAAGAACAGGGTCTCCCGCGCCCCGACGCAGACCACATCATTGTGGAAGGTCCCGCCGGCGATGGCGGCGCGGGACTGGCGGGCCAGCACCGCGCCCGAGGCGCCGTGGCGGCGGGCGACGGCTTCGGAGGCCTCGCGAGTCTGCCGGGCCGGATATGCGCCGCTCCACGGCTCATACGCCTCGCGGCCCCAGACGAGGATGTTGACGCCCGGCTCGCCGTGGTCGGCGCACAGCCGGACGTGATTGGCCGCGCCCTCGTCGGCGAGGTGGGCGACCGAGGGCAGGGCGTCATGGACCGCGAACCGCTCAGGGTCGGGGAAAAGGGCGTCCAGCGCCCGCTTCGTCTGTTGGTGCTCCAGCGAGCGGTGCAGGTTGGTGACCAGATTGGCGGGGGTGAAATGCACCCGGCCGTCGGCGCTGTCGGCGCTGGTAGTCACGGTCGCGGCGTTGGCGGCCCACATCGGCGAGGCCGAACAGGCGGCGGCGGCGAAGGACGGCGCGTCCTTCCAGGCCTGTTCGAGGACGCGGGCGTCGGAGCCGGTGAAGCCGAGCGAGCGCAGGAAGGGGATGTCGGGTCGCTCGTGCGGCGGCAGGACGTATTGCGGCAGGCCCAGGTCGGCCAGCCGCTTCATCTTGTCGAGGCCCTGCAGCACCGCCGCCCGCGGGTTCGACGCCTCGCCCTTGTTCAAGCTGGACGCCAGATTGCCCGGCGACAGGCCCGCATAGGAGTGGGTCGGCCCGATCAGGCCGTCGGCGTTGGCTTCGACGGCGGTCATTGATCCCTCTCCCGAAGGGAGAGGGAGGCTGCGCACGGATGCGTCAGCATCCGTCCTTGCGCGGGCGGGTGAGGGGTTACGGTGCGTCCCGGCTGAGAGCGAAACCCCTCACCCTCCCACCGCTTAGCGGCGGGCCCCTCCCTCTCCCTCTGGGAGAGGGTCACGCCCGCAGCCCCTTGATCTCGCTCTCAATATTCTTCACCGACACGGCCTCGAAACTGGCCACCGGATAGGCGCAATAGTCGGCGGCGTAATACGCACTGGGCCGGTGATTGCCGCTGGCGCCGAGGCCGCCGAAGGGCATGTCGCCGGCGGCGCCGGTGGTCGGACGGTTGAAGTTCACCACGCCCGCGCGGATGCGGCGGATGAAGCGGTCCCAGTTGGCGGGGTCGTCAGAGACCAGGCCGGCGGACAGGCCGTAGCGGGTGGCGTTGGCCTCGGCGATCGCCGCTTCGAACGAGCCGACGCGGGTCACTGACAGGAAGGGAGCGAACATCTCCTCGTCCGGCACGTCCACGCCGGTGACGTCGATGATGGCGGGCCTGACGAAGGCGCCGGGCAGATTGCCGACGGGGCCGGAGGCGCGGATGACTTTGGCGCCCCTGTCGATCCGGTCCTGCAGCGCCTTCAGCGCGCCTTGCGCCGCCTTCACCGAGATCAACGGTCCAGCATAGGGTTCGGGCGTCGATTTCCACGGAGCAAAGATCAACCGGTCGACCATAGCGTTTACGGCCTCGACGATGGCGTCGCCCTGCCGCCCCTCGGGCACGATCAGGCGTCGGGCGCAGGAGCAGCGCTGGCCCGTGGTGACGAAGGCGGACTGGACCACGATCCCGGCCACCGCCTCGGCGTCAGCCGCGTCCCAGACCACCAGTGGATTATTGCCGCCCAGCTCCAGCGCCAGAATCACATGCGGGTCGTCGGCGAATTTGCGTCGGAAATGCGCGCCGGCCGCGCCCGAGCCGGTGAACATCAGGGCGTCGATGCCCGCGTCGAGCAAGGCCGCGCCGGTCTCTCGCCCGCCCTGGACGACATTGATCACGCCGTCGGGCAGGTCGGCCTCGGCGAAGGCCTCGGCCATCAGTTGGCCGGTCAGGGGCGCTTCCTCCGACGGCTTGAAGACGACGGTGTCGCCGGCCAGCAGAGCCGGGACGATGTGGCCGTTGGGCAGGTGGCCGGGGAAGTTGAACGGGCCCAGGACGGCCGCCACCCCGTGCGGCCGGTGGCGCAGGGTGGTGTGGCCGAAGCCGGTCTCGGCGGTGCGCTCGCCGGTGCGCTCGTCATAGGCGCGGATCGAGAGGTCGACCTTGCCAGCCATGGCGCCGAGTTCGGCGGTGGTCTCCCACAGCGCCTTGCCGGTCTCGCGGCTGATCGACTCGGCCATCTGCGGCGCGCGAGCCTTCAGCACCGCCTGATAGCGTTTCACGGCGTCGATCCGGTCCTGACGCGGCCGGTCCGCCCAGTCGGGAAAGGCGGCGCGGGCGCGGTCAGCGGCGGTCTGGACCTCGACGGCCGAGGCGGCGGCGCCCTCCCAGACGGTCTCGCCGGTGGCGGGGTCGATGGATTTGAAATGGGTCATGCTGTCGCTCAAGCCTTCACGCGCACGGTATCGCCCGCGCGCACCCTCAGCGCATCGGCGGTCTCGGCGGTCAGAGTGACCGTATCGCCCTCAATGGCCACCCGCTGACGCACCGATCTGAAGCTCGCCGCGCTGTGGGTGGAGATCAGGGCCGGTAGTTCCGCCTCGACCTCGGCGGCGACAGCGACCGTCAGCCGGCGCGCGTCGCGCACCGTGCGGATGTTGTCACGGTCGCAGGAGACGGTCGGGCCGGCGTCAAAGATGTCGACCAGTCCGTTGGGGCGGAAACCTTCGCTTTCCAGCAGGGCCATGGCCGGCACCCCCTGGGGATGGACCTTGCCGATCACCGCCCGCGCCGGCTCGGGCAGCAGGTCGATATAGATCGGATGGCGCGGGGCGAGGTCGAGGATGAACTGTTTGTCGGTCGAGCCGGTCATCCGGTCGGCCTCGTCGAACTCCATGGGGAAGAATTTGTGCGCCACATGGTCCCAGAACGGGCAGGCGCCGTCCGGCGTAAAGACCCCGCGCAGCTCGGCCAGGACGGTGTCGGCGAACAGGTCCGGCTCGGCCCCGATCAGCATGTAGCGCGACTGGCTCAGCAGCCGGCCGGCGCCGCCCTTGCGCCGGTCGGCCTTGAGGAACAGCGAGCCGACCTCGGTCCAGCCGGTGCATTCATTGACCAGCACGAGGGTCTTCTGTTCCAGCTTGATGCCCAGCGAGGGCGACGACTGGGTGTTGGTCACCACGCGGAAGGAGAAGAAGGGCCGGTTCAGCCCGACCGCCGCCTTGACCGAACCGATGCCGTCGACGTCGCCGGTCTCAGTTTCCTCGAGCATCAGGGTGTACCAGCGCTGCCGCGGCTCCAGCACGCCGGCGAAACTGTCGCGGCTCAGGTCGAGGCGCTCGGCCAGCTGGTCGGGGTCTTCGGGCAGGCTGGTGAAGCCGGGCCCCGACAGGATGGCGAGCTCCAGCAGGTGGTCGAGATCGGCCGGGGCCGCGGGTCGGACGACGAGCATGGTTACATCGTCTCCAGACGCAGGGCTTTGAGTTTCAGCGCATCGATCTCGCCCGAGGCGATCTTGCACAGAATCAGGGCGCTGAGCTGGGCGCGTTCGACGAAGCTGGCGGGCCAGGCGAACTCCTGATCCGAATGGATGTCGCCGCCCAGCACGCCGAGGGTGTCGATATTGGGCAGGCCGGCGGCGTGCAGGTTGTTGCCCTCGCAGACCCCGCCCGACGGCTTCCATGCGATCGGCTGGCCCAGCAGGGCGCCGGTCTCGCGCACGGCCTCGAACAGGGCGGTCTGGGAGGCGTCCATCGGCTTGGGCGCGCGGGTCATGCCGCCGTGGAGGTCCAGCGTCAGGCCGGGGAAGGGGGGTTCGGCCGCGATGCCGCGCACCGTCTCTGCGATCCAGGCCGACGACTGGGCGTCCGGGACGCGAACGTTGAAGCGGACCACGGCGCTGTCGGCCACGACGTTCAGGGCGCCGCCGCCGCTGATCTTCGCCACATTGACCGTCACGCCGTCGCGCTGGCCGTTCAGGCCGTGCAGGCGGGCGGCGATGATGGCTGCGCCGGCCACGGCGTTGGCGCCCTCGTGGAAGGCGCGTCCGGCGTGGGCGGCCTTGCCCGTGACGATCAGATGGTAGTTCCCGCTGCCCTTGCGCGCTCCGGCCAGGGTGCCGTCCGCCAATGCGGGCTCATAGGTCATGCCGACATGACCGCGCGCGCCCAGTTCGGCCAGCAGGGGGGCGGAGGCGGGCGAGCCGATCTCCTCATCCGGAGACAGCAGCACGGTCCAGCCGACACTGCCGCGGTCGGGATGAGTCTCGAACGCCTCCAGCGCGGCCAGCATAACGCTGATCCCGCCCTTCATGTCGGCGATCCCGGGGCCGTTGAGGGCCCCGTCGGCGCGGGTGGAGACGGTCTGGAACGGGCTCTCCGCCGGGAACACAGTGTCATAGTGGCCGGTCAGCACGACCTGGATCGGCGCGTCGGGACGGGTAGTGATTCTCAGTGCGTCGGCATGGGCCTCGGTCCGCACCGCGCCGTCGTCAGCTATGGTCGTGGATGTCCGCGTCGGGATGCGCTCGACCTCGGCCGGCAGGCGCCGCGCTTCCGCTTCAAGCAGCGCCAGAACATGCGCCAGCCCGCTCGCGTTTCGGCTGCCCGAACTGACATTGGCCCAGTCGACGGCGCGGCCGACGATGGCGGTCTCGCGCGCCGCGACATGGTCGAGCACGATCTGGTCGGGGGGCAGAATCCGCATGCGCGTGAACCCTAGCGGTCCGGGCGGGAAAGGTGAAGGTGAGGCATGGGTTTCGCTCCGCGCGCGAGCGGGCTAGGCTCCCGCCATCTTCAAGGGAGGGCTATTCAATGACTGACTGGATCAAGGCGTCGAATCCGACGGCGCCGATCAATACGGAGGCCGAGGCGATCGGCGCCGCGCGGGCCAGCGCCATCGCGATCTTCCTCGGCGTGGTCTGGGGCGCGATCGGCGTCGCACTGCTGATGACCGGCGGCTCCGCCGAGATCGAGGCGGCGATGGCTCAAGCGTCGGCGGATACGCCGGAAATGGCCGGCATGGGCGAGATGGCCATGCAGATCGCCCTGTGGAGCGCGATCGGCATCTCCGCCATCCAGCTGGTGCTCGGCCTTGTCCAATGGAGCAAGCCGAATGTCGTGATCCCGATCATCTTCGCGATTCTGGTGGCCTTCGGCCTGGTGTCCGGCCTGTTCGGGATGATGATGGCCGGGCAGGCGGGCATGCCTGAAACGGCCGCTGCTCCGACCTGGCAGGTCTATGTCGGCTTCGTGATTCTGGTTATCCAACTGGTCATGCACATCGCCGGTATTCGCGGCGCGCGTGCGCTCGACAAGCTGCGTATGGCGGCCGCCCAGTAGGGACCCGTCACCGGTTCGGGCGTCGGTCCTCGCGACCGGCGCCCGGCTGTCGCGACTGACGGCGCCAGCGGATCGACAGGCTGGCTTCACCCTGTCCGCCAAATTTCGAACTGATCGTCAGGTTGCGGCGGACCTGCCATTCGACATTGACCGCCGCGCCGTTCTCGCCGCCGCCGATGATCTCCAGATAGACGTCGTCGGTGATGTAGCGACCGCCCGCGACGGTCAGGCCCGAGGCCTCGCCGCCAAACGACAGCCGGTCAAGTCCGGCCAGTTCCCTCAGATTCCCGATCACATCGAAGCCGCCGCCGCCGGCCAGCGCCGCAACGCCCGCGGCTAGCTGGGCCGCCTCGAAGCCGGACAGCTGCGAGGCGGATCGCCCGAACAGCACCTGGGACAGGATCTCGTCCTGCGGCAGGGCCGGGGTGGAGGTCAGGGCGATCTCGGGCCGGGCCGCCGTGCCGGTGACGCGGATGGTGGCGGTCAGCGCCGGATCGTCACGCGTCGCCGTCAGGTTCAGCCGGATCTGCTCGGGATGGGTTGACAGGGTCACCGTGCCGCGTTCGTCGAATACGAACCGCTTGCCGGCGAAATCATAGTCGCCGCGCACCACCCGCGCCGTGCCGCTCAGCGTCGGCCGGGCGATGGTGCCGGTCACCCGGGCGTTGACGTTCATCTCGACATTCAGCCCGCGCCCGATCACCCGGACATCGCCGCCGGGCGAGCTCAGGCCGATATTGAGGCCGAACTGCAGGCCGCGCTGGCGGTTCTGGTCCTCCTCGGGGACATCGCCGCCGGGCCGATTGATCTCGATCACATCCATCCGGACGATCCCGGTCGATCCGGGCGGATTGGCCTGGATGCGCGCCTCGTCGATATCCATCTGGCCGATCAGGGTGATATTGCCGTCCTCGCCACGGGTCACCGTCAGGGGACCGGACGCCTTGGCCTCCGCGATATCGTTGTCGATGATCCGGAACCGGGTGAGCTGTAGCTGTAAGCTGGAGCCGGAACCCTGTGTCAGGCCGATCCGGCCGTTGCCCGAGACGGAGCCGCCCGTGCCGTCGATCGCGCTGAAGGTCTCGACCAGGCCGGTGGTGTCGTCAAAGCGGCTGGCGAGGGTGATGTTCTCGAGGCGGACGCCGGTGGCGCTGTCGCGGAAACGGCCCTGTTGCAGATCCAGCCGACCGTTGATGCGCGGCTTGGCAATGGAGCCGGCCAAGGTGGCGCGGGCGGCGACCTGGCCCGACAGCGAGCGTTCGCCGCCGGCCAACAGATCCCAGATCGGCTGGATCTGGCCCTGGATCGAGATCTCGCCCGACATCTCGCGGTTCCGCACGATCGCCAGCCGAAGCGGGGCCGCCGAGGCCTCGACCGGCAGGGTGATGTCGGCCACGGCCCGGACCGCGTCGCCGTCTGCGGCGTTGGCCTGGATGCGCAGGGTATGGTTCACCAGCACGGCGTTCAGCGTCCCGTCGACGGCGATCCCGCGCGGCGCGTCGATGCTGCGGATGTCGTTGAGGGTGATATTGGCCGAACCCGACAGGTCGTCGCCGGCCCCACGCAGCGAAAGCCGGCCGGTCACCCGCCCGCGCATGTCCTGGATAAGCGAGCCCAGGTCGACGCTGGTCAGATTGGCCTCGATGATGGCGGCGCGGGAATCCTGGCGCAGCTCGCCCAGCAGCACCCCGCCGCCGATGCCGAGATCAACCCGGACCACGCGGCCGTCGCCGGACAGGGCGATGACGGCGGGATTGCGAGTGGTGAAGGCAATCTCGCGCACCCGGCCGCCGCCCTCAAGGACGACGGTCTGGGATGGGCCAGTGCGTGAATAGACGCCCGTTCCATCGAACGACACAGGTGTGGCCCCGCCCACGTCAGCTTTGAGGGTGAAGGGCAGGCGCTCCAGCGTGCCCCGACCGTTCAGGTCGAGAGTGCGGATGACCCAGGTCGACCCAACGAACCGCACATTGCGCCCCGTGACATCGAGGATCGCCGTCTCGGCGCCGGCGCCTTCGGTCAGGCGGATGCGCCCGTCGGCCGTGCCGGAGGCCAGAAAAGCGCCGGGGCGGGCGGTGAACGTCAGGTCGGCGCTGGACGGGACATTGCTCGACAGGGCAATCGCCCCCTGGGCCGTGACCCCGCCCGCGTTCAGGTCCACCTCGGTCAGGCGCAGACGATCGCCGCCGAGGAAGAAGTTTCCACTGGCCCGCGCCGGTCCGTAGTTCGATCCCGCCCTCAGTTCGATGTGTCCATCGGAGGCGTCGGCGCCGCGCCGGAAGCTGAGGATCATTTCAGCATTGGTCAGGGCCAGAGCCCCGGCGCTGACCTTGCCGAATGCTGCGGTCAGGTCGGCGCGCGGCTCGGCCAGTGTGCCGGTCAGTGCGCCCCGCCCCGTCATGGCGCCGTCTATGGCCACGGGGCCGACGCCGAACGGCCCCCGGGCGTCCCAGTTCAGCGCCAGACGCAACCGTCCGTCGCTCTCGATCAGGCCCCGGGCGGCCGCTGAACCCTGGGCGCCGGTCAACTGCGCCCGCTCGACGGCGATTCGACCATCGTCCAGCGCCCCGGTGAGTTGCAGCCGGGGCGTCGGGCCAAGCAACCGGTCCAACTCGTCCATGCCGACGGTCACACCCCGCCCCCGTCCATCGAAGGTCAGCCGCCACGGAGCGCCGGAACGCGCCGTCGAGGCCGAAATCGGTCCTCCGAACCGGCCGCGGGCGCCCTTGCGCAACTGCGAGACGTCGGTGATCTCGGCGTTTCCCCGGAAACCCAGAGCGCCGAAGAGGTTGCGACCGCCTGAACCTGCCAAGGTCAGGGCCCGGCCGGTCAGATTGACCCGCTCCAGCAGGATGGCTCCGTCCGCCTGACGCACCGCCTCGAACGACAGGCGCGGTGTCGGACCCAGAAGCCCGCCGACAATGCCCGCGCTTGAGCCTCCGGCGACGCGGATGTCGCCGTCGACGTCCATCCGGCCTTGCCGCACCTGAATGTTCAGCGGACCCCGCAGGCGTTGCGCCCGATAGCTTGCGACCTCGGGGCCGATCAGGTCCACTGAGCCATCCAGCCGCCACTGCGCGGCGGTGCCGCGGAACAGACCCCGGTAGGCCGCTGCCCCTCCCGCGGCCTGTCCGGCGAGGCGGGTCAGGGAACGGGTCGAGATGTCGAGCGTGATCCCGTCGGGACTGCTCTGGTCGCTAAGCCTGATCTCGCCGCTGGCGCGCGACTCAAGGTTCTGGGCGATCAGACGCCAGGCGACGCCGATCCGGCCGTCGTCATCGCTGTCGCTCGAGGTCGCGAAGCCGAACCGCACGGTACGGCCGATCCGCTCGGCGAAGGGCGCCAGCAGGTCTGAGCCGGAGAAGTCCGCGAAGCCTGAAATCCGGGTCCGGGCCTCGCCATAGCGACCCTTGATCACCAGCGGCACAAAGTCGCCGGTGCGTACGACCGCGTCGATGACCTCGCCATTGACCACGGCTGTGGCGAAGAAGGGCTGGTCCGGGGAATAGCCAAGGGCGCCCGCCAGCGGTCCGCCACGCGCCTCATTGGCCCTCAGGTTCAACCGCAGATCTGCGAGGCCGTGCCCGACCGTCGCATTGAGACGCAGATAGTCGCCCGGCCGGCTGTTGCTGACGGCATTGAGCACGGCCGTCTTCGAGCCCTTGCGCGGCGCATTCGCCTCGCCTGACAGCTTCCAGCGACCATATTCCTTGCTGAAGCTCTCCAACAGCTCCACCTCGGCGGTGAAACGGTCGATATCGACGGACAGGGGTTGCGGCCCCGGCGGTTCGGTCGAGGCCTCGACGTCCGGCCGACGGATCAGGCGGATGACTTCGGCCTTGACCTCGGTAGCGTGGAATCGGCGGGTGATCAGCGGCCACCAGTCCCAGTCGACGCGGACCTTGCGCGCCTCCAGCCAAACCCCTTTGGCGTCGGTGACGGTGACTCGGTCGATGGTGAAGTCGTCGAACAGATCGCCGCGCACGCCCTCGACATTGATCCGGCCATAGCGGCCGAGTTTCTTGCCCGCAACAAAACTGGTCACCAGCCCCCGACCCGAGTCCGACAGCAGATACATCCGCCCACCGACCGCGACGACGAGCATCAGCGCCGCGAGAACCGCCGCGGCCAGGCCACCGAAGAAGGCCAGGGCCTGCATCCGTGTGCGCTTCTTCTTCGCCGTCTCGGCAGGCGTGTCCGGTGCGTCGTCGGGGGGAGGGGCGGCGTCGGTCAAAACGCCTGTCCGATGCTGACATAGATCTGGAAGTCGGCATCGCCGTCCCGACGGTCCAGCGGGAAGGCGATGTCGGCGCGGATCGGACCGAACGGCAGCTTGTAGCGCACGCCGACCCCGGCTCCGTAGCGCAGGTTGTCCAGGTCCGGCGTCTCCTGGAAGCCGATGGCGCCTGCGTCAACGAACGCCACCGCCTGGAAATTGCGCCAGACGTCGCGCCGGATTTCGATGGAGGTCTCAAACAGGCTCAGGCCCCCCCGCGGCGTGTTGTCCGGCAGGCGCGGCCCCACGCCCTGATACTCAAACCCGCGCACCGAACCGCCGCCGCCCGAATAGAACAGGCGGTCGGACGGCACGGTCAGTTCCTCTGCACCGATGATCGAGCCGATCCGAACCCGCCCTGCCAGGACCGTCTTCGCCCCGTCCTGCAGCGGCAGATAGGCGGTCGCCTGGGCCTCGGTGCGCAGGAACAGCACCGTATCCTCGCCCGCCACGGCAGTGGGCTGGGCAGAAGCGGTGAGCCGCCATCCGGTCGTGGGATCAAGGGGATCGTTCGAGCGATCCAGATAGGCGCTGCCTCGCCCGGTCAGGATGACGAGGTCGCGGTCGAAATTGACCGGCAGCTGTGTCACCGGATCGAAGCGGTTCTCATCATACTGCCCGGCGTCCAGCCCGACGCCGTAGCTCACATAGGAGGTCTTTCCGATCCGCTGCTGCAGGTCGGCGGCCAGGGCCACGGCGGTGCGGCGATAGGCGGCTGTATCCTCGTTGAGCAGCGCGCCAGACAGCCTCAGGGTCTCGCCGGGGCGGCGCCAGTGCGGCAGGCTCAGGGACGCGCCCAGCCGGCTGTCGACGTCGGCGGCGCGAGCCTGCCAGACCAGCGTATCAGCGCGGCCGAACCGGTTGTGCCAGGTCCAGATCAGGTCCACCCCCGATCCCTCGGCGGTCGAGAAGGTCGCCCCGGCTTCCAGGATGCGACGGGGGCGGTCGGTCAGGGTGACGATGATCGGACGGTTCCCATCGGTGTTGGTCTGGTCGGTCGGCGCCAAGGCCACACCTACACCGTCATAGACGCCGGTTTCGAGCAGCCGGCGCTCCAGTTCGGCGACGTCCTCCGGGTCATAGACTTCGCCCTCTGACCAGGGCGCCAGGCCGGCCACCCAGTCCGGATTGGTCGCGCCGCGTGTTTCCAGCCGAACGCCGTCCAGCCGCACCAGCGGCCCGGAGGCGATGTGGAAGCCGGGCTGGACGGAAAAAGTAGAGTGGTCGACCACGACCCGGCGCGGCTGGGCCGCCGCATCGGCATAGCCGCGGCGCGTCAGGCCAGCGACGATCCGCCCCTCGGCGGCGATGATGTCGCCCGCGCGGCCGGGCTGTCCCGGGGTCAGGCCGATTTCGGCGCGGACAGCCGTCCCGGTCACCTCGTCAGGCGACGGGCCAGCCCAGAGCACCTGTACCTCGGCCAGTTCAAATCGCCGGCCGGGAGTGACGTTGACGATGGCTATCGGCGTCTCTTCGCCCTCGACGACATCCTCAAGCACGGGCTGATAGTAGCCCTCGGACCGTAACAGCGCCTCGGCCGCTTCCAGCGCGCCTCGCGCACGGCGCCGGGCCTCGAACCGGCTGGAGGGGGCGTCATCGACCTCGCCCACCGCGCGGACCAGTTGGGCCCGCAAGCCTGCGTCCATCTCGCCGCGAATTTGTGCGCGCGGGTCCGCCGCTGCGGGGGAGGCCAGCAACAGGACGCCCGCCGTGCCGATAAGAATCAGGGCGGGCCTTGGCGTCAAACTGGAACCTTGGTCAGGGCGCGGACATCGACGCCGGCGCATCCCACAATGGCGCCGATGAGGCGGCGACCGGGATCAATAAAAGAGGGTTTCGCTTTCGGGTTTGACCGATTCCTCGGACGATCGCTTTTCGGAGGGAAGGGTGCTCGAATCAGCGGGCGGCGAATCGACGGCGCTGGGGGCCGCGACCGGCGCGCCAGCGTCTTCGGCGGGAAGCGCGAGCGGCGCTTCCATCGGCGCCTCGGCGACCTCCCGATCATCGGCGTTGGGATCGTCACAGGCGGCGACGCCAAAAGCGGTCGAAAGGGCCAGAATGGCAATCAGGCGTTTCATCAGCAGCGTCTCCCCCGGAACGGCCTTCCAACGCTTGGCCGGCTCGCCTGTTCCATAACCCCGAACGCCCGCGTGGTCACCACGCCCGGCAACCAATCCTTTCAGAATTTGCCGTAAGCGAGAATTCGGAGGGGCGCTGATGACTGTCACGGCCTACGCCATGGTGTCGCAGGTGCGATACCGGGAGCTCAAGACACGGATCGCACTGGCGGCCTTTATCGGCTGCACGGCCTTGCTCGTCGTGCACTCGGTCTGGCCCCTGATCTGGTTCGCAGCCGTTCTGGTCACCCAGGCCCTGGACTGGGCGGTCTTCAGGCGGTTCCGACGCGAGCCCGATTGGGAGCCGGACCGGCCATATCTGGTGCTGTGCTGCGCCACCACCGTGCTCAGCGTCACCGTCTATGCGGCGATCAGCGCCTTCATGTGGTTCAAGGGCGGCGAAGTCGGGCAGGTGTTCGCCATGGTCCAGTGCGCCGGCGGCCTGTTGCACGTCAGCCTGCATATGCACCATGCGCGGCCGCTCCTGATCTCGGCGGTGACACCCCATGCGACCTATTTCTTTGGCCTGCCGTTGTTCAGCGCCGTCGCGACGCAGAATTGGCACGCGCTGCTGATTGCCATCGCCTGTCTGCTGTATATGAGCCACCTGGTTGTCGCGGTGCGGCAGAGTAATTCGACGACCGGCGCCCTGCAGACCGCCCGCGACGCCGAGCAAAGCGCGCGCCGCAAGGCCGAGGTGGCCAGCGCGGCAAAGTCGGACTTCCTCGCCGTGGTGAGCCACGAGATTCGCACGCCGATGAATGCGGTGATCTCGGCCGCCAATCTTTTGCGCCGCACCCGTCTGGATGGACAGCAACGGGAGCATGTGTCGATGCTGATCGACGCTGGCGATGTCCTCATGGGCCTGCTCAACGACGTGCTCGACTTTTCCAAGATCGAGGCCGGCAAGATGGAGCTGGAAAGCGCCGACATGATCGTGCGCGACCGGCTGTCGACTGTCGTTCGTCTGTGGGAGCCGCGCGCTTTGGCCAACGGCGTCCGGCTGAAGGTGCGGATCGCGCCGGATGTGCCATCTGCGGTGCGAACCGACCCGCTGCGGGTGCAGCAGATCCTGTTCAACCTTCTGTCCAATGCGGTAAAATTCACCCACGACGGCGAGATCCTGATCGCGGCCAGCTGGGCGAGCGGTCGGTTGAACATGGCGGTCACCGACACCGGCTGCGGCATTCCCGCGGATCGGCTGGGACAGATTTTCAACAGTTTCGAACAGGCGGACGTCGGCACCACCCGGCGCTATGGCGGCACCGGCCTGGGCCTGTCGATCAGCCGCAAGCTCGCTGAGTTGATGGGCGGCTCGCTGACCGCCGAGAGCACCGACGGGGAAGGTTCGGTTTTTACGCTCAGCCTGCCGATGACGGCGATCGAAGGCGAGGCGGTCCAGCCGGTCCGTCCGGTGGAAACAAGCGGGTCCCTGGCGGGCCGCTCCATCCTCGCCGCCGACGATCACGAGGTGAACCGCCGCATCCTGCAACTGCTGCTGGAGCCGCACGGCTGCCGCCTGACCCTGGTCGCGAACGGCGCCGAGGCGCTGGAGGCGGCGTCCGGTCAGCGGTTCGACGCCATCCTGATGGACATGCAGATGCCGGTGATGGACGGGCTCGAGGCCACGCGCCGGATCCGCGCAGGTGATGTGAACGGAGCCACGCCCGTTGTCGCCCTGACCGCCAATGCGCTCGATGTGCACCGCGCCGCCTGGGACGCGGTCGGGGTTCACGCCTTCCTGACCAAGCCGATCGACCCCGTTTTGCTGGCTTCGACCCTGGCCCAGGCCTGCGCCGCCAAACGGAAAACGGCAGAAGTGGCGGTCGCCTGACCCTCAGCGCCAGCGGGCCGAGGCCTCGGCCAGCGACATCGCCGCCGGTTCCGCCGCGGGCTCGGCGGGCGTTCCGTCGAATCGCGGCGCCGGCGCGGCCTGGACAACGCCCGGATCGACGAAGGTCCTTCGCGCCAGATTGTGCGGATGCCGGGACGCCTCGGCCATTGTCAGGACGGGTGTGACGCAGGCGTCCGTGCCTTCAAAGTGGGCCGCCCATTCATCCCGGTCGCGGGCGGCGAATATCGCCTCCAGACGCGTATGCAGCGAGGGCCAGCCCGGCAGGTCGAACTGCGGTGCTGTTTCCGGCGCCAGCCCCAGCCCGGCGATCAGGGCGGCGTAGAATTGCGGCTCCAGAGCGCCCACGGCGACGAACCGCCCATCCTTGCAGCCGTAGCAGCGATAGAAGGGCGCCCCTCCGTCCAGCAGATTGGCCCCGCGCGCCTCGCTCCACAGACCGCGTGCGCCCAAGGCCTGAAACAGGCTCATCAGCAGGGCCGACCCGTCAGTCATGGCGGCGTCCACCACCCGGCCCTTCCCCGTGGCCTTCGCTTCCAGCAGGGCGGCAAGGACGCCCGTGACCAGCATCATCGCGCCGCCGCCATAGTCGCCGACGAGGTTCAGCGGCGCCCGCGGCGGACGGTCAGGCTCTCCCAAGGCGTGGAGTGCACCACTGAGGGCGATGTAGTTGATGTCGTGGCCGACCTGCTGCGCCATCGGGCCGGTCTGACCCCAGCCGGTGACCCGGCCATACACCAGCCTTGCATTGCGCGCGGCGCAGACGTGCGGCCCGAGGCCCAGCCGCTCCATGACGCCGGGCCGAAAGCCTTCGATCAGGGCGTCCGCCGCGCTGATCAGCTCCAGCACTTCCACAAGGTCGCCGGAGTCCTTGAGATTGACCCCGACCGCGGCGCGTCCGCGATGCAGCACCGCGCCGCCGACCTCGCTGAACACCGGCGTCCCTGCATCGGCGCTGCGGCTCAGGCGCAGGACATCCGCGCCCAGGTCGGCCAACACCATTCCCGCGAACGTGACGGGTCCCAGACCATCGAACTCGAGGATGCGCAGGCCCGACAGGGGTTTCATGCCTCCTGCCTACCGTCAGGCTCGCCGCGCGTCGAGCCAGCCCTTGACCCGGACGACGGTTTGCAACAGAAGGCGCGTCGCCGGGCCGCGAACGCGACCGGCGTGGTATGCGCCCTTAGCTCAGTTGGTTAGAGCATCTGACTTTTAATCAGAGGGTCCTCGGTTCGAGCCCGAGAGGGCGTACCATCCCTTCGTCAATCGCGGCGGCGCTTCCGAACCGCGTCACTCCGTGATTGAAGGAGGAATGCGCGCCACCGGTCTGATCCTCGCTCTCTGTATTCCCCTGTCGGCATGTGGCGCCGTAGCGGGCGGGGTGCAGCAGTTCGGCGCCGGGCTTGGCGCGGCCGCCACGGCGCCTTTGGACGACTTCAACCTGCGCCGCCAGTACATCCCCACAGTCCTGTTGCAGGCCGAAGCCAATCCCTACGACCTGCGCAACCTGAACCAGTGCGCCACCATCGGGGCCGAGATCGCCCGGTTGAACGAGGCTTTGGGTCCCGATACCGACGAGCCGCCGGCTCAGGACGGCTCCTTCCTGAGCGAGCGGGCGGCGGACGCGGCCTCGGCGGCGGCGCTGGATGCGATCCGGGACGCCACGACCGACTTCATCCCCGGCCGCAGCTGGATTCGCCAGTTGTCGGGGGCGGAACAGCACAGTCGCCATGTTCAGTCGGCCATCCAATCCGGCCGCATGCGCCGGGCTTTCCTGAAAGGGACGGGGATGCAGCGCAACTGCGCCCCGCCGGCCGCCCCTGGCTGGTTCCGGCCGCGGGGCCGCAGCCAGCGTTAGCTCTTGTTGTTCGACGTATGCCGGGCGTGGAAGTCGCGGCGGAAGGCCTCGAAGCGGCCGTGCACGATGGCGTCGCGCATCGCCGCCGTCAGGGTCTGGAAGAAGGCGATGTTGTGCCAGCTCAGCAGCACCTTGCCGAGGATTTCATCGGCCCGCACGAGGTGATGCAAATAAGCTTTTGAGTAGTCCCGCGAGGCCGGGCAGGGGACGTCGGGCTCCAGCGGGTCCTGATCCTCGGCGAAACGGGCGTTCTTGAGATTGATCGGACCCGCCCAGGTCCAGGCCTGGCCGTGGCGGCCCGCGCGGGTCGGCAGGACGCAGTCGAACATATCGACGCCGCGCGCCACCGCCTCGACAAGATCGACCGGCTTGCCGACGCCCATCAGATAGCGGGGGCGGTCGGCGGGCAGCATGTCGGGAGCGTAGTCCAGCACCTCGCACATGGCCTGATGCCCCTCGCCGACGGCCAGGCCGCCGATGGCGTAGCCGTCGAAGCCGATCTCCCGCAACCGGTCGGACGATTCGCGGCGCAGGTTCTCGAAGGTTGAACCCTGCTGGATGCCGAACAGGGCCTGGGTCTCACGCATGCCGAACGCGGCCTTCGAACGGGCGCCCCAGCGAGCCGACAGCTCCATGGCGGCGCGGGCGGCGGGCTCCTCTGCCGGCCAGCTGACGCATTGGTCCAGCTGCATGGAGATGTCGGCGCCGATCCGGTCAGCCTGGATCTCGATCGAGCGTTCGGGGCTGAGGACGTGTTTCGAGCCGTCGATATGGCTGGCGAAGGTGACGGCGTCCTCCTTCACTTTCGAAATGCCCGCCAGCGACATGACCTGGAATCCGCCGCTGTCCGTCAGGATGGGTTTGGTCCAGCCCATGAATTTGTGCAGCCCGCCCAGCCGCTCCATCCGCTCGGGACCGGGGCGGAGCATCAGGTGGTAGGTGTTGCCCAGGATGATGTCGGCGCCGGTGGCCTTGACCTGATCGACCGTCATGGCCTTGACCGTGGCGGCCGTTCCCACCGGCATGAAGGCGGGGGTGTGGATGTCGCCGCGCGCGGTCTTGAGCACCCCGGTGCGGGCGCGGCCTTCGGTGGCGGTAATGTCGAAGGGGAAGGGCACTACACGATCTCCTTCCCCCCTCGCGGGGGAAGGTGGCCGGCGCAGCCGGTCGGATAGGGGGGCTGGCTTAGCCTATGAGAAAATGAAGTCGCGAAAACGGGGCCGGACCGGTGTGTCACCCCCCATCCGTCACGCTCCGCGCGCCACCTTCCCCCGCAAGGGGGGAAGGAAGACGTCGGCGGGCTCATGTCAGGCTCCGGAACAGCAATGACCCATCCCCATAGGAATAGAACCGATACCCCTCTGCCACCGCATGGGCATAGGCCGCCTTCATGACCTCCAGCCCGGCGAACGCGCTGACCAGCATGAACAGGGTCGATTTCGGCAGGTGGAAATTGGTCATCAGCACATCAGCGGCGCGGAAGCGGTAGCCGGGGGTGATGAAGATGGCTGTGTCGCCGTGGAAGGGGCGAATCTCGCCCTCGGGCATCGTGGCGCTCTCCAGCAGCCGCAGCGAAGTGGTGCCGACGCAGACGATCCGTCCCCCGGCGGCGCGTGCGGCGTTCAGGGCGGCGGCGGTATCGGTGGAGACCTCGCCCCACTCGCAGTGCATCTTGTGATCGGCTGTGTCGTCGGCCTTGACCGGCAGGAAGGTGCCGGCCCCGACGTGCAGGGTCACGGCATGGGTCGAGACGCCCCTGGCCCGGATCGCCCCCATCAGGGCCGGGGTGAAATGCAGTCCCGCCGTCGGGGCGGCGACCGATCCGTCCCAATGGGCGAACATGGTCTGGTAGTCCGAGCGGTCGCGGTCGTCTTCGGCCCGTTTGGCGGCGATATAGGGGGGCAGGGGCATGACCCCGACGTCGCGGATCGCCTCGTCCAGCATCGGCCCGGCGAGATCGAAGCGCAGCGTCACCAGCCCATCCACACCCTTGTCGACCACGGTGGCGTCGAGCTGGCCAAGCGAGCACATAGAGCCCCTCCCCCTCGAGGGGGGAGGGGTTGGGGTGGGGGTGAAGGCAGGCTGTGGATGGTGAGGCGATGGGCTCAGCCCGTCGCCGGACGGCGCCCTCCGCGCCAGTTTCTGCGACTCACGGCCTCCACCCCATCCCCCGGCCCGTCGTCGGTTCGCCTCCGGCGAACCTTCCTCCACCCCCTCGAGGGGAAGGGGAGCAGTGAAGCGAATACGATCCCCGGCCTTGATCCGCTTGCCCGGCTTCATGAAGGCCGACCAGACGTCGGGCGCGTCGCGGTGATGCAGGGTGGCCTCGACCGCCACGGTCAGGCTCTCGTCATCCGGCCCGACCCGCTCACGCACACCCGACAGTCGCGCGGGGATCACCCGCGTGTCGTTGAACACCAGGGCGTCGCCGGGCCGCAGGAAGTCCGGCAGGTCACGGATGATCCGGTCCTCAAGTTCGCCGTCCCGCACCACCATGAGGCGCGCGGAATCCCTCGGCTCGGCGGGGCGCAGCGCGATGTGGTCGTCCGGCAGGTCGAAGTCGAAATCGGCGGTTCGCATGAGGCGGCGTTAAGCGCATGAGGCGTTCCGGCGGTCAAGCCGCCGGAACCGGCTCCATCCGGCCCCGTTTATCGGACGCTGTCGTGGCGCTTGCTGTTGCCGATTTTGACCTGGTGGCATTAGTAATCTCTCCTCGCCGATATGAGATCGTTGAATGTCCGCCTCGATTGATGTCATCGACGAACGCCGCGAGGCGCTGCGCCTCGCGGCGGTCAAGCGCTATGACATCCTCGATACGCCACCGGATGGGTCGTTCGATCGCATCGCCGCCATTGCGGCCCGCAGGTTCAGGACGCCGATCGCCATCATCAGCATCGTCGATCACGACCGCATCTGGTTCAAGTCGCACCACGGCCTTGACGTCACCGAGATCGAACGCCTGCCCGGTCTCTGTTCGTCCGCAATCATGTCCAACGCGTCCTATGCGTTGACCGATGCCTCGCTGGATCCCCGCTCGCTTGCCAATCCGCTCGTCGCGGGGGATTTCGGATTGCGCTTCTACGCCGCCGCACCACTGACCACCCATGAGGGCTTTAATCTGGGGACCCTGTGCGTCCTCGACTTCCAGCCTCGAGATCTCGATGAGGCGGCCATGGCCGACCTGACCGACCTCGCCTCGGTCGTCATGGATCAGTTGGAGCTCAGGCGGGCGTCGCGGCAGGCGGTTTCGCACGCCGATCTGATGTCACGCGAGATCGACCATCGCGTGGCCAACAGCCTGCAGTTCGTCTCCTCTCTGCTGGCCATGCAAAGCCGTGCGCCCGGCCTGATGGACGCCTCGGCGCAGTTGCAGATCGCCGCCAACCGCGTCGCGGCGGTGGCTCAGGTTCATCGGAATTTCTACGCTGAACCGGGTCAGGATATTGAGGCCTTCGCCTTCCTGCGGCGGCTCTGCGCCGATCTGTCGGATGCCCTGGACCGCCCGATCCGTGTCGAGGGGGCGGAGGCCCCGTTGCCCTCGGCGGCGGTGCAGTCGCTCGGTCTGATCGCCAACGAGCTGATCACAAACGCGGCCAAATACGGCAAGGGTGAGATCGACGTCGAGTACCGCCTCGTCAATGGGGTGTACGACCTCTGCGTAGCGAACGACGGGCCACCCCTGCCGGAAGGGTTCGATCCGCGCACCAGCTCAGGCCTCGGGATGAAGGTCGTCGTCAGCCTCACGGCGCAACTGGGCGGCACGCTTGCCTGTAAGCAGAAGGACAGTGGCAACGGGGCCCGGTTCAAGCTGACCTTCCCACGACCCTGACGCCGCTTGCGGCGATACGAAGCGGGACGTTGACCCCACGCCCCTGACCCTGCAAACCGCGCCTCATGCTGCAGAACCTCGAAACCCTCGCGCGCGAGGCCAAATCCTGGCCGTTCGAACAGGCCCGCAATCTTCTGGCCCATGTGCTGAAGAAGCGGCTGTCGGACGCCGAGCGCAACGCGGCGAAGCTGCTGATCGACGCCGGCAAGGCGGACGAGGCGCTGGCCACCTTCGCGGCCTTGCAACGGCCCGTCATCTTCGAGACCGGCTACGGTCCGTCCGGCCTGCCGCATATGGGCACCTTCGGCGAGGTGGCGCGCACGACCATGGTGCGCAACGCCTTCCGCGCCCTGACCGGCGATCACTGGCCGACGCGGCTGATTGCGTTCAGCGACGACATGGACGGGCTCCGCAAGGTCCCCGAGGGCATTCCCCACCCCGAGATGCTGGCCGAGGACCTGCACAAGCCGCTGACCGTGGTGCGCGACCCCTTCGGGACGCACGACAGCTTCGGGGCGCACAACAACGCCCGCCTGCGCGCCTTCCTCGACGGCTTCGGCTTCGACTACGAATTTCTGTCCTCGACGGAACAGTACAAGTCGGGCCGGTTCGACGCGACGCTGCTGACCCTGCTGGCGCGGTTCGACGCAGTGCAGGCGATCATGCTGCCGACGCTGGGCGAGGAGCGGCGCGCCACCTATTCACCCTTCCTGCCGGTCAGCCCCGCCACCGGCCATGTGCTGCAGGTCCCGACCCTGGAGCGCGACATCGAGGCGGGGACCATCACGTTCGACGACCCGACGGCGGGGACGACGATGGTTCCGGTCACCGGCGGCCATGTAAAGCTGCAGTGGAAGCCCGACTGGGCCATGCGCTGGACGGCGCTGGACGTCGACTACGAGATGGCGGGCAAGGATCTGATCGAGAGCGTGCGCGAGAGTGGCAAGATCTGTCGCGCCCTGGGCGGTGTGCCGCCCGAGGGATTCAATTTCGAGCTCTTCCTCGACGTCGAGGGCCGCAAAATCTCCAAATCGAAGGGCAATGGCCTGACCATGGACGAATGGCTGCGCTACGGCACGCCGGAGTCCTTGAGCTGGTACATGTTCCAGTCGCCGAAATCGGCCAAGAGCCTGCATTTCAACGTCATCCCGCGGGCCATCGACGACTGGCTGGCGGCCATCGAGGCCTACAAGACGCAGGAGCCGGCCAAGCGGATCGACAACGCCGTCTGGTCGATCCACGCCGGGTCGCCGCCGACGCACACTTCGCCGGTGTCGTTCGCCCTGCTGCTGAACCTCGTCGCCGTGGCCAACGCGTCGGACAAGAACCAGCTGTGGGCCTATTTCGCGAAGTATCTGCCCGAGGCGACGCCGGAGACCGAGCCGATGCTCGACCGGCTGATGGGCCATGCGCTGAACTACTACGAGGACTTCGTGAAGCCGACAAAGTCGTACCGGGCGCCCCATGACAGGGAGAAGGCGGCGCTGCTGGACCTCGCGGCGCGGTTAAAGGCCCTGCCGGCCGATACGACCGACGGCGAACGGATCCAGACCGAGGTCTATGCGGTGGGCAAGGCGCATGCCTTTGAACCCCTGCGTGGATGGTTCGGGGCGCTGTACGAAGTTCTGCTGGGCGCGTCCCAAGGCCCACGCTTCGGCTCGTTCGCGGCCATCTATGGCCTGCCGCAGACGATCCAGTTGATCGAGGCGGGGGCGTACGGACGGCTGGCCGAAGCGTGACAATAAGGCTTCGGCCTGTGCGCTAACGTACATGAACCCAATATAACGGCGGCGCTCCGGGAGCCTTCATCCGTGGTCGCGCATTCTCCCTGCCATCGACCAACCTCGATGAATGGAGAGAGCCATGTCGAAGATTTTGAAATCCACCCTGATCACCGCCGCCGCCCTGGCGGCGCTGGTCACAGCGGTCCCGACCGCCTCGATGGCCCAGCAGGCCAACGGCGTCACCAACTGCGACGCTCCCGGCGGCCGCCAACGCGCGGGCGCCATGATCGGCGGCGTGCTCGGCGCCCTGGCCGGCAGCCAGGTGTCGGACAATGAACGCACCCTCGGCGCCGTGGTCGGCGCGGGCGCCGGCGCTGCCGCCGGTTCCTACATCGGCTGCAACCAGCAACGCGCCCGCGCCACCAGCGCCACTTCGGGCGGGGCCTATCGCGCCACGTCCAACCTGCGCATCCGCTCGGGCCCCGGCACCAACTATCGCCAGGCCGGTACCTTGCGCGCCGGCCAGTCGTTCAGCGCCGTTGGTTCGCAGGGCGAATGGGTTCAGATCGCCGGTGGCGGTTGGGTCAACGCCCGCTACGTCACCACCAACTAAGGCGCGTCCAGCCGCGCAATGAAGAGGCCGCTTCCGAAAGGGGGCGGTCTTTTCCTTTTTGGACGCCGCGCGAAGCGCTTGGCCGTGTCGGGTCGAAAAGGCGGAGCCTTTTGACCGCGGCCCAAATCACTGGCTCACCCAGAGGATCCTGCCCATCCACACGATCTCCTTGCGACCCAGGGTGCGCGGCTCATAGGCGGGATTGACCGAAGCGAGCGTGACGACTTTTGCCGTCAGCGCCGCCACCTCCTTGGCCAGGGTTTCTCCGCCCGTGGTGCGCACGACCACCCGGTCGCCCTTGCGCGCCTCCGTCGCGTCGCGGTCAACGATCACCCGGTCGCCCTCGCGATACAGGGGAGCCATCGAGTCCCCGACGATGCGCAGGCTCAGCAGGCTGTCCTTTGGGCGGGGCAGGTCGGTCTGCTCCCAGCCGTCGCCGACCGGCAGGCCCGCATCATCGAAAAAGCCGTCCTGCCCCGCCTGGGCCATGCCCAGCATGGGTACGGTCGACGGCCGTTCGATGGCGTCGTGGGCCAAGGCCGCGAAGTCGCCCAGCGACAGCCCTGTCGCCGTGAGGATCCGCGTCAGGCTTTCGGTGGAGGGCCAGCGCGGGCGCGCGGGCTCGCCCGGTCCGAACCGTTTGGACGGATTGAAACTGGTGGCGTCCAGTCCGGCCCGCCTGGCCAGGGCCGAGACACTGAGCCCCTCATGACGGGCCAGGCCGTCGATCGCCTTCCAGAGTTGGGCGTGAGAGAGGGGCATGTGTTCACCGCAGACCGGACGGTCGATTCGACGGCAATATAGGAATAAATGCCTTCCGGATCAACGCCGGTTGACTATTCCAGCCCGATGACGCGGCGCTCATGCCACGCCCGGAAGGCGCCGATGGCCAAGGCCAGCAGGATGCCGTAGCTGGCCAGGTTCATCACCGCATAGAAGGCCATGAGCGGCGGGCGGATATCGACCAGGGTCAGCAGGTGGCTCATGACGATCAGCGCCTGCAGCCCCGACGCCCAGACAGGCCAGGCCCGACGGGATTTCCAGCTCAATCCCGCATAGACGGCCATCAGGACGAAATCGACGCCCATCAGCCCCCATTGGACGCCGGTGCCGGCCCCGTCGTCCTGGATCAGCAGGCTGGCGAACCAGGCCAACACATAGGCGCCGCCCCCGATCCGCTCCGGCTCGTCGCCTTTCAGAAAGGCGAAGGCGACGACCAAGACTGTGATCGCGGCCCCGATCTGGGTCTGCAGGGTGTCAAGCAATCGCTTCGTCTTTCGCTGACGGTTTCCGATCAGGCCGTCCAGCCTACTTCAGTCCGGCCGCGCGGCGCTCCTGCCACGCCCAGAAGGTGCCGATGGCCATGGCGATCAACACCCCATAGCTGGACATGTTGATGACGGCGGCGACCGCGTCGCGGGGCGGTCGGAGGTTCGCCACGATCAGAACGTGGGAGGTGACGGTCAAGACCTGAGCGGCGGCGGCCCAGATGAGCCAGTTCCGCTGGCTCTTCCAGGCGATTCCGACGAACACGACCAACAGTACGATCTCGATCCCCATAAACCCCCAGCGCGGGACGCTCGGGCTGGAGCCATCCCCGAGCATCACTGTGGCAAGGGTGCACATCGTGTAGGCCGCAGCCGCCAGTCGCTCAGGCTCGTCGCCCTTCACGAAGGCGAATGTGATGACGAGGATCGCGACTGCCAGAAGGAGCTGGGCGTATATCGTCTCAAACATAGAATCGCCCCCAAGCGGCAAGCATGGGGGCGATAGTGCCTTAAGTCAGCACCAGCGGGAATGACCGCTGGCGGATACTACGTCGAATTAAACCGCGCGGAGACGATGCTCGCCGATCGCGCTGGGCCGCGGGCCCTTTTCCTCGATACCGGCGTAGACGCCATAGCCCAGACGACGGTGATCCTTGGCCATCTCGGCGTGGCAGGCCACCATAGCCTGACGCGCGGCGCTCAGGCTGGCGATCGCTTCCATGGCCTTCTGCTGGGCCTCGGCGCCGACGACCGGCGAAAGATTGAGAGCGGCGCGACCGCCGATCATCGATTGCACCAGGGTGGTGGCGCGCGCGATGGCGGCGTCAACAGCGTGTTCGGTCGAATTCAGGTCGCCGGCGACGCTGGCGATAACTTCCGTCTTGATCATGTAAGCCTCCCACTGGAACTGATGAACAACTCGTTAACATATCGAGGTCTTGCTTGGTAGGGATTTGTTGACCACGTCCGGCGCGACCCCGGGGCCATCACCGCCACCCCCGCCGATCGGCGGACCGTCCCCGGGCTTGTCCAATGGACCGACCGCCAGAGCCTCCAGGCCCAGGTTGCGGGCGAGGGCGGTCAGGGTGTTGTGGGTCTGGACGATATGGGCCCGCGCGTCAGAGAGGGCGCTGATGGTGGCGGCGGCGCCCGCAAAGGCGCGTTGGCCAGTCACGGCGGATAGCCAAGCCTCGGCGCGTGCTGTGGGCAGGGCCGCCGCCAGGGTCGCGGTTTCGATCAGGGCCTGATCAATTGCTGATTCTGCGGCGTAAAGGCGTGCGGCGAGAGCTTCGCCGACAGACAGTCTGGACATGCTTGATCCTCTCGTGACCTCGCGTCACGAGAGGAAAACCAGCACAGGTTGCAATCAAATGCAACTAGGAGTCATCATCCGCCATCAGGAAATGCGCGGTCAGGGCGGCGATGGGCTGGGTCTCGTCTTCCTGCCAGGCTTCGGCCAGAACGTGGGCGACCCGCCGTCCCGCCTTGCTGATCCGGGCGCGGGCATGGACATCCACGGGCCGGCCCGAGCGCAGATAGGCCACCGTGACATTGATCGGCCTCGGCAGTCGCAACCGGGGGTACAGGGCGGCGACCTGGGCGACGGCGGTCAGTTCGAGCAGGGCGGCGGTCGATCCCCCATGCAGGGCGGGCAGGACCGGATTGCCGATCAGCTTCTGGTAGAACGGCATGGTGACGGTCAGCGCCTGTCCTTCGCTCGCGGTCGTCAGGCCGAGGAACCGGGCGTAGGGCAGGCGGTCCAGCAGGTCGCTCATCGCCCGTCCTCCGGGCCGGCCTTGAGATTGGAGCCGAGGCCACGACTGGCGCTCGAGGCCAGCATATAGGCGCTCTGGGCCGCGGCGACGGGATCGTCGGGACTGTCCTCGAAGGCCCAGGCGCGAACGAAGGCCACCGACCGGGTCAGGTGGTAACAGCGCGCCTCCGCGACCAGGTCGCGCCGTGCCCGGGCCGCCCGCATATAGTCGACCCGCAGATCCAGGGTGGCGATCGATTCGAATCGCCCAAGAGCGATCCAGACCGCGAGCCCTCCGACATGGTCCAGCAGGGTGGTGACCAGGCCGCCCGACAGCACGCCGGTGTCTGGATCGCCCACGAGGTCTTCGCGCCACGGCGCGCGGATGCGGACCCGGTCGCCGTCCAGGCTATCGTAGACGAAGCCCAGCGCGTGGGTATGGGCGGCGCCGGCGGCCAGTTGAGGGAGGATGTCGAGGATCGGAGAACGCATGGGTCCGCTTCTCGGTCCGTGCGGAAATGAGCGCAAGGGCGCCCATTCACCAACCGGTGCGTCAGGCGACCGAGTGGCTCTTGCGATTGCGCTCCGGAGCAACCTCAACGGCGGCGGTCGCTGCGGCCTGTTCGAGCGCGAGGTTCATGGCCATGCGAAGACGTTCCGGCTTGATCGGCTTCTCGACGACGGCGGCCATGCCGATGGTGAGATATTTCTTCGCATCGTCGGGATCGGCGTTGGCGGTCAGGGCGACGATCGGAATGTCGCGCGCTGGACCGTTCAGGGCGCGGATCGCCTGGGTCGCCTGGACGCCGTCCATGCGCGGCATCTTGATGTCCATCAGGATCAGATCGAAACGTCGCTCCTGCACCGCTTCGACGGCCTCGACACCGTCCTCGGCGGTCTCGGAGGTGCAGCCGAACATCTCGCACAGGGCCTGGGCCACCACGCGGTTGGTTGCATTGTCGTCGACGATCAGGATGTGGGGATTGCTCGCCAGGTCCGCGCCGCCGAAGTTTTCGACATTGGAGGTCGCAGCGGCTTCGACCTGGGTCCGCTCGACGTCCAGATCGAAGGCGAAGGTCGCTCCGCGGCCCGGATTGTTCTCGGCCCAGATACGGCCGCCCATGCGGTCGACGATCTGGCGGCAGATGGCCAGGCCCAGGCCCGCGCCGTCCTGACCCGAGCCGTGCACAAAGGGCTCGAAGATCGCATCGACACGTTCGGCGTCAATGCCGGCGCCATCGTCCCGCACCCGGGCCTCCAGGCGGATGCGATCGCCGTCGGCGACGGCCTTCAGCCCTGCCTCGACGACACCGTTGCGGGCGAAATTCAGGGCGTTGCTGATCAGGTTGTTGAACAGCTGGGTGAGCCGCGCGCCATCGACGACGGCGGCCAGTTCGGTGTCCCCCTCATAGCTCACCATCAGGGTCACATTGTCCTGCGAAGCCCGCGGAGCCCAGGTCGCCTGGACGTCGTCCATCAGGGCGCGCAGGGGCGTGGCCGTCGGATGGAGCTCCAGTTCGCCGGCTTCGGCGCGCGACAGGTCGAGCGCGTCCTGGAGAATGCGCAGCAAGGTTTCGGACGATTCCACGATCGTGTTGATGTGGGCGTGAGACTGGGCGTTCAACGGTTGGCGGCGAAGCAGTTCGGCCACCGCCAGCACGCCATTCATCGGCGTGCGCAGCTCATGGCTCATGATGGTCAGGAACTGGCTCTTGGCGCGGGCCGAGGCGAGGGCCTGGGTCCGGGTGTCGGTCAGGATGCGGGCTTGCTCCGCCAGCTCGACGTTTTGTTGACGCTGGAGCTCGTTGACGGCCTGCAGCAAGGAGCCGGCCGTGCCGACGCCATGATAGCGCCCCTCGCGGGTGACGATGAAGCCGCGCGTCAAGGCGGCCGGGTCGCCTTTCAGCAGGATGTCACAGAAGGTGTCGATGCTGACGCCGGCCTCTACCACGGCCGGTTCCAGATCCATGACATGCAGGATCGGGCGATTGGCGTACTGGGCGTAGCCGAAGGCGCCGGCGATTTTCAGCAGGAAAGCGTTGCGTTCGACCAGACCTACGGGCCGTCCGTTCTCGACGACCGGGATAACCAGCGTGTCGGGCTCACGCTCGAAGCGCGAGAAGACGTCGATTCCCGGCGTCTGGGGCGAGACCGCCTCGGCGCGCTCGGTCAGAACTTCTATGGTCGGCATGGCGGGCCGCTACTCCACTGGGGCCGGCGGACATTGGATCAGAACCGTTTGCAGAAGGGTTAAGGCGATAATCGCCGTTTTTGAGCCGTTTTTTTAGCCGCTTTTGCTCTGCTTGCGGGGCTGGTGTAGAAGGCCCGCCCCGCCATTCAGCGGCCCATCCCCCTTGTCCATGCGCGCGGCCGACCGGCCGACCGCAGGTTTGTCATGAGCGATTCCCTGCCTACGCCCGTCAAATCGGCTCTCGTCCTGTTCTCGGGCGGACAGGACAGCGCGACCTGCCTGGCCTGGTCGCTGGAGCGGTACGCGCGTGTCGAGACGGTCGGCTTTGACTATGGCCAGCGCCACGTCGTGGAGATGCAGGCCCGACTGGCGGTCCGCGACGGCATGGCGGCGGTGCTGCCGCAATGGGCCGAGCGGCTGGGGCCGGACCACGTCGTCGATCTGACCGGCTATGGCCACATCGCCGCCAGCGCCCTGACCAGCAACCGGGCCATCGAGATGGACGCCCGCGGCCTGCCGACCACCTTCGTGCCGGGCCGCAACCTGGTCTTTCTGACCTGCGCCGCCGCCCTGGCCGACCGTCGTGGTCTGGATGCGTTGGTCGGGGGCATGTGCGAGACCGACTATTCGGGGTATCCCGACTGCCGCCGCGATACGATCGACGCCATGGCCAAGGCGCTCAGCCTGGGCCTGGACAAGCCCGTCGTCATCGAGACGCCGCTGATGACCCTGAGCAAGGCCGACACCTGGGTCCTGACCGAGCGCATCGGCGGCGCGCCCTTGGTCGATTTGATCGTTGAGGCGTCGCACACCTGCTATCGGGGCGACCGGACCCATCGCCACCCTTGGGGCTACGGCTGCGGCGACTGCCCGGCTTGTGAACTGCGCGCCGCGGGCCATGCCGAATGGGCAGCCGCATGACCTATTCAGCCAAGGAGGTCTTCCTGACGGTGCAGGGCGAGGGGGGGCAGGCCGGACGGCCCGCCGTCTTCCTGCGTTTCGCCGGCTGCAATCTGTGGAACGGGCTTGAGCGCGACCGCGCGACGGCCGTCTGCACCTTCTGCGACACGGATTTCGTCGGCGTGGACGGCGACGGCGGCGGCAAGTTCGTGACCGCCGACGCCCTGGCGGATCATGTCGCGGCGATGTGGCGGGGGCGGGCAGGGGATCCGAAACTGGTCGTCTGCACCGGGGGCGAGCCCTTGTTGCAGCTGGACGCCGCCCTGATCGGCGCCCTGCACGCGCGCGGGTTCGAGATCGCCGTCGAATCCAACGGCACGCTCCCGGCGCCAGACGGAATCGACTGGATTTGCATCAGCCCCAAGGCTGCTGCGCCCGTGCTCCAGACCTCTGGACAGGAACTAAAACTCGTCTTTCCCCAGCCCACGGCCATGCCGGACCGGTTCGAGCATCTGCCGTTCGAGCGATTCTGGCTCCAACCTATGGACGGGCCCGACCAGGCGGCCAACACGGCGGCGGCCATCGACTATTGCCTGACCCACCCGAAGTGGCGGCTCAGCGTCCAGACCCACAAATACATCGGCGTAAGATGAGCGTTTTCGAGATCACCAAGGCGGCCACCTTCGACGCGGCCCACCATTTCCCGAACGAGCCGGACGGCAGTCCCTATCGCCGGATGCACGGCCATTCCTTCTCGGTTGAGGCCACGGTGCGTGGCGAGGCGCTGGACGGGCATGGCTGGGTCGCGGATCTCGGCGCCCTCGACCGCGCGCTGAAGGCGGCGGCTGAGGAGCTGGATCATGGCCTGCTCAATGAAAAGCCTGGCCTGGAACTACCGACACTGGAACATCTGTGCCTGTGGTTCGCCGAGCGCCTCAAGCCCGAATGGCCGGGTCTGAGCCGGATCATGGTCTCGCGCCCTACGATCCACGAACGCTGCGTGCTGACGCTTTAGATCAGCAGTCGCGGCCTTGGCTTCGGCGCTGTTCGCAACGGCGTTGTTCGCGCTCTTCGGCCCGCTGCTCGCGTTCGCGTCTGGCCTTGGTCTCTTCGTCTGAGGTCGTGACTGCGTCGACGCCCGCGCCTACCACGGCGCCGGTGGCCTGGGCCGCTCCACCCACGATCGCGCCGGCCGTGCCCACGACGGCGCCCACGATACAGCCTTGCAGCAGCAGGCTCGCGCCGACGACAGCGAGGATGCTCCCGCCGGTCTTGATGGTCTTGATCATGACGCCTTCTCCCGATGGGACAGGGTTACCCGGCAATGGTGAACGCAGTCTGACCGGCGGACCGGGCGGAACCGGGGCGGCGGATGGCTGGTGGGCGGCGAGGGGTTCGAACCCCCGACCCCCTCGGTGTAAACGAGGTGCTCTGACCAGCTGAGCTAGCCGCCCGTCCGCGTGAAACCCGCAGGTTTCCTGTACCCTAGAACCGGAAGCTCGCTCGCAGGAACAACATGTAGCGGATATAGTCCTCAATCATCTCGGCGTCGGCGTTGATGGACAGCATGCCCAATTCATTGCCGATGTTCAGCCGGAACCCGACGATCGGTCCGCCGCCTTCGATGGAGCCGCCGTTGAGGGTGAAGTCCGGACCGCCCGAGCGGAAGCGGGCGATGGTCTCGCCCGGATCGACCGAGATATTCTGTCGCCAGCCGACGCGAAGTTCCGGACGCAGCCAGCTGTTCTCGCCCATCGACATGCCGAGGTTGACGGCCGCCGTGGCCGAGAACAGGTGTCCGTTGCGGTCGCCTATCTCGAGATCGAAGCCGTCGCCGCCGCCGGTCTCGACGTGGCCGTCCTCACTCAGCGAGAAGAACTCGGCATAGGCCTCGGGCCGAATGCTGAAGCGACCGTAGTTGCGCTCGTAGGAGACGCCGCCGGCCGCCGCGAGGGTGAAGCCGTTCCAGTCGGATGTATTGGCGAGGTTCAGGCCCGCGCCGACGAAACGGCGTTTGGACGCGAAGGTCGCATAGCCCGCCGCGCCCCGTGCCCAGGTCGTCCAGTACTGGCCCTGGGCGCGCCAGTAGAGGCCCAACTCCAGCAGACTGGCCGACAGCACCTCCTCGGCCTCGGACTCGGGGTCCTTGAGGTCGGACGAGGTGAAGGCGGCGCTGACGCCCACGGCGCCGAGGCCCGTGCCGCGCTCGATGCCGCCGGCGACACCGAAGCCTTCCGAGCGGAAGCCGTAGGTGTCGGTCTTGTCCTTGTCGGCGTAGAAATTGATTTCCTGCACCCAGGCGCTGGTTTCGCCGGGCGCCGCCGAGGCGTTGCGGCCCGTCAGCGCCCGCGTCACCGCGTCGGTGCCGGAGGACAGCGAGAGCAGGGGACCCCCGGCATGGTCCGGCAGCAGCTGCTCATACAGGTTGATGAAGCCCTCGCGCCCGGTCTGGGCCAGGAAAGCGTTGCGGACATCCGCCGCGCCGCCCAGGGCGGAATAGAAGGACTCGAACATGGCCGCCTCGACGGCGATCAGGTCGGCCTCAGCCGCAGTGCGTCGGCGCACATCGACGAAGACCTCGCCCGCCGGCACATCGGCTCCGGCGGAGACGAGGTAGAGGTAGGGCGAATTTTGCGCGGTGGAACCGAAGTCGATGGCGCCCAAATTCAGCGTCGTCGCATCGATCAGGGTGAAACGCTGCGGAGCCGCCAGCAGGGAGGTGAAGCGGACGCCCAGACCGGCGCCGTCGGCCAGGGTGGCGGTTCCGGCGACATTGAATCCGCCCGAAGCGCTGTTCGCCGGGTCGATGGTGAAGATCAGGTCGCCGGCGGCGCCGACGTTCAGGCTGGTGACGTTCAGCGGGGCGGTATTCCGGGCGTCCAGGGTGCCATTGGCCACGTTGATCGTCAGGTCGCCGCCGATATCGGACAGGGCGCTCCGTACGATGGCGCCGCCGGTGATCGACAGGCTGTCGGCCCCGGCGCCGAAGTCGATGTCGCCCAAGACGAGACCGTTGCGGATATCCACGGTATCGGCGCCGGAACCCAACAGGATGTCGCCGACAAGGATCGGTTCGAAGCTGTCTGGCACGCCGTCGCCGTCGGTGTCGGGATCCAGAGCCGTGGGCGGGCCCACTATGCCGGTTTGCAAGACCGTGACGCCCGTGGTGTTGGCGCGGACATTAATGGCCGTCGTTGTCCCCCTGACGGGATCGCCGGCCTGGTTCGGGTTCAGTATCGTCTGGAGTGAGCGGGTGTTGGTGATCGAGGTCAGCGTGCCGCTGAGATCGTTGATTGCGGTGACAGTGGCGGCGCCGCCCCCGGCGGAGGCCAGGATCGAGCCGTTGTTGTTGATGCTGGGCAGCGAGGCACCCGCGTCAATCTGGATGGCGACCGCATTGGCGGCGACTTCGCTGGCGACGCCGCCGGTGATGGCGCCGGTGTTGTAGAGCTGGGGCGTGCTGGCGCCCGTGCCGAAGCGGAAGGCTGTGGCGCTGGCCCCGCTGGCCAAGGCGGTGACGGTCCCCTGGTTGCGGACGCCGCTGCTGATGGTCACGGTCTGGCCGGGATTGCCGCCGAACACCACGGCATTCGCGGCGATACCCGCGTAGATGCCCTGACCCGTGATCGTGCCGCGGTTGATGAAGCCGAAGGCGTTATCGTCCGTCCCGACCACGCCGAGTGTGATGGACTGTGTCGTCGAGCCCACGAGGATCGCCGGCGCGGCACCGAAACTGTTGATGGCGCCGGTGCTTTCGGATCCATCCGCGATCCCGTCTCCGTCCTCGTCCGGGTTGGTCGGGCTGGTATCGACAGGCGGGCGATCGACCACCACGCCGCCGGCGACGTTGCCGGCGATGATGACGGCGGGTCCGCCCTGCAGCTTGTCCTCGGCTTCGAGCTTTGCTTCGAAGGCGGCGTTGCCGGCGCTGGTGTAGCGATAGCCTGTGGCGCTGATATCGCCCTGCAGTGTCAGCCGTCCGCCGACATCGCCGCCGATCGAGATGGCGGAGGTGTTCATGCCGCGCGCGGTCACCGACCCCAGCAGCATGATATTGCCGGTGACGGGTCCCTGGGTCCGGATGGCGACGGAGTTGTCGCCGAAAACCCGGATGGCGCCTTGGGATTGGATATTGCCGATCAGGCCGGACTCGATGGAGATGCCGTAGGAATTATTGCCCTCCACGCCAATGGAGCCAAGGGAGCTGACGGTCAGGTTCCCGGTGACCGGGGCGCCCGCCGCGTAGCGGATGCCGTAGCGGTCCGACCCCGTGGCCCAGGGTCCGTCGATATCACCGTCATTGTCCGTGTCGGGGTAGGTCGTGATGGTGTCGCCGATAGCGATTGTCGAGCCGATAGTGATGTCGGAAGTGACCCCCGGATTGATCAGTACCGCGGTGGCGCCATCGGCGGCGGGCGACATCGTGATCGACGACTGGCCTTCCATCGTGAAGTCGTGGTCGGAGTTCACCGTGACTGCAGTCCCGGACGCAAGGGTGATGCCGCCGCCGCCGGAGATTCGGATATCGTCCGCCGTGCCGGTGGCGGTCGCGTTTGACGTCGTGATCGGCGTCGTCCGCACGGTCGTGATCACGACCTCGGCCATGGCGCCGGTGGCTGCCATCAGGGGGGCAATCGCAACCGCGGTCGCGAGTAGAATACGCATTCGGTAGAAACCCCTGTGGACGACACACGCAGAGACGCCGCCGATCCTCTAACAGGGACCGTATCAGCCTGCCTCAAGTTTCTCGAATTTGAGGCGAATGCAAGGCCGAACGCGCGGGCGGGACGCGTTCGGCAAGCGCGGCTATTGTCAATATCGCGATCAAAATGATATCATTATCATATCGATTTTGGGAGGGAACGATGGCGCACGAACACTCACGATCCACGGAACGCCCCGCCAGCACAGCGAACGGCATCCTGATCCTGCTGATCAGACTGCTGGGGGTTCTGTGCGCTGATCGTCAAGCCCGGCCCGTGATCAACACCGGCGCCCTGTACGGCTGAGGCATGGCCAGGCTCAGAAAGCCCTTCCTGATGCGCGCTTCGTCCGGGGTGATGGCGGCGGTCGAGCGATTGGCCGCCGCCGAGCTGCGCTCGGTCAATGCCCAGGTCGAATGTCTGCTGCGCGAAGCCCTCGCCCGACGCGGGATTTCGCCCTCGCAAGACACTCCGCCGACGGACAGCGCTTGAGCTTCGCCGTCGTCGGCGTTACGGGCCGCGCATGGTGAAGTCGCATATGTCCAGGGTCCGCAAGGCCCGTCGCATCCAGAGACGGGTCCGGCGCGTCGGCGCGTCCAGTATCAGCGCCACCGAGCGGGAGCTCATGAGCCTCGCCGGGCTCGAGGTTCAGGAAGGCGAGCTGCGCCTGTTCCCCGGCTGGGATGAGGAGGTCTCCGAGACCCTGGCCGCGACCAAGGCCGCCGGCGACGACGGTCGGCCCCGGCTGATCGACACCACCATGCTCTATGCGCCGCGTTCGGGCGGGGTGAAACGCTACCTCCTGTCCAAGAAGGCCTGGCTGGAGGCCGAGCGTCCTGATGTCGCCCATTCGTTGGTCGTGCCCGGCGCCCACCACAAGGCCGGCGACGACGGCATCGTCCAGTTGCACGCGACCAAGCTGCCGTTCGGCGACGGCTACCGCTGGCCGACCTCGGTCAGCCGCTGGGCGGCTTGGGTCGCCTCGCTCAATCCGGCGATCATCGAGGCCGGTGATCCCTACACGCCGGGGCAGGGGGCCCTCGAGGCCGGCCAGCGCGCCGGCTGCCCGGTCGTCGGCTTCTGTCACTCCGACCCCGCCGGCCTCGCCGCCCTGCATTTCGGTGAATGGGCCAAGAAGCCGGTCGAGAAGCGCTGGGCCCGTCTGTTCGGCCAGTTCGACCGGGTCATCTCGCCCAGCCGCTACATCGCCCGCCGGCTGGAAGAGGCCGGGGTCGGAAACATCGTCATCCGGCCGCTGGGGGTCGAGATCGACACCTTCCGCCCTGATCGTGGCGACCGCGACTGGCTGCTAAAGAAGCTGGGCCTGCCCGCTTCGGCCCGGCTGCTCTGCTTCGCCGGCCGTCCGGCCCGGGAAAAGAACATCGACGTCCTGATCCAGGCCGTTCAGGCCCTCGGCGATCCCTACCATCTGGTGCTCGTCGGGGCCGGACAGGGAATGCCGGCCGAGGAACGGGTCATCTCCCTGCCGTACGAGGCCAACCCCAAGGCCGTCGCGAAAATCATCGCCAGCTGCGACGCCTTCGTCCACGCCAATGACAAGGAGCCGTTCGGCCTGATCGTGCTGGAGGCCATGGCTTGCGGCCGCCCGGTCGTCGGGGTGAACGCCGGGGGGGTGAAGGAGACAGTCGACGACACCGTGGGGCAATTGGCGAAGAGCGCCGACCCCCGCCACTATGCGGCGGCCATCGAGGCCCTGTTCGCTCGCGACATCGAGGCCTTGGGTGTCGCCGCGCGCGCTCGCACGGTCGAGCGCTTCGCCTGGAACCGGGTTTTCGAGGATCTCAGCTCTGTCTACGCCGAGGTCAGCGGCGAGCCCGCCTTCGCCCGGCCGGGCGAGGTCAAGACGCACTGACGCTCGACAGCCGCCGCGCCGCTCGCTTGTCTGCCCAAAACGGGGGTTTGAGATCACGAAACGCCTCCTGCTCACGAGCCTGCTGTCGATCCTGACCGCCGGCTCGGCCATGGCCCAGACCGTCGTCCTGGTCCGCCATGCGGAAAAGGCCGACGCCAGCGCCGATCCGGCGCTTTCCGAGGCGGGGCAGGCGAGGGCGGAGGCGCTTGCGGCCCTGCTGGCGGATCGGCCGCCGACCATGATCATGCGCACCCCGCCGCAGAGAACGGGACTGACGGCTCAGCCTCTTCTCTACGTCCGCGCCAACGGCCGCCGCCCGGACTTGGTCATTACGCCCTTCGAGGGCCGGACGGTCCCGGAACATGTCCAGATGATCGCCGGCCTGGTCCGCGAGCAATCTCCGGACGCCATCATCCTCATCGTCGGCCACAGCAACACCGTGCCCCTGATCGCCCGCGCCCTCGGCTACCGGGATGCCGCCGACATGCCGGACTGCGAGTACGACCGGATGACTGTGCTCGTTCTCAATGGCGATCACACGACCGCCGTCATCGACCGCTACGGGGAGCCTGCGAACTGCGAGTGACTGGGCGACGAAGGGCCCTGCTTGCTGTAAGCTCGCCCCAAGCGCGCTGGTCGGCCTCGCTCGCCCACTCATGGAACACCGCGACCGGATCGTCCTCCGTCGGCGCTTCGCGCTCGCCCGTATCCTCAGCCATGAGGCATTCTACACGTCAAGATCGGCCACCGCGAACTGGGCGTTGTCCTGGATGAACTGGAAACGGGCCTCGGCCTTCTTGCCCATCAGCCGTTCGACCAGGTCCTCGATCTCGTCTTCCGACGCCGGCACCGTGACCCGCGCCAGGGTGCGCTTCTTCGGGTCCATGGTGGTCTCCTTGAGCTGGGAGGCCATCATCTCGCCAAGGCCCTTGAACCGGCCGATCTCGACCTTCTTGCCCTTGAACACCGTGGCCAGCAGCTCGTCGCGGTGGGCGTCGTCGCGGGCGTATTCGGACAAGGGACCGGCGCTGATCCGGTAGAGCGGGGGCAAGGCCATGAACAGGCGACCCTGCCGGATCGTCTCGGGCATGGAGCGGTAGAAGAAGGTGATCAGCAGCGCCGCGATATGGGCCCCGTCCACGTCGGCGTCGGTCATGATGACGATGCGCTCGTAGCGCAGGTCGTCGATATTGAACCGGCTGCCCGGCTGGACGCCCAAGGCCAGGGCCAGGTCGGACAGTTCGATATTGGCGCGAAGCTTGTCCGCCGTGGCCGAGGCGACGTTCAGGATCTTGCCGCGCAGGGGCAGGATGGCCTGGGTAGTGCGGTCGCGCGCCTGTTTGGCCGAGCCGCCGGCCGAGTCACCCTCGACGATGAACAGTTCCGTGCCGTTGGCCGACTGGCGGGAACAGTCCGACAGCTTGCCGGGCAGGCGCAGCTTGCGCGTGGCCTGGGCCCGCTGGACCTCCTTGTCCTTGCGCCGCTTCAGCCGGTCCTCGGCCCGCTCGATGACGAATCCCAGCAGGGTGTTGGCCTGTTTGGGGCTCTCGGTCAGCCAGTGATCCAGCGGATCGCGCATCAACTGTTCGACCAGCCGCTGGGCGTCCGGCGACGACAGCCGGTCCTTGGTCTGGCCCTGGAACTCCGGATTGCGCACAAAGACGCTGATCAGCGCTCCGGCGTTGGCGATGACGTCCTCGGCCGTGATCAGGCCCGCCCGCTTCTCGTTGGTCAGTTCGCCATAGGATTTCAGCCCCCGAACCAGGGCCGCGCGGAAACCCGCCTCATGCGTGCCGCCGTCCGGGGTCGAAACCGTGTTGCAATAGGAGGATACGAAGCCGTCGGCCTCGCCGAAGCCGATCGGGCTCCAGGTCACGGCCCATTCCACCGCGCCCGCCTCGCCCTTGCGCTCGACCCGGCCGGCGAAGGCCGGGGTCACGGTCTCGATATCGCCGATCCGTTCGGACAGGGCGTCGGCCAGGCCGTTGGGGAAGTGGAACACCGCCTCGGTCGCCGTGTGGTCGGTGATTCGTTCGGACGCACAGGCCCAGCGGATTTCCACACCCCGGAACAGATAGGCCTTGGACCGCGCCATGCGGAACAATCGCGCGGGCTTGAAGGCCGCGCCGACGCCGAAGATTTCCTCGTCCGGCCGGAACCGGATCAGCGTGCCCTTCTTCTTCGACACCGGTCCCTGAACGATCGATCCCAGCGGCAGGCCGCGGCTGAACGACTGTTTCCACTCATGCCCGTCGCGCCAGACCGTGACGTCCAGCCGCTCGCTCAGCGCATTGACGACCGAGACCCCAACGCCGTGCAAACCCCCTGAGGTTTCATAGGCTTTCCCGGAAAACTTCCCGCCCGAATGGAGGACGGTCATGACCACTTCCAGCGCGGACTTGCCCGGATGTTTGGGGTGGGGATCGACCGGGATGCCGCGCCCATCGTCCTTGACCGACAACCAGCCCTCGGCGTCGAGATCGACGGTGATCAGTTTCGCATGGCGGGCCACAGCCTCATCCATGGCGTTGTCCAGCACCTCGGCGAACAGGTGGTGCAGCGCCCGCTCGTCGGTGCCGCCGATATACATGCCGGGGCGTTTGCGGACCGGCTCAAGGCCTTCCAGCACCTCGATCGACGAAGCGGAATAGTTCCCGGCCAACGGCGGCGCGGACGGGGCAGGGGCGGTGCGGACGGGTTCAGGCTGCGGTCGGGGCGCGGCGGCCTGCGGAGTCAGCGCCGGATCGGGCGCGGGCGCGTCTGTTGCGGGCGATGCAGGCGTCGGCGCCGGGCCTTGCGGCTCGGGCAGGTCATCGAACAGGGAAGGCGCGGCGTTGGGACCCATAGGGATACTGTGAGACGATTCGGGGACCGGTCTGGTAGGCCCGGCGGCGCTTCTCCACAAGCGGGGCGGGGGCGGCTGAAGGCGACGGCAGCATTGCCCGCGTCATCACCGCTATGAATAGCACCCAGGGCAGGCCCTGGTGCGCCATCAGTATGCTCTCGGACAGGCTCAGCACGAAGAAGGCGGCCAGAAAGCCCAACGCCCACCAGCCTTCTCGCATGCCCGACCCCATGCATCGCAGCACGGCGATCAGCGTCGTTGCGGCCACCAGCGCCCCGACCAGCACCGCGCCCGGCCAGCCCAGCTGGACCAGCAGATCGATCCAGCCGTTGTGCGCCGAGGGCACGATCCAGCCGGTCTCCTTGCGCACCCAGTCGGCGGGGGCGGACTCCCCGATCCGGCCCCAGAAGGCGCCGTAGCCGTAGCCGGTCCACGGCCGGTCCGCGACCTTGCGCATCAGACTGTCCCATATCTCGGTGCGGCCGGTCAGCGACGGATCCTTGCCCAGCGCCTCCAGCACCGCCACCGAATGGGTCTCCCAGCCCCAGACCCCCAGACCCGCCAGCACCACGACGCTCCAGACCGCGACGACCGAGAAAGCCGCGCCGCCGCGCCTCAGCGTCCAGAGGCCGCCGATCATCCCCAGGCCGACCACCAGACAAAGCAGCGAGGTCTTGGACTGGGTCGCCAGCACCAGGCCGCTGGACAGGACAAGCGCCACTGCGGGCAGCAACCGGCGCGGGTCGGGGGACGCGAGGCAGGCGGCGGCGGCGGTCGCGCCGATCACCATCACCGCCCCCATCTGGTTCTTCTCGTACCAGAGGCCGCGCCACAGGCCGGCGTTGTCGAACTGGTGTACGCCGATGGCAGGGAAGGCGAAGACCATGACGAGACTGCCGATGGCCATGAACAGCGCCGTATGCATCAGCAGCCGAGGCAGATGCGGCCCCCGGAACACTGCCCCGAGGTAGAGGGCGAACGCGGAACTGATGGCCAGGGCGATCACCCGGCGCATGGTGGTGACGAAATCGATCGACCAGTAGCGCGAGGCGAAGGCCAGGCCGACGAGGGCGGCGATGGCGATCATCGCCGGCCACGCTCGCCACAGCCGGTCGATGCGAAAGATCAGCAACCCCGCGATGGCCGCATAGGCCGGCAGCCAGACCAGACGCAGGACCGGCGTCTCCTCCTGCAGGGGCGCGAACACCGGCCCGATCAGGGCCCCGGTCAGCATGGCGATGATCACGCCGCAGATCGCCCGCTCCCACAGACTGGGGGCGGGGTCGGTCTGGACCATCTCTGGACGGGACTCATGCACGGAGGCAGGGTCGGCCCTCAGGCTTAACGAAGGGTTGGTATCGATGGCGGGCGATCTGCTCAGGCGCAGGGACGGCGGTCACGCGCGCGTCGGCTTCGTCGAGCTGTTCTTCGACCTCGTCTTTGTCTTCGCCATAACCCAGCTCTCGCATGCGCTGCTGGAGCATCTGACGTGGGCAGGCGTGTTGCAGGCGACCATCCTGCTAGGCGCCCTGTGGTGGGCCTGGATCGACACCAGCTGGATCACCAACTGGCTGGACCCCGAGCGACCGCTGGTCCGTCTCATGCTCTTCCTGCTGATGGGCGCCGGTCTGGTGATGTCGACCTCCCTGCCCGAGGCGTTCGGGGACAAGGGGCTGGTCTTCGCCTGCGCCTTCGTCACCATCCAGGTCGGCCGCGGCCTCTTCACCCTCTGGGCTGTGCGGCGGGACGAGATTCTGCGTCGCAATTTCCAGCGCATCTGCGTCTGGGCCGTCGCCGGTGCGGTGCTGTGGATCGCCGGCGGCCTGATGGACGGCCAGACACGGCTGACCCTGTGGCTGATCGCCGTCGTCGGCGAGTTCGCCGCGCCCGCGCTCTATTTCTGGGTGCCCGGTCTGGGCCGCTCCCATACTACGGACTGGTCGGTCGAGGGCGGCCACATGGCGGAACGGGTCGGCCTGTTCATCATCATCTGCCTGGGCGAGTCCATCCTCGTCACCGGCGCGACCTTCGCCGGGCTCGAATGGACGCCGTCGGTCGTGGCAGCCTTCGCCACCGCCTTCGTCGGCACCCTGGCCATGTGGTGGATCTGGTTCAGCAAGGCCCATGACGCCGCCTCAGACGTGATCGCCAATTCCAGCGACACGGGCCGGGTCGCCCGCCGCGCCTACACCTACACCCCGGTCCTCGTCGTCGCGGGCATCGTCCTCACCGCCGTCGGCGACGAGATGTCCCTCAGCCACCCGGGCGGCCACATCGACTTCGCCACCGCCGCCATCGTGCTCGGCGGCCCCATGCTGTTCCTGATCGGCGCCCAGGTCTTCAAGCTGGCGGCCTTCGGCCGGTGGTCACCGTCCCGGCTCGGCGGGATCGCGGCGTTGGCCGCGCTGATTTTCGCCGTGCCCCTGCTGACCCCGCTGGGGCTGGCCATGGCGGCGACGGCGGTGCTGGTGGGGGTAGGGGTGTGGGAGACGGTGGCGGCTCACTCCGTCGTTGTAGCCGACGCAAGCGACGGTTGAGGCTGGCGCAATCGTTCCGGCTGCGGCACATAGTGCGGGCCGGACAGGGGGATACAGTCGTGACGAAAATACTATCAGGCCTCGCCGTGGCTCTCGCGCTGATGCTGGGCCAAGCCTTGCCGGCCGCAGCCCAGACCGCCGCTCCGCCCGCCCGGTCGGCCGAGGTCGAGGCCAAGGCGGCGTTGGTCCGGCGCTACTTCGCCGCCATCCAGTTCGACAAGATGATGAACGGCATGGTCGAGAGCATGCTTCAGAACATTTTGGCCGATCCCCGCATTCCGGCTGAAAAGCGCGAAGTCGTTCAGGACGTCGCGCTCGAATCCCTCACGGCTGTCATGCCCGGCTACATGGATCGGGTTGTGGCCGTCTATGCGGAAGAATTCACCCATGAGGAGCTCGTAGGCGTTGTGGAATTCTACGAGAGTCCGATTGGTCGCTCCTTGACGGCAAGAGCGGTCATTCTCTCGCGGAGAACGGGCGAATTGATGGAATATTTCCAGCCTGCCTTTGAGGCCGATATGCAGCGACGGCTCTGCGAGAGGATGGGTTGTGAGCCAGAAGTCGTTCCGACCTCCAAGCGTTAGGCCTTCTCCACAAACGTATCGATCACCTTCTTCTCGCCCGCCTTCTCGAAGTCGATCAGCAGCTTGTTGCCCTCGATCGCCGTCACCGCGCCGTAGCCGAATTTCTGGTGGAACACGCGCTGGCCCAGCAGCCAGTCGCCGCCCGCCTTGGGGTCCGCTGTCGCCACCAGCCTTCCATCCCCCTCGATCAGCGTATGCCGCGCCGGTTTCGCCGCCGGCGCCCGCCCGGCCGTGAACGACTGAGCCCGCTTCCAGCCCGGGGACGAATAACCCGCCCCGAAGGTCGGCATCTCGTCCCAGCGGCTCTTGGCGTCCCTCATGCCCGGCGTGACGCCATAGTAGCCCGTGTCGCTCTCGGCCTCGACGTGGTCGATCGGCAGCTCGTCGACGAACCGGCTGGGCAGCTGCGACGTCCAGCGGCCGTAGACCAGGCGGTTGGCGGCGAAGGATATGCGCGCATCCGACTTGGCCCGGGTCACACCGACATAGGCCAGGCGGCGTTCCTCCTCGAGACCCTTTTCGCCCTTCTCGTCAATGCTGCGCTGGCTGGGGAAGACCCCTTCCTCCCAGCCGGGCAGGAAGACCAGCGGGAACTCCAGCCCCTTGGCCCCGTGCAGGGTCATGATCTGCACCGCATCGTCCGAGCCGCCGCGATCCAGGTCCATGACCAGCGACACATGCTCCAGATAGGCGGGCAGGGTCTCGAACTGCTGCATGGACTGGGTCAGCTCCTTGAGGTTGTCCAGCCGCGTCTGGCCGGTCGCCCGGTCGGCCTTCTGCATGTCGGTGTAGCCGCTCTCCTCCAGCACCGTCTCGGTCAGCTCCCAGTGGGTCGTGGTCCGGGCGAAGGTGCGCCAGCGGTCGATGTCGCGCACGAAGTTCGACAGGGCCGTCCGCGTCCGCGCCTGCAGCTCGTCCGAGACGATCAGGTCGCGCACCGCGCTCATGGCCGACACGCCGGAAAGACGCGCGATCTGCAGCACCTTCTGCACGCTGGTGTCGCCGATGCCGCGTTTGGGGACGTTGACGATCCGCTCGAAGGCGAGATCGTCGTCCTCGCTCAGGATCAGCCGCAGATAGGCATGGGCGTCGCGGATTTCAGCCCGTTCGAAGAAGCGCGGCCCGCCGATGACCACATAGGGCACGGCAAGCAGGACGAACCGCTCCTCGAAGGCCCGCATCTGGAACGAGGCGCGCACCAGCACCGCCATGTCCTTGTAGGGCGTGCCGGCCCGCCGCGCCGTCTCGATCTCGTCGGCGACCAGCCGCGCCTCGGCCTCGCCGTCCCAAACGCCGCGCACCCGCACCTTGTCGCCGCTCAGATCCTCGGTCCACAACGTCTTGCCCAGCCGGTCGCGATTGGCGGCGATCAGTCCTGACGCTGCACCAAGAATATGCTGCGTAGACCGATAGTTGCGCTCCAGTCTTACGACCTTGGCGCCGGGGAAGTCGCGCTCAAACCGCAGGATGTTGTCGACCTCGGCCCCGCGCCAGCCATAGATCGACTGGTCGTCGTCGCCGACGCAGCAGACATTGCCCGTCGAGGCCGTCAGCAGCCGCAGCCACAGGTATTGGGCGACATTGGTGTCCTGATATTCGTCGACCAGGATGTAGCGAAACCGTCGTCGATATTCCTCTTCGATATCCGCGTGTTGGGACAGGATTGTCAGATTGTGCAGCAAAAGATCGCCGAAGTCGCAGGCGTTCAGACTGACCAGCCGGGCCTGATAGGCGGCGTACAGCCCGTGGCCCTTGCCGTTGGCGAAATCCTCGGCAGGCGGCAGCTTGTCCGGCGTCCAGCCGCGGTTCTTCCAGTGATCGATCAGGCCGTTCAGCGATTTGGGCGTCCAGCGTTTGGTGTCCAGATTCTGCGCCTCCAGCACCTGTTTGCAGACCCGCTCCTGGTCGTCGGTGTCGAGGATGGTGAAGGTCGACTTCAGCCCGACCAGCTCCGCATGCCGCCGCAGGATCTGCGCCGCCACCGAGTGAAACGTCCCCAGCCACCGCAAGCCCTCGGCCGACGGCCCGATCAGATGGGTGATCCGCTCGCGCATCTCGCGCGCGGCCTTGTTGGTGAAGGTGACGACCAGCAGCTCCCACGGTCTGGCCCGTCCGGTCGCCAGAATGTGCGCCAGCCGCGTGGTCAGCACCCGCGTCTTGCCCGTGCCGGCCCCCGCCAGCACCAGCACCGGGCCATCCACCGTCTCGACCGCCTCGCGCTGTTCAGGGTTCAGCCCGGCCAGATAGTCGGCGGCGGGCGCTTCGAACCCGCCTGGTCCGCGCGAACGGGCGAGGTCGGAGATACGCGGGGCAGGGATGTCGGGGAGACTCATCGAAAGAACATAAGGGGCACGACGGCGGATGTCAGCGGCCGCGTGCGCAAGCCTTCACGGAACCGTCAAGCCTGATCGCCGTTCCGCTTGCCAAGAGGGTTCAACGGGAGAGACTTCATGGCCGACAACATCAACAACACGGGCAGCGGCGGCAATACGGGCCTCGCCTTCATCATCGGTGGAATTGTCGTGGTGCTGGCCATTGTGGCCTGGTTCGTCTTCGCCCGCGGCGGCATGGCGCCTGAGACGAAGGAAGTGAATATCGACGTCAACCTGCCGGAGGTTTCCGCCCCGGCCGTACCGACGGCGAACTGACCCATGACCGATCCCAACACTCCCCCGCCCGAGCGGCCGGACGTCGTACATCACACCACCATCAACAACCCGCCCGCCCGCAGCGGCGGCAGCAGCTGGATCGCCCTGCTCGTGGGCGGTCTGGTGGTGGTCATGATCATCATCGCCTTCGTGGTCTTCTCGAACCGCGGCGGCATTGAAGCGCCCGACGGAACCGACGTCTCGGTCGACATCGACCTGCCGCGTCCGGAACTGCCTGATGCGCCGAAGATGCCGGACCTGCCGGCCGTCCAACCGCCGACCATGCCCCAGCCCGGTCCAGACCCCGCCTGAGGCCCCGCCGACCTCAGCGCAGCTGGTAGCTGACCGTCGCGACGACCCGCACCCGCTTGTCGAGCGAGGTCGATTCGCTGTCGATGTCCTCGCGGGCGAGGATTTCGAACGAGCCCTGGGTCGCCTGACGGATCGGTCCCAGCGGCGCGCCGGAATCCTTGGCGAACTGCTCGGCGCCAGACCGGGCCGAGGCGGTCGCCTCGGCGATCATCGACGGGCGCACCTCGTTGAGCTTGGTGAAGACATAGGTCGGGGCGGCGAAATCCAGCTGCACGCCCTCGCGCACCAGATCGTTCAGCGCCCGTTCGGTCGTGGCCACGCGCTGGACATCGGTCGTCCGCACCGTCACGCCCTGGGACAGGATGTAGCGGACGACGTTCTCGGTCGAACCGTACTCGCGAGCACGGGTGTCGGTCACCTGCAGGCGGCCGATGGTGATCGCCTCGGTCGGATAGCCCTGCCGGGTCAGGAAGGCCCGCACCAGGCCGAGGTCGCGATCTATCTGCCCTTGAGCAGTGGGCAGGTCGTCATTGGCCGCCTTGAAGCTGAGGGTCAGGACAGCGAGGTCCGCGACCACATTGCGCTCGGCTACGCCGCGCACCGTCACCTGCCGGTTGCCGACCTGGGCGTTGACCACGCCGGATCCGATGAAGGCCCCCGCGCCGATCAGTCCGATAGCGATAAGACCCCCGAACAGGGCGGGCGGAATCAGGGTCTTGTCGATCTTGTCGAACACGGCGGTCATCCTTCTGGAGAGCTGACCATGCGCCAACCTTGGCCGCTGTCAATCGGCCGAACGGCGTCCGATGAAAGATTGATCTCCACCCGCCCACGACAGGGCCAGAAGCCGGCAGGCCGAGGCCAGCGGCGTGCGCCCGCGGCGCTCATCGATCCGCTTCATCAGCCCGGCCTGCGACAGGCCGCCGGCGACCGCGACCGCGTCCAGAATGGCCCAGAATTCGGCCTCCAGCGCCACCGAGGTGGCGTGACCGGACAGGGACACTGACCGCTTCTTCAACATGGCGGCACCCTCACGAAGCCTGCACCCGGAGCCGTCCAAGCCTTAATGTCCATGAGCGAAACGTTAACGATGGAAATTCCGGATTTCTTCAGGCCGCCCGTTCAGACTCGACTGATGGCCCACGCACTTGCAAGAATGCGGCGGTTCTTTGATCGAGCCAAGCTTGACGAAAAGGGCAACGTCGCACTGATCGGAGCCCTCGCTCTTCCCCTGATCGTGGGGGGAGCGGGCCTCTCCGTCGAAACCACATACTGGTACTATAAAAACCTGCAGCTTCAGTCCGCGTCAGATTCCGCCGTCTTCGCCGCCGGGATCGAGAAACGATCTGGTTCGGACGATGCGGTTGTAAGAGCCGCTGCGCTCTCGTCAGCAGAAGACAACGGCTTTGATCCGGCGGCAGGTGGTATTACCGTGCATCTGCCGCCGGTGTCTGGAAAATACACGGGCCAGTCTGATGCAGTCGAGGTGGTCCTCACCGCGTCCGTGGACCGGTTTTTCTCACAGGTTTTTGATTCCAGACCGATCACTCTGACGGGCCGGGCGGTTGCGAGGTTCGCCAGGACCCAGGATGCCTGTGTGCTCGCCCTGAACCGCACGGCCTCAAGCGCCGCGAACTTCGCGGGTAATGCCAACGTCACTTTCAACGGCTGTAGCGTAATGGCGAATTCAACGGCCGTGGACGCCGTGAGCATACAGGGAGCCGCCTCGCTCTCGGCGGATTGTCTGATCAGTGTCGGCGGCGTGCAGACGAATTCCGCGGTAACGCTGACAAAATGTCCGGCCGCCCTGACCGAAGCGCCTCCCGTCGCGGATCCGTTTGCGAATGTCTCTCCACCCCAACAGCCTTCTGGGGGCTGCAAGAGCGCGCCGAACAATCCCAAGACAAGCTACAGCCTCTCTCCGGGCCGATACTGCAGCGGGCTCGACATCAAGGGCGATGGCGCCCTCGAACCGGGGATCTACTATCTGGATGGCGATCTGAACGTGTCATCCAATGCGACGCTCAGGGGATCGGGCGTCACGATCTATCTGCACGGCGCCGCCAAGGTGACTATCAACGGCACGGCAAGCCTTGACCTGCAGGCCCCGACGAGTGGTCCATACGCCGGGATTCTGATTTTTGCGGATCGTGCAAACAGGAGCGGCAATACGAGCAGGTTCAACGGCACGGCGGCGTCCAGGCTGACGGGAGCTATCTATATGCCGACGCAGGCGATCGAGTATCTCGGCAATTTCTCCGGGATCAACGGATGCACCCAGGTGGTCGGCGACACGGTCAAGTGGAGCGGCAGCGCCAGCGTGGCGGTGGATTGCAGTGCGCTGGGCCTTCGAACCATTCCCGCCTACTCGATCGTGCAGTTAGTCGAATGATCCGCCTTCTCTCTTCTCTGAGGCAGGATGACGGAGGCCATTCCGCCGTCGAGTTCGCGATTATCGTGCCGGTTCTGATCATTGTCGTGGCCGCTGGCTATTTGGGCTGGGAAGCCGCCGGCCGTCAACAGAACCTGCGTGCCGCGTTGAGCGTGGCGGCGGACTACTACATGGCCGGTGGAAAGGACGACAAGGTCGCTGCAGAACTGGCCATGGCCGGGTGGGACAAACCGCCCCCCGGGGCCGTGGTGGAGGTCACCCGAACATGCGCATGCGGTTCAGCCATCATGATCTGCAGCACCACCTGCAGCAGCGCCGCGCCGGCCATCTACGTCGAAATCCTTGGCCGCGCGTACGATCCGGATGCTCAGGTCAGCAAGGTGATCATCGGGAGCAGGACGCTCCGTGTTCGCTAGCCTTCGTCCCGCGACACACAGGTCCCTGATCGATGACCGATCCGGGACCTCGGCCGTCGAATTCGCATTAATTTTTCCGGTCTTCATCATCCTCCTGTTCGGCATCGCGAAGTTCGCCTACGGCCAGCACTGCGCATCCAGCCTGCATTTCGCGCTCCGGACGGCGTCAAGAAACCTGATGTTGAATCCCTCGATGAACGAAGGGCAGCTGGCGGCGCTCGTGAAGGCTGACTTGACGGTCCTCGGCGATCCGGACGTTCAAGTAACCCTGGTGGTCAGCGACAACGGAAACGGGCGTGTCGCCAAGCTCACCGGCCGGTACGAATACGCCATAGACCTCCCCTTGCTCAAAACGTTTCCGGTCGTTTACGTCAGCACGGTTTCGACGGCTCTCCCGAGCTGACCCGGACCCTGCCGGAGAACGGCTGCGAGCGCGCGGCCTCGTCGCGACCGTAGTATGATCGGCGTTCACCCGTCGGCCCGAACAGGGCAGGGCGCCTGCGCTTCGGGGCAGGATGCAGTCAGGATCGCTACCGCCGATTTCGACCGGTCAGCATTCTCTCCTCCCCTCAAGCGCCCGGTCCTCGACCCGGATCCGCCAGCCGACCAGTAACGCGTTGGCCAGGCTCCAGACCAGAGCGATCCAGACCTGTCCGAAGGCCAGCGGCAGCACCGCGATCTCCAGCGACGCCACCCAATAGTTCGGATGCCGAACGAACCGGTACGGCCCGCGTTTCACCAGCGGCGCCGAGGGCAGGGTGATGATGCGCGTGGTCCAGAACCGGCCCAGCGTCGCGATCACCCACAACCGGCCCAGTTGCAACACGCCATAGACCGCCAGTAACCACGGATTGGGAACCGTCGCCGCCGGCGTGGCCACGGCGATCGCCGCCAGCCAGCTCGCGTGCAGCAGCACGAACAGTGGATAGTGGTCCGCCCCGACCTCGATCGCCCCCCCGGCCAACAGCCTGCGCGTATTCCGGTCCGCCAGCCACAGCTCCCACAGCCTTTGCGCCGCCACCCCGGCCAGCACAGGCCAGAGCCACATCAGGCGTGCACCAGCATCAGCCCGGCGGTGAACCCCGGCCCCAGGGTCGTCAGCAGCAGCGGTCCCTTGGCGCCGTCGTCCAGCATGGCCTTGAGCACGAAGAGCACCGTCGCCGCGCTCATATTGCCGTGGTCGCGCAACACGGCCCGCGTATGGACCAGTGCGCCGTCCGACAGCTCGAAACAGGCCTCCAGCGCCTCGATCACCTTGGCCCCGCCCGGATGGCAGACGAAGCCGCCGACGTCCGCCGCCGTCATGCGGTTGTCGGCGAGAAATTGTGTCGCCACCGGGCGGAAATCGTTCTGGACCAGGGTCGGGATGTCGCGGCTGAACACCACCTTCAAACCGTCGTCGGCGACGTCCCAGCCCATGACGTCCAGACTGTCGGGCCAGGTGTGTTCGCGGCTGGCGCCCAGCGCCGGACCCGCAGCATCGTCGCGGCACGAGATCACCGCCGCCGCCGCCCCGTCGCCGAACAGGGCGGTGGCGACCAGATTGCTCTTGGACCGGTCCTGGGCCCGGAAGGTGAGGGCGCACAGCTCGACCACAAGCAACAGCACCCGTTCGTCCGGATGCGCCCGGGCGATGTCGGCCGCCCGCGCCAACCCGACCACGCCGCCGGCGCAGCCCAGTCCGAAGATCGGCGCGCGCCGCACGTCGGGCCGGAACGGCATCACGTGCATCAGCCGCGCGTCCAGCGCCGGGGTGGCGATCCCGGTCGTGCAGACCACGACGATGGCGTCGATGTCCCCAGCCGCCAGTCCCGCCTGATCCAGCGCCTTGCCCGCCGCCTCGGCCAGCAGCGGCACGGCGTTCTCAAGGAACAGGTCGTTGCGCTCGGAGAAGCTGTGCGGTTTCAGATACCACGCGATCGGCACGCAGGAATGCCGCCTTTCGATCAGGGCGTTGCGATAGATCGGCGCCAGCCGCTCGAAGCCGCCGTGGGTGGTGGCGAACATCTCCGCGCCGTTGGCGGCCACATCCTCCTGACGCAACACGTGCGGCGGCCAGGCCAGGGCGAGCGACTGCAACCGCGGAACCGGCGCCGGGGGATGAGCGGAAGGCATCAGGGCGCGGCTTTCAAAGGAGCATTATCGCTGTTAACCCAAGCTACGCGGGGCCGTTCCAGGCGGACGCTACATTCGCTACACTGCGCCATCCTCCCGGACGCCGCCATGACCCTGATCTCCGCCGATATCGACGATTTCCGCAAGGTCCGATCCGAGCGGCTGCGCCCGGTGACGGCTTTGAAGGCGTTTCGCCGCCTGGTCCGCGACAAGGAGGACACCATCCAGGTGTTCCGCATCATGCAGGCGCTCAGCGGCCGGTCCGTCTCGCGCGGCTATCGGCGGATGCTGTCGACCATGGAGGGCGGCCGCCAGGCCTTCCTGCGCGAGGAACTGGCCCACAAGCTGGACGACCCGGTCTGGCTGGCCCGGTTCCAGCCGGGCACGGTCGGCGCATCCTACCGCGCCTTCCGCGAGGCGCGCGGCTTCACCGCCGACGGCCTGGCCGAGGTCGAGCGCGAGGTGGTGCCCTTCATCGATGCGCCGCACCCCGTCGTCTGGTATTCCCGCCGCCTGCGCGACATCCACGACATCTGGCATGTCCTGACCGGCTACGGAACCGATGCGCTGGGGGAGGCCTGCGTGGTTTCCTTTTCCTACGGCCAGACCCGCAACCTCGGCTTCGCCTTCATCGGCTGGGGCGCGGCCCGCGAGATCCAGCGCGAGGTCCGCTCCGTCCCCGCCCGCCGCGCGGCCTGGCAGGCGTACCGCAACGGCCGGGCCGCCCGCTGGCTGCCCGCGCTGGACTATGAGGCCCTGTTCGAGCAACCGCTGGAGGCGGTGCGCGCGCGCCTCAACATCCGCCCGGCGGACGTCTATCAGGCTGTGCCGGCTGAGGTGCGCGCGCGGCTCAAACTGCGAGGCTGACGGCGGCTTTCGGGCGGCATAAGCCCGGCTTGTGTCACCCGACCCATAACTCGGCTTGCCTGGATTGAGAGCATCCTCCACTTGCCGTGGGTGACCTCCTCCGTTTCCCTTCCTCCCGTCGCCCGTCCGCCCCTGGCGCGGACCACCCTGCTGGGGATCGGCGGGGTTCTGATCTGCGCCATGATCTGGGGCACGACCTGGTACGCCATCACCCTGCAGCTCGGGACCGTGGCCCCGCTGGCCTCCATCGTCTGGCGGTTCGGCTTGGCGGCGGCGATCCTGTTCCTGGGTTGCCTGATCGCCCGCCAGAACCTGCGGCTGACCCGCGCCCAACATCTGGCGGCGCTGGCGCAGGGGTTCTTCGCCTTCTCGATCAGCTACAGCTTCACCTACGCCTCTGAAGGCCACGTCGCCTCGGCCATTGTCGCGGTCACATTCGCCTCCCTGACCTTCATCAATCTTGTGCTGTTCCGGCTGGCCGCGGGCCAGAAGGCTGCCGCCGCTTCCTGGGGCGGAGCGGTCCTTGGCCTTGTCGGGGTTGCGGTGCTCTCGGGTGGCGAGGTGCTCAAAGCGGGCTTTGACGGCCAGGCGGCCCTGGGCGTCGGCCTGGCCCTGATCGCCACGACCGCTTCCGCCTTCGGCAATTTCTTCGCGTGGAAGGGTCAGAACCATGGCTCCATGGCCATTCCCTCGACCGCCTGGGCCATGGCTTACGGGACTGGTCTGCTCGCGCTCTTCGGCCTCGCCACGGGGGTCGAGTTCAGCATGGACCCCACCTTCACCTATATCGGGTCGCTGCTCTATCTATCGGTGTTCGGCTCGGTGATCGCCTTCGGCCTGTATTTCACCATCGCGCGCACCATCGGCTACGCCATGGCCAGCTATATTTCGGCCCTGACCCCGCCCATCGCCATGCTGGTCTCGGTCCTGTTCGAGGGAGCCCGCTTCGGCTGGCCCGCACTGGCCGGGCTGGTACTGGTGCTGTCGGGCCAAGCCCTGCTGATCCGGGCGCCGAGAGTCGCCGCAGCCTAGCCGAACCAGCCGCGCTTCTTCTTCGGCTTCTCCGGGGCGGTTCCCGCCTTCTTGGCCGCATCCGCCGTGCGGCGCTCGCGCTCGGCCTTGACCCGCATGGCGACGAGGATGGGGATCAGGCCGTGTCTGATACGGGGATCCTGACGCGGGTCGGTCATGCTCAATCCTCCAGCTTTGATCCATCCAGAAGCCGGGCGGCGCGCTCGCGTTCCGCTTCCGCCCGGGTCCGCTCCACTTTCGACCGGCCGTGGGCGGCGCGGTTTTCGCTCGCCGCCGCCCTGGCCTCGGCCTTCGCCCGATCCTTGCGCACCCGGTTCAGATTGACGATCTCGCCCATGAGCCCCTCCGACAGGCCGGCTGATGCGGGGACAGCCGACGATCCCGCCATCCTAGCCTCGAGTCAGGCCCGCGAACACCACCCCGCCCTACGACAGGGTGAGCGGTCGCTGACAGCCCGCACCGGGACAGGCGGCTTACCGCGAATTCACGAGACAACGACTGTCACAGGGTCCGCCGTCATCCTATCTGGGAGAGGCGCCCGTTTGGGCGCGACGGGAACGACGCCTTTGATCCGCCTGATCCTCAACCTGCTCTGGTTTGTCTTCGGAGGCTGGCTGTCCGGCCTGCTTTGGCTGTTCGGCGGTGCCGTCCTGGCCCTGACCATCGTCGGCCTGCCGTGGAGCTTCGCGGCTTGGCGGATCGCCAGCTATTCCTTCTGGCCTTTCGGCAGGGAAGTGGTCTGGCGCGACGAACTGGGGGCGCATGACGTCGGCACCGGACCGATGGGTACCGTTCTCAACGTCATCTGGTTCCTGTTCGCCGGCTGGTACATCGCCCTGTCGCACCTGCTGATCGCCGTGGCTGAGTTCATCACCATCATCGGCATCCCCTTCGCCCTGAAGGACCTGGAGCTGGCCAAACTGGCCCTGGCCCCGATCGGCCGGACGATCCGCGACAAACCGTAGGCGTCAGAAGCCGGTGAACAGGCGGTCGAGGGCGCGACGGATGTCGTCTTCGTACGGCTTGAGATCGCCGACGGATCGCTTCGGGTCGGACTTGGCGATCGGGGCCATTTCCGCCAGCGAGAGGTGCAGGGCCTCGTCGTTCAGCTTTACGGAGACAGAGACGCGCGTGAAGTCGCCGCTCCGAGACTCGCGGATCAACGGCGCGATCAGCGCCGACGGCATCTCATCCACAAAATGGGATTGCATCAGGACGATGAAGGGTGCGGCGGCCCGGGAGCGAGGCGACGGATTCGGGAACAGGTCGAACTGACGCATCACCAGGTCCGGAAGTCCTCGCCGAAGATGCCGTCGCGCGCGATCCGCTCGTTGTAGGCCTTGAGCGCCTCAGCGTTTTCCTCAGCCCAGGCACGAGCGTCTGCGGCGCGTTCCGCTTCTGACTTCAGGGCGTTCCGCCGCCGCGCCAGCGCCTGCTCGACACCAGCCAGCCCTGCCGTCGTCAGGTCAACACCCAGCCGCTCTGCCTCAGCGACTATGGCGGGATCGATCTCGATCTTCAGTTCGGCCTTGCCCATCAAGGCAGCCTACACCTGAACTGAAATTGCCGCCACCAACCCGGGGTAGGCCCCCGCTATCCCGGCGAGATCATCTTCTCGGGCCGCACCCACGCGTCGAACTCCTCGTTCGTCAGATAGCCGCCGCCGACGGCCTCTTCGCGCAGGGTCGTCCCGTTCTTGTGGGCCGTCTTGGCGATCTTCGCGCAGGCGTCATAGCCGAGCTTGCCGTTCAGGGCCGTGACAAGCATCAGCGAGTTGTCGAGCCCGCGTTTGATATTGTCCTCCCGCGGCTCGATGCCGACCACGCAGTTGTCGGTGAACGACACAGCCGCATCGGCCATCAGCCGCACCGATTGCAGGAAGTTGTAGGCCATCACCGGGTTGAAGACGTTCAGCTCGAAATGCCCCTGCGAGCCGGCGAATGTCACCGTGGCGTGGTTGCCGAACACCTGGACGCAGACCTGGGTCAGGGCCTCGGACTGGGTCGGATTGACCTTGCCCGGCATGATCGAACTGCCCGGCTCATTCTCCGGCAGGGCCAGTTCGCCCAGGCCCGAGCGCGGGCCGGAGCCGAGGAAGCGGATGTCGTTGGCGATCTTGAACAGGCTGGCGGCCACCGTGTTGATGGCCCCGTGGCTGAAGACCATGGCGTCATGCGCCGCCAGGGCCTCGAACTTGTTCGGCGCCGTGATGAACGGCAGGCCGGTGATGGCGGCGATCTTCTCGGCCACCATCTCGGCGAACCCGACCGGCGCGTTCAGCCCGGTGCCGACCGCCGTGCCGCCCTGGGCCAGCTCCATCAGTTTGGGCAGGGTCAGTTCGATCCGCTCGATGCCGTTGGCGACCTGCTGCGCATAGCCGCCGAACTCCTGGCCCAGCGTCAGGGGCGTGGCGTCCTGCGTATGCGTCCGGCCGATCTTGATAATGTGAGCCCAGGCCTTCGCCTTGGCGGCCAGCGCCCCATGCAGATGTTTCAGCGCCGGGATCAGGTCGTTGACCAGCTGTTCGGCGCAGGCCACGTGCATCGCCGTCGGAAAGGTGTCGTTCGACGACTGGCTCATATTGACGTGGTCGTTGGGGTGGACCGGCGTCTTGGATCCCATCTCGCCGCCCAGCATCTCGATCGCCCGGTTCGAGATCACCTCATTGGCGTTCATGTTCGACTGGGTGCCCGAGCCGGTCTGCCAGACCACCAGCGGGAAGTGGTCGTTGAGCTTGCCTTCGATCACTTCATCGGCCGCCGCGACAATGGTCTCCCCCAGCTTCGGATCCAGCTTGCCCAGCGCCATGTTCGTCTCGGCCGCCGCGCGCTTGACGATGCCCAGCGCCCGCACGATCGGCAGCGGCTGCTTCTCCCAGCCGATGCGGAAATTGCCCAGCGACCGCTCCGCCTGGGCGCCCCAATAGCGGTCCGAGGCGACCTCTATGGGGCCGAAGGTGTCGGTTTCGGTGCGGTTGGTCATGGCGGGCGCGGCTCTTCAGGCGTGGCGGGAGGATGCGCGGCGGTGTAGCACGGGCAGGCGAGCGGACAAGCGGAGGAGCCTGCGATGCGGACGATGATACTGGCGGCGGCCTCGGTCGCGCTTCTGGCGCTCCCGGCCTGCGCGACCACGGCGACCGGCGACGACCTGCCACGCGTGGTGCTGGAAACGGACGCCGGCCGCATGGTCGTCGAGCTGGAACTCGAGCGCGCCCCCCTGACCGTGTGCAACTTCCTCAGCTACGTCACCGACGGCGACTATGCGGGCGGAAGCTTCTTCCGCACCGTGGTCAGCGCCACCAACGACAACCCCAATCCCATCGACGTCATCCAGGCCGCCACCCCGCGCGGCTCCGACGACGACTCGCGCCCGTCCATATATCTGGAGCGCTCCCGCGACACCGGTCTCGGCCATCTCGCCGGGACCATCTCCATGGCCCGCGACGGTCCCGACACCGCCACCTCCAGCTTCTTCATCGTGACCCGCGACACGCCCAGCCTCGACTTCGGCGGCGGACGCAATCCCGACGGCCAGGGCTTCGCCGCCTTCGGACGGCTGGTCGAGGGGCTGGACGTCGCCCAACGCATCCAGATGTCGCCTGCCGACGCCGAAGAGCAACTGACCCCGCCGGTCGCCATCCGCTCCGCGACCCTGATCGGCGAGGTCCCGCCCGGGTGCCGCCCTTGACGGCGGGATGGATCGGCACGGGCAAGGTCCGCCTGCGCGAGGCCGGCGAGGCGGTCGAGATCACCATCGACGGCCTGACCACCCAGGCCAAATACTACAAGCCGCTGGTCTATGAGTTCATGCGCAAGGAGTGGAGCGCCCGCCCGTCGTGGGGCGATTTCGTCGTCGAGATCGTCATGGAGCACGTCGGCGACCCGCCGCATATCGACCTCGACAACCTCGCCAAGGCCCTGCTGGACGCCATCAAGGGCTATCTGTTCCACGACGACGCCCAGGTCGCCCGCCTGCTGGTCGAACGCCGCGCCGGCGAGCGCGAACGGATTACGATCCGGGTGTTTCCGCGGGCCTGACTATCGCAGCCGCTCGTACCGCAACACCCCCACCACCCCGCCGCCGCCGTCGCTGGGATGGTTCACGCCGTCGTTGACCGGCGCCACGGCGAAGTCGAACGGGCTCACGCCTTCCAGGCACGCGGCGTTGACCCCGTACTCATTGGGGTTCGAGCGACGCTGGTGATGGGTATAGATCCCGCATTTCGCGCAGAAGAAATGCCGCCCCACGCCGGTGTTGAACCGGTCAGCGCCTCCGCCCCCTCCAGCACCTCTACCCCGCCCAGCCCCGCCGTCACCGCCACGGCCCCGCGCATCCGGCACAGCGAGCAGTCGCAGCGCCGCGCGCTGTCCATACCCTCGCTCAGCCGCACCTGGAATTGCACCGTCCCGCAGTGGCAGGCGCCGGCGTCCAGCGCCCCTCGTCGCTGAGAGGCGTCCCGCCGCCCGCCTATTTCTTCCGGAACTGGTCCAGCGACACGACCTTGGGACCATCGTCGCCGTCGGTCGGCGGGGTGGGCTCGGCGGCCGCCACCTCGGCGGCGATCTCCTCCACGGTGGCGGGCGCCTCGAACTGCAGCAGGAACTGCACCGACGGATCATAGAAGCGGGTCACGGCCGTGTAGGGCATGGCCAGAACCTTGGGCATGCCGCCGAATTTCAGCATGATCGAGAATTTCGTCGGCTCGACCTTCAGGTCCCAGTACTGGTGCTGGAGGACGACGGTCATCTCATCGGGATATTTGGCCAGAATGTCCGGCGGCACGCTGACGCCCGGCGCGCGGGTCTTGAAGGTCACATAGAAATGGTGCGCCCCCGGGATGCCGTCGGGCAGGGCGGCCCGCTCCAGCGCCGAGCGGATGACGCCGCGCAGGGCGTCCTGCGCCAGCTGCTCATAGTGCATCTCGTCGACGGGGGGCGTCTCTTCGGCCATGGGTCGCCTCGGCTGTTCGGGCGAACTGATAGCCGCGAGCGGGCGCGTGCGGAAGGCGCCAAGATGGTGAAAGTGCCAGGGGTTCTGTTGGCAGGCCCCCACATCTTCCAAAAGCAAGAGGAGGGCGCGTCACTGGAGGTAGGTGGAGGGCTTCTGTTGGCAGGCGCCCTCCGGGCCCCGCCCCGGGAACTGATCCCCGAGGACTTAAGTGTTCGAAATCACCCGAACCGCTTATGCGGCGAGAGCGACTTCTCCAGCGAAGTTATCGTTCGCAGTTAGAAAATGGCCCGATACGGTGGGCCAGGACGGGCGAAAGCAGTCTTCTTTACACGTCCGTCGATGCTAGTCGGCCCCATGCTCGCTCCGCCGATAACGCGGGGAAGAAATGGTGGAGCCGCCGGGAATCGCACCCGGGTCCGGTCCGCTTATTACAAGCGCGTTTATCGCCATAGTCCGGGCGAACCCGGACAGGGGGAATATAGGCGCTTTGGATGTGGCTTCCAAGGGCTTCGCCACGGTGGCGCACTCGCGCAACAGGAGCAGCGCCCTTGACCCGGACTCCGGGAACTGTGTTGTGTGACGTCTTGTTGGGGAGAATTCCGATGCGTCCTGTGACCTTCGCCGCCGTGGCCGCCGCGCCGCTGCTGCTGCTCGTGGCCTGTGACCAGTTCATGCCGGCGCCCGCGCCTGCGCCGGATCCCGCGCCGCCGCCGCCCGCGACGACCACGGTCTTCGGCGGCCTTGACCTCAGCCAGCCCTTCACCGTCCGCGGCAATGAACCGTTCTGGGCCATCGCGGTCACGTCGGCGACGCTCGACTACAACGGCGTCGATCGGCCCCAGGAGACCGCCGCCAACCCGGGCCCCCAGGTTACGACGGCGGTAGCGACCTATACGGTCACGACCAGCCTCAATAATCCGCTGGTCATCATCCTGACGATCGATCCGGCCTGTTCGGACGGCATGAGCGAGACCGTCTATCCGCTGAAGGCGACGGTCGTCCGCCCCGGCGAGACCCTGACCGGCTGCGCCGGCGCCTGATCCCGGCGGGCCCGGTCAGACCCGGGTCCATCCGGGCGTCTGGTTCCTGAACCAGGTCAGTTGCCGCTTGGCGTAGTTGCGCGTGGCCTGCCGCGTGGCCTCAACGGCGGCCGCCAGCGTCGTCTCGCCCGCCAGATGGGATGCGAACTCGCGCACCCCGACGGCCTTCATCGCGGGCAGGGCGGGGTCCAGTCCGCGCGCGACCAGCGCCCGCACCTCGTCCAGCGCCCCGGCCTCGACCATCTGCGCCACCCGCCGGTCGCAGGTGGCGTACAGGGCCGCGCGCTCCGGCTCGATCACCAGTCCCGTCCACGACCCCGGCGCCAGCAACGGCGTCGTGTCGGCGGTCCAGTCGCTGAGCGTCCGACCCGTGTGCTGCGCCACGGCCCAGGCCCGGGTCAGCCTTTGCCGGTCGCCCGCCTCGATCCGCGCCACGGCCGCCGGGTCCGCCTCCGCCAGTCGGCGTCGGAAACGGGCCTCCCCCCCGGCGTCGAACGTCGCTCCCGCCGCCTCCCGCACTTCCAGCGGTACATCGGGAATATTCGCCAACCCCATGGTCAGGGACGTGAAATACAAGCCGGTCCCGCCCACCAGCAGAGCCGGACGTTCCTCCGCCGCCAGTTCGGCCAGGACCGGCATGATCACCCGGCTCCAGCGCCCCACCGACCAGGCGTCCGTCGCATCGGCGACGCCATACAGCCGGTGCTCCGCCATCGCCTCTTCCTCGATGGAGGGGCGGGCGCTCAGCACGCGCAGGTCGGCGTACAGTTGCTGGCTGTCGGCATTGATGATCACGGCCCCGGTCCGCGCCGCCATCTCCAGCGCGCGCCGCGACTTGCCCGAGGCGGTCGGGCCGGCCAGCAGGGTGATCAGGGGCTCGGGCAAGAACGGGCTCGGATTTTGGTCCGGACAGGACGGGGCGTTCGGCGATAGAACGCTCAACCCGACCCGGCAACCCGTCAGGAATCCTCCGTGCCCGACCGCGAAACCGTCCTCGCCGCCCTCGACGCCGTGATCGATCCGAAAACCGGACAGGGGCTGGTCGCCGCCGGTCTGGTTCAGGGTCTGGTTGTCGCCGAAGACAGGGCCGGCTTCGCGCTCGAGGTCGCAGCATCCGACGCCGCCTTCTATGCCCCGGTCCGCGACGCCGCCGAGGCCGCGCTCAAGGCTTTGCCGGGCATGACCCGCGTCGCCGTCGTCCTGACCGCCGAGACCGTGGCCGCCACACCGCGCCGCGCCTCCCTCTCGCCCCAGGCCGTCGATCAGGGCCGTCCCAAGGCCCCGGTCGCCGCGGCCCGTCCGGCCCACGTCCGCCGCGTCCTCGCCGTCGCCAGCGGCAAGGGCGGGGTCGGCAAGTCCACCGTCGCGGTCAACCTCGCCGCCGCCTTTGCTGCAAGAGGCCTGTCGGTCGGCTTGCTCGACGCCGACGTCTACGGTCCGTCGATCCCGACCATGCTGGGCGTCTCGGGCGCGCCGGAATACATCGACAACGCCATCACCCCCCATGTCTCCCACGGTCTGAAAGTCATGTCGGTCGGCCTGCTGACCAAGGCCAATGACGCCATGATCTGGCGCGGCCCGATGGCCTCCCAGGCCCTGACCCAGATGCTGACCCAGACCCGCTGGGGCACGGAGGACGCGCTGCTCGACATCCTCGTCGTCGACCTGCCGCCCGGCACCGGCGACGTCCAGCTGACCCTGGTGCAGAAGACGCCTCTGGATGGGGCCATCATCGTCTCCACCCCGCAGGAAGTGGCGCTGGCCGACGCCCGCCGCGCCCACACCCTGTTCCAGAAGGTCGAGACCCCGACACTCGGCCTGATCGAGAACATGACCGGCCCGGTGTTCGGCCGCGGCGGGGCCGAGGCCGAGGCGGCTCGTCTGGGCATCCCCTACCTCGGCGATCTGCCGCTCGACGCGGCCGTGCGCGAAGGCGGGGACGCCGGCGTGCCGATCGTGGTCAGCGATCCCGACGGGGACATCGCGGGCCGGTTCGCGGGCTTCGCAGAGGCCCTGGCGAAAAAACTCGAGCTTTAGGGTTTTCAAACGCAACCCTAACCGCCACCTTGTGTGTTCCAGTCACCTGAGAACCGATCATGTCCATCGACGCCCTGTTCCGTCCCTTCCAGGTCAAGTCCCTGAAGATGCCCAACCGCATCGTCATGGCGCCGATGACGCGGTCCTTTTCGCCGGGCGGCATCCCGACCAGCGACGTCGCCGGCTATTACCGTCGCCGGGCCGAGGGGCAGGTGGGTCTGATCATCACCGAGGGCACGGTCGTCGAACGCCCTGCCGCCCGCAATGACGCCGCCGTCCCCGTCTTCCACGGCGAGGCCCTGCCGGAATGGAAGAAGGTGGTCGAGGAAGTTCACGCCGCCGGCGGCCTGATCGCCCCCCAGCTCTGGCACGTTGGTTCGGCCCGCGGCCGCGGCGAGGACTGGTCCCCCCTCGGCAAGGTCGACAGCCCCGCGGGCATGACCACCCCGGGCAAGCGCGGTCTGGAGCCGATGACCGATGAGGACATCGCCGACACCATCTCAGCCTTCGGCCGTTCGGCCCGCGCCACCCGCGAGCTCGGCTTCGACGCGGTCGAGATCCACGCCGCCCACGGCTATCTGATCGACCAGTTCTTCTGGTCCGGCCTCAACGACCGCGACGACCGCTGGGGCGGCGGCACGATCCACGAGCGCGCGCGCTTCGGGGCCGAGGTGGTCAAGGCGGTGCGCGAGGGCGTCGGCCCGGACATGGCCCTGATCCTGCGCCTGTCGCAGTGGAAGCTGCAGGACTACGCCGTCAAGAACGCCCTGACGCCCGACGAACTGTCCCAATGGCTGGCCCCGCTGGCCGAGGCCGGCGTCGACGTCTTCCACTGCTCCCAGCGCCGCTTCTGGGAGCCGGAGTTCGAGGGCTCAGACCTCAATTTCGCCGGCTGGACCAGGAAGCTGACCGGCCTGCCGACCATCACCGTCGGCTCGGTCGGCCTCGACGGCGAATTCATCGCGGCCTTCGGCGGCGCTGCCTCCAAACCCGCCTCGCTCGACGGCCTGATCGAACGGCTGGAGCGCGACGAGTTCGACCTCGTCGCCGTCGGCCGCGCCCTGCTGGCCGACCCCCACTGGGTCGAGAAGATCCGCGACGGCCGGCTGGACGAGCTCAAGGATTTTGAGCGCAGCGCGATGGCGACGCTCAGTTGAGGGTATGGGGTGTGGGGGATGGGGTGTCGAGGATGGTATTTGCAGCGCGGCGCGGAACTCTCACACCCCCCACCCCCCACACCCCACACCCTATTCCCCCTCCACCACCACCGCCGTCCCATAGGCCAGCACCTCGGTGACGCCTTCCATGATCTCATTGGCCTCATAGCGCATGGCGATCACGGCGTTGGCCCCCATCGCCTGCGCGTTCGTGACCAGCTCCTGATAGGCCTCGGCCCGCGACGCCTCGGCCAGTTTGACATAGGCGCCCACCCTGCCGCCCAGCATCGACTGCAGGCCGCCGATGGCGTCGGAGATGATGTTGCGCGACCGCACCGTAATGCCCCGCGCCAGTCCGAGCGTCTTCACGACCCGATAGCCGGGCGCGTCATTGGTGGTCACGATCAGCATGGTCATTTCCTTTCACAGCCCGCGTCGGGTCGAGAAGGCGGAGCCTTCTGACCGCGGGCCAGGCATTATGCCCGTCTTTCGAGCACCCGGAACACGAACCCGTGGTCATCCTTCTCGCCCGCCGGATGGACCTCGGAGGATACCTCCTTCCAGGCCCCCTCGTCGAACGCCGGGAACAGCACATCGCCCTCGGGCTCGGCCTCGACCTCGGTCAGGTACAGCCGCCGCGCCCGCGGCAGGGCCTTTTCGAACAGGGCCACGCCGCCGATGACGCAGATCTCGTCGACCCCGTCCTCTTCGGCCGTCTCGCGCGCGATCTCGACCGCCTCGTCCAGCGTCGTGCAGACCACGGCCTTGTGCGCCTCGAAAGACTCGTCGCGAGAAAGGATCAGGTTCAACCGTCCGGGCAGGGGCTTCAGCGGCAAACTCTCCCACGTCCGCCGCCCCATGATGCACGGCTTGCCGAGCGTGATGGCCTTGAACCGCTGCAGATCGCTGCGCAGCCGCCACGGCAGGTCGCCGTCGCGCCCGATTACCCCGTTGCGGGCGCGGGCGACGACGAGAACGAGTTGGGGTAGGGGCATCAGCGCGGCTCCAGCCAGTGCAGCCATTTGCGCTGCATGGCCGCTTCAATATCGATCCCCGCCCGGTCGCAATAGATCAGCAGCATCCCCAGCACATCCGCCGCCTCATCCCCCAGCTTGCCGGCGTCCGCCTCGCCCCGCGCCCGCCCGCTCATGCGCAGATGCTCGGCCGTCAGCTCGCCGAGTTCCTCCTGCACCTTCAGCAGGGCCCAGTCACCGGATCGCTCGATGCCATGCTCGGCGGCGTAGATGTCGGAGATGCGCAGGATAGAGGCGGATAGGTCGGAGAGGTTCATGTCTCGTCCCTCAGCCAGCGTCGATGCAACTCTGCAATTTTTGGCAGGGGATTCCACCACCCGTCCGCGACGTTCAGCGGGGCCAGGTAGGTGAAGGCGTGGGACCAAACACTACGAACCGGGCTCTCGAATACGGGGCGAAGCCGGTTTTCGTCCGCTCGGCCGGCCAATACGGCGTCAGCCATGCCATTGAGGAAGTTGAACAGGGCCTCAACATCGGCGGTGGCCTCACCATCCTCATCCTCGATCATATGCATGGGAGCCCCTTTTCGCAGTCGGGCTCTCGCGAGCGCGATAGGCGGACTGTCCCATTGCGCAATGAACCGGCGCGTCAGTTCCTGGATGTCCGCCTCGGTGAACGGTGACGCCGGCACGTCTGCTGAGGCCGGAATCTCGCTCCGACCGCCTTGCCGCCGCACGGCTTGCAGGATTGCGTGGCTTGCCGGACCCAGGGCAGCTTTCAACCGTCCATCGCCTCGATCAGCCGCATAGCTCAGTGGCATCACTCCGAGTAGATCGGAGGGGAGTTTCAGCGCCTCAGTGTTGCGGGGCGTCACAACAAAGCATCGTTCGATCCCGAGTGAACCGACGAACAGGCCGAGTTCGAACAGCACATTGTCCCTCACAACATTGGATCGCTCGCCACGGACCTCGATGACGTCGTCGGGCGCGAAGATGAAGGCTGCGAAATCCGTGGTTCGGGCTTCCACGACGAGGTCGGCCAGTGTCTGTGACGAAGGCCGAAAAACACCCTGCGTCCATACGGTAGGGTCGGTTTCGTATTCCAGCATCGCCTGGAGTGAATAGGCGACATCCAGGGCCTGCTGGATGATCCTATGAAAAGGCCCGGACGACGCACCGCTATTTGGAGACCTTGGCCGGGATGTGCGGGTGGGCTTGATAGCCCGTAAGCACGATGTCCTCTCGCTGAAACTCGAACAGATCATGGACCCGCCGCTCGAATGACAATCGAGGGAAATCCATCGGTTGTCGTGTCATCTGAAGACGCGATTGTGGCAGGTGATCCGTATAGAGGTGGCAATCACCACCGACCCAAATGAACTCTCCAGGTTCAAAGCCTGTCACGTGGGCGACCATATGCGTCAGCAGCGCATAGGACGCGATGTTGAACGGCAGCCCCAGAAACACATCCGCCGACCGCTGGTACAGCTGGCAGCTCAGCTTTCCGTCGGCGACGAAGAACTGGAACAGGCAGTGGCAGGGCGGCAGGGCCATGTCGTCGACGTCGGCCGGGTTCCAGGCCGAGACGATATGGCGGCGGCTGTTGGGATTGGTCTTCAGCCCCTCGACCAGTTTGGCGATCTGGTCGATCACCCTTCCGTCCGGCGCCGCCCACGAGCGCCACTGTTTGCCATAGACCGGCCCCAGCTCGCCCTCGGCGTCGGCCCATTCGTTCCAGATCGAAACGCCATTGTCCTTCAACCAGCCGATATTGGTCTCGCCGCGCAGAAACCACAGCAGTTCGACGATGATCGACCGCAGGTGCAGCTTCTTGGTCGTCAGGACCGGAAAGCCCTTGGCCAGATCGAACCGCATCTGCCGCCCGAACACCCCCAGCGTTCCCGTGCCGGTTCGGTCGTCGCGCCGGCTGCCGTTGTCGAGGATGTCGCGCAGCAGATGGAGGTACTGCCATTCCGGGTGATCGCCCGCGACGGCGCCGGTGCGGGCGTGGAGATCGGCGAGGGTGGCGACGGCGTTCATGACGACGACTGTGCCGGTGATTCGCGCCGCATGGCAGGTCGCTGATTCGGTTGCTCACAGGAACGTGGCCACACCCTCGGATACCCTACCGTCCCCGGGTCGCGGGTTCGGACGGTTAGAGCGGTCGCCGCTCGACCCTCTGCGTGGATGTACTGCGTTCGACCCCGCCCTCCGCGTCCGTTGTCGTGAGGTCGGCGATCGTTGTCCGACTGACAACGCGTCCTCGATTGTCAGTCGTCAGTGTTGTGGTGATCGTACCCGTGACCTGTTCCGCCTCCCGGGCCTCGAGCGCCGCCTCGAGTGTCAATGAACGGTCACCGGTGATCTCCGCGACCACGAGGTCTGTTTCGGCGCGCTCCCGGCGTATGAAGATCGGATCGACCGGTGTTTCCGCTACAAACGTAGAGCCTTCGACTTCGATCGTCCCTGCCTGCAGAGACACCGGACCAAGACCGCCACGTTCGGTGTACGGAACCCCGGCGCCCAGGGTGCCGAGTCTTAGGTCGAATGCATTGAGAGCCGTGATCACGGACTGCGGGTCACATTCGATCTTGAAGGCGTCCCAAGTGAATATCCAATGGCCGCACGCCTCGCGGGTCATTCCACCGGCTGTCAGCCAGGCATCGATCCTCGCCTCCAGCTCGGGGGCATTGAGCAAGTGCAGCGTCCCATCCGCGGCCTTGAGTACTCTCGCGGGCCATTGCCATTCCCTCGCGCGCTCCTCGGCCGTGGCTCCTAGTGGCAGGTCGAACTCCAGTTCCAGACCGGTGTCGCGAAAGGCAATGACGCGCTCGATCAGCGTCCCTCCGCTCCGGGAGCTCCCCGACGACCCGTTGCCCGACGAAGTCTCGGTCGTGTTCAGCACACGGATTTCATGGACGAAACCAACAGCGTCATCTGGCGACCCCGACTGCGCTCGGAGTACAGTGGGTATCAGCAGGGCGATTGCCAGGACGATGAAACGCAGCATCAGGAGCTTCCCAGCCAGTCGTAATGCAAGCAGCCTAGCCTTCGCGACGCCAGACGAAAAGCCGAGGCCTCAACCCCGGAATCCGTCCTGATCCAGAAACATCTGCTCCTCCGGCGTCGTCTCCCGCCCCAGTGCGCGGTTACGGTGCGGAAACCGGCCGAAGGTCGCAATCACCCGGTGATGATGCTCGGCCCAGCGATCCTCCGCTGCCCGGTCCATCCGCTGGAACAGCGCCAGCTGCCGCGCCTGGCTCGCCATGTCCTCATGGTGCTGGAACGGCAGGTAGAAGAATCGCCGCAGATCATTCTCAACCGCCCGGTCCTGCCCACCGTCGATGGCCATGACCGCGAACATCCGCGCCAGCGGGTCGGTGGCGAAGGCGTGGCCCGTACTCCGGAAGACGTTCCTCGGAAACTGGTCCAGCAGGATCAGCAGCGCCAGCGACCCCTCCGGCGTCTCCGCCCAAGGGTCCAGCTCGCGCCGGGCCGCCATGAAGTGGGCGTCCTCGAACCGCACGCGGAACAGGGTGTCGAAGGCCTTGTCCCTGGCGAACCACATCTTCGGACCGGCCTCTTTCCAGAAGGCGACGACGACGGAAGGCGCTATGTCTGTGCTCATGACTGACCACCTAAGCACGCCCTTGCCCGTCTTCCATGACCGCGACTGTGATCTGTCGATCATTCGCGGCAAGCGCGTCGCCGTCATCGGCTACGGCAGCCAGGGCCGGACCCATGCGTTGAACCTGCGCGACTCCGGCGTCGCCGACATCGTGGTGGGCCTCAAGGCCGCCTCCGCCACCCGCGCCAAGGCTCTCGCCGACGGCTTCCCCGTCCTGACCGCCGCCGAGGCCGCCGCCTCGGCCGATGTGGCGGCCATCATGGTCTCCGACGAGGCCCACCGCGACCTGTGGCGTGACGAACTGGCCCCGGCGATGAAGCCGGGCGCGGCCTTGATCTTCGCCCACGGCCTGTCGGTCCGTTTCGGCCTGGTCGAGCCGCGCCCCGATCTCGACGTCATCCTCGCCTCGCCCAAGGGCATCGGCCCGCGCATCCGCGACCTGTACGAGGCAGGGCAGGGGGTGTTCGCCCTGTTCGGGGTGCATCAGGACGCCTCGGGCGGCGCCCATGCGCTGGGCCTCTCCTATGCGGCGGCGCTCGGCTGCGGCCGCAAGGGCATTCTCGAGACCACCTTCGCCGCCGAATGCGAGAGCGACCTGTTCGGCGAACAGGTGGTGCTGTGCGGCGGGGTGGCCGAACTGGTCGACGCCGCCTTCATGAAGCTGGTGAACGCCGGCTATCCGCCCGAGGTGGCCTGGTTCGAATGCTTCTACGAGGTCAAGCTGGTCACCGACCTGATGTTCGAGCGCGGGGTCGCCGGGGCTTTCACCCGCATCTCCAACACCGCCGAATACGGCGCCTATCTGACCGGCCCGCGCATCATCGGCGAGCCGTCGCGGGCGGCCATGGACACGGTTCTCGCCGAGGTTCGCTCAGGCGACTTTGTCCGCAAGCTCATGGCCGACTATGACGCCGGCTCGCCCGACCTTCTGGCCCGCCGCAGGGCGCTGGCCGGCCGCACGATCGAGGTCGTGGGCGCGCATCTGACGGCGGTGGCGGCGAAGGCGGGGGATTGAGAAGGAAGGAAGAGGCCGGGAAACCCCTTTCGGCGCTCAAGCAGCGAGCCGCCGCGCGGCGAGCGTTAGCGCCACGAAAGATTATGGTCGGAGTGAGAGGATTCGAACCTCCGACCCCTGCGTCCCGAACGCAGTGCTCTACCAGGCTGAGCCACACTCCGACTTGAGGAGGGGGCTTATAGCCACGGGCTTTCACCCCGGCAAGCGTCGTTTCGCGGTCCGGGAAAATAGTCTGGAAACCGGTTCTTGCATCGCCCGCGGCCTTCGCGTATCTCGACCGCCTTCCGGCGCTTCGGCCCCGGATGCGCCGGACCTGCTGGGGAATGGTGTAATGGTAACACTCCGGTTTTTGGTACCGTCATTCAAGGTTCGAGTCCTTGTTCCCCAGCCATCCGCCCCGCTGACCGCGTCAGCCTTTCGACGGACTTCAGGGGGAAGCGGAGCGGCTTCAGTGCACCGGCGAGGTATCCAGAGGCAGTCTGATCCGCACGCCGACCCCGCCTCCCGGGGCCGTCTCGATGCTCATCGAGCCGCCGAGGTGTTCGACCAGGCCCTGGACCAGCGACAGGCCTTCGCCCGGGACCAGCTTCGCGGCCCCGACGCCCGAGTCGCGCACTACCAGGCTGACGCCGCCAACGGCCCGCGAAAAAGCCACGGCGATCGAGCCGCGCCGGTCATCCGGGAAGGCGTGGCGGCAAGCGTTGGAGATCAGCTCGTGGGTGATGATCGCCAGCGGCAGCAGGTGGGTGTCGGGCAGCAGGGCCGCCTGGCCTCGCACCTTCAGGCGCACCGGTCGGCCCTCGCAAACGCGACTCCAGAAGTCGGCCACGTCCTCGAGATAGCCCCCGAAATCCAGTGGGCCGTCCGCGTTGATCCGTCGGCTGATCAAGTCCATGGCGGCGATGACGTCGCTCAGCCAGTTCAGGTGCCGCGCGCTTTCGGGATCGGTGACCGCCCGCAGACGGATTCCGACCAGCGTCTGCAATAGCTGGTACCCCCCAAGCAGCCGCCGTTGAAGCTCAACGAGCTGGTCTTCCGCCGCCGCGCCCATTGTTCCCCCGTGCATTGGAATGCGCGATTTAACTAGCCCGGACTGAACCGAATTGCCATCAAGGCGTTAGGGTGTCCGCTAGCGGACACAAAACGTGTTGAGACGTCTGATTAGTGCCGGGGGAGTTTGTGTCCGATCCACCCGACCTTCGGGTCATGATTGTCGAAGACCAGGCCTTGCTCGCCATGGAGCTGGAACTGGTTCTGGCCGAATCCGGCTGTGACGTGGTCGGCTGCGCTATGGACAAGGCCGGGGCGCTGGTCATCGCCGAGCGCGAGCGGCCCGATCTGGCCCTGATCGACATCAATCTGCTGGACGGGCTGACCGGCCCCCAGATCGCCCAATACGTAGTCAGCGAATATGGCTGCGCCGTGGTCTTCCTGACCGCCAATCCCGAGCAGATTCCCGATGGCTTCGCGGGAGCCCTCGGCGTGGTGTCCAAACCGTTCGATGAGGTCACCATCAGGGACGTCGTAGCCTTCGCCCAGCATTTCATCCGGCAAGGCGCCCTCGGCGAGACCCCGCGCCGCTTCCGCCTGGCGCCTTGGCTGACCACGCCCCCGCCGGAGATTCCGCCTCACTGATCGGGGGTGTTCAGGCAAGGCCGCCGCACAGGTCCAGCCCCGAAGACTGCGGCGGCTCGCCGGCCGGGTCCAGATCCAGCTGCATCAAGGTGACGTCCAGCCACCGCCCGAATTTCCAGCCGACCTGGCGATAGACGCCCGCGTTCCGGAACCCCAGCGCCCGGTGCAGGGCTATCGAGGCCGCGCTGGTGTCGCTGTCGCTGATGGCGCCGATCAGATGCCGCAGGCCTCTGTCGCGGGTCCGCGCGATCAGGGCTTCCAGCAGGGCCCGGCCGACGCCACGCCGCCGCGCATGGTCCTCGATATAGATCGAGACCTCGACGCCGTAGCGATAGGCCGGTCGCGGCCGGAACGGCGAGACATAGGCATAGCCGGCGAAGACGCCGTCGATCTCCGCGACCAGCCAGGGCAGGGCGTGTCCCCTGACCGCCGCGAAACGCTGCGCCATCTCCCCCGGGCTCGGCGGCGCGGTCTCGAAGGTGGCGGTGCCGCCCTCGACCTCACGGGCGTAGAGGGCGGTGATCGCGGGCAGGTCGCTCCCGGTCGCATCTCTCAGCTCAGGACCCATCGGAAACGGGGGAGCGGGTCAGACCCGCCCCCAGCCCTTGTCGATAGCCCAAACCGCGAAGGCGTAGTCGTGGGCGACCTCCTTCAGATAGTCGAACCGCCCCGATGACCCGCCGTGCCCGGCCTCCATATTGATCTTCAGCAGGATCGGCTTGCCCGAGGTCGTGGCCGGCCGCAGCCTGGCCACCCACTTCTCCGGCTCCCAATAGGTCACGCGGGGGTCCGACAGGCCGCCGGTGGCCAGCACCGCCGGATAGGCCATCGGCCCGACCTGATCATAGGGGCTGTAGCTCATCATATAGTCGTAGGCCTCGGGGTCCTCGATCGGATTGCCCCACTCGGGCCATTCGGGCGGCGTCAGCGGCAGGCTGGTGTCGCTCATGGTGTTGATCACATCGACGAACGGCACCTGGCCGATGACGCCGGCCCACAGATCGGGCCGCATGTTGGTGACCGCCCCCATCAGCAGGCCGCCCGCCGACCCGCCCTGGGCTACGATATGGCCGGCCTTGCCGTGGCCGCTCGAGATCAGATGCTCGGCGGTGGCGATGAAGTCGGTGAAGGTGTTCTTCTTGGTGAAACGCCGGGCGTTCAGGAACCAACCCCAGCCCTTGTCCGAGCCTCCCCGGATGTGGGCGATGGCGTAGATCCAGCCGCGGTCAACCAGCGACAGCCGGTTGGTCGAGAAGCTCGCGGACATCGGAATTCCATACGAGCCGTAGCCGTAGAGCAGCAGCGGGGCCGACCCGTCGACCGGCGTGTCCCTGCGCCGCAGCACGGTCACCGGCACCAGTTCGCCGTCCGGGGCAGGGGCGTTCAGCCGCTCGACCACATAGTCGGAGACGGTGTGGCCGGACGGGACCTCCTGCACCTTGCGCAGGGTCCGCTCCCGCGTGGTCAGATCATAGTCATAGGTCGAGGTCGGCGTGGACGGCGAGTTGTAGACGTAGCGCATGATTGTCGTGTCGAACTCCGACGCCCCGGCCAGCGACAGGGAGTAGGCGGGTTCGTCCACCGCGATCTCGTGCTCAGCGCCTGAACGGTGGCGGATGACGATCTTCGTATTGGCGTCGGCCCGTTCCTGACGGCCGATATAGTCCTTCACCAACGCCACGCCCTCGATGTAGCGGCCCGGCGTATGGGCGACCAGGTCGGTCCAGTGGGCCTTGCCCGGCGTCGCCGTCGGAGCCTCGACGATCCTGAAGTCGATCGAGTCATCGGCATTCGTCCGGAGCACCCAGCGGTCGCCCCAGTGGTCGGCGTCATAGAGCCGGCCGACGTGGCGCGGCTCCAGAACGACCGGCGTGGCGGTCGGCGTCGCAGCCGGAATGACCCGGGCTTCGGACGTCTCCTGGTTGGCGATGGAGATCAGGACAAAGGCGTCGTCGGCGGTGCGGCCGACGCTCATGAACAGTCCGTCGTCGGCCTCTTCATAGACCAGCGAGGTCTCGCCGCCGCGGGCCGGGCGGCGGAAAATCTTGTCCGGCCGGCCGTTGTCGTCGCGATTGGTCCAGAAGATCCACTGGCTGTCCGGCGAGAAGGTGAAGTCGCCGGTCGCCGAACCGATCGGGTCGGGTAGAACCGCACCCGTGGCTAGGTCCCTCACAAAGATCTGGTGCACCTCGGAGCCTTGTGCGTCCTCCGAAAAGGCGAACAGGGCGTGGTCCGGGCTGTGGTCCGTGGACGAAACCTCGGAATAGGCCTTGCCCTCGGCGAGCGCATTGGCGTCGAGGAGCAGTTGCACCTCGCCGCCGCCGCCGCGCGGCTTGCGCATGTATCGCGGATGCTGATCCCCGGTCCGGTACTCGACGTAATATTCCCAAGAGCCGTCAGGCGAGGGGACCGAGCTGTCCGCCTCCTTGATCCGCCCCTTCATCTCCTCGAACATTGTGGCCTGCAGCGGCTGGGTCGAGGCCATCATCGCCTCGCGATAGGCGTTCTCGGCCTCGAGGTGTTCCTTGACGTCGGCCTTGATCAGCGTCGGGTCGCGCAGCACCGCCTGCCAGTTGTCGTCCTTCATCCACTGATAGTCGTCGGTGCGGACGCGCCCCAGCTGCTCGATGCGGACCGGAATTTTCTTCGCGACGGGCGGGACGGGCGTTCCTTGGGACATCGAGGCTCCGGATGGGCGGGTTTGGGCGGGAAGGGCGCTCGCCGCGAGCACGGCGGCGGATGTGGCGAGAAGGTCGCGGCGATTCATGTCGAAGCCCCTGAAATGACGCCGGACCTTGTGCGCGCCGGCCGCCCGCCGTCAAATGACAAACTCCAGTAACCGGGCAGGGACGATGTTCGATCTTCAGACGCCGCCCCAACCCGCCTGGGAGCAGGTCCAGGTCCAGGAGCCGCCGATCGCGGAGCTCGCGGCTCCCGCCTGGGATCTGACCCTCGGCCTGATCAGCGCCACCGTGCAGATCGACCAGAACAACGGCGACGGCACCCGTCGCGTCGGAACGGCTTTTCTGATCGACGCGCCGCGCCCGGACGGCACGGCGCGCACCGTGCTGGTAACCGCCCATCATGTGCTGCACGGCATGGCCGGCCGCGAGGCCCGCGTCGGCTGGCGCAGCGAAATGCCGGGTGGGGGCTGGCGGTTCGCGCCTGATCCCTTGCGCATCCGCGACACGGCGGGCGATCCGGTCTGGACCAAACATCCGCAGCGCGACATCGCCGTGATGGAGATTTCGGCCCCGCCGGTCTTCGCCCGCGCCGCCATCCCGCTGGGCTGGCTCGCCAGGGGAGAGGACCTGGACAGCTGGCAGGTCGGGCCGGGCGACGAACTGCTGACCCTCGGCTTTCCGCGCGGCTATTCCTCCAATACGGCGGGGTTTCCGATCCTGCGCACCGGACGGATCGCTTCGTGGCCGCTGACGCCGGTTCGGAGCTTTCCGGTTTTCCTGCTTGATTTTCCAGTTTTTCCGGGAAACTCAGGCGGACCGGTTTTCTGGACTCCCGCGGCACGGAAACTGCCCGGGACGGTCCAGCCCGATCATCCGTTCATCGCCGGGGTGCTGACGTCCGAGGTGCGCCCGTCTGACGAACCGCTCGGCATCGGGGTGGTCGCGCATGCCGTCTATGTGCGCGAGGCCATCGCCCTGCTGGACGCCGCATCGACGGTGGGAGAGGGGCCGTAGCGGAGTTCCGTTCGTCTATAGCCGCAATGCGCATAAGAGATATTATGCGAAATTGGCTCAATCAAACGACCGCGCCCCGGGCATAGATCGGGTTGGCGTAGATCCAGGTCATCTCGCGATCGGGTCCGAACGCGGTCGGCACTATGGTGGTTACCTCAACCCGATAGATCCCCGGCCGGTCGTCCACATAGTGGTAGACCCGCTGTCCCGCCGCGGACTGCGCCACTTCGATGCCGTTACGCAGGACACGGACGACCGCTTCCAGCCTCTGAGCGCTCGCCGGCAGATCCACCGTGTAGCGTGTTCCGGGCGCTGCGCGGATCTCGTCACCCATCCACGCCTCGGCCTCGCCATTCCTCGCCTTGAACATGAACCCCGTGGAATCTCCCAGAACATCCACCGCCACATAGAGATGCCCGGCCCGGATCGCGCCGTACGCAAGGGCCGAATCGGCGGTGAACTCCCCCGAAAACGGCTTGGCCGAAACGATATGATTGCGAGCGATCCGCATGACGTCCTCCGCCGGCGGAAAGACCAACTTCTCTTCGCCCCACAGCTCGATGGCCTGGTGCAGATCAGCGGCGTACAGGCCGACAAACCGACGCTGCTGGGTGATCCGGTCCCAGATTCGGAGCGCGGGCTCGGCCTTTGTTCCCAGTTCCAGATAGCCCGCGATCCGGTTGACCGGCAGCATGGCGACTGCTGCCAGCTTGGCTTCCAGCGGCGCGGCATAGAACTGGTCCGCCAGATCAAGGATTTCGATCCCGTCGATACGCTCATCGACGGGGCCGTCCCACGCCCATTTCCGATGCGCCGGATGGGCCAGAATGCTCAGACCGTCCTGCGCCTTGACTGCTTGCAGATAGGCCGTTGTGGGGATTTCACGACTGTTGGGGGCGTTGGTTATACCCATCCCCAGCAGGTGGCCTTCCGGTCGGGCGTTTTCGACGCCTGTCAGCATCAGCACGCCGTCGCGCCAGCCCTGTTTGCCGTCTCCAATGGCTTTCAGCGTCTCGTGATCGGTGACCACCAAGAACCGGATGCCCTGGTCGCCCGCGACGCGGGCCAGGTCTTCATAGGTTCCGGTGGCATCGTCCGAGTAGGTCGTATGGACGTGAACCAGTCCGGCGTAGTCATAGTGCCCGCCGTCGGTCGCCGAGCCGACATATCCGACAGAGCGGCTGGCCAGCGACGCCGTGCGGGCGCTTCCGATCAGCGGAACAGCGGCGAGAAGAAGAGCAGTGATCAGGACCGCGACGGCACGGGGGCGGCCTCCAAACATCCGGCACCCTGATCGGACTCGGCCCGTCACGGAGCGATTCTGAAGCATGCCCGACCCCCTGCCCGATGCGGGGCAGGTCTAGCGTCAAGCTGTTACAGGGCAGCCACACGGGGACGACCGCGTGGTGAACCACTTGTGTCGATTGTTACGTTCAGACGCGCGGCTTCCCATCCTGTAGCCGCGCTGCAAGGCTCGACGTGTCCCAGCGCGCGCCGCCCATGGACTGCACTTCAGAGTAAAACTGATCCACCAGCGCCGTCAGCGACAGATGGGCTCCGTTGGTCCGCGCCTCATCCAGCACCAGGCCCAGGTCCTTGCGCATCCAGTCGACGGCGAAGCCGAAATCAAACTTGCCCTCGGCCATGGTCTTCCAACGGTTGTCCATCTGCCAGGATTGGGCCGCGCCCCTGGAGATGGCGTCATAGGCCGCATCGGTATCCAGGCCCGCAACTTCGGCGAAATGCACGGCCTCGGCCAGCCCTTGGACGACCCCGGCGATGGCGATCTGATTGACCATCTTGGTCAGCTGGCCCGACCCGGACGGCCCCATGTGTTTCACCGCCTTCGAATAGGCCATCAAGGTGGGCTGGACCCGCGCCAGCGCCCTCGCGTCGCCGCCCGCCATGACGCTCAGCTGGCCATTCTCGGCTCCCGCCTGACCGCCGGAGACGGGCGCATCGATGAAGGCACGCCCCTGTTCCGCCGCCAGCGCGGCCATTTCGCGCGCCACCCGGGCCGAAGTCGTGGTGTGGTCGAGGATCACGGCCCCGTCGGCCAGATGCGGCAGCGCCTCGCCCGTGACCTGCCGTACGTCATCGTCATTGCCGACGCACAGAATCAGCAGCTCTGCGCCGGCGGCAGCCTCCGCGACCGAGGCGGCGAATCGGCCGTCGGTCGCCTCCGACCAGACGCGCGCCTTGTCCGGGGAGCGGTTGAAGCCGGCCACCTCATGTCCCGCCCGAACCAGATGCCGGGCCATCGGCCCGCCCATAACGCCCAGGCCCGCGAAACCGATCTTCATACGCCCGGCTCCTCGGCGACGCCGTAGCGTCCACGGAAATAGGTGAGGCCCGCCCCGGGCCGGGTCTCGAACGCCTTCACGGCCCCGACGATGGTGAGATGGTCGCCCATGACGATTCGCTCCGTGGCGACGCAGTCCAGCCGTGTAAGGGCGTTCTTCAGGATCGGCGGCTCCGCGCTGGAATTGTCGAATTCGTCCGACGACAGGCGACAAATCCCCCAGGCGAACCGGTCCGACATCTCCCGGTCCTCGACCGGCAGCATATGCACCGCGAACCGTTCGGCGCCCGCGAAGCCGTCGTGCCGGTCGGAGGCGCGATCCAGACACCACAGCACCAGCGGCGGCTTCAGGGACACGGAGGTGAATGAGTTGATCGTGATGCCGTATGGCCCGTCCGGCGTATGGGCCGTCACGACGCAGACCCCGGTCGCGAATCCACCAAGCGCCCGGCGATAGGCGGCAAGGTCAAAGGCGGCGGGATCGGAACTGCTCACGTCTGACGACTATGCGACCGACTGCGTCCGGGCAAGCCGCGCCATGGGAAACGCGGCCTTAACCTTGACGCCCCCACCCTGCCCCGGAGTTCTCCGCCAAAGGTCCGCGCCCCCATGTCCCTGAGCGATCGTCCGATCCTCATCAAGAAGATCAAAAAGGTCGTCGGAGGCGGTCACCATGGCGGCGCCTGGAAGGTCGCCTATGCCGACTTCGTGACGGCCATGATGGCCTTCTTCCTGCTGATGTGGCTGATCAACACGACCGATCCGGAACAGAAGCGCGGCATCGCCGAATATTTCGCCCCGGCCAGCGTCTCCTCGACCACGTCAGGCTCCGGCGGCATTCTGGGCGGCACTTCGCTCGGTGATGACGGCGCGAAGAGTTCGGGTTCGCAATCCGTGATCAGTGAACTGGCGCCCGAAGCTCCGGCTGACTCGCCCCAGGAGGTCGGCCAGAACGCAAACCTCGCCGCCGCCAGTGAGGAAGCCCTGCGCGAGGAGGTCGCCCGACGCGAGGCCGCCGAGTTCGCCTCGGCCGCCGAATCGCTGCGCCAGGCGATGCAGTCGATGCCCGAACTGGCCGAGCTGTCGAAACAGCTGATTATCGACCAGACGCCAGAAGGCCTGCGCATCCAGCTGGTGGACCAGGAGGGTCGCTCGATGTTTGACCCGGCCTCCGCTCGCCCGAACGCCCGCGCCCAGCTGCTGCTGCGGACCATATCGCGGGTCATCACCCAACTTCCCAACCGCATCTCGATCACCGGCCACACCTCAGCGGCGCCCGGGTCAAACCGGGCGACCCTGCCGACGGACTGGCCCCTGTCTTCAGCCCGCGCAAACGCTTCGCGCCTGATCCTGCAGAGCGCCGGCGTGGATGCGGACCGGGTCTATCAGGTGTCGGGCAAGGCCGGCTCCGACCCGCTGTATCCCGACGACCCCACCCTGGCCGGGAACCGCCGCATCGCCATCGTCCTGTTGCGCGAGGCGCCGGTCCTGCCGACGGACACCAGCCTGTGAACCGGCGCCCCGCATGCTTGTGTGGGGCGAAGGGTCTTGCCCCGCGCCGCGACGCGGGTGCAAATCCGGGCATGAAACGGCCAGCGCCCCACTGTCGGCGAAATTGGATGCGGACCTGAGGCCGTGACCTTCGTTCCCCAGCGTCAGCTACGCTTCTACATGACGACCGTGGCCCCCTGCCCCTATTTGCCGGGCCAGACCGAGCGGAAGGTGTTCGCCAACCTGCCGTTCAGCGAGGGCGTTCACGTCAATGACGAACTGACCCAGGCGGGCTTCCGCCGCAGCCAGAACATCGCCTATCGCCCGGCCTGTGAATCCTGTGACGCCTGCGTCTCGGTGCGGTTGCCTGTGCCGGAATTCAACTTCTCAAGGTCCCAACGCAAGGTCTTGAACCGAAACGCTGATCTGTCCCGCGATCTGGTCGAGGCCGAGGCCACGACAGAACAGTTCGACCTGCTGCGTCGCTACCTTCACGGCCGCCATCCGGGCGGCGGAATGAGTAGCATGGGGTGGCTCGACTATATCGCCATGGTCGAGGACACGGCCGTCCGGACACATCTGATCGAATACCGCCTGCCCTCGCCCGACGGCGGCCCCGGCGATCTGGTCGGCGTCTGCCTGACCGACCTGCTCGGGGACGGTCTGTCCATGGTCTACAGCTTCTTCGATCCGGCGCTGGACGCCCGCAGCCTCGGCCGGTTCGCCATTCTCGACCATGTGCGCCAAGCGCAGATTGTCGGCCTGCCCTTCGTGTACCTCGGGTACTGGGTTCGTGGCTCGAAGAAGATGGATTACAAGGCCGGGTTCCGCCCGATGGAACAGCTGACCAAGCTGGGCTGGGAGCGGATGGATTGATTGGAAATACGTTGCTGTCCCTGACAATTCTCCTGGCTGTAGCGTCGCCCGCTAGCCATCAAGTAACTTCGCCGATGCAGGACTATGAGGTCGCCATACAGTGCTCGGCTGTCCATGCGCTCTCCAGCGTCCTTTCCGGCCAGATGGGCAACGCTGACCGAGAGTCAGAGATGAACCAAATGGCGGGTGCGTTCGAGATCATCGCCGTTAGACTCGGCGCGCCTTTGGGGATCGACCGGGACCACGTCTCATCGGCTGTGTTGGAGCGCACGGACGGCATTACGGCGCCTCTTAGGTTTCTGGACCCGGACGCCGACGTCGAGACAGCCACTGCCGATTGGGTTGAACAACTCAACCATCAGGTTGACGAATGCGGCGCCGTTATCGACCGGCTCCAAGCCTAGGCGAGCCTTCTGCGGGATCGCGGTCCGGACACCCTCGCTACGACTGTGAGCTGCCACCAGGAGCGCAATCATCACGGCAGCCTTGCTGTGCTCGGCACGGAAGTCCCGAAAGCCTGCGGCTCCTCGCCCGACCACGCCCCCGGATCCACCCCGCCCCCAAACTTCACCAGCGCGTCGATCCGCTTCTGGATCGGCGGATGGGTGGCGAACATCCCTTCCAGCCCCACGCCGTTGGGCTGATTGTCGAGAAACAGTTGCTGCACCTCATCCGGCCCCTTCAGGCTGGACCGGCCCTCAACCTTGCGCAGGGCCGAGATCATGGCGTCGGGGTTCTTGGTCAGTTCGACCGCCCCCGCGTCGGCGACGAACTCGCGCGTCCGCGAAAGCATCATCCGAATGACAATCGCGAGGGTGAATCCGATGGCGGCGAAGGCCAAACCGATGAGGATCAGCGGCAAGGCGTTCTTGTTGTCCCGCTTTCCGCCGCCGCGTGAATAGAACAGGCCCCGGAACACCAGTTCGGCAATGACGCTGATGATCCCCGCGAAGATCGAGGCGATCACCATGGTCCGCACGTCCCTGTTGATGACGTGGGTCAGCTCATGGGCGAGCACCGCTTCCAGTTCGCCGCGGGTCAGGGCCGTCATCAGGCCGCGGGTCACGGTGATGCTGTACTGGCCCTCGTGCAGGCCGGTGGCGAAGGCGTTCAGGCTGTCGCTCTCGATGATCCGCAGCGTCGGCGTCTGCAGACCGCGCGAAATCGCCAGGTTTTCCAGCAGATTGTACAGGTCCGGCTCGGACCGCCGCTCAACCTTCCGGGCCCCGGTCATCAGGTCGACCATGGTCTGGCTGCCGAAATAGGCGATGGCGAACCAGATGGCCGCCGCGACCCCGGCCATCGGCACGGTCCAGCCCAGCCACGACGCCGCCAGCGCCATGTCATCGCCGAGCCCCCGGCCGGTCCCCGGCAGGAAACCGAACCCCATCAGGATCAGCTGCGCCCCGTAGAGGATGCCGACCATCAGCACCGGAAAGGCGACCAGCAGCAGGACCGAGCGGGTATTGTTCGCCCAGATATGGGTCTGAAGCCCGACGGCGGCCATCGAGACGATCCTCTAAGCCGTGAAGCTGACCTTGGGCGGGGCGGCGTTCATCGTGGCTCGATCAGCCTCGCCGACGTCGAAGAAGGGCTTGTCGCTGCCGAAGCCGACCATGCCGGCGAACAGGACGGTCGGGAACTGACGGCGCACGGCGTTGAACTCCGAGACCGTGTTGTTGAAGAAGCGGCGCGCGGCGGCCAGCTTGTTCTCGATGTCCGACAGCTCGCGCTGCAGCTCCAGATAGTTGGTGTTGGCCTTCAGGTCGGGATAGGCCTCAGCGACCGCGAACAAACGGCCCAGGGCGCCGGTCAGCATGTTTTCGGCCTGGACCTTGTCGTTGACCGAGGTCGCGCCGGCGGCTGCGGCGCGGGCCTGGGTGACAGCGTCCAGCGTGCCGCGCTCATGGGTGGCGTAGCCCTTCACCGTCTCGACCAGATTGGGGATCAGGTCCTGGCGCTGCTTCAGCTGCACGTCGATGTCGGCGAACGACTGGTCGGCGCGCTGATCCAGCGCAACCAGCCTGTTGTAGGCGCCGACGACCACGAACAGCACTACGGCGACAATGACGGCGATGACGATCAGGGTGGTCAGCATGGCGGTCTCCAACCTCGGTCGATGATCGACCGTTCAGCGATTATCGGGCGCCGGGGCGACGGTCGATAGTGAAATCGGCGTCACCTGAATTTGCGCAGCCCCCGCGGCCCCTGCCGTCCGGCCCCGGCGCGTTTGCCGAGCCAGTCCTTCCAGTCGGGCCAGTTGCGGCGGCGGCCGCCGCCGTCGACCCATTCGGGGCCGTGGGCGCCGTCGAAGACCGCGACGTCGGCGAGGCCGCCCTGTTTGTAGGTCTGCAGCTTGACCCCCTTGCCGCGGCCCATCTCGGGCAGGTCGGCGAGCGGGAAGATCAGGGCCTTGATATTGTCGCCGATCGCCGCGACGTGGTCGCCGGCGACGCGCAGGGCGGCCAGCATCTCCCCGTTCAGCACCTGTTTGCCGCCGCGCTTCTGGGCCAGAAGCTCGTCCTCGGGGGCGATGAAGCCGTATCCGGCTTTCGAGGCGACCAGCAGTTTGCCGCCGGGCTGGTGCATCAGCAGATTGACGATCTCGGCCTTTTCGTCGAGCTCGATCATCAGCCGCAGCGGCTCGCCATGGCCCCGGCCTGAGGCCAGCTTGTCGGCGCCGACCGTGAAGATGCGGCCGTCGGAGGCGGCGACGAGGATCTTGTCGGTCGTATAGCCGGGCACCAGGAAGGCCAGGCTGTCGCCCTCCTTGAACTTGAGCTCGGACGGGTCCTCGACCTTGCCCCGGGCGGCGCGGATCCAGCCGCGTTCGGACAGGATGACGGTGATGGCCTCGCGCGGGATAAAGGCCTCTACGGAGACGAAGGCCGATGAGTCGACCGCCTCGGCGATGGTGGTGCGGCGGGGCGAGACCAGCGCCTTGCGCACGGCCTCCAGATCCTTGCCGACCTGTTTCCATTGCTTGGCCGGAGAGGACGACAGCGACTGTAGTGCTGCAAGTTCGTCGGCCAGCGCTTTGTATTCTTTCTCGATTGTCATCTCCTCGATCCGCGCCAGCTGGCGCAGTCGGGTGTCGAGGATGAAGTCGGCCTGAAGCTCGCTGAGCCCGAAGCGTGCGATCAGGACGGCCTTGGGCTGTTCCTCCTCGCGGACGATGCGGATGACCTCATCGATGTTAAGGAAGACGATCCGCAGGCCTTCCAGCAGATGCAGTCGCTTCTCGACCCGGTCGATCCGCCACCCGGCTCGCCGCACCAGCACTTCGCGCCGGTGATCGAGGAAGGCCTGCAGACAGGCTTTCAGCCCCATGATGCGCGGGGTGCCGGTGGCGTCGAGCACATTCATATTGATCGGGAAGCGGACCTCGAGGTCGGAGAGTTTGAACAGGCTCTCCATCAGCACCTCGGGCTCGACGGTGCGGCTCTTCGGCTCGATGACCAGCCGGATGTCCTCGGCCGACTCGTCGCGTACGTCGCCCAGCAGGGGCGCCTTCTTGTGCTCGATCAGGTCGGCGAGGTCGGCGATAAGCTTGGACTTCTGCACCTGATACGGCATCTCGGTGACAATGATGCGCCAGACGCCCCGGCCGAGGTCCTCGGTCTCCCAGCGCGCGCGCAGGCGAACCCCGCCCCGGCCGGTCTGATAGGCGTCGAGGATCGAGGCATGCCCCTCCACGGCGACGCCGCCGGTCGGGAAGTCGGGGCCGGGAACGATAGTCACCAGTTCTTCGGTGGTGGCGTCGGGCCGGTCGAGCAGCAGATGACAGGCGTCGATCAGCTCGCCGACATTGTGCGGCGGGATCGAGGTGGCCATGCCGACGGCGATGCCGGACGAGCCGTTGGCCAGCAGGTTGGGGAAGCCGGCCGGCAGGACGATCGGCTCCTCGTCCTGATCGTCATAGGTGGCCTTGAAATCCACCGAGTCCTGATCGATGCCCTCCATCAGGAGGACCGCGGCGGCCGTCAGCTTGCACTCGGTGTAGCGCATGGCCGCGGCGTTATCGCCGTCGATATTGCCGAAATTGCCCTGGCCGTCGACCAGCGGATAGCGCTGCGAAAAGTCCTGCGCCAGGCGCACCAGGGCGTCATAGATCGAGGCGTCGCCATGGGGATGATAGCCGCCCATGACCTCGCCGACGACCTTGGCGCATTTTCGCGCCGCCGCCTGGGGGTTCAGACGCATGGCATGCATGGCGTACATGATGCGCCGGTGCACCGGCTTGAAGCCGTCTCGAACGTCCGGCAGCGCCCGGTTGGTGATGGTCGACAGCGCATAGGCCAGATAGCGGCGCGACAGCGCCTCGCTCATCGGCTCATCGACGATGCGGCCGCCTTCGGGCGGCGGGGTGTGAACGGTCATGGGATCCGAATCGGCGGTCTGAAGCCTGAAGTCTAGCCCGCGCGCCTCAGGCTGGTCTCGAAATGATCGGCCGCTTGCCTGTCAGTTTCCGCGCCAGTAGCGCGCCTAGCACGGTGCCTAGAATACCGCCGCCCGCCATTCCCGCCAGATAGCCCCCGATCAGTAGAATCCCGCCGACGCTGGAATCGAAAGGCAGATCAATCCAGGCCGGCGCTACAAGCGCCAAGGTCGAAAGTGCAAAGGATAGCCAGACCCCCACCGTACCCATCAACGCCAGATATGCTGCGAGCACCCGCACGGGCTTGAAGAGGGCCAGAAACCCGCATCCCAGCAGGCCGAGAATCCAGAGCGGAAGAATCAGAAAATAGATCATGAGGCCCCTCCGCCCCGGACTTGTAAGGTGCCCAAGACTTGCTGGGCAACCTTTTAGAGGCGTCCCGCCTCGCGCAGCTTGTCGATCAACCACACCCGTGTGGGCGGAATGGGCCGGTTCTGCGGATGGAAGACGAACTGTTCGAGGAATGGCCAGTCCAGCCCTTCGACCGCCCCCGTTGTGGACGGATCAGACCGTCAGATCGCCGACCCGGATCGCCTGTTCCAGCCGGACCTCGCCGTTGACGTCCCGGACCTCGGCCAGGACGGTCGGGGCGCTCTCGCCCCAACCGATAGTCAGCAGGCCAAAATTCTGGTCGCGGAAGACCTCACCGACCCGCAGAGCGTTCGGAGGGGTGACCGGCCACACCTCGGTCAGGCCGGACGAGGTGATGTCCCACAGCGGATAGGGCGTGTTGACGTCCAGCCGCGAGATCTCGCCATAGTGGGTGTCGCCCGACAGACAGATCAGGCCGTTCGCCTTCCGGTCGCGGATGGCGGCGATCAGCCGCTGGTGGTCGTGGGCGAAATTGATCCACCCCTCCCAGCCGGCGAAATCGGCCACCACCTGCAGGCTGGAACCGAACACGCGGATGTCGGCGGGAATCGACAGTTGATCCTCCAGCCAGCGCCATTGAGTTTCGCCCAACTGGGTCGCGGTCATTTCGGGATTGCGGGCATAGGGGCCGGGCGTCGGTTCGCCTGCTTCGAAGCGCTTCCTGACCCATGCCTCATAGCCTTGGTCGCCCAGTTCCAGCGGGACCAGAGCCGTCCGGTTCCAGCGCAGGTCGGGCAGGATGACCTGCACCCTTCGGCCGACCGGGCCGAAGACATGGGCCGTGTAGATGCCGTCGCGCGAGCGACGCGGGCTGTCGGCCGGCTCGCCGAAGAAGTCCAGGAACAGGCGGCGCGACTCCTCCTTCATCGGGTAGTCCATGCCGGCGTCATTCTCGCCGAAATCATGATCGTCCCAGATGGCCAGAATCGGGATGCCGCTGGCCTTCAGGCGCTGAAACCCCGGCTGGGCGGCCAGCTCGGCATATTTGCGGCGCATCACCGCAGGGTCGCGGGTGTCCAGATAGACGTTGTCGCCGAGGAAGATGAACAGGTCTGGTCGGGCCGCCAGCACGGCGTCCCAGATGGGTTGGGGCTTGTCGCTCTTGGCGCAGGATCCGAAGGCGATACGGGTCAGGCTCCGCTCCGATAGCGGATGCGGGTCGGACCGGGCCGCTTGGGCTACGCCCGCGATCAGGCCGGCGGTCGCGGTCCCGGCCACGAGGCCGCGTCTGGAAATTCCCGTCATCGGAGGCTCCTTGGGGATGAAACACAAGAACGGGGCGTCCGCGACCGGACGCCCCGTCCCGGCGCTAGAAGTGACGACGCAGGGTGACGAACACCTGACGCGGGGCGCCGGGCAGGAAGGTCTGCCGGCCGGCGGTGTTCTGGAAGCCGCCCGAGCCCACGGTCGAGATATGGTCCTCGTCCGTCAGATTGGTGACGTTCAGCTGGACATCCGTGCCGTTCAGCCAGCCCGACGCCTCGTCGAACCGGTAGCCCGCCGTCAGTTCCGCCACGGTGTAGCCATCGACGCTCTCGTCGTTCAGATAGCTGGAGAACCGCTCGCCGGTATAGGCGGCGGCCAGGGTGGCGAACAGCGAGCCGTCGTCATAGGCCAGTTCCGCCCGGAACAGGGTCTCGGGCGTATTGACCACGGTCTTGCCGCCCGTGGCGGCGACGAGGGCGCCGGCGCCGTTGAACACATCGTCCTCATAGGTCGAGTCGTTGTAGCTGTAGGAGGCGAAGGCCGACCAGGCGGGCGTGAAGGTCCAGAGCGCGGCGGCCTCGAAGCCCCGGCTCGTGACCGAACCGACGTTCTGCAGGCCGTTGCCGAGGCCGAGGATCGGAGCCCCGAGGGCGACGCCGAGCAGGCGGTTCTCGAACAGCACGTCATAGGCCGCGACCGAGCCCTGGAGCTGGTCGAAGCGGAAGCGCCAGCCCAGTTCGTAGGTTCTGGAGGTTTCCGGCTCCAGACTGGCCCTGAGCGCCGCGAAGCCCGCCGCCGTCGCCGAGAAGGGCCCCTGGAAGTTGGAGGACGAGAAGGCCCGCAGGTTCTCCGTGTAGGAGCCGAAGACCTGGTGATCGGGGTTCAGATCGAAGGCGAAGCCGACCTGGGGAAGGAAGCTGTTGTCGGCCTCGATCGTTCCCGACTTGTTTTCGCCGGTGATGGTGGCGACGGCGTTCTCGACCTTCAGCGCCTTGAAGCCGGCGTTGACGGTCAGGGCTTCGGTAACCGACCAGGTGTCCTGGATGTAGAGGTGGCGGGTCTGGGTGTCGTATTCGTAGGCCCACTGGGTGAAGAAGGGATTTTCCTGGAATTCCCGCGCGTTGCGATTGTGGGCTGGCCGCGAAAGGCCATAAAAGCGCCGCGCCAGGACGAAGTCGTTGTCCTCCAGCCAGAAGCCGCCCTCGATCGTATGGGCACCCAGTTCGAGGGTGGCCGAAGCGATAACGCCGCGGCGTTCGATGTCGTATTCGCTGGAACGGACCGAGATCGGTCCGGGGTTGGCGATGACTGAGCCGCTTTGGTCGAAGGCGCCCGTGGCGGTCGGGACATAGGGTGTCCACCACAGCCCCTGGCCCTCGTTCTTGTGGCCATAGCCGGTCACGGAAATCCTGAACCTGTCCGTGATCGGATAGTCCAGCGTCAGGGCGCCGAGGGTGTCGTCACGCAGGCCCGAGGCGTTGAAATAGGCGTCGTCCACGCACTGCACGCCGCCGGGGTAGCGGTTGGTCCCCGTGCCGCCGCCCAGTTGCGGGCAGTCGCCGCCGGGGTTGGCCTGATAGACATCGGCAATCCCGACCGCCAGCGCATAGTCGCCCGAGATGTTGTCCCAGTCACGGCCGAGGCGCGCGATCTGCTCCAGCGACATGTCCTGATAGTCTTCTTCCCGACGTTCGGAGTGGTTCAGGAAGCCGGTGATCTCGCCGCGTCCGACGGGCTGGACGAAGTTGAAATTGATCTGCTGCTGGTTCTGTTCGCCGACGCCCTTCCACTTCTCGCTCCGGTGATCGACATACGACAGCGACAGCCGGGTGTCGGCGGGGCCGAAGGCGCCGCTGTCCAGGCGGATGAAGCCGCGCATCGTCTCGTCGCTGCCGTAGGTGCCGGCCAGGTCGAGGCCGAACACATCGGCCGGGCGCCGGGTCACGAACTGGATGGTGCCGCCGAGATTGCCGCTCGAGGCCGTGCCCAGCGCGCCCGAGCCCTGGGCCACGTCCACGCGGCCCACATTCTCGGAGATGATGGCGCGCGAGATGTGCAGGCCGTTGTGGTTGCCGTAGCTCATGTCGCCCAGCGGCACGCCGTCCAGGGTGAAGCCCAGCAGGTTCTGGTTGAAGCCGCGCAGGGTGATGCGCGCCGACCATTCGTAGTTGCCGAAGGCGTCGGCGGACTCGAAGCTGACGCCGGGCAGGCGTTCGATGGCCTTCAGCGGGCTGGTGCCGGGGGCCTCCGTAGCGATCGCCGCTGCCGTGATCGAGGCCTGCTGACGGCTCTGGCCGAGGCCGAAGACGACGACGTCGTCCAGGTTCGTCGGGCCGTCCGGCCCGGCGACGACGGCTTGGGCTGCGGCGGCGTTCGGCATCATCATGCCGCCCGCCAGGGCGATGGCGAGCAGAGACGCTCCGGCCAGGAAACGGTGATTGGTCAAGTTGAGCCCCCTTGGGATTGAGACGCGATGGCGCGGCTCACGGGGTATTCCCGGCCCAAGACGCGGCGGTGAACGACGTTCATCGGTTTCGTGACGAAGGGCGTCGATCGCGAATTCGCGTCCCACCGTAGCAATAAGGCTACGCTTGATCCGCCCACCTCTCATTCGCCAGCCTGACCAGCATCCACACCCGCGCCGGCGGAAGCGGCCGGTTCTGCGGGTGGAAGACAAACTGTTCCAGGAAATGGCCGGTGAGCGTCAGACCGTCCCGGACATCGCCCGCGTTCAACCCGGCCTGTGCGCCAAGCAGGAAGGGCGGCAGTTTCAGCAGCTTGTCGGCAAAGGGAGCGCCCGCGTCCGAGCTGACCGCGCGGCCAGTGCGCGGGCTGACCCAGATCAGGTCGTCCATGCCGCCGGTGACGGCGCAGCGGCTCAGGTCGAGACCGAAGCCGAGATCCTCCAGCAACCCGGCCTCGAAGCGCACAAAGACGGCCGGCCAGACGTCGGGGATCGCGAAGGTCCCCATCAGCGCCTCGAAGGCCAGAAACGCGCCGGGGTGCGGCTCCCGCTCGGGCAGCGCGCCCTGCGCCACCGCCGCGGCGGCGGCCAGGCCGGTCAGGGCCAGAGAATCGTCGAACAGGGCGCTGGGTCCCTCCCCCACCGGCTCCAGCCGCGCCGAGCCGAGATGGTCCGGGGTCCGCGCCTTGTAATCGACGGTCACCCGCGCCCCGGCCTGCAGGAAGGGTTTCATCCGCCGCGACGCCCCACCGGCGACATAGGCCGCACGCCGCCCGTAACTCTCGGTCAGCAGTTCGACCACGACGCCCGTATCACCATGGGCGCGGGCGGACAGGACGAAGGCGTCGTCGGTGAAATCCATCGCCTCCGTTAGCCCGCCCTACCGGAGTTGGCCATACGTTCCGTTGTCCGACGGAGCCCTATTCGGCCGCCGCTCGTATGCGGCCTGTCATGTCACGGGCCAGCGCATTGGGGATGGGGAAGGTCAGGGCGTAGAGCGCCACCCGCCATTTCCCGTCGTCGCCGCGCACCAGCACCCCCGTACCGCGGCTGGTGCCGTAGCTGGCGCTGTCCAGAGCCTCGTCGAACCAGACCACGCAGCGGCAATCCAGCGGCGCGAGGGTCAGGGAGCGGGCGCGCGGCGTATAGGTCCAGCCGCGGCCACGGTTGAAATACGGCTCGGCATAGGCGCGGAACTGGGCGATGGACCAGTGCTCGGTGACATCGGTGCCGATATAGGTGGCGTCGGGCGTGAACAGGTCGAAATATGCGGTCCCATCCGCCGTCGAGGCCGCCCGGTGCAGGGCGTCCAGGGTCGCTGCGGCGGCCATTTCCTCTGGCGTATCTGCTGCCTCGCCCGGTGCATCGACCACCGGCGTGGCGGCCTCGAAGGCCTTGATCTCGGTCGTCATGCCGTCGGCCAGGTCGTTGGGGATCGGATAGCTGAGCGCATAGCGCAGCACGCGCCAATCCTCGCCGTCCCGCACCAGCATCCCCTCGCCGCGCGCCGTGCCGTAGGTCTCGCTGTCCAGCACCTCATCGAACCAGGCGACGCAGGCGCAGGGGTCCGGCGCCAGGGTCACGTGGCGCTCCCGAGCGGAGTAGACCCAGCCCTCGCCCCGGGCGAACACCGGGGCCGCGAAGGCGAGGAAGGCCTCGCGGTTCCAGCGCTCGGACGTCTCATTGCCGACCCAGACCAGATCCGGCGCTAGGCGCTCGGCCCAGGCGGCGCCGTCGGACCGCGCAGCGGCGCTGTGCATGGCCTCCAGAGCCGAGGCGGCTGCCGCTTCGGGCGGATCGCTAAGAGGCGCGGCGGCGGCAGGGCCGGACAGGGCGAGGACGGCAGCGGCGGCGGCGGCGGCGGCGGCGATGAGAGACAGCATGGCGGACTCCGGAACGGTCGCTCCTGCTTACCTGCTGAGATTTTATTTAACCGAACGGTTGACAGCCCGTCCGGTCCGGTGCATTTAACCGGTCAGTTACACACGAAGTCCAACCCCATGCAGACCGATCCCCTGTCCGCCAAATTCGCCGCCCTTGCCGACCCGACCCGTCGGGCCATCCTGGCGCGGCTGTGCGAGGGGGAGGCCAGCGTCAACGACCTGGCCGCCCCCTTCGACATGAGCCTGCCGGCGGTGTCCAAACACCTCAAGGTGCTGGAGAAGGCCGGACTGATCAGCCGCGGCCGCGAGGCCCAATGGCGCCCGGCCCGCCTCGAACCGATGGGAATGAAGGGCATCGCCGAGTGGCTGGAACACTATCGCCGCTACTGGGACGCCAGCTTCGACCGCCTCGACGCCTATTTGAAGAAAATCCAGAAGGGGGACCCCAATGGCCCAGGACACTGAAACCAACCCCTGCAACACCGACGGCATCGCGCACCAGCATGCCCTCGTCCTGCGCCGGGTGATCGACGCCACGCCCGAGGCCATCTGGAAGGCGTGGATGACGCCGGAACTGCTGCAGCAGTGGTTCGCCCCGCGGCCGTGGACGATCTCCGACGTCCAGGTCGATCCCCGCTCCGGGGGCGTGTTCAACTTCGTCATGCACGGCCCCGACGGCGAACGCTTTCCCAACAGCGGCATCTTCCTTGAGGCCATTCCGAACCGCCGCTGGACCACGACGGACGCCTTTACCCCGGCCTGGGAGCCGGCCGGACAGCCCTTCATGGTTGCCACGGTGGAGCTGACGCCGAGGGACGATGGCAAGACCGTATATGTCGCCACTGCGCGCCACTGGAACGCCGAGACGATGAAGCAGCACGAAGCCATGGGCTTCCACGAAGGCTGGGGCACATGCGCCGACCAGCTGGCCGAACTGCTGAAGACCCAGACCCTCCCCGGCCGCGACCGGACCCGCCGAGAGCCCGCCCGATGACCTTCGTCGACAGTATCGACACCCGCCCGACCCTGCAGCTGCAGCGCTTCTTCGACGCGCCGCGCCCGCTTGTCTGGAAGGCGTGGACCAGTCCCGAGGTCATGGTGCTCTGGCTGGGTCCGGTCGAATGGCCGGCGGTCAGCGCCACCCGGGATTTGAGGGTCGGCGGCGAATGGCGGGCCTGTTTGCGCTCGCCCGACACCGGACAGGACCTGTGGCAGGGTGGAGTCTATCGCGAGATCGTCCCGGACGAGCGACTGGTCTTCACCTTCAAATGGGACGAGTCGCATGAGGATGGGCCGCCGGTCGACACCCTGGTGACCGTCCAGCTCAGCGACATGTCGGGCGGCGGCACCCTGATGGACTTCATCCACGAGGGCCTGAAGTCCGAACAGAGCCTGACCGGACACAAACACGGCTGGACCAGCACCTTCGAGCGGCTGGAGGCCTTTCTGGCCGAAGGCGGCGCCGGATAAAGCCGCCAAACGCCTGCCGTTAGCCGCCGCGCGAGGAGCCGCAAGGTTCCGGCGGAATAACAACGCCCCGGCGTCGCGCGTTCGATGCAACCCGTTCAAGGAGGAATGACCATGAAGATCGTGACCAGCCTCAGCTTCCGCGGCGAATGCCGCCAAGCCTTCGAATTCTACGCGAAAGTTCTTGGCGGCGAGATCACTGCCGCCATGCGCTATGGCGACGCGCCGCCGGAGATGCCGATCGGTCCGGAGTACAAGGACTGGCTGATGCATTGCTGGCTCCAGGTCGGCGACCAGGCGATCATGGGCTCTGACTCGCCGCCCGAGTTCGCGCCGCCCCTCGACCAGCTTAAAAACGGGTTCGACGTCACCCTGCATACTGAGGACCCCGCCCAGGCCCGGCGCTGGTATGACGCCCTCGTCGAGGGCGGCCAGCCGACCATGCCCTTCTCGGCGACCTTCTGGTCCCCCGGCTTCGGCGGGCTGATCGACAAGTTCGGCGTGCCGTGGATGGTCAACACCAGTCCGTCGGAAGGCTGGACACCGGCCGCGTCATGACCATCGACGTCGCCATTCCCGAACACCTGACCCGACTGTCGATCCGACGTGAGTTCGACGCTCCGCGCGCCCTGATCTGGAAGATGTGGACCGACCCGGCCCATGTTGCGGTCTGGTGGGCCCCCGAACATTTCACTACGCCCGTGGTGCAAATGGACGTTCGGCCCGTCGGGACCATTCATATGGTCATGCGGGCGCCGGACGGGAACGACTATCCGTTCGACGGTCGCTTCATCTCGCTGGACGAGCCAGAGCGGCTGGTGATGAGGACGTGGGTCAACTACGCCGACGGCTCGACCTGGTTCGAGGTCGAAACGACGGTTCGTTTCGAGGAGATCGACGGCCGGACCATCCAGCATTTCAACGCCGAAGTGCTCGAAGCCAGGGCTGACGCTCTCGGCCCGCTCAGCGGCATGGAGATGGGCTGGACCGGCAGTCTCGACAAGCTGGCGGCGCACGTCCGCGCCGTGACGGTCTTGGTGGACTGAGATGCGAAGGATCGTCTTTGCCCACAGTCCCGACGTTCCGCCCAAGGGGTAAGCATTGTGCGCAAGATCAGAACCGCGAGTTTCGTCAGTCTCGACGGCGTCATGCAGGCGCCGGGCGGGCCCGACGAGGACACGACGGGCGGCTTCAGGTTTGGAGGGTGGGTTTGGCCCCACTTCGACGAGGCCTCGGGCGGGTTGATGGCCGAGGCCATGGGCGAGGACTACGATCTCCTGCTGGGCCGCAGGACCTATGAGATTTTCGCCGCCTACTGGCCGCATATGGATGACGCGATCGGCCGCACGTTCAACGGCATCAACAAATACGTCGCGGCAGGGCCGGACACGCCCATGACCTGGGCCCACAGCCATCGCCTCGCCGGTGATCTCTCTGACGCAGTGCGGGCCTTGAAGGCGACCGAAGGCCGCGATCTGCTGATCCAGGGCTCGAGCGAGTTGATCCACACCCTGCTGGCCCACGACCTGATCGACCAGCTGACCCTGCTGACCTTCCCGGTGATCCTCGGCGCGGGCAAACGGCTGTTCGACGACGGCGCGCACCCTCGCGCATGGACGCTGACGAGGACCCGGAAGTCCGCCTCGGGGGTGGTGGCCCACACCTGGGAGAAGACCGATCTGCCGCCGCCGACAGGGTCATTCGGCGAGATCGAACCCGACGAGGCCGAGCTGGCGCGGCGCGCACGGTGGGCGAGGGAGAGCTGAGGTCCAGCTCCTCGGTCAGACGGCCCACATTGAGAGGCGCTGATCCGTGTCGATGATGTCTCGAATATCGAGGCTGTTGTCGCGGTTATCACCGATAACGCTTGTCGCGGATGTATCGGTCGGATCAGCGCGCCATTGCCGTTGGGAACGGGCGACCCAAGGCTTCGGCCATGCCCTGCTGCGACAGCAGGAATACGGCCTCGCGCTGGTGGAAATTGTTGGACAGCACGATCACGGTGACGTCCCCGTCCGGCTGGTAGGTCATCAGGTTGCGGAACCCCGACCAGCTGCCGGTGTGAAATATCTGACGATCGAGGAATGGCGGCGAGACCCGCTGGCCTATGCTGTTCTCGAAGACGCCGAAGCCCCAGGCACGCCGCGGTCGACCACGTTCGTCAGGCGTGTCCGCAGGCGCGTGATCGGCGATCATCATGGCATAGCTGCGCGGGCTCAACAGATGGCCGGTATGCAAGGCGCGCTGCCAGACCAGCAGGTCGTCGAGCGTGGAGTACAGCGCCCCTGCCCCCACGATGATGCTGACATTGGCGTTAGGCTGTTCGGTCAGGCCGCCGGCCAGGTTGGCATAGCCCATGACCACGTCCGAAGCGCCGTCGTCATACCCTGTGTCAGCCATGCCGAGGGGCTCGAAGAAGGCGGTGCGCAGATAGTCGTGCAACGGCGCCCCGCTGGCTTTCTCGATCACGGCGCCCAGCAGATTGTAGGCGGCGTTGTTGTAGCGAACCTTCGTCCCCGGCGGAAACTGAAGGCCATACTGCGTCGATTCTGCTGTCAATTCCTCCATTGTGGCCGGCATGACCCGCCGTAGGCCCCAGGCGGGTCGCGCCATCAGATCCGGAATGCCGGAGCTGTGGCCGAGCAAGTGATGCAGCCGGATCGGCGCCCAGGCCGGCGGGCACGGCTGGATCCATCTGCACAGCGGATCGTCGGTCGACAGCACGCCCTGGTCCTGCAGCCTCAGAATGGCGGCGGCGGTGAACTGCTTGCTGATCGAGGCGAGGCGGAAGCGGGAATTCAGGGCCAGCGGCGTCCCCAGGTTCCGGTTGGCGAACCCGTGGACCTGCCGGAACAGCACCTCGTCACCCCGCGCGACCAGCACACCCCCGGTGAACTGGCCCGAACCGCCCCAGCGGTCCAGCTGTTCCGTCAGCTGCGGAAGGGACTCGACCACGACGACTGGCGGGTGCGGCGGCAAGGGTAAGGAAGCCGGGGCTGTCGGCGCGGGCCGGACGATCGGCCAGGCGGTCAGCCCGGCCACGACTATAAGCAACAGGGCGATGGCGGCCATCGCCAGCCGGGGATGCCCCCCGGATTTTCTGGGAATGTGAAACAAGGGTCTAGACGTCGAAATCCAGCCCGAACTGGGCGTAAAGCGCGCGGCTGTCCTGCCATTTCGGGTCGACCTTGACCGTGATGAACAGGTGCACAGGGCGGTCCAGCAGTTCGGTCAACTCCTCACGCGACTTCTGGCCGATCCATTTCAGGGTTTGGCCGCCCTTACCCAGCACGATGGGCCGCTGGCTCTCGCGCTCGACATAGATGATCTGTTCGATCCGGGCTGATCCGTCGGCCTTGTCCTCGAAGGCTGTGGTCTCCACCGCCGCCGAATAGGGCAGTTCTTCATGGACGCGCAGATAGACCTTCTCGCGCGTGATCTCGGCCGCCAGCACCCGCATCGGCACGTCCGCAGACTGGTCCTCGGGATAGAGCCAGTGCCCCACCGGCATCGACCGCGCCAGCCGCTGTTTCAGGTCGCCCACCCCGTCGCCACTGAGGGCCGAGATCATATAGGCCTCGGAATAGACGCCGGTTTCGAACAGGGCGTGCGACAGGGCCAGCAAGGTGTCGCGGCGCATGCCGTCAATCTTGTTCAGCGCCAGAATGACCTGGGTGTTGGTCGCCTTCAGGTTGGCGATGATGGTCTCGGTGTCCTCGGCCGAGCGCCGGTCGGCGGCCTGCCCTTCCTTGCCTTCGGAAGCGATGTGCGAGGCGGCGTCGATCAGGTGCACGACCACATCCGCGTCCGAGGCGCCGCCCCAGGCCGAGGCGACCATGGCGCGGTCCAGCCGGCGACGCGGGGTGAAGATGCCGGGCGTATCGACCAGCACGATCTGGGCGGCGCCTTCGATGGCGATGCCGCGCACCGGAAAGCGGGTGGTCTGGACCTTTTGGGTGACGATCGAAACCTTGGTTCCGGTCAGCCGGTTGACCAGCGTCGACTTGCCCGCATTGGGCGCGCCAATGATGGCGGCGAAGCCGGCCCGCTGGGTTTCTGTATCGGTCAAATCACGCCTTCACGCTGCAGCAGGCCGATCGCGGCCGCCTTCTCCGCGTCCTGACGCGAACGGCCTTGCGCGGTCAAGGGCGGATATCCAGCCACACTGGCCTCCACCGTGAAAGTGGGAGCGTGGTCCGAGCCCTGCCGTTCCACAATCCGGTAGGCCGGCAGGGGCTTTCCCAGCCCCAGCGCCCACTCCTGCAAGGCCGATTTCGGATTGGTCAGCGATTTTTGCGGCGGTGCGGACAATTCGTCTTTCCACGCCTGATCGAACACCGTCCGGACCGCGTCAAACCCGCCGTCCAGCCAGACCGCCGCCAGCAAGGCCTCCATCGCGTCGCCCAGAACGCCCTCGCGGCGCCGCCCGCCCTGTTTGGTCTCGCCGGGCGAGAGCCGCATGGCGTCGCCGACCCCCAAGGCCTCGGCCACGCGGGCGCAGGCCGCCTTGTCGACAAGCGCGTGAAGGCGCGAGGACATCTCGCCCTCATCGGAGCCCGGAAAGTCGCGCACCAGCCGGTCGGCGACCAGCAGGCCCAGCACCCGGTCGCCCAGAAACTCCAGCCGCTGATTGTCGGCGAACGGGCGCCCGCGGGCGTCGCGCTCGGCCCCCTCCCCGACGCTGGCGTGCGTCAGCGCCAGATCCAGCAGTGTCGGATCCCTGAAGTCGTGGCCGAGGCGGCGCCGCAGCGCCTGAACAGCCTCGGCCCGTCTGTCAGCCATCAGTCGAGGACGGTGAAGAACCGGCTCGGACGGATCTTCTGGAACCAGCTGACCGGATTCCACAGCGAGGCGCCGGGCGACCACGAGAACAGGATGATCTCGGCCTTGCCGATCAGATTCTCCGCCGGGACATAGCCGACGCCGACAGACTGGTCGTAGCGGCTGTCCTGAGAGTTGTCGCGGTTGTCGCCGATCATGAAATAGTGGCCGGCGGGCACTTCGAACACAGGGGTGTTGTCCGAGATATTGCCGGGGCCCCAGTCCTGAATGTTGATTTGGCGGCCTTCCGGCAGGGTCTCGCGCAGCTTGATGGTCAGCTGGGTCCCGTACAGGTTCTGGACGTCCTGGCGGCTCATCTCGACGTCGCGCACGGCCGTTCCATTGATGAACAGCACATTGTCGATCATCTGGATGCGATCGCCCGGCAGGCCGATCAGGCGTTTGATGTAGTCCGTTTCATTGTCGCGCGGCAGTTTGAACACAACGATGTCGCCGCGCCGGGGCTCGTGGCTGACTCCTGGCAGCATGATGCGGCCATTGAAGATCGGCGGGCTGAACGGGATCGAGTGTTTCGAGTAGCCGTAGGTCCATTTGGACACGACGATGTAGTCGCCCTCGTAGAGGTTCGGCTCCATCGAGGCCGATGGAATGGTGAAGGGCTGGAACAGCACCACGCGCAGCACCAGGGCGATCAGCAGGGCGAAGAAGATCGTCTTGAATATCTCCATGCCCTCGTTGCTCGAACCGCCGTTGGACTTGCGCTTCTTGCCTGAACCGCGGGCATAGACCGGGGTCGCGTCGACGTCCTCGAAAGGCGCATCGCCGGAGTCGCTCCAGACCGGGGGCCTGGACGCGGCGGCGCCTGCTGCTGCGGCGGCGGCCACAGCCGGGGCGGCGGCGTGGGCGCCGTGATCGTCATGGCCGTGCGCGTCCTGCGCCGGGGCCCCGTGAGCGTGGTCATCATGGGCTGCGGCGGCGTGGCCGTGATCGTCGTGACCATGGTCGCCGTGGGCCGCGGCCGGGGCGTGATCGTCGTGTGCGGCATGGCCGTGATCATCATGGCCGTGTGCCGCCGGGGCGGCATGATCATCGTGGCCGGGAGCGGCGGCCGGAGCGGCATGGTCATCATGCCCGTGGTCGTCGTGGCCGTGTTCAGCGGCGGGAGCCGCGTGACCATGGTCGTCGTGGTCGTGCGCAGCGGCGGGAGCCGCGTGACCGTGGTCGTCATGACCATGTCCGGCGTCGTGGCCGTGGCCCGCGCCGTGGCCGTGATTGTCGTGCGGCTTGTGCTCGTCGCTCATTGTGACTCTGTCCCCCAGCCGCTGTCCGCGGTCTTTGCGGCGAAATCGGTATAACGTGATTAAGCCATCGGCAAGGCTTCGATCACCACGAAGGCAAGTGCGTACGGGTGCTCGTCACTGAGCGTCAGATGTATCCGGGCTTCGTGACCCTCTGGTGTCAGGCGGAACAGGTGTTCCGCGGCGTGGCCGGTCAGGGCCAGGGTCGGCTGGCCCGAGCGCAGGTTCACCACTCCCATGTCGCGCCAGTAGACATCGGCCCGCATACCGGTGCCCAGCGCCTTGGCGCAGGCCTCCTTGGCCGCAAACCGCTTGGCGTAGCTCCAGGCCGGGTCTGGCTTGCGGTCTGACCGGGCGCGCTCAAGCTCGGTGAAACAGCGCTGTTTGAACCGGTCCCCGAACCGCTCCAGCGAGGTCTGGATCCGGCGGATGTCGCACAGGTCCGCGCCCACCCCGATGATCATCAGGTCGCATCCGGGGCGCGGGCGTCGTCCATCAGGGCGCGCATCCGGGCGATGGCCGGGCCCAGGCCGACGAAAATCGCCTCTCCGATCAGGAAATGCCCGATGTTCAGTTCCGCCACCTGGGGGATGGCGGCGATCGGCTGCACGGTCTCATAGTCGATGCCGTGACCCGCATGGACCTCCATGCCGAGGGACGCGGCGCGGGCGGCCCCCGTCCGCAGGGCGGCGAGCTCGGTTTCGGCCACTTCGTCCCGGCCTTCGCGCACGGCGTCGCAATAGGCGCCGGTGTGCAACTCGACGACAGCCGCGCCCGTGCGGTGGGCGGCGTCGATCTGGTTCTGGTCGGCCCCGATGAACAGGGACACGCGCGACCCGGCCTCGTTCAGCCTGCCGACAAAGGGGGTGATCCAGTTATGGCCGCCGACGACGTCGAGCCCGCCCTCGGTGGTCCGTTCCTCACGCTTCTCGGGCACGAGACAAACGGCATGGGGACGATGATGCAGGGCGATGGCCAGCATCTCCTGCGTCACGGCCATCTCCAGGTTCAGCGGCCGCGACTGGTCGCGGAGCAGGCCGGACAGGCTGTCGATGTCGGCGTCCGAAATATGGCGGCGGTCCTCCCGCAGGTGGGCGGTGATGCCGTCCGCGCCCGCGGCCAAGGCCTCCTCCGCCGCGCGCACCGGATCGGGATACTGCCCGCCCCGTGCGTTCCGCACGGTCGCCACATGGTCGATGTTGACGCCCAATCTCAAGCGAGAGGGGGAGCGAAGCCTTTCAGTCATCGCTCAGGCCCTGGCCAGTCGCCGGCTGCCGGGATCCTCGACCGGCAGGGCCGCCAGTTCGGGCGGCAGGGCGTCCGCCGCATAGGCCGGCACATCGAGCGTCGCCAGCGCCACGAGCGGCACGCCGACATCGGCGCGTCCCCCCGAACGGTCGACGATACAGGCCGCCGCGACCACCTCGCCGCCTGCCGCCTGGATGGCCGCGATGCATTCACGCGAGCTCAGGCCCGTGGTGACGATATCCTCGACCATGACGACCTTCTGGCCCGGCTCGACATGGAAGCCACGCCGCAGCTTGAAGGTCCCGCCCTCGCGCTCGACATACATGGACGGCACGCCCAGCCAGCGGGCGGTCTCATAGCCTGGGATGATGCCCCCCACGGCAGGCGAGATGGCCACATCGACCCTTCCGACCGCCCCGGTGATCTTCTCGGCCAGCGCCTTGCACAGCCGCGCGCAGCGGCCTGCGTCCATGAACACCAGGTTCTTCTGCAGGAACACCGGGCTGTGCAGACCCGAGGACAGCACGAAATGGCCTTCGCGCAGAGCGCCGGCGCCGCGGAATTCGTCGAGAACGTCGTCTGAGGTCATGGAGCCGACCTAAGCTGTGGAGGTGCAGGCTGCAAGCGATCAGCGGTAGACATCGCTGCGGTGGCCGACATCCACAACCAGCACTACCAGACGATTATGCTCGAGCCTGGCCACGATGCGATAGTCTCCCACCCTGTACCGCCATAGTCCTGCAAGCCGACCCTGTAGGGCCTGACCCAGCGCGCGCGGGTCAGCGGTCGCTATTCGTGTCTCGAGATAGTCCGTAATCCGCCGCTGGTTGGCTGGCGATAGCCGGGCGAGTTGCTTCTCTACGCCCTCGTCGAATTCAATCGACCAGGCCAAGCCGGGTCTTCATTTCGGTCATGCTGATCGTCTGGCTGCGACCGGCATCGATATCCGAGAGTCGCTGCAAGGCGATCTCACCGTGCTTCTGGTCCCAAAGATACTGCTCGATGGCCTCACGCAGGCGCTGGTCCAGTGAACGGCGCGAGTCGTCGGACAGGTCGGCGACCTGACTTTCCAAATCCTCGGGGATCGTCACGTGGATCATGGTGGCCAGACTATCACGGCTCCTCGATCTGGCCAACGTCGTCACCCCCGCGCCCGTTCGACCGTATCGACGGACGGATTGGTGCGCAGCGCCGCCATGATCGCAGTCGCGTGTTTGGCGTCCTCGACCTCCATGTCGATGTCGACGTCGAAGAAGTCCTGCTGCCGGTGGCTCATCACGAGGTTCAGGATGTTGCCGCCGGCCTCGCCGATGATGGTGGCGACCTGGCCCAGCACGCCCGGAGCGTTCTTGATGGTGGCGCGGATGCGGGCGGAGGCCACGGCGCCCTGCTCTGCCTGCGGCGTCCACTGCAGATCCTGCCAGACCGAGTCGTCGTCGGCGTAGTCCGCCAGCTGCTGACAGTCGATGGTGTGCACGGTCAGCCCCGCCTCCGGCTCGAGGATGCCGACGATGCGGTCGCCGGGCACGGGCGAGCAGCAATGGCCAAAATGGACGCTGATCCCCGGCGTCAGCCCGCCCCCGCGCACGAACAACCGCGCCTGTTCGTCGCCGATCCGCTTGCGGTCGGGTCCGGCCTTCAGCCGCCCCTTCAACGCCGGAAACAGGGTCTCGCCGACCTTGGCCGCCGAAACCCGGCCGCGCCCGATGGCCTCATACAGGTCTTCCTCGGCGGCGAACGCGAAAGTCTCCAGCATGGCCTTCAGCGACACCTCGGCCAAGGTCTTGCCGGCCCGCGACAGGGTCTGCTCCAGCGTCGCCCGGCCCAGCTTCTGGAACTCACCGCGTTCGGACGTACGGATATGCCGCCGGATCGCCGAGCGGGCCCTGCCGGTGATGGTCAGCGAGCGCCAGTCGACCGGGATCTCCCGCTTGGAGCCGCGCACGATCTCGACCACGTCGCCGTTCTGCAGCTGGGTCCGCATCGGCTTGAGCTCGCCGTTGATCTTGACCCCCACGGCCGTATCCCCGACCTCGGTATGGACGGCATAAGCGAAATCCAGAGGCATCCCGCCGCGCGGCAGGGTGATCAGCGACCCCTTGGGCGTGAACACGAACACCTGTTCGAGATACATCTCCAGCTTGGCGTGCTCGACCCAGTCCTCGCCACCCTCGCCGTGCTCGATGACCTGGACGAGGTGGCGCAGGTTCTGCAGCGGATCGCGCCCACCGTCGGCCTCCATGGCCTCTCGGTCAAAGCCGTAGGCCTTGTTCTTGTAGGCCCAGTGCGCCGCCACCCCGTCCTCGGCCACCCGGTCCATCGGCTCGGTGCGGATCTGCATCTCGATTCGCAGGCCCGACGGCCCGACTACGGTCGTGTGCAGCGAGCGGTAGTTGTTCGACTTGGGCGTCGAGATGAAGTCCTTGAACCGCTCCGGCACCATCGGCCAGGCGCGGTGGATCACGCCGAGGGCGCGATAGCAGTCGTCCTCGGCCTCGACGATGACCCGGAAGCCGTAGATGTCGGACAGGGACGAAAAGCCCACGGATTTGCGCTGCAGCTTGCGCCAGATCGAGTACGGGGTCTTCTGCCGGCCGAAGACCTGGGCGCGAACCCCGGCCTCCTGCAGCACGCGCTCGACCTCGCGGGAGACGCCGTCGATGGCGCGACCGTGCTCCAGCTTCAACGCCTCCAGCCGCCGCTCAATGGCGGTGCGGGCCGTCGGGTTCAGGTGCTCGAACGCCAGTTCCTCCAGCTCGGAGGCGATCGAGTGGATGCCGATCGACCGGCCCAGCGGCGCATAGACCTCCAGCGTCTCGCGCGAGATGCGCTCGCGTTTCTCCGGCTTGACGTGTTTCAGCGTCCGCATGTTGTGCAGACGGTCTGCCAGCTTCACCAGCAGGACGCGGACATCCTTGGAGATGGCGAGAATGAATTTGCGCAGGTTCTCGGCCTGGCGCGTGTGCTCGGCCTGAAGCTCCAGCCGCGACAGCTTGGTGACACCCTCGACCAGCGAAGCCACCTCCTCGCCGAACATCGCGGCGATGTCATCACGGGTCGCCGAGGTGTCCTCGACCACATCGTGCAGCAGGGCGGTGACGATGGTGGCCGTGTCCAGCCGGTAGTCGGTCAGGATGCCGGCGACCTGGATCGGATGGGCGAAATAGGGATCGCCCGAGGCCCGCAGCTGCGACCCGTGCATCTTCATCGCATAGACATAGGCGCGGTTCAGCAGCGCCTCATCCGCCGTGGGATCATAGGCGCGCACCGCCTCGACCAGTTCGAACTGGCGCAGCACCCTTGAGCGGGGATGGGGTTCCGGGTCCACATACGGACGCGGGCCGCCGGGATCGTTCAGATTGGCGGGTTCGGGCGACGGCGCGGGCTGCCGCGCCGGCAGGATGATTATACCGTTGGCGGGGTCCGCCGTCAGTACCGCTCCTCCTGGCCGCCGTCGCGGTCGCTTTGCAGCGCACGGATCAGCTCGGCCTCAGCCATGTTCATATGCTGGGGTTCAGCCAGCAGGCCCACGATTTCGGCCTGGTCCTCGGCTTCGGTCCGCTCGTCAACGCGTTGCAGTGCAACGATGACGGTCTCGCGCAGTTCATCCGGCACGACGGTCGAGTCGGCCAGTTCACGCAGGGCCACGACCGGGTTCTTGTCGTTGTCGCGATCGATGGTCAGCGGCGCGCCGTTGGCGATGGCGCGGGCGCGGTTGCCCGCCAGCAAAACCAGGCCGAACCGGTTCGGCACCTTCTCGATGCAGTCTTCGACAGTGACGCGAGCCATGAATATCCTCGGGCGCGGGGGGAGAACCGCACAAACTATAGGGTCAGGCCCAATTGTGCAACGCCGCATGGGCGGGAATGAGGCGTCAGCGCAGCGGGGTCGCGTCTTTTCCGATCCGCGCCCGCCCGGCCAGCCCCTCCGCTGTCTCCCCGTCGGGATGCCGCCACCCCGGCGCGATCTCGGCCAGCGGCCCCATCACGAACAACCGCTCGGCCGCGCGCGGGTGCGGCAGGATCAGGCCGTCGAGGTCGCCGGTCGTCCGCCCATAGGCGATCAGATCAAGATCAAGGGTCCGCGGTGCATTGGCCGCGCCGCGCTGACGTCCGAACGCCTCCTCGATCCGACCGAGCGCCGCCATCAGTTCATGCGGGTCATGCTCGGTGCGGACGATGACAACCCCGTTCAGGAACGGCGGATCGTTCGGATCGGGCCAGGCGACCGAGCGCCACCATGACGACCGCGCCACCACGTCGACGCCCTCAGCCCGGAACCGCGCCAGCGCCGCTTCCAGCGCCTCACGGCAGTCGCTCCACGCCCCCCGGTCGTTGCAGCCCAGGGCCACGACGACGGCGTCATCCAGCCCGGCCGCGCCGTCGAGCGCAACGGACGGCGGCGCCTTGTGCTGCGGGCCGGGCTTTTCCATCCCCGCTTCTTACACCAATGAAGGCGTGCGCGCCCGCCCGTCGCCGAAGGATTCGCCCGCTTGCCGACCGCCCACAACACCGCCGTGGCCGAACCGCCCCGCGACTGTCCCCTCTGTCCGCGCCTGGTCGAATACCGCCGCGAGAACGCGCGCCACAACCCCGACTGGTTCAACGGCCCCGCCCCCTCCTTCGGCGATCCGGACGCCCGGTTGCTGGTCGCGGGCCTGGCCCCCGGCCGCACCGGCGCCAACCGCACCGGTCGGCCCTTCACCGGCGACGGGGCCGGCTGGATTCTCTACGAAACCCTGCTCAGGACCGGCTTCGCCACCGGCCAGTACGAGGCCCGGCCCGACGACACCCTGCGGCTGGTCGACTGCATGATCACCAATGCCGTCCGCTGCGCCCCGCCAGGCAACAAGCCCCTGCCCGCCGAGGAGGCGACCTGCCGCCCCTTCCTGACCGCCCGCATCGCCGCCCTGCCCCGGCTCAAGGTCATCGTCACCCTCGGCGATGTCTCGCGGCGCAATGTGCTTAAGGCACTCGGCCTGCCAGGCTCCGCGGCCCCCCCCGGCCATGGCGTCGAGGCCGCGCTGGGCGGCTATGTGATCCTCAACAGCTATCATTGCTCGCGCCTCAACACGAACACCGGCCGGCTGACCCCCGCCATGTTCGAAGTGATCTTTCAGCGCGCCCGTCAGATCATCGAATCCTGACCCGAACCCACTCGCCTGACCGGCGAGTGTGGCTCTCCCGCCACGCGAATCAGCAGGCAACGGGTGTAGCGTCGCCCCTGAGGAACAGTGGTGCGTAGCTTGCGTTGATCAATCAGCTTTGGAGGCTGGTATGCGTAGGTCGAACGGGGTCTTTTCACCTCAGGAACGAAAGACGGCTCTGTGGGCGCTGCTGATGGCGGGCCTGATCGCCGCCATGGGAATGGTGGTCCAGCAATGGAGCCAGCCGTCGGTCGGCCCCGGCGGGATCGAGGCCTATATGACGGCGCCGGCGCCGGGTGTTCTGGACGCCCAGCCGATCAACTGATCAGACGCGGGGGCGATCGGTCTCGCTCCAATCGCCCGTCAGTCGCGACTGCTGTCGTAGATGTCGAGCTGAAGCTCGATACCTCGCGCACCAAGCGCTCCCATCGTCGTGGCTGAAAGGGACAGGCCCTCGTTCATTGTTTTCATGAACAGGCCACAGAACAGATTCCCTGAGTAACTATCCGCCATATTCCGCCAAGCAGACACGTCGGAAGTCGCGCGGGCCAGCAAGTCGGTGATCTGGGCCTCCAGGTCACCCGGCTCTGAAACGGGTACAGACAGGTGCCAGGATCCACTCTCAGCGGCCCTGCCCTTGAAACGGCCCCAACTGGCGATCTCGCCTTTGCGATAGGACTTGTCTGGCTGAAGGCCGAGCGCGTGGCTGACGACCTCGGGATCGAGGTCCTCACCCGCGAACCGAAGTGAGACCTTCGTTCGCCCTATCCCGCCCACGTCTTACCCCCGCTCCTTCATCAGCCGGGCCTTGTCCCGCTGCCAGTCGCGCTGCGCCGTGGCCTCGCGCTTGTCGTGCAGCTTCTTGCCCTTGGCCAGGGCGATCTCGATCTTCGCCTTGCCCGCCTCGTTCAGATACAACTTGACCGGAATGATGGTCTGGCCGTCGCGCTGGACGGCGCCGATCAGCTTGTCGATCTGCTTGCGGTGCAGCAGCAGCTTCCGATGTCGGCGCGGCTCGTGGTTGAAGCGGTTGGCCTGTTTGTAGGGCGGGATGTCGGCGTTCACGAGCATGATCTCGCGCCCCTCCACCGCCGCATAGGACTCGGCGATATTGGCGCGGCCGTCCCGCAGGGCCTTGATCTCGGTGCCGAGCAGCATGATGCCGGCCTCGATGAAATCCTCAAGGAAATAGTCGAACCGCGCTCGCCGGTTCTCGGCGATGATTTTCATCTTCGGCGCTGTGGAAGCCATCAGCCCAGACCCGCATCCGCCATGGCGCGGTCAATGGCGGGTTTAACCGCAACCGATGTAAGGGACAGCGGCAACCGCACCTCCTCACCGCACAGCTGCATGCGCGACAGGGCGTATTTGGCGGGCGCCGGCGAGTTGTCGAGGAACAGCGCCTTGTGCAGGCCGATCAGCCGGTCCTGCCAGTCGCGCGCCACGGCGTAGTCGCCGACCGCCGCGGCTTCATGCAGGGCGACCATGGCTTCCGGCGCGACATTGGACGTCACCGAGATCACCCCGACCCCGCCGTGGGCGTGATAGCCGAGGTAGCTGGGGTCGTCGCCCGAGATCAGGTCGAACTGGCCGCCGATATTCGCCCGCATCCAGCTGACCCGCGCCAGGTCGCCCGTCGCGTCTTTGATGCCGACGATGTTCGGATGGCCCGCCAGACGCGCCACGGTCTCATTGGCCATGTCGACGCCGGTCCGGCCGGGGACGTTGTACAACAGCACTGGAAGCTGGACCGCCTCGGCGATGGCCTCGAAATGCAGCGCCAGCCCCGCCTGCGACGGCCGGTTGTAATAGGGGGTGACGATCAGGGCGCCGTCGGCCCCGACGGTCTTGGCGTGACGCGCCAGTTCGATCGACTTGTCGGTCGCCGACGACCCGGCCCCGGCGATGACGCGGACGCGCCCGGCCGCGACCTGCACGCACAGTTCCACCACCCGCTTGTGCTCGTCGAGATGCAGCGAGGCGCTTTCGCCCGTCGTGCCCATCGGCACGACGCCGTGGATTCCGGCCGCGATCTGGCGCTCAAGAAGTTGCGTGAAGGCGGCTTCGTCCACCTTTCCGTCACGAAGTGGTGTGATCAGGGCGGTGATCACGCCCTTGAACAAGGGAGCGGTCATTGAAACAGATGGTCCTGCGTGGAAATCGGGGCGACAGTCGCCGGATATTAAGCGTTGGAGGTTAGGTTGCCGGTCGCCCGACCGCAACCGCGACGCATGGAGATCGGACAGGCAATGATCGCTACCAGCCTCGCGGCCATCCTGGCCCTGCTCGCCCCCGCGCCCGAAACTCTGCTCCCACAGGAAGTGCCCTACAGCGCCGTGGCTTCCGGCCCGGTCAGCAACCAGCCGCGCCTGCTCAGCGATCAGGACACGGCTCTTTTTCGTCAGGGTCTGGCCGCCGCCCGGTCGCGGGACATCGTCGGCGCCCGCAACGCGGCCTCCCAGATCGGCGATCCGGTGGCCCGCAAACTGGTCGAATGGGCCCTGCTGGACACCTCGGCCGATCAGATGCCGCTCAGCGACCTCGCCGTCGCCCGCGCGGCCTTCAGCGGCTGGCCGCGCGCCGACAGCCGCAACGCCGCCGCAGAGCGGGCGCTGGCTCGGGGGTATGTCGGGCCGGACGTCGCCCTCGACCTGTTCGCCCGCAGCGGGCCGACCACGAGCGAGGGGGCCATCGCTTTGGCTGACGCCCTCGAACAGCGTGGCCGGTCAGACGAGGCGCGTCGCCTGATCACCGACTGGTGGCGCACCCGCTCGTTCGACGACGCGACCCAGACCCGCATCCTGGCCCGCTGGGGTTCCAGCCTGACCCAGGCCGACCACGAAGCGCGGCTGAACATGCTGCTGCTCGGGCCGCATGGCCCCGCCACCCGCGCCGTGGTTCAGTTGGTCCCCGCCGACCGACAGGCCGTCGCCAACGCCGTCATGGCCCTTCGCTCCGCCTACAGCCCGGACGCGGTCGTCGCCAACCTCAGTCCGACCCAGGCGCTGGACCCCGCCGTTGCGCTGGAGCGCGTCCGCATCCTGCGCTCTCAGAACCGCCAGTCCGAGGGCTTCGCCCTGCTGCGCGCCCTGCCCGCCGCCCCTTCGCACATCGAGGGCCAGAACACCCTGTGGAGCGAACGCCGCAACTATTTCCTCGACGCGCTGGAGCGCCGCAATGGCCAGGCCGCCTATGACGCCATGGCCGGCCACGGTTTCCCGGCGGGTGAGCGCAAGGTCGACGCGGAGTTTTTCGCCGGCTGGGCTGCTCTGGTGAAGCTGAACGACCCGGCCCGCGCCGCGCGGCATTTCGAGACGCTGCGCCAGTCCTCCTCGACCCCGATCACCCAGGGCCGCGCCCTCTACTGGCTGGGCCGCGCCGCCGAGGCGCAGGGCGACACCCCCGCCGCCATCCAGTACTATCGGGACGGCGCCCGCCACATCCAGACCTTCTACGGCCAGCTGGCCGCCGAAAAGGCCGGCCTGACCACGATCAACCTGCCGGCCGATCCCGTCCCGACCTCCGCCGACATCGCCGCCTTCGAAGGCAATGAGGTGGTGCGCGCCCTGCGCATCCTCGGCGAGACCGGCGAGACCAGCCTGTTCCGCGTCTTCGCCTATCAGCTGGACGACGACCTGCCCGGACCGGCCGGTCTGGCCCTGTTGATGGACCTGTCGCGCAACTATGGCGAAGGCTTCACGGCCATGATGGTCGGCCGCGCCGCCAGCCAGCGCGGCTTCCTGATGCCCGAGCGCCAGTATCCGATCCGCATCCCCCCGCCCGTATCGGGCGCTGCGCCGCTGGAGTTCACCCTCGCCATCACCCGCCAGGAATCGAGTTTCGACCCCCGCGCCCGCTCGCACGCCAACGCCCGGGGCATGATGCAATTCCTGCCTGCGACCGGCCGCACCGTCTCGCGGCAACTGGGCCTGCCCTATTCAGACGACCGGCTCTACGACGGCGACTACAACATGACCCTGGGCAGCTTTCATCTCGGCGATCTGACCCGTGATTTCGGCGGCTCGATACTGCTGACCACGATCGGCTACAACGCCGGCCCGGCCCGGCCCCAGCAGTGGATCACCCGCTGCGGCGACCCGCGAGGCGGCGGCGTCGATCCGGTCGACTTCATCGAGTGCGCGCCCTTCACCGAGACGCGCAACTACATGATGCGAGTCATGGAAAACATGCAGGTTTATAAGGCACGGCTGAACGGCGGCTCGGCCCCCCTGACCCTGTCGTCCGATCTGCGGCGCGGAGCCCCGGCAGGCCCCAGCCCCTACACCTATACCGGCGATGACGGCGTGCGCGCACCCGCGGGCGAGCCGTCGGAATAGCGTCCGCTGGACAGTAGCGGACCGTCCGGTCCCTCGACCCAGCGCGCCGCCAGTCCGAAGACCTTCGCCATGATCCCGGGCGTCAGCGCCGCCATCGGCGCGGCGTCGGCCACGACCCGCCCGGCATCAAGCACCATGACCCGGTCAGCGTACCGCGCCGCCAGCGCCAGATCGTGCAGGCTGACCAGCACCGCCTGCCCCCCCGCCGCCCGCGCCTTCAACCGCTCCAGCACCATCAGCTGCGCCTCCGGATCCAGCCCGGCCGTGGGCTCATCGGCGAGCAAGGCCTGCGTGCCTGTCGCCAGCGCCCGCGCCAACAGCACCCTCGCTCGTTCACCGCCCGACATCTCGGCCACCCCGCGATCCGCCAGATGCCCGCCCTCGACCTCATTCAGCGCCGCCTGCGCGCGCTGAAGCGCATCCCCCGGCGTCAGGAAAGGAGCGCCCAACGCCGCGACCTCGACGGCCGGCAGGTTCCAGGCGATGCGCCGCTCTTGCGGAAGATAGGCCGCCCGCTCCGCCCGCCCGCGCATCGACAGGCCCGCTACGGCGGCCCCGCCCAGCCGCGCCTGCCCGGCGGTCAGCGGTAGCAGGCCCGCCAGCGCCCGGATGGCGCTCGACTTGCCCGCCCCGTTCGGTCCGACCACGGCGACCAATTCGCCCGCAGCGACCGACAGGCTGACCCCGTCCAACACCGTCCGACCGCCCAACACGGCCGTGGCGCCGATCAGCTCCAATGCGCTCACAGCCGCCACTCCCGCGCCGCGCGCCAAGCGATCAGAGCGAACAGCGGCGCGCCGACCAGGGCCGTGAACACGCCCAGCTTCAGTTCCTGATCCGTCGGCGTCATCCGCGCCAGCAGGTCCGCGACCACCAGCATCAGCCCGCCGGCCAGCGCCGAGGGCAGCAGCAGCCGTCCGGGGTCCCCCCGCACAGCGCCGCGCACCAGATGCGGCGCCGCCAGCCCCACGAAACCGATCACCCCCGCCACCGCCACCGCCGCTCCGGTCGCCAGCGCCGTGGCCGCCAACGCCAGCAACCTTAGCCGCGCCATCGGCAGGCCCGAGGTCCGCGCTGTCTCCTCGCCGAGGCTCAGCATCCGCAGGCCGGGCGCCGCCAAGGCCGCCAGCGCACCCGCAACCAGCACCGCCGGCGTCACCCAGGCCACGTCGATCCAGCTGCGATTCTGCACCGAGCCCAACAGCCAGCTCATCACCTCGGCCATGGCGATCGGCGACGGCGACAGGTTGAAGATCAGCGCCGTTGCCGCGCCCGCGAAACTGGATACCGCCACCCCGAACAGGATCAGGGCCTCCGGCGACCGCACCCGGGCCGAGAACAGGATCAGCAGGCCTCCCGCCGCTGCGGCGCCGAGCAGGGCCGAAACCTCCACCGCCCCCGGGACGGCTGCCACACCCAGCACGATGGCGGTCGCCGCCGCCAGCGCCGCGGCCGACGAGACCCCCAGGACGCCCGGATCGGCCAGCGGATTGCGCAGCAACCCCTGCATCACCGCGCCGGACAGGCCGAGCGCAGCCCCGACCATCAGGGCCGTCGCCACGCGCGGCGCCCGCACCTGCCACAGCACCTCGGCCGGGCCCGAGCCGGGGTCGGTGAATGCCTGGCTGATCTGGGCCAAGTCGAAAACGGTCTCGCCCAGCAGGATTCCTATCACCGCCGCCGCCGCAATCAGGCACGCGAGCACCAGCGTCAGCCGCGAAGGCCTCGTCATGTCCCCGCCTTCAGCATCGCCGCCGCATCGGCCGCGAACCAGGCCGGACAGGTCAAGGCCGCCCCCGGCAGCCGCGCCGCTACACGCCCCTTCGCCGCCCGTTGGACCACGGGATGCCGCCCAGGACCCCGCCAGTCGCTCCGCGCTTGATCGAAGAAGCCCAGCACGAACCGCGTGGGTGGAAACAGGGCGATCCGCTCGACGCTGACCGGAGCGAAGAATGGCCTCGCGGCCGCATTGGCGAACCCGGCGGCGCGCAGGATGGCGTCCACCAGCGTGCCCTTGCCGGCCGTGAACCCGCCCGCGGTCAGATACAGAGCCGACGGCTCCGGCGCCCCGGGATCCGGCGCGGCGTCGCGCAAGGTTGCATCCATGCGGCTGACCAGCGCCTCCCCCCGACCGGGCACGCCCAGACCCTGAGCCACCACCAGCATACGATCACGCACTCCATTGAAATCGGTAGCATCTTTGATAGTCACGACGCGCACACCCGTCGCCTCAAGTCGGGCGAGAAGCCGCGGTTCCCCGCCCCAGTAGCGCACCACCACATCGGGCTGGAAGGCAATGGCCGCCTCCAGCGTCGGCCGCACCCGCCGCCGCCCCGCCGCCGCCTGACGCAGCCAGGCGTCCGGATCATCAGCCCGGGGCGACAGGGCCAGTTCGGCGTCAGACCTGAGGGCCAGCACATACTGGTCGGCGCACTGATCCAGCGCCATGACCCGCAACGGCCGGGCCTCGGCGACGCCGGCGCCCAGAACCACCATCCCGGCCAGCGCCCCCGCCAGCCGCTTCACGGTTTCAGCAGGCCCGCGAACAACCCCTCCAGCAGGGTGGTCACAAGTGTCTCCCGCTCGACCCAGTCGAAATAGGGTTTGGTGATCACCAGTGACACCACGCCATGGCACCCGGCCCACAACGCCTGGGCCGTCGTTCGCGCGTCGCCCCGCAACAGCCCGCCCGCCTCGGCGTCCTCGACCACCCGCTCGAACGACCGGTACAGCGATCCGCCCAATTCCTGCGGCGCCGACAGAGCCCCGTTCTGCAATTCGACTGGCCGGGTCATGTAGATCAGCCGGTAGGCATTGGGATTGGCGAAGCCGAAGTCGATATACGCGCGCAGCATGCGCCGCAGACGCTGTTCCGGCCCGCCCGGCTCCGCCACGATGGACTGGTTGACCTCCAGCAGGGCCGCAAACGCCTGTCGGCAGATCTCCTGCAGGATTTCGCCCTTCTCGGCGAAATGCATGTAGAGCGCGGTCGAGGAGAGGCCGACCTCGTCAGCGATCTTGCGGATGGTCGCCCCCTCATAACCGTGCTCGACGAAGATGCGTTCGGCGGCGGCGAGGATTTCCGCGCGACGGGCATGGCCCTCGCCCTTGGGCTTGCGCTGTGAGCGCAGGGTGAGCGAGGTGGCGAGAACAGTCACGCAGGGGCTCCGGACTTCCAGGTCCTGAATAGCGGCATTCCCCGGCCCGCGCCAACCACTTGCAACACGCGAATCACCAAGGTAACCCTTGGTAGTGGAACGCGTTGGAGTCAGCGATCTGGACGAGCGTCGGCGGGATGCCGCGCGATACGGTCCGACGTTCGAACAGAGCGCGGCCATGCGAGGCTTCGCGCCCTTCCAGACCATTCTGCTGATGGTGTTCGCGTCCGGGCTCGCCTTCGTACTCTGGTTCTGGCCCGACCGTGTCGGGGATTGGCTCGTCTCCGGGGCGGCCTTCGCCTTCCTCGCGGTGGCGATATGGCGTGTCGTCCTGATCCTGCTCAGCGCCGCCCCGCTGCCTGAGCCGCCGATCCCGGCGGCCTGGCCGCGCTACACCATTTTGGCGGCGCTTCACGGTGAAGCCGACATCGTCAGCCAACTGGTCGAACGCCTCTCGCGGATCGACTATCCGCCCGACCGGCTTCAAGGCTTGCTGGTGCTGGAGGCCCACGACCATGAGACCATCGCCGCCGCGCTGGCCGCGCCACGTCCGGACTGGCTGGACGTTCTGGTGACCCCGCCCGGCAGGCCGCAAACCAAGCCCCGCGCCCTGAACTACGCCCTGACCCATGCCACAGGCGAGCTTCTGACCGTTTACGACGCCGAGGACGCCCCCGATCCCCAGCAGCTCCGCGAAGCCGCCGCCCGGTTCGCCGCCGACCGCAGCGGCCATCTGGCCTGCCTCCAGGCGCCCCTCCGCATCCGGGCCCATCAAGGCGATGACTCACGCTTTGTCGACCGCCAGTTCGCCGCCGAATATGCGAGTCTGTTTGAATCCACCCTCCCCGGCATGGCGCGCCTCGGCCTGCCCTTTCCGCTGGGCGGGACCAGCAATCACTTTCGGGTCGACGTCCTTCGTACCGTCGCCGGCTGGGACGCGTGGAATGTCACTGAGGATGCCGATCTCGGCTTCAGGCTGTGGAGCCGCGGCTGGACCCTCGGGGTCATGGCCCGTCCGACATGGGAGACCCCGCCCGGCGGACTGGCTTACTGGCTGCCCCAGAGAACCCGCTGGCTGAAGGGCTATCTCCAGACCTGGGGCGTGCATACCCGCAGACCCTGGCGACTGGGTTGGCGAGGAGCCTGGGCCCTTGTAATGACTGTCGGCGCTGGCCTTGTCTCGGCGGCAATTCACGGCCTGACGCTGGCCTGGGTGGCGGCGGCCGTGCTGGTTTCGGCCATGGCCGGCCTGCCGCCGGAAACGCCGGTGCTGGCGCTCTGCGTTCTCGTGCTCGGCGCGGCCTCGGCCTGGTTGTCGTGCGCCATCGGGGCGAGACGGGCGGGCGCGCCCTATGACGTCGGCGACATGGTGAAGGCGCCGGCCTACTGGGCCCTGCTTTCCCTGGCATTCGTCCACGCCGCATGGCGTCTGGTTGTCGACCCCTTCGCCTGGGACAAGACGCCCCACCGGCGCGATGCACGGCCTGATGCGGAATCACCCGCCGCCTCCGAAGTCGAAGCGAACGATGCGCTGGACGCGACCGCGCCTCTCCGCCTATCAGCGGGGCATGCCGCCGCGCCTGAACCCGTTGCCTGAAACCCTCGTCACCCGCGCCTGGGCGGACTACGCCCTGCTGGACAGCGGCGACGGCCGCAAGCTGGAGCGCTATGGCCGACACACCGTGGTCCGACCCGAGCCCCAGTGCTTCTGGTCGACGCGCGATCCCGCCGCCTTTGACGCCGCCGACGCCGTCTTCGACCCGACGGACGAAGACGAGACAGGCCGCTGGCGGTTCGCGGGAAACCCGATCGACAGTTTCCCGCTGGCCTGGCGCGACGTGCGCTTCACCAGCCGCTTCACGCCGTTCCGTCACCTGGCTTTCTTCCCCGAACAGGCCGCCAACTGGGAGTGGCTGGACGGACGAATCCGGCGACTGACGCGCTCAAATAGCCCGAAGGGCGGTAGCGCAACGCAACATGCGCCCAAAATCCTGAACCTGTTCGGCTACACCGGCGTCGCCAGCCTCGCTTGCGCGGCCGCCGGCGCCGAGGTCACCCATGTCGACGCCTCCAAGAAATCGGTCGCCTGGGCCCGCGAGAACGCCGAACTCTCGGGCATGGCCGACCGTCCGATCCGCTGGATCGTCGAGGACGCGCGCAAATACGTCGCCCGCGAGGTCCGTCGCGGGGTGAAATACGACGGAATCATCCTCGATCCGCCCAAATACGGCCGCGGCCCGACCGGCGAGGTCTGGCGGCTGTTCGAGGACATGCCCGCCCTGCTCAAGGACTGCGCCGCCCTTCTGTCCGACGACGCCTCATTCCTGCTGCTCAACGCCTATGCCGCCCGCGTGTCCGGCCTGTCGCTGGCCCATTTGATGGCCGAGGCCACAGCGGACCGTGGCGGCGTCATCGACTGGGGCGAACTGGCCTTGGCCGAGGACGGCCCTGACGGTCGGGCCATCGGTCTCAGCTTCTTCGCGCGCTGGTCGGCGTGACAGACCGCCTGATCACCTCCCTGACCAACGACACGGTCAAGGCCGTGCGCGCGCTGCATATGCGCAAGGAGCGAGAGGCGACCGGCCAGTTCCTCGCTGAGGGTCTCAAATTTCTCGGTGAAGCGCTTGATCAACAACGAGCGCCGCGCCTGCTGATGGTCGGCGAGGATGCTCGGCCCCATCCGATCCTCGACCGCGCCCGCGAGGCGACGCGAGCCTCGGGCGGCGAGGTCGTGATCGTCACCCACGCCATCCTCGAAAAGATCAGCCGCCGTGACAACCCGCAGACCGTGCTCGGCGTGTTCGATCAGGTCTACACGCCCCTGTCGGCCATCGAACCGGCCACGGCGCCGGCCTGGGTGGCGCTGGAACAGGTACGCGATCCCGGCAACCTCGGCACCATCATCCGCACCGCTGACGCGGCCGGCTGCGGCGGGGTCATCCTGATCGGCGACTGCGTCGATCCGTTCTCGGTCGAAGCCGTCCGCGCCACCATGGGTTCGGTCTTCGCCGTCGCCATCGTCCGGGCCACGCCCGCCGGGTTCCTCGCCTGGCGCCAAACCTGGCCGGGCAGCGTCGTCGGCACCCGTCTGGACGCCACCGTCGGCCATCACGACGCCGCCATCGAATATCCGGCCCTGATCCTCATGGGCAACGAACAGGCCGGCCTGACCGACGCCTTGGCCGCCGCCTGCGACGTCAATGTCAAGATCCCCATGCGGGGCCGGGCCGACAGCCTCAACCTGGCGGTGGCCACGGGGATCATGGTCTATGCGGTGACGGACATTGTTTGAGCCTCGCGCTCAGGCCAGTTCGATACGCAGGGCCTGGACCGCCGCATCGATGTCAGCCTCTGTGTTGAACAGGTGCGGCGACAGGCGCACGCCGTTGAACCAGCGCTTCTCCACCATCTTGATCACGACGCCGTGCCGGTCGCGCAGGTTCGTTCTCAGCTCGGCGCTGTCGATCCGCTGGGGCAACAGGCCGGCGACCAAGGCCGTCGCCAACGGCCCGGGCGGAGGGCCCATCACGCGCAGACCAGGAATCTGCATCATCGCCTCGTAGGCCCGGTCGCGCAGGGCGACGATCCGGCGCTCGACCTCGACCATGCCGATCGCCTGTAGGGCGTCGATCGCGGCCCCCAGCCCGACGACCGATGGCAACGCCCCCATGCCGGTAGAGTCCGATACGTAGCGGCGACTGAGTTCCCACTGCGGCGGGGCCAGCGCCTCGGCAGCCTCTGGGCTGATGTACAGCAGGCCCGTGCCCTTCGGTCCCATCAGCCATTTATGGCCGCTCGTCGCATAGACGTGGCAGCCCAGGGCCCGGACGTCGACCGGAATGCTCCCGACCGCCTGCGCCCCGTCGACGATGCACAGTGCGCCATGAGTCCGGGCCAGGGCCGAAATCTCGGCGACCGGCATCCGCAGGCCGGTCGATGTGATCACGTGGCTGAAACTGATGACGCGCGTGGCCGGGGTCAGGGCGGCGGCGAAGCGCCGCACGATCGCATCTCCGTCATGCTCGTCGGGGGCGATCACGATACGGTCCAGCACGACCCCGTCGCGCCGGGCCCGGTGCTCCCAACCGACACTGCCCCCGCCATGCTCCTGATCCGTGGCGAGAACCCGGTCGCCGGGGGACAGGCGCAAGCTTTGAGCGATGAGCGACATACCTTCCGACGTGCCGCGGGTGATCAGGATGTCGTCGGCGGCGCAGCCCAGCAACGCCGCCGCCCGGCCGCGCACGGCGTCGGCCTCAGCCAGGACGGCGCCGTCGCCATAGCTGTTCCGCACCGGATTGGCCTCCAGGGCGGTCCAGGTCTCCATGGTCTGGTTGAACACGGCCTTGGACGTGGGGCCAAGAGAGCCGGTATTGAGGTAGATCAGACCGGGCTCGAGGAAATAGCTCGACCGGACGAACAGGTCGTTGTCAGAGGCTGGCGCCGGGGCGGGAAGACCGGCGGCGGCTCCGGCCAGTCCCGCGAGGGAGGCCGCCCCCACCTGGAAAACCGTACGGCGGGAATAGGGGGATGACGTCATGGTCGCAGCCTACGAGGTGAAGCGGAACCATAAGAAGACCGGCGTTCGGTGACAATCGCCTGCGCGCAGCTAGAAACTCCGCCCGTCCACTCGCTGCGCCGTCCAGCCGAACGGTTCGATATCGGTCAGCGTCCGGATGTTGACCGCCATCATGGGCTGGCCGTTCGGCGCCACGCCGTGCGCGAAGGACTGCACCCCGCAGGTCTCGCAGGACAGGTGGGTGATCTTGTTGGTATTGAACAGATATTCCGTCTGCGCCCCGTCCGCCGTCAGGCGGAAGGCGTCCTGCGTGACGAAGGCCAGCACCAGCCCCTTGCGATAGCAGTGCGAGCAGTTGCACTCGATCAGCCCGTCGAGATCGCTGTCGACCTCATAGGCCACGGCACCGCAACGGCAGCCGCCCTTGTGGGTCTTCACTTCAGCCATCACGCATCCTCCAGCAGCACCACGCCCGGGGCTGATTTCAACGCCCCGCGCAGGGCGCCGTCCAGTCTGTACCGGCCCGGCAGTTTCAGCTCGACCTCGCGCCGGCCGTCCAGCGAGGCGACCAGCGAGACCTCGCCGCCCTTGCCTTGCGACCGCGCCCGCTCCAGCCGCGACTTCAGGGCCGCCGGATCGACCCCTCTGGCCGAGACATGGATGCGCAGTCCCATCGCCCCGTCGTCGATCAGCATGTCCAGCCGGCTGGCGTCGTCGCCGAAGAAGCGCACCTCGCCGTCGGCCGACTTTGCGCGGACCTTGACCATGATCGAGGCCCCGACCTCCAGCACCTCGCGGCATTTCCGCAGTTGCTCAGGCGGGAACAGGCATTCGAACTCGCCGGTCGGATCGGAGAAGGTGACGAAGGCGAATTTCTCTCCCGACTTGGCGCTGGCCCGCTCCTGACGGCGGCGCACCACGCCGGCCATCAGGAAGGCCTCGTGGCCGCTTTCGGCCAGGGCGGTGGCCTCGGCGACGAAGGTGACGCGCTTGCGCTTCAGAGCCGGCGCCATGTCCTCCAGCGGATGGCCGGACAGGTAGAAGCCGACGGCGGCCAGTTCCTGGTCCAGCTTCTCGGGCCCGACCCAGGGCTCGACCGGTTTCAGCCGCGGACGCGCCGCGCCGGCCTGATCGCCGCCGAACAGAGAGACCTGGGACGAGGCCCGCTCGGCCGCAACGCTCTGGCAATAGGCCATCAGGGTGTCGGCCTGTTCGACCAGCTGGCGGCGATTGCTGTGGAAACTGTCGAAGGCCCCGGCCCGCGCCAGATTCTCCAGCGCTCGTTTGTTCACGCTGCGCGGATCGACGCGTTCGAGGAAGTCGAAGATGTCGGTGAACCGTCCGCCGGTCTCGCGCACCTCGACCAGATGCTTCATCGCCTCCAGCCCGACGTTGCGGATCGCGCCGAGCGCATAGAGCACGGCGCCGACCCCGTCGTCATAGGCCACGTCGAAATCGGCCGAGGAACGGTTCACGTCAGGGGCCTTGATCGGCACCTCGAAGCGACGACAATCCTGATAGAAGACAGCCAGTTTGTCGGTATTGCTGAGATCGAGCGACATGGACGCGGCCATGAATTCGACGGCGTGGTTGGCCTTCAGCCAGCCGGTCTGGAAGCTGATCAACGCATAGGCGGCGGCGTGCGACTTGTTGAAGCCGTAGCCCGCGAACTTGGCCACCAGGTCGAAGATGAAGCCGGACTGTTCTTCCGAAACGCCCTTGCCTGACGCGCCCTCGACGAAGCGCGCCCGCTGGAAATCCATCTCCTCCTTCTTCTTCTTGCCCATCGCCCGGCGCAGCAGGTCGGCCTCGCCCAGCGAATAGCCGGCCAGGACCTGGGCGATCTTCATCACCTGCTCCTGGTAGATGATGACGCCATAGGTCTCGGTCAGCACCTCGACCAGCGAGGGATGCAGGCAGTCCACCGCCTGTCGTCCGAATTTCCGGTCGATATAGGTGTCGATCATCTCCATCGGCCCGGGCCGGTAGAGGGAGATCAGGGCGGTGATCTCTTCGATCGAGCCGCAGCGCATCTTGCGCAGGGTGTCGCGCATGCCTTGGGATTCAAGCTGGAACACCCCGACCGTCTGGCCCGAGGCCATCAGCTCATAGGTCTTCGGATCGTCCAGCGGCAGGCCGTTCCAGTCGACCGCCGCCCCGCGCCGTTCCAGATAGATGCGGGCGCGGTCCAGCACCGTCAGGGTCTTGAGCCCCAGGAAGTCGAACTTCACCAGACCGGCCGCCTCGACCCATTTCATGTTGAACTGGCTGGCGGGGATGGTCGAGCGCGGGTCCTGATACAGCGGAACCAGTTCGGTCAGCGGCCGGTCGCCGATGACGATGCCGGCCGCGTGGGTCGAGGCGTTGCGATACAGCCCCTCCAGCTCCAGCGCCGTATCGAGCAGGGTGCGCACCGCCGCCTCGGAATCGCGGGCCTCGCGCAGGCGCGGTTCGATCTCGATGGCCTGGGCCAGGGTCACGGGATTGGCGGGATTGGCCGGCACCATCTTGGCCAGCCGGTCCACCTGCCCCAGCGGCATCTGCAGCACCCGGCCCACGTCGCGCAGCACGGCCCGGGCCTGCAGGGTGCCGAAGGTGATGATCTGCGCCACCCGGTCGGAACCATAGCGCTGCTGCACATAGTCGATCACCTCCTCCCGCCGCTCCTGGCAGAAGTCGATGTCGAAGTCGGGCATGGAGACGCGTTCGGGGTTCAGGAACCGCTCGAACAGCAGGCCGAACCGCAGCGGATCGAGATCGGTGATGGTCAGGGCCCAGGCGACCAGCGAGCCCGCGCCCGAACCCCGACCCGGCCCCACGGGAATGCCGTGGTTCTTGGCCCATTTGATGAAGTCCGACACGATCAGGAAATAGCCTGGGAAGCCCATCTGCTGGATGATCCCCACCTCCCATTCGAGGCGCGTCCAGTAGTCGGCCTCCGGCGCCACGGGGGTCACGGCCTGCAGCCGCGCCTTCAGTCCCTCGCGGGCCTGATGCATCAGCTCCTCGGGCTCGGTCCGCCCGGCCCCGGCCTCGAAGCGCGGCAGGATCGGCGCCCGCGTGGGCACGAGGAAGGCGCAGCGGCGGGCGATCTCCACGGTCGTATCGCAGGCCTCGGGCAGGTCGGCGAACAGCTCCCGCATGGCCGCGGCCGGCTTGAACCAGTGTTCGCCGGTGATCCGCCGCCGATCCTCCTGACCGGTGAAGGCGCCGTCGGCGATGCACAGCAGGGCGTCGTGCGACTTCGCCTGCGCGGCCTTGGCGTAGTGGACGTCGTTGGTGGCCACCAGCGGCGTGTCGTGGGCGTAAGCCCATTCGACCAACCCCCGCTCCGCCTGCCGCTCGCTGGCCAGACCGTGGCGTTGCAGCTCGACATACAGCCGGTCGCCGAACACCCGCGCCATCTCGTCCAGCGCCGCGTTCGCCTCGGCCGCCTTGCCCTGGACGAACAGGGGATCGATCGGTCCGTCGGGCCCGCCCGACAGCAGGATCAGCCCCGCGGACCGTTCGGCCACCATGGACCAGGGCACGCCCGGCTCATCCATCGACCCCGCATCGAGATACGCCGATGACGACAGGGCGCAGAGGTTCAGCCACCCCGCCTCGTTCTGGACCAGCACCACCACGGTCGGGACCTTGGCCCAGCGTTCATGGATCTTGCCGCCGATCCCGGTCACCGGCAGGGCGCAGGCCACGATCGGCTGCACGCCCGACGCCTTGGCCGCCTCCGAGAACTCCAGCGCCCCGAACAGATTGGCCCGGTCCGCCACGCCCACCGCCGGCATGCCCGCGTCGGCCGCCAGCGTCGCGACCTTGCCCGCCTTGATCGCGCCTTCCAGCAGCGAATAGGCCGAGCGGACGCGCAGGTGGATGAATTGCGCGGCTACAGCGGCGGTTGAGATGACCAGACCCTCTTTGAGCTGGCCCATCCCCGACTCACGAGATCAGAAACGCCGCCTGCCACGCCATCCAAACGAAGCCGCCGCACGACGCAAGCGACAGCATATCCCTCACCCAACGCGCCATGATCTTGTCCCCAGATTGCGTGTTCTGGATATGTTCTATGTTGCGGGTTTGTTCCGGTCAAGTTCATTTGAGGTGAACATCCTCAGGAGGTGTCTGTAAGATGGGCGCTAGCGTCCACACCCGCCCTCCCGGCGGACGGCGTCGCAGGAGTTCCGGTCATGGCCAAGGGTCAGGTGCGCAAGAACAAGGAAACCCGCAAACCGAAGGCGGACAAGCCCAAACCGGCGGTGTCGGCGGGGGCCTCGCCCTTCACCACGCCGCCGGGGAAGAAGTAGGGATTAGGGCATGGGGTTTGGGGTATGGGGTATGGGGAAGCAGGTGTTCCTGGAGGTTGATTCCTATCCCCAGCCCCCACTCCCCACACCCCAAACCCTCAATACGCGTGGCTCTCGGCCGGTCGCTCTTCCAGATGGCCGTCCTTCAACGCGAAGACCCGGTCCATATGGCCGGCCAGTTCCATATTGTGGGTGGCGATCAGGGCGGCGACGCCGGTGTCCTTGACCAGCCGGTGCAGGGCCTCGAACACCGTCTGGCTGGTGGCGGGGTCAAGGTTGCCGGTCGGCTCGTCGGCCAGCAGCAGGCGCGGGCGATTGGCCAGGGCTCGGGCGACGGCGACGCGCTGCTGCTCCCCGCCTGACAGTTGGGCCGGTTGATGGGTCAGCCGCTCGCCGAGGCCGAGCGCGGTCAGCACCTCGCTCGCCCGCTCGCGGGCCTGGACCTGCCCCACCCCGGCGATGCGCAGCGGCAGGGCGACGTTATCGCGCGCGTCGAACTCGGCCAGCAGGTGGTGGAACTGATAGACGAAGCCGATCCGGGCCAGACGGATATGGGTCCGGGCCCGCTCGTCGAGGCCGCCGACGTCCTCGCCGTCGATGCGGATCTCGCCCGAGGTTGGCCGTTCCAGCAGACCGGCGGCGTGGAGCAGGCTGGACTTGCCCGAGCCCGACGGCCCGATCAGGCCGACGACCTCGCCCGGCATGACGTCGAGGTCGACGCCCTTGAGCACGGTCAGCCCGCCCGAAGCGGTCTCATAGGTGCGGGTCACCCCACGAACGGACAGGACGGGGGCCTTACTCATACCGAAGCGCCTCAACCGGATCCATTTTCGCGGCCCGCCACGACGGCAGCAGCGAGGCCACGCACGACATGAAGACAGACCACAGCGTCACCCAGACCACATCCATGGCGTCGACCTCGGCCGGGATCGAGTCGAGCATATAGACGTCGGCGTTGAACAGCTGGACCCCCAGCACCCACTCCAGGAAATGCTGGATCGCGCCGATGTTGAGGCAGAACACCAACCCCAGCACCAGACCGGTGATCGTCCCCGCCACGCCGATGGCGGCGCCGGCGATGAAGAAGATGCGCAACATGGACGACTGGCTGGCCCCGACCGTCCTCAGGATGGCGATGTCGCGGGTTTTGTTCTTCACCAGCATGACGATGCCGGAGATGATGTTCAGCGCGGCGATGGCCACGACGAGGCCGAGGATGATGCTCATCGCCACCCTCTCGACCTTGAGTGCGCCCCAGAAGGCGGCGAGGCGGTCGCGCCAGTCGTTGACCAAGGCGCTGCGTCCCACTGCCTCGCGAACCGGCTGGACCAGGTCGGCGACCCGGTCGGGCTCTGCGACCTTCAGCTCGATAACGTCCCAGACGCCCTCCTTGCCGAAGAAGAGCTGGGCCTGTTCCAGCGGCATAAAGATGAAGAGGCGGTCAAAGTCGGCGGTGCCCGAGGTGAACACCCCGCCGATGCGATAGGTCTTCTCCAGCCCGCCCAGATTGCCGAAGGCGCTGTCGGCGCCGGTGGGGGAATACAGGGTGATCGGATCACCGACGCGCAGCCCCATGCTCTCGGCCAGCGCCTTGCCGATCAGGATGTTGTCACCGCCATACGCGCCCTGGCCGAACGCGCGCCGCGCCTCGGGCGTCAGACTGTCGAAGACATAGGACATGGAGTCCAGGTCCTGCGGACGGATGCCGCGCACGACCGCGCCGGTCGTCTGGCCGGCGGCCCGCACAAGCGCCTGATTTTCGGTCAGGGGCGAGACACTGACCACGCCCGGGACCTCGGCTATGCGGGTCACAGCGGCCTCGCGGTCGGGATCGCCGAGTACCTCACCCTGGACGTACATATGGCCGTTGAACGACAGCATCCTGTCCAGCAGCTCGTTCCTGAACCCGGCCATGATGCTCATGACGATGATCAGGGCCATGACGGCCAGCGCGATGGCGACATAGGAGATGATGGCGATCAGGGCGATGCCGCCCTCCTTGCGCCGGGCGCGCAGGTAGCGCAGCGCCAGTTCGAACTCCCAGGCCGAGAAGGGACCGGCAGGCTTCGGGGTCGCACTCATTACCCTTCCCCCCTTGCGAGGGAAGGTGGCCCGCGTAGCGAGACGGATGGGGGGTGAGACACCCAAGCGTCCGGTTGGCTTGCCTTCGAGCGGCCCGTCTGGCGAAGCTGCCCCCCCATCCGAACCGCTCCGCGGCCCACCTTCCCCCGCAAGGGGGGAAGGAACCAGCTTGCTCCGCTCATCCGCGCACCCTCGCCAGCGCCTCGTCCAGCGGGATCGAGACCTTCTCGCCGGTGGCCCGGCGTTTCAGTTCGACCAGACCCTCGGCCACGCCCTTGGGACCGATGGTCAGCTGCCATGGAATGCCGATCAGGTCGGCGGTGGCGAATTTCCCGCCCGGCCGTTCGTCGGTGTCGTCATAGAGCACCGCCCTGCCCAAGGCCTCCAGCTTGGCCACGGCCTCCTCGCAGGCGGCGCAGACCGCCTCGTCATTGCCGCGCAGATTGATGACGACCACGTCGAACGGCGCGACGGAGTCCGGCCAGATGATGCCGCTGTCGTCGTGGCTGGCCTCGATGATGGCCCCCATCAGACGAGAAACGCCGACGCCATAGCTGCCCATGTGGACGTCGGTATCCTTGCCGTCCGGCCCGGCGACCTTCGCCTTCATCGGGGCCGAGTATTTGGTCCCGAAATAGAAGATGTGGCCGACCTCGATGCCGCGCGCGGTCAGCCGGTCGGCCTCGGCCGTCTGGCTTTCGAACTGGCCGGCGTCGTGCATCTCCTCGGTGGCGGCGTACAGGCTGGTCCGCTCATCGACGATGGCCTGCAGGTCGTGCCAATCCACGCCCGTGCCCGGCGCCGACATCTCGACCAGCTTGCGGTCGCAAAACACCTGGCTCTCGCCAGTGTCGGCCAGGACGATGAACTCATGACTCAGGTCGCCGCCGATCGGCCCTGTGTCGGCGCGCATCGGCACCGCCTTCAACCCCATCCGGGCGAAGGTGTTCAGATAGGCCACGAACATGCGGTTGTAGGCCTTGCGCGCCGAGGCCTCGTCGATGTCGAACGAATAGGCGTCCTTCATCAGGAACTCGCGGCCGCGCATGACGCCGAACCGGGGCCGGCGCTCGTCGCGGAATTTCCACTGGATGTGAAACAGGTTCAGCGGCAGCGCCTTGTAGCTCTTTACAAAGCCCCGGAAGATGTCGGTGATCATCTCCTCGTTGGTCGGCCCGTACAGAAGTTCGCGCTCGTGCCGGTCGGTGATGCGCAGCATCTCGGGGCCATAGGCGTCATAACGCCCCGACTCCCGCCACAGGTCGGCCAGCTGCAGGGTCGGCATCAGCAGCTCGACGGCCCCTGCCCGCTCCTGCTCCTCGCGCACAATCTGCTCGATCCGGTTCAGAACCCGCAAACCCAGCGGCAGCCAGGCGTAGATGCCGGCGGCCTCCTGTTTGATCATCCCGGCCCGCAGCATCAGCTGGTGCGAGACGATCTGGGCGTCCGAGGGCGCCTCCTTCAGCGTGGGCAGGAAATAGCGCGACAGGCGCATGGGGTCAGATTCTCGGCAAGCAAAGCGGGAGCCAAGCTTTAGCCGGGTGACCGGGGCGAAAGCTAGGCATTCCTCCCCTCGGGGAGGGGGAGGAATATTACGGATGCGGCCGCGCGATGCCGTACCGGGCGGCCAGGTAGGGGATGATGGCCCCGTCCTGCAGGAAGCGGCGGCCCGTCGCCTCCGACGTCTCCGCATCGGGCCAGTCGAATGTTCCGTCCAGCACCAGGATCGGGCAGCTCTGATGATCCTCGCCGACCAGATCGATCACCGGCGGCCGGGGCCGCGGATGGTCGAGATAAACAATCCCGAGCTGGTCGCGCAGCATCGGATGGAAGGCCAGCACCCCCTCGACGACCGCGCCGGCGGGGCAGTACCAGGGACCGCCCTGATCGTCGGTCCAGCCGGGATTGAGCAGGAACAGCCGGTCGGTCATGGCGTCACGCGGTCGGCGGCGTCAGGTCGGGCAGAGGCATCCAGCCGACATAGACCAGCCCCATCACCAGCAGCCACAGCAGGGCCGAGACCCAGGTCGTGGTGATGAATTTGCGCTTCAGGTCCGGCTTGTCAGGCGCGCCCCACTGCGCCCCGTCGGTCGGCGGCTCATGCCGCTCCTGCGACGCCCCCAGCGGCAGGACAGCGAACAGCACCGTCCACCAGCAGATGATGTAGACGCCCAGCATGGTGACGATCCCGATCGGCATCAGTGCGCTCCGCTCTCGTGTCCGGCCTTGGGCGTTTCCATCAGTTCGACCAGCACCCCGCCCATGTCCCTGGGGTGGACGAAGAGGATCGGGGCGCCATGGGCTCCGATCCGCGGCTCGCCCGTGCCGAGGATGGTCGCCCCTTTCGCCCGTAGGGCGTCGCGCGCGGCGAGGATGTCCTCGACCTCGAAACAGACGTGGTGCTGCCCGCCCTTGGGGTTCTTCGCCAGAAAACCATGGATGGGGGAATCCTCGCCCAGCGGCTCGATCAGCTCGATCTGGCTGTTTGGCAGGTCGATAAAACAGACCCGCACCCCCTGGGCGGGCAGGTCGAACGGTTTGTGGGCCTGGGTGGCGCCGAGCAGATCGCGGTACATTGCGACACTGGCCTCAATGGATGGCGTGGCGACGCCGACGTGGTTCAGTCTTCCGATCATGGGTTGGCCATAAAGAAAATCCTCCCCCGCGCAAACGGGGGAGGATGATGCGTCGCAGCCAGTCGGGGCCGATCGGACCTATTGGCCGCCCGACATCTGGGCCACTTCGGTCGCGAAGTCAGGGCCTTCGACCTTCTCCACGCCCTCGCCGAGGGCGAGGCGGACGAAGCCGGCCAGGTGCAGGCCGGGGGCGCCCAATTCCTTGCCCGCGTCGGCGACCAGCTGTTCGATGGTCACGTCCGGATTCATCACGAACGGCTGCTTGGTCAGCACCACGTCCTTCTGGAATTTGGCGATCTGGCCGGCGACGATCTTGTCGATCATGGCTTCCGGCTTGCCTTCTTCCTTGGCTTTTTCGGTCAGGACCTGTCGTTCCTTCTCGATGGCGGCAGGGTCCAGATCATCTGTGTTCAGCGACAGCGGCGCGGTCGCGGCCACGTGCATGGCGATCTTGCGACCCAGTTCGCGCAAGAGCACCTTGTCGCCGCCGCCGTGCAGGGCGACCAGCACGCCGATGCGGCCGAGGCCCGGCGACACCGCATTGTGGACGTAGGAGGCGACCACGCCCTCATCGACCGACAGGCGGGCGGCGCGGCGCAGCTGCATGTTCTCGCCGACGGTGGCGATCAGCTGGGTCACTTCGTCCTGGACCGTCTTGCCGGACTCCAGCTCGGCGCCGTGCAGACCTTCGAGCGTGGCGTGCTCGAGGCCATGCTGGGCGAACGACTTGGCGGCGTTCTGGAACAGCTCATTGCGGGCGACGAAGTCCGTTTCCGAGTTAAACTCGATCGCGGCCCCGACTTCACCGGCTCCGACTTCCTTCGAGGCCACAGCGACCAGACCTTCGGCGGCGACGCGGTCAGCCTTCTTGGCGGCCTTGGACAGGCCCTTGGCGCGCAGCCAGTCGATCGCGGCGTTGATGTCGCCGTCGGTCTCCTGAAGCGCCTTCTTGCAGTCCATCATGCCGACGCCGGACTTGGCGCGCAGTTCCATCACGAGGGCGGCTGTGATCTCGGCCATGGGTATCTCCTTGGTATGCGTATGCGGGAACGGCCGGGGAATTACCCCGGCCGTATGTCAGTTTCGCCGTCGATAGAAAGCGGGGCGGTTTAGACCGCGGCCTTCTCGGTTTCGACGGCGTCGTTGGCTTCCGAGGTCGCGGCCTGAGCGGCTTCATGGGCGACGGCCGGTTCGGCCGGGGCTTCTTCAGCCGCCGGTTCAGCGGCGGCGATCATTTCCTCAGCCACGGCTTCCGCCTCTGCGGGGGCGACTTCGGCTTCAACGGCCTTGGCCGCCTTCGGGGCCCTGGCTTCGCGCAACATCGGCTCGTCCGGGTTGACCGCGGCGCCCAGATCGACACCGGCGGACGCCTGGCCGGCGGCCAGACCATCGAGGACGGCGTCGGCGATCAGGTCGCAGTAGGTCTGGATGGCGCGAGCGGCGTCGTCATTGCCCGGGATCGGATAGGTGATCCCGTCCGGGTCCGAGTTGGTGTCGAGAATGGCGATGATCGGGATGTTCAGCTTGCGAGCTTCCAGGATCGCGATCGCTTCCTTGTTGGTGTCGATCACGAAGATGATGTCCGGGATCGAACCCATGTCCTTGATGCCGCCCAGCGACAGCTCCAGCTTGTCCTTCTCGCGCTGCAGGTTCAGCAGTTCCTTCTTGACCCGGCCGTCGCCGCCCGATTCCAGCAGACCTTCCAGCTCGCGCAGGCGGGCGATCGAGCCCGACACGGTGCGCCAGTTGGTCAGGGTGCCGCCGAGCCAGCGGTTGTTCATATAGTATTGGGCGCATCGCTTGGCGGCTTCAGCCACCGGGTCCGACGCCTGACGCTTGGTGCCGACGAACAGGACGCGTCCGCCCTTGGCGGCGACGTCGCGCACGGCGACCAGCGCCTGGTGCAGCAGCGGGATCGACTGCGACAGGTCGATGATATGGATGTTCGAACGCGATCCGAAGATGTAGCGCTCCATCTTCGGGTTCCACCGGTGCGTCTGGTGGCCGAAATGCGCGCCGGCTTCGAGCAGCGAACGCATGGAGAATTCTGGCAGAGCCATGAGTGTAGTCCTTTATCCGATTGATCCGCCGCAGACGGGTAAAGGCCGCCATCTCCTGGGAGACTGGGGCCCTCGGAACGGAGCAAACGGGATTTCTCCCCGTCAGCGCCACGCCTGCGTGTGAAGTGGGCGGGCTTCTAGGCGGGTTGGACGCAAAAGGCAAGCGGAGTATCGGGCCAGGCTCCATTGGCGCTAGTCAAGCGGGACAGCCAGGGTCGCCTTGTGCCGCTTCTTGACGAAGCTGGTCTCGAACCGGCGCACCACCGGCTGTTCGAGGACGGAGAGGGTGAAGGCGTTGAACACCTCCATATTGGCGGCCACGACCAGCAGGACGATGTCGAAGGCCCCCGCGATATCGAGACAGAGCTGGACCTGCGGATGGGCGATCAGGCGCTGACGCAGCCGATTGCTCTCATGCGGGACGTGACTCTCGAGCTGGACATGAATCACCGCCGATAGCGGATACCCCGTCGCCGCATCGGACAGAACCGCCGTCTCGGCGGCGATCGCGCCCTCGGCCCTCAGGCGCCGGACGCGACGGGCCACCGCCGATGGCGACCGGCCGACCTGCTCGGCCAGACGATCCGCCGTCTGCATATTGTCCTGCTGCAGACAGGCAAGCAGAGCCCGGTCCGTCTGATCCAATTTGCACATCCCCCGCAGTCGATCGACCGATTTTGCCAGATTCTGGCAAACCAGGGCTCACGAATGCCCGAAATCACCGTCGCTTCCAAGCGATAACAGGGGCTCAAAACAAGAGGTTCTTCCCCATGCGTTTCGCCGTCCTTCTGGCCTCCCTCGCGCTGGCCGCGACCGCCATGCCCGGGCTGGCCCAGAGCCAGCCGTCCACCCCCGCCGCCGCCGCCCGCGCCCTCGACCCGGCGGCGGTCGTGGCCGAAGTCCGCAGGGTGATCAACGAACGCTATGTCCTGCCGGAGCGCCGCCCGGTGCTGGATGCCGTGCTGGCCGAGGGCCTGGCCTCGGGCCGCTACGGCGTCACGGACGGCGCAATCCTCGCCGAACGGATCAACGCAGACCTCGAGCGGGTCGGACAGGATCGTCACCTGAGTTTCCGGCTCGATCCCCGCACGGCCGCGGTCATCGCGAACGGGTCGGGCGACGCCCCCGGCGACGGGGCCGCGTTTGAACGCCTGGTGCGCCAGGCCAATCACGGGATCACCGAGCTGCGCGTGTTGCCCGGCAATGTGCGGCTGATGAACTATGAGGGCTTCCACTGGATCGGCGCTGAGAGCGCCGCCGCCCTCGACACCGCCATGCGCTTTCTCGCGGGCGGCGACGCCGTGATCATCGACCTGCGCGAGAACGGCGGGGGCAATCCCGAGGCGGTGCAATATATCATCAGCCGGTTCCTGCCAGCCGACACGCCGCTGGTGACCTTCTACATGAACGGCGAGGCCGAACCCGACGGATTCTCGGCCCTGGCCACCCCGCCCGAGCAGCAGATGTTCGGCAAGCCGCTTTATGTTCTGACCAGCGACGGGACCGGGTCGGCGGCAGAGGAGTTCACCGGCCACGTCGCCGGCTATCACCTGGGCCAGATCGCCGGCGCCAACACCAGCGGAGCCGGCTTCCGCAATGACATCGTCGTCGTTGACGACCAGTTCGTGTTCAGTGTCTCGGTCGGTCGCGCCGTGCTGGCCTCGACCGGCAAGGACTGGGAGGGCGTCGGCTTCGCGCCGACCCTCGAGGCCGAAGTCCCCGGCGCACTCGACATCGCTCATGCCGCCGCATTGAGGACCCTGATCGCCACCGCCCCCGCAGAAGAACGTCCCGGGCTGGAGGCCGTGGCGGAAGCGATGGAAGCCCGCGGCAACCGGCGCGCTCCCGAGTTCGCCCTCGCAACCTATGCCGGCGTCTATGGCGAGCGCACCCTGACCTCGGATGGCGTGCGTCTGTTCACGCGACGTGGCGGTCGTCCGCCGATCCCGTTGATCCCCCTCGGCGGCCACCGCTTCGCTGTCGAGACTGAGCCGGGCATGCGGATGGTGTTCGAGGCGACGGGGCGGTCCGTAGCGGCGATGACGGTGGACTACGCCGGCGGCCCCGCCCAGCCGCGGGTCGAACGCACGGCCCCGGCCCGCTGACCCTCAGGGTCCGGGCGGCTTGACCCGGCTGGGCCTCGGTTGCTCCCCCGGTCACAGAAGCGCTTCATTGCGGCCGCGATGATCCCGGATGCCGCGCCGGTCGCGGCGTCAAAGGGAGATCGATATGCCCATCCTGCTCCACCTCCGGAATCTCTCCCTGCCCGGCCTGGCCGTTGTTGCGCTCGCCGCCTGCAACGCACCGGCCCCGGAATCGGCCCCCGCGCCCACCCCCACGACGCCGGCACCGGGCAACGCCGCAACCGCGCCCCTGGCCGCATCGGAATATTTTGAAACCCTGACCGAGGAGGCCTTCACCGCGACTCCGGCCCGGCTCGACGTCACCATTGCCCAGGCCCGGGAAGCCGCAACGCGCGACCGTCGCGACCTGCCCGCCGATGTCACCGCCCGCATCGATCAACGCCTGCAGGAGATCGCCACGCACCGGGCGGCCATGGCGCGCGCCGATCTCGCGCTCTCCTCGGTCGAGGCCTATCGCCTGTTCGTTTCGGCTGGTTCCAAGTCGGAGCCGGTCCCCGTGGCCGTCAGCCTGCTGGACTATGCGGGCTTCCGCTACACCGCCGACCTCAAGGCTCAGCCTGCGCGCTGGGATGATGCGATGGCCGCGGCTGACTACGCGGCTGCGCAATGGGCCCTGATCTCGGATCGCATCGGTGATCCGGCGCTCAAGGCCCGCTTCGACGCGGCTGTAACCGGGCTCAAGACCGCCACTGCCAGTCGCGACACAGCAAACGCCCTGAGCATCGCCGGCACAGAGCTCGATCTCGTCGACGAACTGGAAGCCTGGTTCACGGCCCATCCGGCCGTCCCGGCGACGGGGGCATGACCGCCACCGCCCCGTCGCCGATGCTCAACAAGGTGCCGGAGATCTTCCTCTCCTTCTGGATCATCAAGATTCTGGCGACGACCATCGGCGAGACCGGCGCGGACTTTCTCGCCTTCCGCATGGGGCTTGGTCTCGGTGGCACGTCCCTGGTGATGGGGGCGGCCCTGCTGGCCGTGCTGGCGCTGCAGCTTCACCTGCGTCGCTATGTGCCGGTCGTCTACTGGCTGACCGTGGTCCTGCTCAGCGTCGTCGGCACCCTGGTCACCGACAACCTCAGCGACAGCCTGGGGGTCAGCCTGTTCGTCTCCACCGGCGTTTTCGCCGCCCTTCTGGCCGCGACCTTCGCCGTCTGGTTCGCCAGTGAGCGCACCCTGTCGATCCACACCATCGTCACCCGTCGTCGCGAACTGTTCTACTGGGCGGCCATCCTGTTCACCTTCGCCCTTGGTACAGCGGCCGGGGATCTGGTCGCCGAACGTCTGGCCTGGGGATACGGCCTGTCAGCCATCATCTTCGGCAGTCTGATCGCGGCGGCGACGGCGTCCTGGTATCTGTTCCGGGTCAATGTCGTGCTGGTGTTCTGGATCGCCTATGTCCTGACCCGCCCGTTCGGGGCCTCTATCGGTGACCTGCTGTCCCAGCCCACGACGTCCGGTGGACTCGGCTTCGGGGCCGCCCCGGTCAGCGGAGTCTTCGCCCTCGGCATCGTCAGTCTGGTGCTCTTCCTCACCCTGCGCCACCGGCGGGCTGTGACGGCCGAGACCTAGGTTCCGCGTGGTTTGACCCGGTTGGTCGGCGGGGCCTCGGCCGGATTCTCGGGCCAGGGGTGGCGAGGATAGCGGCCGCGCATCTCGCTGCGCACCGCGGCCCAGCTGCCGGCCCAGAAGCCGGGCAGGTCCCGCGTCACCTGCACGGGACGCCGCGCCGGGGACAGCAGGGCAAGGGTCAACGGAACCCGTCCGCCGCCGACGGTCGGATGGGAGGTGGTCCCGAACAGCTCCTGCACCCGGATATCGACCCGGGGTCCGCCCTCGGCGGCATAGTCGATCGCAGCCGAGCCGAGCGGCGTCGCCAGTCGCGCCGGGGCAAGCTCTTCCAGGGCCCTCTGCCGGTCCCATGGTACGAGGGTCCGCAGCCCGGCCTCCAACGCCCCATCCTCGACCTTTTCCAGCCCCTGGACCGCCTCCAGCAGCGGCCACAGCCAGGTCTCCCGCGCCGCCGTCAGCCCTGCGTCCGAGACATCCGGCCAGCCGGCTTCCAGCCCGGCCACGAACGCCAGCCGAGCCCGCAATCCCGAGGCCCGCTCGCCCCAGCGAAGTCCCGCCAACCCGTCCCGGTCAACCTCGGCCCGCAGCGCCGTCGTGATCGCCGCTCGGTCCGGCGCCCCGACGATCTTCTCGTCCACCACGATCGCCCCGATGCGGCGGATGCGGCGCAGCGTCATTCGGCCCGACGGCTCACGCGCCAACCGGTCTTCGACCTCGACGCGACCCTCCAGCGCCGCCGGATCGACAGGGACCGCCAGCCGGATGCGGTCCCGCGCATCCCCGCCGCCCAGTTCCGCCACCGCCAGCCACGGCTCGCGCGCCAGGGCGTCGGTCGGATCAAGGAAGGCTCCCCGCCCTGACGCCAGCAACACCTCGCCCGGCTTGCCCCGCGACCTGGCCACCCGCTCCGGAAAAGCCTCGGCCAGAAGGATCCCGACATCGGCCTCGCCGCCCACTCCGGACTTCTGGCCGCCTCCCGCCGCCCGCGCCCATCGTTCGGCCAGCTTGACCGCATCCCGCGCCCTCGGCGACCGGTCGCGGTCCAGCCCACGCAGCCGGTCTCTCAGGTCGACATCATTGCCCCCCAGCCCCGGCTCGCTGAGCACCGCCGCGATTCGCGCGCCCAGGGCCGCGTCGCCGGCGTCGCTGGCGGCGGCGACCATATGCGCCAGCCGCGGCGGCAAGGGGATGCGCGTCATCCGACGTCCATGGGGTGTCAGCGCGCCCGCCCCATCCAGCGCCCCCAGCCGCGCCAGCACCTTGCGCGCCTCGGCGAAGGCGCCCGCCGGCGGCTGATCCAGCAAGGCGAGCGCTTCCGTGTCCCGCGCGCCCCATCGCGCCAGATCGAGCGCGAAACCCGTCAGATCCGCTTCCAGAATCTCCGGTCGCTGATGCGGGACCAGGCCTCGCGTCGCCACCTCGTCCCACAGGCGATAGCAGACGCCGGGCTGGACCCGGCCCGCCCGGCCGCGTCGCTGCTCCGCCGACGACCGGCTGACCCTGACCGTCGCCAGTCGCGTCAGACCGCTGGAGGGCTCGAACCGGGGCACCCGTGACAGGCCGCCGTCGATGACCACCCGAACCCCTTCGATGGTCAGACTGGTTTCGGCCACCGAGGTCGCCAGCACCACCTTGCGACGTCCCGTCGCCGCCGGCTGGATGCCCCGGTCCTGCGTCTCCCGGTCCAGGGCGCCGTACAACGGAACCACATCCACGGCCGGATCGCGCAGCCGTTCGTTCAGTCGCTGGGCCGTGCGGTGTATCTCCCTCTGCCCGGGCAGGAAGACCAGCACCGACCCGCCCTCCTCGCCCAGCGCCTGCATCACCGCCCGCGCCAGGGCGTCCTCGATCCGCTCGACCGGATTGCGCCCGAGATAGCGGGTCTCGACCGGAAACATCCGGCCCTCGGCTTCAATCACCGGCGCCCATTTCCCCGAGTCATTGGCGAGCAGTTTCGACACCCCCGCGATATCCAGCGTCGCCGACATGACCAGCAGCCGCAGGTCCTCGCGCAACAGCCCCTGACTTTCCCGCGCCAAGGCCAGCCCCAGATCGGCGTCCAGCGACCGCTCGTGGAATTCGTCGAACAGCACCGCTGCGATGCCTTCCAGCCCCGGATCGTCCAGAACCATCCGCGTGAACACGCCCTCCGTGATCACCTCGATCCGCGTCTTCGGCCCGATCCGGCTCTGCAGGCGCGTGCGATAGCCGACCGTGTCGCCGGTCGCCTCGCCCAGCGTCGCCGCCATCCGCTCGGCCGCAGCCCTCGCCGCCAGCCTGCGCGGCTCCAGCACAAGGATCTTGCCGCCGTCCAGCCAGGCCTCCTCCAGCAGGGCCAGCGGGACCACGGTCGTCTTGCCCGCCCCCGGCGGCGCGGCCAGAACGACGGCGTTGGTCGCGGCCAGCGCCGCTTTCAACGGCTCGAGAACGGCATGGATGGGCAGCATCACCCAAGGCTGTAGACGCCAACTGCCCCTTCACGAAAGCGTCTCAGCGCGTTCACCAATCGGAAACCGCGTTGCCAGCGCGGTCATGCGCCGCTAGCGTCCGCGTCATTGAAGGCGGTCCGGGGAGGACTCGCCGTGTATCAGGGGGCGAGACTCGATGTCCGCAGAAGGCCTTAGGCCCAAGGGGAACCGCCTGTTCCTCAAGAAATCCGTAGCCCAGATCCAGAAGGAAGCCGCCAGGAGCGAGCTGAAGCGGTCTCTGGGACCCATCAATCTGATGAGCCTGGGCATCGGCGCCATTATCGGCGCCGGCATCTTCGTTCTGACCGGCCAGGTCGCCGCCGCCAACGCGGGCCCGGCCATCATGCTGTCCTTCGTGGTCGCGGGCATCGCCTGCGGTCTCGCGGGCCTTTGCTACGCCGAACTGGCCTCCACCATGCCGGTCTCGGGCTCGGCCTATACCTATGCCTACGGCACCCTGGGCGAGGTCTTCGCCTGGATCATGGGCTGGCTGCTGGTGCTTGAGTACGGCGTCGCGGCCTCGACCGTCGCGGTCGGCTGGTCCGGCTATGTCGTATCGATCCTTCGAGACTTCGGTATGGCGGACAGCCTGTTCCCGATGATCCAGTACGCGGGCGGCGAAGGCCCTTCGTGGGCCACGCCGCTGATTCAGTCGGTCACGTCGGACGCCGGCATCGCCAGCTTCCCGCTGACCGGCACGTTCAACCTCGTCGCCGCCATCGGCATCGCCGCCGTTTGCAGCCTGCTGGTGCTGGGCGTCAGCGAGTCAGCCTCGATCAACAACGTCATCGTCATGATCAAGATCGTGGTGCTGCTGACGTTCATCGCGGTGGGAGTTCAGTACATCAACCCGGACAACTGGACGCCCTTCATTCCCGAGAACACGACCGGCAAGTTCGGTGAATACGGCGCCTCCGGCATCCTGCGCGGCGCCTCAATCATCTTCTTCGCCTACGTCGGCTTCGAAGCGGTCTCGACCGCGGCGGCCGAGGCCAAGAACCCGTCCAAGGACGTCCCGGTGGGCATCCTCGGCGCACTGATCGTCTGCACGATCATCTATATGGCCGTCGCCGCCGTCATGACCGGCGTGGTCCCCTATCTCGAACTCGCCAGCCCGGCGCCGGTGGCCGTCGCCATCGACCGCATGGGTCTGGAATGGGCCGACACGCCCTTCATCACGCCGGACGGCAGCCCGCTGAACCTGATCAGCTTCCTGATCAAGGTCGGCGCCATCACCGGCCTGACCTCGGTCATGCTGGTGCTGTGCTACGGCCAGACGCGGATTTTCTACACCATGGCGCGTGACGGCCTGCTTCCGCGGGTCTTCGCGATCATCCATCCGAAGTTCCGCACACCCTGGATCGGCACCATCCTGCTGGGCATCCTGATCGCCATCGCGGCGTCCTTCCTGCCCATCTCCATGCTCGGCGATCTGGTGTCCCTGGGCACGGCCGTCGCCTTCTCGATCGTGTGCCTGAGCGTGATCTTCCTGCGCATCAAGCATCCGGAGATGGAGCGTCCGTTCCGGGTTCCCGGCGGCATCGCCACGGCCGTTGCAGGCATCATCGCCTGCCTCGCCCTGGCCAGCTTCAACTTCTGGCCGATGATCCAGCACGCCATAGACGGCAACCCGTTGCCGCTCACCATCCTCGGCGCCTATGCCGCGGTCGGGGCCGTGATCTACATCATCTACGGCTTCTGGAACTCCAAGCTCGCCAAGGGCATCGACATTACGGAAGAGACCACGATGTCGTCCCCGGCCGAGGCCATGGGCTCCGGCGTGGACAATCAGAAGGACTGATCTCCCGATCAATCCGCAAGACGAAGGCCCGGGAGCGATCCCGGGCCTTTTTCGTTGCCGCCCCGCCTCGGCTCGCCTAGACGCTGTAGCGGACCTGGGCGGATGTGGCGGAACTGGTAGACGCACCAGATTTAGGTTCTGGCGCCGAGAGGCGTGGAGGTTCGAGTCCTCTCATCCGCACCATCCTGCTTCGCCCCGCAGGGCTTCGCCGGACAAGTCCGATCAGGAAGGCGAAGCAGGATGCCCTGCGAGGCCCTGGCGTAGCAGGGCTGGTCCCACCGAATGCGGCATTCAGACCTTCGCACCTCGGGCCTCCTTTTCACGCCCTCATAGTTCTTGCTTTGTTCTCTTGTGCGAGTATGCTTTATCCATGGCGGAAGCGGCAAAGGGACGGGGCGCGCGGTCGAATGCGAGCGGGCGGTTCGAGCCGGAGACCGTGGAAGCCTTCGATGACGGCTGGACCGGCGACGATGTCGAGGCCGCGCCCCTGCGCACGACCCTGACGCCCGAGCACGCCCGGACCATCATCGCAAAGAACACCAGTCCGGACATCGGCTTCGACCGGTCCATCAACCCCTACAAGGGCTGCGAACATGGCTGCATCTACTGTTACGCCCGTCCGTCCCATGCCTTCATGGGCCTATCCCCGGGCCTGGATTTCGAGAGCCGCCTCTTCTTCAAGCCCGAGGCCGCGCGTCTGCTGGAGCAGGACCTCTCAAAGCCCCGCTACGTCTGCAAACGCATCCACATAGGCGGCAACACCGACCCCTATCAGCCGGTCGAACGCGAGCTCAATTCGACGCGCTCGATCCTGGAGGTGATGCAGCGCTTCAATCATCCGTTCAGCATCATCACCAAATCGGTGCTGATCGTCCGCGACGCCGACATTCTGGGGCCCATGGGCCGCGCCGGCCTGGCCTCGGCCATGGTCTCGATCACCACCCTGGACCGCGGCCTCGCCCGCACCATGGAGCCGCGCGCCTCGACGCCAGCCAAAAGGCTGGAGGCGATCCGCCGTCTGGCCGACGCCGGCTGCGCGGTCGGCGTCGGCTTCGCCCCGGTCATCCCCGGCCTCAACGACCACGAACTGGAGTCGGTGCTCGAGGCGGCGTCGAAGGCCGGCGCGACCTCGGCCATGTATGTAACCCTGCGCCTGCCGCTTGAGATCAAGGATCTGTTCCGCGAGTGGCTGGCCGACGCCCGGCCTGACCGAGCGGCGCGCGTCATGTCCCTGATCCGCCAGACCCGTGGCGGCCGCGACTACGACGCCGACTGGTCCCAGCGCATGAAGGGAACCGGCCCGGTCGCCGAGCTGATCGCCGCGCGGTTCAAGGCCGCGATCAAACGCTACGGCCTCGATGGCCCCCGAAAGCCGCTGGACGAGACGCAGTTCCGCATTCCCGCCGACGCCCGGCCCCAGCTCGAACTTTTCGGCTAGTTATTTCATCAGCCCGGCAGATCGAAGCGCCTTCTCGATCACCTCCCTGACGCCGTGGCCCGCTCCAGCGGGCGCGCCCCGCGCGGGAGGCCGCGGGTCAGCCAGGTGCGCCCTGGATTGCCCGAGATCGAGGCGGCGGTCGGCGATGCCCCAGCCCTGTGCGATCTCCAGACTGGAGGAGACGCCTACGTCGAACATGTGCGGACCCGCCGTTCCGGCGCCATCGACACCTCCGGTCTTCAACGGGACGCCATGGCCCATTCCGGAAATGCGGTGCAGCTCAACGACCGGGGCGCCTGCAGGTGATTTCCAGACCAGGAATTCGCGACCGGCCGAGGTGCGCATCGTGACCGCCTCCCCGTCGATCCCGTGCAGTTCCCGCCATTGTCGCGCCAAGGCCTCGCCCGCTGCGGGCCGAACGATCGTGTCATTCTCACCGTGCCAGATCGAGAGCGGCGGCCACGGTCCCCGGTGGCCGGTAGCGGCCCGGACCTTGTCCGCCGAGCCCGGGCCGGCGACGCGGGTCTGACGCATGGCTCCGAACGCCTCGGCCAGGGAGTCGGCGGCGCCATACGCCAGTCCGGCGATTACTGCGCCCCCGGCGAACATCCCGGGCCGGGTCGCGAGCATGACGGCCGCCATGGCCCCGCCGGCCGACAGACCCGTGACGAACGTGCGGCGGGCGTCCAGCGCGTGATCGGCGAGGGCCCGCCCGACCATTGCAGCGATCGACGCGGCCTCGCCGCCGTCGCGCGCCGCATCACCCGGCTCGTACCAGTTAAAGCAAAGGTTGGGATTGTTGCCCCGCGTCTGCTCGGGGCAGAGGACGGCAAATCCGTAGCGGTCTGCGAGAGTCAGCCAACCGGCGGCGCGCGCATAGCCCTCGCCCGTCTGGGTGCAGCCGTGCAGGGCGACAACCAGCGGCGACTGCGGCGGCAGCCCAGGCGGGGTATAAAGCCGCATCCTCAGGGAGCCTGGATTGGGTTTGAAGTGGACATCCTGCAGACCGCCGGTTTGCCCATGCGATCGAGGCCTGGAGGGCCGCCAGTCCCGGGTCAGGGCGGCGGCGTTTTGTCCGAACAGGGTCACGATGGATCTCCGGCGCAGGCCCGACGGCCCTGTGCCCAAATGGTGATTGCTGCAATGCAACATGTAGTGCTGCAAGCGCACATTCACCTGATTTGTTGCATGTCATCCCTTCTTTCGTCGCCAGCTGCTGCTGGGGTGGAGTCAGCGCTTGAACACCCCTACCAACTCCACATGGGCCGACCACAGGAACTGATCCACCGGGGTGACCCGCTCCAACCGAAAGCCCGCGTCGATCAGCACCCGGGCGTCGCGGGCGAAGGTCACCGGATTGCACGACACGCCGACCACGCCCGCCGCCTTCGTCCCCGGCAGCTGCCTTGTCTGCTCCAGCGCCCCCGCGCGCGGCGGGTCCAGCACCACGGCGTCGCAGCCGCGCAGGTCGTAGGGGGCCAGCGGTCGGCGGAACAGGTCGCGCGCCTCGGCCGTGATCGCCTTCATCCCCGGCCCCGAGCCGATCCCCGCCTTCAGCGCGGCGATCCCCGGCGCCGACCCGTCCGCCGCCAGCACCGGCGCCACCGTCGCCAGCGGAAAAGTGAAGGTCCCCGCGCCGCAGAACAGATCCGCGATCTTCCGGGCGCCGCGGACCGCCTCGACCGCGCGCGCGACCATGGCGGCCTCCGCCTCCGGCACGGCCTGCAGGAAGCCGCCGGGCGGCAGGGGCACGATCGCCGGGCCGAACGCCACCTTGGGCTGCCGTTCCATCATCAGGGTCTCGCCCGCCAGACTCAGCCGCGCCAGACCAGCCGCGGCCGCCCCCTCAATCGCCCGCATCCGCGCGTCGCCCGACAAGCCGCCCGAGCGCCGCTCCACGCCCGTCACATCGACGTCCAGTCCCGTGAGGGTCGCGGTCACATGCAGGGTCGGGGCTGATTTCGGATGCTCCAGGAAGGCCGCCGCCACCCGCGCCAGCGCCGGAAAGGCCGCGACCAGCCGTGGATCGGCCACCGGACAGGCGCTCACCTCGACCAGCCGCCAGCTCTTTCGCGCCTTGAATCCCAGCACCACCCGCCCGTCCTCGCCGCGCCGCGCATGCAAGGCCAGTCGCCGCCGCGTCCCCGGCGGAACCGCCACCGTCGCCTCGATCTCGGTCTCGATCCCCTCTCGCGCCAGGGCGTGCCGCACCTGTTCCCGCTTCCAGTCCAGATAGGGCCCGGCCGCCCAGTGTTGCAGTGAGCATCCGCCACAGTCGCCATAGTGCGGCGAAACGGGCGCGATTCGCTCGGAGCTGGCCGTCAGGATCTGCGCCCCTTCCATTCGCCCGTCGCGAACCTCGCCCCGCACCGTCTCGCCCGGCAGGGTCAGAGGGGCGAACACGGGGCCGGCCGGCGTCTCGGCGATCCCGTCGGCCTGCCCGCCCATGCGGCTGATGGTCACCGTTTCCGTCATCGGCCGCTTCTAGAGGCTCCCGCCCTCCGGCGAAACCTGAACGAAGATGAACGGCCCGATCAAAGGCCGTTCAGTTTCACTGGTCTATTCCTCGTCGCCACAGCCAGAAGGCGCCGATGTTCGGGGCCCGCTCTGAAACCAGGATCATGCCGATGCTCGCCCGCCTGCCCCTCAAGAGCGCCCTTGGCGCCGCCGCCCTCGCCGCCGCCGGCCTCCTGTTGACTCCGGCGGCTGCCTCGGCCCAGTCCTACAGCTACCAAGGCTCGCCCCAGTCTTATGGCAGCTACAACAGCCAGTATTACGGCAATGACCAGCGTTCCGGTTATGGCTACGGGCAGCAGCGGGACTACGGCTACGACAACCGTGCCTACGGTCAGTCCTATGGTCGCTCTGGCTATGATTCCTGTGACCGCCGCCAGCGCCAGGGGACCGGCGCCGCCGTCGGCGCGACCTTCGGCGCGGTCGTTGGTTCGCAGCTCGGCGCTCGCGGTCGGCGCACCGAGGGCAGCGTCCTCGGCGCCGTGATCGGTGGCGCGCTCGGCGCTGCGGTCGGCGGCGACTCATCCCGTACCTGCAACAGCGGCTACAGCGGCGGGCATGTTCAGTACGGCAACGACTATCGAGGCGGCTACAGCGACCAATACCGCTACGGGTACAATGACCGCGGATACAGCAGCCAGCAGTACGGCTACGACGGCCGTTACGATGATCGCTACGACGACCGCGGCTATCAGTACCAGCAGAACGACCAGTATAGTCGGGACTGCCGCCCCGTCGCCGTCCAGACCCGTGACCGCTACGGCCGCACGGTCACCCGCTACCAGCAAACCTGCTGACAGAATTGCGTCGCTGATTATTTTTCAGCCCCCCTGTCGATCGGCGGCGTGACGGAGACCCCCGGTGGAGCAATCCACCGGGGGTTTTTCCATGTTGGAAGGGCGCTACCACTCGCCGCGCGGCGGCTCGCTGCCTGAGCGCGGGTTGGGGCTTTGGGCATGCGCGAAGCGCCAGGCCGCGTCGGGTCGACAAGGCGAAGCCTTGTGACCGCAGCCAACCAAGAGAGCCTATCGCCGCGACGCCCAGAGCAGGAACTCAATATTCCCGTCGCCGCCGGTAATCGGGCTTTCCGCCGTCGCCTGCACGGCCCAGCCCTCGCTCTCCAGCCAGTCCGAGACCGCGCTCAGCGCCGCCTGCTGCACGGCCGGCTCCTTGACCACGCCCTTCTTCGTTCCGCCCGGCCCCGCCGCCTCGAACTGCGGCTTGACCAGGGTGACGAGGTCCGCGTCCGGCGCAGCCAGTGACAGCGCCACAGGCAGAACCTTGGCCAGGCCGATGAAGCTGGCGTCGCAGACGATCAACTGCGGCGCCTTGGGGATCAGGACCGGCGTCAGATCACGGGCGTCTGTCTGCGCCAGATTGACCACGCGCGGGTCCGCCGCCACGCGGGCATGCATCTGGCCTGAGCCGACATCGACGGCGAACACCTTCGCGGCTCCGCGCGACAGACAAACCTCGGTGAAACCGCCGGTCGAGGCGCCGACGTCCAGCACCACCCGCCCCTCGACCACGACCGGCCAGAGCGTCAGGGCGTGATCCAGTTTCAGCGCCCCCCGCCCGACCCAGTGGTGGGCGGCGGCGTAGGCGACGACCGCCTCATCGCCCACGGCCTGCGAGGCGGCACTGGCGGGAACCCCGTTCACCGTCACGCCGCCGGCCTCGATCGCCGCCTTGGCCCGCGCCCGGCTTTCCGCAAGTCCGCGCGCGACCAGCAGCTGGTCGAGCCGCGTTTTCAACCCACCGCGTCCAGCCGCACCAGCGCCGCCTGCAGCTTCGTCTTGCCGGCCTCGGCCTCGGCCAGTTTCTGGCGCTGTTCGTCGACGACCTCGGACGCGGCGCGGTCGACGAAATTGGGGTTGCTCAGCTTCTTGTTCACATGGCCGATGTCGCTGTCGAAGGCCGCGATCTCCCTGGCCAGACGCATACGCTCCGCCGACAGGTCGATGATCCCCGCCAGCGACAGTGCGGCGGTGGCGCCGCCAGAGACGAAGGTCACGGTTCCCGAGGCGGCCGCTTCGACCGTGGACAGGTCGGACACCCGACCCAGGGTCAGGATCAGGTCGCGATGGCGCTCAATCCGCCCGGCCGTGGTGACGTCCGGGGCGATGAAGGCCAGGCCGGGCTTGGCGCCCTGGGGCACATTCATCTCAGCTTTCAGCTGGCGGATTTCCGTGACCAGATCGACCAGCCAGCCGATCTCGGCCTCAGCGCCCGCGTCGATGAAGGCGTCCGGCAGGTCGGGCCAGGCCGCGCCGATCAGGGTCGCCTCGCTCCGTGCCGCGCCATCGTCGGCCAGTTTCTCCCACAGCTCCTCGGTGATGAAGGGCATGATCGGGTGCATCAGCTTCAGGGTCTGATCCAGGGTCCAGGCCGTCATCGCTCGGGTCTCGGCCTTGGCCGTCGCATCCGCGCCCATGAACACCGGCTTGGCCAGCTCCAGATACCAGTCGCAGAACACGTTCCAGACGAAGCGGTACAGGGCCGAGGCCGCGTCGTCGAAACGCCCGCCCTCGATGGCTTCGCTGACCGCACGTTCCGCCTTGGTCAGTTCGCCGCGGATCCAGCGGTTGATGGTCTGATCGACTCCCGCCGGATCGAAGCCCTCGACGCGACGCGCCTCATTCATCTGCGAGAAACGGGCCGCGTTCCAAAGTTTGGTGCCAAAGTTACGATAACCTTCAATGCGTTGACGCGATAACTTGATGTCGCGCGTGCCCGACAAAATGGCCATGGTGAAGCGCAGCGGATCGGCGCCCAGCTCGTCGATGATGCCGAGGGGGTCGATGACGTTCCCCTTCGACTTGCTCATCTTCTGGCCCTTCTCGTCCCGGACCAGGCCGTTGATGATCACCCGTTTGAACGGAACGTCATCCATGAAGTGAAGTCCCATCATCATCATTCGGGCAACCCAGAAGAAGATGATGTCGGCCGCCGTCACCAGATCGCTGGTCGGATAGAAGCGGCGCAGGTCCTCGGTGTCGTCGGGCCAGCCCATGGTCGAGAACGGCCACAAGGCGGAGCTGAACCAGGTGTCGAGGACGTCCTCGTCCTGGGTCAGCGGCGTCTGGGCGCCATAGTGATGGCGCGCGGCGGCGCGGGCCTCATCCTCGCTCTCCTCGACGAAGATGGTCCCGTCGGGCCCGTACCAGGCCGGGATGCGATGGCCCCACCACAGCTGGCGCGAAATGCACCACGGCTCGATGTTGCGAAGCCATTCGAAATAGATCTTCTCATAACTCTTCGGCTCGAAGACCGTGTCGCCCTGCTCCACCGCCCTGATCGCCGGCTGGGCCATTGTATGGGCGTCGACGTACCACTGGTCCGTCAGCCACGGCTCGATGACCACGCCCGAGCGGTCGCCGTGCGGGATCACGTGACGGGTCTTCTCGATGTCCTTCAGCCAGCCGTCCTCCTCGGCGCGGGCGACGATGGCCTTGCGCGCGGCGAAGCGGTCCATGCCCTCGTATTCAGCGGGCACGTCGGGCGTGTCGGTGGCGGTGATGCGGCCGAAGGCGTCCATGACGTTCAGCGCCGCCAGCCCGGCCCGCTTCCCGACCTGAAAGTCATTGAAATCGTGGGCCGGAGTGATCTTCACCGCGCCCGAGCCCTTGGTCGGGTCGGCGTACTCATCCGCCACGATCGGAATGCGGCGACCCACGAGCGGCAGGGTCACGAACTTGCCGACCAGCCCCTCATAACGCGCGTCGCCCGGATGCACGGCCACGCCGGTATCGCCCAGCGTGGTCTCCGGCCGGGTCGTCGCCACGACGATGTAGTCGCGGGTCTCATACTCCGTCGGCTGCCCGTCGCCGTCCCAGGCGACCGGGTGCTCATAGGTGACGCCGTCCGCCAGCGGATAGGCGAAATGCCAGTAGGAGCCGTCCATCTCGCGCTGCTCGACCTCGAGGTCCGAGATCGCCGTCTGGAAATGGGGGTCCCAGTTGACCAGCCGCTTGTCGCGATAGATCAGACCTTCCTTGTGCAACTGGACGAAGACCTTGCGCACCGCGGCGTTCAGCCCCTCGTCGAGGGTGAAGCGCTCGCGGCTCCAGTCGCACGAGGTGCCCAGCCGGCGCAGCTGCTGGACGATGGTCCCGCCCGACTCGGCCTTCCACTCCCAGACCCTGGCCACAAAGGCGTCGCGGCCCATGTCACGGCGGCTGATATTCCCCGCCGCCGCCAGCTGGCGCTCGACCACCATCTGGGTGGCGATGCCGGCGTGGTCCGTGCCGGGCAACCACAGCACCGCCTTGCCCTTCATCCGGTGATAGCGGGTCAGGATGTCCTGCAGGGTGTTGTTCAGCGCATGGCCGATATGCAGCGAGCCTGTCACATTGGGTGGCGGGATGACGATCGAATAGGCTTCGGCGGCTCCGTCCGTCTTCGGAGCAAATACGCCGCTGTCCTCCCACATCGCATACAGGCGCGGTTCGGCGGCGGTCGGGTCGAATGTCTTGTCGAGCATTGGGAGGGGTCTTCAGACAAAAGATAAGGGCGGCCCCGACTGGAGCCGCCCCGGAATGATCTAGCCTTGATCGGGTCGCGGGTGAAGTCAGCCGGCGTTGCGGGCGATGCGTTCGACTTCCTTGCGTACCTGGGCCTCGACGATGGCGGGCAGGTTGGCGTCCAGCCATTCCCGCAGCATCGGCCGCAGCAGGCTGCGGGCCAGTTCATCGACGGTGGGGCCGGAGCCGCTCGAAGATTCCATAGGTTCAGGCTTTCTGACCGTAGAGGCCAAACCGGCGAAGGCCGAGGCGGCGCTGGCCGCGGCGCTGTCGCCGACCAGACTGTCACGGGCCGGTGCGGGTGCTGACGCGGGCTCGGGCGCATAGGCCTCGACCGGTTCATCGACGAAGACCGACTCAGCGACCGGAGCGCTGGGGAAGGGCTCTGACGGCGAGATGTCGAGATCGCCGAGGCTCTCGGCGGCCGGGGCCTCATAGGCGTCGGTCAGTTCCAGCACATCCTCTTCGGAGGCATGCGGCTCTTCCATTGACGGGGTTTCGTCCATCAGGGCGGACGAGACGAGGGGTTCGGGCTCCGGGGAAGCTTCCGGAGCCGGTGCGGCGGCGGCGGCCGGCGCAGTCTCGGCCGGAGCGTCGTCTTCGGAAATGATCCGGCGGATCGACGCCAGGATTTCCTCCATCGTCGGTTCCTGGGCGGTCTGGTCGGTCATGTCGAAACCCCGGGGCGCGCGTCGAACGCACGATCAAGTCCAATTGCGGCAAGGAAGAGGAGACCCCTCCCACACCATGTCGTCGCATCTCAGCCCGCTGGAATCAACGGGCGTTTTCGCGTCACAGGTTAACAGACGCAGCCGACAGTCGCGCGACAGGCGACCTGACGATGGTCAGTCGCGCGGCGCTGTCATGACTGTTTCGGACTTCAACTGGACGTCGATCGGCGCATCAGCGGCGTCGTTGGCCGGGACGACGGGCGGAGCGGCGAGACGGTCGATGGCCTCGACGATCCCGTCCCACGGCAAGCCGCCGCGGTTGCGCACCCGGTTGTAGTTGGCGGCCGGATCATAGACGGTCATGGCGGCGTCCAGATCCGCGCCTTCCAGCCGGCCCATGGCGGCCAGCAGACGGGACTGGGCGACATATTCGTTGCGACGGGCGCTGGCGAGGGTGATCTGGGCGTTGCGCAGTTCCAGCTCCTGGTTCAGCACGTCGAGCGTGGTGCGCAGGCCGACCTGAGCCTCCTGCCGCACGCCTTCGGCGGCCACGGTCGCGGCGCGAACGGCTTCCTCGCCGGCCTGGAGCGTGGCGCGCGACGAGATCGACTGGGCATAGGCCGAGCTCACCGCCTGCAGGGTGTTGCGGCGCTCACCCTCGACATTGATCTGGGCGACATTGGCGCGTTCCAGCGCCTGGGCGACGCGCGAACTGTTCAGCCCACCGGTGAACAGCGGCACCGAAACGGTCGCGCCGGCCTGGAAGCGGGTCTCGTCGGCGATGTCGTTCAGATTGCCAAGATCGTCCGTCGAGCCGCCGTAGGAGGCTGTCAGGCGCGCTGACGGCATGTATTCCGCCCTGGCCGCCGCCACATTGGCCTCGGCGGCGCGCTGGCTGTAGGCGGCCGAGCGGATGGCCGGATTGTCCAACAGGGCCACGTCGAGGGCGTTGTCGAAATCGGTGGGGATGCCCGGCAGCACCGGCATCGGCGCCAGATCACCCGGGGCCTGACCAACGACGGCGGCATAGGCCGCGCGCGAGACTGACAGCTGGGCCCTGGCATTGGCCAGATCCGCCTCGGACTGGGCCAGCCGCGATTCGGACTGGGCCACGTCGGTGCGGGTGATCTCGCCGACTTCGAACCGAGCCGAGGCTTCTTCCAGCTGGCGTTGCAGCACGCCGAGGTTGGACTGGCGGATGGCCAGGATTTCGCCGTCGCGGATCACATCGGCATAGGCCTGGATCACCGAGGCCAGGACGGTCTGTTCGATGTCGCGCAGGTTCTCGCGCCCGGCCAGGATGTTGGCCTCCGCCGCCGAGATGCCGTGACCGATGCGTCCACCCGACCACAGGGTCTGGGCCAGGCCTATGCTGGCCCCGCCGGTGTCGCTGTCCGGGTTGCTGAAGGGCCTGCCGCTGTAGTCGCGGGCATAGTTGGCGGTCACGGTGAGATTCAGTTGCGGCCGCAAGCCGGCGCGCGCCTGGACGATCGACTCATCCAGCGCCCGCTGGTTGGCCCGCTGGGCCAGCAGTGACGGGTTGGTCTGATAGGCCAGGGCCAGCGCGTCCTTCAGCGTTTCGGCCCACGCGGGGGCGCCCATGCCGGCAATCACGGCGAAGACGGCGACCGAGGCGAGCGCGCGCGTACGTTTCAGCATGTCTGTTCCTGCCTGACGCTGGGAAGCGCGCCCTTCGTATCTCATAGGTCTGATGCGGGACCGTTTACGCCCACGCCAGTTAAGTTTTTTTCACGCGGCCGCCGGGCAAGTCCGTCGACGTCGGCGATCCTACAGTGCGAAGATAGGAATGGGCGAGAGTTCCGCCAGCATCGGCGGCGCGGCGTTGAACAGTTCGCGGCGGGAAACCCCATGCTCGCCCCGCACATACAGTACAGCCTTGCCCACCGGGCCGGTGCGTTCGACGACCGCCATCCGTCCCCCGACGTTCAGGACTTTCAGCCAGGCCTCCGGCCGCCCGGGGATCGCGGCTTCGCAGACCATGACGTCATAGCCGCCCTCAGCCGGCGCGCTGAGCGGCGCCGTCACCGTACGCACACCCTCTTGCGCCAACACCTCACCGACCACCCCGAACACGGCGTCATCCGACTCCTGGGCGGTCGAAGCGAGACCAAGCCGCGCCAGCACCGCGGCGGCGTATGGCGCCGCCAGGGCAAGCGCCGCCTCGCCCGGCTTCGCATCCAGCGCCATCAGCAGTTTCGACAGGTCGCGCGCCAGCATCAGCCGGCGCCCGCCCGCAATCTCGGGTTCGATCTCGGCATAGGCCGAATACGCCCGTTCTGACGGCAGGAACCGCTCGCGCGGCACGGCCAGAAGCGCGGCCTGCAGGGCGCGGTCAGTCACATCGTTCACGCGGACCTGGCTGTCGACCATGACCTTGCGGGCAGCGGCGAAATCCATGGAGCGACGATCCTGCGGCTATGGGCGCCCGGCGACAGCCGGGAAATCTGGCGCGCTTATAGGTCTGTGCGTTGCGGGGGACAATCCGATCTGATAGCGAACGCCCCTCGCGATGGCGTGGCCGTTTTCAACGGCCCAGGGCCTGATGGCGGAGTGGTTACGCAGAGGACTGCAAATCCTTGCACCCGAGTTCGATTCTCGGTCAGGCCTCCATCGCGATTTCGATCCCCGCCGCTCCCGTCACCGCTGACAAGCGTTGATTGTGGGTTTGCGGCGCAATGCCCGTTTCGGTGAGCCCTTTCCTGTGGTTAAGGTATGCGGGCAGCCGGGGGGGCGAAAGATGCCGAGCCGTATTGATCGACTGACCGACCGCGAGCGCCAATGTCTTCGCCTCGTCCATGCGCACATGAACTCCAAACAGATCGCCCGACGTCTGGGCATCAAGCCTTCGACCGTCGATCGCCACTGCGAAAACGCGGCGCGCAAGCTGAACGCCTCCGGTCGGATTGATGCGGCGCTCCTTCTCCTGGCCGAACAGACCGTTCCGAATGACTCGGTATCCGAACTGGTCCCAATCGCCCACCTCGCCGCCACAGGTTCTTCTGGGCCAGCGAAAGGGACCATCAATGACCAATACCGAAGGACAGTTGCCGGGCATCAGCTGGGCGGAGCTTCAGACAGTTCTTCTCTCACTGGCCGATACCCCGGCGAAACAGATGATGGTGAATCATCTGGTCAGTGGAACCCGCAAACAGGCGGCCTTCCTCTCTCCGGACTCCACCTTCAGGGAGATTCTGCACATCGGGGCGGCATTGCTGGATTCCGGTTTCCAGCCTTCGGAATCGGACATGAAGTCCTCGGCCGCGTCCTGTTTGTCTTCACCATTGCCGCAATAGCCGCTCTGGTCCTGACGAGCGTCATTGGCGCGGAGCGGTTCGCCTTCGTTCTGCAAGGCATCCGCTACGGGAACTGATCCGCGTCGCTTCTTGAGAATAGGGTGAGCGAATGAAACGCAGTGAACATGCGGCGACCGTTGTCGCGCGCCTGGCGACGGACCTGTTTCAGGCCGAAGCCAGCCAGGACGAAGCCGTCAACCAGCTCGGCCGACTGGCCCAGTCCCTGACCAGAAGCCGTCGCGAGGCCGGCCTTTCGGCCACAGTGGGACAGGCGGCGTTCGACGCCTTGGCCGATGCGGTCACGGCGCAGATCGGGGCGCAGCGAGCGATGGTCGCGCTTCACGAGGCCTTGGCTGATGTGAAGCAAAAAACCTCCTTCCGCGGCGTTCAGATGGGCGGCATGGAGAAGGCGGAGAATCCGCTCCCGCGGCCTGTGGGGCTTGCGCTGGTTTCCTGATTTGGCGATGCCAGAGTCATGTCGCCCATCTATGCAGTTTCCCTGGTGTTGCTCATCGTGTCCGCCGCCCTCGCACTCTGGCGCGGCGGCCGGTGGGAACGCGCTACTGCGGCCGTTCTGGTCCTGGTGTGGATCGGGACGGCCCTCGCGCATTTCGACTCGCTGAATCCGCCTTGGGTCATCATCGGGCTCGACGGCGCGACCTTGTTGTTCCTGCTGTATCTGGCCCTGTACTCGAAACGCCGGTGGACGATCTGGGCGACCGCGTTCCAGTTCCTGCTGATGGCCAACCACCTCGCCTTCGTCCGTTTCCACGAACTCGAACAGTGGGCCTACGTCACCGCCTACTACGTCTGGGGCGACGCGGTCCTGCTGTCGCTGATGGCCGGCGCGATCTGGCGGGCGCGCAAAACCACTCCCGCGGTCGCACAGAACCCCGGGAACATGGACAGAGCGGAAAGGTCCGAACTGCGGTCAGGCGACCGGCGCGGTGATCCAGCCGATGACGCTGGCGGCGCTGACGCCCGCTGCGACGATGCCGACCGCCAGCGCGATGCGCGCATTGCGGTGAATGAAGACGAAAACGCCACCGAACATGATTGAACTCCCCCCGGACGCCCTACAGCGACACAGCTGTGCCGGTTCATCAAGGTGTACAAAGCGTTAATCGCGATTTGGTGATCGATTCACGCCTGTCTGGTGAAATGATGCAGCGCAATTCCACTGGCGACCGAAACATTCAGCGAATCAAAGCCGCCTGACATCGGTATCCCGACCGGCCGGCAGCGTTCGATCACGGCCGACGTCAGTCCCGGCCCCTCCGGCCCCAGCACAATGGCGACCCGGCCGCCCCGCGGCATCGCATCCAGCGGCTCGGCCGCGCCCGGCGTCAGCGCCAGCACCTCGAACCCCGCCGCCCTCAATCCATCAACCATGGCCAAGGCGTCCAGACCGGTCGCCATCGGCGTTCGCAACACCGCGCCCACGGAGACCCGGATGGCCTTGCGATAGAAGGGGTCGCAGCAATGTGCGTCCAGCAGCACCACCCCGGCGCCGAAGGCCGCGGCGTTTCGGAACACCCCGCCCATATTGTCGTGATTGCCTATCCCGCACGTCGCAACGACGACGGCGTCCGGCCCCGTTCCGTCCAGGCAAGCCTCCAGGGACCGGACCGGCGGCTTCTCGCCCAGCGCCAGTATCCCCCGGTGCAGGTGAAACCCGGCGATCGCATCCAGCACGGGCTGGCTGGCGACATAGACCGGCGTGTCGTCCGGTGCCCCGGCGAGCACGCCCGCCAGCCCTTCGACCCGTTTGCTGTCCAGCAAAAATGCGACCGGGCGGCACAGCGACCGGTTCGACATGAGCACATTCAGCACCACCTCGCCCTCGGCCACAAACAGGCCCTGCCTGCCCGTCAGGTCCCGTTCGCGGATGTCGCGGAAGCCGGCGATGCGCGGATCATCGGGCTGGTCGATACGGATCACGGCCAAGATCGGATATTTCCCGTTGCGTCACTCTGACTCGCGCTGCTATAGCGCCCGCCTTCCCGAGAGGAAGTGTTCCGCGGTAGCTCAGTGGTAGAGCAGCCGACTGTTAATCGGCTGGTCGTAGGTTCGAATCCTACCCGCGGAGCCACTCTTTCCCACCACAGCGTCAGACCGAAAAAAAGCCCGACGCGAGCGCCGGGCTGAGGAAGTTCGGTGATGGTGGGTGTCCTCGAAAATGGAAGACGTCCTTCCGTTGCCCTGAATTGGTTAATCGATCGTAAAACGGTCACTCGGCGTCCGGCAACCAGGTCGTCTGCCGCCCGCCGGCCGGGCCGCTCCAGACCACGCGCCAGCCGGCGCCAGCCCGCTCGACCTGCGTCCCGCCGCCTTCCGCTACCCCTGCCCCCTCGCCGGGCCAGAGGAAGGCCCTTCCGCCCACGCGGATCTCGTCCGGTCCCATCGATGGGGTGAGCACCAGGCTCCAACGGCCCGAGGCGTCCGGAGTCACCCGGCCGCTCTCGCCCCCGGCCTGAAGATCGATCGGCGGGCCCGCAGGCTGACTGCGGCCCGAAACCAGCCGCATCCGGCCGTCGCTGTCGACCGCGCCCAGCACCGGCGCCCGGTCCAACCGCCGCGTCGCCCCACCGGTCCGCAGAATTGCAACGGGGCCCCGCCCCCCCGCTACGATCAGCAGCCGTTCCGGCGTAGCGGCGGCGTCCTGACCCACCTGCGTCTCGGGCCGCAGCAACAGGTCGCCGACCGGAGCGATCATGCGAATCTCGAACCGGCCCTGATCATCGGCCGCCGCGGCATGGGCGGGACCGGAATCACTGCGCAGAACCACGCGGGCGCCCGGCTCCGCCTGCCCCGAGAAAACAAGACCGCCCGGAATGCGCTGCACCGAACGAATCATCGGCGGGCGGGTCCATCCCTCCGCCGCAGCCGGGGCGCTGGCCTTCTCCGCCGGCGCGGCCGTCGGCGGAGAACAGGCTGCGCTGGCGACGCACAACAGCACCACTATCGCCGACTTGCCGAACATGGCCCGTTTCATCGCGTGCATCCGACCGCTAGGAGTATCGGTCCAGATAGCGCGCCGAGGCGGCCGTTGTCTCCCATCCGTGTTCCCGAGGCTCCATGTCTTCGCCTGTCGTCATCCAGCCCTTCGACGGCCAGTCCGTCTGCCTGTTCTGCGGTTCGTCCGATCTTTCCGACCCGGCCTATACCGCCGCCGCCCGCGCCTTCGGCGAGCAGACGGCCAGGGCCGGCTGGCGGCTGGTCTATGGCGGCGGCGGAGTCGGCCTGATGGGTGCTTCGGCCCGGGCCGCCCATGCAGCCGGCGGGCGGGTCCTGGGCGTCATGCCTGGCTTCCTGCGTAGCCGCGAGCGTCTGTTCGACGACGTCGAAACCCTGATCGTGCCCTCGATGCACGAGCGCAAGACCATCATGTACGACCAGTCCGATGCCTTCGTCGTCGCCCCGGGCGGCGTCGGGACGCTGGAAGAGGTCATCGAGGTCCTGTCGTGGAAGCGGCTCGATCTCCACTCAAAGCCGGTCATCTTCCTGAACCTGAACGGCTTCTGGGAACCATTGCTGGCCGTGATGGAACACAGCATCGCCGAGGGCATGACCCCCGCCAGCTTCCGCCAGGCCTGGGTCGTCTGCGACACGGTCGAGGGCGCGATCGAGGCCATGCAGGGCGCGGGCGACATGCCGCACTTGCAACATGATCGCCGATAAGTAATCACTGGTCAGTCAGCCGGTGTCCATAGGTTTCTTTTAGAGACCCACCTTGACAGTTGCGTATGAAAACGGACATTGGCGCCACGGGACGGATGACCGCTCCCGCCAAACCGGAGACCTCCCCATGCGTGCTCTGCTCATCGCCGCGGCCCTGTTCGCCGCCGCCCCCGCCCTTGCCCAAACCCCGGCCACCAGCGCCGTCCTCGCCGACGCCGCCCGCGCTCCGGCCGCCGCCACCATCATCGACGGCGCCTCCTGGCGTTGCGAAGGCGCGACCTGCACCGCCAGTGGCGGCGCCAACCAGCCTGCGACCCGCGCCTGCCGCCGCGTCGTGGCCCGCTTCGGCGCCGTGTCGGCATTCAGCTACAAGGGCGTCGCTCTGTCGGCCGAACAGATCGCGGCCTGCAACGCCTGATCGACGCCGGCCACGGTGCCAAGCAAGGGCCACCCCTTCGCGGGGTGGCCCTTGTGTTGTTCAGTCGCGGGTTGGAACGGGGGATGAACGCAGGTAGCTTCGCCGTATGACCGGCGATACCCTCACCCTGCGGCCTGCTCTCGGTGCGATTGTTCCGATGGCGATCGTCTCGGCCTTCTTCCTGTTCGTCGGCATCGGCGCGCTGAGCGAGATGCAGGGAACCGATGAATGGAAATCCATCAATCTGGCATCCAGCGGAGCATTGATCGTCTTTGCTCTTTGGGCGGGACTTCTGGTTCCAACCGCCCGAATTCATCTGACGCCGGATAGCCTGTTTCTGAGGCGCTTCTGGCACACCCGTTGGCGCGTTCCGCGAGCCAGGGCTGTTCTCTGTAGTGGTGGAGTGGGGCCCGAGGGTTTGCTACCGGGAATGGCCGTCTACGATTCCGGGACGGACAAGAAGATTGGGGAAATCCTCGCCGCCCAGTTTCACCCGGGCGATCTTCAGCACCTGCAAAGGATGCTCACGGGCGGATGTTCTGGAACCCGCCCTGTTACCTAGGCCGTCTCGCCGCTCAACCGTTTGACGATCCGCTCGCGACCGATCATCGGCGCGAGCGTCGCCATGTCCGGGCCATGCGCCTGGCCAGTGATCATCATGCGTAACGGCAGGAACAGCGCCTTGCCCCTGGCCCCCGTGACCTCCTTCACGGCCGCCGTCCAGACCGGCCACAAGGTCTCGTCGATCGTCTCCGGCAGGACGGCGAGCGCAGCCGCGGCGAAGGCTGCGTCCTCGATCACTGGTGTAACAGGTCCGCGCACGATCGTCGTCATTTCAACGACATCACTGAACTTCTGAAGATTGCCACGCACCCCGTTCCAGAAGCCTTCACCCAGGTCGGCGTCCAGTTCGGTCAGCCGCGGCCGCGCCGTCACATAGTCCATCCCATGCAGCGACTGGGCGTTCAGCCGGTCCAGATCGGCCGTGTCGTAACGTGCCGGCGACCGGCCCATTTTCGAGAAGGCGAACCCGGCCCCCAGAGCGCCGATCGACGCTCCGACCTCCAGCGGGTCCGAGGTGCCGATCCGGCCAAGGTGGCTGGTGATGGCGATCGGCTCATAGCCCTGCTCGCGCATCTCGGCGATCGACAGCGACCCCAGCCGCTTGGACAGGGCCTGGCCGTCGGCGCCGACCAGCAGCGGCATGTGCGCAAACGCCGGCGTCGGCCCACCCAGCGCCTCAAAGATCTCGATCTGCGCCCCGGTGTTGGTGACGTGGTCCTCACCGCGAATGACGTGGGTGATGGCCATGTCGATGTCATCGACGACCGACGGCAGGGTGTAGAGGAACAGCCCGTCCTCGCGGATCAGGACGGGGTCGGACATCGAGGTTGTGTCCACCTCCGCATGGCCACGGGCCAGATCCTCCCAGGCCACGCGGCGGCCATCCAGCTTGAAGCGCCAGTGCGGGCGACGGCCCTCGGCCTCATAGGCGGCCTTCTCGGCCCCGGTGAGCTCCAGCGCGGCGCGGTCGTAGATCGGCGGCAGGCCGCGCGACAGTTGCACCTTGCGGCGGCGGTCCAACTCCTCGGAGGTGTCGTAGCAGGGGTACAGCCGGCCCGAGGCCTTGAGCCGGGCGGCGGCCTCCTCATAGCGGTCGAACCGCCTAGACTGGTTGTAGCGCTCGTCCCAGACCAGACCCAGCCAGGTCAGGTCGTCCTCGATCCCCTGTTCGAACTCCGGCGTCGAGCGCGCCAGGTCGGTGTCGTCGATACGCAGGACGAATGAGCCGCCCTGCCCTTTCGCAAACATCCAATTGACCAGGGCGGTGCGGACATTGCCGACGTGCAGCCTACCCGTCGGCGACGGGGCGAAACGGACCTTGACGGACATGGGCAGTCGACCTTGAAACGCGAGGCGCGCTAGGTCGCGCTCCGGACCCTTCAAGTCAAGGCGCGGGTTGGCTCCGCTTCGTCGTCATGATAGACTGGTGGCCATCATGAACGCCCCGGTCCAGATCCGAAAAGCCGAGACCGTAGAGCGCCTGAGGCGTTTGGCGGCTTTCGAGGGAAAGACGATCACCGACCTCGTCGACGAGATGGTGCGCGAACGTGATGAGCGACTGACAACGGAGCGAGAGGCTGAAATCCAGCGCAAGATCGTCGCAGTGAACGAGATTGTCGCACATTTCCAAGCCCTGCCGATCGTTGGTCCGTTGCTGACTGACGACGATCTTTATGACGAGGACGGCCTGCCGAAATGATGGTCGTTGACGCCTCGGCGCTCGTGGCCATCCTTCTCAACGAACCCGAGAAGGCCGACTTCATCCGTGCCCTGACATCGACTCCAGGTAACTTGTCGCCGGTTGGCTATTGGGAGGCGCACACCCGGCTGCATTCGTTCAAAGGCGCGGCCGGAGTGGCAGACCTCGAGGCACTTATCCAGATGTTCGAGATTCGCATTGTGCCCGCCGATGGCGACACGGCCCGAACGGCGTCCCGGACTCAGGTGAAGTTCGGCAAACGCACTCCGGCCAGGCTGAATCTCGGCGACTGCTTCGCCTATGCCCTCGCGCGGGAGTTAAACGCGCCCCTTCTCTACAAGGGCGACGACTTCACCCGGACCGATGTGAAATCGGTCCCGCCGGTCTGACCCGGCTCAGTCGTCCCGGTGGACCCGTTCGCGGCGCTCGTGCCGCTCCTGGGCCTCGACCGACAGCGTCGCGGTCGGGCGGGCTTCCAAGCGGCCGAGGCTGATCGGCTCGCCGGTCTCCTCGCAATAGCCGTAGGAGCCGTCCTCGATGCGGCGCAGCGCCTCATCGATCTTGGAGATCAGCTTGCGCTGGCGATCGCGGGTGCGCAGTTCCAGCGCCCGGTCGGATTCCGACGACGCCCGGTCGACCAGATCCGGATGATTCTCCGTCTCGGCCTTCAGGTTGACGACAGTCCCCTTGGACTCGCGAAGGATGTCATCCTTCCAGTCCATCAGCTTGCCCCTGAAATAGGCCAGCTGCCGCTCGTTCATGAACGGCTCGCTGTCAGACGGCCTGTACCCGGCCGGCTCGACAATCTCAGACGCCAATGCGGTCATAGTTCGCACTCACGGTCTTTAACAGCGCCCCCCTGTGGCGCAGCCCTGCCTATAGGGAGGACGAAGAGTCGCGGCAACAACACTCGCGCGAGCGTTACCGGTGAAGCTGAGAGTCCGTTCGAGACCGTGACATTTCTTCATCACCCGGCGCTCGCCGACCCCGCTTTTTCAAGGATTTCGGAGACTTATGCTGCACTGCGGCGTAAATCGGCCTTGGCCAGCTCCACCGCGGCACGCAAATCGATCTGGTCCAGCAGGTTGTTCAACCCTTCGTCAGCGTCAACCGGACGTTCTTCTCTCAACGTCCGCGTCAGCCGATCCAGCGCGCCGTCGCCCGCCTCGCCCATCAACAGGGCCAGTTTCAGCTCCTCCAGCCGGTCCAGCAGGCCGCCGCCACGACGAATCGCCCGCCGCCGACGCTCGGCGACATCCTCAACGCCCTGCAGCGCCATCAGGGCCGAGACATCGGTCACGCTGGACGGTGCGGAGGCCGGGCTTGTGGCGCTCGCGCCGGCGGCCGAGCCGGCGGACGGCACAGAAAAGCCGCCGCTGGCGCGTGCGCCGCGGGACCCTTGGGCCAGGGATGGTCCAGACGGACCTGTAACCTTCATGGCATGCGACTCCAGGACAAGCCCGACCATCATCGGCGTCGCGTCACCGTTTGGTTAACAGCCCGGCAGTTTCTGCCGTGATCACACGGTGCGAGACCGCCTCTCCTGCTGTTTTTTCTACACTTTTTTGTGGCACGGGGCTGGCATCACACGGGACGCAACAGTTCGTGGATGCCGCGCCTATGCAGAACCTGCTCGCCACTCTCCTGACCGCCGCCGCCCTGGCCGGAGTCGCGTCTCCGGCCCTGGCCCAGTCGCGCATCAAGGACATCGCCGCGATCGAGGGCGTCCGCTCCAACCAGCTGGTCGGTTACGGCCTGGTCGTCGGGCTGAACGGCACGGGCGACAGCCTGCGGAACTGCCCCTTCACCCGGCAGTCGCTGGAAGGCATGACCGAGCGCCTGGGCGTCAACATCCGCGGCTCCAACGCAAACTCCAAGAACATGGCCGCCATCATGGTCACGGCCGAGTTGCCGCCCTTCTCCACCCCGGGCGCCCGCATCGACGTCAATGTCTCCTCGATGTGCGACGCCAAGAGCCTTCTGGGCGGCACCCTGCTGGTCACCAGCCTGCAAGGCGCGGACGGTCAGGTCTATGCGGTGGCGCAGGGGTCGGTCCAGACGGGCGCCGTCTCGGGCGGCGGCTCTTCGGGCTCGTCGGTCACGCGCGGCGTCCCCACGGCCGGCCGCATCGCCTCTGGCGCGACGGTGGAGCGCGAGACCGGCTTCCATCTGGCCAATATGACCGAGGTCCGGCTGACCTTGCGCAATCCGGACTTCACCACGGCCCAACGCATGGCCACAGCCATCAACCAGGTCTATCCGAACACCGCCCTGGCGGAGAACGGCACCGTCGTCGCCCTGCGCGCCCCGGGCCAGATGGGCATGGCCGGCTTCATCAGCCGCGTCGAGAACCTCGAGGTCCAGGTCGACTCCCCGGCCCGGGTCATCATCGACGAGGTCAACGGCGTCATCGTCATGGGCGACGCCGTCCGCGTCTCCACCGTGGCCATCGCCCAGGGCAATCTGACCATCTCGGTGCAGGAAACCCCGTTGGTCAGCCAGCCCGAACCCTTCAGTCGCGGCGGACAGACCGTCGTCGTCCCCCAGTCGGACGTGGCGATCGAAGAGGATCTGGGCCGCCAGATGCGCATCGTCGGCGGCGGCGCCTCCCTGTCGACCCTCGTCAACGGCCTCAACGCCCTCGGCGTCAGCCCGCGCGACATGATCAGCATTCTGCAGGCCATCAAGGCCGCCGGCGCCCTCCAGGCCGAAATCGAGGTGATGTGATGAGCGACCCGATCATCTCACCCGCCACCCTGCCCCCGGCGGCGCCGGCCGTCCCCACCGCCCGCATGCGCGAGACGGCCGAAGCTTTCGAGGCCTCCTACCTGTCGCAGATGCTCAAGCCGATGTTCGAGGGTCTCTCGACCGAGGCCCCCTTCGGCGGCGGCGAGGCCGAGGGCACGTGGCGTGGCTTCCTCGTCGAGGCGATGGCCAAGCAAGCCGTCCGCGGCGGCGGCATCGGCTTGGCTGATCAGGTCGTCGCCCAGATGCTGAAGATGCAGGAGCAGGGTCAATGACCGATGCCGCAAAGCTGAACGCCACCGCCCGGGTCCGTCAGCTGATCGACCTGACCAACCGCCTGACAGCGCGGCTGAGTGAAGAGTCTCGAATCTTCGAATCCCATCGCCCCCATGACGCCGCCGCCGCCCTGGCCGGGACCCAGGATCTGGCCAACACCTACCGTCGCGAGTCCGCCCAGCTGAAGGCCAATCCTGCCTCGGTCGCCGCCGCGCCGGCCAGCGACCGTATCCTCCTCATCCAGGCCACCGAGGCTTTCGAGGCCGTCCTCTCGCGCCACGCCCGCGCCGTCGAGGCCGCCCGCATCGTCTCCGAAGGCCTGGTCAAGACCATTGCCGCCGAGGTCGCCGGCCAGCGCGGCAGCCCCACGGCCTACGGCGCCTCGGGCAAGGCCAACGCCGGCGACGGCCGCGCCGTAGCCTTCAACCGCCAGGCCTGAACCGGGCGCAGCTTCGCCGTCGATCTGATTTGAATTCCGGGTGCCGGAGGGCGTTAGAAGCGGTGCGGCGTGTCGCGACGGGCGCGAATCCGAACCCGCTTGGACCGTGGCAGGCTGAGAGCATAGACGAGCGCCAGCAGCGTTGCGGAAAGGGCGAAACCGATTTCCAGGGCGCTGATCATGACCGTCAAACTCCAGTGATACTCACTCGAAGTCGGAAGATGGGGTCGAAGCGGCTGTGGTGCAAGCCATTTCAGCAATAGCCCGGCTGACGAGACCGTGAGACGGTGCGGTCAGAGGAGAGATCATGCGCCCCATCCAGTCGTTCGCCGTCATCACCCTGGTCGCCGCCCTGGGGGCCTGCGCCCATACACCCGGCGCCCTGGCGACCGCCCCGGACTATGCGCCGATCGCCGGCGATCCCGCTCCGCCCAACGCCCGCCTGTATGCCGACTGCATCGGCCAGGCCGCCTCGACCGGCGATTTTCGCCGGGCCTCCGACGGCGGCGGGGACGAGTTGATCCTGTTCACCTGCACCGGCGCGCCCGCCCGCGCCTTCTACGACGCCCTCGGCCCGTGGAGCGCCCGAATCGGCTCCGCCTTCGACCATGACGGCCGCAGCTACCGGTCGACGGCGAAGGTCCAGATCAACATGTTCGGCGTCGACTCCTGCTCGGCCGCTTCCGGCGCTGACCATCGCTGCGTGGTCACCTTTAACGCCGGCGATTTCCTCGACGGCGATTAGCCGCAATGGCGGACCGGCCGCCGGCCGCATAGGTAAGGCGGGTGAGCCTGTCAGATGATCCCGAAACCCGTCGTCAGGCCGTCGTCCGGCGCATCGACGCCGAGACCGGCAACGGTTCCGGCGACCGGCGCTTGACCTGCGCCTGCTGACATCTTCTGTCAGCAGGGGTGGCGGCCATCACCGTGTTCCTACATTGTTCTTGCTGAATCGCGCGAATTGATCCCCATATAGCGGCGTCGCGCCGGACCCCTCCCGGCTCCACCGCGTTCCCGGATTCCATGACCGAAAAGCACAATTTCATCCGCGTGCGCGGCGCCCGCGAGCACAATCTCAAGGGCGTCGATCTCGACATCCCGCGCGAGAAGCTCGTGGTCATGACCGGCCTGTCCGGCTCGGGCAAATCCTCGCTCGCCTTCGACACCCTGTATGCGGAAGGCCAGCGCCGCTATGTGGAATCGCTATCCGCCTATGCGCGGCAATTTCTGCAATTGATGGAAAAGCCGGACGTGGATTTGATCGAGGGGCTG
>NZ_JAUXQZ010000001.1 GCF_030682035.1 Brevundimonas sp. | reverse complement strand
GTCGATTTGCTGGCCAAAGTAGTCGCCGACGCGGCGGATGGCGCGCGAGTAGGCCTCGATGGTCTTGGGTTGCAGCCCCTTGAGCTTGAGGTGCTTGAGATGCGTCTGGTATTGCCGGTCAAAGTGGGTGGAAGTGTCGTTAGTCATGCTGGTCTATCCTCACGAAATATTGCACAATCATTCCCTCGGGATTGAGGGGATGAAGGTGCAGGATAATTCGTGGTGCCGCAGCAAGCCACTTCTCCGCGTAGCGGCTTCGTCCAACATTTACGTCAACCGGACCTTGCGCCGGAATCGTCGCTTCACTCATGATTTACCTCCTGTGCCGGCGCAAGGCCGGTTACGTTAGCGTTGGGGGTCTTCATTGGCCTTTCACCGCGTCAATCGCAGTCGGGCCGTAAATGTGGAACTCGTTGCCCCACCGTTGCACGTTGCCGGTGTAGATAATCCCCGGCGCTTCCTCGCGCTTCAGGGTGTGCCAAACCTTGGCCCCGCCGTAATTTCCGCCGAACCAAAGCCCCCACTGGAACCCCACGTAACCGTGGCACTGGTAACCAACGTCCGCCCACCGTTGGCAAGCCGCCGCTTTCGTTTCTGCAAGGTTCGAGGAACTACAGCCCCCCAACGAATAAGGTTAGATCGTGATCGCGAAGCGAGCCACGATCTGAACCGTTTGTTGGACGAGCCCGGTCCTGGGAGGCTGGATTCGCCTCCCTGCAAACATCTATTTTGGAAATACCCCGAATGCATGAACTGCGGCGCGCCGGGAGGGGTAGGTCCCGGCGGGCCACGGCCCGAGACAACAAAATTCGCTCGAAACGGGCGGTTTCTAGGCCTCGAACCCCGAATTCCGGGCAGCCGGGTTGCTCAGCTTATGGGAACTGACGTCCCGAACGCGACGGACCAGCGATGAGGTCTGGGCTTACATGGTCAGAAGAGCACCCCGCTGACCGGCGGGTCCGTGACGGCAGCGGCTGGCGCCGCTCGAATGCGCGTCCTGACCACCATCATCACGGCGCCACAGCAGGGGCAACGCACCAGTGGGCGCAGCTTGCGCGGCGGAACGAAGCGGGCCGGATCGAAACGCAGCAGAAGATGCAGCAAGACGATCAAGCGCTTGCAGTTGGCGTGCAGGAACCCGTAATTGCGCGCCCGCCGAAAACCCCTGGGCAACACATGCTGGAGGACCAGCCAGAGAAAATCGGCGCCGGCCAGCGAGCGCTTCTCCAACCGGCCGGTCTCGGCGTCGCGATAACGAAAGCTCACCCGGCCGTTGTGGCAGGCGAGGATGTCCTGTTCGCGGATCACGCCGCGATACAGATAGCGGCCGAGATAGATCAGGGCCTTCTGGCCGGCGCCCACCGCCTTGCAGTGCGCCACCCATTCCTGCGGATAACGCGCCGGCAGACGGACACCGGCGGCCTCCAGAGCCGCCAGCAGCTTGGCCCGGAACACCTTGGCCAGAGCCTTCTCGTTGAACAGGTAGGTGCCCTTCCGGGTGCGCCGCTTGCGTCGCCAGCGCTGCTTCGCCGCATCCACCGCGGCGGCGGGGACGACGAGATGCACATGCGGGTGGTAGTCCAGCCGCCGCGTGTGGGTATGCAACACGGCAATGGCACCGGGCGTGCCCTGCAACTGCCGGTCGTTCTGGCTGAAGGTGCGCACCGTGTCCCAGGCGCAGCGCATCACGAGGTCGAGGACGACATCGGCGCGTGCCGACGCGAGCCCGCGAAACTCGGCCGGCAGGGTGAAGGTCACCAGGAAATAGTCGGCCGGAACGAGGCGTTGCATCTGGCGCTCCAGCCATGCCTGGCTCTCGTGGTGCTGACAGTGCGGGCAAAGCCGATGGCCGCAGGAATGCGGCACCAGCTTCTGGTGATCGCATCCGGTGCACTGGACCTGCATCATCGGGCTGGCCGGGCCGCGGCAGGTGCGGATCGCCGCCAGCGCATGGAGGTGGTCGCCATTCAGCCGAGTGCCGAATTGCGCCAGGAAGTCGGCTTCGAAGTCGCCGACGATGGAGGCGAGGCGGATCATTTGACCTTCCCCCAGTCGATGTCGAAGCCGTCCATCAGGGTGTTGATGCGGTCGATGGCGTGATGCTTGGTCTGGTCGGTCAGGTGGGTGTAGCGGACGGTGGTGAGAATGGAGTGATGGCCGAGAATCTTCTGTACCTCGATCAGATCGACGCCGACCTCGATCAAATGCGTGGCATAGGCGTGGCGCAGCGAGTGGGGCGTGATCTTTTTTTTAGCCCGCAGGACTCGACCACCTTGTGCAAGGTGGTCTGTACGCCGCCGGCGTCCATCGGCGTGGTGGCGGTGGCCGCTGCCTTCAGGCCGCCGTGGCGGCTGGGGAACAGCAGCACCGGGTTGCGATGCACCGCCCAGAAGCGGCGCAAGAGTTCATGGGTGGCGTGCGGCAGCGGCACGAAGCGATCCCGGTTGCCCTTGGCGTCGCGGATATGCACGCGCCCGTGCGCGGCATCGATATCGCCCACCTGAAGCCGCAATCCCTCGCCCAGGCGCAGGCCCAGGCTGTAGAGGGTGAAGTAGAACACCCGGTAGCTGACGACGCGAGTGGCGGCGAACAGCCGCCCGGCCTCGTCAACCGTGACGATGTCGGGCAGGCGCTGGCTCTTCGGCGGCTTGATCAGGCCGGGCGCCACCCAGGGCTTCTTCAAGACGTGCGCGTAGTAGAACTTCAAGCCGTACAGGTCGAGCTTGACCGTGCTCCACGAGTGCGTGGCCACCAGGTCGGTGAAGTAGTTCGTCAGTTGGGCTTCGGAGAGATCGTCGATTTGCTGGCCAAAGTAGTCGCCGACGCGGCGGATGGCGCGCGAGTAGGCCTCGATGGTCTTGGGTTGCAGCCCCTTGAGCTTGAGGTGCTTGAGATGCGTCTGGTATTGCCGGTCAAAGTG
>NZ_JAUXQZ010000042.1 GCF_030682035.1 Brevundimonas sp. | reverse complement strand
ACGAGGCGTTGCGCAGGGCTGGCGTCGCTCCGCAAGACATCATCATCTACGGCGAATCGCTGGGCTCCGGCGTCGCCGTGCAGGTGGCGGCGGAAAAAGAAGTGGGAGGCCTCGTGCTCGATGCGCCCTATACGTCGATCGTCGACGTGGCGGAAGTGTCGTACCCGTATCTGCCGGTGCGGCCGTTCATTTTCGACCGCTATGAGACGATGCAGTACCTTCCGAAGGTGACGGCGCCGCTGCTGGTCATGCACGGCGAGGACGATCGCGTCATCCCGGTGGAAATGGGCAAGGCCGTATATGCCGCCGCCAATGCGCCGAAGGAGATCGTCACCTTCCCGCGCGCCGGCCACTCCGACCATCACCTCTACGGCTCCTACGAAGAGCTGTTCCGTTGGGTCGATGCGCTGCGGGCCAAGTCGCAGGCGCGCGAGGCGGGACGGCGTCACGACGACCCGCTACCCGCCCAACAGCAAATGCGCCCGTGAGCTGTTCGCTCAGGGCGCATCGCAAATCCGTCAGGCGATGGTGCTTAGCGGCGCGGGCCGGCAGCGGTCGTCGGCGTCGGCGCCTTGCCGGGCAGCAGGCCTTCGCGCTGAGCGCGCTTGCGGGCCAGCTTGCGCGCGCGGCGCACGGCCTCGGCCTTCTCGCGAGCCTTACGCTCGGAGGGCTTCTCGAAATAGTTGCGGAGCTTCATTTCCCGGAAAATGCCCTCGCGCTGCATCTTCTTCTTGAGCGCCTTGAGAGCCTGATCGACGTTGTTGTCGCGGACGAGAACCTGCAAGCGGTTGCTTCCTTTGCCTGACCTGCCACCAATGAAAAACGCGACATCCGGTGCGGCGGCTGAACCGCCGGCATCCCGTATGCCGTTGAGGATGGCGGATCACTAGCAAAAGCCGGTTAAATTGTCCATGCGGACGATTCCGGCCCCCGCTCAGCGGCCTTTGCCGAGCGGCGACAGCCGGTTGACGTGCCCCAGTTTGCGTCCCGCGCGGGCTTCGTTCTTCCCGTACAGATGCAGGCAAGCACCGGGTTCGGCGGCCAATTGCGGCCAGGCGGCCACATCCTCGCCGATGAGATTGGTCATCCGGCAGTCCGAATGCCGCTCCGTCGCACCCAGCGGCCAGCCGGCGACGGCGCGGATGTGGTTCTCGAACTGCCCCACGGCGCAGGCGTCCATCGTCCAGTGGCCGGAGTTATGCACGCGCGGGGCGAACTCGTTGATGAGCAGCGGCTCGGGCCCGTCGCCGACGTAGAACATTTCCACCCCGATGACGCCGACGTAGCCGAGCGCATCGGCGAGCTTGCCGGCAATCTCGCGGGCGCGCGCGGCATGGGCCGGCGGCAACGCGCTCGGCACGGTCGAGGTGCGCAGGATGCCGCCCTCATGGTGGTTGGTGGGGATGTCGTAGAAGCGCGTCTCGCCGGCGAGGCTGCGCACAAGCAGCACCGACACCTCGCACTTGAAGTTGACGAGCGCCTCCAGCGTTGCCGGCGCGCGGCCGACGGCCTCGAACGCTGCGGCGATCTCGCCGGCCTTCTCGATGCGCGCCTGGCCCTTGCCGTCGTAGCCGAGGCGGCGCGTCTTCAGGATGGCCGGCGCGCCGACCTCGGCGATGGCGGCGGCGAAGTCGTCGGGGCCCGCGACCGCGGCGAAACGCGCGATGGGAATGCCCAACGACTGGGCGAAGGTCTTCTCCTTGAGGCGGTCCTGCGCCACCTCGAGAGCATGCAGGCCGGGCCGCACCGGGCGCACGCGTTCGACGGCCGCCGCGGCGTCGACCGGCACATTCTCGAACTCATAGGTGACGACGTCGGTTTGCTCGGCGAACCTGGCGATCTTGTCCAGGTCCTCGGAGGGGCCGATGGTTGTCGATACCGCGACGTCGGATGCGGGGCCGTGCACGTCGCTATAGATGCGGCATTTGAAGCCGAGTTGGGAAGCGGCCGCCGCCAGCATGCGGCCGAGCTGTCCGGCGCCGAGAATGCCGATGGTCGAGCCGGGCTTCAGAGCCTGCATCAGTGCGAGTGTCCCGACACCGAAGTTCGCCTGAGCCCGCGGCTGGGACTGGGAGCGAATTTCTCGATCATCACACTAGCCTCACGCATCCTTCGGTTCTTCGGCAACTTTGGCCGTGCGCGCGGCGCGGTGCGCTTCGATGCGTTGCATCAGCGCCGGATCGGCGATGGCGAGAATCTGCGCCGCGAGGAGGCCGGCGTTGGTGGCACCTGGCTCGCCGATGGCCAGTGTCCCGACGGGTACCCCGGCCGGCATCTGCACGATGGAATAGAGGCTGTCCTGGCCGTCCAGCTGGGTGGTGGCGATCGGCACGCCGAGCACCGGCAGCGGGGTGAGCGACGCAGTCATGCCGGGCAGGTGGGCGGCGCCCCCGGCGCCGGCGATGATGATCTTGAAGCCCGCGGCGCGAGCGCCAGTGGCGAAATCGAACAGGCGTTTGGGGGTGCGGTGGGCGCTGACCACGCGGGCGTCCCAGGCCACGCCCAGGCGATCGAGGGCGTCGGCGGCGTGTTTCATCGTCGGCCAGTCCGATCGGCTGCCCATGATGATCGCCACGGGGGGAGTCTCGGTCGCCATGGATGCGCGCCCTGTTCGCGGGAAAGCGGCGCGATACAGGACTCGCGTTGCGCCCGCAACCGACGGCGTTAGGCTCACAGGCAGCCGGACCCGTTGAGTCGCCGGCGAGGGAGCCTTCTCTGCTCGTGACCGACGCGGCCTTCATTGACCCCCACGCCGAGATCGAGCGCCTGCGCGCCGAGGTCGAGGCCCTGCGCCTGCGCGCCGAGGCCGCCGAGGCTGCGGCCGATCACGACGTGCTGACGCCGGCGCTGAACCGGCGTGGCTTCGTGACGGCCCTGCGCGGCGCCATGGCCTTTTGCCAGCGCCATGAGGTGCCGGCGGTGCTACTCTATCTGGACCTCGACAGCTTCAAGAACGTCAACGACACCCTGGGCCACGCCGCGGGCGACGCCGCGCTGGTGCATGTGGCCGAGCTGTTGCGGGCCAATCTGCGCGAATCGGATGCGGTCGGCCGGCTGGGCGGAGACGAGTTCGCTCTGCTGATGTTGAACGCCGGTCTGGACGAGGGGCGGGACAAGGCCCGACGTCTGGCCGCGGCGCTGGAGGCCGATGGATTCGTCTGGGCCGGAGAACAGTCGCCGCTGGGCGGCTCGTTCGGCGTTCGCGCCTTCGCCGGCCACACCGATCCCGAGGTCTGGCTGGCCGAGGCCGACGCGGCCATGTGGGTGCGCAAGAAGGGTCGCTGACGCAGCCCTCAGGCGATGATGTCGGGCAGGATGCGGTCTTCGATCTTGGAAATCTCGTCGCGCAGGGTCAGCTTCTTCCGCTTCAGGCGCGCGATCATCAACTGATCCGGCACGGGCATATGGCCGAGAGCTTCGATCGAGGCGTCGAGGTCGGCGTGCTCAAGCTGAAGCACCTTGAGTCGGGCGTGCAGCGCCAGATCTTCTTCGCTCAGAAAAGGTTCGTCGTCGTTCATGTCGGGCCCTGTTGGCGGATCATACCGTGCGTCGCGTCAGGCCGGAAGGCGGTCCGCGAGGCGGACCAGGCCCGCGCGCGGCGTCATCGGCGACCAGACGCGAGCGGCGGCCACCAATGTACTGATTGGCGGCTGCGGCAGGCCGGACGGAGCGGGGGCGAGGGACTCGAGCGCGGCCAGCAGGCAGCGCTCGGCCTCCAGCTCCACCGCCTTGACTTGGGCCCGGACAGTTTCGCGGGCGGTGTCGTCGAGATCCGGTGCACGGGCCTTCAACGCGCGACGCACGGCGCGGAGGGGGGCGATGGCGGTCTCCTGCCAGGCGCGGGCGGTGTCGCCGGCGGCTTCCATGGCGTCCGCGTCTGGCGCACGGCCCTCGGCGGCGCACCAGCCGGCCCAAAGGAGCAGGGGCACGTTCTGGCCGGCGGCGTCCTGCAGCTCCAGACAGGCCTCAGCCACACCGTCAGCGGCGTAGGCCGTCACCGCCCAATCCCAAAGGCTCATTCCGTGGCCGGTCCCTTGAGGCCTTCCCAGCGTCGCACGGCGGCCCAGTCCAGGCCGAACAGGTCCAGCGCCCGACCGACGGACTGATCGACCATCTCGGCGATCGACGCAGGTTTCGTATAGAAGGCCGGCAGGGGCGGGGCGATGATTGCGCCCATCTCGGCCAGGGCCGTCATAGTGCGCAGGTGGCCGAGGTGCAGAGGCGTCTCGCGCACCATCAGCACCAGAGGGCGGCGCTCCTTGAGCACGACATCGGCGGCGCGGGTCAGGAGGGTCGAGGTCACCCCGGTGGCGATCTCGCCCATGGTGCGGACGGAGCAGGGGGCGACGATCATCCCCATGGTCCGGAACGAGCCGGAGGCGATCGAGGCGCCGACGTCATTGAGCCTGTGCGTCACGTCGGCGCGACCCAGCAGATTATCGACGGGAAGGTCGGTTTCCTGCGACAGGGTCAGCAGGGCGGCGCGGGTGACGACCAGATGGCTTTCGACGCCGAGCTCACGCAGCGCGTCCAGCACCCGAACCCCGTAAGTCACGCCCGACGCTCCGGAAATTCCAACGATCAAGCGGGCGGGCGTAGAGCCGGAAAGGTTCCGTGCGGCTCCGTTCACATCTTCGGCCAATTCGGGCTCCAGGGTGGTCCGTATTCAGGACGGTCGGCAGTTCACTGGAATGTGATTCTACAGCCGGTCAGACCCGGCGCTGACTGTACTGGTCCCTTAGACATGGAGGCGCAAGCCATGACCATCGAAGCTCGTATCCGCGAACTGGGAAACCGTCACCGCAGTCTGGATGAAACCATCCGGAGGGAGACGACTCACCCGGCCACGGACTCGCTTCGCGTAAGGGAGCTCAAGCAGCAGAAGCTCCGACTCAAGGAACAGATCACCAGTCTGGAGGCCCGAGCGCATTAGCGACGGCCTCCCGAAAAGAATGACGGCCCCAGGAGCGATCCCGGGGCCGTTTTTCATTCCTCCCCCACAGGGGAGGTGGATCGCCGGCGGAGCCGGCGAGACGGAGGGGCAGTCCCCCTCCACCGCTACGCGGTCCCCTCCCCCGGTGGGGGAAGAATGCCTCAGTCCTTGGAGCCGAACACCGAGGCGGCAGTGGGTTCGGCGCCGCGGCGCTCGCGGGCTTCCGGCACGAATTCAGGCTCGGCCGGCTCCGCCGGGGCGTCGACGGCTTGCAGGGTGGCGCCCCCCTTCTTGGCGTCGTCCTTGGCCTTCTTGTCGGCGGCCTTCCTGACCAGTTCGTCAAGGGCCAGCTGACCCACCAGGCCCAAGGTCACCGGATCGACCGGCTTGATGTTGGGGCTGTTCCAGTGGGTGCGGTTGCGAACGCTCTCGATGGTCGACTTGGTGGTGCCGAGCATCTTGGCGATCTGGGCGTCGGTCACCTCGGGATGGTTGCGCACAAACCACATGATGGCGTCGGGGCGGTCCTGACGGCGCGAGACCGGCGTGTATTTCGGCGGCGCCTTGTGCACTTTCAGCAGTTCGGCGTGGCGGCTGACCACCGCCTGCATGCGGTACGCCTCATCGGTCTGGGCCCTGTCCAGCTCTTCGCGAGTCAGTTGGCCGTTGACCAGCGGATCGGCGCCGCGGATGTCCCGGGCCACGTCGCCGTCGGCGATGCCGCGCACTTCCAGCGGGTGCAGACCACAGAAGTCGGCGATCTGCTCGAACGTCAGGGAGGTGTTGTCGACCAGCCAGACCGCGGTGGCCTTGGGCATCAGGATGTCGGTCATGGGGGCGTTCCGGTTCTTGTTCGAGCCCGAAAAACCGGGCTCTGGATACGACGGCGCCCGGCCTTTCGACCGGGCGTTGATGATCGCGATATAGTCCCATTCGCCGGAAAAGAAAACGGAACCCGACAACGTCGTACAGCCACGGTTCATCCAGGGTCGCGCAACAGTGGTTTTACAGACGCACTGTGCGTCGGGCATGATTTTGGGAGGGACTTCCATGTTGATCGAAATGCTGGCCGCCGCTGCGGTCTTCTCCGGCGCCGGGCAGGAGGCCGCTCCGCAGATTCCGGGCGATCCCGAGCGGATTGCCCCGCGCGGCGACTATCGCGACAGCTGCAGCGGCGAATACGTGAACCGGGGCCGGCTCTATGCCGACTGCCGCAACAACCGAGGGAATATTCGTGGCACCTCGATCGAGTTGAACCGCTGCGCCGACTACGAGATCCGCAACAATGACGGCCTGCTGGTCTGTGGTCCGAACCGTGGTGAATACGAAGATCGCGGCGGCGGCGGCGGCGGCTGGCCCGGCGGTGGCGGTGGCTGGCCAGGCAACGGCGGTGGCTGGGGCGGCGGCGGACGGGGATCTGTAACTGTCTTCCGCGACTCTAATTTCCGCGGGGCCTCGTTCCGGTTCGACAGCGAGATTCCCAACCTTGCAAATAGCGGCTTCAACGACGCCATCTCGTCGATGCAGTTCCGGGGCGAGTGGGAGGCCTGCACGGACGCCCACTATCGCGGCTATTGTCAGACGTTCAGGGATGACGTCCGCAACCTGCAGCGCTGGGGCATGAACGACCGCATCTCCTCGTTGCGTCCGGTCGGCCGCGGCGGGCGCTGGTAAGCTATCAGGTCGTCAGCACGATCTTGCCGACATGGCCGCCCGCCTCCAGCCGGAGGTGGGCGGCCGATGCCTGGTGTAGTGGGAAGGTCGCCTCAACCGGCGGCCGGACGGCGCCTGATGCGACCCACGGCCAGGCCGTGGCTTCCACGGCCGCGATCAGCCGGGCCTTTTCGTCGGCGGGCCGCGCCCGCAAGGTCGAACCGGTCAGGCTGATCCGCTTCATCATCAGCCGGGCCAGATCGACCTCGGCCAGCGGGCCGGACTGGGTGGCGATCACCACCCAGCGGCCGAAGGGATTCAGCGCGGCCTGATTGAGGGCGGCGTAGTCGGCCCCGACCATGTCCAGCACCACATCGGCGCCGCCGAATGTCCGGATCGCCGCCTCCATGTCGCCGGTCGAGGCTTCGAGGCTGAGGTCGGCGCCGAGACGACCGGCGGCTTCGGCCTTGTCCACCCCGCGGGAAGTGGCGATGACGCGCGCGCCTGCCGCCTTCGCCATCTGGATGGCGGTGACCCCGATGCCGCTGGTGGCGCCGTGGATGAGCAGGGTCTCACCTGCCTTCAGCGCACCGGACTCGAAGACATTGGCGAAGACGGTGCAGACCGTTTCGGGCAGGGCGGCGGCCTGGACGAAATCCATGTCGCCGGGGACGGGCAGGGCGTGGCGGGCATCGACGACAGCCATCTCCGCATAGCCGCCCCCGCCGAGCAGGGCGCAAACCCGGTCTCCGACGGACCAGCGGGTGACGCCGGCGCCGAGCTGATCGACCTCGCCCGCCACCTCCAGACCCAGAACATCCGACGCGCCGGGTGGGGCGGGGTAGCGCCCCAGCCGCTGCAGGATGTCGGGCCGATTGAGTCCAGCAGCCCGGACCCGGATGCGAATCTGGCCCGGTCCGGCGACCGGATCGGGCCGTTGGGCGAGGGCCAGGGACTCGGCGGGGCCGGACCCGCCTGTGATCTCGACTACGCGCATTCAACCTGCCTCGTTCTTGCAATCGTCCGTATCCGGGCGTTGAAATAGGCCGTTGGGGCACGGTTGACCACGAAGGAGGCGGCGATGTTTGAGGATCTGGAGCCCCGTCCGGCGCGCGGCGCGCCTCTGATCGCCCTGACGCGCGAAGATCTTGACGGCTATTCGGTCGAGGATCTGAAACAGCGGATCGCCGGGCTGCAGGCCGAGATCGACCGCTCCAACGCCGCCATCGAAGGCAAGTCGTCGCAACGCAATGCGGCTGACGCCATGTTCAATTTCAGATCGTAACCCTGTCGGTTCCCCTCTGGCACAGCCGTTGCACACCGTGGAAGCGCCGCGCCATGCCGTGCCGGTCGTGATACGGATGCGCCTGTCCCATGAGTCTGGTTGAGTTCATGTCTACCGAGGCCACCCCGCTTTCGCCTACGGGCCGCAGCCGCGCCACGGTGGTGGACGATTTCGCGCGCTCGGAACTGTTCGACCGCACCTTTCAGGAAGGGATGGAGCTGGTCGAGGAGACCGCCGCCTATCTGGACGGCGACGGGCGTCGGGAATCCAAACTGCTGTCGCGGTCCACGGCCCTGCTTTACGCGGGCGAAAGCATGAAGCTGACCACCCGGTTGATGCAGATCGCCTCATGGCTGCTGGTCCAGCGTGCTGTCCGCGAGGGGGACATGACGGCGGAGGCGGCCTGTGAGGTGCGCTATCGCCTGGCCGACCGCACGGCGGCGACCGAAGCCAGCCATCCGGAACTGCCGATCGCTTTGGTCGAATATCTGGTGCGCACCGAAAAGCTGTACGACCGGGTCCTGCACCTGGATCGCCGCATGTATCTGGACGAGCCCGAGGAGGATGCGGTCAATCCCGTCCAGAGCCAGCTCGATCGGCTGACGGCGGCGTTCCGAATCTAGAAACCCTACGGCCCGACGTCGTTGGCCACCCGCGCGCCGTCATCGACCGCCTTGGGCAGGCTGAGGGCGATGCCGAGGGCCTCGGCCAGTTTGGCGTCCCGCTCATAGACATCCTCGCGGAAGGCGACACGGCCCTGGCCGTCGACGAAGGCGGTCCAGTACAGCAGGCGCACGCTGATTTCGCGGCCTGTCGCGATCCGCTTGGTCTCACGCGAGTCCTGGGCGTTGTCGAACTGTTCCAGCAGGGCCGGATCGGGCGACAGCAGCAGGCGGGCGAAATCGACCGCGCCCTGAACCCGGACACAACCGTGGCTGCGTTGGCGCATAGCCAGGTTGAAGGCGGCCTTGGACGGGGTGTCATGCAGGAAGATGGCGTAGCTGTCCCGCAGCTCGAACTTCACATAGCCGAGCGCGGCGGTGGGGCCGGCGCGCTGGATGACCGTGCCGTTGGACATGTACATGTTCTGGCTGGCCAGATAGCCGGGGCCGCGCGGCAGAATCTCATTGCGGGCGATCGAGGCCGGCACATACCAGGGCGGATTGGCGACCACCGAGGCGAACGGCTTCTCGAGGCTGGGGGTCTGATTCGACGGTGAGCCGCAGACGACGCGGTTGGAGTGAACGGGACGGCCATCCTTCCAGTAGACCATGATGGCGGCGGCGGTGTTGACCTCGATCCGCTCGGGCGAGACCTCGCGCTTCAGCCAGCGGCGGCGTTCGAGGTTGAGGGCGATCTGTCGGGCGCGGTCCTCGGCGGAGGCTGACAGCGAACGTTGGCTGCCCGTGCCGATGCGGCCGTCAGCGACCAGGCCGTGCCGCGCCTGGAAGCCGCGGACCGCGGCCTGGAGTTCCGGTCCGTAGACGATACCCATCTCCGTAAGCCGGGCGCCGTCGGCGGCGGGCAGGTCGCCCTCGGCGACAAGGCGCTGGATGATCACCGGAATGCGGACGTCGCTCATGCCCGGCTCGATGGTCGCCCCCTGACGGAAGGCGGGCCAGCCGCCGTCGCGGATCAGGCGACGATAGCGGACATAGCCGGCGGAAAGGTTGGAATAGCCGATGTCTGTCGGGGCCAGTCCTTCGAGCCAGTCGACGAGACGGTTCTGGGCGAGGGCGTCATTCAGCCCGACAGGCAGGTCGACGCGATTCTTCTGCATCTCCCACAGATCCTCGACGGTTTCGGGACGGACCCGGCCTTCGCCGAGAACGCGGCCATAGGCCATGGCGGCGGCCGTGGTGCGCATCTCGGAGGCGTCCGCCGCCGCGGCGAGGGCCGCGAAGTCGAAATAGTCGCTCTGCGACAGACCATGGCGCTCGGCGCGGTCGGCGGCGGTCTGGAGCATGCGAAGGCGTTCGGGCGTCCAGACCGGACGCCAGCCGTTCAACTCATAGAAGGCGCGGACGTCGGGCTGGATCGCTGCGGGCAGGCGGGCCAATTGATCGTTGAAGCTGTCATAGAAGGCGACAGCGCCGGGATCGCGGGTCTGGGCCCGGGCCGTTAGTCCAATGGCCGACGCGAAAGCCGAAACGGCCGCGCCAAGTCCCAGTTGCCGTCGATTCATCGTCAAGGTCTCTTCGCCCGCTTCGACACGGGACCCCACGTCCACGCCCCCGAAGCCAACGCCGCCATGTTATCGGCGTTCCGGGCAAACAGAAAGGCGCCGGTCCGGAGACCGACGCCTTTGTGGTCGTCTTGCCGCAGGGTGTGGCCCGAAAGCCCGGCCCGCGCGGACAGCCTACTTCTTGATGAAGCCGGCGAACTTGTTGTTGAAGCGCGAAACGCGGCCGCCGCGGTCCAGCAGGTGCTGGTTGCCGCCGGTCCAGGCCGGGTGGGTCAACGGATCGATATCCAGGTTCAGGACGGCGCCTTCCTTCTGGTAGGTCGAGCGCGTCTGATAGGTCGTACCATCGGTCATCGTTACGGTGATGAAATGGTAGTCGGGATGAGTATCCGCCTTCATGGTCCTGGTCCGGTCTCTGCGCGATGACGATGCCGACCGTCGGAGCGCGAAAATGAGAAAACCCGCCAGCGAAGGGCGGGAATGAGCGGCGGCGTTTACACCGGGGGCCGTTCCGGGGCAAGAGGCGCGCGCCATGACAGATGCACCCGCCACCGCCGACGCCGCTGCTGCTGACATCCGGGGACGGCCGGGCGCGGGCGCCCAACTGGCCGAACAGATGGGCGAGGCCGGCGAGCGTCGGGCGCGGCGTCGTGACGTCCGCCCGCTGGGACGGTTGTTCCCTTATGCGATGCGGCACAAGGGCCACGTCGCCATGGCCGGCTTCTGGCTGATCTTGTCCACTGCGGCCTCGCTGGCGCTGACGGCCGCCGCCCGCGGTGCGATCGACAACGGGTTCGAGAACGGCGGGGCGCAGTTGAACCTGTGGTTCCTGCTACTGGGCGCCAACGCCCTGTTCCTCGGGTTCGCGACGGCGGTCCGCTATTATTTCGTCACCAAGACCGGCGAGCGGGTCATCGCCGACCTGCGCAAGGGGCTGTTCGGGCGCATACTGACGCTGGACCCGGCCTTCTACGCCTCGATGCGGACGGGCGAGGTGCTTTCACGCCTGACCACCGACATCGCCCTGGTCGAAACGCTGCTGACGACCTCGGTGTCGTTCGCCCTGAGGAATTTCCTGACCCTGATTGGCGGGACGGCCCTGCTGTTCGTGGTCAGTCCCAAGCTGACCGGCATGGTGCTGTTGGTGGTGCCGCTGCTGCTGGGACCGATCTTCCTGTTCGGCCGGAGGGTGAGAAAGCTGACGGTCGCCTCGCAGGATCGGTTCGCCAATGCCGTGGGTTTCGCCGGCGAGAGCGTGGACGCGATTGAGACGGTGCAGGCCTTCGGGCGTGAAGCCAGCGCCATCGAGCGTTTCGGCGCGGCGGTGGAGGCGGCGTTCGTCGTCTCGCTGGTGCGGATGAAGGCGCGGGCCCTGATGACCGCCATGATCATCGTGGTCATGTTCGGCGGCGTGACCCTGGTGCTGTGGCTGGGCGCTCAGGACGTGATCGCCGAACGGATGACGCCGGGCGCCCTGTTGCAGTTCGTGCTGCTGTCGGTGTTCGCCGCGGGCGCGGTCGGGGCGCTGGGCGAGAGTTGGGGCGATGTGCAGAAGGCCGCCGGTGCCATGGAGCGGATCGACGAATTGATGCGCAGCGAGGCGGCGATCCGTCCGCCGGCGGCACCGACAGTCCTGCCCGAGCCGCCGACGGGCGAGGTGTCGATGTCCGCCGTCCAGTTCGCCTATCCCGGTCGACCCGACCTGCCGGCGCTCAAGGGGTTCTCCCTGACGGTGCGGCCGGGTGAGACGGTGGCTCTGGTCGGACCCTCTGGCGCAGGCAAGAGCACGGTCTTCCGCCTGCTGCTGCGCTTCTATGATCCGCAGTCCGGCATGGTGTCGGTGGACGGGATCGACGTCCGCGAGGCCGATCCCGTGGCGGTCCGGGACCGGTTCGCCTGGGTGTCGCAAGAGGCGCCGCTGTTCTCGGGTTCCCCCAGCGAAAATATCCGCTTCGGCCGCGAACTCGCCAGCGACGAGGAAGTGCGCGCCGCCGCCGAAGAGGCCCAGGCGCTGGGCTTTGTCGAGGCTTTGCCCGAAGGGTTCGACACGCCGCTGGGCGAACGCGGCAAAAGTCTGTCCGGCGGGCAGCGCCAGCGGTTGGCCATCGCCCGGGCGTTGGTCCGGGATGCGCCGATCCTGCTGCTGGACGAGGCGACCTCGGCGCTGGACGCCGAAAACGAACGGCTGGTTCAGGCGGCGCTGGATCAGGCCATGCAGGGCCGAACGACCATCGTCATCGCCCACCGTCTGGCCACCGTGCTGCGGGCCGACCGGATCGTGGTGATGGAGGACGGCCGGGTGGTGCAGGAGGGCACGCACCAGTCCCTGATGGCCCAGGGCGGCCTGTACGCCCGGCTGGCCGAGCTTCAGTTCCGGACGGACTAGTCCAGCGCGGCGGCGATCCGGTCGGCGAGGCCGCGCAGGACGGCGCCGTCGGCCATCTGTGCCTGGCCGTGGCCCTTCATCGGCCGGTCTGTCCAACGCGGGATGATGTGAAAATGGAGATGGAAGACGGTCTGGCCGCCGGCCTCGCCGTTCAGCTGCATGATCTGGAAGCCGTCGGGGCGCAGGGCCTTTTCGACGGCGCGCGCCGTGCGCTGGACCGCGGCGGTCAGGCGGGCGAGGGCCTCAGGCTCGATCTCAAGCAGCGAGGGGGCGGTCGAGGTCTTCGATATGACCAGGACGTGGCCTTCCGACTGCGGAAACACATCCATGAAGGCCAGCACATGGTCGTTCTCCCAGACCTTCACCGAGGGGATGTCGCCGCGCAGGATTTTGGCGAAGATGTTGTCGGGATCGTAGGGCGCGTTCAGGCTCATCGGGGTCTCCGTGGGACGGGGCCACCGTAGCAACCGGCGGCGGAATGGAGGAGCCCGGCGCGCGGTTTCGGGTTATTGTGCCGCTCGAGTCGGGAGAGAGCCATGCTTCGCTTCATCGTCCAGTTTCTGGTCACCTGCCTTGGCCTGTGGCTGTCGTCGCGGGTCGTGGACGGCGTGGACTTTCTTTCCAACGGATCGCTGCTGGCGGCGGCCCTGCTGCTGGGGATCGCCAATGCGGTGGTGCGGCCGATCCTGACCTTCGTCACCTTCCCGCTGACGATCATCACTTTCGGCCTGTTCCTGCTGGTGGTGAACGCCGCCATGATCGGACTGGTGGCCAGCCTGCTGGGCGGGTTCGTGGTGGACGGTCTGTGGGCCGGCGTCGGCGCGGCGGTGGTGACGGGCATCGTCAGCTGGATCGCCGGCTGGTTCATCGGCGAGGACCCGAAACGCCGCGCGGAGTGATTCATCAGTCCGTCTGCCGAAACGGAGACAGTTCGGCGGTCATGGCGTCGATCTCGGCCACAACCGCCGGACGTTCCCCGTCGAGGTAGCGCGCCACGGGTTCGCGCAGCGCCGGGTCGGCGATGAAATGGGCCGAATAAACGGGGGAGGGCAGGTAGCCGCGGGCGATCTTGTGCTCGCCCTGAGCCCCGGCCTCGACGCGGGACAGGCCGCGCGAAATCGCGAACTCGATGGCCTGGTAGTAGCAGAGCTCGAAATGGAGGAACGGGACCTCCTCCAGTGCACCCCACTGGCGGCCGTACAGGGCATCGCGGCCGATCAGGTTGAGGGCGCCCGCGATTGCGGCTCCATCGCGGAAGGCCATCACCAGAGCGATGCGGTCGGCCATGGTCGCGCCGAGGCGGGCGAAGAAGTCGCGGGTCAGATAGGGCCGGCCCCACTTCCGCTCGCCGGTGTCCATGTAGAAGGCGAAGAAGGCGTCCCAGTGCGCTTCCGTGATGTCCGCGCCGGTCAGGACGCGGATGTCTAGCCCGGCCCGTGCCTCGCGGCGCTCGCGGCGGATGGTCTTGCGGCGGCTGGACGACAGGGCGGACAGGAAGTCGTCGAAGGTTTCGTAGCCGTCGTTGCGCCAGACGTATTGCATATCCTGGCGTTGCAGCAGGCCGGCCTCGCCCATGGCGGTCCAGTCGTCCTCGGTCGGGAAGTTGACGTGAAGGGACGAAACCCCGAGCCGCCCGGTCAGGGCCACCGCGCCTTGCAGCAGGGCCTGCCGCACGGTGACGGTGTCGGCGTCGGGATGGGCGAGGAAGCGCGGGCCGGTCACCGGGGTGAAGGGCACGGCGGCCAGCAGCTTGGGATAGTAGCGGCCGCCGGCGCGCTGATACGCGTCGGCCCAACTGTGATCGAAGACGTATTCGCCCTGGCTGTGACCCTTGAGCCAGAGGGGCATGACGCCGAGGACGCGATTGGTCTCGTCACGAAGCGCAAGATGACGGCCGGCCCAGCCCTCGGCAGGGACGGCGCTGCCGGACGCCTCGCAGGCGTCGAGGAAGTCGAAGGAGACGAAGGGGTCGCCGGAGGCGGACGCGCAGGCGTCCCAGGCGCCGCGGCCGATGTCAGCGACGCGGTCGTGGACGTGGAGGGTGAAGCTCATCGTCTCCTCCCCATCGGAGATGGGGAGGGGAACCGCGAAGCAGTGGAGGGGCCGGCGGCGGCGTCGCGGTCGTACGGCGGACACAGCCCCTCCGTCACGGCGCGAAGGCGCGCCGCGCCACCTCCCCATCGCTTCGCGACAGGGAGGAGACGGATCAGCGAACTTCCACGATGGCGTCCACCTCGACGGCGAAGCCGAGCGGGAGCTTGTAGACGCCGACGGCGGAGCGGGCATGGCGGCCCTTGTCGCCGAACACCTCGACCATCAGGTCGGAACAGCCGTTGATGACGGCGGGAATGGCCTCGAAGTCGCCGGCGACCTGAACGAAGCCGCCCAGTTTGACGACGCGCACGACGCGTTCGAGATCGCCGTCCAGCGCGGCCGACATCTGGGCCAGCAGGTTGACGCCGCACATGCGGGCGCCGTCCTTCGCCTGTTCCGGCGAGACGTCGGCGCCGACCGTGCCCTTGATCCCGCCCGAGGCGTCGTTCGACAGCTGACCGGAGATGTGGACCAGATTGCCCGTCTGGACGTACGGCACATAGTTGGCCACGGCCTTGGCGGGTTCCGGCAGGCTGATGCCGAGTTCGGCGAGGCGGGCGGCGACAGTCATGGGCAGGGCTCCTCAGGGTTCGGCGGCGGTTTAGCGCGGTCGGGCGGCCTTGTCTTCTCTCTCCCGAAGTGGAGAGGAATCGCGCAGCCTTCGGCGCCTCTCCGGCCGTGAGGCGGAAAGTGGGAAGGGCCGGCGGAGCGCCGGGCGCGAAGCCCGGAGACCGTGGGGAGAATGTGTTTCGGCTTCGCGACGTCGCTCCGCACGAGATGTCTGACCGGGAGCTGTCGGCCTGAAAGGCAGTGGTGAACTCCCTCAGGACCAGCGGCGCTGTTGACGCCTTGCCGACATAGCCTCCGGCGGGCGGGTCGGAGCCTTGCGAATCCGGTCCCCGGAACGGCGCGGGTTCCCCGCCCGTCGCCCTTCACGCCTGGCCTATGCTCGCCCCACGGGGGCTCGCGACTTGAGGCCGGGCTGTGGGGGCCTGACGCTCGCCGCGCGGCGGCTCGCTGCTTGAGGCCCGGAGGCGCTCGCGATCCGCTCTGCGTTGAGG
>NZ_JAUXQZ010000009.1 GCF_030682035.1 Brevundimonas sp. | reverse complement strand
ACCAGCCAACGTAAGCATGGGCGACACCGGAGGGGCGCGGAGCAGGCTGGGTGGCGAGGAACGAGCCTCCCTGCCTGCGAGCACCCCGCAGGTGTCTTTTTGGGGCGCAGCCCCAACAAGCTTTGCGCCCATGCCCGTGTTGGCTGGTCGGGTTGGGATCGTGTTTCTGTAAAGGCTCAGCACATTCCTGACACATCAGGCTCAGCACATGCCTGACACCTTCGCCGTGGAGGTGCTCATGAGCTGGGGTCAGGAAGACGTCACCGTGCTGAAAGCCAAGTTCGTTCGCGAGTTCGACGCGCCAGGCGCCAACCGCTCTGAAGTCTGTCGTGCGTACGACATTACACGTGAAACTGGATATCAGACTGCGCGAGCCTATCGTGCAGCTGGAATACCAGGGCTTGGTCCACGTTCGAAGGCTCCGCACCACCATCCCAACGCGGTCGACAGCGACGTCGTCGAGATGGTTCTTGCTTTGCGAGACGCAAGCCCTCGGGGAACGTGGGGAGCCACCAAAATCCTCGACTTGTGGGCCAGAAATAGGATCGAGTTAGGTTCGCCATGTCGCGCAACGGTGACCAGGATATTGCACGACTACAAGCGCAGCGTTCCGCGTCGCGCTCGTAACCTCACGCCGAAAACGAGAGGCGCTCCGCCACCGGCCGCTTGCCCAAACGACGTCTGGGCCATCGATGCCAAAGGCCTTTGGCGTGGCATCGACCCGCTGTCTGTCATCGACGTCCATAGCCGCTACGCGCTCGACCTCACCGACGTGCCCATCAACACCGTCGAGGTCCAGCGCGTCACCGGCAAGCTCTTCGACAAGCACGGGCCTCCGCGACGCATCCGGTGCGACGGCGGCCCACCGTTTGGGAGCTACGGCGTCGCAAAGCTCACCCGCCTCGTTGTGTGGTGGCTGGACCTGGGAATCGTGGTCGAGCACGTCGAGTGCGCCCAGCACAACGGACACGTTGAGCGCTTCCACCGAACCATCGAGCAGGAGGCATCCCACGACGTCAACGTCGCTGAGGCACTGCGAGACTTTCGCGACACGTACAACGAACTGCGCCCGCACGAGATGCTCCAGGGACGTGTTCCGTCTGAGGTCTATCGACCACGCCCGCTCGAGCCGACGCCGTTCATCGTGCCTCGCTATGACGACGAGCGACTCGTCTTCGGCGACGGCTCGTTCAAGTGGGGCGGCGAGCGCATCTACATCAGCGACGCGCTCTGCTCGAGGACGATCACCTTCCGCGCCCTCGAGAAGCATCTGTGGCTGATTCGCTATCTGCACATCCCCCTCGCCCTCTTCAACGAGAGGCGCTCAAAGCTGCAGCGGCTCCCCCCGGAGATTGTCGAGCTCCAACCGTGAGGGCTCGGACTCAAGCGATGCCGACATCGCCGTCGTCGTCGCCCATCGGCGCTGCGCGCCTTCTTCGAGGGCGACGACGACGGCGATGACGAGAAGACAGCCAAGTCGTGAACGGGGGGACCCCGACTGCTCCCGACCGCATCCCGACTCCGCCCGCCGCAACTGACCCCCGACCGCGGGCGCAGAAGGCAGAAGGTGTCAGGCATGTGCTGAGCCTAAAGTGTCAGGCATGTATGAGCCTTGACA
>NZ_JAUXQZ010000025.1 GCF_030682035.1 Brevundimonas sp. | reverse complement strand
ACTTCAATGACTGGACCCTGTTTGCCCAGGACAGCCCCAGCGCCTCGCAGGGTCGCGGCATGGTGCGCGGCCAGATGTTCAGCCAGGACGGCACGCTTCTGGCCTCGGTGGCGCAGGAATGCCTGATGCGGATCAAGAAGTAGGCGGGCTCTAACCGCCCAGCCGTTCCAGGACCCCGACGAACCGGTCGATATCGCCCCCGGTCATCGCGCGCTCGGCTTCGATCACCAACTGGAGCTTGCGCGCCAGGACCCGCAATTCGATTTCGCCGGCCTCGGCTTGGGTCTTGGCGGCGGTCGCCTTGCTGGCCTCGGCTTCCGCCAGAAGCTTGGTCGCCCGGGCTGCAAGTTCCTCATTTTCGAGACCGGCGCGCGACAGCCGATCCTTCAGATGGGCGATGGAGCGGTCCAGCAGGTCCTGGGCCTCTTCCCGGACGGAGGCGCCGTGACGCTGGTTCACCACCGAGTCGAGCACCGCCGCCATGGCTTGGGTCAGCCTGGGGATCAGGCCGTTTCCAACACTCACGCCGTTGGTGATTTGCGGTGAGGCATCCTGCCTTCGACGCGCACTGACGAAGACCTCGACGACCATCTTCATCGCGGCGACGGCGGAATCGGATTTCAGAACGGTCGCAGCCATGACCACGCCGTGTTCGGTGAAGGCCCACGGCCGTGTCCGTCGCCCACCTCGGGAGTTTGATATCGCATTTTGCGATATCAAACGGGCGAACTCCTCAGCCGTCAGTTGGAAGGCATAGCCCTCGAACCGTGCGGCGTTTCGGCGGATCTGTTCGTTGAGGCGCCGGGTCTCGGCTCCGAACAGAGCGGCGATCGCGTCGTCGAGGACGACACTCTGGCCCCGGATCTGATGGATATGGGCAAACGCCCTGTCGGCGGCGGGTAGATCGACGGGCATCGGGCTCGAAATCGCTTTAAGGGTGTTGCAGGAAACACTCTCTCTTCGATTGATTTCGAGATCAATCCTGTTGCGCCGGCCCTTCGGGCTCATCCACCAGGGCCGATGAGCCATCCTGGGGCAGCAGCGCCTTGAAGCCGGTCAGGCGTATCGGCTCTTGGGCGTAGGTGGCGCAGGAATGCCCGATGCGGATCAAGACCTGGCGGGTTTCGCCAGGCTGATTGACGCCACGCCGGCTTGAGCCAGGCCGCGCAGGAGTGAGGCGACCTGCATGCCGACGGTCAGCTCGCCGGCCAGGGCCATCCGCAGCGCCTCGGCGGCCGGGACCCAGAGCCTCTCGATCCGCTCGGTCGGGTCGTCCTTGGGCTCGGCGACCTTCGCCACCTGACACGCCAGGACGATGTGTGTGCGGTTGGAATGGGTGCCGGCGTTGGCCCGCGTTTCGCCGACCAGGGTCAGAACCCCGGCGCACCCGGTCTCTTCCAGCAGTTCGCGTCTGGCGGCCTGCAGCGGATCGGCGTCGGTCGGCTCCATGCCACCGGCGGGCAGTTCGATCGATAGCCCGCCCAGGCCATGCCGGTACTGCTTGACCAGCAGCACGTTGTCGGCGGCGTCCAGAGCGATGATCTCGACCCAGTCGGGATAGTCCAGCACGTAATAGGGGGCGACCACCGCGCCCTCTTCGGTGATGCAATCGTCTGCCCGAACGGCGATCCAGCGATCCTTGTGAACATAGCGCGAGGCGGTGACCCGCCACTTCCCGTCGGTCGCCATGTCCTCGAACTCCTGGGGTTGGCCGTCGTCAGTCGTAGTGGCGCTCGGCGCCGTCGCTGTCATCGGCCTCTTCGACCGGACCTTCCGGTTCTCCCACCAGGGCGGGCGGATCGGCGAGGATCAAACGTTCCTGGATCTTCACGTCGGGAACGGCCGCGCGGGTGAAGGGCAGGAACCAGGTCTGGCCGCCGAGGGCGGGCTGGATTTCGAGCAGGTCGCCGGCTCCGAAGTTCTGCACGCTCTTGACCGAACCCAGCAGGGCATTGTCGGAGATGTGGCGAACGGCCAGGCCGACCAGGTCGGTCAGATAGAATTCATCCTCGTCCGGCTCGGGCAGGGAGGCCCGGGGGACATACAGGCGCAGGCCGCGCAGGGCGTCGGCGGCCTCTTTGGTCTCGATCCCCTTGCAGCGGGTGACGAGGCCTTCCTTGGCCACGCGGGCCGAGACGATGGTCAGGGCCGGCGAGCCATCCTGGCGCAGCAGCGCCTTGAAGCCGGCCAGGCTCATCGGCTCTTCGGTATAGGTGGCGATCTTCACCTCGCCGCGCACGCCAAAGCCGCCGGAGACGCGGCCGACGAGGATCAGGTTGGCGGGGGAGGGGGTGCTCATCGAAGATGTTGCATCGCCGCCCCGATCCGAAGACCGGGGCGACAGCGCAAAAGGCCTTAGCCTTCGGTCTTTTCAGCTTCGGCGGCCGGAGCCTCTTCAGCGGCAGCTTCGGCGGGCGCTTCTTCAGCAGCGGCTTCGGGCTCGGGCGCCGGCGCGTTCCTGGCGGCTTCAGCAGCGGCCTTGGCTTCTTCCTTGGCGCGGACGGCGGCTTCAGCGGCCTCGATCTTGGCGGCGGCTTCGGCCTCGGCGCGGTCGGCTTCGCGCTGGGCGCGCTCGGCGGCGCGTTCCTGGGCCTTCTTGCCCGGCTCGGCCTTCTTCGGGTTGTTGGACTGGGTCCATTTGACCTTGCCGGCCAGGGCTTCGTCCTGGCTCAGGAAGCGGGCGACGCGGTCGGTGGGCTGGGCGCCCTTGCCGAGCCATTCGGCGATCCGGTCGGTCTTCAGGGTGACGCGCTTCTGCTCGCCGTCGCGCGGCAGCATCGGGTTGTAGGTGCCGACGCGCTCGATGAATTTGCCATCGCGGGGCGAGTGGCTGTCGGCGACGACGATGTAATAGTAGGGGCGCTTCTTGGCGCCACCGCGGGCCAGACGAATCTTCAACATTTTCAGTCTCTTTCTTTAAGTCGAATTATTTCTTGGGAGGGAAGCCCGGAAGACCCGGAAGGCCGCCCGGAAGTTGTCCGCCGCCCAGGCCGGCGAGCCGGTCCTGAAGGGCCTTCATTTCGTCGGCGCTGGGTTCGGGCATGCGGCCGCCCCCCATCGCCTTGAGGCGCGCCATGTCAGGACCGCCGCGCCCCATTCCTGGAATCTGGCCGCCGCCGAGACCGCCCATCATGGCGGCCATCTGTTTCATGCCCTTGCCGCCGCCCTTGGACATGGACTTGACCATGTCGGCCATCTGGCGGTGCTGTTTGAGCAGGCGATTGATCTCCTGGACCTCGACGCCGGCGCCCTTTGCGACCCGCTTCTTGCGGCTGGCGTTCAGCAGGTCGGGCTTCTTGCGCTCGAGCTTGGTCATCGAGGAGATGATGGCCTCCTGACGCGCGATCATGCGGTCGTCGACGCCGCTGTCGGCCATCTGGGCCTTCATCTTGGCCACGCCGGGCAGCATGCCCATGATGCCCTGAAGACCGCCCATCTTCTTCATCTGCTGCAGCTGGGCGGCGAGGTCATTGAGGTCGAACTGACCCTTGGCCAGCTTGCGGGCCATGGCCTCGGCCTTGGAGGCGTCCAGCTCCTGCGACGCCTTCTCGACCAGGGCGACGATGTCCCCCTGACCCAGGATGCGGCCGGCGACGCGGCGGGCGTCGAACACTTCCAGAGCGTCGACCTTCTCGCCCGCGCCGATATATTTGATCGGCAGGCCGGTGACGGCGCGCATCGACAGCATGGCCCCGCCGCGGCCGTCGCCGTCGGCGCGGGTCAGAACGAGGCCGGTCAGCGGCAGGCGGTCGTGGAAGGCCTTGGCGGTGCGAACCGCGTCCTGACCGGTCAGGCTGTCGGCGACCAGCAGGGTCTCGACGGGTTTGGCGACGGCGGCGACTTCCGCCACCTCGGCCATCAGGGCCTCGTCGAGGGTGATCCGGCCGGCGGTGTCGAGGATCAGGACATCGAAGCCCTGAAGCTTGGCGGATTGCAGCGCGCGCCGGGTGATCTGGATCGGCGACTCGCCCGCCACGATCGGCAGGGTCGCGACCTCGATCTGTTTGCCGAGGGTCTGCAGCTGCTCCATAGCCGCCGGACGACGCGTGTCCAGCGAGGCCATCATGACCTTCTTGCGGTCGAACTTGGTCAGCCGCAGCGCCAGCTTGGCCGAGGTCGTCGTCTTGCCCGAACCCTGCAGGCCGGCCATCAGGATGACGGCGGGCGGGGTGGCGTTCAGGTTGATCGGGGTCGGCTCGTCCCCGCCCAGCATCTCGACCAGGCCGTCATAGACGATCTTGACCACCTGATCGGCCGGTTTGACCGAGCGGATGACGTCCTCGCCCGTGGCGCGCTCGGTGGCGAAGGCGATGAAATCCTTGACGACGGGCAGGGCGACGTCGGCCTCGAGCAGCGCCACGCGGACTTCGCGCATCGCCTCGGCCACGTCCTTTTCGGACAGGGCGCCGCGCCCGGTGATCCGGTCGAAGACGCCTGTCAGCCGCTCGTTCAGAGCCTCGAACATTCACAACCTCATGCCCATTTTCGTTTCAGGTCACGACGACCTGGATCCAGAAAATGGGCCACTCAGCACCGACGGGTGAGACGGTCTCCATAGCGAAATGGCCTCCGGCGACGATCACGTCGGCGGAGGGTTCTCGCCATCCTCGTCCGGTCGAAACCGGGGTCGTGATGGTGGAGACGCGAGGTTCACTTGCGTCGGAAGCGGCGGCTTATGGGGGAAAAGCGAGGCGAAGACAAGGCGCGGCCCTCAGTGCTGCCGGTCCGGCAGCTTGGTCCCGCACCATGGGCAGTAGGAAATCACAATCACCGACGCTCCACCGTCGTGGATCATCAGGCCGTAGGTTCGGCTTGCGGGCCAGAAGTCGATCAAAGCGTCGGGGCAATCGTGTCGGTTCGGATGCTGACCGCACTCCGCCTCAACGTTGTTCCTCATCATCTGGCAGCAATGGGTCGTCACGGCTGGTTCGCCGCCGCTCGGTCCAGCACCTCGGCCACGAAACCGTTCAGGCTCTTGCCTTCCCGCGCCGCCGCAGCCGCGGCCCGGCGGTGCACCTCGGGCGCGACCCGCACCGAGAACGTCCCGGAAAACGGCTTGTCCGGCGTCTTGCCGCGTTGGCGGCACCAGTCGAGATAGTCGGCGACAGTGTCAGTGAAGGCCGCCTTCAACTCGTCCAGCGTCCGGCCCTGAAAGGTCAGGACATCGCGGGTGTTGACGACTTCGCCGTGGAACAGTCCCGCCTCCTCGTCCAGTTCGACGGTAGCGAGATAGCCCTCGGGGGTCATGGTGGTCATGGCTTGGGATCGGGTACGTGGCCCGCCTCTGTCAGAAAGCGGCGCACGGATTTCAGTGCGCCCTTGTCCGTTTCCTTCTGCGGATGCGGACGGTGAAAGACGGCATCGACGCCGTCCAGACTGACCCGCACGCGAGACCCGCGCCCTGTGCTTGAGCGGCCGGATCCCGCGAATGAATGAGGCTGACGAAGCGATCCGCCGACCCCATGCGTTGCGGCCCGGAAACCTCAGCTGACCGGGAAACCCCGCACCCTGAGCAGGGCCGTCACGTCCGGATCGCGGCCGCGGAAGCGGCGGTAGGCCTCGGCGCGGTCGGTGGTGTTGCCCTCGGCCAGGATGATGGCCTTGTAGCGGGCCGCGATGTCAGGATTGAAGACGTCGCCCGACTCCTCGAAATAGGCCCAGGTGTCGGCGTCCATGACCTCTGACCAGAGGTAGGAGTAGTACCCCGCCGAATAGGCGTCCGAGGTGAACAGGTGATTGAACTGCGGCAGGCGGTGCCGCATCACGATCTCCTTCGGCATGCCGTAGCGGGCCAGGCTCTCGCGCTCGAAGGCGTCGATGTCGGTCGGCGGCGTAGCCCGGGTGTGCAGGTCCATGTCGACCAGGGCCGAGGACAGATAGCTGACTGTGGCATAGCCCTGGTTGAAGGTCTGGGCCGCCTGGACCTTGTCCACCAGGGCCTGCGGCATCGGTTCGCCGGTCTGGTAGTGCTTCATAAAGCCGTCCAGGATCGGCCGGCTCAGCACCCAGTGCTCGTGCACCTGCGACGGATATTCGACGTAGTCGCGCGGCGTGCCGCCAAGGGCCGGGTAGGTCACCTTCGACGAATAGGCGTGCAGGGTGTGGCCGAACTCGTGGAACAGGGTCTCGGCGTCGTCCAGCGAGATCAGGATCGGTTCCGATCCTTCGGCCTTGACGAAATTGTTGTTGTTCGAGCCGAGGGTGTTCTTGTCGCCGTCATAGGTCGAATGCGACCGGTAGGTCGTCATCCAGGCGCCCGACCGCTTGCCGGCCCGCGCATAGTCGTCGGCGTAGTACAGGCCGATCGGTCGGCCCGCGTCCTTGACCTCATAGACGGTCACGTCCGGATGGAAGACCGGCACGGCGCCCGCGGGCAGTTTGTCGAAGGTGAAGCCGTACAGGCGGCGCGCCATCTCGAACGAGCCGGCGCGGACGTTGTTGAGTTCGAAATAGGGTTTCAGCTCGTTCTGGTCGAGGTCGTACTTCTGCTTCCGGACCTTCTCCGCATAATAGAGGTAGTCCCACGGTTCGATATCGTGACCCGCGATGGCGCGCATGTCCGCGACTTCCTCGGCGACGCGGGCGACGGCGGCCGGCCAGACCCGCATCATCAGCGCATTGGCGGCGGCAGGGGTCTTCGCCATCGTGTCCTGCATGCGCCATTCGGCATGGTTGCCGAAGCCCAGCAGCCGGGCCCGTTCGGCCCTGAGGCGAACGATCTCGGCGATGGTCGCATTGGTGTCGTTGGCGTCGCCGTTGTCGCCCCGGTTGACGAATTTGCGCCAGACCTGTTCGCGCAGAGCGCGGTCGTCAGCGAAACTCAGGAAGGGGTCGACGCTGGAGCGGGTGTTGACGATGGCCCAGCCCTGGACGTTGCGCGAACGGGCCGCGGCGGCCGCAGCGGCCTTGTTCGACGCGGGCAGGCCGGCCACGCCGGCCTCGGTGGGGATGACGGTCCAGGTGTTCTCGTCGGCCACGACCTTCTGGCTGAAGGCGGTGAAGGCGTTGGCCAGGGCGGTGTTGATCCGGCCCAGCTCGGCCTTGCCTTCGGAGTCCAGTGCGGCGCCGTTGCGCACGAAGGCGTCGCGGCTGCGTTCGGCGATGCGCGTCTGTTCAGCGGTCAGGCCCGCGGCGGCGGCGCTGTCGGCTACCGCCTTGATGCGGGCGAACAGCTTCGCGTTGAAGGTGATCTCGTCGCCGGCGGCGGACAGCAGGGGCGACACCTCGGTATCGACGGCATTGTAGTCGTCCGACCCGATGTTGGAGGTCATCACGCCATAGATGGACCCGGCGCGGTCCAGCGGGTCCCCCGCCATCTGCAAGGCGACCATGGTGTTGGCGAAGGTCGCCGGTTCGGGATTGTTTGCGATCGCCTCGATTTCCGCGCGCTGAAGCTCGATGCCCTCCAGAAGGGCCGCACGAAGCTTCGGCGCGGTCACCCGGTCCCAGGGCGGCACGCCCTCGTAGGGACCGGTCCAGACCTGCAGCAGCTCGGCCCGGGGCGTCTGCACCGGCAGGACGGCGCGGGCGGCGGCGGCGTCCGAGGCGAGCGTCGCGGCCGGGGTTCCCCCGCCCATCGACATCCCGTTGGAGGCGCAGGCCGACAGGGCGAACAAACTGCCTCCGGCGACGAGAAGCTGGCGTCTGTGCATGGGTAAACTCCGTCCGTGAATGCGTTCCTGCCAACCCTAGGCTCTTCCCGGCCTGACTGTCACATGAACGGGCGGTAATCTCCGTCTGTGGGGCCGGATGGATAGACGGGAACCGGCGCGGCGTCTAAAGCGCGCGCCATGGCGATTGGCGTATTTGACTCCGGCGTGGGCGGCCTCACGGTTCACCGCGAACTAACACGGCGGTTCCCCGACCGGGATTTCGTCTATCTGGCTGACCAGGCCAACGCCCCCTACGGCGGACGCGGCGGCGAGGAGATCGTTGACCTGACCCGGGCCGGCTGCGAGCGGCTGTTCGAGGCCGGAGCCAATGTCATCGTGCTGGCCTGCAACACCGCTTCGGCCATCGCGCTCCGCCGCCTGCAGCAGAGCTGGGTGCCCGAAGCTCGCGCCCGCCACGGTCGCCCGATCAATGTGCTGGGCATCATCGTCCCGACCATCGAGGCGGCGACCGGCCTGCCGTGGACCTATGAGGCCGAACGCACGCCTCTGGGCGACAAGATCGAGGCCATCGACATCACCGGCGTCTTCAGCACCGCCGCGACGGCCCATAGCCGGGTCTATGAGATCGAGATCGACAAGCGGCGCGAGGATCTGGCCGTCTTTTCCGAACCCTGTCCGGGCCTCGCCGGCCTGATCGAGCTCGGCGCTCCCGCCGAGGAGCTCAAGGTGGTGGTCGACGACCACGTCGACGCCCTGCGCCGCCGCATCGGCCGCCATCCGGACCAGGCCATCCTCGGCTGCACCCACTATGAGATCGTGGCCGACCTTTTCGCCGCCGCCCTGCCGCCGGGCACGCCGGTGATCCACCAGCCCACGGCCGTCGCCGACGCCCTGGACCGGTATTTCCAGCGTCATCCCGAGTACGACCTCGGCGGTCAGGGCCGTCGCGACTTCCTGACCAGCGGCAAGGCCGGCCCGCAGTCCGATCTGGTCAGCCAGTTCTGGGGCGCGCCCCTGACCTTCGCGCCGGCCTGACCTGACGCCCGCCTGACTTGGTCCATGCGCTGAACTGAACGGTCCCGCTTGACCCGTAGCCGCCGTCGCGCGACCGAAGGGGCATGACCGCTGCGTTCAAAGCCGATCCGGCCTTCGAGTCGGGCTCCGTCATCGCCTGCGAATGGCCCCTGTGTCAGCTGCGGCTGCAGGACGACGCCCGCTACCCGTGGCTGATCCTGATCCCGCGCCGTGCCGGCCTGCATGAGATCGAGGACCTGACCCCCGCCGAACGCGCCGCCCTGATGGACGAGGTCGTTCGCGCCGGCGACATGGTGCGGTCTCTCGGTCGGGCGGCGGGACGGCCGGTGCAGAAGCTGAACGTCGCCGCCCTCGGCAATGTCACCGCCCAGTTGCATGTCCATGTCATCGGGCGCCGCCACGACGACGGTCAGTGGCCCGATCCGGTCTGGGGGCGGGGTGCGGCTGTGCCTTACGGAGCCAACGGGCTACAGGCGGCGGTGTCGCGCATCCGGCTCAGTTCGGGCGGATAAGGCTCGCCGGGCGCGTCTGGCCGTCGATCGTCAGCACGCCGCGCCAGCCGTTCCCTGTCCGCTCCAGCGTCATCGCGCCCGGGCCGTCCAGCGTCAGCGTCGTCCCGTCCGAGGTCGCCGCGCCCCAACCCGCCTCAGCGCGCCATCCTCCTTCGACCGGACCAACGCCGGTGTCGTTGAGGACCAGATCGTAAAGCGTCCGTCCCGCCGCATCGACGACCCGCCAGGCCCCCTCCAGCGGACCGGCGGCCTGGTCGGCCCGGATCTCGGCCGACGCCACGCCCTGTTCATAGGCCGTCTCGGCATCGTCGGGCGCATATTCATAGGACCGGACATAGGCCTCGACCACGACCGGCGTATCCAGCGGACGGCGGTACAGCTCCCCCTCGGCGTCGCCCTGGGCCGGTTCGCGGCCGAAGTTCCGGCCCGGCTCGAACGGACGGATCACGGGCGCCTGATAGGCGGCCTGTGTGGACGGATGCGGCGCGGTCTCCTGTATCAGCAGACCCGCGAAGGCGAAGACGATCAAACCCGACATGGGGGCCAGACTGCCGCGAACCTGCACGAATGACAAAGGCCGTGCACCCGGCCCGCGAATTCGTGATCCCGGATGCCGCACCTGCTCACGTTTCGTTGACCCTTGCCGCTACGCTGACTAAACCCGGATCACCGGTTTCGAGCGGCTGAATTCGCTCAGGTTTCTGAGAACCATTCGCAATATGTCGATCTCCCCCCTGCCGGGCGACGCCTCCAACGACCCGCCCCACCTTGCGTCCTCTGACGACCAGACCGGCCGGTTCGTGGTCCAGCCCAACGGCCGCATCCGTCCCCTGTCGCCCCATCTCCAGATCTGGCGCTGGCACGTCACCATGTTCGCCTCGATCTTGAACCGCATGACGGGCGGGGCCCTGTCGGTCGGGGCGGTGCTGGTCTTCGTCTGGCTGATGGCCCTGGCCTTCGGACCCGAGGCCTATGCGACCTTCATCGGCTGGATGGGGTCGCCGCTTGGGCTGTTCGTCTGGTTCGGCCTGACCCTCGCTCTGTGCCTGCACCTGACCGGCGGTATCCGCCACCTGATCTGGGACGCCGGACGTGGCCTGTCTCCCAAGGCCGCCGACACTCTGTCCTGGGCCTCCATGATCGGCGGCGTCGTCATCGCGGTCGCCTTCTGGGCCCTTTTGTTCAGCTCGGGGAGGGTCGTACTGTGAGCCGCGACTCCAAGGTCTTTGTGAAGGGCGTCAAGGTCTCGGACCGCCACGGCGCGGGCGAATGGACCGCCGAACGGCTGTCGTCCCTGATCCTGGCGCCCCTGACCCTGTGGGGCCTGTGGAGCGGCTTCACCCTGTCGGGCGGCGGCTATGACGGCGCGCGCGACTGGTTCGCCTCGCCGGTCAATGCGGTGCTTCTGGCCGTGACGTTGGCGGTAAGCCTCTGGCACATGAACATGGGGCTGAAGGTCATCGTCGACGACTATATCCACAAGCCCGTGTCGCGCACCGCGCTGCTGGGCCTGATCGGCCTGCTGTGCCTCATTGTCGCGGCGGCGGGCGTCTTCTTCATCGTGCGGCTGGCGCTGGGTTCCGCGCCCCTGCCCGCCGGTTTCGGGATCTGACGGCTGATGGCTGCTTATGAATTCGTCGATCACGCCTATGACGTCGTCGTCGTCGGCGCGGGCGGCTCCGGCCTTCGCGCGGCCCTCGGCGCGGCCCAGCAAGGGCTGAAGGTCGCCTGCGTCACCAAGGTCTTCCCGACCCGCTCGCACACGGTCGCGGCCCAGGGCGGCATCTCCGCCAGCCTCGGCAATATGGGCGAGGACAGCTGGCAGTGGCACATGTACGACACCGTCAAGGGGTCGGACTGGCTGGGCGATCAGGACGCCATCGAATACCTGGTCCGCAACGCGCCCAAGGCCGTCTACGAGCTGGAACACTGGGGCGTGCCCTTCAGCCGCACCGACGAAGGCAAGATCTACCAGCGCGCCTTCGGCGGCATGACCCGGAACTTCGGCGAGGGCCCGGTGCAGCGCACCTGCGCCGCCGCCGACCGCACCGGTCACGCCATCCTGCACACCCTGTACGGCCAGTCCGTGCGCCGCGAGGTCGAGTTCTTCGTCGAATATTTCGCGCTGGACCTGATCATGCAGGGCGGCGCCTGCACCGGCGTGACGGCGCTGAAGCTGGATGACGGCACGATGCACCGCTTCCGCGCCAAGACGGTCATCCTGGCCACCGGCGGCTACGGCCGCGCCTATTTCTCGGCTACCAGCGCCCACACCTGCACCGGCGACGGCAACGCCATGGTCTTGCGCGCCGGCCTGCCGCTGCAGGACATGGAGTTCGTCCAGTTCCACCCGACCGGCATCTACGGCGCCGGCTGCCTGATCACCGAGGGCGCGCGCGGCGAGGGCGGCTATCTGACCAATTCCGAGGGCGAACGCTTCATGGAGCGCTATGCGCCGACCGTGAAGGATCTGGCCCCGCGCGACATGGTCAGCCGCTCCATGACCATCGAGATTCGTGAAGGCCGCGGCGTGGGCCCGAAGAAGGACCATATCAATCTGCATCTGGATCACCTCGACCCGAAGATCCTGCATGAGCGTCTGCCGGGCATTTCCGAGAGCGCCAGGATCTTCGCCGGCGTCGACGTGACCAAACAGCCAATCCCGGTCCTGCCGACCGTGCACTACAATATGGGCGGCATCCCCACCAACTATCACGGCGAGGTCCTGACCAAGGTCGGCGACAATGCGGACACCGTCGTCCCCGGTCTGATGGCCGTGGGCGAGGCGGCCTGCGTCTCGGTGCACGGCGCTAACCGCCTGGGCTCCAACAGCCTGACTGATCTGGTGGTGTTCGGCCGCGCCGCCGGCCTGCGCTGCGGCGAGGTGGTGGACAAGGCATCGCGGGTTCCTGACGCGCCGGCCGCGACCACCGACGGCCACGTCGCCCGCATGGACCGCTTCCGCCACGCCAACGGCTCGACCCCCACTGCCAAGCTGCGCATCGACATGCAGCGCGCCATGCAGTCAGACGCCGCCGTCTTCCGCACCGGCAAGACGCTGGAGGAGGGGGTCGCCAAGCTGCGCGCCATCCACGCCGCCGGCGCCGACATCAAGACCACCGACCGCGGCCTGATCTGGAACACCGACCTGGTCGAGACCCTGGAATACGACAACCTGATCGATCAGGCTTTGGTCACCATCGAGGGCGCCCTGAACCGCACCGAGTCGCGCGGCGCCCACGCTCGCGAGGATTATCCGGACCGCAACGACGTCGAGTGGATGAAGCACACCCTGACCTGGAAAGTCCCCGGCGACGCGGTGAAGATCGACTACCGCCCGGTGCATAATTACACGATGTCTGACGACATCGCCTACATCGAGCCGAAGGCGCGGGTTTACTAGAGATGGTTCAACTCACCCTCCCCAAGGGCTCGAAGCCCACGCGCGGCAAGGTCCACAAGGCCCCGTCCGGCGCGAAGAACGTCAAGACCTACAAGGTCTACCGCTACGACCCCGAGGTCGACGCCGACCCGCGCTGGGACACGTTCGAGATCTCGGCTGACGACCACGGTCCGATGCTGCTGGACGCCCTGATCCACATCAAGAACGAGATCGACCCGACCCTGACCTTCCGGCGCTCGTGCCGCGAGGGCATCTGCGGCTCCTGCTCGATGAATATCGACGGCCGCAACACCCTGGCCTGCACCAAGGGCTGGGAGGAGTGCTCCTCCTCGACCATTTCCATCGCCCCCCTGCCGCACCAGTCGGTGGTCAAGGATCTGGTGACGGACCTGACCCTGTTCTACGCCCAGTACGACTCGATCCAGCCTTGGCTCCAGTCGGACGAGCCGGACCCCGAGAAGGAGCGTATCCAGCTGCCTGAGGACCGGGCGAAACTGGACGGTCTGTACGAATGCATCCTGTGCGCCTGCTGCTCGACGTCGTGCCCGAGCTACTGGTGGAACCAGACGGAATACCTCGGCCCGGCGGCGCTGCTGCAGTCCTACCGCTGGATCGCCGACAGCCGCGACGACGCCACGGACAAAAGGCTCGACGACCTCGAGGACCCGTTCAAACTCTACCGCTGCCACACCATCATGAACTGCGCCCAGGTCTGCCCCAAGGGCCTGAACCCGGCCGAGGCGATCGCCAAAACCAAGAAGCTGATGGTGGCGCCGTCGCGGAAGAAGACGGAAGCGGCGGCCTGACTTGGCAAAGATTAGATACATCGAACACGACGGCCGCGAGCATGTCGTCGAGGTCAAGACCGGCCTCTCCGTCATGGAGGGGGCGATCCGCAACAATGTGCCGGGCATCGACGCCGACTGCGGCGGGGCCTGCGCCTGCGCCACCTGCCACGTCTATGTCGACGAGGCCTTCGCCGCCGAGACTGGCCGGGCCTCGGCGATGGAGGAGTCGATGCTGGACTTCGCCGAGAACGTCCAGCCGAACTCGCGCCTGTCGTGCCAGATCCGGGTCTCGGACGATCTCGACGGCCTGATCGTCCGCCTGCCCGAAAACCAGCACTGAGCCGCGGCGGTGGGCCGCGCGAACCCTGAGCTCGTCGATCTGATCGGCCGGCTGATCGTTGACAGCCAGAGAAACGAAATCGTCGCCCGCCCTCCACTGATCGCCGTGGTCGGAGCGCAGGGGTCGGGCAAGACCACTCTCGCCCGCGCCGCCGCCGAGGAATTCGGCGGGGTGCAGATTTCAATTGATGACGTCTATCTGACCCGAGCCCGGCGCGAGGCGATGGCGGAGGAAATTCATCCTCTGTTCCTGACGCGCGGGCCGCCCGGAACGCATGATCTTCGAATGCTCAGCCGGTTGATCAAGGCGCTGGGCGCCGCCCGGGCTGACGACAAGGTTCTGATCCCCGACTTCGACAAGCGCGAGGACGACCGCCGGCCCATCCGGGACTGGAGAATCTTCTTCGGGCGCCCCCGAGCGATCCTGATCGACGCCTGGTGCCTGGGCGCCCTGCCCCAGGATGAGGCCGCCCTCGCCGAGCCGATCAATGCACTGGAGCGGGAGCGAGACCCCGACGGAGCATGGCGCCGCGCCGTCAACGAACATGTCGCAGGTCCCTATGCCGATTTCGTCGCCGGGTTCGACGCCGTCCTGTTCCTGAAAGCGCCCGGCTTCGATGTCGTGCCGGACTGGCGTTGCCAGCAGGAGGCCGATCTTCTGGGCGTCGCCCCGGCGAGGCTGCCCGCTGCCGAGCGCGCGCGGCTGGCCGGCTTCATCCAGTATTTCGAGCGCCTCACCCGGCACATGCTGGACGGCGGCGTGACGGCTGATGTCGTGGTGCAACTGGATCGAAACCGTCTGCCGGGTTCTATGGGCGAATGAACGCCGCGCTGGATCGCCGTTTCGAGCCGCGATCGGCCGCCAGCACCCGCGCTGTGGTGGTGGCGCCGGGGCTGGAGCTGTCCTGCCTGATCGTCGACCATTCCCCGACCGGCCTGCGCCTGCGGCTCGACCGCAACCTTGCCCTTCCCACACGGGTTCAGCTCATCGACATCGCCCGCGCCTTGGCGCTGGAGGCCGAGGTGGTCTGGCGCAAGGGTCAGGAAGCCGGGCTGAAGCAGCGCGGCGAGGCGTCCCTGCGCGGTCTCGTCCCGTCGCGCCTCACCGCCGCCCGCGATGCCTTCCTCAGGGCGGGTGGGCGCTAAACGGCTGAAATCGCCTTGATCGCCACATAGACGGCGACGATCAGGATCAGGCCTGCGAACAGGCGTCGCCCCAAAACCGCGTTGGCGCCCAGCCGTCGGGCGATGGGCAGGCCCGCGAGGGTTCCCACCGCCCCGCCTGCCGCCATGGCCCCTACGACCGGCCAGTCGACCAGGCCCGACAGGGCGTAGTTGGCCGCCGTCGTCGCCCCGAACGCCGCGACGCTGACCAGGGACGAGGCCTGGGCCAGAGCCAGCGTCATGCCCGTCGCGCCCATCAGGCCGGGAACAATGAGGAAACCGCCGCCGATGCCGAAGAAGCCGGCCGCTACGCCGACACCTGCGCCCGAGGCGGCGACGCGCGGAGCCATGGCGCGGGTCAGGCGCACGTTCTCGGCCCCGACCGGCGCGTTCGGCCTCAGCATGGCGAGCGCGACCAGCCCCATGGCGAGGGCGAAGAAGATCAGCAGGGCGTGGCCGTCGATCGCCTTGGCCACGGACGATCCGGCGAAGGCGCCGACCGAGCCGGTCGCGGCGAACAGCAGGGCGCAGGGCCAGCGCACCCGTCCCGCCCGGGCCTGACCGGTCAGGGCCGTCAGGGCGTTCAACGCCACGCCGGCGGCCGAGGCGCCGATGGCGACGTGGGGATCCCGCACCCCGACCACATACAACAGCAGCGGTACGGCCAGCACCGAGCCGCCGCCGCCGAACACGGTCAGCAGCAGGGCGACGATGCCGCCGCTGAGGACGGCCAGCATCAGTTGGGCGACGGTCGCGTCCATGCGATCACGCGGCCCGCATCGCCCGGTTCCAGGGCATCACGGCCAGAAGCCGCGCCTTGCCAGTCTTGATCCGGGCCGAGACCTCGGCGGAAGACAGGGGGGTGAGTACGGCCATGGATCAGTTTCCTTGAGCAGGGGGGCAATAGATGTCGGCCAAGACGGCGATGACCTTCAGGGCCGCCGGGTCGGCGACGTGGTAGAGAATCGAAACGCCCTCGCGCCGGCCGGCGACCAATCCTTTCTCGCGCAGCACCGCGAGGTGTTGCGACAGGGCGGACTGGGACAGGCCTACAAGCGGCAGCAGTTCGCCGACGGGGCGTTCGCCGTCGCCGAGCTGGCACAGGATCATCAGCCGCTTCTCATTCGAGAGCGCCTTCAGGAGCCGTGCCGCATCGCCAGCGTTGTCTTTGAACTGGTCGAGGAACAGGGTGGAAAGGGTGTTCATGACGCGCAGTATATGGCCCATTGCTAATTTAGCAAGTGCTAATATATTGGAATGAACAGAGGAGCTCCGCATGACCATCGCCCCCGCGCCCATGCCGACTGTTGAGGGATTCTTCGACCCCGCGACCCACACCATCACCTATCTGGTCGCCGACCCGGCCACCGGCGCAGCGGCCGTCATCGATCCGGTTCTCGATTACGACGCCGCCAGCGGCCGCACCTCGGCCGCTTCGCTCGAGCAGGTCCTGGCCCGGATCGCCGAGCGTGGCCTCAAGCTCGAACGGATTCTGGAAACCCACGCACACGCCGACCACCTGACCGGCGCGGACGAGATCCGCCGCCGCACCGGAGCCCCGATCGGCATCGGCAGCCGCATCACTGAGGTGCAGAAGGTTTTTGGCGTCCTGTTCGAGGCCCATGACGTCAGCGCTGACGGCGTGGTGTTCGACAGCCTCTATGCGGACGGAGAGCGGTTCACCCTGGGATCGCTGCCCGTCGAGGTGCTGCACACGCCCGGCCACACCCCGGCCTGCGTCAGCTATGTGATCGGCGACGCCGTCTTCGTCGGCGACACCCTGTTCATGCCCGATTACGGCACGGCGCGGTGCGACTTTCCCGGTGGTGACGCCCGGACCCTGTATCGCTCGATCCAGCGCATCCTCGCCCTGCCGTCGCAAACGCGGCTCTTCGTCGGCCACGACTATCTGCCCGAGGGCCGCACCGACCATCGCTGGGAGACGACAGTGGCGGCCGAGGCGGCGGGCAACATCCACATCGGCGGCGGCCGTTCTGAAGACGATTTCGTCGCCCTGCGCGAGGCCCGCGACGCGACCCTCAAGGTCCCTGCGCTGATCCTGCCGTCGTTGCAGATCAACATTCGCGCCGGCGCCCTGCCGCCGGCCGAAGCCTCGGGCCAGCGGTTCCTCAAGACGCCGCTGAACGCGATCTAGGCTCAGAGATCGGCCGGCATCGTACCGCAATTGACAGCGATCCGGCCGATCAGGCCCTTGACGATCAGGTCCACCGCCGTGCCCTCGCGATAGTCGGCGGCGGCGACGAAATTGACCCGGTCCTCCGAGATCAGCCGGTGGATCTTGCGCGTGTCCCGCGGGGTGTTGTCGGGGTCATAGACGGCGATCGAATAGCCGCCCTTAGTGTGCATCATCTTCATGGTTGGCACATCGGTGTCGCCGTCGCCGAGGAAGATCATCCGCTCGAACGGAATCGGACGTTCGTCATCGGGGATGAAGCGGTTGATCCGCTCGTCGTCCCAGTGGTTGAACACGCCCTTGTTGATGCGGAACAGATACTGGGTCTTGGTCGTGTAGTTGACGCCCACGGCCGGCCAGATCGCTACATCGTCGGCGTCATAGACGTATTTCGACGCATAGACGTGGCGGAACGCCCTGGCGATCGGACAGCCTTCGATCATCTCCGTCAGTCCGGCCGAGATGATATAGTGCTCCATCTCCAGTCCGACCTCGGCCCCATAGGCGTTCATCCGGTCGAACCACGACAAATCCCGCAGTCCCTCGAACAGGGCGACGTCGCAGCCGTGGTCGCGCAGGGCCTGTCTGGTCACCGGCTGGTTCACCTGTTTGGCGGCGGCCAGCATCATCTGCATGTACATCAGTATGCCGTCGCCATCGGCCTTCCGGGTCTCGGGATAGACGCTGTCCCAGAACTGCTGGGGCTTCATGCCGATCGACGGAATGAAGCTGACCTCCTGCATATTGCCGCGCGCGAGGGTGCCGTCGAAATCGTAGATCAGCGCGGTCTTGAGGGGCTTGGCCATGACAGGTCCAGTGGCGAGGGGCGAGTGGCGAGTGGGTAGTGAGTGCGCAGGGGCGAGTCAAAGCGAGCGGGCCTTTCTCGCCACTCGTCACTCGCCACTCGCCACTCCGAGCCGCAACTCCGGCGCGGCCGCGACGACCGCCGCCTCCAGCGGCAGGTGCAGGATGAAGGTCGCGCCCTTGCCGGGTTCGCTCTCCACCTCGGCCCAACCGCCGTGCAGCTCGACCAGCGCCTTGACCAGCGCCAGACCGACGCCCGGCCCGCCGCGCTCGCGTCGCACGAAGCGATCAAAGACATGGGCCTGCAAGTGATAGGGAATGCCGCGTCCGGTGTCCTCGACGCGGATGCGGACCTCCGATGAGGTGACTTCGGCGGTCAGGGTCACGGCCCCGCCTTCCGACACGGCCCGGGCGGCGTGATCCAGCAGATGGTCGAGCGCCTGACCGACCCGCTGGGCGTCGGCGCGGATGGGGCGCAGGCCGTCGGGGCAATGGATCTTCAGACTGGCGCCCCGCGCCTCGATCCGGGCCTGGACCCGTTCGCCGGCCGCGTCCAGCAGGTCGCACACCCGGACGTCGCCGAGTTGAAGCTCCATCTCGCCCGCGTCGATCTGGGCCATGTCCAGCACATCATCGATTGAACTGGCCAGCTGGCTGGCGGCGATGCGGATGGCGCCGGCATGCTGTCGGCTGCGCTCGGGCAGATCGGCCTGCATCTCGAGCAGTTCGGAATAGCCGACGATGGTGGTCAGGGGCGTGCGCAGCTCGTACGAGACGCTGCCCACGAACTCGCGTTTCAGCGCCGTTGATTCCTCCAGCGCCTGGGCCTTGGCCGCCAGCGCCTGTTCCAGCCCGCGCCGCGCCGTGACGTCGGCAAAGGCCACCAGGGTGGCGCCGTCCGGCAGGGGCCGGGTCTGCCATGAAGCGATGCGCCCGTCGGTGGTCTTGCCCTCGCCGGCGATCGGCACCCGGCTTTCCGGATCGGGGTCAGCGACCCGCGCCTTCAACCCCAGCCACAGGGCGGGATCGGGCATGGTCGACTGGCACAGGGCCGCCACGGCGTCGAAATCCCCCGCCGCGTCCAGCGCCTCGCCCGTCACGCCCCAGAAGGCGTCGAAGGCCTCGTTGTGCAGCCGCAGACGCCCGTCGGAGCCGAACACAGCCACGGCGTCATTGAGCTTGTCCAGCGTCGCGGTCTGAACCTGGATCTGGGCGTTGAACCGGCTGCGCAGCTTCAACTCGTCGGTGATGTCCGAGAACAACAGCAGCACACCGCCCAGCGGGTGCGGCTGGCGGACGACCCTCAGTGTCCGGCCGTCGGGCAGGGACCAGCTGTCGTCCGGCGCGGCCGCCGAGGCGCCGTAGAAATCCAGCTCATTGGCCTTCCAGCCGGCGTAGTCGATGACCTCGGGCAGCAGGCGGCGCTGGCGCAGTCGGTCCAGCAGCTCGGCATGGGTCGGTCGCTCGTCCAGCCAGGCCGGATCGATGTTGAACAGCGTCTGGAAGGCGGTGTTGTGGAAAGCCAGCCGCTTGGATGGACCGAAGATGGCGACCGCGTCGGCCAGATGATTCAGCGTCTCGTCATGGGCTTCGACGTGGCGGCGCAGGGTGTCGCGGGTCTCCTCCGCCTCGGTCATGTCCAGTGCAAAGGCCAGCACCGCGCCCGCCCCCCCCTGGACCGGCTCGGCCACGATCCGCCACGCCCGCCGCCGTCCGCCGCCGGTGGTCCAGCGGAAGCCGTCCTGATGCTGGTTCGTCCGGCCCGCCTCGGCCACGATGGCGTCGGCGCCGCGGTCGAAGCTCAGCCCCTTTTCGCGCGCCTGATCGACGCTGTCGGCCTTCATCTCGGTCAGCCAGGCCTTGTTGGCCCAGGCCAGCCGCCCGGCCGCATCAGTGATCCAGGTCGGCGCCGGATAGGAATCGGCCAGCAGGCCCAGGCCGCTTTCGGCGGCCGTACCGACCAGCCCCAGCCGCGACAGCCTCAACCAGGCCGCGCCTGCCGATGACCGGCCCTCGACCGACCAGGCTCCGCCCGAGCCTTCCAGCACGGCGTCGAACGCCTCGCCCTGATCGATCAGGGCGTCCAGCCGCGGTCCAGCCGCCAGCCGCACGGCGTCCAGCACGACCAGCCCCGGATCGTGCTCATGCTCATCGACGCGGGCCAGATCAAGCGTCAGGGCCTTCCAGGCCTGGGGCGCGCCCAGCCGCTTGGTCCGACCGTCCGGCGTCAGGGCCAGCCGCACATCCTCGAACGCCGCCAGCGCGCCGTCGCGATCGGCCAGGTCGACCAAGGCTGCCGCCAGGTCGGACTCGGCCACCCGGTTGCGCACCGCCAGTCGCCCGCGCAGCCGCGCCGCCCAGGCGCTGAGGGCCAGGGCCAGCCCCGCTGCGCCCGCGGTCGCGACATAGGCGATGTCGGCCTCGGCCATGGTGTCGTGTCCGCTCCCGCGCCCTGATTCGGTAACCATAACGCATGAGGGGCGGGGGTCGAGGGATCAGGCAGTAGGCGGTAGGGTTCGTTCCGCCTGCCCTTCCTAATTCCTGTTGCCTGCTGCCTACTGCCTCATATGACCTGGACCACCCAGACCGCCCCCTCCCTCGACGACTTCGCCCGGCTGGCGCGCGAGGCGTTCGACGTCCTGCCCGAGCCGTTCCGGTCGCTGGCGGGCGAGGTGGTGATCCGCGTCGACGACTTCGCCGACGAAGAGACATTGGCGATGATGGAGATGGAGGACCCGTTCGAACTGACCGGCCTCTACCACGGCATCGACATCGGCCTGCGCGACTCCCTCGGCCCCGCGGCCGAACCCTCGCGCATCTTCCTCTACCGCCGCCCGATCCTCGACGAATGGTGCGAGCGCGGCGACGTCGGCCTGTCCGAGATCATCGCCCACGTCCTGATCCACGAAATCGGCCACCATTTCGGGCTGGATGACGACCGGATCGATGTGATCGAGGATGAGGCGGACTGAAGCGGCTGTCTCGCGCCTTAAATCCTTCCCGATCTGTGGTATAAGCCGCGCCTCCCACGCTTTCAGGATGCCGCCTTGAGCCTGACGCTCGACCTTTCCCGCACGCCCGCACAGCGAGCCGCCGCCGCCGCGGCGGCGCCCGTCAACCTCTCGGGGCTGACGCGCGCGGGCCTGCGTCAGGCATTGATCGACGCCGACATCTGTCCGCCCGAGAAGGCGAAGATGCGCGCCTCGCAGGTCTGGGGCTGGATCCACCATTTCGGCGTCACCGACTTCGCCGCCATGAGCAATGTGGCGAAGGATACGCAGGCGAAGCTCGCCGCCGCCTTCACCCTCTCCCGGCCCGAGATCGTCGAGCGCCAGGTGTCGAAGGACGGCACCCGCAAATGGCTGATCCGCACCGCGCCGGGCATCGAGATCGAGACCGTCTACATCCCCGACGTCGGGCGCGCGGGCGCCCTGTGCGTGTCCTCGCAGGTCGGCTGTACGCTGAACTGCACCTTCTGCCACACAGGCACCCAGAAGCTGGTCCGTAACCTGACCGCCGCCGAGATCGTGGCCCAGGTCCAGGTCGCCCGCGACGACCTCGAGGAATGGCCGTCGCCCAGGGAAGACCGCCGTCTGTCCAACATCGTCTTCATGGGCATGGGCGAGCCGCTGTATAATCTCGACCACGTCGCCGACGCGATCGACATCATCTCCGACAATGAGGGCATCGCCCTGTCGCGCCGCCGGATCACCGTCTCGACCTCGGGCGTCACGCCCCAGCTGGAGGCATTGGGAACCCGCACCCAGGCCATGCTGGCGATCAGCCTGCACGCGACCAACGACGCCCTGCGCGACGTGCTGGTGCCCCTGAACAAGAAATACGACCTCGCCCAGCTGATGGCCGGCATCCGCGCCTATCCGGGACTGTCCAACGCCCGCCGGGTGACGTTCGAATATGTGATGCTGAAAGGCGTCAACGACTCGCCGGACGAGGCCCGCGCCCTGCTCAAACTGATCGAGGGCATCCCCGCCAAGGTCAACCTGATCCCGTTCAATCCGTGGCCGGGCACGGACTATGAATGCTCGGACTGGAAGACGATCGAACGGTTCGCCGCCATCCTCAACAAGGCCGGTTACGCCAGTCCGATTCGCACCCCCCGCGGCCGCGACATCCTTGCCGCCTGCGGTCAGCTGAAGTCCGAGAGCGAGAAGGTGCGGGCCTCCGTGCGCAGGAAGTCGGAAGCTGAAGCCGCCTAGGGTTTGGGGTTTGCGGTATGGGGTCTTGGGATCGAGAGTCCCATCTCCAAACCCATCCCCGACACACCGCGTCACAGTTCTTGACCAACTGTGTCCCCATCCCCCTTGCGGATTGAGGCAAAAACCGGGCAATCGTCGCCGGGCTCTTGCAACCGGACAGCCATGGACTCCTCGTCCCTCACAACCCTGCTCGAAAGCGCCGAGGTCCAGGCCTTCGCGTCAGGCTTCCCGACGACGCTGGCGCACCTTGGCGTGACACTGGCTCTTCTGGCGGTGGGGGCGATCCTCTATGCCCTGTTCACGCCGTGGAAGGAGATCGCCCTGATCCGTGAGGGCAACGCGGCCGCCGCCGTCGCCTTCTCCGGCGTTCTGGTCGGCCTCGCCATCCCGCTCGCGGTCAGTCTCAGCGTCTCGACCTCGATCAAGGACATCGCTCTGTGGGGCGTCGCCACTGTGGTGCTGCAGCTTCTGGCGTTCCGTCTGGTCGACATGGTCCTCACCGGCCTGCCCCAACGCATCCGCGACGGAGAGATCGCCGCCGCCGTCCTGCTGGTCGGCGCCAAGCTGTCGACCGCCCTGATCCTCGCCGCCGCCCTGACAGGCTGAGGCCGTGGCCTTCCCCAAAACGCCGGACTGGCTCGTCTATTCGCTGGTCGTCAGCGCCCTGGTCATCTGGTCGCTTCGGTTGCGCGAAAACGCTGACGCCCCGCCTGCGCCGCCTGCGCCCGATGAGGTCGAGGGCGCCCTGCTGGGACCCATCACGCCGTTCGATCCGGCCGTCACCGTCAACGCCCCGGACATTCCCTTCCAGCCGGCCTCCGGCACCGCCTTTTCGATCTCTCGCGACGGCCTCTGGGTCACAGCCCGTCATGTGGTCGAGGGTTGCCGACGCCCGGCCATCATGGTCGGGGGCGGCCGGGCCGTGGCGGCGGACGTGCGGCTGGCGCCCCGCGCCGATATCGCCGTCCTCCTGACCCGGGGCGGGTCCGACGCTGTTCCGGTCATGGCCCCGTATGCCCTGCGCGCCGGACAGCGCGGCTTCCATCCCGGCTACCCCCAGGCGCGGGCGGGCGAGGTCGCTTCGCGCCTGCTCGGCCGCGAGACGCTCAGGGTGCGGGGCCGGGGACAGCGCGACGAACCGGTTCTGGCCTGGGCCGAGGTCGGCCGTACCGACGGTCTGGGCGGCACCCTGGCGGGCCTGTCGGGTGCGCCCGTGCTGGATCGTCAGGGCCGCGCGATCGGCGTCACCATCGCCGAAAGTCCGCGCCGGGGCCGGATCTACACCACCTCGCCGGACACCTTCGGCCCCGCCATCCGCGGGGTCCAGAAGGCCGACGAGCCCCTGACCGGCCGCATCGTCACCGTCGACAACTACGGCCTGGTCGCCGACGACCTGCGCCGCGAACTGCGGGTGGCGCAGGTCGTCTGTCTGTCGGCCTGAGGCCTACCTCAGCGTCACCGAGTCGATGTTCAGGCTCGACAGCGGCACCACCTCGATGTTGGGGTATTTCGCCCGCAGCGCGGTCAGGAAGACTGCCGCGTCACCAACGATGACCAGGCTGGCGCTGGAGGCGGGCAGGTGTTCGGCGGCAGCGGCCCGGATGGCCTCCGGAGTCACGCCATTCACGTCGTCGTCGTAGCTGGCGAGGCTGGTCAGCGGCAGGCCGTACAAGGCCAGATTGGCGACCAGACCGCCCAGACCATCCACGGTCTCGAGCTGACGACCGAACGAGCCGATCAGGGTCGCCCGGCGCGGGGCCAGTTCGGCCTCCGTCGCGGTGGTCGCCGACAGACGGGCGATTTCCGCCAGAATCAGTTCGGCCACTTCCGGCACAGCGTCGTTACGGGTCTGGGCCGAGGCGGTCAGTATGCCCTCGTCCTCGCGCACCCCGAGGCCGGAGTTGGCCCCGTAGGACAGGCCGCGCTTGATCCGGATCTCCTGATTGAGGCGCGCCGAGAAGCCGCCGCCCATCAGACTGTTGCCCACCAGAAGCGGGAAATAATCCTCGTCGGTGCGGGCGATGCCGCGCAGGGCCGCGACCACCGCCGCCTGACCGGCGCCGGGCTGGTCGATGACGATGATGCGCGGCGCCACCAGCGCCCCGGCCGGGTCGTCGATCGTCGCCACGGTTCCGGCCGGATCGCGCCAGTCGCCGAAGGCCTGTTCCGCCAGCGCATAGGCCGCTTCGGGCGTGATATCGCCCGAGAACACCAGCGTCGCGTGGCTGGGCCGGTAACGGCCCTCATGGAAGGCGACCAGATCGTCGCGGGTCAGGCCCGGAATGGTGCCGGGGGTGCCTGAGCCGGGCAGGGCGTAGGGCGCCTCGCCGAACACCGCGCGGGCGGCGGCCAGGTTGGACACCGGCCCCGGCTGCGACAGGGCGACCCGCAGACCGTTCAGCGTCTGGGTCTTTTCGCGGTCCAGCTCCTCGGCGGCATAGGCCGGGTTGCGCACCACGTCGGCCATCAGGGCCATGGTCTGCGGGAAGACATTGGACGGCGAGGAGGCGAAGACATTGGTGAAGTCCACGCCGGCGCCCGCGCCGATATCCGCGCCCAGACGCTCGATCTCGGTGGCGATCTCGGGAGCGGAGCGGGTTTGTGTCCCCTGGGTCAGCAGCGAGGCGGTGAAGTTGGCGACGCCCGCCTTGCCCGCCGGGTCGTCAGCGGTGCCGGCGTTGAAGCTCAGCCGGGCCGAGATAAGCGGTAGACCCGGCTTGCGGGCCACCAGCACCCGCATGCCGTTGGCGAGCCGGCGCTCGGCCACCTGTGGCGTGGCGGCGTCAACGGCGGGGCCCGGCTGCGGCAGGGGCGTACGCTGGCCTTCGGGCAGCAGGGTCACCCGCTCGCCCGCGGCCGCCAGGGTCGCCAGGGTGATCGGCGCGGTAAACACTTCCTGCACCGCCGAAGCCGGATTTTCGGCGTCAGCCTGCAGATAGCGCATGGCGATGGCGCGATCGTCGCGCAGGTACTGGCGCGCCACACGCTGCACGTCGGCGACGGTCACGGCCTGGATGTTGGCGACGTCGCGATCCGCGCTGGTCGGATCGCCGGTCATGATCAGTGTGTAGCCCAGCGCGAAGGCCCGGCCGTCGATGGTCTCCAGCCCCCGCAGCGCGCTGGCCACCAGTTCGGTCTTGGCCTCGGCCAGTTCGGCCTCGGTGACCGGTTCGTCGCGAATGCGGGCGACCTCGGCGCGCAGGGCGCTCATTCCTTCGTCCGGCGTATGGCCGGCGCTCATGATGGCCGAGGTGTTCAGCACCCCGACCTGCTGCTGCTGGCTGTTGGACGAGGTGGCCGAGGTCGCGATCTGCTGACGATAGACCAGCGCCTGGTACAGACGGCTCGACTCCCCGGTCGACAGGATGCCGTCCAGCACGTCCAGCGCCGCCCGGTCGGGATGGGCATAGGGCACGGTGGGCCAGGTGATCTGCACCATCGGCAGGGGCACGTTCGGACCATAGAAGGTCGCCTCGCGCGCTGTGCCGAAGCTCTCGGGCACGTTGTTGACGGGCAGGGCGCGGTCGGGATTTTCGATGCCGCCGAAATAGCCGTCGATCCAGGCGTCCAGCTGGGCCTGATCAAAGTTTCCCGCCACGATCAGATAGGCGTTGTCGGGCCGGTAGAAGGTCTCATGGAAGCGCAGCACGTCGTCGATGGTGGCGGCGTCCAGGTCGGCGATCGAGCCGATGCCCGGGCGGCGATAGGGGCTGTTCTGAAAGATGAAGGCCTGGGAGTGCAGGCGCTGGAACCGGCCATAGGGGGTCGACAGGACGCGCTGGCGGAACTCCTCCTTGACCACGTCGCGCTCGCTCTCGAACGAGGCCTCGTCGACGACCAGCGCCCCCATCCGCTCGGATTCGGCGAACAGCATCCGCTCCAGATGCTGGGCCGGCACGGTCTCATAATAGTTGGTGACGTCCAGACCGGTGGAGGCGTTGTTCGAGCCGCCGACATCCTCGGTCAAACGGTCGAAGGTCTCCTGCGGCAGGTTCCGCGTCGCCTTGAACATCAGGTGTTCGAACATGTGGGCGAAGCCGGAGCGGCCTTCCGGATCGTCCTTGGCGCCGACCTTGTACCAGACCTGGACCGTGACGTTCGACGTGGCGGTGTCACGCGCGGTGAACACCCTCAGACCGTTCGGCAGCGTCCGCTCGGCGAAGCCCAGCGGCGGCACCACGATCTCGCGGCTGGCGGCGGGAGCCGCGACGGCATCCATGCCCGGCGCCGCCATATCGGCGGTCATGTCGGTGGAGGCGCAGGCGGAAACGCCCAGCATCAGGGCGGCGATCGAGGCGGCGGTGAACAGGCGGGACTTCATGGGGCAGGGCTCCGGACGCCCGGCGCATGCGGGCGTGCGAACCCTATCAGGGCCGAAAGGCGGCGCACCTTACGGAGTCGTAATGAAACCATCGCTCAATCCAGTCTGAGCGCGTCCGCCAGCAGTCTCGCCTCGGCCGCCCGGCTGGAGCCCGCGCGCCAGGCCACCACGATCTCGCGGCGCGGCGCCCTGGCCGTGATCGGCCGGACCACGACCCCGGGCAGGTCCGCCAACCCGGCGCGCACCGCCATCTCGGGCAGGAAACTGACGCCCAGGCCGGCCGAGACCATCTGCACCAGCGTATGCAGGCTGGTCGCCGCGAAGACGTCCTCGCCGCGCGGCGGCTCGATGCCGAAGGCGGCCAGGGCATGGTCGCGCAGACAGTGGCCGTCCTCCAGCAGGATCAGGTCCTCCGCCTTCAGCGAGCCCGCGGGGATCGGGCCCGTCCCCGCCAGCGGATGGCCGACCGGCGCGGCGGCGAGGATTTCATCATCGCCGATGCGGGCGTGGTCGATGCCGGGCGCGGAATAGGGCAGGGCGATCACCGCAGCGTCCAGCTGGCCGGCCTTCAGCCCGGCGATCAATCGGGGCGTCAAATCCTCGCGGATGAACAGCCGCAGCGCCGGCCAGGCCGCCTTTACCCCCGGCAGTTTGGCGGGCAGCAGAAAGGGGGCGACCGTCGGGATGACGCCCAGCCGGAACCGCCCCGACAGCGGCTTGCCCGCATTGCGCGCCGCCTCGACCAGATCCTCGGTTCGGGCCAGCACGTCCTCGCCGCGCCTGACCGCCTCGGCCCCGACGGCGGTCAGCTGGATATTGCCGCGCGTCCGCTCGACCACCGGCGCGCCGAGGATCTTCTCCAGTTCCTGCACCCCCGCCGACAGCGCCGGCTGGCTGACATGGGCCGCCTCGGCGGCGCGGCTGAACGAGGCGTGTTCGGCCAACAGCTTGAGATACTGGAGCTGGCGCAGGGTCGGGAGCATGGCCGACATATAGGCGGCTGCTATGGCGTTATCCAAGGCAATCAGCCGACCCTATGCCGCTGAAGGAGGCGGGCTCATCACAACGGGCACAACGAGGGCACGACGGACACAACGGGTTCCGAGGCTGTGACGGAGTCGGATTCTCAGACTTCGATCAATCAATGCGGCGAAGCCGCGATCCCATGACCCCGCAAGAATCCGCTCATGAGACCTCTTCACCGGTCCCGCCGTGTCCTTTGTGACTTCCGTTGTGCCCGTCGTGATGAACCTTTCAGCCGGCGAGTCCGGTCAGGCCGCCGCCGTTCCGAACTCCTCCTTCAAGGTCACGTCGAACCGGTCGGCGTTCATGACCTTGGTCCAGGCGGCCACGAAATCGCGGACGAATTTTCCGCCCGCATCGGCCGAGGCATAGACCTCGGACAGCGCCCGCAGCTGCGAGTTGGAGCCGAACACCAGATCGGTGCGCGTCGCCGTCCAGCGCTGCTCGCCCGTGAGGCGGTCCGAACCGACGAAGGTCTCGTCACCGCTGTCATCGACCTGTTTCCAGCCCGTCCGCATGTCCAGCAGATTGACGAAGAAGTCGTTGGTCAGCTGCCCCGGACGGTCGGTGAACACCCCATGCTTCGACCCGCCGTGGTTGGCGCCCAGCACCCGCAGGCCGCCGACCAGCACTGTCATCTCCGGCGCCGTCAGCCCCAGCAGCTGCGCCCGATCGACCAACAGCTCCTCGGTCGGAACATTGTACCGAACGCCCAGATAGTTGCGGAAACCGTCCGCCTTGGGCTCCAGCACCGCGAAGCCCTCGACGTCGGTCTGCTCCTGACTGGCGTCCGTCCGGCCCGGGGTGAACTCCACCTCGACCGCCTGACCCCCGGCCTTCGCCGCCTGTTCGATCCCGACCGACCCGCCCAACACGATGAGGTCGGCGATCGAGACGTTGAGGCCCGCCTCAGCCTTGATCCGCTCATAGGCCTGCAGAACCTTCGAAAGCTTGCCCGGCTCATTGACGTCCCAGCTGCGCTGCGGCTCCAGCCGCAGGCGACCGCCATTGGCCCCGCCGCGGTGGTCCGAGCCGCGATAGGTCACCGCCGAAGCCCAGGCCGTCGTCACCAGCTCGGCCACGGACAGGCCCGAGGCCACGATCCGGTCCTTCAGCGCCCGGATGTCGGCCGCGCCGATCATCGGCCCCTCATGCGCCGGGATCGGGTCCTGCCAGATCAGGTCTTCCCGCGGCACTTCCGGCCCGAGGTAGCGGACCTTCGGCCCCATGTCGCGGTGGCACAGCTTGAACCAGGCGCGGGCGAAGGCGTCGCCGAAACGGGCCGGATCACCCCGGAACCGCTCCATCACCTTGCGGTATTCCGGGTCGAATTTCATCGCCATGTCGGCGGTGGTCATCATCGTCGGCACCCGCTTGCCCGGCGTGTGGGCGGCGGGGGCCAGCGTCTCCGCCGGATTGCCAACCGGCTGCCACTGTTTGGCGCCGGCCGGACTGCGGACCAGCTCGTAGTCGTGGTCCAGCAGCATGTCGAAATAGGTCATGTCCCACTGGATCGGCGTCGGCGTCCAGGCCCCCTCGATGCCGGAGGTGATGGTGTCGTCGCCCATGCCGCTCTCGTGGCCGGAGATCCAGCCCATCCCCTGCTGGGCGATGTCCCCGCCCTCGGGCGAGACCCCGACCTTGGACGCATCGCCGGCGCCGTGCGCCTTGCCGAAGGTGTGGCCGCCCACGGTCAGGGCCACGGTCTCCTCGTCATTCATCCCCATGCGGGCGAAGGTCTCGCGGATATCGCGCGCCGACTGCAGGGCGTCCGGCACGCCGCCGGGGCCCTCGGGGTTCACATAGATCAGCCCCATCTGGATCGCGGCCAGCGGGCTTTCCAGCGCCATCTCCCGGTCGGGCTGGATGCGGGTCTCATTGCCCTCCTCGCCGACCCATTTCTCTTCGGTGCCCCAATAGACGTCCTTCTCCGGCTCCCAGACGTCGGCCCGGCCGCCGCCGAAGCCGAACACCGGCCCGCCCATGCTCTCGATGGCGACATTGCCGGCCAGGATCATCAGGTCGGCCCACGACAGGCTCGCCCCGTATTTCTGCTTGATCGGCCACAGCAGGCGCCGCGCCTTGTCGAGGTTGCCGTTGTCCGGCCAGCTGTTCAGCGGGGCGAACCGCTGCTGCCCCGCGCCCGCGCCGCCGCGACCGTCGCCGGTGCGATAGGTGCCGGCCGAGTGCCAGGCCATGCGGATGAAGAAGGGGCCGTAGTGGCCATAGTCCGCCGGCCACCACGGCTGGCTGTCGGTCATCAGGGCGGTCAGGTCGCGTTTGACCGCCGCATAGTCGAGGGATTTGAAGGCCCTGGCATAGTTGAAGCCGTCGCCCATCGGGTCGCCGGTCCGGCCCTGCTGGTGCAGGATGTCCACGGCCATCTGGTTCGGCCACCAGTCGCGGTTGGTCCGGCCCAGCAATGACCGCAGCGCCGCGGGCTCCTTCTTCGGATCGTTGAGGGGCGTGGGGCCGCCGGCGTGTCCGTCCATGATGTCCTCCTGGGTCTGGGCGCGATCGGCGCGAGCCTAGACCTGTCCTCGACCAAGGGATAATCGATAAACTCTGTCGTCAGGAACAGGAGAATCTATGGTCGGACGGTCAGGCCACCGCCCCCTGCTCCATCATGAAGGCGTTCAGCTTGTTGCCGTCGGGATCGCGGAAATAGGCGGCGTAGAACGCATCGCCGCGCGGTCCCGGCGGTCCCTCGCAGGTCCCGCCGTGGGCCAGGGCGACTTCGTGCAGCCGGTGGATCTGTTCGCGCGACGCCGCCTCCAGCGCCACCATCACCCCATTGCCCACCGTCGCCGGCTGCCCGTCGAACGCCTTGGTCAGCCCGATGCCGGCCCCGCCGCCCGGCGTGCCCCAGGCGATCGCCCCCGGCCACTCCATCATCCGCGACGTCCCCATCTCCGCGGCGATGGCGTCATAGAATTTTGCCGCCCGCTCCAGGTCGTTCGTCCCCAGCGTCACATAGCCGATCATGTGGAAGCTCTCCCTTTTGAGCCCCGATCTATGCACGAACAAAACGCGAACTCAAGAGGCGGGGGGATGTATCCCCACAGGACATGTCGTCCTGAGCTGGTACGCCCCTCTTGAGCAAGAGAGGATTGGCAAGTGATAGACCAATCGCGGCGCTGTCGCTGCTAGGTCAGGACGTGGGAGCCTTCGCGAATGTGGAGTTCGAGGTCGCTCGACAGGTCCAGTATCCCCTTCGTCGCTCTCTCCTTGCCGAAGGCGTCCCGGTAGCGGACATCAACGTCAAGCCAGATGACCTTCTCGCCACCGGCGATGCGCTGGTGGTCTTGCCGGGTCATCTTGACGTTGACCTGATAAGTGAAGCTGTCACCACGGGTGATGCCGCCGATCGGGAGATCGGCCTTCCGATCATCAATGACATCCACGTCATCGCGCCAAGGTCGCTGTGTGCGTCCGTCGATTACGACATGGAAGGCGGGCGTCTCTCCGAAGTTCTTCAGTTTAAAGGAGGCGCAAAAGTCCTCACACGCCAGCGTGTCGTTCAACCGCGTGAAATCCACCTCGGAAATATCCAAGTAAGCCCTCAACTGGGTGCGCGTTGTCGTAACAGTGATCCAAAGTGTGACGCCCGATATGATCAAGGCGAAGCCGCCGAGAAACACACTCCATCCTACGAGCCACGTTTGGATAGCGACCTCGGTCAACTGTCCGTCCGCAGACACGGCCATGCTCTCTTGCGCCGCAAGATCGCGAGCATCCCGCTCGCTTTGGGCGGCTTTCTCGCGGGCGGCGGACTCCTCTTCGCTTTGAGAGGTCGGCGCCTCTTGGGATTGGCGTGCTTCTTGTGCGGCCTGATGATTGCGCTGATCAGCCTGGGCGTCGTTGGGGGCGCTCTGTAGGCCCGCTAGCCCCAGCGCCACGACAACCGCACATATCGAGAGTATCATCCGCCCCATGTAGGCGATCTAGATGCCAGAAACCGACGATAGGCAACGCTTCGACCGTCTGCTGGCCGCCTTGTCATCCCGGACGCCGCGATAGCGGCGATCCGGGACGCTAGAGCCCACCAACCTCCCCCTCCCGGAAGCTGCGTCAGCAGCTATCCGGGAGACGGGTCAGGACGGGCGCGACTCCCACCCGTCTCCCGGACAATCGCGAGGGCGATTTCCGGGAGGCCAAAGCCTGTGGGCGCACGCCGTCCCGGATCGCCGCTATCGCGGCGTCCGGGATGACAAGCGCGTTTTCTCGAGCGGTGCGCCATTCTGCAAGCTTGGGACTAGCTTCGCCCCGGTCCACCTTGGCTTGATTGGTGGCTGCTGATCGCCGAGCGGAGCAAATTGCATTTTTTGCAAAGAAGTCCCCTCGCAGAGCCCGAGCCGGTCCGATTACCCTTGACCCGGCCTCAGCCCGGCTCAGCCCGCCTCCCCCAACCACCGCATCCGGCACGTCATCATCGCCGTCTCGCCCAGACGGTCGACCAGCCGCCAGTTGACCACGGCCCCGATCGGGGCTCCGATGACGGGGATCAGCTGGGCCAGTTTGGCCAGGTCGATATAGTCGCGGTACTCGATCTGGAACCGGCGCCAGTCGTATTCCGTGATCGCCTCGGGCTGGTCCACGCCCGCGATCCAGCGCTCCAGCTCCGCCAGCGCCTCGGGCCGCCGCCTGGCGCTGGCGAAGGCGAGGTGGAAGATGTGCAGCAGGAACAGACGCTCGCGAACCGCATCCCCGCCCCAGCCATAGGCGCCGACCACATCGCCCAGCATCCGCACCTTGATGGCCATCAGGGCCGGAAAGTCCGCCGCCGCCAGCACGACGCCGCCGGCCCCCGCGACCCCGCCCTCGACGCTGGCCGTGGTGCGGTACGCCTTGATTTTCGCCCGCGCCCGCAGCTCGCGCGCCGCCAGCGAGCCGTCGGCGGTGGGCCGCGTCTGGATCAGGTCCGAGCCGAACAATATCCCCTTCGTCATCGCCTCGACGCCGGCGGTGATGATAGCGTGAACCCGCTCGGGGATGATTTTGTTGATCCGGTCCTGGGTTCCGCGCGTGGCCTTGTCCCACAGGCCCGGCCGCTTCAGCACCTTCGCCCGCCAGGCCGCGACCTCGGCCCGCACCGTGGTCTCGTCGACGACCGTGATCAGGCCGGCGGGCACAGCCCCGGCGGCGACGAACTCGGGACGGGTTTCGGGCAGGCGGGACATGATCGGTTCTCGGGCCGCTCCGTTACGCGGCGTCACGGTTGCAGGCCCGCGCTCGCGGGTCTAGACCGCCGCCACGTTTCCCAACCAAGCTCAACACGGCCTCAACTAGCGCGAAGCGCGGCAGGCCACCGGAGAAAAATATGGCTCGCGCGAAGATCGCCCTTATCGGCGCCGGCATGATCGGCGGCACCCTGGCCCATGTGGCCGCGCGCGAGGCGCTGGGCGACATCGTCCTGTTCGACATCGCTGAGGGCACCCCCCAGGGCAAGGCGCTGGACATCGCCGAGGCCACCGCCGTCATGGGTTCGGACGTCTCGCTCAAGGGCGCCAATGACTATGCCGACATCGCGGGCGCCGACGTCTGCATCGTCACGGCGGGTGTTCCCCGGAAGCCGGGCATGAGCCGCGACGACCTGATCGGCATCAATCTGAAGGTCATGAAGGCCGTCGGCGAGGGCATCAAGGCCCACGCCCCCAACGCCTTCGTCATCTGCATCACCAACCCGCTCGACGCCATGGTCTGGGCCCTGCAGCAGTTCTCGGGTCTGCCGAAAGAGAAGGTCGTCGGCATGGCCGGCGTGCTCGACTCGGCCCGTTTCGCCTATTTCCTCGCCGAGAAGACCGGGGTGTCGATCCAGGACATCCACGCCTGGACCCTCGGCGGTCACGGCGACGACATGGTGCCGATGGTGCGCCACTCGACCGTCGGCGGCCTGCCCCTGCCCGACGCCGTCGCCGCCGGCCTGCTCTCGCAGGCGGACCTCGACGCCATCGTCGACCGCACGCGGAAGGGCGGCGGCGAGATCGTCGCCCTGCTCAAGACCGGCTCGGCCTTCTACGCCCCGGCCGAGAGCGCCATCGCCATGGCCCGCTCCTACCTGCTGGACCAGAAGCGCGTCCTGCCCTGCGCCGTCTGGCTGTCGGGCGAATACGGCCTCAAGGACCTCTACGTCGGCGTCCCCGCCATGATCGGCGCCGGCGGCGTCGAGAAGGTGGTCGAGTTCACCACCAATGACGAAGAGAAGGCCATGTTCGCCAAGTCGGTCGAGTCCGTCCAGGGCCTGATCCAGGCCTGCAAGGACATCGACGGAAGTCTGGCGTAACGGCCCCGTCTCCTCCCTGTCGCGCAGCGATGGGGAGGTGGCGCGGCGCGCCTTCGCGCCGTGACGGAGGGGCTGCCGGCCACGCACGCGGATCGAGCCCCTCCACCACGCTTCGCGTGGTCCCCCTCCCCATTCGCTACGCGAACAGGGAGGAGACGGGACCCGCTATTGTGCGGAGGAATCCGCCGGAGCCGTCGCCGCCAGACCCTGCGCAAATTCCCGCAGCAGCTGCAGCCAGACCACCGTCGGCTCCTGCAGCTGGCCGGTTCCGACGCTGGTCAGGACGACGTCATACTGGACCACGGCCCCCGCCTGCTCGCCGCCGGTCGCAGGGACGAAGAAGGCCTTGAGGAAGCGATGCTCGCGGTTCCAGGCGTTGATCTGGTCGGGGGTGACCGGACCCGAGAAGACGGCGCTGTATTGCACGTCGTCGCACAGGCTCGGGCCGCAGGCGTAGAAGGTCAGGTTCCAGGGCAGGGGCTGGTCCGCCACGTGCAGGGTGGTCAGTCCCTCCGCACGGGCCGTCGGCTCGCCCACCGAGCCGCCCAGGTCGGTCAGCCAGGTCCGGGCCTCGGCGACCGACACGCCGTTGGTCGAGACCGCGGCCGGGGGCGGGGTCTGGGCCCGGGCCGGGCCGGCGGCGAGGGTCAGGACGGCGAGCAGGACGGGCAGGCGCATGAAGGATCTCCGGGGTCCCGGAAGTTAGAGCGACCGGCAAAAGCGGAATTGTGGCGCCGATCCTACGCCGTTCGCTCCCGCGCCAGCCAGTCCGCTCCGGCCATTTCATTGAGCCGCGACGCCGTCCGCTCGAATTCGAACGCCCCGACCCCCTTGCGGTACAGGGACTCCGGCGCCGCCTCGGCCAGCGCCACCAGCCGCGTCCCGGCCTCATAGAGGGCGTCGATCAGGGTCACGAACCGCCGCGCCTCCTGCTGACTGGCCGGTCCCAGCACCGGGACATCCTCAATGAACAGGGTGTGGAAACGTTCGGCGACGGCCAGATAGTCCTGCGGCCCGAGGGCCGTCCCGCACAGCTGGTCGAAGGTCGCGCGCGCCAGTCCGCCGTCGGTTCGCTCGATGACCACGTCGCGGCCCAGCACCTTCAGATGCGCCGGACACTCTTCCTGCTCGCCCTTGAGATCGGACCACAGCGCCTCGAACGCGGCGCGGCAGGCCGCATCGGCCGGCGCGAACCAGACCTTGTCGCCCATCAACCGATCCAGCCGCCAGTCCCTCGCGCCCGCGACGCTGACGACCACGCATTTCTCCTCGATCAGCGCGATGAAGGGGACGAAAAGTTCGCGGTTGATCCCGTTCAGATACAGCTGGTCCGGGGCCCGGTTCGAGGTCACCGCCAGCACCACATCCTGTTCGAACAGGGCCTCGAACAGCCGGCCCAGGATCAGGGCGTCGGCGATGTCGGTGACCTGCAGCTCGTCGAAACACAGCAGCCGCGCCTCCGACGCGATCAGCTCGGCCACCGGCCGGATCGGATCGTCGCCTTTCGACTGGCCGAACACCCGTTTGCGCGCCTTCGCATCCCCCTCGCGCCACTGCCGCATCAGATCGTGCACCCGGGCGAGGAAGGCGTGGAAATGGGCCCGCTTCTTCCGCGGCTCGGGGGTGCAGGCGTAAAAAAGATCCATAAGAATGGATTTGCCCCGTCCGGGCGGACCCCACAGATAGACGCCCCGCACCTCGGCTGGACCGAACAGCCCGCCCAGCGGGGCCCTCTTGTCGAGCGCCTTCTCCAGCCGGGCCAAGGCCTCGACCACCGAAATCTGCGATGGATCGGGCGTCAGCCGGCCGTCGGCCAAACGACGGTCATAAGCGGTGCGTATGCGTGACGGCATCGTTCTCGGGCTTAGCCGCGTCCGCTCCGCCTGAAAAGCGATTGCTTCGCGCCTGCGAAGGCCCACATACACGCCAACGTCCGGTCTGCCGGACACCCAACTCAACCCGCCCTCAAGTAGCGAGCGACCGCGTCGCGAGCCCAGGGCGTCCGAAGGACACCAATATGGGTTACAAAGTCGCCGTCGTGGGCGCCACCGGCAATGTCGGCCGGGAGATGCTGAACATCCTCGAGGAACTCGATTTCCCCGTCGACAAGATGCACGCCGTCGCCTCGCGCAAGTCCAAGGGCGTCGAGGTGTCCTGGGGCGACAGGACGATCAAATGCGAGGACATCGAGCTGTTCGATTTCTCGACTGTCGATCTGGTGCTGATGAGCGCCGGCAGCGACGCCTCGCGCCTGTGGTCCGAGAAGATCGGCAAGGCCGGCCCCATCGTCATCGACAATTCCTCGGCCTTCCGCATGGACCCGGACGTGCCGCTGATCGTGCCCGAGGTGAACCCGGACGCGATCAAGCTGGCGACGCGGAAGAACATCATCGCCAACCCCAATTGCTCGACCATCCAGCTGATGGTGGCGCTCAAGCCCCTGCACGACGCCGCGACGGTCAGGCGCGCGGTGGTCTCGACCTATCAATCGGTCTCGGGCGCCGGCAAGGCGGGCATGGACGAACTGTGGAACCAGACCAAGGCCATCTATGGCCTCGGCGACGCCCGGCCCAAACTGTTCCCCAAACAGATCGCCTTCAACGTCATCCCCTACATCGGCGCCTTCCTCGATGACGGCTCCACCGACGAGGAAGCCAAGATGTGGAAGGAGACGCACAAGATCCTCGATCCCGACATCAAGCTGACCGTCACCTGCGTCCGCGTACCCGTCTTCGTCGGCCATTCGGAATCCGTGAACCTCGAGTTCGACCGTCCCATCTCGCCCGACGAGGCCCGCGCCATCCTGCGCGACGCCCCCGGCGTCATGGTCATCGATAAGCAGGAGCACGACGGCTACATCACCCCTGTCGACGCCGCCGGCGAACACGCCGTCTATGTCAGCCGCATCCGCAAGGACCCCACTGTCGAGAACGGCCTGTCGCTGTGGATCGTCTCCGACAACCTGCGCAAGGGCGCCGCTCTCAACGCCGTCCAGATCGCCCAGCTCCTGGACGAGACGGGGATCCTCAAGCCGGCCTCGGGGTATCGAAGCATCACGGTCTGACGGCCATGCCGCCCGCCCCGTCCGCCACCCCCCGCGCCGCGCTGCTGTCGGCCTTCGGCTGCTATGTCATGTGGGGTTTCATGCCCCTGCTGTTCATAGGCCAGGGCGCGCTCGGCTTCGACTCGCTTGAAATCCTCGCCCACCGCGCCCTCTGGTCGGTGGCCGTCGCCGGCCTGCTGGTCCTGCTGGCGCGTCAGGGCGGTCAGGTCCGCGCCGCCTTCGCCTCTCCGAAGACCCTCGGCTGGCTGACGCTCTCAACCCTGCTGATCGGGGTCAACTGGGGCCTCTATGTCTGGGCCACGACGCATGAGGCCACGCTCGAGGCCAGCCTCGGCTACTATATCAACCCGCTGCTCAACATGGTCGTGGGCCTGTGGTTGTTCCGCGAGAAGATCGACAAATGGGGCTGGGCCGCCATCGGCCTTGCCGCCGTCGGCGTGGCCTTCCAAACCGCCGCCCTCGGCCGTCCGCCGTGGATCTCCATCATCATCGCCATCAGCTTCGCCAGCTACGCCGTCATCCGCAAACGCGTGCCGATCGACGCCCAGGCGGGCCTTCTGGTCGAATGTCTGCTGCTGGTCCCGTTCGGCCTGGCCTGGGTGTTGTGGCTGCAGCACACCGGCGCGAGCGTCGCCTTCGACAGCCCGGTCAACACCTTGTGGGCTCTCGCCAACGGCCCAGCCACCGTCCTGCCGCTGGCCCTGTTCGCCTGGTCGGCCCGGCGCCTGCCGCTATCGACCCTCGGCTTCATCCAGTTTCTGGCCCCGACGCTGCAGTTCGCCGTCGGCGTCTGGGCCGGCGAGGCCCTGACGCCCCTGCGCATCCTCAGCTTCGCCTTCATCTGGGGCGGCGCGGCCGTCTTCGCCGCCGCGGCCTTCTTCCGCCACCGCGCCGCGCGCGAGGCGCTGAAGCGGTGCGCGGAGCCGGTCTAAAGCCCCGCGTACAACGCCCCGATCAACCGTTGCGCCCTTGGGTCGCCGATCAGGTGCGGCGACTGGCGGGTCATCACATAGGCGGCTGACAATCCGGCGTCCGGATCGGCGAAGGCGCAGCTTCCGCCCCAGCCGCAGTGGCCCACCGCCGTCGGATTAGGCCCGAAGATGTGCAGGCCCTCGTTGCGCATCAGCCCCGCCGCCCAGCTGATGTCGAAGGGCACGACCTTGTCGGGACCGTGGATCCGCTCGCGCAGCATCTCGGCCAGCACGCCGGGCGACAGCACGGTCCGGCCGTCCAGCGTCCCGCCGTTGGCCAGCACCCCCATGATCCGGGCCAGATCCAGGGCGGTCCCGTGCAGATTGGCCGCGGGCATTTCGATCATCCGCCACTCGGTCGAGCCGCGTCCGCCCGGCGCCGACCCCCGATCGAGGAAAGCCGAGGTCTTGATCGCGTCGATCGTCCCCAGATGGGGCGCCGAGGCGGGTTTGCGCAGCGCCGCCACCCGACCGTGCTCGGCCTCGGGCAGGCCGATCCACAGGTCCAGACCGAACGGCGCGGCGAAATCCTCGCGCAGGGCGGTCCCCATGCTGCGCCCGTCCCCCAGCCGGAACAGCTCGCCCGCCAGAAAGCCGATGGTGATGGGGTGATAGCCCGACGCCGTCCCGGGCGGCCACATCGGCGCCTGGGCCGCCAGTCGCTCCAGCACCGCCGGACGGTCGAACCAGATCGTTGGATCGACCGTCCCGGAGAAGCCCGGCAGCCCGGCCTGATGGCTCATCAGCTGGGCCACGGTGACCCGGTCCTTGCCGGCCTCGCCGAAGGCGGGCCAGAGGGTGGCGACCGTCTCGTCATAGGCCAGTTTCCCCCGCTCCACCGCCGTGGCGACCAGCAGGGCCATCACCGCCTTGCCGGTCGAGAACACCGGCGTCAGCGTCGTCTCGTCATAGGGGAGTGTTTTCGCGGCATCGGCCCAGCCCGCCCACAGGTCGACCACCGTCTCGCCGCCGACGCACACGCTGAACCGCGCCGCCTGTTCGTTCAGTCCCTCGGGCGCATCGGTGAAATTGGCGGCGAAGGCGTCTTTCACAGCGGCGAAGCGCGGCGGGCAGAGGCCGTGAATGTCGGGTAGGAAGGTCATGGAGATGTCCTAGCCGCCCGCGATTCCCCCGTCACCTGCATGTCTCAGGCGGATTGGGCGCGCGGTTCGGCGGACAGGGTGGTCAGGGCCTCGTCGACGGCGGTCAGCAGCCTCGCCGCCGTGATCGGCTTGGCCATGTGGCCGTCCGCCCCTGCGGCGACCGAGGCCTGGACGTGGTCGGGCAGGGTGTTGGCGGACAACACCATCACCAGCGTCGGCGGCCGCTGCTCGTCCTGCTCCATCTTCCGGATTTGCTGGATGGCCGACAGGCCGTCCAGAACCGGCATCTGCATATCCATCAGGACCAGGTCGAAGGTCCCGACCCGGAAGGCGTCGACGGCCTCGACCCCGTTCTCCACGCAGGTGATTTGTACGCCGGCCCCGGTCAGGATCAGTTCGATCACCTTGCGGTTGGTCGCATGGTCGTCGGCCGCCAACACCCGCAGGCCGCCCTCGAAGCCGGCGGCCAAAGGTGCGACGGGGGCCGGGGCCGCGACCGCCTCGGAGGCGTCGAGCCGCAGGTCGGCCCAGAAGATGGAGCCCTTGCCGGGCGTGCTGGTGCAATCCAGCGTCCCGTCCATCAAGCCTGCCAGTTCCCGGCAGATGGCCAGGCCCAGCCCGCTTCCGCCGTACTGACGGGTGATGGAGGCGTCGGCCTGTTCGAACCGGCGGAACAACCGGTGTTTTTCGGCGATGTCGAAGCCCACCCCCGTGTCTTCGACGCTGAACCGGGTCCGTCCGTCCTCGGCGGGCAGGACGCGGAGGACAATCTTTCCGGCCTCGGTGAATTTGATCGCGTTCGAGACCAGGTTGGTCAGGATCTGACGAACCCGCGTGGCGTCGCCATCGACCCGCCGGTCGAGCGCCGGATCGATGGAAAATTCGAGGTTCAGCCCCTTTTCCTCGGCCCTCAGGCGCGAGAGGGCGACCACGCTGCGGGCCGCCTCGCCGAGATCGAAGCCTGCCCGCTCCACCGTGACAGCCCCTGACTCAATGCGCGACAGATCAAGGATATCCGAGAGCAGGCGCTCAAGAGTCTCGCCTGAGCTGCGAATAATCTCGGCCATCTCCTGCTGCGCGGACGGCAGGTGGGCGCGGCACAGCAGGTCGGCCATACCGACAACGCCGTTCAGGGGCGTTCGGATTTCGTGGCTCATATTGGCGAGGAAGGCGCTCTTGGATCGGCTGGCGGCTTCCGCGGCCTCCTTGGCCTTCTCGAGGCTGAGGCCGGTCTCGGTCAGGTCCGCCTCGCGGGCCTTCAGCTCCGTGATGTCGACCGCCACTGATACGATTCCGCCGTCCGGGAGCCGGCGGTCCTCGAACCGGTACCAGCGGCCGTTCGGAAGCTGCTGCTCCCCCGGATCGCGCCCGCGCGCCCGTACGGCCAGCCGCTCCGCGAGCCATTCCGCCTCCCGTCCGATCGCCTCGGGATGGCGCCCCTTGGCGAGATCCGACTCCAGCAATTCGCGGAAGCTCATGCCCTCCCGGAGGTGGACCGCTTCCACGTCTTCGGCGCCGGCCAGGGCATACTGCTGGTTCCAGATCACCAGCCGGTCCTCGGCGTCATAGAAGGCCAGGCCGGCCGGCAAGACCTCCAAGGCCTGCCGCAGATAGGAAAGGGAGGAGGCCTTGGAGGCCGCGGTGCGCCGCGCACGCCGGACCGTAGTCAGACGCCTTTCGTCCCGCCCGCGCTCAGCGGTGATGTCTCGGGACTGGGCCAGAATTCGGATGACCGCGCCGGCCTCATCGCGAACCGGAGAGATGGTGGTCAGCCACCAGCGCGGCTTGCCGGTGGCCGTGGGGCAGAACCCGGCGAATTCGGACGGCTGTCCGTCGCGCGCGATCTGCAAGGCCGCCAGCAGGGCCCCCCGCGTCTCCTCAGGCCAGAGCTCCGCCCAAATTCTTCCCCGATTGACTTCAAATGACTCGATCTCGAGGAGCTCGAGGCCCCGGTCATTCATATAGTCGACCGTGCCGTCGAGGTTGAGGATGCGCAACACGTCCTGGCTGGCCTTGGCCAACGCCGCGAAATAGCCTTCACCCGATCCGGAAAAACTCACATCAACGCTCCGTTGTCTCCGGAGTTTAGACGACGAAGTACAAAGGTATGCTGAATGGACGGCGCGGGTCCGGCGGGTGCGCCAGTTCGTCCAGACCTTCAGGAGCATCGGCGAAATTGGCGGCGAAGGCGTCCTTCACGGCGGCGAAGCGCGGCGGGCAAGAGCGGGGATGTCGGGGCGGTCGGTCATGGGGTGGTCCTCGGTCCCGGGGGGTCCGTCACCCACTGCACAGCCCGTCCCCGGGCCAGCGCCTTGGCTAAAACGCTTTCTATTCAAGCGTGTTTCGCGCATGGTCCGGTCCTGCCCACCAGGGCAGGGATGCTTTGGGGGCATCATGCCGCCGAGCGCGGATCATAAGTTGGACCAAACCCGGTTCCTGAGCGGGGGCGGAGAGCTGGGCGCGCTGACCCGCGCCTACGACTGGGCTGCGTCCCCCCTGGGCCCTCCCGGCCAGTGGCCCCAGAGCCTCAGGACCGCAGTCCGGCTCATGCTGACGTCGCACCACCCCATGTTCATCTTCTGGGGGCCTGACCTCATCCAGTTTTATAACGACGCCTATCGCCAGACCATGGGGCCGGAGCGCCACCCTTCGGCCCTGGGCGACAAGGGTCGGGACTGCTGGGCCGAGATATGGCCGATCATCGGCCCCCAGATCGATATGGTGATGCGGGGCGAGGGCGCGACCTGGCACGAGGACCAGCTGGTGCCGGTCACGCGGTTCGGATCGCGGCAGGACGTCTGGTGGACCTACAGTTACAGCCCCATCGACGCCGACGACGGCGTGGGCGGCGTGCTTGTGGTCTGCAAGGACGTGACGGATGAGCATCTGGCGAGGGAGGCCTTCGCCGCGGCGAACCGCCGGTTGGCCGATGAGATGGACCGCCTGCGCGAAATGTTCTCGCAGGCCCCCGGCTTCATGGCGGTCGTCGCCGGGCCGGACCACGTCTTCCAGTTCGCCAACAGCGCCTATCTGAAGCTCATCGGTCGAACCGACATCGTCGGCAACTCCGTGCGCGAAGTCATGCCCGACATCGCCGGGCAGGGCTTCTTCGAGCTCCTCGACGGCGTCTATCGCAGCGGCAAGGCCCACGTCGGGTCGGGCGTCGTGATCCAGTTCCAGCCGGACCCCGACGGACCGACCGGCCAGCACTATCTGGATTTCGTTTATCAGCCGGTCCGGGACGCGGCCGGAACGGTCACCGGCATTTTCGTCGAAGGCTATGACGTGACGGACCGGATGGAGGGTGAGCTTCGTCGCAACCTCATCGTCGAGGAGATGAACCACCGGGTGAAAAACACCCTCGCCACAGTCCAGGCCCTGGCGATGATGTCGGGAAAATCCGCCACCACGGTGCAGGAGTTCAAGACGACCCTCGGCCATCGCATCTCGTCGATGGCCAAGACACAGGATCTGCTGACCCGCGGCCATTCCCGGCCCGTTCCGGTGCATGACGTGATCCGGGCGGAACTGGAGCCCTACATGGGGGCGGGCGAACAGGTCGTGATCACCTGCCCGGAGCTCACCATCGCCCCCCAGGGCGCCGTCAGCCTCGGTTTGCTGGTCCACGAACTGACGACGAACGCCGCCAAATACGGCGCCCTGTCCGGGCCGAAAGGGACATTGGCGGTCAGATGCGAGGTCGACCCGGCCGGGGCCCGGCTGATCTGGCGGGAAACCTGCCCGTCGAAACTGCCCCAGTCGCAGCCCCCGGGTTTCGGAACCCGTCTCGTTCAAGGCCTTGCACGCGATCTCGGTGGGACCGCGGCAATGGGATTTGGGGAAATGGGGCTTGAGGCCGTGATCACCTTCCGTCTGGGAGAGCGTTCTTCGCCCGGGCGCCCCGGCGAGGAGCCGGCCGGCCCGGGCTGACGCCTGACGCGCCGCCTCAAACTCGGCCCCGCGCCAGCGCCCGGGTCGCCTCGCCCGCGGTGACCCTGATCGTCGCCGGCCCAGGGGGCTCCACTGTCACCGGGTCTCCAGCCAGCGCAAGACGCCGTCCGCCGCCACCACCCCCGAGGCCATGGAGGCCTGCAGCAGATAGCCGCCTGTCGGCGCCTCCCAGTCCAGCATCTCGCCCGCCACGAATACGCCCGGCATCGCGGTCAGCATCAGGCCGTCGTCGACCTGATCCAGCCGCACCCCGCCCGCAGACGAGATCGCCCGCTCCAGCCCCTGCATCCCGGTCAGGGTCAGCCGCACCGCCTTGATCCGTCTGGCCAGCTTGTCGGCGCCGACCGGCAGCTCGCCGGGAATCTCGCGCAACAGTCCGACTGCGACAGGCGACAGGCCGCCGACCTTGCGCAGCCAGTTGGTCGCGCTGTCCTTGCCGCGCGGCCTGGCCAATCGTCCCGCGAGCGCCTCGACCGACAGATCGGGCCGCAGATCGACGGTCAGCACCGCCGACCCGCCCTGCTCCACGGCCTCGCGCAGACCGGCTGACAGCGCATAGACCGCCCCGCCCTCGAGGCCGTACCGCGTCACCATCGCTTCGCCGCGTACCGTCCGGTCTCCATGCGTCAGGGCGATCGGCTTCAGCGGCTCCCCCGCGAACCGGTCCGCAAACACCGCACTCCATGGCACGTCGAACCCGACGTTCGACGGCCGGAACGGCTCGACCGCCACCCCTCCGGCCTCCAGCCATGCCCGCCACGCCCCGTCCGACCCCAGCCGCGGCCAGCTGGCCCCGCCCAGCGCCAGAACCACCGCGTCCGGCGTCTCGACCCGCTCGCCCTCCGGCGTCGCGAACCTCCATTCCAGCCTTTCGTCATCCCGGCGAAGGCCGGGACCTACCACACGCGACCGCGTCCTAACCGCGACCCCCAATTCATTCAACCGCCCCAGCCAGGCCCGCAGCAGGGGCGAGGCCTTCATCGCCCGCGGAAACACCCGCCCGGACGAGCCCGTGAACGTCGCCTGCCCCAGCCCCTCGGCCCAGCCGATCAGATGCGTCGGCGAGAACCGCTCCAGCCACGCCCCCACCGCCTCGCCCGCCGCGCCATACCGCCCGACGAACCCCTCCATCGGCTCGGAATGGGTCAGGTTCAGCCCGCCCCGCCCGGCCATCAGGAGCTTGCGCGCCACCGATGGCATGGCCTCATGCACCACCACAGTCACGCCCGCCCGCGCCAGCCGCTCGGCGGCCATCAGCCCGGCGGGCCCGGCCCCGATCACATGTACGGTCTTGCGCATATCCATGGCTCCTGATGGACCGGAACGCCGCAAGTCGCCATACGCTCATCCCCCATGAGCGTCGCCTTCACCCGCGAGGAAGATCTGGAGGCCACGGCCGCCGATCTTCCCGACCGTCCGATATCCCCGCACCCCAATCTGGTCACGCCCTCGGGCCTGGCCGCGATCGAGGCCGCCCTGGCCTCGGCCCGCGCCGCCTGGTCCGCCGCCCAGGCCCACGGCTCCATCGAGGCCGACCGCACCGCCATGGCCCGCGCCACTCGCGACCTGCGCTACTGGTCCGCCCGGAGGGCCACCGCCCAGCTGGTCGAGACCGGGCCCGACGGCCGCGTCCGCTTCGGCGGCTCGGTTACGATCGAGCGCGAGGACGGCCGGGCCCAGACCTGGCGCATCACCGGCGAGGACCAGGCCGACCCCGCCGCCGGCTCGGTCAGCCACGTCTCGCCCCTGGCCGTCGCCCTCATGGGCAAGACGGTCGGGGACGAAGCCGTCGTCGCCGGCCAGACCGTCGAGATCATCGCTGTCGATTGAACGCTGACGGTTGCCCCGCCGCCCCGCTTGGCCCACCTTGTGTCGGGACCACCGCCCGCTTTGCGCTCAAGCAGCGCGAAGCGCGGTAGCGCCAAAACCCTGCGCTCAAGCAGCGCGAAGCGCGTCAGCGCCAAAAAAAGAGAAAGAGCCGCCCATGGCCCGTAAGCCCAACTACAGTTTCGAGCGTCAGGAACGCGACCGCGCCGACGCCAAGAAGGCCGCTGAAAAAGCTGCCGCCAAGGCCGAGAAGAAAGCCGCCGCCGCCGCCCGCAAGGAAGCCGGCCTGCCCCCGCTCGAGGACGACTGAACCCGACCGGGCCTGGAGCAGCAGAGGGTCACCCCTCAGCGGGAAAACCGGGATGAACTTGCGAACTGGACGGCTCGCGCAGGCCACAAGGTCCGGGGTGAGATCGAGGCGTCACTCAAGGCATTACATACGTCTAAGCTCGAAGAGCGACGCTACACGGCGGATCACCTAGCCACCCGCTGGGGCTTCGACCTCAAAGGTTGACCTACGACCACCTCGGCGGCGTCAGTGCGAGCCCAACGGGACGGAGCCGGTGCCCTGATTTACCCAAAAAAGGGCGGGCCCGTCTCCGGACCCGCCCTTCCTGTTCAGCGTGAGCCGGGCGTGGATCAGAAGTCCATATCGCCCATGCCGCCCATGCCGCCGCCACCCATGCCGCCGCCGCCGCCGGCGCTCGCCTTCTTCGGCGCATCAGCCACAGCCGCTTCCGTCGTGATCAGGATCCCGGCCACCGAGGCCGCGTCCTGCAGAGCGGTGCGCACGACCTTGGCGGGGTCGATGACGCCGGCCTGGATCATGTCGACATACTCTTCCGTCTGGGCGTTGAAGCCGTAGGTGGGCGAGGCGTTTTCCAGCACCTTGCCAACGACGATGGAGCCTTCGACGCCCGCGTTTTCGACGATCTGACGGATCGGGGCCTGGATGGCGCGGCGGATGATGGCGATGCCCGCGGTCTGGTCGGCGTTGTCGCCTTTCAGGCCTTCAAGCGCCTTGGTCGCCTTCAGCAGGGCGATGCCGCCGCCGGGGACGATGCCTTCTTCAACCGCGGCGCGCGTGGCGTTGAGGGCGTCGTCGACGCGGTCCTTCTTCTCCTTGACCTCGACCTCGGTCGAGCCGCCGACGCGGATGACCGCGACGCCGCCGGCCAGTTTGGCCAGACGTTCCTGCAGCTTCTCCTTGTCGTAGTCCGAGGTGGTGTCCTCGATCTGCTTCTTGATCTGGCCGATGCGGGCCTCGATCGCGTCCTTCTCACCGACGCCGTCGACGATGGTGGTGTCGTCCTTGGTGATGGTGACCTTCTTGGCCTTGCCGAGCATGTCGATGGTGACATTCTCCAGCTTGATGCCGAGGTCTTCCGAGATGACCTGGCCGCCGGTCAGGACGGCGATGTCTTCCAGCATCGACTTGCGGCGGTCGCCGAAGCCGGGGGCCTTGACGGCGGCGACGCGCAGGCCGCCGCGCAGCTTGTTGACCACCAGGGTGGCCAGGGCCTCGCCCTCGATGTCCTCGGCGATGATGAGGAGCGGGCGGCCCGACTGGACCACGGCTTCCAGGATCGGCAGCATCGACTGCAGCGACGAGAGTTTCTTCTCGTGCAGCATGATGAGCGGCTCCTCGAGCTGAACCTCCATCTTGTCGGCGTTGGTGATGAAATAGGGGCTGAGGTAGCCGCGGTCGAACTGCATGCCCTCGACGACGTCCAGTTCGGTTTCGGCGGTCTTGGCCTCTTCGACCGTGATGACGCCTTCGTTGCCGACCTTTTCCATGGCCTTGGCGATCATGTCGCCGACTTCCTTGTCGCCGTTCGCCGAGATGGTGCCGACCTGGGCGATCTCGGAGTTGGCGCTGACCTTGCGGCTGGTCGATTTGATTTCGGCGAGGACGGCGGTGACGGCCTTGTCGATGCCGCGCTTCAGATCCATCGGGTTCATGCCGGCGGCCACGGCCTTGAGGCCTTCCTGGACGATCGACTGGGCCAGGACGGTGGCGGTGGTGGTGCCGTCGCCGGCCTTGTCATTGGTCTTGGAGGCGACTTCGCGGATCAGCTGGGCGCCCATGTTCTCGAAGGCGTCTTCCAGCTCGATCTCTTTGGCGACGGTGACGCCGTCCTTGGTCGAGCGCGGGGCGCCGAAGGACTTCTGGATCACGACATTGCGGCCCTTGGGCCCCAGGGTGACCTTGACCGCATTGGCCAGGATGTTGACGCCGCGCAGCATCTTTTCGCGCGCATCGGTGGAGAACTGAACTTGTTTGGCAGCCATCTGGCAGCTCCTTGAAGAGTGTGTGGGGACTGGAATTCAGACGCGGGTGCTTACGACAGCACGCCCAGCACGTCGGATTCCTTCATGATGATCAGGTCTTCGCCTTCCAGCTTGACCTCGGTGCCCGACCATTTGCCGAACAGGATGCGGTCGCCGGCCTTCAGGTCCATGGGGACATGCTTGCCGTCTTCATCGCGGGCGCCGGGGCCGACGGAGACGACTTCGCCTTCCTGGGGCTTTTCCTTGGCCGAGTCGGGGATGATGATCCCGCCCTTGGTCTTGGATTCTTCTTCAACGCGCTTCACGAGCACGCGATCGCCGAGCGGACGAAACGCCATTTGTCTGTCTCCCTGAGAGTGTCTTGAGGCCTTCCCGCGCGGCTTTGGCAGCCGGGACACGAGAGTGCTAACGGCGGGCAGATAGGGGGGGCGGGCCGGGGCGTCAAGCGCGGCGGGCGTAATGAGCTTGACGCAATGTACTTTGCAATGTAAAGTTCTCTACACGTTGCGATGGGATGGCCCGTCGCTCACTGACCAGGAGGCTTTCATGCTGTTCAAGACCCTGTCGCTCGCCGCTGCCGCGGCCGTTTCCCTCGCCGCCCCCGCCATGGCCGAGGATGTCACCGTGACCCTGACCGGAGTGGAGGCCCGCGGCGGCGTCCTGCTGGCGTCGCTGCAGACACGCGGCGAGTTCATGCAGGCTTCCGCCACCTACGCCGACCGCGTCGACCACCCCGCGGCCGGAACCGTGCGCGTAACTTTCAATGATGTCGCGCCGGGCGATTACGCCTTGATGGTCCTGCATGACGAGGACGCCGACGGTCGGATGAAGATGAACGGCTATATGCCGGGCGAGGGCTGGGCCATGGTCAATGGCGACGCCCTGCGCGGCCCGCCGACCTTCGACATGGTCAAGTTCACCGTCGCGGCCTCGGGCGCCGACCTCAGTGTGCCGATGTCCTACCCCCGCTAGGGGCTGCAGCCAGCGCCCAGCCGGCCTCGACCTGGCGGGCGAACAGAGGCCGTGCGCCACGCACGCGAGTGCGCCAGTCGCGGCCCCGTCCGTCCTGCCCCAACAGGTCGCCCAACTCCGTCCGGACCAGGCCCAGCGCCTCGTCCGGGCGGTTCTGTCTGATCAGGAAGCCGGCGTGCTTCTGGACCCCCGCCATGGCGTCGGCATGGGCGGGGGGCAGGCGGGTCGAGGCGATGGCCAGCGCCCGCCGGTAAAGGGCCTCGGCCTCATCAGCGCGGCCCAGCAGGTCCAGTACGGCGGCATATCCCTCGATCGTGTCCAGCAGGTCGGGGCTGTCGGGTCCCACTCCGCCCTCATAGGCGGCCAGGCCTTCGCGGAACGGGGCCTCGGCCTCGGCCCAGCGCCCCTGGTCGGAGAGGGCATAGCCCAGATTGGCCCGCGCGTTGCCTGTGAACGGATGGTCCGGCCCGACGATCTGCAGCGCCAGCTCCAACGCCCGGCGGAACGCCGGCTCGGCGGCCACGCCATCCCCCGTCACATGCAGGAACCAGCCCTGGTTGGTCAGGCACTGGGCCAGCAGCACCGGGTCGTTCGCCTGTTCGGCGATGGCCACGGCCCGCGCATACAGCGGCGCGGCCTGATGCGCCCGCCCGGTGCGGCGCAGGGAGTTGCCGAGGTTCGAGAGCACGATGGCGACGTGATAGTCGGTCGGGCCGTACAGCACCTCGTACATGCCCAGCACCTGGCGATACAGCGGGTCGGCCTCGGCGTGTCGGCCCTGGGCGGTGAGGGCGTTGGCGACCAGGTTCAGGCTGTCGGCGGTTTTTTCATGGACCGGGCCCAGATGTTCGCGCCGCAGGGCAAGGCTCGCCCGGGCCGCGGTCTCCGCATCCTCGTTGCGACCCAGGAAGTCATAGGCGCGGGCGCGGTCGTAGATCAGTGTTGCGCGCTCGACCAGGTCGGGCGCGGCCGCCTTGTCGAGCAAGGCCAGCGCCCGCTCGATGTCGGCCAGGGCGCCGTTGTAATCGCCCTGCTCCAGCTTCAGCCTCGCCCGCACCGCCAGCGGCCGTCCGATCTGTGACGCGTCGGCCCCCAGGCGGGTTTCGACGGCCCCGATGGCGGCGGCGATGGCGGCCTCGGCCCCCGGCAGGTCGCCCGCGGCGAACCGCTCATTGGTCAGGGCGATCAGGGCCACGGCCGCCTTTTCCGCGTCCGGCTCGCGCGCCAGGATTTCGGCCACGCGGTCGAGCGCCGAGGGGGCTGAAATGCGGACGTCGGAGGGAGGAGGCGGTGGCGCTGGCGGGGGTGGAGGTGGAGGTGGAGGTGGAGGTGGAGGTGGAGGTGGCGCGGTCACCGGCGGCGGCACGTACGGCGGACGCTCCTGGGCGGAGGCACAGGAGGCGAGCGCCGCCAGGGCCAGGATGATCACTCCACTTCGCACCCAACGCACCAAAGCACTCCCCTGCATCCGATACCCATGTTCGACCGTCCTGGCCGGCATTGACAAGCCTTTCCCGATGAACGGTGGATGAATGGCGAACCTGGGGCATTCAGGCGCCCGTGCCTACAGGCCCGGCGGGGGACAGTTCGTGATGGCTGCGAGCCCGGCTGACGCCCAGAGCCGCTATCGCGACCGCGATTGCGATGATGATGCAACCGGGTAGGTTCTGATCGTCGCGAAGGCCAGCCGCAATAGCAAAACGCCCGGCCTTTCGGCCGGGCGCTCCACTTTACCTGGCCGCTAACCTAGCAGCAGGAGCAAGCAGCAGCGACTGCTTCGCAGCAGGCGCAGGCCGCTTGAAGGACAGCCTCGGGAGAGGCGGCCATAGCGGCAGTGCCGGAAGCCAGCAGAAGCAGGCCGGCGACAATCAGAGTTCTTTTCATGACGAAATCCATTTCTTTGATTGATTAAGTTCCACTTCGGATCGACCTCGCCGGCTATCGGGGAGGCGGGTCTTCCGCTTCAACGCTAAGCGAACGAAGCACGGCCGGGCGGACGCGGTAGGTCGTCGTACGGGGGCTTGCGGGCTGATCCATCATCGGCGGCTGCACCATCAGCGCCTGACAAAGAACCGCGCAGTCTGTCGTACAGATGGCGGTCTGTGACTCACAGGGGATTTCCGACGACATCGCGACGCCAAACCCCTCCTGTCCTGGAAGGCTTGACGCCAGCGTCGCGGTCGCCACAAAAAGCGTCGCCAGAAGCGCGGCCACGGCAGCGGTCAAAGCCAACAAGCTGTGGCGGACGCGGTTCATCGGTCTTGTCATCCCAAGGATCGTCGCAGGTTACGTCCAAACTCCCATTCGCGCAAATCACCCGGGTAAGTTACGCAGCAATGCCGTTCGGGGTTGCTCCAGTCGCGGGAGAAATGGTTGGGGGCGCGTCCGCTCTTCCTCCTTGGGCGACAGTAGGCCTCGACCCCTGGCGGACTTTCGCGCTGTTGGTTGCCGGGTTGGCATAGCCGGGCCAGACTTTCACAGAGCCAACAAACAGGACGAATGCTGGCGCCGCGATCAGTGCCGCGAAGATGAGTCCAGCGACTTCTGCGACAGCGAAGCCTACCGCCATCGAAAGCAATAATGCACCGCTTCCCCAGAGCATTGGTCTTGCGCGGATGGCGGACCGTCAGTGTGTCCGCCTCTCGCCCTCGCCCCTAAACCATCAGCCGCTTCATCAGCTCCGCCGTGGACGGATCCAGCCCGGCCGACGGCTCCCCCGCCGCGACGTCCTCCAGCACCGCCTTCGCCAGCGCCTTGCCCAGCTCCACCCCCCACTGGTCGAAGCTGTTGATGTCCCAGATCACGCCCTCGACGAAGGTCTTGTGCTCATAGAGGGCGATCAGCGCCCCGACCGCCTCGGGGCTCAGGGCGTCCATCAGGATGGTGGTGGAGGGCCGGTCGCCGGGGAAGGCCTTGTGCGGGGCCAGGCGGTCGGCCTCGGCGTCGTCGGCGCCCGCCGCCATCAGCTCGGCCCGCGCCTGAGCCTCCGTCTTGCCGACCATCAGGGCCTGGGCCTGGGCCAGGGCGTTGGACCACAGGGGGGCGTCGCCCTCGCGGGCATCCATGGCCTCGCCCGAGGTATGGCCTACGACGATGAACTCCGCCGGCACGACCTGCGGCCCCTGGTGAATCTGTTGGAAGAAGGCGTGCTGACCGTTGGAGCCGGGCTCACCGAAGACGATGGGACCGGTGGCGGTGTCGACCGGCGAGCCGTCGCGCTTCACCCGCTTGCCGTTCGACTCCATCTCCAGCTGCTGCAGGAAGGCCGGCAGGCGACGCAGGCCATGGGCATAGGGCGCCACCGTTCGCGCATGCCGCCCGCGGCCCTCGACATTGTAGATCTGGGCGAGGGCCAGCAGCACCGGAGCGTTGCGCTCGATATCAGCGGCGAGGAAATGCTCATCCATGGCCCGGGCGCCGTTCAGCACCCGCTCGAACACGTCCCAGCCCAAGGCCACCGCGACGGACAGACTGACCGCCGACCACAGCGAATAACGCCCGCCGACCCAGTCGCGGAAGCCGAAGGTCCGGCCGCAACCCCAGGCCTCGGCCTTGTCCGGCGCCGCCGTCACCCCGATCAGATGATGCACCATCCGGCGGGGCGACAGGCTCTCGGCCAGCCAGGCCTTGGCCAGTTCGGCGTTGGCCAGCGTCTCCTGGGTGGTGAAGGTCTTGGACACCACCACCACCAGCGTCGTCTCGGGGTCCAGCCCGGCCAGGGCCTCGCCCATGTCGCGCGGATCGATATTGGCCACGAACCTCACGTCGATGACCGGCTCCAGCGGCCGCAGCGCGTCCCATAACAACCGTGGCCCCAGGTCTGAGCCGCCGATGCCGATGTGGACGACGGCCGTGAACGGCTGTTTGGTCCCGCCGGTCTCGGCGCCCGAGCCGACGTCGGTCGCGAAGGCGGCCATGGCCTTGCGCGCTTCGGCCACTGCGGCGGACACGGGCTGGCCCAGGGCGCGGAAGTCCGCGTCGTCGGCGGCCCGCAGCGCCGGATGCAGCACCGCGCGGCCCTCGGTGTTGTTGACGGCCTCACCGCCGAACAGGGCATTGCGCCGCCCTTCGACATCGCAGGTGCGGGCGAGATCCAGCGCGGCCTCGAACCCTTCGGCGCTCCACGACTGTTTCGACAAATCGAGATACAGGCCCGCCGCTTCCACCCCCATGCGGTCGATGCGGCCGGGATCGGTCGCGAACTGATGGACGATGCGCCCGCCGGCGTCCTTGCGGGCGACGCCACGGAGCATGTCGAGAGCCTGGGTGCGGGCGGTCATCGGGCGAGCTCGAAATTCGGAAAAGGTAAACCCTCGTTTACGGGTCGGGCGTAAGCCGGTTCAACGCTGAATCCGCGATTCGGCCAACTAGTATGAGGTTAGCCATGTCCTGCGGCGTCGCCCTGGCCGTCACCCTGCTGCTCTCCGACCCCAATGTGGCCTTGGCCGCGGCCCTGCCGCCGCCTGCGGCCGACGCACCGGTCTCGGTCGCGGGGGAGCCCTTGTTCGCCGACATCATCGCCCGTTCCGGCGCCCTGAAAGGCGTGGTCCAGGGTTGGATCGAGGCCGGGGTGGTGGATCAGTCCGACTTCGCTGCCGGTCCCGCCTTCGTCGGCTTCCGCACCCAGGCCGTCGAACTGGCCGCCCTCGATATGCAGGGCCACGTCATCCTCAAGGAGCGCGGCACGGACGGCGACCTGAAATGCATCCTGCGCGGCATCTCCGAGGACATCCCGGTCAAGATCGCCGCTGTCGAGGCCGCCGCCACCCCCGCCGCCCGCCGCGTCGCCCTCGACGAACTGGCCTATCTGCTGAACGACAACGTCGAGGTCATCACCGCGCCGCCCCAGCCGGAAGTCTAGGGTCCCCTTCGGGTAATTGGACCCGCCTTCGATTCCCTCGCTGCCAACGGTGGTTGGTTCATCACGAAGGACACGAAGGGATCACAAAGGACACAACGGGTTCTGAGCGGTGGACGGAGACGAACCCTCCATCAACACCGGCTGTCGATTTGATCAAGGCGGCGAAGCCGCAGTCCAGTGGTCGGGAGGCACGTCCGGCGTGGACGCACCCCCGGTCCCTTCGTGCCTTCCTTCGTGTCCTTTGTGATGAACCACCCGGCCGTCGCCCCTTGACCGTGCGGTCCGAGCACGACCGATTCTGTCGTAGCGGCGCCCGATCCTGCGTCCATGTACGAGGGATACGCCCGAAAACTCAGATGCGAAGACACCTGGCGCGCGGTGCGCCGGGCATGGGAGGCGGGAGAGACCGCGGCCTCGCTGGCCCAGCGGTATGACGTCGGCCTGGCCAACCTGTGGCGACGCCGGGCGTCGGAAGGCGGGAAACGGCGCGCCACCGCCGATCCGGATCCGGAGCCGGCGGAGGGCCGGGACCGCTACGCCCAACGCAAACAGGCCGAGTTCGAATACCAGCTGGAGGAGACGCGGCTGCTGGCGGCCAAGCTGGCCGAGGCGATGCGGGGCGGGCCGCTGGAGCAGGTTCCGGTCTGGCACCTCGGCTTCGTGCCGGAATGGCGGGCGGAGAACCTTCCGCCCGGGACGGCGGCCTGCGACCGGGCCTGGGCGGTCCGTCACGGCTGGACCGGGGCCTTCTGGAGCGAAACGGGGTGGCTGCACCCCCTGTCGTATCTGGATGAGGTGACCCTGCAGGCGAACCGCGACGCCTGGCGCGAGGACGCCGGCCTCCCGCCGGGCGCGGCGGAGTCCTGGCCTTGTTGAGGTCGGTGGAGTGGATCGGATCCTTCTCCTATTGGCAGCCGAGACCGGGGGACCCGGCGGCGCCGAAGGCGATCTATTCAGGCAGACGATGTCCGACAGCGGAGCCCGCGACAGGTTCGCGCTCTCGCGCGCCGCTGGGTCCCCCGGTCCGCGCCGCTCACGCGGCTTGCCGGAGGATGACGAAAGCAGGGGAATCCGCCGGAGACTCTCGCCAATCCGTTCCGCGCCCGCTATGGCCCCCGCCCATGACCCAGAACCCCACCTATGACGTCTGCGCCGTCGGCAACGCCATCGTCGACGTGCTCGCCCCCTGCGACCCCGCCTTCCTGACGGCCCAGGGCCTGACCGCCGGCTCCATGCAGCTGGTCGATGCGCAACAGTGCGGGGCGCTGTACGCCGCCATGGCCGCGGGCGTTGAGGCCTCGGGCGGGTCGGCGGGCAACACCGTCGCCGGCGTCGGCTCCTTAGGCGGCCGCGCGGCCTATATCGGCAAGGTCGCGGACGATGTGCTGGGCGGGGTCTTCAGCCACGACATCCGCGCCGCCGGCGTCGCCTTCGACACGCCGGTGCTGCCGGGCGCCGCCACCGGCGCCTGCATGATCAATGTCACGCCCGACGGCCAACGCACCATGTGCACCTTCCTCGGCGCCGCCAACCAGCTGTCTGCCGCCGACATCGACGCCGATCTGATCGGCGCCTCGGCCATCGTCTATCTGGAAGGCTATCTGTTCGATCCGGCCCCGGCCCGCGCCGCCTTCGAGGCCGCCGCGGCGTGCGCCCACGCCGCCGGACGCAAGGTCGCCATCACCCTGTCCGACACCTTCGTCGTCGCCCGCTGGCGCGCCGAACTGCTGGCCTTCATTGAAGCCTCGGCCGACATCGTCCTGGCCAATGAGGGCGAACTGGCCGCCCTGTTCGAGACGGACGATTTCGACGCCGCCGCCGCGCAGCTGGCATCCATGGTCGAGGTCGCCGCCATCACCCGCGGCGCCGCAGGCTCGGTGATCCTGTCGGGCGACGAACGGGTCGAGGTCGCGGCCTTCCCGGTCGACAAGGTGGTGGACACGACCGGCGCCGGCGACCAGTACGCCGCCGGCTTCCTGCTCGGCCTCGCCCGCTACCTCTCGCTCGAGGACGCCGGCAAGCTGGGCTCGCTGGCGGCAGCGGAGGTCATCGCCCACTGGGGCCCGAGGCCGATGACGTCGCTGGAAGGGCTTGCGAAAGAGGCGGGGCTCACGCTCAACCCCGCCTGATCGTCACATACAGGGCGCCGTCGCCGCCGTGGCGCCGCGCCGCCGGCGCGAAGCCTGACACCACCCCGCGCAAGGCCGGGCTCTGCAGCCATTCATGCACCGACGCCCGGATCACGCCGATTCCGCCGCGCCGCCCCTGACCGGTGATCACCAGCACCGAGCGATAGCCGCGCGCCTGGGCCCCCAGCAGGAACGCCGTCAGGGCGTCCTGGGCCTGGAAGCGGCCGAAGCCGTGCAGGTCGAACCTCGCCTCGATCGGGTCGCGCTCGCGCGACAGCCGGCGTTGGCGGCGGGGCTCAAGCTCTTCGGGGTGGCCGCGAGGGCGATCGGGCGCCGGGGGCGCGGGCGGGCTCCATGCGAGGGAGACGCTGCGGGCCTTGACCGGGCCCTTCGGATGTGGCGCGGCGGGCGGGTCGACCGCCGCTGCGCCGGGGATCACGAGCGCCGCCTTCTTCGGCTTGCGGGGGGTAACCGAGCCGGCGACGCGGGCCCAGATGCGGCGGTCGTCAGGGCTCAGGTCGTCGCGGCGGCTCATGTCGTGCCGGGGGCGTTCCCGTCCGGGTCCTCGTCCGAGCCGATGTCCTGCGGCCCCGGCGCCTGGACCAGAAGGTCGCCCGGCTGGCAGTTCAACTCGCGGCACAGGGCGTCCAGGGTGGTGAAGCGGATCGCCCGCGCCTTGCCGGTCTTGAGGATCGACAGGTTCGCCAGCGTCACGCCGACGCGGTCGGCCAGCTCGGTCAGCGACATACGCCGTTCGAGGAGGATGCGATCGAGTTGCACGCGGATGGCCATGGGGTCTTCTCTATCTGTCGACGCGCGACGGGTCGACCCGAAGGGCGGCGCGAAGCGTCAACAGGCGGCGCCTTTTGATCGCGCGGCCACTCATATTGTCAATTCGGATTCGCGGCGCAGGCGCGCGCCTTCGCGGAACACCTCGGCCAGGACGAAGACGACCAGGACGGAAAACGCGGGTGTGACCAGGTCGAACAGGCTGGGCGGGTCCATTTCGCCGCGCGCGAGGCGGGCCACCAGGGTCTGGCCGATCCAGGCGCCGCCCGTGACTGTGGCCAGGGTCAGGCCGATCTGTTTCAGGCGGCTGACGTTGGACGGATGAAAGGGGTCGCCCGTCGCGAGCGTGTGGAAGATGCGTCTCAACAGCCTGAGGATCAGGGCGAAGCCGCCGAAATATCCGACAAAGGCGCCGAAGCCGAACAGGATGTAGGTGCGGGAAACGGGAATCTCGGTGCCGCCCGATCCATCGCTGAAGATCAGGCCGGTCGGTCCCATGGGGAGGAAAAGAGTGACGACGAAGGCTGCCACCACGACCACCGTCAGCACGATCATCAGCCAGTAGGCGGCTCCCAGGGCCGCGTTCAGCAGCGGCGACATGGAGCGGGCGTGCAGGCCCGGCAGGGAGGGCACGCGGATCCCGATCGAAAGCGACTTCGGGAAACGCATGGGTCAGCCTCTCTGTCAGCGGGCCGGTCGGCGGGGCGAGGATGCCGCGCGCGGTCCGGCGAAGCCACACGCGGTCTTATTCATCGCGATTGTCATGCCGATCGTCAAAGCTCCTGTGAGACTCTTTTGGTTTGGCCTACCGCCCTTCGGGCTACTTGAGGCCAGAAGGGTGTCACAGGGCCTGGATCAGGGTGGTGACCAGGGCGGTCGGCAGGGCGGCGAGCAGGAAGGCGTTGAGGATGCCGTGGCCGATCTTCTCGATGAAGTGCGATGCGCTCATGGTATTCATAGTCGTTCTCCGTTGGTCCTGAGTGAGGGACGTTTTCACCCCTCTTATGTTATTCCGCTGCATCGATCTTGCCGGTATCGGCTTGTTCGGGGAACGTCGCGGCGTCCGTCCTTGAAGGCATAGATAGGACGTGCCCTGAGGAAAGGCACGTTACATATCGTTTAACGATATTAAACTTTGGCAATAGATTGTTGCGGAGCGCGTGATCAGGATGAATCTGAAGCTTATCAAGGGGATGCGGCTGGTCGTGGCGACGCACAATCCCGGCAAGGCCGTCGAGATCGACGCGCTTCTGGGCGGACATTACGCGGTGGTTACCGCTGCGAGCCTGGATCTGCCCGAACCGGACGAGACCGAAAGCACTTTCACGGGCAACGCCCTGCTCAAGGCCCGCCACGCGGCGGACCGTGCGGGCGAAGTCGCCCTGGCCGATGACTCGGGCCTGTCGGTCGCGGCCCTGGACGGGGCGCCCGGCATCTTCTCGGCGCGCTGGGCGGGTCCGGACAAGGATTTCGCCTTCGCCATGCGCCGCGTTGAGGAGCGGCTGGAAGAGACCGGCTCGCCGGATCGCCGCGCCTGGTTCACCTCGGCCCTGGCCGTGGCCTGGCCCGAGGGTCCCGCCGTGGTGGTCGAGGGCCGGGTCGACGGCCTGCTGACCTTCCCCCCGCGTGGCGACCGCCGCTTCGGCTATGACCCCATCTTCATTCCCGACGGGCAGAGCCAGACCTTCGGCGAACTGGACCCTGTCCTGAAGGACTCCATCAGCCACCGCGCGCGGGCGTTCGAGAAGCTGAAGGCGTGTTTGATTGACTGACCCGGTTCCTGATCCCGGAACGGACGTGGCGCTGTACGTCCACTGGCCGTATTGCGCCCGCATCTGCCCCTATTGCGACTTCAACGTCGTCCGTGACCGGGGCAGGACCGACGAACAGGCGGCGCTGGCCGACGCCATCCTCACAGACATGGAAGCCCAGGCCGCCCTGACCGGCCCGCGCCGGCTGGCCTCCATCTTCTTCGGCGGCGGCACGCCCTCGCTGATGGCGCCCGAAGCCGTGGCCGCCATCAGCGCCCGCGCCCGCGCCCTGTTCCCGCCGCGCGGCGCCATGGAGATCACGCTCGAGGCCAATCCCACCGACGCCGAGTCCGCCCGCTTCGCCGCCTTGGCCGACGCAGGGGTCAACCGCCTGTCCATGGGGGTGCAGGCGCTGGACGACGCGGCCCTGGCCTTCCTCGGCCGCAACCATTCGGCGGACGAGGCCCGCCGCGCCGTCGCCGTCGCCGCCCGCGCCTTCCCCCGCCTGTCGATCGACCTGATCCATGCCCTTCCCAACCAGACCGTCGAAGGCTGGCGCGCCGAGCTGACCGAGGCCCTCGACCTCGGCTTCGAACACGTCTCGCCCTATCAGCTGACCATAGAGCCCACGACCGCCTTCGGCCGCGCCGTGGCCCGCGGCGCCTGGACCCCGCCCGACGAGGACCGCGCCGCCGCATTGTACGAAACCACCCAGACCGTGCTCGAGGCCGCCGGCTTCGACGCCTATGAGGTCTCCAACCATGCGCGCGGCGAGGCGGCGAGATCGGCGCACAACCTCCACGTCTGGCGCGGCGGCGACTATCTGGGCGTAGGACCGGGCGCGCATGGGCGGTTGACGCTGGGTGGGGCAAGGACGGCGACCGTCGCGCACAAAGGGATCGGTCCGTATGTCGCGGGAGTCGCGACGGGCGCGCCGTGGAGCGAGCGGGAGACGCAGTCGGCGCGGGACGCGGCGGAGGAGAAGGTGCTGCTGGGGTTGCGGACGGTCGAGGGCGTGGCGGTGAGTGATCTGGCGCTGCTGGGCCGGGGTGTGGAGACGGAGCCGCTGGCCGGACTGATCGCGGACGGGTTCCTGACCGTGGAGGCGGGCCGGGTCAGGGCGACAAGCGCCGGGCGGCCGGTGCTGGACGGGGTGTTGAGGGCGCTGCTGGTGTGACGCCCCGTCAGAACGCCCGGGTCAGCGACAGCGAGACCTGACTGTAGTCATAGCCCCGCTCCGACGTGACCGGGGCGTTGCTGTGCACGACGGCTGCCCTGACATGCCAGTCACGGCTGATCGGCGGGCTGGTGACCGAGGCCTCGAAATGGCGCGCTGCACGCCAGTCGGACCCGGCTTCGCGCTGCGCCCCGATGCCTACGGCCGCCTGATAGCGCCAGCCATTGTGGAATCGCTGGACCTGCACGACCGGCAGGACCTCGACGTACCATTCGGGCGAGAAATAGTCGGCCTCGGCGGGCACGCTGTTATGGAAATATCGGGTCCGGAGCTGGACGCTGAGCCCCCATTCCGGCTTGACCACGTGGATGGCGCGGGCCCGCAGGTGGGTGCGCAGGTTCTCGCCGTCGAAATCCTGAACTCCGACCAGCGCTGTGAGCGTGTTGCGCTCATCGATCGGCAGGTCGAAGGCCGCCCCGACAAAGGTATGGTAGAGGTCCTGGTCCAGACCCTGCGCCGTCTCGAGGCGTTCGCGCTCGATGAAATACTCCTGCCGGATGCGATCGTTATTGTGCACGCTCAGCGATCCCAGGACGGTCTCGCCATTGGTCCCGACCATGCCGTTCCACGACCAGTCCTCACCGGTTTGCGCAAACCGGTAGTAGAGGCGCTGTTCCTCAGTGGACGGTCCGGTCGCGGGCGAGAAGCGCGCGGCCTCCAGGCGGCCGCCCTGATAGTCCCCCGGACCGCGATATCGCCAGTCGAAGCTGACCCCGGCCTTCACCGTCTCCGCCTCGTCCGCGTCGGTCGAGGCGAACAGGTCGGCGCTGACGGCCTGCCAGTAAGGGATTTCCTGGGCCGCGACGGCCGGGGCGAACACAAGCGCCGCCGCGCCCAGCAGCATTGCGAGGATGCGATTCATTTCGTTCCCCAGTTCTTTCTCAGACCGGCCAATTCAGCGAAATAACCGCCGACGCAGACCGGTTGCATCAGCAGGCTGTAGGCGAAGACGTAGAAGAGGAAGCCGTCGGCATTGCCCCGGACCCGCATGCCCTGGGCGCGGAACATCTTTCGCTGGACCCGGTAGATGAACCAGTTCCAGACCGCCGCCAGCGGCAGCACCGCCAACGTCAACGGCCCGGCGATCCAATAGATGCCGAACAGCGCCAGAATGAGCCCCGGGATGAAGGCGAAGGTGTAGACAAGGTCCAGCGGCAGGAAGAACAGGTTCCACCAGATGAACAGGGTGGACAGCCGCCATTTGAACAGCAGCGGCCAGTGAGCCTTGAACGCCTCGATCAGACCGCGCGACCAGCGCCGCCGCTGGTTGGCGAACTGCCGGAACTCGTGCGGGACATTGGTGAACACCAGGGCGTCCTCGGCATAGCCGACGCGATAGCCCGCCTTCAGCAGCGCCCAGGTCACGACGATGTCCTCGCCGACGCAGGGCGGCCAGCCGCCGACCGCCTCCAGCCCGCGCCGGGTGTAGAGCGAGAAGGCTCCCTGGGCGACGAGGGTGCCGTGGTACATGCTCTGCATGCGTTTGACGGCGGCGATGCCGTGAAAATAATCCCACTCCTGGGCGCGGGTCAGGATGTTGCGGCGTGAATTCCGCACCAGCACCGCCCCGGCGACGGCCTCGGTGCCCGGCGGATCTGACAGCATCCGCTCGACGATCCGGCGCAGGGCGTCGGTGCGCAGCCAGCAGTCCCCGTCCACCGTGGCGACCAGATCGTGCGCCGCGAACGCCAGCCCCCGGTTCAGCACCGTCGACTTGCCGGCGTTGACCTCGAAATTCATCAGCCGGAATTCGGCCTGCGACCGCGCCTTCACCCGGCCGACCGTCCGCGCCGCGACCAGGGCGGTGTCGTCGTCAGAGCCGTCGTTCAGCACGATGACCTCGAACCGCCCGGGGTAGTCCTGGCGGGCCAGGCTGTTCAGCGTGTCCCCGATGTTGAGCGCCTCGTTGTAGCAGGCCACCAGGATGCTGACGGGGGGGTAGATCGCGGGCGGCGTGTGCGGCGGTCGGCGGTCGAGGATGATCGTGCCGATCATGAAGGCGTTCATGAAGCCCGGCACATAGGCGATGAAGCCGATGATGATCAGGGCCAGCGGGAAGGAAACGAGGTCGGCGAGGTCGGCGAGCCAGCGCAGTGACAGGGCGATGCTGAGCGCGGCCCAGGCAATTGCGAAACAAAAGGCGATTGTAAATTTTACATGGACAGGAAGGTATAGAGACCGCCGTTCTCGCGCTTTCGGTGCAATGGTCAAGCTTGAGCGGCGCGCGAAATCATGCGCCGGCCGAAAATTGTCGGCGTCTACACTTAAAGAACGCTGTATTTTACTGATACTGTTGGACCAAAATACACGGTCCAGCTCACGCAGCTCCGTCTATATTGACTATCAATGCTTTATGGCGAGATTCGATCCCGGTGAGCATTCGGGATCTTGATCAGCCAAGTGGTCGCGCCCGCGCCAAAAGACGACATTCCCGCCCCCGGTATTCCGTTCCTTTCGCACCCCGACCGTGCCCTCTCGCCCTGATGCGCCGGCCAAACCCCGCCTGTTTCCCTGACGCCCCTTGCGACCGTGATAAAATGCTCTGCTCGGGACTGAAATCCCGCCGCCACGGTCTTTGACATCGCTATACCCAACGATCCGGCCAGCCCGGATCGCGCGCTACCCCGCGCAATTCCCCCTTCCAGCGTCCGCCGCCGAGGGGCGAGAGTCTCGCTTTTCGGCATTTTTCCGGGGTCGGCCGCGCCCACTCCACCGCGCGGCGTTCAATCGCCCGCCCTTGAGCCGGGCGGTCCCCGCTGGCACGGTCCCGCCGATGCCAGAGTCCAGCCCTGATCCTTCGCCGTTCCCGCCGACCGTCCCGCCGCCGCGCCCCGTGGCGTCCGGCCTCTATCTGGTGGCGACGCCGATCGGGAATCTGAGGGACATGACCCTGCGGGCGCTCGACGTTCTGGCCGCCGCCGACCTGGTGCTGGCCGAGGACACCCGGGTCACCGCCAAACTCCTGTCGGCCTACGGGCTGAAGGCGAAGCTGGAGCGGTGCGACGACCACGCCTCGCCGCGCGCCGCCGAACTGGCCATCGAACGGCTGCGCGAGGGGGCGGTGGTCGCCCTCGTCTCCGACGCCGGCACGCCGCTGGTCAGCGACCCCGGCTTCGTCGTAGCCCGGGCGGTGATCGCGGCCGGCCTGCCGGTCCATCCTATTCCCGGCCCGTCCAGCCTGCTGGCGGCCCTGTGCATCGCCGGCCTGCCCGCCGACAGGGTGCTGTTCGCCGGCTTTCTGCCCGCCAGATCCGGCGCCCGCCGCGCGGCTCTGGAAGAGGTCAGGACCGCCCGCCAGACGCTGGTCTTCTTCGAAAGCGGTCCACGTCTGGCCGACAGCCTCTCTGACATGGCCGCCGTGCTGGGGCCGCGCCCCGCCGCCGTCGCCCGCGAACTGACCAAGCTGTACGAGGAGTGCGTACGCGGCTCCCTCGCCGAACTGGCCGCCGATCCCCGCTGCCAGTCGCCCAAGGGCGAGATCGTCATCGTCGTGGCTCCCGGCGAGATGGAGGTCGCCTCCGAGGCCGACGCCGACGCGGCGCTTGCCGAGGCCATGACCCGCCTGCCCCCCGGCGAGGCGGCGGCGGAGGTGTCCAAGGCCCTGAACCTGCCGCGCAAACCGCTCTACAAGCGGGCGCTGGAGTTGCAGGGCCGGTGAGCCCGGAACGGCCCGCGAGCCGCCTGAAAGCGCCGAGGGTCGCGCGGACCAAGCGCGGCTGGCGCGTCGCCCTCGGGGCCGTCTCCCACCGGCTCGGCCATCGCTCGGAATGGCTGGCCGCCGCCCTGCTGATGGCCAAGGGTTATCAGGTGCTCGGCTTCCGTCTGAAGACCCGCGCCGGCGAGATCGACATCCTCGCCCGCCGCGGCAAGGTTCTGGCCGTGGTCGAGGTCAAACGCCGCGCCACCCTTGAAGGGGCGCTCACCGCCCTCGGCCCCGACCAGTACGACCGGCTGCTCTCCGCCGGTCGGTCGGTGTTGCGCCAAAGACCCAGCTTGGCCGGTCATGTGCTGCGAATCGATATGGTGGCGCTGGCTCCCGGCCGGTTTCCGCGCCATCGTCGCGGGATTGCCGCCTTCGGGAGGGGCGCCGCATGACCCGCGATGAAGCGATCGAGACGCTGACCAGCGCCGGACAGGCCGAGGACGAGGTGTTTCCGCTGCTCGAAGCGGCCATCGCCTGCGCCATCCACGACTATCCGTTCCGCGATCCCGAGCCCGTGCGGACCCTGGCCGCCGCCGCCGCCGAACGGCTGGCCGAGAGGATGGGCGGGGAGAGCCCCGACGACGCCCTGGCCGAGACCATGGCTTCGGACCTGCGCCTCAACGGCGACTTGATCCACTACGACAGCCCGGGAAACACCGACGTCATCGATGTGGCCGACACCCGGCGCGGCCTGTCGGCGGCCCTGTCGGTCTTCTACCTCGACGCGGCGCGGCGGGCGGGAGTCAAGGCTCAGGGCGTCGACTTCCCCGGCCACTTCCTGCTGCGGGTCGAGACGCCGGAGGGGCCGGTGGCGCTGGATCCGTTCAGCCAGGGCCGGCTGGTCCTGCCGTCGGAACTGACCCGCCGCGCCCTGCGGGCCGGGCTGACGCCGCACGTCGCCGACCGGCTGGACGTGCTGATGGCCCCGGTCACCGATCGCCAGGCCCTGATCCGGCTGCAGAACGTTCTGTTCAGCCGGGCCATCCGCGCGGCGGACTATGAAGGGGCCGAGCGTTCGGCCCTGCGCCGCGCCCTGCTGGACCCCGAGGACCACCGACCCTGGCTGGACGTCGCCGCCGCGCGGGAGAAACAGGGCTCCCTCGCCGGTGCGCTCGAAGCCCTGGCCCGGGCTCGCACGGTGGATGATCCGATGGAGATCACGCGCCAGATGTCGGTCGACCGGGTCAGGCTGCAGCTGAACTAGGCTTGCGCCGCCGCCCACCGTTACCCATTAGCCAGTGCGCGGCTGTCTGTCCCTCGTGGTCCGGCCTCAAATGGCGCGAAGCGCGGTAGGCCAAGGAAGACGCCCATGCTCAGAGTCGCGATCCAGATGGACCCCGTCGAGGCGGTCAACATCGAGTCCGACACCACATGGATGATGATGACCACGGCCCAGGACCGCGGGCACGCGCAGTGGGTCTATGACGTCCGCACCCTGGCGCTGGAGGACGGCCGCCTGTTCTGCCGCGCCCGCCCGGTCACCCTGCGTCAGACCCAGGGAGACCACGTCGCCTTCGGCGACGAGGTGAAGCTGGACCTGGCCGCCGACGTCGATGTCATCCTGATGCGTCAGGATCCGCCCTTCGACATGGCCTATGTCACCTCGACCTATCTGCTGGAGACGGTGCATCCGGGGACGCTGGTGGTGAACGATCCCGCCGAGGTACGCAGCGCGCCCGAGAAGCTGCTGGTGACGAAATTCCCCCGCCTGACCCCGCCGACCCTGATCAGCTCGGACCCGGTCGCCCTGGTCGATTTCCACGAACGGCACGGCGACGTGGTGCTCAAGCCCCTGCACGGCGCGGCGGGCTCGGGCGTGGTCAAGCTCAAGGCCGGCGACCCCAATCTCGAGGCCCTGATCGAGATCCACATGACGGGCAGTCGCGATCCTCTGGTGATCCAGAAATTCATCCCGGCGGTGTCGAAGGGCGACAAGCGGATCATCCTGATCGACGGCGAGCCGGTCGGGGCCATCAACCGCATCCCCGCCTCTGGCCAGGTGCGCTCGAACCTGCGCGTCGGCGGCACGGCGGCGCCGGTCGAGCTGACTGCGCGCGACCGCGAGATCTGCGCCGCTATCGGCCCCGAACTGAAGCGGCGGGGCCTGATCTTCGTCGGCATCGACGTGATCGGCGACTACCTGACCGAGATCAACGTCACCTCCCCCACCGGCGCCCAACAGCTGAAGCGTTTCACGGGCATCGATGCCGCGGCCCTGATGTGGGACGTGGTGGAGAAAAAGCGGTCAGCCTGACGCCGCTCTTGCCAAGCCATCCGGTTCATGGTTCGTTCTCTCTCGCATAACGGGAGGTGATGATGCTCGCCAGCGTGGTGACGGTGGCCTTCGAGGGTGTGGACGCCCGGCGGGTTGACGTGCAGGTCCAGCAGCTGTCGTGCGGCGACAACCCCTCCTTCACCATCGTGGGGCTGGCCGATAAAGCCGTGGCCGAAAGCCGTGAAAGGGTCCGCGGCGCCTTCGCCGGCATCGGCCTGTCTCTTCCGGTGAAGCGGATCATCGTCAACATGGCCCCGGCCGACCTGCCCAAGGAGGGCAGCCATTTCGACCTGCCTATCGCCCTGGCCCTGCTGGCCTCCATGGGCGTCATCCCGCCCGACATGCTGTCCGGCTGGGCGGCGGTGGGCGAACTGGGGCTGGACGGCCGGATCGCCCCGGTCGGGGGAACCCTGCCCGCGGCGGTGGCGGTCGACGCCATGGGCCTCGGACTGATCTGCCCCGAGGCCAACGGACCCGAGGCTGCCTGGGCCGGAGATGTGGCGGTTCTGGCGCCGCGCTCCCTGATCGGCCTGGTCAACCACTTCAAGGGAACCCAGGTCCTGCGGCGGCCCGAGCCCGGGGCGATGCGATCCGGCGATCGCGTCCCGGACCTGCGCGAGGTCAAGGGTCAGGAGAGCGCCAAACGGGCGCTGGAGATCGCGGCCGCCGGCGGCCACAATCTGCTGTTCGTCGGCCCGCCCGGCTCGGGCAAGTCGATGATGGCGGCGCGCCTGCCGGGCCTCCTGCCGCCGTTGACGCCCAGGGAGCTGCTGGAGACCTCGATGGTTTGGTCGGTGGCGGGGCTGATCGAGCGCGGCGCCCTGACCCGCGACCGGCCGTTCCGCTCGCCGCACCATTCCGCCTCCATGGCCGCCCTGACCGGCGGCGGCCTGCGCGCCAAACCGGGCGAGGCTTCCCTCGCGCACAACGGAGTCCTCTTCCTGGACGAACTGCCCGAGTACAGCGCCCAGGCCCTCGATTCCCTCCGTGCGCCGCTTGAGACAGGCGAGATCGTCGTGGCCCGGGCCAACGCCCATGTCCGCTATCCGGCCCGGTTCCAGCTGATCGCCGCCATGAATCCGTGCAGGTGCGGAATCGGAGGCGGCGGCAAGGGGGCGTGCGGCAAGGCCCCGCGCTGCCAGCGCGACTATCAGAACCGCATCTCGGGCCCGATGTTCGACCGCATCGACCTGACCGTGGAGACCCCACCGGTCACGGCCGCTGACATGGCCCTGCCGCCGCCCGCCGAGGGCACGGCCGAGGCTTCGGCCCGGGTGTTCGCCGCCCGCGCCATGCAGGAAGTCCGGCTGCACGCCGCCGGGATCGACCCGGACACGGCCCGCGACCAGGCCGTCAACGCCCGCGCCTCGGGCGAGATCCTGGACCGGTTCGCGACGCCGGATGACGCCGGGCGGGCCCTGTTGATGCGCGCCGGGCAGGCCGGCGGCCTGACCGCGCGGGGATGGACCCGAACGCTGCGGCTGGCCCGCACCATCGCCGATCTGGATGGATGCGACGGCGTCCTGCGCCGCCACATCGCCGAGGCCCTGGTCTATCGCCGCTCAACGGTCGGGGCGCAGGGCGATTTTGAGAGGCAGATCGACCAGCGAGCTGGGACGGCGGCGTTCTGATCGCAACGGCCACGACCAATTGCTGACCACGTCGGACTATCTGTTCTCAGCCCGATCGCCCGATACCGCAGGATGTCGCCGCAGGGCGGGTCGCAGGGCCTGTCATGCGGCGGCATCCCTATTTGTCGTGGGGTTCTTAACCGGGCCGATTGAGCCGGTCTTAAGGGATTGCCGGGCAGGATGCCGATCGAGGAGACCGGTATGGCGCGGCGGGTGAAGTCAGGTGCGGAGACGGAGGTTCCGGAACAGCAGTTCCTGCGCCTGATGAGCCACGAGATGCGCACACCCCTCAACGGCGTCATCGGCATGCTGGGTCTGTTGTCGCGCACCCGGCTGGACGGCGCCCAGCGGGCCTATGCCGAGGCGGCGCGGTCGTCGGCCGAGCATCTGCTGGGGCTGGTCAACGACCTGCTCGACTACGCCCGGCTGGAAGCCGGAAAGCTTGAGTTCGATCACGCCCCCGTCGATCTGGAGGCGCTGGTGCGCGGAGTCGCAGAACTGCTCAGTCCGCGCGCCCACGAAAAGGGGCTGGAGATCGCCTGGTCGGTGGCGCCGGGTGCCGTCGACATCATGGGCGACGAAGGCCGATTGCGGCAGGTGCTGTTCAACCTCGCGGGAAACGCCGTCAAATTCACCGAGACCGGCGGAGTCCGCATCACCGTAGAGCGGACCGGCGGCCCGATCAAATCGCCCCGGCTCGCCTTCATCATCGACGACACCGGCCCGGGCGTTCCGGCCGAGGCGCGGACGCGCATCTTTGAGGAGTTCGGCCATGTCGACGCCTCGGACGCCAGCCGTTTCGGCGGCGCCGGCCTGGGCTTGGCGGTGGTCTCCAAGCTCGCCGCCGCCATGCAGGGCGCGGTGACGGTGGACGACCGGCCCGGCGGACCGGGCGCGCGGTTCCGCTTCGAGGCCGCCTTTGACGCGTCGCCCAGGTCACCCAGGCGCGGAACCCCCCTGACCGGCCACGCCGTCTCGGTGGTCACCCTTGATCCCTTCGTCCGCGCCGCCGCCGTGGCCCAGATCGAGGCCTCGGGCGGGACGGTGCGCGAGGACGCCGGCGTTGTCCTGATCGATCACGCCGCGCGCGAGGCGGGGCAGGGTCTGGTCCAGAGGCCCGCCGCGGCCAAGTCCATCGTCCTGCTCAAGCCTGCCGAGCGCGACCTGATCGCCCGCTACCGCGGGGCCGGTTTCCAGGGCTATCTGATCAAGCCCCTGCGCCGCGCCTCCCTGGCCGAGCGGGTGCTGGCTGCGTCCGGTGCGGGCCATGGGCACCAGCCCGGCCTGCCGCCCCCGCCGCCGCCCGAGGACGACCGCGTCGCCCCGACGCGGTTCTCGGGCACGCGCGTACTGCTGGTCGAGGACAATCCGGTCGGCGCCCTGCTGGCCGCGACCCTGCTGCGCCGCGAGGGCTGTGCCGTCGAGACCGCCGCCAGCGGCCATGAGGCGGTCGATGCGATGAAGCGCGCTCGCTATGATCTCGTCTTCATGGATATGCGGATGCCCGGCATGGACGGCCCCAGCGCGGCGCGGGCCATCCGGGCGCGGGGAGACCGGACGCCCATCGTCGCCCTGACCGCCAACGCCTTCGCCGAGGACCGCAAGGCCTGTCTCGAAGCCGGCATGAACGATCATCTGGTCAAGCCGCTGGAGCTGGAATCCCTGCGCGCTTCACTCGCCCGCTGGACGAACCGCACGGACCGCGCCAAGGTCGCCCTCGGGTAGGACGCGGGGGCGTCGCTTAGAGGGACGCACCGATGACCGACAACGCCACAGAAACCGCGCCGCGCAAGGCGGGCGTGAAGGAGGTTTTCAAGGCGCTGGGTCGTGGGCGCGTCCTGATCACCCTGTTGCTGGGCTTCGGTTCCGGCCTGCCGTTCCTGCTGACCGGCGCGACGCTCAGCCTCTGGCTGGCGGAGGGCGACGTGGCGCTATCCGCCATCGGTTTCATCTCCTGGGTCGGCTTGGCCTATTCCTTCAAATTCCTCTGGGCGCCGGTCGTCGACCGGTTCGACGTCCCGATTCTCGGGCGGTTCGGGCGCCGCCGCGGCTGGATGCTTCTGTCCCAGATATTGGTCGGGGCAGCCCTGATCGCGATGGCCATTATTGGCCCGGAAGGCGGACTAACGGCCTTGGGCTCGGCCGCTCTGGTCACGGCCTTCGCCTCAGCGACCCAGGACATCGTCGTCGACGCCTGGCGGATCGAGAGCGCCGAGAACGATGAGGACCTGGGCCTGCTGACCTCGGCCTACCAGTTGGGTTACCGGTTCGCGATTCTGGCCGGCAATGCGCTGATCCTGTTCTTCGCCACCTGGTTCGGCTGGAACGGGGCTTACGGCATCTGGGGCGCGGCCATGTCGATCGCGATCGTCGCGACCCTGTTCGCGAAGGAACCGCTGGATCGTTCGGCCATCGCGAAAGCCACCGGAGGCGCAGCGCCATGGACGCCGCGCGGCATGTTCGACGCGGTCGTGGGCCCGTTCATCAACTTCCTGAAGACGCACAAGACCGCCGCCCTGTTGATGCTGGCGGCGATCAGCCTCTACCGGCTGCCGGACTTCGTTATGGGACCGATGGTCGGACCCTTCTATCTCGAACTAGGTCTGACCAAGGAGGCCATCGGGGCCATGCGCCTCAGTTTCGGTCTGGCGGGCTCGATCGCCGGCATCGCCGCCGGCGGCCTGTGCGCGCTCCGGTTCGGCTTTGGCCGGACCCTGCTGCTCGGCGCCCTGATCGGCCCGATGTCGAACCTCGGCTACACCCTGATGGCGCTGGTCGGGCTCTCAACGCCGATGTTCGCCGGGGTCCTGTTCGTCGAGAACTTCAGCGAAGGCCTGGCCGGCGCCGCCCTCGTCGCCTACATGTCGAGCCTCACCGGCATTGGCTATACGGCCACCCAGTACGCCTTGCTCAGTTCGTTTTACGCCCTGCTCGGCAAGTTCCTGAAGGGCTTCTCGGGCGTGGTCGTCGAGGGCTTGCAGCAAGGGCATGAGCTGATGGTCGCCTATGCCCTGTTCTTCGCGGGCACTGCGGCCGTGGGGATTCCGGCCGTCATCCTGTGCTGGATGCTGGATCGCCGGAATCGCCGGCTGAAGGCTGCGGCGGGCCTCGTCTAGCCCTCCGCCACAGCCCCTTCGTCATAGGCGGCGAAGGTGGCGGCGGTGATGATTTCGCTGACCGAGGCGCCGAGGCTGACGATCTGGACGGACTTCTCAAGCCCGACCAGCAACGGCCCGATCACGGTCGCGCCGCCCAGTTGCTGGACCAGTCGGGTCGAGATGGCGGCCGAATGGATCGCCGGCATCACCAGCACATTGGCGTGGCCCGACAGGCGCATGAACGGATAGGCCGCCCGGGCGTCGGTATCGAGCGCCAGCTCCGGCGGCATCTCGCCCTCGTATTCGAAATCGACGCCGCGCGCGTCGAGGATGCGGATGGCCTCGCGCACCTTCTCGCCGCGATCGCCCGGAGGGTTGCCGAAGGTCGAATAGCTGAGGAAGGCCACGCGCGGGGTCTTGCCCAGCTTGCGCACCGTGGCCGCGGCCTGGATGGCGATCTCGGCCAGTTCCTCCGCGTTCGGAAGTTCGTGGATCGAGGTGTCGGCGACGAACAGGGTGCGCCCCCTGGCGAGCAGGATCGACAGGCCGATCATCCGCTCCTTGACGTCGAGGACGCGCCGGACCTCCTTCAGCACCATGTTGAAATTACGGGTCACCCCGGTGACCATGCAGTCGGCCTGGCCGCGGGCGCACATGGCGGCGGCGAAATAGTTGCGGTCCTGATTGATCATCCGCTGAACGTCGCGGCGCAGATAGCCCCGGCGCTGAAGCCGGGCGTAGAGCCAGTCGGTGTAGTCGGCGTTATGCTCGCTGACGCGGGCGTTGACGATCTCGATGCCCATGTCGTCGAAGATCAGGCCGGCCTCGGCCGCGTTCTTGCGGATCAGCTCCTCGCGGCCCAGCAAAATGGGCGTGCCCAGTTCGGCCTGTTTGAAGCCCCAGGCGGCGCGGATGACGGCGGTCTCCTCGCCTTCGGCGAACACGACGCGCTTGTTGGACGCGGCGCGCACGGCGCCGGAGATGTTCTGCATCAGGGCGGCGGACGGATCGAGGCGCGACCGCAGTTCGGTCCGGTAGGCGTCCATGTCCTCAATCGGTTTGCGCGCCACGCCGGTATCCATCGCGGCCTGGGCGACGAAGGGCGGGATGTACCAGATCAGGCGCGGGTCGAACGGCGTCGGGATGATGTAGTCGGGGCCAAATTTCAGCTTGCGGCCGCGATAGGCGGCGGCGACCTCGTCGGGCACGTCCTCGCGGGCGAGGGCGGCCAAGGCCTGGGCGCAGGCGATCTTCATCTCGTGATTGACGCGGCGGGCGCGCACGTCCAGCGCGCCGCGGAAGATGTAGGGGAAGCCGAGGACGTTGTTGACCTGGTTGACGTAGTCGGAGCGGCCGGTGGCCATGATGGCGTCCGATCGCACGGACAGCACGTCTTCGGGCGTGATCTCCGGGTCCGGATTGGCCATGGCGAAGATGATCGGATTGGGCGCCATCGAGGCGACCATTTCCTTGGTGATCGCCCCCTTGGCCGAGAGGCCGAGGACAACATCGGCGCCTACCATGGCCTCGGCGAGGGTGCGGTGCGGGGTGTCGGTGGCGTGGGCGGCCTTCCACTGGTCGACATTGTCGCGGCCCTTCCAGACGACGCCGTCGCGGTCGACGATGACAGTGTTTTCGGCCCGGACCCCGACGGCCTTCATCAGTCCGATCGAGGACAGGCCCGCGGCCCCGGCGCCGGCCAGAACGACCTTGATGTCCTCCAGCTTCTTGCCGGTGATGTGGCAGGCGTTGATCAGGCCGGCGGTCGATATGATGGCCGTACCGTGCTGGTCGTCGTGGAAGACCGGGATGTCGAGCAGGTCCTGCAGCTCGCTCTCGATGACGAAACATTCCGGGGACTTGATGTCCTCCAGATTGATGCCGCCCCAGGTGTCGCCGATGTTCTTGACCACGGTGATGAATTCGTCCGGGTCGGTGGTCTTGACCTCGACGTCGAAGCTGTCGACGTCGGCGAAGCGTTTGAACAGGACGGCCTTGCCCTCCATCACCGGCTTGGACGCCATGTGGCCGAGGTTGCCGAGCCCGAGGATGGCTGTGCCGTTGGAGATGACGGCGACCAGATTGCCCTTGGACGTATAGTCGTAGGCCTTGTCGATATCGGCGGCGATGGCCAGCACCGGAATGGCCACGCCGGGCGAATAGGCCAGCGACAGGTCGCGTTGGGTCGCCATCGGCTTGGTCGGCGCCATGGAAATCTTGCCCGGGGTCGGGCTGCGGTGAAACTCCAGCGCGTCTTCGTCGGAGAAGGTCTGTTTGTCTGTGAGATCGGCCATGGCTGTTCCTAAGCCGGGGAAGGGGCGGCGACAACCGTCAGGCATGGCGCGTCGCCGCCGGAAATCCGTCGGTTGGGATGGGAAGGGCCGGCGGAGCGCCGGGCGCGAAGCCCGGAGACCGGGGGCTCCGCCACAGGTTCGCGCTATCGCGCGCCGCTGGGTTCCGGGTCTACGGCTCGCTTCGCTCGCCTTCGCCCGGAATGACGATAGCAGGGAGGGGTCAGACCTTCAGCGTGCCCGTCCGTTCGACCTCGACCGGCCCGGTCATGAAGACATGGTCGGTCGCCTCGTCCCACTCGACCCGCAGTTCGCCGCCATCGACCTCGATGGTCGCCGCGCGACCGGTCAGACCTCGGCGGGCGGCGGCGACGAGGGCGGCGCAGGCCCCGGTGCCGCAGGCCCGGGTCAGGCCGGCGCCGCGCTCCCAGACCCGCAGCCGGATATGGTCGGGCGCGATGACGTGGGCGAAGCCGACGTTGACGCCCTCGGGAAAGCGCGGGTGGTGTTCGATCAGCGAGCCTGTGCCGCGCACGAAGGCGTCGTTGGGCGCACGGTCCATGAAGAAGACGACGTGCGGATTGCCCATGGAAACAGCGCCGGGCGTGTGCAGCACCGGGTCGTCGATGGGGCCGACCTGAAGCTCTATGCCGCGGGTGTCCATTTCCTCGTCGAGCGGGATCTGGGCCCAGTCGAGACGCGGCGCGCCCATATCCACTTTGATGTGGGCCGTGGTCGTCGGCCCTTCGGGGCCTCCCGACCCGACACGGCCTCGGCCTTCGGCACGCCAAGCCGTGGTCGGCCCGCCGAGGGTGTCGATCAACACCTCGGCCTTGCCGCTCGACTGAAGCAGCATCCAGCCGACGCAGCGCAGGGCGTTGCCGCAGGTCTCGACCACGCCGCCGTCGGCGTTCCAAACCCGCATGAAGGCGTCGGCGCGGTCCGAGGGTTCGAGCGCGATCAGCTGGTCGCAGCCCTCGCCGGTCTCGCGGTCAGCGATGGCGCGCGCCTGGTCGGCCGTCGGTGAGAACGGCGTCTCCAGCGCATTGACGACGACGAAATCGTTGCCGGCGCCGTTCATCTTGACGAAGGGTCGGGTCATCCTGCCGTAAATAGCGTGTCCTGGCTCAAGGCGCGAGACTGGGCGCCTCCAGGATGACAAAGCCGTAACCTCGGCCCGCTGCGGCTTGTGGCCGCCCCGCCGCCCGGTAAGGTGCCGCCCGACCACCCGTCGGGGACACCGCCACATGATCCGCACCGCTGCGCTCGTCGCGCTTTTCGCCTCCACCGCCCTTTCGAGCGCCGCCATGGCCCAGACCTCTGCTCCCGCGCCGGCCGCCGCCGAGACCTCGGGCGGCTTCGCCACCTCGGACGCGACCGACCCCTATCTGTGGCTCGAGGAGATCGACGGCGAACGCGCCATGGCCTGGGTCAATGCCCACAATGAGCATTCGCTGGGCGTGCTGCGCGGCGATCCGCGCTTCGAAGGCCTGCACCAGCAGGCGCTGGAGATCGTCCAGTCGCGCGACCGCATTCCCTCGCCGGGCTTCAACCACGACGGCACGATCGACAATTTCTGGCAGGACGCGGAGCATGTGCGCGGCATCTGGCGCACCACGACGCTGGACAGCTATCGCACCGAGGCGCCGGACTGGGAGACCATCCTCGACTTCGACGCCCTGGCCGCCGCCGAGGGCAAGAACTGGGTCTACAAGGGCGCGACCTGCCTGCCGCCGGATGAAACGCGCTGCCTCGTCTCCCTGTCGGACGGCGGCAAGGACGCCGTCACCATCCGCGAATTCGACCGGACCAGCCGCACCTTCGTGGCGGGCGGTTTCGTGCTCGAGGAGTCCAAGGGCGGGGCGACCTGGGTGGACGAAAACACCCTGCTGATCTCGCGCGACTTCGGTCCCGGCACCCTGACCAGCTCGGGCTACCCGATGATCGTCAAGGTGCTGAGGCGCGGCCAGACGATCGACCAGGCCCGGACGGTCTTCACCGGCCAGCCGACGGATGTCTCGGTCTCGGGCTATACGCTGCGTGACGCCGACGGCGTGGTGCGGGCGACCCTGATCAACCGCGGTGTCAGCTTCTATGAGGGCGAGACCCACCGGCTGAACCCGGACGGCACGACCACGAAGCTGGAACTTCCGGCCAAGTCGAACATCAATGCGCTGGTGCGCGGCCAGATGGTCTTCACCACCGATCAGGACTGGACCGCGCCATCGGGGCAGGACTTCAGGACCGGCGACGTCATCGCCTATGATCTGGCGGCCTGGCTGGCTGACCCGACCGCGCAGGCGCAGCTGGTCATCCGCCCCGGTCCGCGCGAGGCCATCGAGGGCATCTCCAACACCCGCAACAAGCTGGTCGTGGCCCTGTACGAAAACGTGCGCGGCTCGGTCTATGTCTATGAGCCCAACCCGTCGGGCGAATGGACGCGGAGCCGTCTGGATCTGCCGCAGAACGTCTCGGTCGGCGTCGGCTCGGCCAGCGAGCGGGACGACCGCGTCTTTGTCAGCGTCACCGGCTATCTGAACCCGTCCAGCCTGTATCTGGCCGACGCCGCGACGGGCGCGTCGGACCTGACCAAGACCCTGCCGGCCAAGTTCGACGCCACGGGCATGACCGTCGATCAGTTCGAGGCCCGTTCGGCCGACGGGACGATGATCCCCTATTTCGTCGTCCATCGCGGCGACATGGCCATGGACGGTTCGAACGCGACCCTGCTGTACGGCTACGGCGGCTTTCAGTCGTCGTTGCTGCCCGGCTATTCGGCCACGGTCGGCAAGCTGTGGCTGGAGCGGGGCGGGGTCTATGTCGTCGCCAACACCCGAGGCGGGGGCGAGTTCGGTCCCAACTGGCACCAGGCGGCGCTGCAGGCCAACCGCCAGCGCGCGCATGAGGACTATCAGGCCGTGGCGCTCGACCTGATCGCGCGCGGCGTCACCAGCCAGCCGAAGCTCGGCATCATGGGCGGCTCGCAGGGCGGGCTGTTCATGGGGGCGATGCTGACCCAGCGTCCGGACCTGATCAACGCCGCGGTCATCCAGGTGCCGCTGTTCGACATGCTGCGCTTCCACCGCCTGCTGGCCGGGGCCTCGTGGATGGCCGAATACGGCAATCCGGACGTTCCGGCGGAACGGGCGTGGATCCAGGCCTATTCGCCCTATCAGAACCTGCGCGCCGACCAGCCCTATCCCGAGGTTTTCATCCACACCTCGACCAAGGACGACCGCGTCCATCCCGGCCACGCCCGCAAGGCGGCGGCGCGGCTGGAGGAACTGGGCTATCCGGTGCTGTTCTACGAGAACACCGACGGCGGCCACGCGGCAGGGGCGAATCTGCGCGAGACCGCCCGGCGGCTGGCGCTGGAATACACCTATCTGACCCGGCGACTGATGGACACGCAGATCCCGCCGCCGGAGTAGGCCACGCGTTCCTCCCCCACCGGGGGAGGGGGACCGCGAAGCGGTGGAGGGGTCTTTCCACCGCGCACGGTCCAACACCCCTCCACCATCCTTCGGATGGTCCCCCTCCCCCGTTGGGGGAGGAATAGATGTGCGGAGTTTGAAATGAAGCGATTGATCCTGTCCGCCGCGATTCCGGCGCTGATGCTCGCGGCCTGCGCGGGCGACCCGGCGATGATGCAGGTTCCGGCCGTGACCGTGGCCGATGTTCCGCGTCCGTTGCAGACCCCGCCGCCGCACATGCCGTCCGACCTCACCCCCGCCGGCGTCCGCGCCGCCGACGACCATCTGGCGCTGGAAGAGGTCAACGGGACCGAGGCCATGGCCTTCGTCGCGGGCGAGAACCAGCGCTCGCTGGCCGCCCTGACCGGCGACCCGCGCTATGAGACCTTCCGCCAGCAGGCCGAGGCCATCCTGACCGCCACCGACCGCATTCCCTCGCCCAGCTTCCTCGGCGAGGGTGTCGGCAATTTCTGGCAGGACGCGGCCAATCCGAAAGGCGTGTGGCGGCGCACCACGCTGGACTCATATCGGTCAACGAGCACGCAGTGGGAGACGATGCTCGACATCGACGCCCTGGCCCGCGCCGAGGGCCGCGACTGGGTCTGGAAGGGCGCCGACTGCCTCGCCCCCGACGAGACCCGCTGCCTGATCTCCCTGTCCGACGGCGGCAAGGACGCCGTCGTGGTGCGCGAGTTTGATGCGTCCACCGGCCTGTGGGTCGAGGACGGCTTCATCCTGCCCGAGGGCAAGCACCGGCTGGAGTGGCTGGACCGGGACACGCTGCTGGTCGCCACGGATTTCGGCCCGGGCACGCTGACCGAGAGCGGCTACCCCTTCATCGTCAAGTCGCTGAGGCGCGGCCAGACGCTGGCGCAGGCGGCGGAGGTCTATCGGGGGGACATCGGCGACGGCGGTTATGGGGTCAGCGCTTCAGTGCTTCGCGACGGCTCAGGCCGGGCGCTCGCGACGATCATCAGCCGCCCACTCGACACCTTCCGTAGCGAGACCTGGGCGCTGGGATCTGACGGCCGCCCGTACCGGCTCATGCTGCCCGAGCGCGTGTCGGTGCGGGGTGCGATGGGCGACCGGCTCGTCTTCACCATTGAGGAGCCATGGACGTTTGACGGCCACACCTATCCGGCGGGCTCGCTACTGGCGCCGCCGATCAGCCGACTGGGCGAGGTGCGCGACGCCGCCCTGACCTCGCCCGCGGACATGCTGGTCTTCTCGCCCTCGGAGCGGCAGTCGGTGGAAGAGATCAACGTCCTCGACGAGGAGATCGCCGCCACGATCTACGACAATGTCCGTGGGCGCCTGACGGTATTCGAATGGGGCCCGAGGCGCTGGGAGGACCGGAGCGTCCAGGTGCCGGAAAACGTTTCGGTCCACCTCGGAGACTTGTCCCGGAGCAGCGGCCGGTTCTTCTATTCCGTCGAAGGCTTCCTGACGCCCTCGACGCTGAGGCTCGCCGACGCTCGGACCGGCCAGGTGGAGACCCTACGCACCGCCCCCGCCCGTTTCGACGCCTCGACCCATGTCGTCGAACAATTCGAGGCCCGGTCCTCGGACGGGACCATGATCCCCTATTTCGTCACCCGACCGCGCGACCTCGTCATGGACGGCCACGCGCCGACGATCATCTACGGCTACGGCGGGTTCCAGCTGTCCAAGCCGCCGGCCTATATCGCCGAGATGGGAAAGCTCTGGCTCGAGAACGGTGGGGTCTATGTCAACGCCAACATCCGCGGCGGCGGCGAGTTCGGGCCCCAATGGCACCAGAGCGTGCTGAACGAGAACCGCCAGCTGGCCTTTGACGATTTCGCCGCCGTGGCCGCCGACCTGCACCGGCGCGGGATCACCTCGCCGCGCCGCACCGGCATCTATGGTCGATCGAACGGCGGGGTGCTGACCTCGGTGACGATGACGCAGCACCCGGAGCTGATCCATGCGGCGGTGATCGAGAGCCCGCTGATCGACATGCTGCGCTATCACGAACTGCCCGCCGGGGCCTCGTGGATCGGCGAATACGGCGACCCGCGCATCCCCGAGGAAGCCGCCTGGATCGCGCGTTACTCAGCCTATCAGAACCTTCGTCCGGGAGCGGAATATCCGCGCGCCTATATCACCACCAACACCCGCGACGACCGCGTCCATCCGGGTCATGCGCGGAAGTTCGCCGCCCGCCTGACCGACATGGGTTATGACCACCTATATTACGAAGAGACCTCAGGCGGCCATTCCAACGACGCCGATCCGGTCGCCAACGCGAGGCGCTGGGCGCGGCACTATGTCTATCTGAGCCAGCAGCTGATGGATTGAGAGGGCCTCCCCCTCCCATCGGGAGAGGGTTCGCTTACGCTGGTTCGACGAGCTTGAGCTTCGCGGCCTTCTTCGGCTTCTCGGACTTTTCCGGCTTGGCCGGCTTTTCGGCCTTCGCCGGCCTGGCCGCCTTCTTGGCCAGCTTCTTCGCCTCGCGCGCGGCCTTCTTGGCGGCGCGGGCCTCGGCCCTGGCCTTGTCGGGGGCCGCATCGGCCTCGCCGGCCAGTTCGGCCAGCAGGCCGAGGAAGCCTTCCCGCTTGGGCTTGGGCAGCAGGGCGAGAATGCGTTTGTCGGCGGCCTCGACCTTCGGGCGGGCGGCGTCCAGCGCGATCTGACCGGGGCCGGACAGGCTGACCGCCTTGGCGCGGGCGTCGACGGCCGATTTCTCGCGGGCCAGCAGGCCCTTGGTGGTCATGCGCGAAACCAGGTCGGCCAGGGTCGAACGGTCGATGCCGGTGGCGCGGACCAGATCGGTCTGGGTCAGGCCGGATTTCTGCGACACCGCCTCCAGCACGGCGAACTGACGCTGGGTCAGGCCATCGGGGCCGGTCTCCTCGGAATAGATGTCGAGCGCCAACTGCAGCACACGGTGCATCAGATGGCTGGGCGATCCGCCCAGACTCCCGCTGCGCTTCGACTTGTTCCCGGACTTGACCATGAACCGTATCCCTTGGGCCTCGATGAGGCAGACCTAGCAGTCGCACTTAACGGTTTGACGACGGATGATCCGCCGGCGGTTCATGGCGCGGTATCCGGCCCCGCCGGGGCCATGGGATCGACCGGCGCATCGGTCGAGGTGAGGTTGCGCATGATCAGCGGGATCTGCGACAGGCCGAAGGCCGAGGACGCGATCCACAGCACACCCCGGAAGCTGACCCAGACGTCGGCCGGATCGACGTCGCCGCGGCCGAGCTGGGCGGCGGCCCAGCCGACCAGCGCCTCGCTGCGGACCAGTTCGTTGACGATCGCGACCGCGAAGAAATAGACGCCGTAGCGGAGGGTCAGCGTGCGCCACGCCCGATCGTTGATCGGGATCACCGTGCCCAGCAGGGCCTTCAGTGGCTGTTTGTTGAGCAGTGCGCCACCGATCAGGGCGACCGCCAGCGACAGGTTCAACGCCGTGACCTTGACCTTCACCCACAGGCCGTCTCCGGTCAGCACGGTCAGCAGGCCGAAGACCAGGGCGAAACCGCCGACCAGCAGGGGCATCAGGGCCAGACGTTTCTCGACGATCAGACCGACCGCGACACCGACCGCGGACCCGGCGACCAGAAACCACGTCGCCTGGACCAGGGCCTCTTCGCCGCTCATGCCGCGCAGGCGCATTACCAGAAAAGCGAGACCGAAGGCCAGAAGACCGCCGAAATCCACGGCCTGACGCAGGCCGGACTCCTTCTTTAGGGTGGGTTCGGGTTCGCCGGCGTCACTCATGCATCAGTCCTCAAGCCCCACCAGCGATCTTGAAAAGGCTCGCGCGTCGAAGGGTTGCAGGTCGTCGACGCCTTCGCCGACGCCGATCAGCTTGATCGGCGCGTCCGAGGCCTGGGCGACGGGCACCAGAACTCCGCCGCGCGCCGTGCCGTCCAGCTTGGTCATGACCACGCCCGAGACATAGGCGGTGCGGCCGAAGACCTTTTCCTGCTCCAGCGCATTGCGCCCCACAGTGGCGTCCAGCACCAGCAGCGTCTCATGCGGGGCTTCCGGATCGATCTTCTTCAGCACGCGCACGATCTTCAGCAGTTCGTCCATCAGGGCCGTCTTGTTCTGCAGCCGGCCGGCGGTGTCGATCAGGACCACGTCGTATCCTTCGGCCTTCGCCCTGGTATAGGCGTCGAAGGCCAGGCCGGCGGGATCGGCTCCATCGCGGCGGCTCTCGAAGGTCGCGCCGGCGCGTTCGGCCCAGATCTTCAGTTGTTCGCGGGCGGCGGCCCGGAAGGTGTCGCAGGCCACGATCATCACCTTGGCGCCCTGTCCGGTCAGGTCAGCGGCGATCTTGCCAAGGGTGGTGGTCTTGCCGGAGCCGTTGACGCCGACGAACAGGGTGACGAAGGGGCGGGGGCCGTTGAGGGGCTCGTAGCGGGCCTCGTGTTGGACCAGTTCGGCGGCGACGGCCTCGGCCAGGGCTTCCTTGACCTCGTGTTCATTGGCGCCGGCGCCGAAGCGCAGCTCGCGGAAGCGGGCGACGATGCGGTCGGTGGCGGCCGGGCCGAGATCGCTTTCCAGCAGATGCTCTTCCAGCTGGTCCAGCGCGGCTTCGCTGAGAGGTTCCTTGACGAAGGCGGCGACGACCTGCTCGGTCATCTGTTTGGAGGAGCGGGAAAGTCCCTCGCTCAGCCGCGAGAGCCAGCCCTTTTTCGGCGTATCGTTCATGGACCGGGCTTAGCCGGTTCGTTCGGTAAAATCACCAAAAGGGTGAAAGTTCGCTCGGTTGTTGAAATCCGCTCATCCCCCCGCGAAGGCGGGGACCCAGTTCTTTGGGTGATTCGTTATGTCCTGTATGAGCATATCCCTTGATCCAGCCGCGCCTCGCTGGACAGCACTGGGTCCCCGCTTTCGCGGGGATGAGCGGAAGAGATGATGGCCGAAGCGTTCCATAACCCCCGCACCCACGGCTTCGTCCGCGTGGCCGCCGCTACGCCGGTCGTGCACATCGCCGATCCGGCCGCCAATGCGGAGGAACACGCCGCCCTGATCCGTCAGGCGGGCGAGCAGGGCGTGGACCTGATCGTCTTCCCCGAGTTGTCGTTGAGCGGCTACGCCATCGACGACCTGCTGATGCAGGACGCGCTGCTTGCCGAGGTGGAGCGGCGCATCGCCGAACTGGCCGGGGTCGCGGATGAGGCCGGGGTCGTGGCGGTGGTCGGCGCGCCGATCCGCAACGGCGACGCCCTCTACAATTGCGCCGTGGTGTTGGGCTCGGGCGCGGTGCTGGGCGTCGTGCCCAAGACCTATCTGCCCAACTACCGCGAATATTACGAGAAGCGCTGGTTCGCGCCGGCGGCCAGCCGGTCCGAGGACTCGGTGGTCCTGAACGGCGAGACGGTCGATTTCGCGCCGGGCCTGATCTTCGAGGCGGCAAACCGTCCGGGGTTCGTCTTCGCCGCCGAGATCTGCGAGGACTTCTGGGCCCCGCAGCCGCCGTCGACGCGCGCGGCCCTGGCCGGGGCGCGCATTCTGCTGAATCTGTCGGCTTCCAACATCCTGATCGGCAAGGCGGACGAGCGGGCCGTGCTGTGCGCCAGCCAGTCGATGCGGACGATCTCGGCCTATGTCTTCACCGCCTCGGGCTGGGGCGAGAGCACCACCGATCTGGCATGGGACGGTCAGGCGACGATCCATGAGCTGGGCGCGAAACTGGCCGAGGGCGAGCGGTTTTCGCTGCAAAGCCATCTGACCCTCGCCGACATCGACGTGGAGCGGATCGGTCTGGACCGACTGCGCAACGGAACCTTCGCCGACTGCGCCCGGATCGAGGGCGAGCCCGCGACCGTCGTGCCCTTCGAGGCGCACGAGAGCGAAGGGCCGGGCAATCTGATCCGCCCGATGGACCGGTTCCCCTTCGTGCCTGACGACCCCGCCCGGCTGGACCAGGATTGTTTCGAGGCTTTCAACATCCAGGTGCAGGGGCTGATGCGCCGGATGAAGGCGACGAACGGCGAGCGCGTCGTCATCGGGGTCTCAGGCGGGCTGGATTCGACCCAGGCCCTGCTGGTGGCTTGCCGGGCGTTCGACCGGCTGAAACTGCCGCGCGGCAATATCCTGGGCTTCACCCTGCCGGGATTTGCGACCTCGGACGGGACGAAGTCGAACGCCCATGCCCTGATGAAGGCGCTGGGGGTCAGCGCGCACGAGATCGACATCCGCCGCACGGCCGAGAAGATGCTGGCCGACATCGGCCATCCGTTCTCGATGGGACAGCCGGTGCACGACATCACCTTCGAGAATGTGCAGGCCGGTCTGCGAACTGACTATCTGTTCCGGCTGGCGAACCAGAACGGGGCCTTTGTGCTGGGCACCGGCGACCTGTCGGAACTGGCGCTGGGCTGGGCCACCTATGGCGTCGGCGACCATATGAGCCATTACAACGTCAACGGCGGGGTGGCGAAGACCCTGATCCGACACCTGATCCGCTGGGTGGCCGACAGGGAGCACGCGGGCGAGGCCGCCGCCGTCCTGCACGCCGTGCTTGACACCCCGATCTCGCCGGAACTGGTCCCCGCCGGCGCCGACGGCAGGATCCAGTCGACCGAGGCCACGGTCGGCCCCTATGCGCTGAACGACTTCTTCCTGTTCTACGTCACCCGCTTCGGGATGAAGCCCTCGAAGGTGGCCTATCTGGCGCATCAGGCGTGGAAGGATGCGGCGACCGGCGAATGGCCGGCCAATACGCCCGACGACGAGCGCGTCGCCTACGATCTCGCGACCATCAAGGGCTGGCTGCGCAAATTCCTGTTCCGCTTCTTCCAGACCAGCCAGTTCAAGCGGTCAGCGCTGCCAAACGGGCCGAAGGTCGTCACTGGCGGATCGCTCTCGCCCCGTGGCGACTGGCGGGCTCCGTCAGACGCGACGGCGCGGGTGTGGCTGGACGAGCTGGAGACTAACGTGCCGGACTGAGGCAGCAGGCATCAGGCATCAGGCAACGGGTCCTCAGGTTCACGACCTTTCTGATGCCTGATGCCTGTTGCCTCTTTCAGGGCAGTTCGCTCAAAAACGGAAAGATCGCCGCCTTGGCCTCGGGCTCGTCCAGCATGGGCGCGTGGCCGACGCCGGGGACTTCGACGAAATCCATCTTTGGGGCGCGCTTGCGCATCTTCGCTACCTGGGTCGGGCCGAGCAATTTCGAGAGTTCGCCACGCACCAGCAGGACAGGTCGCTGTTTCGCAAGTCGTCGAAATTGGGGCCAGAGGGGCGGCACCATGACCTTGGGGCCGTCGGCGTGGACGGGAACGGCGATGTCCGGGTCGTAGTCCAGAACCAGCGACCCGTCCGTCCCGACCCGGAAGGTGCGCCGCGCGAAGGAATCCCAGTCGGCGTCGGTATAACGAGGAAAATTGGCTGACTGGAAGCTCCGGATATAGGCGGCCGCCTCGTCCCAAGTCGCAATCTCCACCGGCGGGGCGCAAATATAGTCAGCGATGGCGGTCAGGGTTTCAGAGACCACGTCCGGTCCGATATCATTCAGGATGGCGGCGGCGACAGCTTTCGGACGCAGGCCGGAAGCGGCCAAGGTGATCAACCCCCCCATGGATGTTCCCAGAAAGACGGCCCGTTCGATGCCCGACTGGTTGAGCAGGGCCAGCACGTCCTGGGCATAGGTCGCGGGCTGGTAGGTCACCGGGTCGGGGGCCCGGTCCGACTGGCCACGGCCACGAATGTCCACGGCCAGCACCCGCCGGCCGCTCTGGGCGATCAGGGGAGCGATAGCGTCGAAATCGGCCGAGTTGCGGGTCAGGCCATGGATGGCGATGACCGGCAGCTTCGCCGTCCCGGACGCCGCGGCATAGTCGCGCGCGTACAGGCACAGGCCGTCGGAACTGGTCCAGCGGCGCTCGGCGAAGGTTTGGGACATGGGGGCAGGCTCCGAAGGCTGACGGCCCAGTCTATTTAACGGGCGAGGGAAATCCCACCCGACGCGAACTGACAGCCGATGTCAGCTCTTCAATGGCCCAGCAGTTCCCGGACGAATTCGTGCAGGTCGCCGCCCTCGAAGCGGAAGCCCGGCACCCCGGCGCGGCGAGCGGCCTCCATGTCCGACGGCTGGTCGCCGATCATGAAACTCTTCGCCGGATCGATGTTCTGGTCGGCGATGGCCCGCAGGATCATGCCCGGATTGGGTTTTCGGTCCGGATGGTCCGGATGGATATAGGCTTCGACCCGACCCTCACTGTGAAAGGGACAGGCGTAGACGGCGCCGATCACCGCCCCTTTGGCCGCCAGTCTGCGGACGATCAGGGCGTTGAAGGCCTTCATCTGGGCTTCGCTGAACAGGCCCCGGGCCACGCCCGACTGGTTGGTGACGATGACGCACAGATAGCCGAGCTTGTTCAACTGCCGCACCGCCTCGGCCGCGCCGGGCGTCAGGCGCAGATGCTCTTCCAGATGGGGATAGCCGGTGTCCTCGATCAGCACGCCGTCGCGGTCGAGAAACACGGCGGGAACGCCGGATGTCATGGTCGCTGCGAATACGACGCCCGGCGCGGTCGTTGCAACCCGTCACGCGAAGTGACGGCCGCGGATTTGGCCTGGAGGCGGCCGATTTGGTAGGAGGCCGCAACCACTACGGCGCTGACGCCGCCCGCCGCGCGTCCGGAGACCCTTCCGACATGAGTATTTCCTTCATCGACCTGCAGGCCCAGCGCCTTCGCCTCAACGGCCGGATCGAAGCCGCCGTGCAGGACGCCGTCGTTGGCGGCGCCTGGGTCATGGGCCCGCAGGTGCGCCAGTTCGAGGCCGATCTGGCCGCCTTTGGTCAGGCGAAGCACGCCCTGGGATGCGCCAACGGCACCGATGCCCTGGCCTTGCCGCTGATGGCCTGGGGGATCGGGCGGGGTGATGCCGTGTTCGTGCCCAGCTTCACCTTCGCCGCCACCGCCGAGATCGTGCCATGGTTCGACGCCGAGCCGGTCTTCGTCGACGTCGACGCCACGACCTACAACATCGACCCCGGCCACCTCGAGGCCGCGATCGAGGCGACGATCAAGGAAGGTCGCCTCAAGCCGCGTGTGGTCATCGCCGTCGACCTGTTCGGCCAGCCCGCCGACTATCCGGCGATCAAGGCGATCTGCGACAAGCACGGGCTGAAGCTGATCTGCGATTCGGCCCAGGGCTTCGGCTGCACCATCGACGGCGAGCATCCGCTGAAATGGGCGGACATCACCACCACCAGCTTCTTCCCGGCCAAACCGCTGGGCTGCTACGGCGACGGCGGGGCGGTGCTGACCAATGACGACGACCTGGCCCAGCTGATCGATTCCCTCCGCGTGCACGGCAAGGCGGTGGCGCGCGATCTGGAGGGCAGGACCTTCGACCACGACCCCAAATATCTGAACATGCGCATCGGCCTGAACAGCCGTCTGGACACCATCCAGGCCGCTGTCCTGATCGAGAAGCTGAAGGTGTTCGGTCAGGAGATCGAATGGCGCAACCGGATCGCCGCCCGCTACAATTCGGGCCTGCGCCCTCACGTCGCCGCTGTGCCGGACGTGCCCGCCGGCAATGTCTCCAACTGGGCCCAGTATACGATCGAGCATGGCGACCGCGACGGTCTGGCCGCCCATCTGAAGGCGCAGGGGGTGCCGACGGCAGTCTATTATCCGATCCCGCTGCACCTGCAGCCGGCCTATGACATGTACCCGCGCGGACCGCAGGGCCTGCCGGTCACCGAACGGTTGATGGGGCGGGTGATCAGCCTGCCGATGCACGCCGATCTCGATGAAGCGACACAGGACGGGATTATCGCGGCGGTCGCCAGCTTCCGCTAGGATCATCGCATGACCCAACACCTTCCCCCGCTCAAGGTCGGCGTCGCCGGCGCCGGCGTCATGGGGCGCAACCACGCCCGCGTCCTGTGCGACATCCGCGACTTCGACCTGACCGCCGTCTTCGACCCCGACGCCGCCACGGCCGAGGGCGTCGCCGGCCTGTATGACGCGAAGGCCTTCACCACCGCCGCTGACTTCGTCGCCGCCGGCCTCGACGCCGCGGTGGTCGCCACGCCGAACCGGCACCACGCCGAGCTGGGCGTCGCCCTGCTTGAGGCCGGGGTCCATGTGCTGGTGGAGAAGCCGATCGCCGCCACAGTCGCCGACGCCCAAAGGATGATCGACGCCGCCCACGCCAATGACCGTGTGCTGATGGTCGGCCAGGTCGAGCGCTTCAACCCGGCCGTGGATGCGGTCAAGCGCGCCATCGACGGCGACCAGGTCATCTCGATCCAGGTCACCCGCGTCGGCCCCTTCCCACCGCGCATGGGCGAAGTTGGCGTCGTCATCGATCTGGCGGTGCACGACATCGACATCATCCGTCACCTGACGGATTCCGAGATCGTTGAGGTCCAGCCCCAGCTGGCCCGCACCAAGGCCGAGCGTGAGGACACCGCCCTGCTGCAGTTCCGTCTGGCCAACGGGACCATCGCCCATATCACCACCAACTGGGTGACGCCCTACAAGGTCCGCACCCTGCAGGTTGCGACCATGAACCGGTTTGTGGTCGCCGACCTGATGACCCGTCAGGTCACGGAGTATTTCGGCCAGCAGGCCGACGGCTCCTACCAGACCCGGGCCGTCAACAGCTGGCCCGCCGAGCCGCTGAAGAAGGAGCTGGAGGCCTTCGCCCACGCGATCCGCACAGGCGAACCGCCGGCGGTCACGGGCGAGGACGGGCTACGGAATCTGGAAGTGGCGTTGAGGTGTCTGGGGGAGGGGTGAAGGCTGTGATCCCGGATGTTCGATCGGCATGGCGACAAAACTGGCTGGGTTCGCTTCAGGAGCTTGCGGACTTCAATCTTCAGAAACGGGCTTGGTTAAACCCGAACAATACCAACCCCCACTACTCATATGTGGAGTATGTGGCGTGCTACTTCGACGACCTGCGCCTTGCCTCTCGCGACAGCTATTCGGGCGTCGTTGATGAGGGGCTGTTGACCCCAGCAGAGGCCTCAGCGGCGGCGGAGTTTCACGCCCGCTTTGATGCTTACGTCGATCTGCGCCATTCGGATCCCGAGGTGATCTTGGCCGACCCCAAGTGGCTGGAGGTTGTGGAAGCTGCGCGTGCCGCTCAAGCGAGGTTGTTGGTCCTGTTGGACGACGATGCTGAGAAAGCTATCCTGACCCGTCGGTCGCCGTACGCGATATCTGCGGCCTCCTAACCCACCACCTGCATCCCCAGCCACTCCGCGATCAGGGCCGGCTTCTCCGCGCCGTCGATCTCGACCGTGACCTCGTGCTTCAGCAGCCACCGCCCGCCGCCCTTGTCTTCGGCGGACAGCAGTTTGAACCGGCCACGGACGTTTGAGCCGGCGGGCACCGGCGCGAGAAAGCGCAGTTTGTCGAAGCCGTAGTTGACCCCCATCACCACGCCTTCCAGCGGCGGGACGGCGTCATAGGTCATGGCCGAGAGCAGGCTGAGCGTCAGAAAGCCGTGGGCGATGGCGCCGCCGAACGGGGTCTGGGCCGCCGCCACGGGATCGATGTGGATGAACTGGCGATCCTCGGTGATCTCGGCGAAGGCGTCGATGCGGGCCTGGTCGACGGTGATCCAGCGGCTGACGCCGATCTCCTGACCGATCAGGCCGGACAGGTCGGCGACGGGGATCGGCGTTCCCTTGCGTTCGGTGCGGCTCATGCGGACTTCCCCCAGGTTTCCGGATCGAACCGGTCTTCGATGATGGCGGCGAACAGAACGGGATCAACATTGCCGCCCGACAGGATGACGGCGGTGGTGCGGTCGCGCGTTTCGACCTTGCCGGCCAGGACGGCGGCCAGCGACACGGCGCCGCCCGGCTCGACCACCTGTTTCAGCACCCGGAAGGCGTAGCGCACGGCCTCGGCCACCTCGGCGTCGGACACTGTCTCGACCCGGTCGACCCGGCGGTTGATCGGGAAGGTCAGCTCGCCCGGCCGGTCGGTCATCAGGGCGTCGCAGATGGTCCCGGGCGCCGGCGCATGGGTCAGCCGCTCGCCCGCCGCGATCGACAGCTGCATGTCGTTGTAGTGCTGCGGCTCGACCGCGATCACCGGGGTGTCTGGCGACAGGGCCTCCATCGCCAGATTGACGCCCGCGATCAGGCCACCGCCCGAGGCGCCGCAGACCAGTTGATCGATCAGGCCGTCCGCCTGTTCCATGACCTCCAGCCCGATGGTGCCCTGCCCCTCGATGACGAAGGGGTCGTCGAACGGACGGACGAGGATAGAGCCCTTCGAAGCCGCGATCTCCTCGCCGATGGCCTCGCGGCTTTCGGTATAGCGGTCGTACATCCGCACCTCGCCGCCGAAACCGATGACGCCCTCGACCTTCACCCTGGGGCTGTCGGCGGGCATGACGATGATGGCCTCGACGCCGAGGATCTGCGCCGCCGCGGCGACGGCCTGGGCATGGTTGCCCGAGGAATAGGCCACGACCCCGCGCGCCTTCTCCGCGTCGGTCAGCCGGCTGATCCGGTTCCAGGCGCCGCGGAATTTGAAGGCCCCGGCAAGCTGCAGGTTCTCCGCCTTCATCAGCACCCGGCCCCCCAGCCGCTCGTTGAGCGCGGGGCTCTCGATCAGGGGTGTGCGGACGGCATGGCCGGCGATCTGGCGGGCGGCGTCGCGGACGCCGGCGAATGAGGCGGTGTGCATGGGAGACTCATACCGACCCATCGGTCCCGGCGAAAGCCGGGCCTAAGGGCGTCGTCCTGACCGCCGGAAGGTTCATCACAAAGGACACGACGAATTCACAAAGGACACAACGGGGTCTGCGCCTCGTTCCCATCCCGTCGTGTCCGTTGTGACCCGTTGTGTTCGTCGTGATGAACCTTCCGGCCCCGAACCCCCAACTCATGGGTTCCGGCTTCGCCGGGATCAGCGGTTGAGTATCCCGAAGGTCACTCTAACCTGCCCGGATGAAGTCTCTGATCCTCGCCATCGACCAGGGCACGACCTCGACCCGGGCTATCGCCTTCGAGGCCGCACCCGAGGGCGGTTTACAGCCTGTCGCCGTCAGCCAGATCGAGCTTGAGCAGCATTTCCCGCATCCGGGCTGGGTCGAGCATGACGCCGGAGAGATCTGGGGGGCGACCCTGCAGACCTGCCGCGCGGTCATTGAGGAGGCCGGCGGGGTCGAACGTTTCGCCGCCATCGGCATCACCAACCAGCGTGAGACCTCAGTGCTCTGGGACGCGGCGACCGGTGAGCCGCTGCATCGCGCCATCGTCTGGCAGGATCGGCGCACGGCGGATGTGACCTCGAAACTGGCCGCGGCCGGGCATGAGCCGATGGTGCAGGCGGCGACCGGCCTGATTCTCGACCCCTATTTCTCGGCCTCGAAATTCGCCTGGTTGCTGGACGCCGTGCCCGGCGCGCGTGCCCGGGCCGAGGCGGGCGAGGTCAAGGTCGGGACCATCGAGACCTGGCTGATCTGGAAACTGACCGGCGGCGCCAGCCACGTCACCGACGCGACCAACGCCAGCCGCACCTCGCTGATGGACCTCGCCGTCCGGAAATGGCGGCCGGACCTCGCCGGGCTGTTCAATGTGCCGATTGCGGCTCTGCCGGAAATCCGCGGCTGTGCGGATCATCTCGGCGATTGTGACCCGTCCCTGTTCGGCACGGCCGTCCCGATCCACGGCGCGGCGGGAGACCAGCAGGCGGCGCTCGTCGGTCACGGCGCGCTCAAGGCCGGAGACGCCAAGATCACCTACGGCACCGGCGCCTTCCTCGTCGCCAATGTCGGGATTGAACCCGTCGGCTCCACCAGCCGGCTTCTGGGCACCTTGGGCTACGCCGTGGGCGATGACGTGGCCTATGCTCTCGAAGGCTCGATCTTCTCGGCCGGGTCGGCGATCCAGTGGCTGCGGGACGGGCTCAAGGTCATCAGCGACGCGGGCCAGTCCGAGGCCATGGCGGAAGGCTTGGAGGACAACGGCGGCGTCTATCTGGTCCCCGGCTTCACCGGCCTCGGCGCGCCGTGGTGGGAGCCGGAGGCGCGCGGGACCATCGTCGGCCTGACCCGCGACAGCGGTCCGGCCCAGATGGTGCGGGCGGCGCTGGAATCTCTGGCCTATCAGACCCGCGACCTGCTCGACGCGCTGGCGAAGGACGGGGCGCCGCCGCTCAAGGTGCTCAAGGTCGACGGCGGGGTCACCGCCAACGCCTTCGCCATGCAGTTCGTCGCCGACATCTGCGACGTCGTGGTCGAACGCCCGGCCTTTCAGGAAATGACGGCCCTGGGCGCGGCCAGGCTGGCCGCTCTGGGCATCGGCCTGATCAGCGATCTGGAGGACCATCCCGTCGAGGCTCCGGCGCGCTGGACGCCGCGAATGGAGGCCGACGAACGCGCCCGGTTGCTGAGGGGCTGGCGCAGCGCCGTGCGCGCCGCCATCATCGCCGCCCATCCGGAAGACGCATGACCCAGCCCGCCGACGACGACGCGCCCGATTCCGATGCTCAGGCGACCTTCTCCGGCACGCGCGAGGTCGATCCCCGCTATGCGCTGGACGAGGCCGCGTTGGACCGCTGGTTGGCGGCGAATGTCGAAGGCTATGCCGGGCCGCTGACGGTGCGCCAGTTCAAGGGCGGCCAGTCGAACCCGACCTATGAACTGGTCACGCCCGACCACGCCTATGTCCTGCGCCGCAAACCACCGGGGACGTTGCTGCCCAGCGCCCATGCCGTCGACCGCGAGTTCACCGTCATCTCGGCCTTGCATAAACAGGGCTATCCGGTGGCCCGGCCCTGGGCCCTGTGCACGGACGAAACCGTCATTGGCTCAATCTTCTATGTCATGGACAAGGTCGAGGGGCGGGTCCTGTGGGATCTGAAACTGCCGGGTCTGGAGCCCGCCCGGCGCCGCGCCATCTACGACAGCCAGGTCGATACTCTGGCGGTCCTGCACGCCTTCGATCCCGCGGCCATCGGATTGTCCGACTACGGACGGCCCGGCAACTATTTCGAGCGGCAGGTCGGGCGCTGGACCAAACAGTATCGCGCCTCGGAGATCGATCCGATCCCGGCCATGGACCGGCTGATCGAATTCCTGCCCGCGACCCTGCCGCCAGACGGGCCGACACGGATCGTCCACGGCGACTTCCGCCTCGACAATCTGATCCTTGCCCCGGACGGGCCGCAGGTTCGCGCGGTCCTGGACTGGGAGCTGTCGACGCTCGGCGATCCGATGGCGGACTTTTCCTACCTGCTGATCGCCTGGGTGATTCCAGCGACGGCGCGCAACGGACTGGCGGGCGCCGACATCGAGGCGCTGGGCATTCCCTCGGTGGCGGAAACGGTCGAACGCTACGCCCGGCTGACCGGTACGACGCCCGCCAATCTGGACTGGTTGTTCGCCTACAATCTGTTCCGGCTGGCCGCCATCTGTCAGGGCATCGCCGGGCGGGTGCGAGACGGCACGGCCGCCTCGAGCCACGCGCGCACCATGGCGGCGCAGGTGCCGATGCTGGCGGCAGGGGCGCTGAACTTCGCTGAGAAGGCCGGAGCCTAGCCGGGCTCTCCGACGAGGGTGAAAGCCGCCCAATAGGCGGGGTGCGCCCAGCGCCGTTCGGCGCGGACGGCGCGGATGCCCGCCTGCAGCGCCCGGGCGCGCACGCCGGAATCAGTGGCGTGGGGTCCGTCCAGATCGGCGAAGGCCGAGGTGATCAGGGTCGTCGTCGCGGCGTCCGACACCTCCCAGTGCGACACCATCACCGACCGGGCGCCCGCATAGAAGAAGGCGCGCGCCAGTCCGGAAAGTCCCTCGCCGCCGGGCCGCCCGTCGGAGGCCGCGGTGTTGCAGGCCGACAGCACCACGAACTCGGCGTTGAGCCGCAACTGTGCTGCCTCCGAGGCGCTCAGATAGCCGTCGTCGGCTTCGGTGGCCTGATCCGGGGGAGTCATCACCAGCCCGGGCTCGGCGGCGGCGGAGCCGGCCATCAGCCCATGCGTCGAAAAGACCACGAACCGCGCTCGCGACAGGGCGTCGGCGTCGTCGGCGCGCACGGCCCGCTCGGTGGCCTCGGAACCGATGCGGACCAGCGACCCGGGATAGCGGGATTTCAGCGTCTCCAGCTCCAGTTTCGAACCGGGCAGGGAGGGCAGGGCGCGCAGCTTGCGGACATCGGCCAGCCGCCCCTCGCCCGTGACGTCGTCGGCCGCCGGCGAGCCGCGTGTGGCGTTGGCAGGCTCGCCGGTCAGCAGGGGCGCGCCGAAGGCGGCGAGGAGCAGGCGGGCGCCGCCGGCTTCGGGTCGGCGCACCACGGCCCCCCGGCGCGGCGGGCATCCGGGGCTGCGCAGCGCCGGGTCGGCGACAAGGTGACAACGCAGCGCTTCCAGGCTGGACACCGACGGCAGGGTGGCGAGGGCGTAGCGGTCGATCAGCCAGGGCGTCGCCGCCAAGGCCTCGGGCGCGGCGTCTGAGCCGGTCGGCGCGCTGGTCGTCAGCACCGACAGCGGCAGGGAGGTCAGGGCGCCGGTGACGACCGAAATCAGCGTCTTCTTGCCCACGAAAGCGGCCTCGACCGGCCGAACAAGTTCCGTATACAGACGATGCGCTGTGGTCCGGTCGAACGGAGTCGCCTGCGGCCCGGCGAAAAGGATCGGATCGACGTCCTGACCGCCGCGCACGTCTGCGCTGGTCAGGGAGGCTCGCAGCCGGTTCACCGCCGCGGCCATCGCCGCGTCGCCCAGCGTCTCCGCCCGCGCCCATTCGACCCGCTCGCGCGATATGCCCCAGACATAGGTCGCTTCGGGATTGACCAGCACCAGCAGCAGGCCCTCGTCCGGACCGAGCAGGGCTTGCGTCTCCGCGATCGACAGGGCGCGCGGGCTGGTCAGTTCGGAATAGGCGGGGAAGCGGGCGTCGATGTCGGCGTCCACGGCCCGCAGCCGTTCGACCGTCGTCTCCCAAATCGCGCGGGCGCGGGTGCGGTCGGCCAAGGCGTCGGCGTCACCGGAGGCGTAAAGCCGCTCGAGCTCGCGCTCCAGCCGGTCGCGGCGCTGGATCAGGTTCTCACGTTCTTCCGCCAGGCGGCCCAGCGCGTCGTCACCCTGGGCGAACCGGGCCGAGACCCGCGCCAGGGCGTCGGCGGCGTCGGAAGCGATGGCCCATTGCGCCGCCTCATACGCCTCGGCGCGCAGGGCGGCGGTCGTCTCCTGACGTGCGGGGGCGGGGCCGGCGGCGAGAACGGCGGCGATTGCGGCAACCGAAGCCAGACATCTTGCCGCCCAGGCTGGGATCATCCGTTCGGGCCTCAGTTGCTCAGGACCTGGACCTTGGTCCAGACGTCGCCGCGGTTGACGATGTCGATCCGCATCTGGCCGCCGGCGCGCGGCGATACCGTGCAGACCGGATAGTGGTCTCCGAAGCCGTCGCGGCAGACCACGGCGCCGCGCGCATCGCGCACCGTCAGGTCGATATTGGTGTCGCCGTCGCCGATGGCCGCGACGCGCAGGATCTCGCCCCCCCGCGCCTCGACATCGAAGGCCCAGCTCTCGCGGGCCCGCAGCGATTTCACGGTCAGCACCGGTCCGGTCCCGAAGGCCGAAGAGCGCACGCCGCGCGTCAGCGGATCGCGCAGCCGGTCGATGGCGTCAATGAGGCCGGTGTTGTCGCCCGCCATGGCGGCCGCCTCGTCGAGCAGGCTCGTGGCGGTGAAGAAGGCTTCCTCGTCGCCGTCGGCGTCGGTCTGGCGCACCGGCACCTCGGCCAGCAGCCGCGCCGCCATGATCAGGGCTCCGGCATCGCCGCGATCCCGCCCCCACGCGGCCAATTCAGCGGCGGTCAGAACCTGGGTCACGCCGCGTGCGACCGGCGTCAGTACGGCGTCGTCCTGTCCGGCGGTCGCCACGGCGGCGGCGCCGAAAAGCAGGCCGATCGCGAGGCCTGCACCGATCCAGGTCCGTCCGCCGATACGCATCACCGCTCCCGCCCGCTATCCGGCCCATGGACTGGGGGCCAATCATGCACTGTCCGGGGGTTTGCGAGAACAGGGATACTGACGGAAGCTGACAGGGCGCGGCCGGCGGTTCAGCGCGGGGCCAGGACGGCGCCGTTCAGGATGCGCCGGTCATCCCTGGCCTGGACCAGAATCGCCACGGCCTGACCCGGTTCACGGGCGCCGGGCAGGGCGTAGAGGGCAGGTCGCCCGGTCCAGTCTCCGAGGGTCCGGACCGAGCGCACGACGTTCATGTGCCGCACCGTGCGCCCGCGGTTGTCGCCCCGGGCGATCACGACTTCCTGCGGGCCGGGCGTGAAGGTCACGGCCACCACCTCGGCGCCGCCCACGGGCGCCTGGCCAGAGCCGACGCCCACGCGGTCGCCGCCGGCGCGAAACTCGATCTCGGGCGGAAACACACGGCTAGCCGCCTCTTCGTCGATGGCGCTCTGCAGGGCCGGGGCCTGGGCGCCCACGACCTGCCGGCGCCCGTCGATCACGACCTGCGGCGTCGCCACGTCGCGCAGCCGCAGGGGCTTGCGATAGGCGCGCTGGCGCTGGGCGAACTCGGGCCGGGCGAAGGTGTCCTCCCAGCCGAGATAGTCCCAGTAGTCGACGGCATAGGTCAGGGCGATCACCCCCGGCTCGGCCGCGACGGACTCGAACCGGGCGTTGGCCTCGGGACAGCCGGCGCAGCCTTGGGCGGTGAACAGTTCGATGACCACGGGCTCGCGGGGCGGCGCGACTTCGCGGGCGGCGCGGGCCGACGACGGCTGAGCCACCGACCCCGCCGCGACAAGAGCGGCCGCGAGAGCCGCCACAGGGATGATCCAGCCCCTCGTCCGCATGGCGGAGAGGTTAATCACGAGAGGCGAAAACGCGCCGCTCATTTTCGCGTGAAGGCCGAACGCCGCTGGGGATGATCAGACGCGGATGTCCAGCAGGGCGCCGGGGCGGGTCGGCCGCTCTTCCTGAACCGGGGGCGAGGCTGAGGCCTGGGCGACCCGGGGGGTCGGTTCCGTTCCGCCCGCCTGCACCGCATCCAGCGCCCTCTTGAAGAAATCCGAGCGCGCGGCGCGCACAGGGGCTTGCCCGGCGGGCTGCGGCAGGAACGGGACGGGCGGCGGGTTGGGTCGAATCGCGCTCATGGCGACAGGGTTAACGAAAACCGTCGGAAAGGGGTTAACGCCAGTATGGTCTAGGCCAGTCGTCCGTTGTGATGAACCAGCTCTCGCTGGAGCACGCGCATCAACTCACGCGACGATGGCTCTAGCCGCGCGATGTCGCTGTCGGCAAGGGACGAGCCGGGCCCTGGATAGCCGCGACCAGCCGCTCGATCTCGGCGGCGTCGACCAACGGACCCGACGACTTGGCCACGACCTGGCCCATGGCGTTGACCGCAAAGGTCTCGGGCGCGCCGGTGATGCCGAGATCGAGGCCCGCCCGACCCTCCCGGTCGACCAGCACCATGGAAAAGGGGTCGCCCAGCTCGTCGAGGAAGGCGCGGGTGGCGACCGGATCGTCCTTCCACGCCACGCCGACCACGGCGACGCCGCGGGCCTTCAGCGCCATCAGCCGCGGGTGCTCGGCCCGGCACGGCGCGCACCAGCTGGCGAAGACATTGACCAGCATGGGCTTGCCGACGCCCGCGGTCTTCAGGTCGAGATGTCCGGGACCGGACTGATCGCCGGTCAGCATCGGCAGGACCGTCTGGGGGATCGGCTGTCCGATCAGGGCGTCGGGCTTGACCGCCGGATCGCCCTTCAGCGACCAGCCGATGAACAACACCGCCAGCCCCGCGAGGACGACCAGCGGAATCAGGGACAGCCAGCGGCTCATTGTTGGGGCGCTACCGTGCTTCGCACGACTTGAGCGCGGTGCGGCTCGTCCTCCAGCCGCTCCAGTTCAGCCGACCAGCGGCGGGCCGCGATCAAGGCCCGGGCGGCGAGCGCGGCCAGGACGGCGGCGCTCAGGACCCAGGCGGGCCAGACGAAGGCGGCATAACGGCCCATGTCGAGGTCGAACATCTTCAGGCCTCCAGAGCGCGGCGGGCGCGGATCGTCAGCACCCGGCGGCGCACGATCCCGGTGCGGATCGACGTCAGCCAGATGGCCATGAACAGGGCGGCGTAAGCGGCCATCATCATCAGCAGGGGCGTCAGATAGACCGCCGACATGGACGGCCCATCGGCCCTGAGAAGCGACGCCGGCTGGTGCAGGGTGTTCCACCAGTCAACGGAGAATTTGACGATCGGCAGATTGATCAGCCCGACCAGCCCCAGCACTGCCGCGGCCCGGGCCGCCTTCGCCTCGTCGTCGATCGAGGCCCTCAGCGCCATATAGCCGAGGTAGAACAGGAACAGGATCAGCACCGACATCAGCCGCGCGTCCCCCCAGGCCCACCATGCGCCCCACATGGGCTTGCCCCACAGGCTGCCGGTGACCAGGGCCAGGGCGGTGAAGGCGGCGCCGGGCAGGGCGGCGGCGCGGGCGGCGGCGTCCGCCAGCGGATGGCGGAACACCAGGGCGAAGAAGCTCGAAACGCCCAGCGCCCCATACGCCATCAGCCCGAGCGTGGCCGCGGGCACATGCACGAACATGATCCGCACCGTATCACCCTGCTGATAGTCCTCGGGCGCGGCGAAGCTGAACCATGTCCCGACCGCCAGCAGAACGGCGGCCAGCCCCCAAAGCACCGGCGTCAGCGGGCGGGTGAAGCGCAGAAAGCGGTCGGGGTTGGCGAGGAACATCGGGAGTTCTCTTAGAGGCCCGGCGCGCGCGACGCTATACGGCGGCGAGGCCTGTGCTAGAGCGTCGCGCCTGAAATCCGAAGGGCCCCGCCATGACCGACGATGTGACGAAAGACTCCAACGGCGCCGTCCTCGCCGACGGCGACAGCGTGACCCTGATCAAGGACCTCAAGGTCAGGGGTTCGGGCGGGGTGACGCTGAAGCGTGGAACGCTGGTCAAGAACATCCGCCTGACCGGCGACACGGACGAGATCGAGGCCAATGTCGAAAAGGTGCGCGGCCTCGTGCTGCGGACCGAGTTCGTCAAGAAGGTCTGACGTGTTGCACGGACGCTCGCGACGCGGTCGCTCGCTGCTTGAGCGCGGTCTGCGCTAGCCCTGCGCGTTGCGGATCGCCGCGGCCCCCGCGAAGGGCGTGACCACGGCGGCGAACAGGACGTAAGCCACAAGCAAGGCGAGGGCGGGGGCCGGGTCAAGGCCGTTGGCGGCCCGCTCCAGCGCACCCGCGCCGAACACCACCGGCGGAATAAACAGCGGCAGGACCACCACAGCGATCAGCAGGCCGCCGCGTGTGGATCCGAGCGCCAGCGCGGCTCCGAGCGCTCCGGTCAGGGCGAACCCCAGCGAGCCGACCAACGCTGACAGCGCGACCAGAGGGGCGAGCGAAGGCGGCAGGCCGAGCGTGATGGCGGCGATCGGCGCGGTCAGGGCCAGAGGCACGCCGACGGCCAGCCACTGGGCCTTGGCCTTGGCGAGGACGACCAGTTCCAGCGGCGCGGGACCCAGCGCGATCAGGTCCAGCGCCCCGTCCTCCAGATCGCGCTCGAACAACCGCTCCAGCGACAGGATCGACGACAGGGCCAAGGCCAGCCAGGCGATCCCGCCCGCGACCGGCCTGAGGCCTGCCGGATCGCCGCCCGCCGCCAGCGGGACCAGCACTGTCAGGCACAGGAAGAAGCCGCAGGCCAGCAAGGGGCCGCCGCCGCCGGACCAGGCCAGCGCCAGTTCCCGCCGGAACAAGGTGAGAAAGCCGCTCATGCGTCCCTCTCCCGTGGGGAGAGGGCTTGAGCGCACGACCGCGCAGTGGTCGTTCTTGCGCGACCCATAGGGCAGCGCGGAGCCTGAAAGGGTGAGGGCGTCCGGCGCCAGGCCGGCGAACACGGTAACCCCTCACCCCCGCCCCTCTCCCCAAGGGAGAGGGGAGTCGATGGTGGAGCTGTCAGGGGGCGGGTCATGACACGCCGCCGATCACCAGTTCGCGCGCCGCCACCGGCAGGGGGTCGTGGACGGCGGCGAGAATGGCTCCGCCCTTGTCGAGATGCGCCTGCATCATCAGGCCCAGCGCCGCCCGCCAGCGGGCGTCGAGCGGGGCGAACGGCTCGTCCAGCAGCCACAGCGGACGCGGCGCGGCGATCAATCGGGCGAAGGCGAGACGGCGGCGCTGTCCGGCCGACAGCTTGCGCACCTCAAGGTCCAGCAAGGGCTCCAGAGCCAGCACATCGACGGCGGCGGCGATCCCGTCCGCGTCCGCCCCGGCCCAGCGGGCCTGGAAGGTCAGTTCGTCGCGAGCGCGGCGGCCGGGTTTCAGCCCGTCCAGATGGCCCAGCCAATGGATGTGGCTCGCCCGGACTTCCGCGGGCTCGATGTCTGCGAAGGCAATCGTCCCGGCGTCGGGCCGGATGAAGCCGGCGAGCGCCCGCAGCAGGCTGGTCTTGCCCGCGCCATTGGCCCCTGTGAGGGCGACCGCTTCCCCGGAGGCGAGGTTGAACGACAGGTCGCGGAACAACACGCGTTCGCCACGGGAGACGGAGAGGGAGGTGGCATCTAACATTCCTTCCCCCCTTGCGGGGGAAGGAGGCCGGCGGAGCCGGTCGGATGGGGGGGCTGCTTCAGACGGCAGTCTGCGGAATGATCAGCGGCGACCGGGCTGGATCGGTGTCTCACCCCCCATCCGTCTCGCTCCGCGAGCCACCTTCCCCCGCAAGGGGGGAAGGAAGACGGATTGCGACTCGGTCGCAATGCCCATGCCGCCGACGTGGATACATGGACGGCGCCCGGAACCCTCGTTATATCCGGCCTCGCCGCAGCAGGCGTTCGCCGCGCGCGGCGGGGACCTGTGCGCCCCGTCGTCAGTCGCGCGTTCGTGCAACCGGATTGTCGGGCGGCGTGAACCAGAGGAAGCCTCTCCATGCCGTCAGTCGACAGCCTCAAGACCCGCCGGGACATCACCGTCGGGCGCAAGAAATACGCCTATTACAGCCTTCCGGCCGCTGAGGAAGCGGGCCTGACCGGGATTTCCCGCCTGCCGCGCTCGATGAAGGTGCTGCTGGAGAACCTGCTGCGCAACGAGGACGGGGTTTCCGTCAGCGAAGCCGACCTGCGCGCCGTCGCCGCCTGGATCGACAACAAGGGCTCGGTCGAGCACGAGATCGCCTTCCGCCCCGCCCGCGTGCTGATGCAGGACTTCACCGGCGTTCCCGCCGTCGTCGATCTGGCCGCCATGCGCGACGCCATGTCGGCCCTCGGCGCCGACGCGACCAAGATCAATCCGCTCAATCCCGTCGATCTGGTCATCGACCACTCGGTCATGGTCGACCATTTCGGCACCCCCGGCGCCTTCAACCAGAACGTCGAGCGCGAATATGAGCGCAACATCGAGCGCTACAAATTCCTGCGCTGGGGCTCGTCGGCCTTCAACAATTTCCGCGTTGTGCCCCCCGGCACCGGCATCTGCCATCAGGTCAACCTCGAGAACCTTGCCCAGACCGTCTGGACCGTGGCCGAGGGCAAGGCGACCGTCGCCTATCCCGACACCGTGGTCGGCACCGACAGCCACACCACCATGATCAACGGTCTGGCCGTGCTGGGCTGGGGCGTCGGCGGCATTGAGGCCGAGGCCGCCATGCTGGGCCAGCCCATCCCGATGCTGATCCCGGAAGTCGTCGGCTTCCGCCTGTCCGGGGCGATGTCGGAGGGGACGACGGCGACCGATCTGGTCCTGACCGTCACCCAGATGCTGCGCAAGAAGGGCGTGGTCGGCAAGTTCGTCGAGTTCTTCGGCCCCGGCGTCATCAGCCTGACCATCGAGGATCAGGCCACCATCGCCAACATGGCCCCGGAATACGGCGCCACCTGCGGCTTCTTCCCCGTCTCGGCGGCGACCATCGGCTATCTGACCGCCACCGGCCGCGACAAGGCCCGGGTGGCCCTCGTGGAGGCCTATGCCAGGGCGCAAGGGCTGTGGATCGACGAGACCTCGGAAGACCCGGTTTTCTCGGACGTGCTGGAACTGGACATGGCTTCGGTCGTGCCGTCGATCGCCGGACCGAAACGCCCGCAGGACAAGGTCGAACTGACCATCGCCGCCCCGGCCTTCGAAACCGCCCTGACCGAAGTGTTCAGCCGCCCGACCGACGCCCCGCGCGTGAAGGTCGAGGGTGAGAAATTCGATCTCGGCGACGGCGACGTGGTCATCGCCGCCATCACCAGTTGCACCAACACCTCCAACCCGTCGGTTCTGATCGCCGCCGGACTGGTGGCGCGCAAGGCGAAGAAGCTGGGCCTGTCGGTCAAGCCGTGGGTAAAGACCTCGCTGGCGCCCGGCTCGCAGGTGGTCACCGACTATCTGACCGCCGCCGGCCTGCAAGCCGATCTGGACGCCCTGGGCTTCAATCTGGTCGGCTATGGCTGCACCACCTGCATCGGCAACTCGGGGCCACTGTCGGACAGCATCTCGAAAGCCATCAACGACAATGGTCTGGTGGCCACCTCGGTGCTGTCGGGCAACCGCAACTTTGAGGGCCGGGTGAACCCCGACGTCCAGGCCAACTATCTGGCCTCGCCGCCGCTGGTCGTGGCCTACGCCCTGGCGGGCTCGATGCGGATCGACATCTCGAAGGATCCGATCGGCAAGGACAAGAAGGGCAAGGACGTCTTCCTGAAGGACGTCTGGCCGACCTCGAAAGAGATCGCCGACATCCAGAAGAAATGCGTCACCCCGGCCATGTTCGCCAAACGCTATGCCGACGTCTTCAAGGGCGACAAGCACTGGCAGGGCATCAAGGTCGAGGGCGGCCAGACCTATGCCTGGGACGACAGCTCGACCTATGTCGCCAACCCGCCCTATTTCGAGGGGCTGACGATGGAGCCGGCGCCGGTCTCCGACATCATCGAGGCGCGGGTGCTGGCCATTTTCGGCGACTCGATCACCACCGACCACATCAGCCCGGCCGGTTCGATCAAGAAGACCTCGCCGGCGGGCGCCTGGCTGACCAATCGCGGCGTCGACGCCCTCGACTTCAACAGCTACGGCGCGCGCCGTGGCCACCACGAAGTCATGATGCGCGGCACCTTCGCCAACATCCGCATCCGCAACAAGATCACCCCGGACATCGAGGGCGGCGTTACGAAGCATTTCCCCTCGCAGGACACGATGTCGATCTACGACGCCGCCATGCGCTACCAGTCCGAGGGCCGGCCGCTGGTCGTGTTCGCGGGCAAGGAATACGGCACCGGCTCGTCGCGCGACTGGGCAGCCAAGGGCACCCGCCTGCTGGGCGTCCGCGCGGTGCTGGCCGAGAGCTATGAGCGTATCCACCGTTCCAACCTGGTCGGGATGGGCGTCGTGCCGCTGCAGTTCAAGGCGGAGGGCTGGACCCGCCTGGGTCTGACGGGCGAGGAGATCGTCACCATCCGCGGTCTGTCGGACGTCAATGTCGGCAAGCTGAAGCCGCGTCAGGACCTGTGGGTCGAGCTGTTCCGTCCCTCGGACGGCAAGATGGCCCGTTTCCCGGTCCGCTGCCGCATCGATAACCAGACCGAGCTGGACTACTTCAAGGCCGGCGGGGTCATGCCGTATGTGTTGCGCAATCTGGCGCGGGGGGCCGAGTAAGGCCTCCAGTAGCGCGAACGCCCGTTAGGCCAAACGATTGAGGGCCGGCGGAGCGATCGGCCGGCCCTTTTTGTTGATGCGAGGCTGGTGCGCCGAAAGCGGACTTTTCGAAGGGCGGGATAGGGTGGTGAGCGGACATTTAGCGGATGTCGCGCATCTCCATGGGCCCGCAGTCAGCCGGAATGCGCGTGGGCCGCCCTATGGTGGGCGCAACTCACCGCCGGGTTGAACGGGGCGAACACGCCGCTCGGATTGGCGCGGTACAGCCATACGTGCCGGTCGTAATGAGGCTCGAACATGTGAGCCTCATCGAGCGCGGTCGCTGGATCGTCGGCCATCGCGTCGTAGCTGACGCCGAGATAGGACGGCCTACCGGCGTGCCCGGCAGCGTGCCAAGATTGCTGGAACACCAGATTCTCGATCGCCACCAGCTCGAGGCTTCCGTTGGCCTGCGGTTCGTAAATCAGGATAGCCGGATTGCGGAAATCGGTATGAATGCCGCTCCCGTTGACGCGCGCGGTCGGCGCCCCGGGAGGCAGCCCGAGCAGGTCCGGACGGCTGTAGTGAATGCCCATCGCGCCGGCGCTTGCTGGCAGGCCCATTTCGACCGCCGTCACGCAATGGTCCATCGGATCGCGGACATATCCTTCGCGAAGTGCGACGTTGACGTCCTTAAACCTATCCGTCGCTGCGCGAGCTTCATCAAGGCTTGGGTCGCCGGCGACGGTCGCCGGCGGAACGGTCGCGCACGAAGCCGTCGACAGCGCAAACGCCGCGGCGAGCAAATATCTGCCGGAATTTTTCATTGCTGCTTCCCCCTCGCGCTTGCTCCGGTTGGCGGAGCCGAAGAACGCGGTTATCGCACATTGAGGGCGTTTCGTCACTGGCCTCAAAATCAGACCTCGTCATTTGAGCGGCCGGTAAGATTCGGCTACGCCTTTCTGTCCGCAAGGGGTGGAGGCCGTGTGCGGACGTAGAGAATTATGGCAAAAAGCATTCATCGAGAGCACCTCACTGACACCTCAAGCCGGGTGTGATTAAGTGTCGGCTCCGGGAAAAGGGAGGCGAGGCCGTGAATCCGAACAAGGCGCTGTGGGAGAAGGGGGACTTCACCAAGATCGCCGCCGCGATGCGGGAAAGCGGTGAGGAATTGGTGGAAGGACTTGGCCTGAAGCCGGGCCTGGACATTCTCGACCTGGGCTGCGGCGACGGCACGACCGCAGTACCGGCAGCCCAGCGAGGCGCCAACGTCCTGGGAGTGGATATCGCTGAGAATCTCGTGGCTGCCGGCAACGCCCGGGCGGCTGCGGCGGGATTGGGCAACCTTCGGTTCCAGGAGGGCGACGCATCGGACCTGCGGGATCTCGCCGACGAGAGCTTTGACCTTGTGGTGAGTATCTTCGGCGCGATGTTTGCGCCGCGACCGTTTGATGTGGCGAAAGAGATGGTGCGGGTCACGCGCAAGGGGGGGCGAATCGTCATGGGGAGCTGGATTCCCGGCGATCCAACCCTGATCGCGCAGGTCCTGAAAACGAGCGCTGCCTACACCCCGCCGCCGCCCGAGGGGTTCATCAGCCCGGTCACGTGGGGTGTAGAGGACAACGTTCGTGAGCGCTTCGGGGCGGCTGGCGTGTCAGCTGAGAATATCTCTTGCGAGCGCGCGACCTATATCTTCCGCTGTGCTGGTCCGCCGCGCGAGCTATTCCAAACCTTTAAGCAATATTACGGCCCGACGATGAACGCGTTTGAGGCGGCCTCAAAGGATGGCAAGGCTGAGCAGCTTGAAACCGAGCTCACGAAGCTGTTCGAAGAGTACAATCGCGCCGGCGAGGATAGCACCGAAATACCCGCAACTTTCCTCCGGGTTGTGGCTACAAAGAGGTAGATAACCTCTGCGGGCGGGTCGAAAGTGTCCGCCAAGGGGTCGGGAGCGGCGCCAAGCTTGGGGCCTGAAAGAGGACGCTCAGCGCCCTTGTCATCGAACAGCCCTGAGCTGTCGTCAGGGCCCGAACACCTCGACCCCGATCTCGCCGTCGGGGGTCAACCAGGCGCGTTTCATGCCCTGGCTGTTGAAGGGATGGGCGATGTTGCCGAGGCGGTCCAGAGCGATCAGGCCGCCGTCGCCGCCCATGTCGCCGATCTCGTCGATCACGGCGCGCCCGGCCTCGACGAGAGTCTGTCCCCCGGCGACGCGCCAGCTGACCTGGGCGCAGGCGGCGACGCGGATGAAATACTCGCCCTGACCGGTGCCCGAGACCGCAACGCGGCCGTCGGCCCAGCTGCCGGCGCCGGGGATGGGGGTGTCGCCGACGCGTCCCGGCATCTTGCCGAACACGCCCGCCGTCGAGGTCGCCGCCGCAAGCCGCCCGTCGCGGTCCAGCACGCAGCAGCCGACCGTCCCGTGGCTCAGCGTGCCGGGCGGGTGGTTGTCCTCGCCCTGACCGGCGTGGGTGAACCAGGCGGCGGGGTCGTCGATCCGGTCAAGGCCCTGATCAGCCGCGAACCGACAGGCGCCCTCGCCGACCAGCATCACATGGGGGGTGTGGTCCATCACCGCGCGGGCGGCGCGTACGGGATTGCGGAAGCCCTGAAGGGCGGCCACGGCGCCGGGCCGTCGACCGTCGCCGTCCATCAGGCTGGCGTCCAGCTCATACGCGCCCGCGAGGTTCGGCGAGGCCCCGCGCCCGGCGACATAGAGACCCGAATCCTCCAGCAGGACCGTCGCCTCGACCGCAACGTCCAGCGCAGACGCGCCGTCCGCCAGCCGCGCCCGCATGGCTGTGACCACCTCGCGCATGTGAGCGGTCTCGGCGCTATAGTCGCGGTCGCGTCGCGCGCCGGCGCCGCCGTGCAGAATGAGGGCCGTCATACTGGGTCGTCTCCGGATCGCCCCTTTTAAACGGGCGGGACGCTGATTAGCCTCACCCGCGACGGAACACTACCGACCACGTCTTCCCCCACCCCTGACAAGAGGGCCTCAAGTCGCGCGAAGCGCGACAGGCCTTCCGAGCGAAGCGAGACCTGAAACAATGCGCGCTGTCCTGTCCAAGGCCCCCGGCGGTCCCGAAACCCTGGTTGTCGAGGAGGTGATGGACCCCCGGCCGATGAAGGGCGAGGTGGTGATCGACGTGCGGGCCATCGGGGTCAACTTCCCCGACACCCTGATCATCGAGGACCGATACCAGTTCAAGCCGCAGCGCCCCTTCTCGCCCGGCGGCGAGGTCGCGGGCGTGGTCGAGGCGATCGGCGAGGGCGTGACCAGCGTCCGCAAGGGCGACCGGGTCATCGCCGTGCCCGGCTGGGGCGGCATGGTCGAGCGGCTGGCCGTCCCCGCCGCCTCGGTGATGAAAATCCCCGACGCGATGGATTTCAACACGGCCGCTGCGCTGGTGATGACCTATGGCACGTCCTACTACGCCCTCAAGGACCGGGCGCAGCTGAAGGCGGGGGAGAGCCTGCTGGTGCTGGGCGCCGCCGGCGGCGTGGGCGTGGCCGCGGTCGAGCTGGGCAAGGCCATGGGCGCGCATGTCATCGCCGCCGCCTCGACCAACGACAAGGTCCAGTTCGCGCTGGAGGCGGGGGCCGACAACGGCCTGATCTATCCCACCGGCAAGATGGACAAGGCGGCCCAGAAGGAGCTGTCGGGCGAGCTGAAGCTGGCCTCGGGCCGCGACGGGCCGGACGTGGTCTATGACGCCGTTGGGGGCGACTATTGCGAGCCGGCCCTGCGCGCGATGGACTGGAACGGGCGTTATCTGGTGGTCGGCTTCCCGGCCGGCATACCGGCCCTGCCGCTGAACCTGACGCTGTTGAAGTCGGTGTCGGTGATCGGGGTGTTCTGGGGTGCGGCCGTGATGCGCGACCCGGCCGCCCACGCCGCCAACATGGCCGATCTGCTGCGCTTCTGGGAGGACGGCAAGATCCGCCCGCGCGTCAGCCAGACCTTCCCGCTGGAACGGGCCCATGAGGCCATCAAGGCTCTGGGCGACCGGTCGGTGATGGGCAAGGTGGTGGTGACGATCGAGGCCTGACGTCGGCGTGGCAGGAGCCGTGTTGGCTTCGTGATATAACGGTGTTATTGCCAAGCTTGCGCGGACGATGGACCGCGGCATCGGCCTCGGGGGCACGACATGCGCTGGCTGGCGGTCATCTACGGGCTTTTCGCCTATGCAATCTTCTTCGTCACCTTCCTGTGGTCGACGGCCTTTGTCGGTGGTTTTGGCGTGGCCAAGACGATCGATTCGGGGCCGGCGGGTCCTTTGATCACGGCTCTCGTCGTCGACACCCTTCTGCTGGTGGTGTTCGCGGTCCAGCATAGCCTGATGGCGCGGCCGGCCTTCAAGAGCTGGTGGACCCGATTCGTGCCGCCGCCGGTCGAGCGTTCCACCTATGTGCTGGCGGCCAGCCTGGCGCTGCTGCTGCTGATGTCGCAGTGGCGGCCCATGCCGGACGTGGTCTGGAGCGTCCCGGCTGGTCCGGCGGCGACGGCCATCTGGGCCCTGTTCTGGTTCGGCTGGGCCACGGTCCTGCTGTCGACCTTCCTGATCAACCATTTTGATCTGTTCGGCCTGCGCCAAGTCTGGGCTTACAGGCGGCGGCGCGAGATTCCGCCCTCGGACTTTCGCACCCCACTGTTCTACCGGGTCGTGCGCCACCCGCTCTATCTGGGCTTCGTCATCAGCTTCTTCGCGGCCCCGACGATGAGCCAGGGCCGGCTGTTCTTCGCCCTGGCCACGACCGCCTATGTCCTGATCGCGATCCAGCTGGAAGAGCGTGATCTGATCACGGTCTTTGGCGATCGCTATCGCGACTACCGCGCCAGGGTGGGGATGCTGCTGCCGATTCCGCCGCTGAGGCGGCCCCGCTAAGCCGTGCGGCCCGTCGCTGATCAGTCGTCGCGCAGCCGCTCCAGCGCGGCGGTCGCCTGATCCTTGTGCCGGCGCTTGATGTTGGCGCCCAGGGTGGCGATCAGGGCCGCGATGACCGCGGCGTCGTCGGTGAAGCCGATGCCGGCGAAGATGTCGGGAATGGCGTCGAACGGCAGGACGAAATAGGCCAGCGCCCCCAGCATGATCCCTTTGGCCGCCGTCGGCGTCTCGGGATCGCGGGCCGAATACCAGACGCTGACCACCTGCCGGGCGAAGGGAATTCGGGCCGCGGTGCGCCGGATCTTGGGCCAGAACCCTTTTTGCACCCGCACCTCATTGACCTGCTGGACAGACGGCACGAGGGCGCGGGACGGGTCCAGCGCGTCTTCGGGCGAGACGGGTTTGGCATTGGTGGTCATGGCGGCTAAATCCCCGCGACGGATCTCGGTTCAAAATCAACATAGGGGCTGCGGCCATGAAACTCGACAGTTCGATCGCGGCGGTGGTGACGGGCGGAGCCTCGGGCCTGGGCGAAGGCACGGCGCGAGCCATTGCAGCGACGGGCGCGAAGGTCGCCCTGTTCGACATGAACGCCGAGCGTGGAGAGGTCATCGCCGAACAGCTGGGCGGGGTGTTCTGCCATGTGGACGTGACCGACGACGCCTCGGTCGCCGCCGGCTTTGAAAAGGCCCGCGCCGCTCACGGCCAGGAGCGTCTGACGGTCAATTGCGCCGGCATCGCCACGGGCCAGAAGACCGTCAGCCGCAAGAAGGACACCGGCGAGATCCGCGCCCATGACATGGCCGGTTTCGAGCGCACCGTACGGGTCAATCTGTTCGGCAGCTTCCGCGTCCTGAGCCAGTCGGCGGCCGGCATGGCAGCGCTGGAGCCGATGGCCGACGGCGAACGCGGCCTGATCGTCAACACGGCCTCGGTCGCGGCGCAGGACGGCCAGATCGGCCAGGCGGCCTATGCCGCATCCAAGGGCGGCGTCTACGCCATGACCCTGCCGGTCGCCCGCGATCTGGCCCAGGAAGGCATCCGCTGCAATACCATCCTGCCCGGCATCATGTGGACGCCGATGATGGCCGGCATGGACCAGAAGATTCAGGACGCGCTGGCCGCCGCCATCCCCTTCCCCAGCCGCCTGGGCACGCCCGCGGACTACGCCTCCCTGGTGCTGGAACTAGCCAGAAACGTCTACATCAACGGCGAATGCATCCGCCTCGACGGCGCGATACGGTTGGCGCCGCGTTAGGCGCGGCGAGCGCTACGCTCGGCTCGCGGAGCCTCGCTACTTGAGCGCATCTGCGGAATCTTCCGCAAAGGGACTTGCAGGGTTTGCCGCCCCTCCGCTATAGGCCCCGCTCTCGATTGAGATGCGGGCGTAGCTCAGTGGTAGAGCACAACCTTGCCAAGGTTGGGGTCGAGAGTTCGAATCTCTTCGCCCGCTCCAGTCGAAGCCCAGGAAGCCCGGTCCCCGTGATCGGGCTTTCCTGCTTTCTGCGCCCGGGCGGCGCATTTCCTCTCGGCCGGGCGGCATCTAGCCGGGACCGCCTGAACCAGATCGAGCACCGTCCCGGTCCGGTACGGTGACGCTGGACGGCGCGGTCAAGCCCGGCTAGGTCGCCTTCGGGGCGAAAGCGGACCGGTTCGGTTCGCCGTTTGCAAGGTGTCTCCCGGACAGGCGCGTGTGGCGCCATAACGGGACAGTCGGGTCGCATGTTTCTCGAAGGCCAGGTCAACTGGATGTGGGTGCTGGGAGCGGTCGCCGTCGTGGGCTGGATCGTGGGCCTCGTCGCCCTGTGGTTCGCCTTTCGCAACAGTACGCGCCACGTCAGCGCCTCGGATCAGCTTGATCTGATCCAGCGGGTCGCCGACGATTCCCAGAAGCGTCTTTTCGAAACCCTGAACGCCATTCCCGTCGCCCTCGTGGAGACCGACCGGCAAGGAAAATTCGTCTTCGCCAACCGCGCCGCCCACCAGCTGCTGGGTCGCAAGGACGCCGAGCTGATCGGCCTGCGCTTTCATTCGGCCACCTGGGGCATCACCTTCCCGGACGGTCGGCCCGTGCCGCCGGACCTGCTGCCCAGCGCCCGCGCCCTGCGCGGCCAGACGGTCCGCGGGTTTCAGCATCTGCTGGCCAACCCCGCCTCGCGCCGCAAGATGCTGGTCTCGGTCACGGCCATGCCGATCGAGAACGAACTGGGCCAGATCACCGGCTCGACCGCCGCCATCGTCGAGACCGAAGGGCTACAGACCCCCGAAGTGATCATGCCGGAGCCCGTTGCAGTTTCGTCGGACGACCTGACCCGCCGGGTCTTCGACGCCGCTTCCAGCGCGCTGATCGTGGTCGGCGCCGACGGCCGGGTGCGCGAAGCCAACCGCACCGCCCTGCTGGTGCTGGGCCGCCCCGAGGCTGACGGTGACTTCTCCGAACTGTTCCTGGCTGAGGATGAGCGGGTCGAAGGCCGCCAGGCCCTGCGCGCCGCCCTGTCCGCCCCCGCCGGCGAGGCCGAGGCCTTCGTCTCGCACCGCGGAGCCGACGATGGCATCCGCTGGTCCATGCTGCCGCTGACCGACGCCGACGGCATCGCTGACGCCCTGCTGCTGGCCGGAGAGCGCGCGGAGCCGACCCCGGCGTCTGAACCGGTCGTCGTGGAGGTCGAGCCCGAGACTGCGTCGGACGAGACCCTCGCCCTGCGCGAAGCTGCCGAGGACGCTCGCCGTCAGGCCGGGGAAGCGCTCGCCGCCGCCGCCGCCGCCCGCGAGGAGGCCCAGTCCGCCTGGGCCGCCGCGCGCAAGGCCGGCGAAGACGCCGAGGCCGAGCTGGTCGGGGGCCGCCGTATGGAGAGCGTCGGCCGCCTGACGGGCGGGCTGGCCCATGACTTCAACGCCCTGCTGGGGGTCATGACCGGCGCCCTGGACATGATGCTGCGCCAGGCCGACGACCCGGCCCGGGTGCGCCGCATCGGCCAGGCTGCCCTGGCCGCCGGCCAGCGGGGCGAAATTCTCACCCGACGGCTGACCGCCTTCTCGCAGGGTGACGACGAACCGGTACTGCGCGTCCTCGACGCCGGTGTGCTGCTGCGCGGCATGGAGACCCGCCTGCGCGCCATGGGCGGGCCGGGCATCGACCTGATGATCGAAGGGCCGTCTGAAGCCGCACCCGTGCGCCTCGACCCCGTCGCCTTCGAAGGCGCGGTTCGCGGCCTGACCCAGAACGCCGTGGAGGCCGTCGCCGGCCGGGGGTCGGTTGCGGTGCGGCTGGAAACCATGCTGGAGGGCGGGGTGCGTCTGAGCGTGCGGGACAGCGGCCCGGGCATGGACCGCGATCTCGCCGCTCGCGCGGTCGAACCCTTCTTCACCACCCGCGACGGTGCGGCGGGCCTCGGCCTGTCGCAGGCCTACGCCTTCGCCCGCCAGTCGGGCGGCGTGTTGTCGATCGACAGCGCACCGGGCGGGGGCGCGGAAGTATCGGTCACCCTTCCCAACGCGGCCTGAGCCGCCGCCTTTCGCCGTTCGTGGGACCGGGTTATGGTAGTAAACGCGGGGGCGGGAGGCTCAATATGAAGCTGTTGCGATTCATCGTGGTGCTGGCGGTCATTGGCTACGCCGGTTGGCTGGCCTGGCCCTTCATCTCTCCCATGCTCGAAGGCGCGGGACCCGATGCGGCCGCGTCGCGCATGGGCGCCGAGGCCGAGGCCGGCGGCGAACTGTTCGGTTTCCTGCCGATGTGGATTCTGTGGGTCGGGGCGGTGGGACTGTATCTGGTCGCCGCCCTGCTGCTGGGGTCCGGAAATCCGAAGGCCGCTGTGGCCTATTTCCTCGGCTTCATCGCCGACGCCGTGCTGCGGCTGGCGCTCGGTCAGGGCGGCGGCGACGCCGCGGCGCGATCCGGCGGCCCGACCACCATGGCGGCGCCCGAGGCCATGAACAGCCTGCCGGTCGAACCGGTCTGGCTGGTGCTGGGCGCCCTGTTCCTGCTCGGCGTGCTGGTGGTTGTCGCCGGCCGCCGCATCCGGCGCAAGCGCGAAGCGGGCCAGCTGAATTTCTGAACCAGGCCTGCGGATTGACGGCGAAGCCTCCTATATGCGCCGCAACGGTTGACCCTCGCGGACGGGCCGTTAGGTTCCGCGCGCCTTCCCGCGCCCACGACAGACCCGAGAGATTCCATGGCTGAAGCCGCCGTTCCCAGCGCCTCGTATGACGTCGTCATCATCGGCGGCGGTCCGGGCGGGTACAATGCGGCGATCCGGGCGGGCCAGTTGGGCCTGAGCGCCGCCTGTGTGGAGATGCGAGACACCCTGGGCGGAACCTGCCTGAACGTCGGCTGCATGCCCTCCAAGGCCCTGCTGCACGCGTCCGAACTCTATGAGATGGCCGGCAAGGCGTTCGCCGGCCTCGGCATCGAGGTGACGCCCAAGCTCAATCTGGCGCAGATGATGACCCAGAAGGCCGAGAGCGTGATCGCCCTCACCAAGGGCATCGAATTCCTGTTCAAGAAAAACAAGGTCGACTGGGTTCGCGGTCGCGGCCGCATTGCTGGTCCGGGGCGGGTCGAGGTCACCGCCGCTGACGGAACGGTCACCGCTCTGGCCGCGAAGAATATCGTCGTCGCCACCGGCTCGGAGCCCTCGCCCCTGCCCGGCGTGGCCTTCGAGGACGACAAGGTGGTGGATTCGACCGGCGCCTTGTCCCTGCCGGCCGTGCCGAAACATCTGATTGTCGTCGGCGCCGGCATCATCGGTCTGGAGCTGGGCTCGGTCTGGCGTCGGCTGGGCGCGCAGGTGACGGTGGTGGAGTATCTGGACCGCATCACCCCCGGCATGGACGCCGACCTCGCCAAGGCCTTCCAGCGCAGCCTGACCAAACAGGGCCTGGCCTTCAAACTGGGGTCGAAGGTTACGGCGGCGAAATCGTCGAAGGACGGCGTCGAACTGACCGTCGAGCCGGCCGCGGGCGGGACCGCCGAGACGCTGCAAGGCGATGTGGTTCTGGTCGCCATCGGCCGCCGTCCCTACACCGAAGGCCTGGGTCTCGAGACGGTGGGCGTCACGCCCGACAAGCGCGGCTTCGTCGGCCACGACCATTTCAAGGTCGCGGAAGGCGTGTGGGTCATCGGCGATGTCACCCACGGCCCGATGCTGGCGCACAAGGCCGAGGAGGATGCGGTCGCCGTGATCGAACTGATCGCGGGCAAGGCCGGTCATGTCGACTACAATCTGGTGCCGAGCGTGGTCTATACGGCCCCGGAGGTCGCCTGGGTCGGCAAGACCGAGGACCAGCTGAAAGAGGCGGGCGTGGCTTACAAGGTCGGGAAATTTCCGTTCAGCGCCAACAGCCGGGCCAAGATCAACCACGAGACCGACGGCTTCGTGAAGGTGCTGGCCGACGCCGCGACCGACCGCATCTTGGGTGTCCACATTCTGGGACCGCAGGCGGGCGAGATGATCGGCGAGGCCTGTGTGGCCATGGCTTTCGGCGGCGCGTCGGAAGACGTCGCCCGCATCTGCCACCCCCACCCGACCCGCTCCGAAGCCGTCAAACAGGCGGCCATGGGTGTCGAAGGCTGGACGATGCAGGCGTGATCGCCTGAAGGCTCAACTGCGCGGATGGGCCGTGGCATAGGCCTCGAGCAGGCGCGCGGCGTCCACGGCGGTATATTTCTGCGTCGTCGACAGGCTGGCGTGGCCCAGCAACTCCTGGATCGAGCGCAGGTCGGCGCCGGCGCCCAGCAGATGGGTGGCGAAGCTGTGGCGCAGGGCGTGGGGCGTGGCCGTGGCGGGCAGGCCCAGCCGGCCGCGCAGCTTTTGCACGGTCGCCTGAACGTGGCGCGGACCCAAAGGGCCGCCACGGCTGGCGCGGAACAGGGCGTCGGAGGGTCCGAGCGGGAAGGGCTGCAGGGCCAGGTAGGCATCCACCGCCGCGCGCACCGCGGGCAGGACCGGAGCCAGCCGGGTCTTCCCGCCCTTGCCGACGACGCGCAGCGCCTCGGCCAGCGGTGCGTCGGATCGGATCAGCGACAACCCCTCCGAGATCCGCAGACCGCACCCGTACAGAAGGGTCAGGACGGCCCGGTCGCGGGCGGCCTCCCAGGGTTCCGCGTCGGGGTCGGCGTCGGTCTCCTGCAACAGGCCGCGCGCCTGATCCTCGCTGACAGGGCGGGGCAGGGACGGCTTGATGCGGGGCCCGCGCACCAGCGCCAGTTGCGGCGCGGGGGTGGCGCAGCGGCGGTCGAGGAAGCCATGGAAGGCGCGAATGGCCGACAGGGTCTGGCTGATCGACCGGGCGGCCAGCGGATGGTCCCCTGAGCGACGCTCAGCGAGATGGGCGCGAACCTCGGCGGCGGTCACGGTTCCAAGGTCGGCCAAACGCTGCGGCCCGCCCCGGTGCCGCTCGAGAAAGGCGAGGTACAGCCGGCCGATGCGGCCATAGGCCTCCAGCGTGTTCGGAGCCAGCCGCCGTTCATGGGCCAGATGCTCGAGCCAGGCCGCAAGCGCCTGATCGGCGGAGGTCAGTTGAGGATCGGCCATCGCTCGGCTGTCCGTTCCACCACCCGGGCGATGAAGGCCACCAGTTCGCAGCCCATGGTGGGGGTGAAACCGTCCTCTTCGGGGGAACCAAAGGCGCAGACGGCGTGGCGGGCGGGCATGTCCGCGCCGGGGAACTGCGGCGCCATGCGGATCAGGGCCACCGACTTCACCTCGGCCTCCGACGCGCCGAACAGGTTCAGGCCGTCGAAATTCGGACCCAGCCAGGTCAGGCCGTGCTCTCCCAGCAGGGAATCGACCCCGCCAGGCTCAAGTCCGCGCCAGCCGAAGGGCACGCCGCCGGGCTTCTCGAGGGCGATGGCGGCCCCGGCCAGGCCGAACCGCCCTTGCGCCACGGCGTCGAGGCGGCGGGCGAGGTCGGAGGGGTTGCGCGCCTCCATCAGGTCGAGGGCGGCGACATGGGTCTGGGTCTGGGCGGCGAAGTTGGCGCGGGCGATGGACTCGATCCGCTTGCGGGCGTCGGCCTCGCGCTCGGCCACTTCTTCCAGCCGCGTCAGGGCGGCGCGGCCGAACTCCACGACATTGCGACCGTGGGGCTTGAGCCCGATCTCTTCCAGTAGCGACCGGTCGTCGAGCAGGGTCCGGGGATTGGCCTGCAGCCAGGCGCGCATCTCCGGCCAATGGGGCTCGGCTGCCGGAGGCTTCAGGGAGGGGTCAGGCTTGCCGCTCAATGCCCTCTCCTCGAGGTGACTCTACAGTATGGACTGGCCCGTCTTTCCCCAGTCCGCCAGGAAGGCATCAAGCCCCTTGTCGGTTAACGGGTGCTTGACCAGGGCTTTGAAAACGTCGGCGGGGATGGTCGCGGCGTCGGCGCCGGCGACCGCGGCGGCGCTGACATGGGCCGGATTGCGCAAGGACGCGGCCAGAATCTGCGTGTCGAAGCCGTGCACGTCGTAGAGCACCCGGATCTCTTCCAGCAGGCCGATGCCGTCAGCGCCGTGATCTTCCAGCCGGCCGACGAAGGGCGAGATGAAGGTGGCGCCGGCCTTGGCGGCCAACATCGCCTGGGCGGCCGAGAAGCACAGGGTGACGTTGGTTTTTATGCCCTTGTCGGCGAAGGCCCGCGCGGCGCGCAGCCCGTCCCAGGTCAGGGGCAGTTTGACCACCACGTTCGGCGCGATGGCGGCCAGCTTGTCGCCCTCCTTCACCATGGTCTCGAAATCGGTCGCCACGGCCTCGGCGGAGATCGGCCCCTCGACGAGGGCGCAAATCTCGGCGATGACCTCGGCGATGTTGCGACCGGATTTGGCGATCAGCGAGGGATTGGTGGTGACGCCGTCCACCATGCCGGTGGGGACCATGTCCTTGATGACGGCGACGTCGGCTGTGTCGAGGAAGAGTTTCATGTGTGTCTCTCTAGCGGAGCGCGAAGGGCGGTGAAAGTCGCCAGCGTCCTCATCCCCCTGCCGGTGCCCGAGGCCTTTGACTATGAGGTCCCCGAAGGCATGGAGGCGGCGCGCGGCGATCAGGTCGCCGTGCCGCTGGGCCCGCGCCTGATCCGGGGCGTCGTGTCCGAGGCGCGCGAGACGACCGGTTCGAACCGGCGGCTGAAGGCCATCGACCATCTGCTTGACGAACCGCGGCTGCCCGAACGCACCGTGGACTTCGTCGAATGGGCCGCGCGCTGGACGCTGAGTCCGCCCGGGGAGATGGCGGCCGCGGCGCTGAAAGGGCTGCGCGCGCCCCGGCCGCGGCCCGAGCGGCGGGTGCGTCGGGTCGGCGAGCGGCTTCCCGCCCGGCCCACGGCGGCGCGGACGGCGGTACTGGACAGGCTGGGAGGGCGGTCAATGCCCGGCCCCGATCTCGCGCGGGCGGCGGGCGTCTCATCGGGCGTGGTCAAGGGTCTGCTCGACGAGGGTGTGCTGGAGATCATCGAGATCGAGGCGGAGGCCGCCTTCGACCCGCCCGACCCGGACCATGCTCCGGGCGCGCTGAATCCCGATCAGGCAGCGGCGGCCACGGCGATCACGGTGGCGACCGGGAAGGGCGGTTTCGCCCCCTTCCTGCTCGACGGCGTCACGGGCTCGGGCAAGACCGAGGCCTATCTGGAGGCGGCGGCGCGGACGCTGAGGGCCGACCCCGCGGCGCAGATCCTGATCCTGCTGCCCGAGATCGCCCTGACCCAGGACCTGATCGCCCGCATCACCGCCCGTTTCGGCGCGGCCCCGGCCGAGTGGCACTCCGGCGTCGCCCCGCCTCGTCGCCGCCAGGTCTGGGAGGCGGTGGTCGCCGGCCGCTGCAACATCGTGGTCGGCGCGCGCTCGGCCCTGTTCCTGCCTTTCCTCAATCTGCGGCTGGTCGTGGTCGACGAGGAGCACGACGGCTCGTTCAAACAGGGGGAGGGGCTGATCTATCATGGTCGCGACCTCGCTGTGGCGCGGGCGCGGATCGAGGGGGCCACGGTGGTGCTGGCCTCGGCCACACCCTCGCTGGAGACGCTGTGGAACGCCTATCAGGGCCGCTACGGCTGGCTCAAGCTGGCGGCGCGGCACGGGGCGGCGATGCTGCCGGACGTGACGCTTCTGGATCTGCGCACCTGCCCGCCCGACCCCCAGACCTGGCTGTCCCAGCCCTTGCGGGAAGCCATCGGCGAGACGTTTGCGCGCGGCGAGCAGACCCTGCTGTTCCTGAACCGGCGCGGCTATGCGCCCGTGGTCCTGTGCCGGGCCTGCGGCCACCGGCTGACGGCGCCCGACACCGACAGCTGGCTGGTCGAGCATCGCTACACCGGGCGGCTGGTCTGCCACCTGACCGGCTTCACCATGGCGCGGCCGAAACACTGTCCGTCCTGCGGCGCGGCCGACAGCCTCGTCGCCGTCGGCCCCGGCGTCGAACGGGTCGAGGAGGAGGTGCGCCAGCTGTTCCCCGAGGCGCGCACGGCGGTGTTCAGCTCCGACACCACGCCAGACGCCAGGTCGGCCCGCGCCCTGATCCAGCGCATGACGGACGGCGACATCGACATCCTCGTCGCCACCCAGGCGGCGGCCAAGGGCCACAACTTTCCCCTGCTGACCCTCGTCGGCGTGGTCGACGCGGACCTGGGCCTGCGCGGCGGCGACCTGCGGGCGGCGGAACGCACGTTCCAGTTGCTGACCCAAGCCACGGGTCGAGCGGGCCGGGCGGACCGCCCGGGCCGGGCCATCCTGCAGACCTGGACCCCCGAGCATCCGGTGCTGAAGGCGCTGGCGGCCGGAGACCGGGACGCCTTCGTCGCGGCTGAGATGGCCGAGCGCGAGGCGGCCTGCCTGCCGCCCTACGGCCGGTTGGCGGCGATCATCCTGTCGAGCGAAAATGCGGCCGCGGTGGAGAAATTGGCGCGCGAATTGGCCGGTTCGATTCCCAACGCCGAGCGGCTGGAAGTCTACGGCCCCGCCGACGCGCCGCTGGCCCTTGTGCGCGGCCGCCGCCGCAAACGGCTGCTGGTCCGCGCCGACCGCGACGTCGACCTCCAAGGCTTCCTGCGGGTCTGGCTGGCGCGGGTGAAGATTCCGGGGTCGGTGCGGCTTAGCGTCGACGTGGACCCGTACAGCTTCTTGTAGGGCGCTAACGCTCGCGACGCGGTCGCTCGCTGCTTGAGCGCGAGGCCGCGTCGGGTCGAAAAGGCGGAGCCTTTTGACCGCGGCCCAACGAGAGAAAGCGCTGGGGTCGCGCGAAGCGATGCTAGCGCGGCCCCGTGAGTCTGATCTCGAACACGGTCGGCCAGTTTTTGCCGGTTACGAACAGGCGGCGGCCCACGGGATCCCAGGCGATGCCGTTCAGGACGGCGTCTGTCGGGTCCAGTCCGCTGCGGTCCGGCATCAGGTCGGTCAGGTCGATGACGCCGGTGACCTCCCCGGTCACCGGGTTGATGCGGACAATATAATCGGTCTGCCACAGGTTGGCGAAGACCTCGCCCTCGATCCATTCCAGCTCGTTGATCCGGCTGACCGGACGGCCCTGCATGGAGACGGGGACGCTGCCCGTCTCGGCCAGGGTGGCGAGATCGAGGAAGCGCAGCGCCGCCGTGCCGTCCGACAGGATCAGGCGCGTGCCGTCGTGCGTCAGGCCCCAACCCTCGCCGGCATAGGCGAACTCGCCCTCGGGCTCGAGCGTCTCGGGGTTCCAGATGAAGCCCTTGCCGCCCTTCCACGTCAGGGTCAGCACGCGGTCGCCGACGGCGGTCAGTCCCTCACCGAAATAGTCCTCATCCAGCCCGCGCCGCTGCAGGATGACGCCGTCCTCCAGCCGGACGCGGCGGACTGTGGAGGGATACCGGCCGGTGCTTTCCAGCAGCTCGCCGTCGCGGAACACCAGCCCCTGGGTGAAGGCCGTCGGGTCATGCGGATAGGCGCGCACGACCTCGAAGCCATAGACCGGGACCGGGGTCTGGGCCGGGGAGGATGCGGGAACAGGCGGGGCCGCCGTCTGCGCCGCCGCCGGCAAGGGCATGAGAAGCGCAGCGAGAAGAAGGATGGCGGCCCGCATGGTCAGATTCCCGGTTCGGCCGTCTCGGCCTTGTTCAGCGCCGCCTGTCGGGCTGCGAGGGCCGCCGCCTTCTTGGCCGAGGCGCCGCGTCCCATCATGTTCAGCCCCTCGACCAAGGCCGAAAAGGCCATGGCGGCGTAGATATAGCCCTTGGGCACATGGACGCCGAAACCGTCGGCGATCAACACCATGCCGATCATCAGCAGGAAGCCGAGGGCCAGCATGACGATGGTCGGGTTCTTGTCGATGAAGTCCGCCAGCGGGTCCGAGGCCACCAGCATGGCGATGACGGCGATGACCACGGCGACCATCATGATCGGCACATGGTCGGTCATGCCGACCGCCGTCAGGATGGAATCGATCGAGAAGACGAGATCCAGCAGGATGATCTGGCCGATGGCGGCGCCGACGTTGTTGATCACCGCCGTGGTCTTGTTCTTCTCCAGCAGGTCGTCGCCGATACTGGCGTCGACCGCGTGGTGGACCTCGGTCGTGGCCTTCCAGACCAGGAACAGGCCGCCCGCGATCAGGATCAGGTCGCGCCAGCTGAAGGCGGTGTCCCAGCCCGCGCCGGACATGCCGAGGTCGAACACCGGCTTGGTCAGACCGACGATCCAGCCGATGGTGGCCAGCAGGGCCAGTCGCATGATCAGGGCGAGGCCGATGCCGATGCGGCGGGTGCGCTGGCGATGTTCCGGCGGCAGTTTGTTCGACAGGATCGAGATAAAGATCAGGTTGTCGATGCCCAGCACCACCTCCATGACCACCAGGGTGATCAGGGCCGCCCAGGCGGCGGGATCGGATAGCAGTGCGGCGATTTCGGTCATGGGATTGGGATATGCCAGCCGCGCGGGCCGCGCCAGAATTTTCAGCCGCAGCAGGGCGCGTCAGGGCGCCGCGCACTATCGGCGCCTCTGGACCCGGCTCGCAGCCTCGCCTAGCCAAGGACGAACTGCATCGTTTTGTCAGGTGAAGCGTGCCCTCAGGTCTTGCCGCCCTTCTCGACGACGTCGCCACGATCGCCAAAATGGCGGCGGCCTCGGTTGACGACGTGTCCGCCGCTGCCGGCCGGGCCAGCGTAAAGGCCGCCGGCGTGGTCGTCGATGACGCAGCTGTGACCCCGGGTTACGCGATGGGGTTTTCGCCCCAGCGCGAGCTGCCGATCATCCGCAAAATCGCCATCGGCTCGCTGAAGAACAAATTCCTGATCCTCCTGCCCGGAGCGCTGGCCATCAGCGCCTTCGCGCCCTGGGCGCTGACGCCGCTTCTGATGATCGGCGGCGCCTATCTCTGCTTCGAGGCGTCCGAGAAGCTGTGGGAGACGCTGGCGGGTCACGGCGATGGCGAGACCCCGACAGACGAGCTGGCCCTGTCGTCCGAGGAACAGGAAAAGAAGATGGTCGGTTCGGCGATCCGCACCGATCTGATCCTGTCGGCCGAAATCACCGCCATCGCCCTGGCCGACCTGGCCAATCGCCCGCTGGCGACCCAGGCGGCGGCCCTGGCCCTCGTCGGACTATTGATCACCGTGGCGGTCTATGGCGCCGTGGCGCTGATCGTGAAGATGGATGATATCGGCCTGCATCTGGCCGAGCGGCCCTCGGCGCCGGCGCGCGCGCTGGGTCGAGGCCTGGTCCACGCCATGCCGATCGTGCTGGCCGGGCTTGCGACCATCGGCACCCTGGCCATGCTGTGGGTCGGCGGAGGGATTCTGGTCCACGGCCTGCACGAGTACCACTTCGATCTCGTGCCCGGCATTGTCGAGAGTCTGGGACACGCCGCCGGACGTGTCCCGCTCATCGGTCCCGTGACGGGATGGTTGGCGACGGCTGCCGCCTCGGCCGTCGTCGGCCTGGTGACTGGCGGCGCCACCGTGGCGATCTTGCACCTTGTCCCGCACAAGAAGCGCCCCGCCCACTGACCGGGTGCGGCAATCCGACGGCCCATCGCGGCCCGCTTCGGTTGCGGCGACGGGGGATGGATGCTATCAGGCGCCCGGCTGAGCCGGAGGGCGCGTTGCAAGACGCGTCCCCCAAGTGCTTTCTCAAAGCATTTCAGACATTTGACTGGCGCGGACACGCCGCCGGTCGCCAACCCGAACGCCAACCGCGCGGACATGACAAGTGGCTGACGACTACAGGACGACGGAAGTCGGCGAGCGCTACGCACAGGCGCTGTTCGACCTCGCTGACGAGACGGACGTTCTGGACGCCGTGCGCGCTGACCTGGCTTCGCTACGGGCCGCGTGGAACGACAGCGCCGACCTGCGCCGTCTGGCGCAGTCGCCGGTCATCGCCGCCGAGGACCAGCAGAAGGGTCTGACCGCCATCGCCGCCAAGGCGAAGTTCAATGGCGTCACCCGCAATTTTCTCGGTCTGCTGGCCCAGAACGGCCGCGCCCGCGACCTGCCCGGCGTGATCGCCGGCTTCGACCTGCTTTATGCCAAGAAGACCGGCGTCGTCGCCGCCGAGGTGGTATCGGCCCAGGCCCTGACCGCCGCCCAGATGAAATCCATCCAGTCCGCCTTGCGAACCTCGCTGGGCAAGGACCCCGAAATGACCGCCCGCGTCGATCCGTCGATCCTGGGCGGCCTCAAGGTCAAGGTCGGCTCGAAACTGTTCGACGCCTCGCTGAAGACCAAGCTCGACCAGATGAAGTTTGCGCTGAAACGCGCCTGAACCCAACACTCGCGGCTCCGACGGGGCCGCGCTGACAAGACGATAACAGAGAGCCTGTCATGGACATCCGCGCCGCCGAAATCTCGGCCATCCTCAAGTCGCAGATCGCCTCCTTCGGCGTTGAAGCCGACGTGTCCGACGTCGGCCAGGTGCTGTCGGTCGGCGACGGCATCGCCCGCATCCATGGTCTGGACAATGTCCAGGCCGGCGAGATGATCGAGTTCCCCAAGGCCGGCGTGAAGGGCATGGCCCTGAACCTCGAGCGCGACAACGTCGGCGCCGTGATCTTCGGCCAGGATAATCAGATCGCCGAGGGCGACGAGGTCCGCCGTCTGGGCGAGATCGTGGACGTGCCGGTCGGCAAGGGCCTGCTGGGCCGCGTCGTCAATCCGCTGGGCGAGCCGATCGACGGCAAGGGCCCGATCCAGTTCACCGAGCGTCGCCGCGTCGACGTCAAGGCTCCCGGCATCATCCCGCGCAAGTCGGTGCATGAGCCGATGCAGACCGGCCTGAAGGCCATCGACACCCTGATCCCGATCGGCCGTGGCCAACGCGAACTGATCATCGGCGACCGTCAGGTCGGCAAGACCGCCGTCGCCATCGACACCATCCTGAACCAGAAGAGCACCAACGCCGCCGCGACCAGTGAAGGCGAGAAGCTGTATTGCATCTACGTCGCCATCGGTCAGAAGCGCTCGACGGTGGCCCAGATCGTCAAGACGCTCGAGGAGCGCGGCGCCCTGGACTACACCATCGTCGTCGCCGCCACGGCGTCCGAGCCGGCCCCGCTGCAGTTCCTGGCCCCGTTCTCGGGCACGGCCATGGGCGAGTTCTTCCGCGACAACGGCATGCACGCCCTGATCGTCTATGACGACCTGTCGAAGCAGGCTGTCGCCTATCGCCAGATGTCCCTGCTGCTGCGCCGCCCGCCGGGCCGTGAGGCCTATCCGGGCGACGTCTTCTATCTGCACAGCCGCCTGCTGGAGCGGTCGGCCAAGCTGAACGCCGACTACGGTTCGGGCTCGATGACCGCCCTGCCGCTGATCGAGACCCAGGCCAACGACGTCTCGGCCTATATCCCGACCAACGTGATCTCGATCACCGACGGCCAGATCTTCCTCGAGTCCGACCTGTTCTACCAGGGCATCCGCCCGGCCGTGAACGTCGGCATCTCGGTGTCGCGCGTGGGCTCCTCGGCCCAGACCAAGGCGATGAAGAAGGTCGCCGGCTCGATCAAGGGCGAGCTGGCCCAGTATCGGGAAATGGCCGCCTTTGCGAAATTCGGCTCGGACCTCGACGCCTCGACCCAGAAACTTCTGGCCCGCGGCGCGCGCCTGACCGAACTGCTGAAGCAACCGCAGTACAGCCCGCTGACCATGGAGGAGCAGGTCGTCTCGGTTTACGCCGGCACGCGCGGCTATCTGGACGGCATCGCGGTCGGCGACATCGGCCGTTTCGAGAGCGAGCTGCTGGCCCGCATCAAGTCGTCGAACGCCTCCCTGCTGGACGGCATCCGCGCCAAGAAGGACCTCACCGCCGAGCTCGAAGCCGAGCTCAAGTCGGTGCTGGAAGCCTTCCTCAAGACGTTCGCCTGAGACCGGCCCGGATAGCGAGAGAGTAGCCCCGGATGGCCAGCCTCAAGGAAATGCGCAATCGGATCGGAAGCGTGAAGTCCACGCAGAAGATCACGAAGGCCCTGAACATGGTCGCCGCGGCCAAGCTGAAGCGCGCCCAGGATCAGGCGGAAAGCGCCCGTCCCTATGCGAAGAAGATGGCCGCCGTCATCGCCAATCTGGCGGCGGGCGTGTCGGGCGACGGCGCACCGAAGCTGCTGGCGGGCACCGGCTCGGACAAGAAACACCTGATCGTCGTCGCCACCGGCGACAAGGGTCTGGCGGGCGGGTTCAACACCAATGTCATCCGGGCTGCGCGTGAGCGGATCAACGGTCTGATCGCCGCCGGCAAGGACGTTCGCATCATCGCCGTGGGCCGCAAGTCGCGCGACGGCCTGTCCCGCCTGTACGGCGACAAGCTGGTCAGGACCTTCGAGATGTCGGACCACAAGGTCATCGGCCTGCCGGCGGCGGAGCCGATCGCGGCCCTGATCGCCGAGGAGTTCGAGGCCGGCCACGCCGACGTCGTGACCCTGTTCTACAGCCGCTTCCAGTCGGTCATCGCCCAGATCCCGACGCCGAAGCAGCTGATCCCGGCGGTCGTCGACGGCGACGCTCCGCCGATCGACCTGAACGGCGCGACCTATGAATACGAGCCCTCGGAGGAAGAGATTCTCGAGACGCTGCTGCCGCGCAACATCACCACCCAGGTGCTGGCCGCCCTCTACGAGAACCAGGCCAGCTTCTTCGGGGCCCAGATGGGCGCCATGGACAACGCGACCCGCAATGCGGGCGACCTCATCAACAGCCTGACCCTCCAATACAACCGCAAACGCCAGGCCCAGATCACCACCGAACTGATCGAGATCATCGCCGGCGCGGAGGCGCTGTAACGTATTATGTGTTACGCTCTCCGGGTCGAAAGGAAGCTCAAGTGACCGACGACGTCGCTCATCTGATGCTCGAGCATCTCAAGCACATCCGCGCCACCACGGATGCGATGGCGCTCGACATCATCGACATCAAGAGCCGGCTGTCCGGCCTTGAGCTCCAGGTGGGCCAGGTTCAGGTCAGCCCCGCCGGTCAAAGCCAGCGCATTGATCGGCTGGAAGAACGCATCGCCCGCATCGAACGCCGCCTCGACCTCGTCGAAGCCTGACCCTTTCCGACAAGACTTTTAGAAGAAGCCGCACCGCCATGACCGACACCGTCGCTCCGAAGAAACCCGCCGCCCGCAAGCCGGTCGCTCCCAAGGCTCCCAAGGCCGCCGCCGCGACCGGCAACGCCGTCGTCACGGCCGGCACCGGCGTGGGCCGGATCGCCCAGGTCATCGGCGCCGTCGTTGACGTCGAGTTCACCGGCCAGCTGCCGGCGATCCTGAACGCTCTGGAGACGCAGAACGTCGATCAGAAGACCGGCAAGCCGTTCACCCTCGTGCTCGAGGTCGCCCAGCACCTCGGCGAGAACATGGTCCGCACCATCGCCATGGACACCTCGGAAGGTCTGACCCGCGGTCAGGCCGTGGTCGACACCGGCACCTCGATCCTGGCCCCGGTCGGCCCCGGCACCCTCGGCCGGATCATGAACGTCGTCGGCGCGCCGATCGACGAACAGGGCCCGATCAAGACGACCATGTACCGCCCGATCCACCGCGAGGCGCCTTCGTTCGAAGAGCAGTCCACGTCGTCGGAAATCCTCGTCACCGGCATCAAGGTCATCGACCTGATGTGCCCCTACACCAAGGGCGGCAAGGTCGGCCTGTTCGGCGGCGCCGGCGTGGGCAAGACCGTGACCATGCAGGAGCTGATCAACAACATCGCCAAGGCCTACGGCGGCTATTCGGTGCTGGCCGGCGTGGGCGAGCGCACCCGCGAAGGCAACGACCTGTATCACGAGATGATCGAGTCCAACGTCAACGTGGACCCGGCCAAGAACGGCGGCTCGACCGAGGGTTCGAAATGCGCCCTCGTCTACGGCCAGATGAATGAGCCTCCCGGCGCCCGCGCCCGCGTCGCCCTGACCGGCCTCGCCCAGGCCGAATATTTCCGCGACGAAGAGGGCAAGGACGTCCTGCTGTTCGTCGACAACATTTTCCGCTTCACCCAGGCCGGTTCGGAAGTGTCGGCGCTGCTGGGCCGCATCCCCTCGGCCGTAGGCTACCAGCCGACGCTGGCCACCGAGATGGGCAATCTGCAGGAGCGGATCACCTCGACCAAGAAGGGCTCGATCACCTCGGTCCAGGCCATCTATGTGCCCGCCGACGACCTGACCGACCCCGCCCCCGCCGCCTCCTTCGCCCACCTGGACGCGACCACGGTGCTGAACCGTGACATCGCCGCCCAGGCCATCTTCCCGGCCGTGGACCCGCTCGACTCGACTTCGCGGATCATGGACCCGCTGGTCATTGGCGAGGAACACTACCGCGTCGCCCGTTCGGTCCAGGAAGTGCTGCAGCAGTACAAGTCGCTGAAGGACATCATCGCCATCCTCGGCATGGACGAGCTGTCGGAAGACGACAAGCTGATCGTCTCGCGCGCCCGCAAGATCAGCCGCTTCCTGTCGCAGCCCTTCTTCGTGGCCGAGCAGTTCACCAACTCGCCCGGCAAATTCGTCTCGCTGGAAGACACGATCCGCTCGTTCAAGGGCATCGTCGCCGGTGAATACGACCACCTGCCGGAAGCGGCCTTCTACATGGTCGGCGCCATCGAGGAGGCGGTCGAGAAGGCCCAGAAGCTCGCCGCCGAGGCGGCCTGATCCATGGCCGGCAAGCTCAGCTTTTCGCTGGTATCGCCTGAGCGCGAGGTCTTCAACGGTCTCGTCGATCAGGTGGATGCGCCGGGCGTCGAGGGCGATTTCGGCGTCCTGGCCGACCACGCCCCCTTCATGACGGCGCTGCGCGAGGGCGTGGTCACCGTCATCGACGGCGGTTCGCGGCGTCAGTTCGAGGTCCACGGCGGTTTCGCCGACGTAACCCCGGCCGGCCTGACCATCCTGGCCGAACAGGCTTCGGAAGTGACGGCGGGGTAGGGCCTTGTCATCCCCGAAGCCGCGCAGCGGCTATCGGGGACGGCTATGCTCCCTGATCGTCCTTCCCGGAAGGCGCTCGCGCCTGTCCGGGAGCACGGTTGACGCCACCCGTCTCCCGGTTCAGCTCTGCGAGCTGCCCGGGAGTTTTCGTTTTGGAAGTTCCATCCCGTCCCGGATCGCGGCCAGGCCGCGTCCGGGATGACAAGCTGCGCCGTCGCCGCCTGTCATCTGTGAAGTCTTCCGGCTGTGGCCGAGACGACCACCCCGCGCTAAGGACGGGCCATGACCCTCCCTGATCTTCTCGGCGTCGTCGGCGTCCTGTGCATCCTGATCGCCTATGCCGGCGCTACGGCGAAGAAGCTGGACCCGGCACAGGCGCCCGCGTTGGCGCTCAATCTGACCGGCGCCCTGCTGATCCTCGTGTCGCTTTATTTCGACTTCAACCTGTCGGCGGTGCTGATGGAAGGCGCATGGGCGCTGGTGGCGGTCTATGGCCTTGTCCAGCTGGCGCTCGGCCGGTCGAAGTCCTCCCCCGAGTAGCGAAGCGGAACGGGGGAGGGGGACCGTCGGCACGACGGTGGAGGGGGCGTCCCGGGCGCCGGTGCTTGCGTCCGCCCCCTCCACCATGCTTCGCATGGTCCCCCTCCCCCAAGGCGGGGAGGAATGGAGGCCCCATGCTCGAACTACGTCCCAACTGCGAATGCTGCGACCGTGACCTGCCGTTCGACTGCGCCGAGGCGCGCATCTGCACCTTTGAATGCACCTTCTGCGCCGACTGCGTGGACGGCGTCCTGAAGGGCGTCTGCCCCAACTGCGGCGGCGGGTTCAGCGCCCGCCCGATCCGGCCGGCGCGTCTGATGGCGAAATACCCGGCTTCAACGAAACGGGTGCTCAAACCGCAGGGCTGCGCGGCCGCCTAGACCACCAACGGTGCGAACACGGCCACGACCTGTTCATAGGACGCCCGCTTGAACGGCACGATCAGGTCAGGGGCGTCGGACAGCGCGCCCCAGCGCCAGGCGTCGAACTCGATCTCTTCATGAGCCTCAAGATCGATCTCGGACTCCTCGCCGGTGAAGCGGAAGGCGAACCACTGCTGCTTCTGGCCGGCCCAGCCGCGGGCGGCCTTGGACCCGCCGTAGTCGGCCGGGAAGTCATAGGCGATCCATTCAACGGTCCGCGCGATCAGTTCGGCCGATACGACCCCGGTCTCCTCGGCCAGCTCGCGCCGCGCGGCGAGCTCCAGGTCCTCGCCGTCGTCGACGCCGCCCTGCGGGAACTGCCAGTTGTGAGGCCCCTCGGTCCCTGCCCGACGCCCGTACCAGACGCGCCCATCCCGATGGAACAGCACGACGCCGACGTTGGGGCGGTAGCGGGAGAGGTCCATGAGTGGCGAGTGGCGGGTGGCGAGTGGCGAGTCAAGGCGCGGGGCAAGAACCGGTTCAGCGAGTCCTCGTCACTCGCCACTCGCCACCCGCCACTCCCTATCTTCCCGGCCGCTGCGTCATCGCGCTCGCCGGAGCCAGTTGTAGCCCTCGTGCGTCCATGTCAGCGGTCCAGCGGGCCACAGCCTCGACCGTGACCGGATAGCTGAAGCCGGCGCCCAGGGCCTGGCCGCGACCCTTGGCCAGAGCCTCCAGCGCGTTCAGCTCGCCGACGATGGCGGTGGGGTTCTGTTCCTGGTCGATGATGCGGTTGGCGCTGGCCCGGGCCCAGGCGCCGGGGCGGCGGCTCATCGAGCCGTCGTCGAGAAAGGCGACACCGCGCTGGCGCAGGATGGTCATGAAGGCGGTCATGCCGGTGTCCGAGGTCGCGAACCGGTCGCCCATATAGTTGGTGACGCCGAAATAGCCGGTCGCCCGTCCCAGCAGCCAGTTCATCCGCGCCTGGATGTCGGCCGGCTGGCCGGAGGCCAGCAGGGTGTGGGGGCCCGGGTCGTTGTTCGGATAGCCGGTGGGCTCCATCGGCATCTCGAGCATGACCTCGTGGCCCTGGGCGCGGGCCAGGTCGATCCAGCCCTGCAGGCCCTCGGCATAGGGGACGAAACTGAGGGTCACCTCGGCGGGCAGGCGTTCGATCGCGGCGCGGGTGGTCACGGCGTTCAGACCCAGGCCGCCAACGATGAGGGCGACGCGCGGCCGGCCGTTGGAGCGGAACGGGCGGGCATAGGCCTGGGCCGGCACGCGACCGTCCGTGGCGATGGTCGGCAGCGGACCGTTGGGCCCCGGCTGGCTCAGGCCGGCGATGGGGGCGGCGGGCAGGGGGCTGGCGGCGACACGCGGGGCGGTCACGGGTGCGCCGTTTCCGGATACCGTGGCGCCGTTGGGCAGGGTGATGACCGCCTCACCGCCCAGGGCGGGATCGACGGCGGCGCCGCCTTCGCCGGCCAGATCCTGCCACGAGCCGTAGGCGCCGACGGAGAAGGCCTCCAGACCGGTCGGCGGCGGGGCGGCGACAGCGACTTCGCGCTTCAGCGCCGCGCGGGCCGATGGCGCCCCTGCGCGGGGGTCGCCCAGCACGGTGACGAACAGGGCGGCGGCGGCGAGCAGCAGCAAGCCTGCGGCGGTGACGGCGACCGGCGGCTTTTTCAGGATACGGCCGACCGGAGCGAGATTTTCGCGCAACGACCGGCGCACCGGGGGCGCTCCGGCGGTGGTTGCGAGGACAGACTGGCGCTTGGCGAACATGGGCAGGACTGGACGCTCGAACGGGGGTCCGCGAAGCGGACTCCTTCACGGCTCACAGTGGCGGGCGTCGGTTAAGAAAGCCTAACGCACCGTTAGTCATCCGGCGTCAGTTTGCAGGTCAGTTTTCCGGCGCAGGCTCCGGCTCTGCTGCGGCCAGGGCTGTGCCCGGCGCGGTCACCACAATACCCTCGGGCGCGGCGGCCAGCTGGGCCAGGTTCCCGCCCGCGCGCAGCACATCGAAGGCCCGCTCCAGCTGATAGTCCTTGTCCTCGGGCCAGCCTTCGCCGGGCGCCTCGTGCGGGGTGTGCGGCCCCTTGCGCTCGGCCCCGATCGAGGCGTCCAGCGCCGTGGCGTAGGCGGCCTCGGAATAGATGAAGTTCGACCGCGACACGATCCGCGCCTCGGCCAGTGAGCGGGACACTTCCAGATCGGGCTCGATGCCGATCTTCTGGATCGAGGCGCCCGACGGTGTGAAGTAGCGCGCCGTGGTGATCGACAGGGCCCCGTCCTGGCCATTGCGCAGCGGGATGACCGTCTGGACCGAACCCTTGCCGAAGCTGGTCAGGCCGACGATCGTCGCCCGCTGATGATCCTTAAGGGCGCCGGCCACGATTTCCGAGGCCGAGGCCGAACCGTAGTTGATCAGCACCACCAGAGGCAGGCCGCCGGTCAGGTCGCCCGGCCGCGCGCCATAGCGCTGGATCTGGTCGGCCTTGCGACCCCGCTGGCTGACGATCTCGCCGCGTTCGAGGAAGGCGTCCGACACGGCGATGGCCGCGTCCAGCAGGCCGCCGCCGTTGTTGCGCAGGTCCAGCACATAGCCCTTGATGTCGGGGTTCTCGGCCTTGAGCCGGGCGATGGTCTCGCCCAGTTCACGCCCGGTGTTCTCGTTGAAGGTCGAGACCCGCAGATAGCCGAATTCGCCCTCGATCCGGCCGGTGACGGATTCGATCTTGATGACCTCGCGCGTCAGGGTGACCTCGCGCGGCTCCTCGCCGTCGCGCAGGAAGGTGACCTTGACCGAGGTGCCGACGGCCCCGCGCAGCTTTTCCGAGACCTGGCTGACGGTCAGGCCCGCGGCGCTCTGGCCCTCGATGGAGGAGATGACGTCCCCGGCGTTGACCCCGGCGCGGGCGGCGGGTCCGCCGTCCATCGGCGAGATCACCTTCACCAGCCCGCCTTCGGCCTGAATGGTCAGCCCCACGCCCGAATAGGCCCCCGAGGTGCGCTCCTGCAGCTCGTCATAGCCGGCGGGCGGCAGGTAGTTGGAATGGGGGTCCAACGCCCCCATCATGCCCTGTAGCGCCGCCTCGATCAGCTTCTTGTCGTCGACGGGCACGACATAGGCCTGTTCGACAATGCCCAGCACGTCCCCGAACAGGGCCAGCATGCGGAACGCCTCGTTACGCGGCGTCTGGCCCGTGGCGCTCGCGGCGCCGAGCCCCACCAGGGTCACGGCGGCGGCGCCAACCAGCAACAATTTACGCATCAGGTCTCTTTCAGCGAACGGACGATGGCCGGGGAAGCGGCTCTTGATCAGGCAGTTACGGACCGACCGGCGACGAAATCGTGGCCGATCGGCGATTCCCGGATAAAATCAGCGTCATCGGCGGATGGGAAGCGGTTTCGCTTGGCGAGAGGTTGGCGATCAGACGGGAATCGGCCGACCCGGCCCTGCTCCAGCCCAGACAACTCGTCACTCGCCACTCGTCACTCCTGTTTCACCTCAACCACGGCGCCGGATCGATCGGGCGTTCATCCCGGCGCAGCTCGAACGCCGGCTCCCCGTCCGCGCCGGTGCGGCCGAGGGTCTGGCCGTCCACAACCCGGTCGCCGGCGTCGACCGAGAGTTCGTCCAGTCCCGAGATCACCGCGCGCCAGCCGGGTCCGAGGTCGAGGATCACCACCTGCCCCCAGCCGCTCAACGGTCCGGCGAAGGCCACGCGTCCGGCGGCCGGGGCGCGGACCTCGGCCCCGTCGGCGCGCCAGCTCCAGCCGCTCGATCCCGAACCGAACCGACGCGACGGCGCGCCCTCGACCGGTGCGGTCAGACGGCTGCGTCCCGCGGGCAGGCGCGTCGCGGCCGGCTCGGTCTCAGTTTCGGCGGGCGGAACGGCGGCGCCGAGTGATCGCAGCCGCGCCTCCAGCACCCGCGTGGCCCGTTCGGCGCCCTCGGCCTCGGCCCTGAGCACCGCTTGAAGCGCGGTCTTGCGTCCCGTCAAGGCCTCGATTTCTGCGCGGCGGTCGCCCCGGGCGCTTTCGGTGGTGAACAGCTGTTCGCTGTTCAGTGCGCTGAGACGCCGCACCCGCACGACCTCGGCCTGACGATCGGCCAACCCTTGCGCCCGCGCCTGCAGCGCAGGGGCCATGGCCCGCATCAGTATGGCGGCCCGCACTGTGTCCACCGCCCTGTCGGCGGGGACCAGAAGCGGCGGCGGCGGGCGGCGGCTCATCATCTGCAGGGCCGACAGCAACCGCCCCTGGCGGCCTCGCGCCCGGGACAGCTGGGCCACCAGGGCGGCCTCGCGCGCGCTCAGCTCGCGCAGTCGCGCGCGCTGGCCGGTGATCACGGCGTCGTCCTGCCCGACCGCGGCGCGCAGGTCGTTCAACTGGCGTTCCAGTCCGGCGATCTCGCGCGTGGCTCCGGCGGCCTCTTCGCGCAGGCGGCGCGCGCGGGCGCGTTCGTCACGGAACTCGGCCTGCAGCCGTTTGACCTCGCCTTCGGGGGGCGACTGGCGCGCGATCGCCGCCACGGGCAGGGCAATCAGGCTCAGACACAGGATCAGGATCAGGATCGGGGCGCGCATGGAGTCTGAGCGAATATCCGAGTTCGGATGCCAGCGCATCCTTACCGATTTCGCCTTAGTCGCGATGATAGGGTGACCCGGCCAGAATGGTCACGGCGCGATACAGCTGTTCCGCCAGCATGGCCCGGGCCAGGGCGTGCGGCCAAGTCTGGGGCCCGAAGGCGAGCGTCGAGCCGGCCGCGTCGCGCACGCTGTCGTCCAGCCCGTCAGCCCCGCCGATGGCGAAGACCAGGCGTCGTTCGCCGCGGTCCCGCAGCATGGCGATATGGTCGGCGAAGGTCCGGCTGGAAAAGGTCCGGCCGCGTTCGTCGCAGGCGATCAGATGCGCCCCCTCGGCGGCCTTGAGGATCAGCTCCGCCTCCGGCGCCTTGCCGGCCTTTCGCGGCTCCAGATCGACCAGCTCCAGCGGGCCGAGGCCCAGCGCCCGCCCGGCCAGGGTAGCGCGCTCGGCGTAGTCTGCCGCCAGCAAGGCCTCGGGTCCCCGCCCCGGCTTGCCGATGGCGATGACAACCAGCTTCACAGGTTCAGCGGATCAGACGCGCGCGTCGACGCGGTGGCCGCTCTCGACCGACCAGATCTTCTCGATGTTGTAGAAGGCGCGGACTTCCGGGCGGAACAGGTGGACGATGACGTCTCCCGCATCCAGCAGCACCCAGTCGCAGTGCGGCAGGCCCGAGACCTTGACCTTGCCCAGACCCTGTTCTTTCAGCGCGCGCAGAAGGTGGTCGGCAAGGGCGCCGACGTGACGGTGCGACCGCCCCGAGGCGATGATCATGCTGTCGGCCATCGGGCTTTTGCCCCTCAGGTCGATGAGGACGATTTCCTGCGCCTTGTCGTCGTCGAGACGCGACAGGATGGCCGTTTCCAGAACGGTGGAGCCGACGGGAAGGGGAGCCTGCGGCCCATCTATCGGTGACCCGTCTTCGGAGCGGATGGGTTCGAATTCGTCCATCTCGTGCGCCGTGTTTGAAACGGCGGCGTCTTGCGCATCGTGCGCGGGCGAGGGGGTCAGCGGAGGGCTCCGGGGAGATTACTAAAGCGGCAGCCTATCACAAATGCGCGGCGGCGTCACGCGCGGCCCGCAGCGCGGTTGAGGAGCGTGGGTTAAGCGGAGCCGTCAGATACGTCCAGGCCGGAGCCTCAAGGTCGGCCAGCAGCCGTGCCTGGCTGGTCGGAACCCGCGCCGGGGCGAAGCGCGCGGCGGCCGGCGCGGTGCGGCTGTGGTGCAGCGACCCCGGCCGGGCGATCACCGCCACAGGCATCATCCGCATGATGTCGGTCCAGCCGCGCCATTTGTGAAAACTGGCCAGATTGTCGGACCCCATCAGCCAGACGAAGCGCACGCCGGGGTGCCGGGCGGTCAGGGCGCGCAGGGTGTCGACGGTCCATTGCGTCCCCGCGCGGGTCTCGAAGTCCGAGACGATCATGGCCCGCCCGTCCGCCGCCAGCTTCGCCGCCGTCCGCGCCGAGGCCATGCGCTCGGCCAGCGGCGCGCTGTCGCGGGCGTCCTTCAGCGGATTCTGCGGCGACACCAGCCAGATCACCCGGTCCAGCCCCAGCCGCCGCATCGCCGTCTCGGCCACATGGGCGTGGCCGTCATGGGCCGGATTGAAGGAGCCGCCGAACAGGCCGACGGCCATGCCGGGCTGCAGGTCCAGCCCGTCGCGCAGGACGCCGGGACGAGGCCCTCTGGCTTTCGGCGCGGGTCCGGCGTGGAAGAAAGACAAGACAACAGGGCTCGCGCGGACTTATGCTCACGAGGGAGCTAACACGCCGGGGCGGCCGGGGCTACGGCTCCCAGCCACCGGGGGTTTCCATGACGGTCTCGTCCTCCTCGGCCGGGGCGATCTCGCCACGGTCCTTACGCACCTCGGTCCAGGCCGCGCGCAGCAGTTCGGTCACGCCCTCGCCCGACACGCCGGACACCAGCATGGGGCGGCGGCCGGCGACGGCTTCCAGCTCGGCGGCCTTTTCCTCGCGCGCCTCGGGGGTCAGGGCGTCGATCTTGTTCAGGGCCAGCACCTCGGCCTTGTCGGCCAGACCGGCGCCATAGGCCTCCAGCTCGTGGCGGATGGTGCGGTACGCGCCGGCGACGTCGTCCTGTGTCCCGTCGATCAGGTGGATCAGACAGCCCGACCGCTCGACGTGGCCGAGGAAGCGGGTGCCGAGGCCGGCCCCTTCCGAGGCGCCCTCGATCAGGCCGGGGATGTCGGCGATGACGAACCGCTCGGTGGGCGACAGATCGACCACGCCGAGGTTCGGCACCAGCGTCGTGAACGGATAGTCGGCGATCTTGGGTCGGGCCGCCGAGGCCGCCGCCAGGAAGGTCGACTTGCCGGCGTTGGGCAGGCCGGCCAGGCCGACGTCGGCGATCAGTTTCAGCCGCAGCCAGATCCAGCGCTCCTGACCCTCCTGACCGGGGTTGGCGTAGGCGGGCGCCTGGTTGGACGGGCCCTTGAAATGGACATTGCCCCAGCCGCCGTTGCCGCCCTTGAGCAGCATCTCGGTCTTGCCGACATGGTCCATGTCCAGCAGCACCGTCTCCTTGTCGTCGTCCAGGACCTGGGTGCCGACGGGGACCTTCAGGATGATGTCCTCGCCCTTGGCCCCATGCATCTGCCGGCCCATGCCGTGGGTGCCGGTCGCGGCCTTGAAATGCTGCTGGTAGCGGAAGTCGATCAGGGTGTTCAGGCCGTCGGCCGCCGTGATCCAGACGTTGCCGCCATTGCCGCCGTCGCCGCCGTCCGGCCCGCCGTTCGGAATGAATTTTTCGCGCCGGAACGAGACGCAGCCGCCCCCGCCGTTGCCGGAGCGGATGTAGATCTTGGCCTGGTCGAGAAACTTCATCGCGGGATTTCCAAGAGGGGCGCTACCGTTCGGCTCGCGGAGCCTCGCTGCTTGAGCGCGGCTTATGGCGCAAGAGAGCGGCGATTTACAGGCGGGCACCAACGCCGACATTTGCGATGCGGGCGAGTTTGCGGTCTGTTGAGCGTTGAGGGGGAGCAAGACATGCGAATACTCGGTGTTCTGGCGGTTGCGGCTGCCTGCTTCGGCGCGGGAACGGTCACTGCACCTTTCACCCAGTGGCTGATCCGAAGCAGTTCCGGAGCTCAAACGCCGCAGTGCGTGACCAGCAATTTCTGCGTCGGCGACGATGCAGCGGACGCGTTTCGCACCTTCAGGCTTTCGGGAACCACGGGCGGCATTGAGGCGATCGATTGTGGCCAGTCGTCCTTTGGCCTCGGCAACCTCCCCGGCCTCGCCCGGACCGGCTGGACCTGCGCCGAGCCCAACTACCTCGTGATACTCGGTAATAGCGAGTTCCAGACCAACGTTCAGGTCGAAGGCGGAAAGATTGCGAAGATTACGCGCTATTCCCGCCCCAACATCGATCCCTGATCAGTCCTTCGCCCACACCCCGAACGGATCGCTCCACGGCATGCCCAGCGCCTCGGCCACCGCTGGATAGGTGATCTCGCCCTTGAGCACGTTCAGGCCGCGCGCGAGGTGCGGATTGGCCTTCAGCGCCTCCAGACCCTTGTCTGCCAGGGCCAGGCCGAAGGGCAGTGTGGCGTTGTTGAGGGCTTCCGAAGACGTACGCGGGGCGGCGCCCGGCATGTTGGCCACGCAGTAGTGGACCACATTGTCGATCACATAGGTCGGGTCTTCGTGGGTGGTGGCGTGGCTGGTCTCGAAACAGCCGCCCTGATCGATGGCGACATCGACCAGCACCGAGCCGGGCTTCATCTGCTTGAGGTGCTCGCGCTTGATCAGCTTGGGGGCCTCGGCGCCCGGAACCAGCACAGCGCCGATGATGACGTCGGCCTTGACCATCTCCTCCTCGACCGCGCCGATCGAGGAATAGCGGGTGATGACGCGGCCGTTGGTGACCTCGTCGATATAGGCCATGCGCGGGATCGAGCGTTCCAGCACCACCACCTCGGCGCCCAGCCCCATGGCCATGCGAGCGGAGTTCAGGCCGACGACGCCGCCGCCCAGCACCAGCACGCGGGCCGGGGCCACGCCCGGGACGCCACAGAACAGCAGCCCCATGCCGCCGTTGTGCTTCAGCAGGGTCTCGGCGGCCGAGAAGACGGCGATCCGTCCGGCGACTTCGGACATCGGGGCCAGCAGCGGCAACCCGCCTTGCGCGTTGGTCACGGTCTCATAGGCGATGGCCGCGCATTTCGAGGCGATCAGCCCCTTGGTCTGCTCGGGGTCGGGGGCCAGGTGCAGGTAGGTGAACAGGATCTGGTCCTCGCGGAGCATTTCCCACTCGACCTTCTGAGGCTCCTTGACCTTCACGATCATGTCGTTGTTCGCGAAGATCTCCGCGGCGGTCGAGACGATCCTGGCGCCTGCCTTCTTGTAGTCCGCGTCGGTGAAGCCGGCGCCGAGGCCGGCGCCGGTCTCGATGGAGACGGTGTGGCCGTGGGCGACGTATTCGCGCACCGCCGTCGGCGTCAGGCCGATGCGGTGTTCGTTCTTCTTGATTTCCTTGGGGACGCCGACGCGCATGACCGTTTCCTTCTGAGCGGACGGGCCGATCTGCGGCGGCCGCGTTTCGGCGGCAATCTAGCGGCGGTCCCACCGCAGGTTCCTGTTCTTTTCATCGCAATATCAAGATAAAGTCGCAGAACCTGCGAAGGAGTGCATCATTGAAGACCGTTTCTGCCGTAGCTCTGGACGACACCGACCGTAAGATGATCCGCGCTCTTCAAGGCGATGGCCGGATGACGAACGCCGATCTGGCCAAGGCGGTGAACCTGTCGGAGAGCGCCTGCCTGCGCCGGCTGCGTGCGCTGGAAGCGGCTCAGGTCATCAGCCGCTACGCCGCCATCATCAACGAACGCGCCGTCGGCCTGCCGATCAGCGTTTTCGTGACGGTGACCCTGTCGTCCCAGGCCGAGGCCTCCCTGACCGCCTTCGAGACCGCCATCTCGACCGTGCCCGAGGTGGTCGAATGCTATCTGATGACCGGCGGCTCGGACTATCTGCTGCGGCTGGTGGTGCGTGACGTCGACGACCTGGAGCGGGTCCACTCGCGCGAACTGACCCGCATCCCCGGCGTGACCCGGGTCTCGTCGAGCGTGGCCATGCGGACGGTGGTGAAACGGGGAGCCTTGCCGGTTTGAGCGGGTGGCGAGGCCATAAGCGCGTTCCAGTTGCAACCGTTTGACACCTGTGAGCCGGGAGGCGTCTTATCCGCGCCGTGACCATGAACGAGAACATCGCCGTCTGGATCGATCGCGAGCCGACCCTCGACGAGGAAATCGGCGCGCTCGGCGAGGAGGACGTCTTCGACATGGCGAACCTCGGCGAAGACAGGACGGGGGCGCCCGGCGTCATCACGATTTCGACCGTCATGGGATCCCATGGTCCTCGGGTAAAATACGACCTGAAGACCGGTCCGGGCCAGCCGAGCTTCTCCGTCGCGGTGGCGTCGGAGCCGCGCCTGCTCGCCCGCAGCATGGCGGCCCGCGATCTCAATCGCAGGGCGCCGGCGGTGATCGACTGGGTGAGGCTGAATCACGAGGCGCTCGCCCGCTTCTGGTCGCAGGGCGCTCACTGGATGCATGATGAGGTTCAGACTTTCATCGCCGATCTGAAAAAGGTCTGACCTCAGCCGCGACGGTTCCGCACCCCGCCGACGACCGCCGCCACCAGCCAGACCGCGCCGATGAGCATCAGCAGGTCTGCGACGGGCCGGGCCAGGCTGTACAGCTGGTAGTCCTGCCACCGTCCGACGGCGAACTCCGCCAGCCAGCTGGCCGCCGCGCCCACCGTTAGCAGCGCGACCGGCCAGACCAGAGGCTTGAACCGCCGCCGCTTCACCGCCGTCACTCAGGTCCCGATCGCGTCGAGGTCCCGCCCCTTGGTCTCTGGTAGCCAGATCAGGGCGACCACGGCGGCGATCACCGTAAACGCGACCGAATACCAGAGGCCAAAATAGATGTTCCCTGACCAGGCCACGAGGGCGAAGCTGGCGGCGGGCAACAGGCCCCCGACCCAGCCGGTGCCGATGTTGTAGGGCAGGCTCATCGCCGTATAGCGCACCCGCGTCGGGAACAGCTCGACCAGCGCCGCCGCCTGCGGTCCGTAGAGCGCCGTGGCCGCCAACATGAAGATCATCAATATGCCGAACACCAGCGGCATGTTGATCCGCGCCGGATCGGCCTTCGCCGGATAGCCCGCCTCGGCCAGCGCCGCCTTGATCCGGGTTTCGACCCCGGTGCGCGCGGCCTTCAGCGTGTTGACGTCCATGCCGGCTCCCTCGACCGAGGCGATCTCGATTCCGCCGACCCGGACCATGGCGATCGAGCCCGGTGCGGCCTCGGCGTTGCCGTAGGAGACACCGGCGTTGGACAGCACGCTCTTGGCGATGTCGCACGAGCTGGAGAAGGCGGCCTTGCCGATCGGGTCGAACTGCAGGGCGCAGGTGGCGGGGTCGGCGACCACGGTCACGGGGGCGGAAACCTGCGCCTCGGCCAAGGCCGGATTGGCGGCTTTTGTCAGGGCGTGGAAGCCAGGGAAGAAGGCGACCAGGGCCAGGATCATGCCGAACAGCATCACCGGCTTGCGTCCGACCCGGTCGGATAGCCAGCCGAAGAAAACGTACAGGCCCGCAGAGGCGACGGTCACCATCAACACCAGCTGGTCGACGGTGTTGACGTCGACCTTGAGCACCCGCTCCATGAAAAAGCGGGTGTAGAAATAGCCGCAGTACCAGACCGCCCCTTGCGCGATCATGATGCCGAACAGGGCGATCAACACGAACCGGCCGTTGCCCCACCGGAAGAAGGCCTCCTTGTACGGCGCTCGCCGCTCGCCGCCCTCGGCCTCCATGCGCTGGTAGGCCGGGCTCTCGTTGAGCTTCAGCCGGATCCACAGCGACACGATCAGCAGCAGGGCGGACAGCAGGAAGGGGATGCGCCAGCCCCATTCGTCGAAGGCTTCCACGCCGACGATCTGGCGGGTGATCAGGATGACCGACAGGGCGCCGATCAGGCCGAAGGCGGCGGTAGTCTGGATCCAGCCGGTCAGCAGGCCGCGCTTCTTCGGCGGTGAATGTTCGGCGACATAGATGGCCGCCCCGCCGTATTCGCCACCGAGGGCGAATCCCTGCAGCACCCGCATGATCAGCAGAAGGATGGGCGCGGCCAGGCCGATCTGGCCGTAGTCCGGCAACAGGCCGATTGCGACCGTGGCGACACCCATGAGGGTGATGGTGACCAGGAAGGTGGTCTTGCGGCCCGTCCGGTCGCCGAACCAGCCGAACACCAGCGCGCCCAGCGGCCGTACCACAAAGCCGAGGCCGAACGTCAGCAGGGCCAGGATGTAGGCGACCGTCTCGCCGGCGTCGGCGAAGAAATGCCGCGCGATGACGGTGGCCAGAGAGCCGAAGACGAAGAAGTCATACCACTCGAACGCGGTGCCCGCGGCTGACGCCACCACCACCGTTCTCAGGCTCGGGTCCGCCCTGGTCTCAACCGTATCCATCATCGATCGCCTCCCCGCGTCGTCACAGCGTCTCTGCGGACGCCTGCATTGCGCATGCTAGACGGCGTCGCCGATCCCGCAAATAGGCGCGGGGGCAGGGTCGGTGCCGGACCGCTCGCAAGAGGGGCGCCGGGAATTACGAAGGCCCGCCAGCGGGGGGGATGCTGACGGGCCTTCTTCAACCGAGCCGCGCGTCGGGGGGAAACGCGGTCGGGATCTCGGATGCTGCCTATGGGCTGGCGCCTGAATCAGCAGGTCTTGCCGTCAGCGCATCGGGCGACCGCGGTCCCGGCGGCTGAGACGTCCTCACCCGCGCCTGCGACGGTATTGCAAGCGGCGGTGGTCAAGGCGGCGGCGGCGGCGAAGAGAACGAACAACTTGCGCATGGGGTACTCCTTGAAGTCAGGCGGGTGGCGTCTGCCTTATCAACGTGACGACCCGGCCGGAGTTCCCAGATCGGTTGGATCAGTCGGTACGACGGCCTCCGGCGTGGCGAATGTCATGCGGGCGACCATACCTCCGCCTTGGGCCGGGACCATTTCGACCGAGCCCCGCAGTTGTTTGGCGAACGCCCCCATGAGGGTACGGCCCACGCCGGCGCGGAAGGTCTCGCTGACGCCCGGCCCGTCGTCCTGAACCTCCAGCACACTGGTGTCGCCGTGCACGATGAACCGGACCTTCAGGTCGCCGCCACGCCCAACGAAAGCGTGTTTCTGGGCGTTGGTCACGGCCTCGACCAGCCACAGAGCCAACGGCGCCAGCTTGTCAGGATCGACCACCAGCGAGTCCGCCTCGACCGAGGAGGTGACCAAGTGACCGCGTCCGGTTTCACTGGCGACCAATTGTCCGACCAGTTCGGTGAGGAAGACGCGGGCGTCGGCATAGCGCAGGTCGTCGCTCTGGTAGAGGGTGCGATAGATCAGGGCGAGCGCAGAGATGCGCTGGCGCGTGTCGCCGACCGCCGCCTTGGACGCCGGATCGGTCAGGGCTCGCTGCTGCATCGACAGCAGCGACGAAATGATCTGCAGATTGTTCTTCACCCGGTGGTGGATCTCGCGCATCAGCGCGTCCTTTTCCGCGAGGGAGGCGGTCAGGGCGGCGTCGCGAGTGACGATGGACTCGGCCAGTTCGTCCAGCGTTCTCGCCAGAACGCGGATCTCCGCCGGGGCGTTCATGGCCTGAACCGGACGCACCGAGAAGCGCCCCTTCGCATAGATGGACGCCACCCGCTCCAGATAGTTCAGCCAGCGGATGACGATCCGCTCGCTGACCAGCATGACCATGGAGAAGGCCAGAAACCAGGCCAGCAGCGGCGTGACCAGGGCCCCGACCGGGTTCAGTCGGGCCCAGGATAGCAGCCCCGGCGCCGGGGCTGAAAGCAGGGCATAGACGTCACGCCCGGCCAGCGCCGCCCCGGCATAGACCCGGTGCTGGCCGTCCGCATCATTCGCCTCGAAGATGGCCGAGGCGTCAGATCTCGCCCGCTGGATCCACCCGGTCAGCGGCTCGTCGCCCGTCAGGGTGAAGGCGCCGATGTCGCTGGCCGTCAGCAGCCGTCCGTCCGCGTCGGTCAGCGCCGCCTGCGACCCTTCGGGAAGGGCGGGATCGTCCACATCGGGCTGCAGACGGGACAGTGGAACCACAGCGGCCATGACGCCGTCGAACCGGCCGAGCGGTCGTTCCAGCCGGATGGCGACGATCAGGCCCGGCGGTTGACCGGCCACGGCCGGCGCTCGCGCCAGAACCGTGCCCTCGCCGGCGCGCAGCCTCTCAAACCAGGGACTGGACCCGACCGCGGTCAGCCAGGCCGGGGGCGATGCGCCGAGGCTGTCGGAAGCGCAGGCCGTGGCGCCGGTCGGGGTCAGTCGCACCAGCCCTTCCAGATCTTCCAGCCGATCGACAAGATCGCTGAGCCGCGGTTCGCAGAACACCTCAAGCGCCTCGGGACGCAGCGCCATAAGCAGTATGCCTGTGCTGTCCAGCCTGGCCTTGGCGCCGGCCGCCGTGCGTTCGGCAGCCAGTTGCAAGTCTGAGCGGCGCTCGGCGTCCTGGTTCCTGAACGCCGACTGGGCCTGGAAGCCGCCGAGAATCAGCAACGGCAGCAGGGCGATAGCCATGGCCGAACCCAGCCGGAAGCGGATACCCTGGAATTTTGCAGGTGCGAGACCCCGTCCTACTCCCTTGGCGAACGCTCGGCCGAGCGGGGCCAAAGCGTCAGCCCTGCCTGACGCTGCTCAGACGGTCTGCGGCCGCCAGGATGGAGCGCATGGCGTCGCCGGCGGCGCGGCCGTCGCGGGCGCGTAGCCGCCCTTTTCCAGTGTGGCCTGCAGGGCCTTGCGGGCCCGTGACACCCGGCTCTTCACGGTACCCACCGCGCATTGGCAGATCTCGGCGGCCTCTTCGTAGGCGAAGCCGCCGGCGCCCACCAGGATCAGCGCCTCGCGCTGTTCTTCCGGCAGGGTGGCCAGGGCCAACCGCAGTTCGTCCAGCGCCACCGGCGATTCCGGGTCGTCCACCGCCACGAGGGTGCGCTCGGCGGCCTCCTGGTCCAGTTGCGTCTGGCGCCACGAGCGGCGCTTTTCGGAATAGAATTGGTTGCGCAGGATCATGAAGGTCCAGGCCTTCATATTGGTGCCCATCTGATAGCTGGCGCGTGCGTCCCACGCCTTCATCATGGCGTCCTGGGCCAGATCGTCAGCCGCGGTGGGGTCCCCTGTGAGGGTGCGCGCGAACGCCCGCAGATGCGGGATCAGCATGACCAGCTCCTGCTTGAAGGCGTCGTCATCGGCTGAGGGCGGTTTGGGAGGCGGACGAGAGGCGCCGCTCATGCGCCGCTCCCACCCGAAGAGCGATCGTCGGCCCGGCGCAGGATGTCGAGGAACTCGTCGGGGACCGGCTCGTTCACGACCTCATCAAACATATGACGAAGTTTGACGCCGATCGCCTGTTGGCGAAGGCGGGCTTCCTCCAGGCTTGCGCCGCCCTTGGGAGGCTTGCCGGGGGGATCGGAATTATCTGTCATTGAAAAAACGGCCGCCACCCTGACGATAGTTGTTGCGAGTGCCGAAACGCCGCCCCGCAGGGGGGGTTCCTAGGGGATGGACGATAAATGCTCAAGCTTGTGGACTTGGGCGGAACCGTGGCGGATTTGATACGTTGACGGGCCTGCAGCTGATCCATGATCGGAGCAGCCTTCTGTCGGGGATTTATTGAATGAGCCTGCTGGCCCGCCTTGCGCCGCATTTGCCATACGTTCGCCGTTACGCTCGGGCGCTTACCGGCGATCAGACGACGGGCGACAACTATGTTCGCGTCGCGCTTGAAGCCCTCGCCGCCGGGGAACGGCAACTGCCGACGGAAATGACGCCGCGGGTGGCGCTCTACCATGTGTTCCACGCCATCTGGACAACCACCGGAGCGCAACTTGAAGACAAGAGCGGCCTGGAGGGGCGCGATGACGACGCCTCGCGGCGACTGATGCGGATCGCCCCGCGCTCACGCCAGGCCTTCCTGTTGACGGCGCTCGAGGGATTCACCCCCTCGGAAGCCGCCCAGATCCTCGACGCCGACGCCCATGACGTGGAACGCCTGATCTCGGAAGCCCAGACCGACATCGACGCCGAACTGGCCACCGATGTTCTGATCATTGAGGACGAGGCCATCATCTCGGCCGATATCGAAAGCCTGGTCAAGGAACTGGGCCACCGCGTCACGGGCACCGCCACCACCCATGACGAGGCCGTCGATGCCGTAGCCCGGCATCGCCCCGGTCTGGTTCTGGCCGATATCCAGCTGGCCGACGGCTCGTCGGGGATCGACGCGGTCAAGGACATCCTCAAGCGGATCGACGTGCCGGTGATCTTCATCACCGCCTTCCCCGAGCGGTTGCTGACCGGCGAACGGCCCGAGCCGACCTTCCTGATCACCAAGCCCTTCCAGCCGGAGACGGTGAAGGCGGCGATCAGCCAGGCGTTGTTCTTCCACCCGTCGCGTCAGAAAGCGGCGGCGTAAAGCCACGCCCCGGACAAAGGAAAAGCCCCGGTCGCATGACCGGGGCTTTTTGCGTCTCCGGCCTATTGCGGCGCCGGGGTCGGCGCCGGCGCGGGTCCCGTGTCGTCGAAGGCCTTTACATCGACGGCCTGGGCGCCTGTGTTGGCGTTGGTCTCGGCGAAACCGCCCTGACTGACGAACCACATACCCAACAACAGCACAGCGACGGCCGACAGAGACACCAGCAGCAGGATGAGGATCCGGCGGCCGTCGCCGCCTCCGCGAACATACTGCGCCTCGACAGGGCGGCCTTCGTGCACCGCGTCGGCGGCCTTGTCGTGCGGCGATTGATGGGTCATGGCGCGGCTCCGTCGGCGATGTTTCTACCTCCCCTGAACGCGGGCCGAAGCGCCGCTGTTCCGGGGTCGCCCGAGGCGCGAAAAAAGATTCAAAAAGTCCGGAACCGGATGGGCGATCTGCCGTTATCCTCGTGCGGAGGCGGCGACGCCCCCCCGACTTGAGGCTGGCGCAAGTCAGCCTGTCGCCTCCGCGCCTCATTCTCGATGATGCCACTTCGAGGCGGACCTCCCGGTCCGCCTTTTTCTTTGCTCCGGCTGGACAGCGGGCCGCGCCTTGCAGACTATGCGGGTTCACAAAGAAAACCCGACAAAGACCCGGAGATGGCCATGGCTCGCGTGAATCGTCAGTGGGTGCTGCGCCAGCGGCCCAGGGGTTTGATCCGGCCGGGCGACCTGGAGCTGGTCGAGGCGCCGGTTCCCGCGCTGAACGAATCCCAGGTGCTGGTCCGCACCGTCTATCTGTCGCTGGACCCCACCAACCGCACCTGGATGAACGACGCCGAGGGTTATCTGCCGCCGGTGCCCATCGGCGGCGTCATGCGTGGCCTGACTTTGGGTGTTGTCGAGGAAAGCCGCTCCAGCCGGTTCCGGGCCGGGGATGTCGTCACACCCATGTCCGGCGGCTGGTCGGACTACGCAGTGGTCAATGAGATGGAGCTGCGACAGGTCCACCGTGCGCCCGGCATGCCGCTGACAGCCAATCTCAGCGTGCTCGGCATGACCGGGTTGACGGCCTATTTCGGCGTCACCGACGTGCTCAAGGCCAAGGCCGGGGAGACCCTGGTGATCTCCGCCGCCGCCGGCGCCGTGGGATCGATCGCGGGCCAGGTGGCCAGGGCGCGCGGCTGCCGCGTCATCGGCATCGCGGGCGGCGCTGACAAATGCCGCTGGCTGACCGAGGAACTCGGCTTCGACGCTGCTGTCGACTACAAGAACGAGGATGTGGGCGAGGCGCTGGACCGACTGGCGCCCGACGGGATCGATCTCAATTTCGAGAACGTCGGAGGCGATATCATGATCGCCGTCTTCAACCGTTTGAAGACCCACGGCCGCATGGCGGTCTGCGGTCTGATCTCGGCCTACAACGCAACGAAGGCGCCGCCGTCGCCGAACTTCAGCCGGATCATCACCCACCGACTCAACGTCCAGGGGTTCCTGGTGCTCGATTACGCCCACCGGGCCCGTGAAATGGTCGCTGAAATGGGTCCGTGGCTGCAGAGCGGCGAGGTCAAATGGAAGGTCCACGTCGATGACGGGCTCGAAGGCGCGCTGGATTCGCTGAACCGCTTGTTCACCGGCGACCACGACGGCAAGCTGCTGGTCCGGGTGTCGGAAGAGCCCGCGGGCTGATGGGACCGAACGGATGACCGAACCGCTGCACGTCCATTTCGAGGATCTGGGCGTGGGCGAGGTTGTGACCCTCGGCGCCTGTATGGTCGACGCGGCCTCGCTCGACCTGTTCGTCGAACGCTTCCTGCCCGGCTGGGACGCGGCCTACGGCGCGCCGGACGCCATGGTCTATGCTTTGTGGAGCCGGCTGTTCGCCGACAAGGCCTCGGGCTGGGCCCAGTCCAAGGTGCTGGCGGTCGACGGCCTGCGCTATATGCGCAATCCGCCTGCCGGTGAGCTGATGCGCGGCCGGATGACCGTCATGGGCAAGGACCCGGTGGGTGACGAAAAGGGCATCGTCATCGCCCAGCATGACCTGCTCGACGAGGCCGGCAGGCTGGTCTTCTCGTGTTTGACACGGTCGCTGCTGGCCCGAAGGTAGCGGCGAGTGGTTAGTGGCGAGTGGCGAGAGCGGCAGGCGTGTTAGCCGGCACGGGCGGCCAGTGCGTGATCACTCGCCACCCGTCACTCGCCTCCCGTCACTCGCCACTCACTCAGGCGTTGCCGGCCGCCGGCTCCGCCGCGGCGGCGTTGCGCTGGAAGGTCATGGCGATCAGGCGGTCCCAGCCCAGCAGCGACACCAGATGGGCGTAGATCTGGCCCAGGGCGCCGTTGTCGCGCAGTTCGGCCAGCTTCTCGGCCGGCAGGGCCTTCAGCTTGTCTTCCGAGACGGCGAAATATTCGGCGATCTTCTGCGGGGCGGCCGGGGCGCCGTCCGGATTGCGCGGCGTGAACACCGCCTCGCGCGTATCGAACAGGTCCAGATCGGTCAGCAGTTTGACGAAGGCGTCGGTGCGTTGACGCTCCAGTTCGAAATTGTTGCAGAATTCCATCGCCTGTTCGACGTAGGGCGAAGGCTTGCCGTCGATGAACAGCGGGGTCGCTCCGCCGTCCTTGATGAAGGGCGCATCGCGATCAACGCAGAGGATCAGGCGCTTCTGGACTTCGTCATTGGCGAAGACGAACGGATAGCGGCGCACATAGGCCGGGATATAGGCCTCGGGGCGGAACTCGCCGGTGGCGCTGACGAACAGGTTCTCGCCGCCGCGCAGGGCCATGACGGCGACCGGCATCCGGGCGTCGCCGACAAAGATCACCGGATACGACAGGGCGGCCGGGGCGAACTCGGTCACCGTCAGCGGCACCAGATTGGTTTGGGCCACAAAACCATAAGGCTTTTCAACGGGATCTACGCCCATGGCGCCGTGGGCCTCGACCGATAGGGGCTCGGGCTTGCCGTAGAACAGGACGTTGCCGGACAGGGCGGCGTTGGCGGTGGCGGTGGTGTCGGTCATGAACGCGAAACGGGCTCTGCTGATGAAGGAAGGCGCGTGTCTAGCGCAGACACGTCAGGGCGGCAAACCGGCTCGCCCTTCAGGCGTCCCGGCTCGCCCGGCGCCGCCCTCCGTCTAGAACCGGTAGCTGATCCCGGCCCGGAAATTCCGGCCCGGCAGGGGCGCGACATCCTTGAGGAAGCTGACGTGCTCGCGCGCCTCGGCGTCGGTCAGGTTGTGACCCTCGGCGAACAGGGTCACGGCCTTGTTCGCAAAGGGCCGCCAGGCGCCTGACAGGTTGACCATAGTGTAGGCGTCCGTGCCCAGTTCGTGGTCCGCCAGCCGCTCTTGTTCACCGACATGACGGACCTCCAGCGAGGCGTCGAACGGCGTGGAGGTCCAGACCAGCCGGCTTGTCAGACTGTAGGGCGGAATGCGGGCCGCCGGACCCAGGTCGGTTTCCGCACGCACGAAGTCGACCGCCCCCTCCAGCGTCAGGCCGCGATCGCCGCTGGACCACAGGCCATACTCGCCCTCGGCCTCGAAGCCGCGAAAGTCTGCGCCTGTCTGGACGAACTGGAAGATGGGGAAGCTTTCGCCGCCGTCGACGAACACCGCACCCGTGTCGCGCTCATCGATGAAGCCGTCGTATTTCGAGGCGTAGAGGTGCAGGTCGCCGCGGAATCGGCCGACGTCATAGTGGACCGTGCCCTCGATCGTGGTGACGGTCTCGTTGTCCAGCGTCACATCGCCGGTCTCATAGACGCCGGTGGCGATGTGCAGGCCGTCGGCGAACAGTTCGACCTCGGACGGCGCACGCTCGTTGTGGGCCAGGCTCAGGCCGAGGAACAGGCTGGGCGAGGGCTTGATGAAGGCCGCCGCCGAGCCCGACCAATTGCTGAAGTCGCGCTCGATTTCCGATCCGCCCGACAACGGCGTCGCGATCACCGAGCGCCGATCATAGCGCAGGCCGCCTTCCAGCCCCCAGCCCGCGCGGTCCAGCCGCTGGACGGTGTAGATGCCGGCTTCCTCGACCTCGCTGGCAGGCACGAAGGCCTCGGCCCCGATGGCTTCGAAGGTCCGCGACAGGGTCTGCACGCCGACGGCGCCGTTCCACCCGTCGCGGGTCCGCTGCACCAGATCCGCCCGCGCCTCCTGGCCGTCGGACCGGAACACGGTGCCGGGATTGCCCGGTCCCTCGAACTCGGTGTGGGTGTAGTCGGCGTGCCCCCACGAGCCGGTCAGCTTCTGGAACGGGCCGCCGTCGAAGCGCAGCTCGCCGCGCACATCCTCGCGGGTCTGTTCCAGCTGGATGAAGACGTCGGGCTCGGCCACGGTGCCGTAGGTGCTGGACAGGTCCTTCCTGGACGCGCCGAGGAAGCCGCGCGAACCGATCCACGAGGCGCCCACGCCCCAGCTGTCCAGTTCCGAGAAGCTGTTGCGCTGCGTCCCGCCCGGCCCGCGAGCGATGCCGTCGGCGTCGGCCAGCCGTTGCGAAATGGCGGGGGCGGGAATGTCGTAGTCGTCCGCACGCTTGCTGACGCCGTCCAGGCTGACCGCGATCGGTCCCAGGGCGAAGGTGGTCCGGCCCGCGACCGACCGGCCGTCGTCCACGCTGGACGCCTGGGTCGAAACCATGCCGTCGACGCCGTCGGGCATTTCGGTCGGAATGCGGTTGTCCAGCACATTGACCACGCCGCCGATGGCGGTGCCGCCATAGGCCAGGGTGGCCGGGCCGCGCACGATCTCGATCCGGCTGGCCTCGGCCGGGTCGGTGGCCACCTGATGGTCTGGCGAGACAGAACTGGCGTCGATCAGGCCGATGCCGTTGGTCAGCACCTGCACCCGCGGCCCGCTCAGCCCGCGGATCACCGGCCGGCTGGCGCCGGGCGCGAAATCGGTCGAGCGCATGCCCGGCAGGCCGGCGACCAGATCGCCCAGCGACGCCGCCGGGGCGGCGGCCAGGGTCTCTTCGTCGATCACCGTGGTGGCGATGGTCGTGGCCCGGGCGCTGATGCCGAAGGGGGCGCCGGTGACGATGACCTCGTCCAGTTCGGTCGAGCGCGGCGCGCTCTGGGCCGCTGCGGCGCCCGCGAGGCCGGCCCAGCCCACGGCGGTCAGAAGGGCGGCGCGGGATACAACGGCGAGACTCATGGGAACATCCAGACAATAGCGATGATATGGTGTTATGAGATAACATCACGGTTCGTCAAGCGCCCGAGTTGCGAGACCGCCCCCGAGGGCCTAGCTCAGGGACATGAGCGAAACCTGCGGCCACCATCATGCCGACGGTCCCCCGGGGGCCGCCGATGTCGCGCGGGCCATACAGGCCGCGGATCGCCGCCTGACCGCCGAGGGCGAGCGGATGACGCCGCCGCGCCTGCGCGTGCTGGAACTGCTGCTGGCCGCTGGCGAGCCGGTGAAGGCCTATGACCTGATCGCCCGCTTCGGTGAGGACGGCCAGCCGGCCAAGCCGCCGACCGTCTATCGGGCCCTGGAGTTCCTCGAGCGCAAGGGTCTGGCCCACCGCATCGCCTCGATCAGCGCCTATGTCGCCTGCACCTCCGGTTCGATAGACCACGCCGCCGCCTTCCTGATCTGCGACTGTTGCGGTGCGACGACCGAGGTTTCGGCGCCGGTGGCTGGCGATCTGGGCCGCGCCGCCCAGGCCGCCGGCTATGTCATCGCCCGCACCACCATCGAGGCCCACGGCCGCTGTCCGGCCTGCATAGGGGGCTGACAGTTCCCTCGGGTGAACTGGCGCGGGCCTCCCCGATCCCCTATCTGCCCCGCATGGATGCGATCCGGCTCTCTCCGCCCCGTCGCCTGAGCCTGCCGGTCTCGAACCGCTGGGGCGAGGGCCAGATGTGCGTCCTCGACTTCGGCGACGCCAGGCGGCCGGTCGATCTGGTCTTCGTCCACGCCAACGGCTTCAACGCCCTGACCTACCGGACCCTGCTGGCGCCCTTGTCGGGCAGTCTACGCATCTGGGCGCCGGACTTGCGCGGCCACGGGGGCACGACCCTGCCGGCCGAGGGCGGCGGCCGTCGGGACTGGCACGATCACCGTGACGACCTCGTCGCCCTGCTGGACGCGCTGGAGGGTCCGCCGATTGTCCTCGCCGGCCATTCGATGGGCGGAACCTCGGCGCTTTTGGCAGCGGCGGAACGCCCCGACCGCGTCGGCGGTCTGGTCCTGTTCGATCCGGTGATCTGGAGCCGCTGGGCCGTTGCGGCCTTCAAGCTGCCGCTGCTCGACCGGATCGCCTCGCGTATCCCTCTGGTCCGGAACGCCTTGCGCCGCCGCAGGGTCTTCGACAGCCGGGAACAGGCCATGGCGGCCTATCAGGGCCGAGGCGCCTTTCGCGGCTGGCCCGAGATGATGCTGGCTGACTATATCGCCGACGGACTGACCGAGACGCCGGAAGGCTTCACCCTGGCCTGCGACCCGGCCTGGGAGGCCTCCAACTACGCCGCCCAGAGCCACGACCCATGGCGCGCCCTGAAACGCCTCGACTGTCCGGTGACGATTCTCAAGGCCGATGGGGCCTCGCCCTGCCATCTGTCAGAGAACCGGCGCGGCCTGCCGCATGTCACGGTCGGGACTGTGCAGGGCGGCACGCATTTCTTCCCCATGCTCCAGTCCGACATCGCCCGCGACGCCCTGTTCGACGCCGCGGTCTAGAGGCGCTGGCGCCGGCGCGGGTCAGGGGCTAAACCGCTGCCAACCCGAACAAGCCGCTTCTATTCCGAGGACCGCTTTCATGCGTGAGATCAACCATTTCATCGACGGCGCGTCCTTCACGGGCGGCTCGGGCCGGTTCTCGGACGTGTTCAACCCCAACACCGGCGAGGTTCAGGCCCGCGTCCAGCTGGCCTCGGTCGCGGAGATGGACCGCGCGGTCCAGGCCGCCCGGAACGCCTTCGACGGCTGGTCCTCGACCAATCCCCAGCGTCGGGCGCGGGTGATGTTCGAGTTCAAACGCCTCGTTGAGGCCAATATGAACGAGCTGGCGGAACTGCTCTCCGCCGAGCACGGCAAGGTCATCGCCGACTCGAAAGGCGACATCCAGCGCGGTCTCGAGGTCATCGAGTTCGCCTGCGGCATCCCGCATGCGCTGAAGGGCGAATACACCTGGGGCGCGGGTCCTGGCATCGACGTCTATTCGATGCGCCAGCCGCTGGGCGTGGTGGCGGGCATCACCCCGTTCAACTTCCCGGCCATGATCCCGATGTGGATGTTCGGCGTCGCCATCGCGGTGGGCAACACCTTCATCCTCAAGCCCAGCGAGCGCGATCCGTCCGTGCCGGTCCGTCTGGCCGAGCTGATGATGGAAGCCGGGGCTCCGGCGGGCGTGCTCAACGTCGTGCATGGCGACAAGGCGGCGGTCGACGCCATCCTGACCCATCCGCTGATCCATGCCGTCAGCTTCGTCGGCTCGTCCGACATCGCCCACTATGTCTACCAGACCGGCGCGGCCAACCATAAGCGGGTCCAGGCCATGGGCGGGGCCAAGAACCACGGCATCGTCCTGCCCGACGCCGACATGGACCAGGTGATCAAGGACCTGTCCGGCGCCGCCTATGGCTCGGCCGGCGAACGCTGCATGGCCCTGCCCGTCGTGGTGCCGGTCGGCAAGAAAACCGCCGACGAACTCCGTGAACGGATGATCGCCGAGATTCCGACCATGCGGGTCGGCGTTTCCACCGACGCCGGCGCCCACTACGGCCCCGTCGTCACGGCCCAGCACAAGGTCCGTGTCGAGGGCTGGATCGAACAGGGGGTCAAGGACGGCGCCGAACTGGTCGTCGACGGCCGCGGCTTCTCGCTGCAGGGACACGAGCGCGGCTATTTCATCGGCCCATCGCTGTTCGACCACGTCACCCCGGAGATGGAGTCCTACAAGGAGGAAATCTTCGGCCCCGTGCTGCAGATCGTCCGCGCCGCCAGCTTCGAAGAGGCGCTGAGCCTGCCCAGCAAGCACCAGTACGGCAACGGCGTCGCCATCTTCACCCAGAACGGCCGCGCGGCCCGCGACTTCGCCGCCCGCGTCAATGTCGGCATGGTCGGGATCAACGTCCCCATCCCGGTGCCGGTCGCCTATCACACCTTCGGCGGCTGGAAGCGCTCGGCCTTCGGCGACACCAACCAGCACGGCATGGAGGGCGTGAAATTCTGGACCAAGGTCAAGACCGTCACGGCGCGCTGGCCGGACAGCGATCTGGAGCACGCGGATTCCAGCTTCGTCATCCCGACGATGGGGTGACGGTTCGCCTCACAGGCGTGCGCGACAACCCAATTCGGTGCTAGGCGTTAGACTCTGCGAACCGTGAAGCTGGAGCGTCCCCCCGCATGCGTCGCTTTTTCATCTGGTCGGCCCTGGCGGCCGTCATCGGCCTGATCCTCGCGGGTGTCGGCTATTGGGCCTACTGGAACTATTATTCCCGGTTCCAGCCGGTCACGGTGACCCGCAACCAGGCCGAAATCCAGCGCCTGCTGGACGAGGCGTCCTGGGTCTCGGCGGGCGGCGGCGGCGAGCCGCTCTACATCATCGGCTATCGCGACTCCGCGGCCATGGCCCGGTACGAGCGCGAGGAGATTCCCAAGCTGCGCGCCGCGGGCATCGAGGCCCGCACCATCCTGTTCGCCCGTCCGGACCGCGAGGGTCTGGCGCAATCCACCGCCGCCGAGCGCGCCACCATCGCCGAGCTGTGGCTGACCCGCGACTGGACCCTGTACCAGCGCTGGACCGCCACGCCGGTGCGCAACTGGACCGCCGCGGGCATCCCGGCCGCCGACGGCAATCTGGCGCGTGGCGCGGTGGTCGAGGCCGGGCGTGATTTCGTCGCCCGCCTGACCGCCGATCTCAAGGAGGCGGGTCTGCAGGCGCGCTATCCGCTGGTCATCTGGCGCGACCGCGAGGGCTTCATGAAGGCCTGCGCCTGTTCCGACAGCCGCTCCTGGGTCTTCATCCGTGACGATCTGGACGCGCCCGATCGTCTGGACCCGCCGGTCGTCGCGCCGGGCGATCCGCAGCCGCCGCAGGCCTTTCCGGGCGACGGCAGTCCCGAAAGCCTGCCCTATCCGACCCTGCCGCCTGTTGCGCCCACTCCGGGCGCCGCCCCCGGCGTGACGCCCGCGCCAACCGCCCCCGCGCCCCGCGTTCCACGCAAGGCGCCCGAGCCGAAACAGGCGGAGGACTCGACCTTTTTCTAGGGACGGTCAGAGCGCCCGCTTGCAGGCGGCGATCAGCCGTTCGACGTCGGCGGCGTCCTGATACAGGCCAAAGCCGAAGCGGATCACGTCGTCGCGCACATCGGTCACCACGCCCGCCTCCAGCAGCCGCGACCGCCACGCTTGGGCGTCGTCGTGCCGGAAGGCCAGGAAACGCGCCCGCCGGGCCTCGCCGGTCAGCGGATTGATCAGCTCGGCCGACGCCAGTCGCCCGGCCTCGCCGCCCATGACCGCCGTCTGGAACCGCGCCATCAGCACATGGGCGTGAGCGCTGACGTCCGCCGTGGTCAGCCCCGCCTCGTCCAGCATCCGCCGCACAGCGTTGAACCGGTACAGCGGAGAGACGTCGAACGTCGCGCCCCAGAAACGGCCGCCGTCGCTGCGGTATTGCACCCCGCCCGGCGGCCCCGACAGATGGCCGAACTCGGCGAACCAGCCCGTGACTACGGGTCTTGGGCAATAGCCGTCCGGCGCGTGAAGGAAACAGACGCCCTCGCCGGCCATGGCGTATTTGTAGCCGCCCGCCAGATAGAAGATCCGGTCCGCCACCGCCGACAGGTCGGTCGGCTGGGCCATGAAGCCGTGATAGCCGTCGATGACCACCCACGGCCCCGCCGGATCGGCCAGGGCTGCCAGTTCGGCGATGCGGCCGAACACCTGTCCGGTGCGGAAGAAGACCTGGCTGACCAGGATCAGATCAAAACCGCCCCCTCGCGCCGCTTCGACGAACCGGTCGTCAAAGGTCTCGAACGGATGCAGCGGCACGCGCGTGATCACCGCCTCGCCCGCCTCTTCCCAGCGCCGGCCCTGGCGCCGGAACGAGTGGAATTCGCCGTCGGTCGACAGGATGCGGACCGGCTTGCTCTCGATGCCCGAGATGATCCGCAGCAGCAGGTCGTGGGTGTTGGGCGCGAACACCACCGTGTCGGCGCCCGGCAGGTTCAGCTCGCTGGCGATATGGGCCTGCGCCTCGGGAATGACCTCGCCGAAGATCAGGTCCCATTTCCGGTCGGCGAACTGGTTGGCTTCGACCCACGCCCGCACCTGTCCGTCGAAACTGGCGTCCGGCCACAGGTGATGGCTGTGCGCCGCGAAATGCAGTCGCTCGGGGTCCAGCGACAGGGCGCGGGAGAACTGGGCCTTGTAGGTCATGCGACGGTTTCGCATGGCTGAACGGACGCCGCCAGCGGTCAGGCGGTCGCCGTGACCAGCCAGCAGGCCGCCGTCATTGGGATCATTCCGTCCTCGACGTAGCCCTTGAAGCGGGTGGCGACGGCATCTCTGACACGTTCCCGAACCTCCTCGCCCTGATCCGGCAGGATCGTTCCTAGAGGGCCCAACCGCAGGCTGAGGGTCATGAGTTCATCGAAGGACAGCGGGGTTGCGACATCGAGCGGCTCGATCGCCACCCGTCGCCATCCGCTGCGGTCGAGGATGCCCCGGACCCGATCAGCGTCAGCGAAGGCGAACCGGCCCGGACCTTCCGCGGGCGGGCGGGGGAGCTCGGGCAGGAAGGGCGCCGCCGCTTCCAGCGGGACCAGGGTCAGGGGGTTTTCGGCGGCGCTGCGCCAGCAGGCGAAGGTGAGTCCGCCGCCCCGCCGGACCGCCCGGCGCAGATTGGCGAAGGCGGCGTCCGGATCTTCAAAGAACATTACGCCATAGCGTGAGATCGCCGCGTCGAAACCCGGTTCGCCGAAGTCATGGGTTCCGGCGTCTGCACCAAGGAAATTGACGTTTGTCACCCCCTCCGCCCGCGCCCTTTTCCGGCCGAGCTCCAGCAACGCCTCTGAGACGTCGATGCCGACGACCTGTCCTTCCGGGCCGACGCGTCGCGCCATTTCCAGGGTGGTCGCTCCCGCTCCGCATCCCACATCCAGCACCCGCGCTCCCGCGCCCGGATCGGCGCGCTCGGCGACGATGTCGCCGACGGGTTGGTTAAGCCGGTCGAGCAAGCCCTGATGCTCGGCCCAGGCGCCGCCCCCGGCGTGCTTCCAGTAGGCCCCTGTAAGGGTCCCCGACGCGGCGTTGCTTGTCATGGTGCTCTCTTTCGCTGTTGCAGGTTTCGTCCTGCCCGCTCATTCTGCAAGTTCAAGCTGACTTGAGGTCAAGAGTGTTCGACATCGATATCTCGGAACTGGCCCGCAGGTCCGGCGTCCGCGCATCCGCGCTCCGATTTTATGAACAGAAGGGGCTGATCGTCTCTACGGGCCGGCGCGGCCTCAAGCGTCTGTTCGATTCCGAAACGGTCGAGCGGCTGTCCCTTATCGCACTGGGCCGGGCCTCCGGTTTTTCACTTGATGAGATTGCGGCGATGCTGACCGGGCCGGGGCGGCCGGACATCGACAAGACCCGCCTCAGGGCAAAGGCCGAGGAATTGGGGCGCCGCATCGAAGTCCTCTCCCGGATGCGGGAGGGGCTGCTGCATGCCGCGGCCTGCACAGCGCCGGGTCTTGTGGACTGTCCCAAATTCCGGCGGATCGTGAGGTTTGCCGGGCGGGACGCCGTCCGTCCGCCCCGGCCCCGGTTCCGCGCGACGCCCGCCTGACTGATCCTGAAGCCTAGATCAAACTACCGTGGCAGTGCTTGAATTTCCGCCCCGAGCCGCAGGGACAGTCTGAGTTACGGGGCGTGCGCTCCCAGCCGACGGGCAGGACATCGACCGGCAGGCGGGCGCGGTCGTCGCCCTGGGCCATCCCTTCGGGATTCTGCGCCAGCGGGTTCGACATCTCGTTCTCGCCCGTGCCTGGATTCAGATGGATTTCCTGGAACTCGGGCATGTCCATCGCCGGCGGGGCCTCGAAGCGGAACTCGACCGTCATCAGCCAGCGGGTGACGTTGTGGCGCAGCTCATAGAGCAGCGTTTCGAACAGGTTGAAGGCCTCGGTCTTGTATTCGTTCAGCGGATCGCGCTGGCCATAGCCGCGCAGGCCGATGACGCCGCGCAGGTGGTCCAGATGAACCAGATGCTCGCGCCACTGCATGTCGATCATCTGCAGCAGAAACTGCCGCTCGAGGCCGCGGGTCTGTTCCACCCCGATCTGCTCCAGCCGCTCGGCGGCGCGCGCGTCGGCGGCGGCCAGCAGCCGCTCCTCGAACTCCTCGTTCGAAACCCCCTCCTCGGCGGCCCAGTCGTGCAGCGGCAGCTCAAGGCCGAGGGTCGACTTTACCTTCTCGTCCAGACCGTCGATGTCCCACTGCTCGGCATAGGCCTTGGGCGGCATATGCTTTTCGATCAGGTCGGCGATCACGTCGTTGCGGAACTCGCCCACCAGTTCGGACAGGTCCGTGGCGTCCATGAACTCCTGGCGTTGCTCGAACACGGCCTTGCGCTGGTCGTTCACGACGTCGTCGTACTTCAACAGGTTTTTGCGGATGTCGTAGTTGCGGGTCTCGACCCGCTTCTGGGCCGTTTCGACGGCGCGGTTCAGCCACGGGTGGCTGATCGCCTCGCCCTCGGCCACGCCGAAGCTGCGCATGATGGCGTCCAGGCGGTCGCCGGCGAAGATGCGCAGCAGGTCGTCCTCGCAGGACAGGAAGAATTTCGAGGTGCCGGGGTCGCCCTGACGGCCCGTCCTGCCGCGCAGCTGGTTGTCGATGCGGCGGCTCTCGTGGCGCTCGGTGCCCAGAACGAACAGGCCGCCGGCGGCCAGCGAGATTTCCTTCTGAACCGCGATATCGGCCTTCAGTCGCGTCTCTTCGACGGCCTCGTCCTCGGGCGTGACCTCGATGGCCAGGTTGCGTCGGTCCTGACGCCATTTCTGCAGCCGCATGTCCAGGTTGCCGCCCAGCTGGATGTCGGTGCCGCGGCCGGCCATGTTGGTGGCGATGGTCACCACCCCCGGCAGGCCGGCGTCGGCGACGATATAGGCTTCCTGCTCGTGCTGGCGGGCGTTCAGCACGCTGTGCGGAATACCCCGCAGCAGAACCTCGTAGGTGATGTCATAGGCGGCGTCGCCGATCTTGGCGGCCTCCTTGTCCTTGCCCACGAACGCCGGCTTCAGGCTGCGGCCGGTCTCTACCTTGTGCTCATAGGTCTTGAGCAATTCAGACAGAGTCTCGGACTTCTCGATCGATACCGTGCCGACCAGGATGGGCTGGCCCTTGAGGTGGCAGTCGGCGATCAGGGCGGCGATGGCCTGGTTCTTCTCGGCGGCGGTGCGGAAGATTTCGTCGTCGTGGTCGATGCGCTTGACGGGCCGATTGGTCGGCACTTCCAGGACGTCCATCTTGTAGATGTCGAGGAATTCCTGGGCCTCGGTCGCGGCCGTGCCAGTCATGCCGGACAGCTTCTCGTACAGGCGGAAATAGTTCTGGATGGTGACCGAGGCCAGGGTCTGGTTCTCGGGCTGGATCTTGACGCCTTCCTTGGCCTCAATGGCCTGGTGCAGGCCCTCGGACAGGCGGCGCCCGGTCATCATCCGGCCGGTGAACTCGTCGATCAGCATGACCTCGCCGGCCTTGATGATGTAGTCCTTGTCCTTTTGATACAGGGTGTTGGCGCGCAGGGCCTGGTTGATGTGGTGCACCAGGGTGATGTTGGCGGCGTCGTACAGACCGGTGGTATCGGGCGCGAACAGCTCGCGCTGCTCCATGATCTCCTCGATCTTCTCGGAACCCTCCTCGGTCAGCAGCGCCTGACGCTGCTTCTCGTCCAGATCGAAGGTGGTCGTGTCGAGGATCAGTTCCTTGATGATCCCATCGACGATCAGATAGAGGTCCGACCGGTCTTCTGTCGGGCCCGAGATAATCAGCGGCGTACGCGCTTCGTCCACCAGAATGGAGTCGACCTCGTCGACGATGGCGAAATGGTGCGGACGCTGCACCATCTCCTTACGGTCATAGACCAGGTTGTCGCGCAGATAGTCGAAGCCGAACTCGTTGTTGGTGCCGTAGGTGATGTCGGCCGCATAGGCCGCCTGCCGCTGGCCCGAGGACAGGCCGTTGACGATGACCCCGACGTCCATGCCCAGGAAGCGATAGACCCGGCCCATCCATTCGGCGTCGCGGCGGGCCAGATAGTCGTTGACCGTGATGACGTGCACGCCCTTGCCCGCCAACGCGTTGAGGTACACTGGCGCCACGGCGACCAAGGTCTTGCCCTCGCCCGTGCGCATCTCGGCAATGCCGCCGTCGTGCAGGATCATGCCGCCGGCCAGCTGAACATCATACTGGCGCTGACCCAGCACCCGCTTTGACGCCTCGCGGGCCACTGCGAAGGCCTCGTTCATGATCTTGTCCAGGGTCTCGCCGCCCTCAATCCGGTCGCGGAAGGCGTCGGTCATCATGCGCAGCTCGTCATCCGACAGGGCGGCGAACCGGTCCTCCAGCGCATTGATCTTCTGAACCCGGCTCATGAAGTCCTTGACCTTGCGGTCGTTGGAGGAGCCGAAAATCTTCTTGGCGATGCCGAGCATGGATGATCCGAAGGCGGGCGAGCGACAGGGGCTCTGGTACTGATAAGGTCCCGAAGGAGCGGCGACGACTGCGCGGGGGGAGGGGGTCTCGGCGACGACGGCCCGGTGCGCCTGTCACAGGCGCGCGCGAGGGCCGCGCGATCGTTCGAAAACCCCTCGACTTGGGCGCAGGCGGGACTTAAGCACCGGCCTTATCCCTGTCAACGCGAGGGGCTTTGTCGCCCCGTGACGGAGCGCGCCCAAATGCGGCTTTTCAACCCCTTCGTCCCCGTACTTCTTGCGGCGTTTCTGACCCTCGCGGCCTGTGGCCCCCGCGGCGAGGCCGACCGCGCCCCCGAACCCGGCGATCGCGCCGTGGCCGAGGTCCAGGGCAAGACCATCTGGGCTTCTGACGTCAAGCGCGAAGCGGTGGCCCAGGGTCTGGTCGGCGAGGGCGAGCCGCTGGACGTGACCTCCGACCTGTTCCGCCGGGTGCTGGACGAGGTCATCGACCAGAAGCTGCTGGCCAGCGAGGCTCAGCGCCGCGGCCTCGACAACTCCGCCCTCGCCCAGCGCCGGCTGGAAGCCACGCGCGAGCGCATTCTCGGCGACATGCTTGTCGAGACCGTGGTCAACGGCTCGATCTCCGACCGGGCGGTGGAGACCATCTATCAGGAGCAGGTGCGTCTGGCGCAGACCTCTGAGGAAGTCCGCGTCCGCCTGATCCTGTCGCGAACCCGGCCCGAGGCCGACGCCGTGATCGGCATTCTGGCGCAGGGGTCGGCCTTCGAGGCCGTGGCCGCCGAAAGCTCGATCGACGACGCGACCCGCTATTCCGGCGGCGACCTCGGCTACCGGACCATCGACGTCATGCCCGAGGCCTACAAGAACGCCCTGCGCGACCGCCCTGCGGGCTCGACCGTCGGTCCGTTCCAGACCGAGGGCGGCTGGGCTGTGCTGCGGGTCGAGGACCGCCGCCGCGAAACCCCGCCGACGCTGGAACAGGCCCGGCCACAGATCGTCCGCTACCTGACCTATGAGGGCGTGCGCCAGCTGCTTGAGGAGTTGCGCGGCAAGGCCGAGGTCGAGGTGCTTCTGCCCGGCGACACGCCCCGCTCGCAGGAGCCGGCCTCGGCGCCGCGCCCGCCCACGCCCTCGGCCGGCACGCCCGCCGCGCCCGCCTCGCCCCCGGCGTCGCCGCCCGCCGTCGCCGCGCAGCCTGCGCCCAAGAAGGCGTCATGAGCCGTCCCCCCGAGGCCGGACGCGCCTCGACCGGCCAGAAGATCGAACAGGCCATCGAAAAGGCCTTCGACCCGCTGACCGCCGCCCTGAAGCGGGCCGCTGCGCCGCCGCCCAAGGCCGCGCCGGGCAAGCCGGGCCTCGAAATTTCGCCGCTGGCCGTGCCCTTCCCGGCTATCCCGCCCATCGGCGGGGTAGAGATCGCCACCGCCCGGGCCGGCTTCTACAAGCACGAGCGCGACGACCTGGTGGTGTTCAGCTTCGCGCGCGGCACGACCTGCGCCGGGGTCTTCACCCGGCACAAGATCGGCTCGGCGCCGGTCGACTGGTGCAAACGTCATCTGGATGCCCCCGACGGTGGTCAGGACGTGCGGGCTCTGGTGGTCAACGCCGGCTGCGCCAACGCCTTTACCGGCAAGGCCGGGGCCGACGCGGCCCGCCGCACGGCTTCCGAGGTCGCCAAACGCTTCGGCTGCCGCCAGCGCGACGTCATGCTGGCCTCCACCGGCGTGATCGGCGTGGTGCTGGACGACCGCAAGATCGTCGCCAGGATGTCCGAGATCGAGGCGGGGCTGGACCCTGACGGCTGGGCCCGCGCCGGTCAGGCCATCATGACCACCGACACCTTCCCCAAGGGGTCGTACGCCGAATGCGAGATCGAGGGTCGCAAGGTCCGCATCGCCGGCATCGCCAAGGGGTCGGGCATGATCGCCCCCGACATGGCCACCATGCTGGGCTTCATCGTCACGGACGCCGCCATCTCGCCCGCCGTGCTCCGCGCCCTGCTGGGCCTGCATGTGCGCACCACCTTCAACAGCGTCACGGTCGACGGCGACACCTCGACCAATGACACCTGCCTGTTGTTCGCCACCGGCACCTCGGGCGCGCCGCGCATCGGCCGGGTTGGTGACCGCCGGCTGAAGGAATTCTCGGCCGCGCTCGACAAGGTCATGCTCGACCTCGCCCACCAGCTGGTCCGCGACGGCGAGGGGGCGACCAAATTCGTCAAGGTCACCGTGGACGGCGCCGCCTCGCCCGCCTCCGCCCGTAAACTGGCAAAGTCAATCGCCGACAGCCCCCTGGTCAAGACCGCCCTGGCGGGCGAGGACGCCAACTGGGGCCGGGTCGTCATGGCCGTCGGCAAGACCGAGGAGCCGGTCGATCGCGACAGCCTCGCCATCCGCTTTGGCCCCCACGTCGCCGCCGTCGACGGAGCGCCCGCCCCCAACTACGACGAGGCGAAGATGAGCGCCTATATGAAGAACGCCGAGATCGACATCACCGTCGACGTCGGCTGGGGCCGCGCCTCCGCCACCGTCTGGACCTGCGACCTGACCAAGCGCTACGTCGAGATCAACGGCGACTACCGGTCGTGAGCGACGGGTTGCCCACCGTCCTCGTCGTCGCCGTGGCCCTGATCGACGCGGATGGCCGGGTGCTGATCGCCCAGCGGCCCGAGGGCACGCAACTGGCCGGTCTGTGGGAGTTTCCGGGCGGCAAGGTCGAGCCCGGCGAACGGCCCGAGGCCGCCCTGATCCGCGAACTGAAGGAAGAACTTGGCATCGACGTTACCGAGGCCTGTCTCGCCCCATTCGTGTTTACCAGCCACGCTTACGAATCATTTCACCTCTTGATGCCACTCTGGCTATGCCGACGCTGGTCGGGGGTGGTTCAGAACCGCGAGCATGCGGCGCTGAAATGGGTCCGGCCGAGCCAGCTTTCGGACTTTCCCATGCCTCCGGCCGACGAACCCCTGGTCGCCTGGCTTCGCGACCTTCTCTAGCCGCCGCAAGGAGGGGGCCGATGCTGAAACGCTTCCTCACCCGCCTCCGGCGCGACGAAAGCGGCGCGACCGCGATCGAATACGGCATGATCCTGGCCCTGATGTTCCTGGTCATCCTCGGCGCCCTGAACGCTTTCGGGGCGACGGGCAGCGGCATCTTCAACGGCGCCATGGACATGCTCCGCAGCGCCATGGGCGGGTGAGGCTCACTCCTCCCCCGTCTGCTCTCTGACCCCCAGCGCATCGGCCAGCCGCATCTTCGCCGACCCGCGCGGCAGCGGCTTCTGCTGGCTCTCATGCGGGGCCCAGCCGGCCAGGTGGACGATCTCGAAGGTCGCGGGGATGCGGCCGTCGGCGTCGGCGTACCGCTCCGCATAGAGTTGCGCCGTCCGGCCGAGGATGCCGCGTGTCAGCGGCCGCACGGCCCCTGTCAGCACATTGGTCTCGCCCATGGCGCGCAGGTCGCGGATCAGGGCGAACAGGTCGGGATAGCGGACGGTCACCCGGTCGACGTCGGCCACCGGCAGGGCGAACCCGGCCCGCTGCAACAGGGCCGCGCCGTCAAAACCGTCGGCGAAGGGCGAGACCCGCGCCTGGGCCCCGCCGCGCGCCTCCAGCTCGGCCTCGGTCAGGACCGCCCGCAGTTCCTTCAGCGTCCCGGCTCCCAACAATGTGCCCAGAAACAGCCCGTCCGGCTTCAGGGCTCGCCGGATCTGGCTCAGGGCGCCCGGCAGGTCATTGGCCCAATGCAGGCTCATCAACGAGACGATCAGGTCCTGCGACCCGTCCGCGAGATCAGGCGGCGCGACGCCCGGACCCGCCCGCGCGGCCCGGTCGCCCACCGCCTTCACCGGTCCAACCCGTTCCGCCGCCGGGCTGTCGACCAGGGCCGCGGCGAAGGCTCCGGGATGCGCTGACAGATCGGCCGCTCCGGGCCAGTTCCGCATGAGGGCTTCCAGACTGCCGACCGCATTGTCCGCCGCCCGCGCATGCAGGAAGTCGGCGCGGGAAAGCGTCTTTTCGCTGCGTTCAAGCCTTGCCGTGCGGCGCTGAACGTCGAAGATGCGGGGAGGATCGGAGGAGGGGCTCATGCGGCTTCAGGATGGGGTCTGGCGCGATCGATTGAAAGCCGCCGTCCCGCGGATCGCGCTCGGCGCCCGCGCGCTGGGCCGCGGCGTGGCGGACCTGCTGCTGCCGTCGCTCGCCCACGATAGTCCAGAGGCGACGGCCTCGGCTGGCCTGACCGCCGGGGCCTGGAGCCGGGTGATCTTCCTTGAGGACCCGGTCTGCGACGGCTGCGGCGCGGGATTCGAGATGGACGGCGGACCCTTCGCGTCGGCGCGGTGCGCCGCCTGCCTGGCCCAGCCCTACGCCTTCGCCCGCGCCCGGGCGGCCTGTGTCTATGACGAGGCCTCGCGCGGGCTGATCCTCAAGTTCAAGCACGGCGACCACCAGCCCTTCGCCCCGCTTTTCGCCCGCTGGATCGCCCGCTCGGCCGCGCCCCTGCTGGACGAAGCCGACGCCGTCGCCCCCGTGCCGCTGCACCGCTTCCGCCTGTTGTCCCGGCGCTTCAACCAGGCCGCCGAGATCGCCCGGCCGCTGGCCCGCGACGCCGGCCTCGACTATCTGCCCGAGGCCCTGATCCGCACGACCCACACCACCACCCAGGGCGGCAAGTCCGCGCGCGGTCGCCGCCTGAACGTCAAAAAGGCCTTCGCCGTCAGTGAGGAAGGCCGCCGCCGGATCAAGGGGCGTCGCATCCTTCTGGTCGACGACGTGTTGACCACGGGCGCCACCGCCGAGGCCTGCGCCCGCGCGCTGCTCGAGGCCGGCGCCCGCGCCGTGGACCTGGCCGTCGTGGCCCGGGTGCGCACGGCGCGGCAATTGACTACATGAGCATAGCCCGCTCGCCGCGCGTCCACGCCTTCGCGGGGATGACGGGCTCGCTGCTTGAGGGCGGCGATATCAAACTGGAGTACCCCGTTGGCCGACGTCGTCATCTACACCAAGCCCGGCTGCGGCTACTGCTACGCCGCCCGTGACCTGCTGGACCGCAAGGGCGCCGACTATGAGGACATCGTCGCCTCCCATGACCCGGCGAAGAAGCAGCAGATGATCCAGCGTTCCGGCGGCCGCATGACCTTCCCGCAGATATTCATCGGTGGAAAACACATCGGCGGCTCCGACGAACTGCATGCGCTTGACCGGCGGGGTGAGCTGGACGCATTGCTCGAGGCTGGATGAGCACCCTTCCGATCGCCCTGATTCAGACCCGCACCCCGGCCAGCCCGGCGGCGGCCTTCGCCCACGTCGAGCCCTTGATCCGCGATGCGGCGGCGGGGGGGGCGAAGCTGATCCTGACGCCGGAGGCGACCAATTTCCTGATCAAGGACCCCGCCGCCCGCGCCGCCGCCCTGACCTCCCAGGACCGCGACGAGGTGGTCGGCAATCTGCGCGCCCTGGCCCAGGAGCTGGGCGTCTGGTTGCTGATCGGCTCGGCGATCGTCAAGTCGGGGCATGAGGGCGACGATCGCGCCGCCAACCGCTCCCTGCTGATCGACGATGCGGGCGCGGTGGTCGCAACCTATGACAAGCTGCACGTCTATGATGTCGATCTGCCGACCGGCGAACGCTGGCGCGAAAGCGCCGCCATCCGGCCCGGCGACGAAGCCGTCGTGGCCGACACGCCCTGGGGCAAGCTGGGCCTGACCATCTGCTATGACATTCGCTTCCCCCAGCTGCACCGCGCGCTTGCGAAAGCCGGGGCCGTGATGATCGCCGTCCCCGCCGCCTTCACCGTCCCGACCGGCGAGGCCCACTGGGAGACCCTGCTGCGCGCCCGCGCCATCGAGACCGGCTGCTACATCCTCGCCCCCGCCCAGGCCGGCGCGCACGAGGACGGCCGCCGCACCTGGGGCCGGTCGACGGTGGTCGGGCCATGGGGCGAGGTGGTCGCCAAACTGGACCACGACGAACCGGGCGTTCTGTTCGCCACCCTGGATTTCGAGGCCGTCACCCGCGCCCGCCTCGCCGTGCCGCAGCTGACCCACGACCGCGAATTCCAGGCTCCGGCATGATCCGCTACGCCCTCCAGTGCGACGGGGGCCATGGCTTCGAGGCCTGGTTCGGCGCCTCGGCGGACTATGACGACCAAGCGGCGCGGGGGCTGGTCGAATGCCCCCATTGCGGCTCCAGCGTTGTGTCGAAACAGATCATGTCGCCGGCGGTGGCGGGAACCCGCAAGACCGCCCTCGCGGCTGATCCCGCGAGGATGCGGACCCTGATGACGCAGGCCGCCCGCGAGGTCCGCACCCATGTCGAGCGGAATTTCGACTATGTCGGCGACGCCTTCGCCCGCGAAGCCCGTGACATCCATGAGGGGCGCACCGAGAAGCGCGAGATCTACGGCGAGGCCACCCCCGCCGAGGTGAAGAAGCTCAAGGACGACGGCGTCCCCTGCGCCGCCCTGCCGCTGGTCCCTCCGGCCCCGGACAAGCTGAACTGATGGCCCTCGGGTGGCGGTCTATGGCCTGGGCTGATCTGGACGCCGTCGCCGCCATCGCTGCTATCGGCTTCCCCGACCATTTCGAGGGCCGCGACTGTTTCGAGAACCGGCTGGCCCTTAACCCCTCCGGCTGCTTCATCCTCGCCGATGGCGAGGGGCCGCCGCAGGGCTATCTCGTCGCCTATCCGTGGACCGCGGACGCCGCCCCGGCGCTCAACACACTGATCGATACGATCCCGCACGACGCTTCGGTGATGTACCTGCATGACCTCGCGCTCGACCCGGCCGTCCGCGGCGGCGGCTGGTCCCGCCCCATCGTCGAGCGTCTGGCGGCCGACGCCCGCGCCGCCGGTTGGCCGGCCCTGACGCTCGTGGCCGTCAACGACGCCGCTCCGTTCTGGGAACGGCACGGCTTCGTGGTGGAGGATCCGCGAGGCATGGTGGATAAACCGGCCGGCTACGGCCCGGACGCCCGCTATATGGCGCGACAGCTAACGGATTAGCTGCGGGCCCAACCCTTGTCGGCCATACAGGCGCGGAATTCGTCGCGGCGCTGACCCTTGCCGGTCGAGGTGCGGCAAGCGGCGCGGGCTTCATCGAACGGCTGGGCGCTCTCGCCGTGCCAGGCCAGATCGTCGCTGTCGGAGGCGTCGATGACGGTGACGCAGGCCGAGGTCATGAGGGCGACGGACAGGGCGGAGAGGATGAGCAGGCGTTTCATGGGGGCTCCTGAGGTGGGAAACTGAAGGGAAGGCCCTCATCTCATCGTCAAGCTTGGCTGTCCCGTTACTTCGATGTCAGGTCGATGAACCCCCGATGAACCGCCTCAGTCCCGCGTCGCAACCATCATATAGTTGATCCCCGCGTCGTCGCTCTCGCTCCAACGATCCGTGTACGGATCATAGACCAGGCCATAGGGTCCACTCACCGCCACCGGCTCTTCCGACAGCATCAGCCGGATTTCGTCGGGCTTGAGGAATTGCCGCCAGTCGTGGGTCCCCGCCGGCACCCAGCGCAGGATGTATTCCGCCGCGACCTTGCCCAGCGCCAGCGACTTCAGCGTCCGGTTCAGGGTGGCGACGATCATCATCCCGCCGGGCTTCACCAGCCGCGAGCAGGCGCGGATGAAGGCCGGCGGATCGGCGACGTGTTCGATTACCTCCAGCGTCAACACCACATCGAATGGTCCGGCCCCTTCGGCCTCCATCTGCTCCACCGTCGCGGCGCGCCAGGCGATGTCGAGGCCCTGCTGCTCCGCATGCGCCTTCGCCGTGCCGATGTTCTCGGCTGAGGCGTCGACGGCGGTGACCGCGAACCCCAGCCGCCGCATCGGCTCGGCGATCAGCCCGCCGCCACAGCCGATGTCGAGCAGGGTCAGGCCGTCGAATGGCGCGCGGCTCTTCACATCCTTTCCGAACCGCTCCGCCGCCCGGTCGCGCACGAAGGCCAGCCGGGCCGGATTGAATTTGTGCAACGGCGCAAACGGTCCGTGCGCGTCCCACCACTCCGCCGCCTGGGCCGAAAACCGGGCCACATCGGCGGGGTCGATCGAGGGACCGGCGGCCCCCTCGTCGAATTCCGCGCCGCTTTGGGGTTTGCGCACCGATACCGTGTCGTTAGAAGCGGCCATGGGCTGTGGGATGAACCCGCGCGGCCCTCCACGCAAGATGGGGCGATCCGCCACGATGACGCGGCCAGCTACGACGCGACTGGTGATGAAGTTCGGCGGCACCTCGATGGGCGACCTCGAACGCATCCGTCGCGCCGCCCGCATCGTCGCCGCCGAGGCCGCCGCGGGCAAACAGGTCGCCGTGGTCGTCTCCGCCATGGCCGGGAAAACCAATGAACTGGTCGCCTGGACCGACGGCGCCGGAAGGCCGGGGCAGGGCATCGAGCTGTCTGACGACGAATACGACATCGTCGTCGCCTCGGGCGAACAGGTCACCGCCGGCCTGCTGGCCCTCACGCTGCGCAACATGGGGCTGAACGCGCGCAGCTGGATGGGCTGGCAGATTCCCATCCTCACCGACGAGGCCCACGGCCGCGCCCGCATCGAGGACGTGCCCGGCGAGGTGCTGGGCGCCGCCATGGACAAGGGCGAGATCGCCGTCGTTCCCGGCTTCCAGGGCGTCAGCCGCTCGGGCCGGATCACCACCCTGGGTCGGGGCGGCTCGGACACCTCAGCCGTGGCCGTGGCGGCGGCCTTGGGCTGCGCCTGCGACATCTACACCGACGTCGACGGCGTCTACACCACCGACCCCCGCATCGAATCCAAAGCCCGCCGCCTCGAGAAGATTTCGTACGAAGAGATGCTGGAAATGGCCTCGCTCGGGGCCAGGGTGCTACAGACCCGCTCCGTCGAACTGGCCATGGCCAGGCGCGTGCCGGTGCGGGTGCTGTCGAGCTTTATCGAGCCCGACGAAAACGGCATCCTGCCCGCCAAGTCCGGCACACTGATCTGCGACGAGGAGGAAATCGTGGAAAAACGCATCGTATCCGGCGTGACCATGAGCCGTGACGAGGCCCGTCTCACCTTGCTGGGCCTGACCGACCGGGTCGACGCCCCGGCCGACGTCTTCACCCGGCTGGCCGAGGCCAACGTCAATGTCGACATGATCGTTCAGGGCTCGTCACGCACCGAGGGGGCGGTCAACCTGACCTTCACCACCGGTCGCCGCGACGCCGCCCGCGCCGCCGAGCTGATGCGCGCTGCGCAGGCCGAGATCGGCTTTCAGGAGCTGCGCATCGACGAGGACGTGGCCAAGGTCTCGGTGGTTGGGGTCGGAATGCGCAGCCACGCCGGCGTGGCCCAGACCATGTTCCGCGCGCTCGCCGACAAGGGCGTGAAATTTCAGGCCATCTCGACATCCGAGATCAAGATCAGCGTTCTTATCGATGCAGCGTATGCAGAACTGGCCGTTCGTGCGCTTCATGCGGCCTATGGACTCGAAGACGTCTAGGAATTGAGCCGGACGGCGCCCATCTGCGGCGTCGTTCATCAGGAGGGGCCATGCCGGTTGGCGGATTGACGACGGGGCCGCGGAACCTCCTTCGCCAGATTCGCGAAGCCATGGCCGGGGCGTCGCCGGCCCAGGACCGGCTCGATACCGTCGTGCGCATCATCGCCCAGTCGATGGTGGCCGAGGTTTGTTCGATCTATCTGCGTCGCGCCTCGGGCGAGCTTGAGCTGTTCGCCACCCAGGGCCTGAAGCCCGAGGCCGTGCACGCCACCCGGCTGCGCCCCGGCGAGGGCCTCGTCGGCGAAGTGGCCCGCTCGGCCGCCCCGATCAGCCTGTCGGACGCCCCGTCCCATCCCAACTTCGCCTATCGCCCGGAAACGGGCGAGGATCCCTATCACGCCTTCCTCGGCGCCCCCCTGCTGCGCGGCGGCCGGGCCATCGGCGTGCTGGTCGTCCAGAACCGTTCCGAACGGCGCTATGACGATGAGGAGGTCGAGGACATCCAGACCATCGCCATGGTCCTGGCCGAGACCGTGGCCTCTGGCGAACTGCTGGCCCAGGACGAGCTGCGCGACATCGAGGTCGCGCCCCACCGCCCCGAACGCCTCAAGGGCCAGCGGTTTGCCGAGGGCCTCGCCTATGGCCACGTCATCCTGCACGAGGCGCCCGTCGCGCCCGAGAACCTTCTGGCCGAGAGCCAGCAGGTCGAGGAGATCCGTCTCCGCGAGGCCCTGATCGGGCTCAAGGCCAATATCGATTCCATCCTCGACGGCGGTCAGGGCAAGCTGGCGGGTCTGCCGTTCGAGGTGCTGGAAACCTACCGCATGTTCGCCGACGACCGGGGCTGGAACCGGTCGCTGGAGGAGGCGGTGCGCACCGGCCTGACCGCCGAAGCGGCCGTCGACCGCGTCCGCAACGAACACCGCGCCCGCTTCGCCCAGGCCCGTGACCCCTACATCAAGGAGCGGCTGCACGACTTCGAGGACCTGGCGAACCGGCTGCTCAGGGTGCTCGCCGGCGACAAGCCGGGTGAGCGCGACTTGCCCGACGACGCCATCCTCGTCGCCCGCAACCTCGGCCCGGCCGATTTGCTGGAATATCCGCGCCATAAACTGAGGGGCCTTCTGCTGGAGGAAGGCTCGGCCGCCAGCCACGCCGCCATCGTCGCCCGCGCCCTGCAGATACCCTGTGTCGGCCGTATCATGGGCCTGCGCGACCGGCTGTCCGAGGGCGATCTGGTCATCGTCGATGGCGAGACTGGCGAGACCTATCTGCGCCCGCGCCCCGACATGCTGACGGCCGTCCAGTCGCGCATGCTGGTCCGCAGCGCGCGCCAGGCCGAGTTCGCCAAACTGCGTGACGTCCCCGCCGTCACCCTGGACGGAACCCGCGTCACTGTCCTGACCAATGCCGGCCTGGCCGTCGACCTCGAGAATCTGGACGCCACCGGCGCCGAAGGCATCGGCCTGTTCCGCACAGAATTCCAGTTCATGGTCTCCGAGGAACTGCCCCGGCTGACCAGCCAGACGGCTCTGTACAAACTGGTCCTCGACACGGCGGGCGACCGCCCCGTCACCTTCCGCACCCTCGATATCGGCGGCGACAAGGTGCTGCCCTATCTGGAGACCGAGCGGGAAGAGAACCCGGCCCTGGGTCGCCGCGCCATCCGCCTCGGCCTCGACCGGCCGGGCCTGCTGCGGCTGCAGCTGCGCGCGCTGCTGACCGCCGCCGCCGACCGCGAGCTCCGCGTTATGTTCCCGATGATCGCCACGGTCGACGAATTCCGCGCGGCCCGCGAACTGGTCGATGTCGAATGCGCCTGGGCCAGGCGGCGGGGCCGCGCGTTGCCGGCCTTGCTGCGCGTCGGGGCGATGATCGAATGTCCGTCGTTGCTCTGGCACCTTGACGCGCTTCTGCCGCTGACAGACTTCGTCTCGGTCGGGACCAATGACCTGTTCCAGTACATGTTCGCCGCCGACCGCACGAACCCGCTGGTGTCCGACCGCTACGACCCCCTGTCGCCCCCGGCCCTGCGCGCCCTCGCCGAAATCCAGAAGAAATGCGCCGATACCGGAACGCCGGTCTCGGTCTGCGGAGAAATGGCGGGCAAGCCGCTGGAAGCCTTCGCCCTGCTGACACTGGGCTTCACCCGCCTGTCGGCCCCCGCCGGCGGGGTGGGGCCGGTCAAGCGGATGATCCTGTCGGCCGATCTGACCGCCGCCCGGCGGGGCATGGCCAATCTGCTGGGCTCCTCCGCCGGCTCGATCCGGGGCGAGCTCGAATCCTTGGCCCGGAAGTTGAACGTCACGATCTGAACCGTCCCGGTCCGACACGCCGGGACGCCTAACAAATCGTTGATCGGGCGGCTCTAATGAGTTATCCACAAGCTGGAACCTGGTGGTCTGCGGGGGCGGGCCGGAACTGTCATCCCGATATGATACAGGCCGCTGGTTCGAGTATGGCGACGCGTGAGGAACCCTCGCGCTCGCCAAGTGTGGGGTCAGGCGTAATGGCGCTGGATACGGGGGCGAGCCCCGAAGCTCATCCAGACTGGAAGGACATTGTGCCTTCCGTCACGGACGCGTCGACTCTGGGCGACGGCCTCCGGATCGCCCGCGAACACTCCGGCCGTTCGCTGGCAGAACTGTCCAGCATCACCCGCGTTCCGTCGCGCTATCTGACCGCGCTGGAGCAGAACGACTTCTCGACCTTGCCCAACCGGGTCTTCTCCATCGGCTATGTCCGCGCCTACGCCGGCTCGCTGGGCCTCGATGAACAGCTCGCGGTCGAGCGGTTCAGGCGCGAAAGCCCTGACCCGTCGATACCGCTCCAGGCCCCCGTCGGCGTCGCCTTCGAGGAAGTCCGCCGCTACTCCCCCCGTCTGATTGCCGCCGGCCTGGCCCTGGTCATCGCCGTCGTTGGCTGGAACGTCTTCCAGCGCGTCAGCCTGATGCGCGCGCCCCAGCCGTCGGACCTCGCAGCCACGCCGGAAAGCTGGACCCTGGGCGCCGTGCCCGGCCAGCCCGCCGCCCTGAGCCTGTCCGCGCCACGCCCGGCGCCGCCCGACCAGACCATTCCGGCCCTCTACATCACGCCCGGCCTCGAGACCGAACTGACCGGCCTTGATCCGGCCTCACGCGAAGCCATCACCGCCGCCGCCGCGGGCGCGCCCCCGGTGCAGCGGGCCTTCAACCCACGCGGCGCCATCTACGGCGCTTCGGCCAGCGCCTCCCAGGTGGTGATCCAGGCCCGTGAAGCCGCCGGCCTGGTGGTCCGCATGGCCGACGGTCGGGTGTTGTTCGCGCGCCAACTGGCCGCCGGCGACGCCTGGCGCGCGCCGGCCGGGATCGCGGCCACGATCGACGCCTCCAAATGGACGGCCTTCGACGTCTATCTGAACGGCGAGCACGGCGGACGGCTGGAAGCCCAGCTGACGCCGCTCGACCAGCTCAACACGCGCGCACAGGGCCTCGCCCGTCAGGCCGCCTCCGAGGTCGCGGCCCGCACCGAGGCCGCCCGCGTCGCGGCCGTCCAGGCCCAGGCCCAGCTTCAGACCGTCACGGTCCAGAGCGGGGTGGTCAGCGCCACGGGCGGTTGATTGCGCCCTTGGCGTCGTGGCCATGCCGCAATCGAGGGCCTATGTTCAGCTGAAATGAGCGCTGACCTTTCTCACATCCGCCCGTGGCGCCACATCGAGCGCCGCAAAAGCCGCCAGATCATGGTCGGTTCCGTCCCCGTGGGCGGCGATGCGCCGATCAGCGTCCAGTCGATGACCAATACGCCGACGTCCGACGCGGCGGCCACGCTGGAGCAGATCCGCCAGCTGGAAGAGGCCGGCGCCGACATTGTGCGCGTCTCCTGCCCCGACGAGGCCTCGACGACGGCGTTCCGCACCATCGCCCGCGAGTCCCGTGTCCCGCTCGTCGCCGACATCCATTTTCACTACAAGCGCGGCATTGAGGCGGCCCAGGCCGGCGCCGCCTGTTTGCGTATCAATCCCGGCAATATCGGCTCGGCTGACCGCATCCGCGACGTCATCCAGGCCGCCCGCGACCACGGCTGCTCCATGCGCATCGGCGTCAACGCCGGCTCGCTGGAAAAGGAACTCCTCGAGAAATACGGCGAGCCCTGTCCCGAGGCCATGGTCGAGTCCGCCCTCAACCACGCCCGCATCCTGCGGGACCACGACTTCCACGAGTTCAAGATTTCGGTGAAGGCGTCCGATCCCTTCCTGACCGTCGCCGCCTATCAGCTTCTGGCCGATGCCATCGACTGCCCGCTCCACCTCGGCGTCACCGAGGCCGGGCCGCTGCGCTCCGGCACGATCAAGTCGGCCATCGGCATGGGAAACATGCTCTGGGCCGGGATCGGCGACACCATCCGCGTCTCCCTCGCCGCCGATCCGGTGGAAGAGATCAAGGTCGGCTTCGACATCCTCAAATCGCTGGGCCTGCGCCACCGGGGGGTCAATATCATCGCCTGCCCGTCGTGCGCGCGTCAGGGCTTCAACGTCATCGAGACCGTCGGCATCCTCGAAGAGAGGCTGGCCCATGTGACCACGCCGATGTCGCTGTCGATCATCGGCTGTGTCGTCAACGGACCGGGTGAAGCTCTGTACACGGACGTTGGCTTCACCGGCGGCGGGGCCGGTTCGGGCATGGTCTATGTCAACGGCAGGATGGCCCACAAACAACACAACGACGGCATGATCGACCATATCGTCGAACTGGTCGAAGCCCGGGCCGCCGAACTGGACGCCGCGCGGGCGGTTGAGACCGCGCCGCTGGTCGCCGTAGGGTAGCAAACGGTTGCGGGCTGACCGGGGCGGGCGCATATTCCTCCCATGCCCGCGCTCACTCCCATAGAATCTGAATTCGCCACGACCGAAGAGGCCGAGGCCTATGACGTCTGGTTCCGGGCGAAGGTGCGTGAGGCCCTGGAAGATCCTCGCCCCGGCATCCCGCATGAACAGGTCATGGCCGAGATGCAGGCCATCATTGACGGCAAGGCCAAGCCAGAAGCCTGATGCTGCTGGTCATCTGGAGCCGTCGCGCGCGATATGACCTTGGGGTCACGCTTGACTTCATTCGTCGGCGCAGCCCGTCCGGTGCCGCCCGGATCAACAATCTGATCAAAACCAGCGTCGAGAAACTGCCGTCCTATCCGTATCTGCATCGGGAAGGGCGGGAGCCGGGTACACGGGAAGCCGTGGTGCATCCGAACTACATCTACATCTATGCTGTGCGGGAAGACGCCATACACATCCTGCGGGTTCTTCATTCGCGCCAGCACTATCCCTGAACCCCACGGTCGTGACAGGAACAGGTCGCCAACCTTTCCTCGGAACGGCGCGCCCACGCGAAAGACGCTGTTTCGAATGAAACTCTACATCACCGCCCCGTCCCCCTTCGCCCGTAAATGCCGGATCGTGGCCCGTGAGACGGGGCTGATCGACCGGATCGAAGAGGTCGCGGTCGATCCCTACGCCAATGCGCCCGAACTGCTGGCGTCCAATCCGGTCGTTCAGGTCCCGACCCTGATCGCGGAGGACGGCCTGCCGCTCAACGACAGTCCGGTGATCTGCGAATACCTCGACGCCCTCGGCGACGGCCCGCGGCTGCTCCCGGCCGACGGCGCCGATCGGCTCCGCGTGCGGCGGCTTGAGACCTTGGGCAATCAGGCGCTGGAGATGGGCGTCAAACTTCTGCTGGAGCTGCGCCGTCCCGAGGACGAGCGCTCGCCGAGCTGGATCGCCCGCTGGACCGAAAACATGGGCCGCGCCCTCGATGCGCTCGAGGCCGCCCGCCCCGATCCGGCCCGGTTGGACATGGGCGTCATCACCGCCGGCGTCGCCGTGACCTGGATCGGCTTCCGGCATCCCGGCTTTGATCTGGCGACCGGTCGGCCGGGGCTGATGGCCTTGCAGGCGGCGCTGGAAAACCGCCCGAGCTTCAAGGAAACACACCCGGCCGGCTGATCCTCCGCCGACTACGGGACCATCCCCGCCAGTTGCAGCGCCTGATAGGCCGCCAGCGAGACGATCAGTATGCCGACGGCATAGGTCAGCACCCGGGCGGGGATTCGTTTGGTGATGGCGCCCGCGAACGGAGCGGCGATCAGGCCCCCGACGATCAGACCGCCGATGGCCGCACCGTGGTCCTCCAGCGCCCCGCCTGCCCAGCGGCCGCTCAACAAGGCCGCCAGAAAGGCCGCCGAAATGGCGCTGGTCACCAGCAGTTCGGCGGTGTTGACCGTGCCGATGGCGCGCCGCGGGTCCGCGCCCGCTCCGACCAGGGTCGAGGTGACCGTCGGCCCCCAGCCGCCGCCTCCGATCGCGTCAAGGAAGCCGCCGACCAGGCCCAACGGCCCGCTGAGCTTCGGCGGCATTTCGCGGGACCGCATCGGCCGCGTGGCGCGCCACAGCACCCAGCCGCCGATCGCCAGCAGGTAGGCGAGGATGAAGGGCTTGATCCGGTCTCCGTCGACCCCGGTCAGCACATAGGCTCCCAACATCCCGCCCACCACGCCGCCGGCCGCCAGCGGCCAGAACAGCGGCCACAGGATGTTCTTGTGCATCACATGCGACGCCGCCGAGGCCCCGCCCGTGAAAATCTTGGCCACATGGACGCTGGCCGAGGCGGTCGCCGGCGGTACGCCGAAGGACAACAGCACCGTATTGGCGATCACCCCATAGGCCATGCCCAGCGCCCCATCGACCGCCTGGGCCAGGGCGCCGACCACGAAAAACAGCAGGAAGGTTTCCATTCAGTCCAATCTGAAACAGCGTGGCTCGCCGGACGCAAAGCGCCGCCGCGCCGTTGGTTGCGGTCCTCCGCACCGTCACAGCCCTACGGCTCAGCCAGGGCCGGAACCGTTCCGGCGAACCTACCCTGACGTCGTTGTGACGCCCGGTCACGATCACGCCATCGCCGCGCCGCATCGACAGGCCCGGGTCCGGCGGAGTAAACACCGCCTCCCGTTTGAAGAGGCGCTTTCCCCTTGCGACTGCCCCAGGCCCGGCTCGATCAGGTGCTCGACCGCTTCCACCAGGTGGAGGCGCGCATGGGCGCGGCCAGCGACGGCCAGGAGATTGTCCGGCTCTCGAAGGAGCATGCCGAGATGAAACCCGTCGCCGACGCCGTCATGGCGCTGGCGAAGATGCGGGCCGAGATGGCCGATCTGGAGGTCATGGCCGCCGACCCCGAGATGGCCGAGATGGCGGTGGACGAGCTTCGGACGCTGAAGGATCGCCTGCCCGATATGGAGCGGGACGTCGCCCTGTTGCTGGCCCCGCGCGACGCCGACGAGAACGCCTCAGCCGTGCTGGAAGTCCGCGCCGGCACCGGCGGCGACGAGGCCGCCCTGTTCGCCGGCGACCTGTTCCGCATGTACTCCCGCTACGCCTCCACGCGCGGCTGGCGGGTCGAGCTGGACTCGGCCACCGAGGGCGACGCCGGCGGCTACAAGGAAATCATCGCCACCGTCACCGGCGATGGCGTGTTCGGCCGGCTGAAGTTCGAAAGCGGCGTCCACAGGGTGCAGCGCGTGCCCTCGACCGAGGCGCAGGGCCGCATCCACACCTCGGCGGCCACCGTCGCCGTCCTGCCCGAGGTCGAGGATGTCGAGATCGACATTCAGGACAAGGATATCCGCATCGACACCTTCCGCGCCTCCGGCTCGGGCGGCCAGCACGTCAACAAGACCGATTCCGCCGTCCGCATCACCCACTTCCCTTCCGGGATTGTGGTGACGTCCTCGGAGAAGTCGCAGCACGTCAACCGCGACAAGGCGATGAAGAACCTGCGCGTCCGCCTCTATGACATGCAGCGCCAGATGAAGGACGACGCCCGCTCCGACTCGCGCAAATCCCAGGTCGGATCAGGCGACCGCTCGGAACGCATCCGCACCTACAACTTCCCGCAGGGCCGGGTCACAGACCACCGCATCGGCCTGACCCTGCACAGCCTGCCGCAGATCCTCGAGGGCGACATCGACCCCCTGCTCAACGCCCTGATCGCCGAGGATCAGGCCGCGCGCCTGGCGGACCTTGAGGCGGAGTTCAGCTGATCAGCCCTTCCTGATCCGCCGTTTCAACAGCCGGTCCGATAGCGCCTCGGCGTGCTTCAGCGTGAACGCCAGCGCCGCCGGCGAGCCGCGCTTCGGCCCCACCGTATCGGCTACCACCGCGCCGCGCTGGCCGATCGCCAGCGGGTCGCCGGTTGTCGTGTCCATCGCCGTCTGGTGCTCGATCTCGGCATTCAACTCGGCGCCCATCAGGATGATCTGCACGCTCAGCCAGGTCCACAGCAGGAAGCCCATCATCGCCGCCAGCGGGCCGTAGGACGCCGTGCGCACGAAGGTCTGCAGATACCAGCTGAAGATCAGCGACAGGGTCAGGCTCAACAACGCCGCGAAGATCGCCCCGGGGGTCAGCCACCGCCATCGGGCCCTCTGGCGGCACGGTCCCATCCTGTAGATCAGCGTGAGAGCGGCCCCATAGACCACCAGCAGAACAGGCCAGCGGAACGGGGCCAGATAGCTCCACTCCGCCGCCCAGCCGAACACCCCCAGCACCAGCGGGACACCGACGATGACCGCCGCCACCAGCAGGATCGAGGCCAGCCCGCCGATGGTGAAGGCCATGCACATCAGGTTGTAGCGCACGATGTTGCGCTTCTCGACCTCGTGGTAGGCGACGTTCAGCCCGTAGAAGAGCACCTTGATCGCCCCGTTCGCGGTCCACAGCGACAGGGCGAGGGTCCAGACCAGGGTGAAGGTCAGCTGGGTGTTCGAGTTCTCCGCCAGCCGCTGCATCTCGCCCGACAGGAATTGCGCCACCCCCGACGGCATCACCGAATACAGGAAGGATACGCGGGCGGAAGCGTCGGTCGGATCGGCGAACAGGCCGTAGATGGTCACGAAGGCCGCCAGTGTCGGAAACAGCGACAGCATGACGAAGAAGGTCACCCCCCCGGCCAGAAACCCGATCCGGTCGCCGAAATAGGACACGCCCAACCGCCAGAAGATGTCGACCCAGCCCTTGTGCGGAATCTCGCGGGGCCGCTGCGCCAGCCGCCCCCGTCCCGGCTCCTTCGCCTCGAAATCTTCCGGCGTCGGCGCCTTCGGGGGCAGGGGCTCCGGCCGCTCCTTGCGCAGCTCCAGCCCGAATCTGTGCCCGCGCGTATAGATCAGGTGCGCGGCCCCGGCCCCGGCCGCCAGCCCGCCGGCGATGGCCCCCATCATGGTCCACGGCCCGAGCCCGCCCTTGTCGCCCGACTGCTTCTTCATCCCGGCCCCAACGGCTTGTACCGAGGTGCGTTCCGGCGCCGTCATGCTTGATATCCCCGCAAAGCCGCGCCAATGCCAGCGGATGACCGAATCCAGCCCAGCCCCGACCCTCGTCACCGCCTGGAAAGCCGCGACCGCCGCGCTCAAGGCCGGCCGCATCGACAGCCCTTCGATCGACGCCCGCCTGCTGCTCGAGGTCGCCACCGGCGCCGGCCGCACCGACATCATCGCCGATCCCTATCGCGTGGTGACGCCCGACCAGCAGGCCGTTCTCGACGCCTATGTCGAGCGCCGTCTGCGCCGCGAGCCCGTCTCGCGCATCCTCGGCAAGAAGGGCTTCTGGAAGATCATGCTGAACGTCACCCCCGACGTGCTCAGCCCCCGCCCGGACACCGAGGCCATCCTCGACGTGGTCATGCTGGCCTTCCCGCCGCATCAGGCGTTCGAGATGATCGACCTGGGCACAGGCTCAGGCGCCATCCTGCTGGCGACCCTTGCCGAGCGGGCCGGGGCGCGCGGCGTCGGCACAGACATCTCGTCCGAGGCGCTTGCCGTGGCAAAGGAGAACGCCGCCAACCTCGAACTCGACAACCGCGCGACCTTCCTGCGCACCGAATGGGCTGCGGGTTTCGGCGATGACAGTTTCGATCTGGTCGTCTCCAACCCGCCCTACATCCCCTCGAGCGACATCCCCGGCCTCGACCCCGAGGTCCGCGACCACGACCCCCTGCTGGCGCTCGACGGCGGCCCCGACGGTCTGGTCGCCTATCGCGAACTGGCCCCCGAGATCCGCCGAATCCTCCGCCCCGAGGGCGTTTTCGCCGTCGAGATCGGCTGGGACCAGGGCCCGCAGGTCAAGGCCCTGTTCGAGGCCGCGGGCTTCGGGAGGGTGATCGTCGTCAAGGACCTGTCCGACCGCGACCGCGTCGTCACCAACGGGCCTGACCCGAGGACAAACCCGATCCCGAAGATGTAACTCTAAACCCCGCCGGTGAAGCCGAAGAAAAGGATCAACCCCGGTAGCAGAAGCACGAAGGCAAGCAGACGCCCACCATTCTTGCCGGCGAACAGAGCCGTGAGAAGGGCCGCGCTCGCCAGTAAGCCTGGAACTCCGACATAGTAGATGACTTGGGCGAGGTTTGGATAACCCGGAGCCTGCTGATCGCTGACGCCGCCTACCAGCGCCACGCCTAAGACTGTGACGGCGCTCCAGAGCGCTAACGGAATAAGCGCCGACCGCGATCGGAGTTTGATGCCCATTGGGCTATTCCGACGCCGAGGCGGACTGATTTGCAAGCACCCGTGTTTAGCGGCGCAAACTTCCCCTTGGAAACCCCGCCAGAGCGCGCTAAGTCTTCGCCTGTTTCCCACCCAAAACGCACGCCTTGGTCCGCTTCTGGCCCATCCACGCGCGCATCAGGGCAGTGACGGTCTGGCCATCCGGTCAGGCGGACCACGGGGCGGCGACGTATTTCCGATCACATCGTCAGCGGGGATTGGCCCCGGAACGAAGCGGAACGACCACACGGACAGCGCCCGCGGCTCTCGCCCCGGACCGTCCCTCATGCAAAGCACGGTAGCGTCCGATGAGAGATTTCAAGGGCATGAAGCGTCAGCGCGGACGCAACAGGAAGCCCGGCGGCGGCAGCGGCGGCAGCAGCAACGCCAACGCCACCAATCCGAACCGTTCGTGGGACTCCCAAGGGCCCGAGAACATCAAGGTCCGGGGCAACGCCCAGACCGTCTATGAGCGCTATATGCAGCTGGCGCGCGACGCCTCGGCCGCCGGCGACCGCGTCCTGGCCGAGAATTACACCCAGCACGCCGAGCACTATTTCCGCGTCCTGCGCGCCCTTCAGCCCTCGCGCCCCGTGTCCGAGATCGCCCAGCGCGAACTGGCCGGCCAGGGCTTCGATATTGATTTCGAGGACGAGACCGGCGCCCAGGCCGCCGCCATTATGGCCGCTGAAAAGGTCGAGGCCGACCGCATCGCCCAGATCGAGGCCCGCCAGCGCGAGAATGAGGAGCGCCAGAACGACCGCGGTCCTGACCGCTCAAACGACCGTCCCGTCGACCGCTCGAACGACCGCCCCAACGACCGTCAGGCCGAGCAGCCGCGCCGCGAATGGCGCGACCGCGACGACCAGCCGCGTCAGGACCGCGAGCCGCGCGAGCCCCGCCCCGAGGGCGAGGGCGGCTTCAATGCTGACGGCAGCCGCCGCGAGACCCGCCGCGAGCGCTGGGAGCGCCGCCAGCTGGAACGCAACGCCCGCTTCGACCGCGAAGGCGGCGAGCCCCGCGCCGAGGGCGAGGCCCCTCCCGCACCGTCCGACGAGGCCCCGGAAGTCCGCGCCGAAACCCCCGAGCGCGCGCCACGTCCCGCGCGCGCTGAGCGCGCCGAACGACCCGAACGCAAACCCCGCCGCGACGCCGGCGTGGCCACCGACGACGGGATTGGTTCCGCCCTGCCGGGCTTCCTGACCCGTTCGACCGCCCCGGCCCCCGCCGTGTCAGAGGCCGCCGAGGCGCCGGAAGAGGCCGCCGCGCCCAAGCGCCGCGCGCCCCGCCGCAAGGCCGAAGCGCCCGCCGCCGAAGACTGATCAGGACGCCGCCTGCGCGCGAGCCCGCTTGACGCGGCGACGCTTCGCTGGCCCAAAGAATGCGCCGATCTGTTCCGGAGCGCCCATGTCCTGCCTGTCGCGGTCTTCGGTCCGACGCCGTCTCGCAAGCCTGAGTGTGCTTGCGAGCCTCGTCCTCGCCGCCTGCGCCTCCACGCCCCCGCCGCCGCCCCCTCCCGGCGGGTCCGGAGGGGCGGGCGCCCTGCGCGACTGGCGGGGCATCGTCACCGCCTCCGACCGTGATCGTTACAGCCGCCGCGACGCCGCCTGGTCCCTCGCCCTGCAACAGGCCCGGCGCCAGCCCGGCTCAGGCGACCTGACCGGTCTCGGCGACCTGATCGAGCCCCGCGCCGCCCGGTCCTCTGTCGCGCCCCCGCCCGGCGACTATCGCTGCCGCACCGTCAAACTGGGTTCCCAGGGCGGCGAGGAGGGCCTCGGCTATGTCGTCTACGACTGGTTCGCCTGTCGTATCGAGGCGACGCCCCGCGGCCTGAAATTTTCCAAACTGACCGGCAGCCAGCGTCCCGGCGGCCTGCTGTTCACCGAGAACGACCGTCAGATGGTCATGCTGGGCTCACTGTCCCTCGCCGCCGAACCGCCCGCCAACTCCTACGGCCAGCGCCCCGACCGCGACCTGATCGCCGTGCTGGAGCGGATCGGCGAACGCCGCTGGCGGCTGGTCATCCCCTGGCCCCAGGCCGAGTCCAATCTCGACCTGATCGAGCTGGTTCCGGGATGACAAGAGCCTGAACTTCCGCTGATCATCGGCTCAAACCTTCGTCAGCCGCAGGTCGTGGTAGTCGTACGAAAAGTCCGCATCCGGACTGACCGCCTTCATCGTCGCTGACACGGGCCGGCCGTTCTCCAGCGTGAAGGTGATGAACAGGTCCTCTTCCCGCCTGTCCGTGAACCGCGTCCGCAGGGTGTCGCCGTCATAAGGCTCGACCGGTCCCTGCAACGCCGGCGTCCGGCTGAAGCTCAACCACAGCTGGAGGTCCCGGGCCTGGATGGTGATGTCCCCATACCAGGGGTCGTGCCAGGTCCCGGCATAGGCCGCGAGCGGCAGGGACGGGGGCGCGCCCGCGGCCTGTTTCGCGTCGATCTCCGCCGCCGCCGCGACCGAAGCCGCGTCGCCCTCGCGTTGCAGCCGCTGACCGTCCGCGATCCAGTCGAAGCCGGTCTTGTCCATCACGATGTCAGTGATGCCACTGCGCAGCGCCCGCGTCAGGAAGCTCTCCTCGGCGTTGGTGAAATAGGAAAAGCCGGCGTCGCGTCCCGGGATCAGCACCGTCCCCGAAACATAGCCGGGCGCCCCGCCCCCGTGGGTGATCATCCGCTCGCCGCGATAGTCCTGCACCTGCCAGCCCGTCGCATAGGTCGAGGCGATGGCTCGCCCCGGCAGGGTCTCTGTCGGCCCGGCCGAGTTGGAGATGATGATGTTGGGCCGCCACATCTCATTGGCCCGCGCTTCCGAATACAGCCGCGTCCCGTCCGGCAGGGCGCCGCGCGCCAGCTGCACCGCGATCCATTTGGCCCAGTCGACGGGCGTGGTGACAAAGCCGCCCGCCGCCCCCGCCGAGGACCAGTTCCAGACCTCCTGGATCGACTGGCCGATGGTCTGCATCTCGCCCTGATAGCGCAGCGGCGGCCCCACCCGGCCGTGCGGCAGGGCTGATTTCGCCGGGTCGGCGGCGGTCATCAGCGGCAGGGTCCCGGTCATGCCCAGCCGGTCCAGAATCCGTGTCTGAACGAAATCCTCCCACGCCATCCCCGCGGCCGCGGCGACCACCTCGCCCGCCACCACGAACATCAGGTTGCAGTAGTGGTAGGTGGTGCGGAAGCTGTCCTCGATCGGCACATGCGGCACGGCGGCCATGATCTCCGCCCGCGTCCGGTCGCTGTTGGGCCAGAACAGCAAGTCCCCGGCACCGAGGCCGAAGCCGATCCGGTGACTGACCAGATCGCGCACCGTCACCATGTCGTTGAGCTCGGGCCTGGACAGGCTGAACCCCGGCAGATACGTCCGCACCGGCTCGTCCCACTTCACCTTGCCCTCGTCGATCAGGATGGCCAGGGCCGCGCAGGTCACCGCCTTGGTGTTGGAGGCGATGGCGAACAGGGTGTGCTCGTCCACCGCCGCCCCGCCGATGGCCCTCACGCCGTATCCGCGCGTCAGCACCGGCTGCCCGTCCTTCACGACCGCGATCGACACGGCCGGCTGGTCCGGGAACCCGGCCATGACGCGCTTCACATAGATGTCGACCTGATCCGCCAGCGAGACCGCGTCGTTGGCCGCAGTCTGCGCCCAGCCGCTGGACGGCAGGGCGGCCGCTCCGGCGACGGACGAAACCAGCGCCGCGCGGCGTGTAAGGCGGATAGACATGAAGCGGCTCCCGGACTGAACTGGGTGGACGCTAGCGCGGCCCCGTCCGCCCCGCCAGCCGCCTCTTGTGTGCCCGCGCCGCCACACCCACCTGATCGCCAGCCGGACGGCGCGCAGCTTGCATGTGAGGGCGCGCCCGACGGCCTCAAGCAGCGAGGCGCCGCGCGCCGAGCGATAGGCCAACAAAGATGAACCTCGACCTCTACTCCGACCGCGCCAAACAGGCGGTCCAGTCCGCCCAGTCGCTGGCCCTCGCCCGGCGGCATCAGCAGTTCGCCCCCGAACACCTGCTCAAGGTGCTGCTGGAGGAGCGCGACGGTCTCGCCCGCAACCTGATCACCGCCGCCGGCGGCGATCCCGCAAAAGCCGAAGCCGCTGTCGAAACCGCCCTCAAGAAGCGCGCCCAGGTCTCGGGCGGCTCGGGCCAGCTCTATCTCGACGGCGACACCGCCCGCGTCTTCTCCTCCGCCGAGGAGGCCTCGAAAAAGGCCCGCGACGCCTTCGTCACCACCGAACGCCTGCTCTCCGCCATCGCCCGCGATGGCGGCGTCGCGGCCGCCGTCCTGTCCTCCGTCGGCGCGACCCCTGACGCCCTCGACGCCGCCATCGCCGATGTGCGCAAGGGCAAGACCGCCGACTCAGCCGGGGCCGAAGACGCCTATGACGCCCTCAAACGCTACGCCCGCGACCTGACCCTGGCCGCCCGCGACGGCAAGATCGACCCCGTCATCGGCCGCGACGAGGAGATCCGCCGCACCATCCAGGTCCTCGCCCGCCGCACCAAGAACAACCCCGTGCTGATCGGCGAGCCCGGCGTCGGCAAGACCGCCATCGTCGAGGGCCTGGCCCTGCGCATCGTCAACGGCGACGTGCCCGAGAGCCTGCGCGACAAGGTCGTCATGGCCCTCGACATGGGCTCGCTCATCGCCGGGGCCAAATACCGCGGCGAGTTCGAGGAGCGGCTCAAGGCCGTGCTGGCCGAGGTCACCGCCGCCGAGGGCGGGATCATCCTGTTCATCGACGAGATGCACACCCTGGTCGGCGCCGGAAAGGGCGACGGCGCCATGGACGCCTCCAACCTGCTCAAGCCCGCCCTGGCCCGTGGCGAGCTGCACTGCGTCGGCGCCACCACGCTGGATGAGTACCGCAAACACGTCGAGAAGGACGCCGCCCTCGCCCGCCGCTTCCAGCCCGTCTTCGTGGAAGAGCCCAGCGTCGCGGACACCGTCTCCATCCTGCGCGGCATCAAGGAGAAGTACGAGGTCCACCACGGCGTGCGCATTTCCGACAGCGCCATCGTCGCCGCCGCCAGCCTCTCGCACCGCTACATCACCGACCGCTTCCTGCCCGACAAGGCCATCGACCTGATCGACGAGGCCGCGTCGCGCGTGCGCATGGCCGTCGATTCCAAGCCCGAGGCGCTGGACGAGATCGACCGCCGTCTGGTCCAGCTCAAGATCGAGCGCGAGGCCCTGAAGAAGGAGACCGACAAGGCCTCGGTCGCCCGCCTCGAAAAACTGGAAGACGAGATCGCCGACCTCGAGGGCCAGTCCGACGACCTCACCGCCCGTTGGAAGTCGGAGAAGGACAAGGTCGGGCAAGGGGCCCAGGCCCGCGAAACCCTCGACCGCCTGCGCGCCGAACTGGCCGCAGCCCAGCGCGCCGGCGACCTCGGCCGCGCGTCAGAGATCGCCTATGGCCAGATCCCCCAGATCGAGAAACAGCTGGCCGAGGCCGAGGCCGCCGAAACCTCCGGCGCCGGACCCCTGACCCCCGAAGTCGTCGACGCCGAACAGATCGCCCAGGTCGTCTCCCGCTGGACCGGCGTCCCGGTCGACAAGATGCTGGAGGGCGAGCGCGAGAAACTGCTGGCCATGGAGGAGTCCTTACGCCGCCGCGTCGTCGGTCAGGACGAGGCCCTGACCGCCGTCGCCGACGCCGTGCGCCGCGCCCGCGCCGGCCTGAACGACCCCAACCGCCCGCTGGGCAGCTTCCTCTTCCTCGGCCCCACCGGCGTCGGCAAGACCGAGCTGACCAAGGCCCTGGCCGCCTTCCTGTTCGACGACGAGGCCGCCATCACCCGCATGGACATGTCGGAATATATGGAGAAGCACAGCGTCTCCCGCCTGATCGGCGCCCCGCCCGGATACGTCGGCTATGACGAGGGCGGCGCCCTGACCGAGGCGGTGCGTAGACGCCCCTATCAGGTGGTCCTGTTCGACGAGGTCGAAAAGGCCCACCCCGACGTCTTCAACGTCCTGCTGCAGGTGCTGGACGACGGCCGCCTGACCGACGGTCAGGGCCGCGTCATCGACTTCAAGAACACATTGATCATCATGACCAGCAATCTCGGCTCGGAGGCGCTGGCGGGTCAGGGCGAGGGCGACGACGTCGAGAGTGTCCGCCCGTACGTCATGGAACAGGTCCGCGGCCATTTCCGCCCCGAGTTCCTCAACCGCATCGACGAGATCATCCTCTTCCGCCGCCTCGGCCGCGACCAGATGGCGGGGATCGTCCGCATACAGATGGCCCGGTTCGAAAAACTGCTGGCCGACCGGCGGCTGACCCTGTCGCTCGACGACAGCGCCTGGGCCTGGCTGGCCGACAAGGGCTACGACCCGGTCTACGGCGCGCGGCCCCTGAAGCGCGTCATCCAGAAGGACCTCGTCGACCCGATCGCGAAGAAGCTGCTGGGCGGGGAGATCGAGGACGGGAGCGTGATCGCGGTGTCAGCGGGGGATGGCGGGCTGAGCATCGGGAAGGCGCGGGTGCATTAGGCTGGGGTGCCTCCCGCCGCGGGATGCTCGACCATATCGGGCTCCACGTCTCCCGCGGGATCAGCCTGCGTGTCCTGCAGAGTGCCCAGAAGGGTGTTGCTGATCGCGAGAGCCTCTACGTCGAAGTAGGATGGTGCTGCTGCGTTGATTAGTGGTTGAGGGCGGCCCTCGTACCACGCGTTAGCTTTACCGTCCGGGCCCTTACGTTTTTTCTTCTGGAAGATGTCTCTGTATCTTTGAGGCGATATTCCAAGGAACGGCACATAGGAGACTCGGCCCGCGATTTCCGCCTCTATTTCAATCTCGTTCTCGTGGAGTTCTTTGGCTTTGCTCTTCGGGTACGGTTCTATGTAGACGACCTTCTTTATCCCGCTCGCCAAGACATGCTTAGTGCAATTGTGGCAGGGAAACACGGTGCAGAACAGAGTCGCCCCTTTTATGCTCCGCCCTAGCCTGGCCGCGTCACATATCGCGCACATCTCGGCGTGAACGATCCGGCCATACTCCGTTAGATCGAGGATCGCGGCACCGACCAGGGCACCATCCTTTGAACCGGGAGCCTTGGCCTTGGCAGTTATGGCGTCAACGATGTCTGCAGGTCCCCCGAGGTCAGTTGCCTTCTCTGACAGAAGCCCGTCATCGATGAACCGTTCGATGAGATCACGCACGATTTCCTTCTTGTAGATTTCGTTCGGATCATAGCCGAGTTTCACATCGCGATGGTCGGGTTCTTCGAGGTCCCAATAAGTACCTCCGAACGCCTTGGGTGCCTCGTTGCAGCCCTGAGTGATCAACTCGCCATCATCAGAGAAGATGGCCGCACCGACTTGACGGGATAGGTCGGCTGAACGAAGTCCTGCAGACTTTGCGGCATACATTCCGTACTCAGCTTTCGACGGAGAGATATCGGTCTTTCCAAAAAGCGCTTCCGTAAAACGAGTGAGCGTCCGATCCATCTCGACCTTGTTGACGCCATCGATGAACACATCTGCCATCGGAAACGTCTCCTGGAGGTTTTGTCCAAACGGCTCGCGGGTCTCTACGGAGTCGCGTTCCATCAGCCGCTCCGCGATGCACGCAATATCAGCGGCCGACTTTCTCGTTGAGACGCTCCGCTTGAGCTGCCGTTCAAGGCGGTCTCTGCGAGCGGCTTCGCCACCATACGCAGAGATCAAAAAGAAGCGGGGACCATAAACGCGGCGAAAAAGGTCTACTTCGTCAGGTCGCTTAAGCTGGCGAACTACGAATGCCGTCGCGCTTAGCGCCAACTCGAAATTTCCGGTCCGAGAACGACGGCGGTTCCGGATAGCGCGAACGCCAATTCGGGCAAGCGTGGCTTTGTCCTTGAACCGGGCGCACAACTCGTTTCCGACATCCATTTTGTAGTTCATTTTGGCATCGTAGTCGGCGCTGGTTGGTGCAACCGTCGTGGGGCTGTACGCAGCAATTTCATCAGTCAGCTTGATCGCTTCTGATGAATACCCAACACCGCTAAGTGCCGAGTTCAGGCTCGCGACAATCTCGTCAACATCAATGCCTATGGCACCGGCAATACCGAAGACGAGCTCCGGCGAGTCTCGAAACGTTTCGCCTGACATTCCTGTGCGCTCTTTTCCAACGATGATGCGAAGCGAATCTGAACGTGCTAACTTAACATGCTCAATCGCGAATCAGGAGCAGGCCTGTGAATCATCATCACGTCGACCGTGACGAGGAGATCAGGAACCTCATTGAGACCGCTAAACGTTTGGCGAAGAAAATGAATGGAACCTTCATCGTCGATGATGGCAAAGTCCAATCATTCGGCGACTGTAGCCCGCCACCTGCTCCTCATCACGTCGAAAAACGGCGGGCATAATCCGCCTCTCCGGCCCGCAGCATGCATGAACGGGCGATCCGCTCGTTGACGGCGCTCGTCACCCCCCGCCACCCCACCCCCGCACCGCCTCCGCCGCCACCCCGTCCGTCCACGCCTTCTTGCAGGCCGCATAGGCCCCGCTGTCGTCCGGATGCAGGGCCGCGCAGCGCAGCTTCTCGCGCGCATATGCGGCGCCCGTGGCGGGGTCGGCCCTGAGCCGGTCGCGGAAGGCCAGGCGCCAGGCGAGGGCCGGGTCCCCCGCCGCGTAGACGTGCAGATGGACGCCGGGCGCCCCCGTCTCCGGATCGTCCCGGGTGAAATAGCGCCGCCCGGCCACGCCGTTCTCGCCGCGCCGACGCCGGCCCAGCCCCTCCAGCCCCAAACCTTCCAGCGCCGGCCGCGCCGCCTCGATCCGCGCCAGATCGCCGGTCTCGCCGAGCAGATCGATGACCGGCTTGGCCATCAAGCCGGGCACGGCGGTCGAGCCGACATGATGCACGGCGACGCAGGCCCCGGGCGCGGCCGCCTGTAGCGCCGCGATCAGCGCCCCGGCCCGGACGGCCCCGTCCGGGGTCCAGGGTGTGAGCACAACGGGTCTGGGCATGCGCCATGATCCGAAGCGGCGGGTGAGGGGTCAAGGCGGATCACCCCTCCCTGCTATCGTCATTCCGGGCGGAGAGGCGCGCAGCGGCTCGGAGACCCGGAACCCAGCGGCGCGCGATAGCGCGAAGGCGCCCGGCTTCGTCCTTCCCCACCCGGTCGCTTCGCGACCACCCTCCCCATGAAGGGGAGGGAGATGCTCAAGAGCTCCGGTCTTTGAAAATCAGGAAAACGCCACGAAGATCAGCGCCACGACCGTGATGTCGATGGTGCGGGCGAGGATGGTCAGCATGGCGGCGGTCCCGAACGAGGCTTGAAGCCCTGTCGTTCAGCAAGGACCGTGCCGCGGCCTCAGACGTCGGTGTCTTTCGCCTTGCCCGGCTGCGGGCGGCGTTCGGCGGCGCCGGAATGCTTGGTTCCGAGATAGGCCGACCGGGCCGCATCCAAGACGGGAGGGCCACCCTTAAGGCCGCGACGCTGGCCCGTTTGGCCCATAAGCTGGGCGGCGAAGATGGCCGCGCCGGGGTCGGCGGCCGGGGTCGGGGCAGGTCTTGCCGGGGGCTCGGCAGGCTCGGCCGGAAAGTCCACCGGGACAAGGGCGCGCGACGCAGAGGCGGCCCGGCGTTCGGCGGCGCGCCGGTCATCCGCGCGGCGGTCTTCGCGGCGTTGGGCAGGACCGACGGGGCGAACCTCGTCGGTCATGTCAGCCGCCCTTGCCCGGGGACTGGGACAGCTTGTCGAGCTGGCTGCGCATCTCGTCCATCTGGCGGCGCATCTCGGCCAGCGGGTCGGCGGTGGGCGTTGGCCTGGACCCGGGGGCCGCGCCGGGAGCCTGGCTCCCGGGAGTCAGGGCGCCGAAGCTTGGCCACATCTTCATCGCATCGGTGAACAGGGCCATGTTGCGCTTGACGGCCTCGTCGAGGATGCCGGCGCCGGGCGCCGCGCCGAAGGCCTTGGAGAACTGGCCGCGCATCTGGTCCTGCTGGCGGCTGAAGCTGTCGAGCGACATCTCCAGATAGCTGGGCAGCACCCCCTGCATCTGACCGCCGTAGAAACCGATCAGCTGGCGCAGGAACTGGACCGGCAGCAGGGCCTCGCCGCGGCTTTCTTCCTCGAAAATGATCTGGGTCAGGATCTGGCGCGTCAGATCGTCATTGGTCTTGGCGTCGAAGACCACGAAATCGGTGCCTTCGCGGACCATTTTGGCCAGGTCCTCGAGCGTGACGTAGGCGCTGGTGGCCGTGTTGTAGAGCCGCCGGTTGGCGTATTTTTTGATGACGACGGTTTCACCCGCTCCGGCCTTCTTGTCCGCCACGCCAAACCCCTGACCTGTTGCACTGCCGCACTATCCCGCAGCGCGAAGCCGCATGCAAATCAGCCGAGCGTCGCTGGGGCCAGAACCACGCCCACCAGCACGGCGGCCCAGTGTACGGTAGCGCCGGTGACGACGAACCCATGCCAGATGGCGCGGCGGAACTTCACCCTGGGGCTGATGAAGACGAAGACTCCGGCGGTATAGATCAGTCCGCCCAGCACCAGCAGGGCCAAGGCGATCGGGTGGACGGTGTCGACCAACGGCTTGAGGGCGATCAACGCCAGCCAGCCGAACAACGCATAGATGGCGGCCCAGAAGGCGTCGGAAATCCGTGGCGCCACCAGCTTGGTGAACACGCCAGCCAAGGCCACCACCCAGACCAGCACGGTGAAACCGATCGCCCAGGCGCCCTCAAATCTCTGGGTGGTGAAGGGCGTGTAGCTGCCCGCGATCATCAGGAAGATGGCCGCCTCGTCCATGCGGCGCAGGATGGGCCGGGCGGCGCAGGGGCGGGTCTGGTTGTAGACGGTCGAGACCGCCAGCATGGCGATCAGACACAGGGCGTAGGCGGCGGTGGCCACCACGGCGCCGATGCCGGAATAGATCGCCGCCAGCACGGCCAGGACGATGCCGCCCACGGCGGCCAGGGTCAGGCCGACCACGTGCACGATCAGGTCGGCGGTCTTCTCCGCCGGGGTCCGGTAGTGCTCGGCCATGTCCAGTTCGTCGGGGACGCAGACCTGCACGAATACATTTTTCAGTCTCTTGAGCATGGCCCCATCAAGCCTTTCTCGCTCTGTTTGTTCCCGCCAATGTAAGCGTGGGCAGGTGACCATTGGCTGAACGGGGTCGTCATGCGTGACGAAGGCTGCGGGATGCGGCAGAAACGGCACGATTGGTTTCGCGCGGCCTAATGCCCGGGAAGGGCGTAGAGGTTTCGTTTTCCATGGCCCGGGCGCTCCCTCGCCCGCGGCCGGTCCCAGGGGTCCTGCATGTCCATTGAAGTCGTCATCGTCTCCGCCGCCCGCACGCCTGTCGGGTCCTTCCTCGGCGGCCTGTCCAGCCTGCCCGCGTCCAAGCTGGGCGAGCTGGCGATCCGGGCGGCGCTGGAGCGGGCGGGAGTGAAGCCGGAGGAGGTGGATGAGGTGATCCTGGGCCATGTGCTGCAGGCGGCGGCGGGGCAGGGCCCGGCGCGGCAGGCGGCGATGGGGGCGGGTATTCCCAAGGAAGCCGCGGCCTGGAGCCTGAACCAGATCTGCGGCTCAGGCCTCCGGGCGGTGGCCCTCGGGGCGCAGCAGATCGCCCTCGGCGACGCCCGCATCGTCGTGGCCGGCGGGCAGGAGAGCATGAGCCAGGCTCCGCATGCCCAGGCCCTGCGAACCGGCCAGAAGATGGGCGACCTCAGCCTGATCGACACCATGATCAAGGACGGCCTCTGGGACGCCTTCAACGGCTATCACATGGGCCAGACGGCCGAGAATGTGGCGGACGCCTTCGGCATCAGCCGGGCTGATCAGGACGCCTTCGCCGTGGCCAGCCAGAACAAGGCCGAGGCGGCGCAGAAGGCGGGGCGGTTCGATGACGAGATCGTGCCGGTGACCATCAAGGGCCGGAAGGGCGATACGGTCGTCGACAGGGATGAGTTCATCCGCCACGGCGCCACCCTGGAGGCCATGCAGGGGCTGCGGCCGGCCTTTACGAAGGAGGGCAGCGTCACGGCGGCCAACGCCTCGGGCCTCAATGACGGGGCGGCGGCGCTGGTGCTGATGAGCGCGGATGACGCCAGGGTCCGGGGGCTCACCCCGTTGGCGCGGATCGTCTCCTCGGCGACGGCGGGGGTCGATCCGGCGGTCATGGGCACCGGGCCGATCCCGGCGTCGCGGAAGGCGCTGGAGAAGGCCGGCTGGTCCGTCGCCGACCTCGATCTGGTCGAGTCCAACGAGGCCTTCGCGGCCCAGAGCCTGTGCGTGCTCAGAGAGCTTGGGCTCGATCCGGACAAGGTCAATGTCAACGGCGGGGCCATCGCCATCGGCCATCCGATCGGGGCCTCGGGCGCCCGCATCCTGACGACGCTGCTCTATGAGATGAAGCGGCGGGATGCGAAGCGGGGCCTGGCCACCCTGTGCATCGGCGGCGGCATGGGCGTGGCCATGTGTGTGGAGCGGGTCTGATCCCTCCTATTTCGGCGGGTCGGTGAAGGCGGCGAAGGGCTCGCCCGACAGGCTGAGCGAGATCGGACGCAGACCCCAGGTGTCCGGCAGATCGGCGGCGGCGGCGGGGGTCAGCAGGATCTCGCCGCGCCGGGCCATATCCTCACCCAGCTTGCTGGCGATGTTGACCGGCTCGCCATAGAGGTCGGTGCCGTCCAGCAGCAGGACCGGGCCGCGGTCGATGCCGACGGAAATCTTGATCGGCTGGTCGGCCACGGCGCGCAGCGAGGCGAGGGCGTCGCGGGCGGCGGTCAGGGCCGGGGCGGATTCGTCGAAGGTCAGGAAGGCGTTGTCGGCCTCGAATTTGATGGTCCGGCCGCCGTGGCGGACGGCGACCTCGGCGATGGACACGCGCAGGGTGGCGATCATCGACAGGGCGCCGATCAGGCCGTCGTTGCGGGCGCGGCGCGAGAAGCCGCACATGTCGACCACCACCACCGTCAGGGTGTGGCCGAAGCGGCGCCACAGGTCGGTCTCGATGGCCGTGCGGGCGGCCGGGTCGCGGGCCGAGGCCCAGGCGCGCAGGGCGGCCTCGGAGGCGGCGTGGTCGGGGCCGGGGGACAGCAGGGGATCGGTCGCGGTCATCACCCCGGTCCTGGCCCCGCCCCTAGCGGAAATTGCAGCTGACGCCGGCCCACAGGTCGGTCACCGTGGCGCCCGGACCCGTGCCTGAGGCCAGGCCATAGACGTCGTCGGCGCCGAACTCCGGCCCCAGGCTGTTGGTCGCCACCTCGACGCCCGGATGGGCGGCGCGCAACTGGGCCAGGGTTGAGCCGATGCCTATGCCCTTGATGGTCCTGAAGCCGCGGGGCGTTCCGGACCCGGCGGCCCAGCCGGCGAGGGCGCCGTCCTGGAACAGCAGCTGCAAGCCGTCGCCCCAGGTCGCGAAGGTCAGCGGTCCGGCCCCGCATTCGGCGTTCTGGGACACCGTCGGGGCGGCGCCGCGGAACTGGGTCAGGGTCTCGATCACCTCGGCCTGCGGGCGACCGAAGGCGACCTCGAACCCGGTGCCGCGCCCGCCCGGATTGGGGAAGGTCACGCCGGTCGAGGCCAGCAGCGCCTCGGTCGGGGCATAGGCCGCGCCGGTCGCCGGCGCCGGGGTCGCAGGGGCTGCGGGGTCCGCCACGGCAGGCGCGGCGGGTGCGTCCGCGGGGGCCTCGGCGGGCGGGGTGCAGGCGGCGAGGCCGAGGGCCAGGGCGGCGGCGAGGGCGGGGGTCAGCTGTTTCATGGAGCGACGGTACCGCGGGTTTCACGATCCGGGAAGCCGTGGGCGCCGGAGGCCTCTCCGCCGTGAAAAACACCGTCCGAAGTGTTCGACTTGTGCGGCGCCTGATGCATGAAGAAGTTTAATGCGAGAGCCGCGACACGAGAAGCGCGCTCACCTTCTCCCGCAAGGGGAGAAGGACCATATGGGGCGGACAAGGACCCCGCCCCATGACCCGCACCCTGCACATCGACTTCGTCTCCGACATCGTCTGCCCCTGGTGTGTGGTGGGGCTGGGGGGGCTGGAGACGGCGCTGGCGACGCTGAAGGGCGAGGGGATCGAGGCCGAGATCCATTTCCAGCCGTTCGAACTGAACCCGCAGATGCCGGCTGAGGGCGAAAACATCGTCGACCATATCGGCCGCAAATACGGCTCGACCCCCGAACAGTCGGCGGCCAACCGGGCGATGATCACGCAACGGGCGGCGGAGGCGTGGCCGGGGTTCGAGATGCGGATGGGCGAGGACAGCCGGATCTGGAACACCTTCGACGCCCACCGGCTGCTGCACTGGGCCGGGACGCTGGGGATGGCGGAACAGAGGGCGCTGAAGGCCGCCCTGTTCACGGCCCATTTCACCGACGGCAAGGTCATGACGGACGCCGGGGTGCTGGCCGACGCGGCGGCGGCGGCGGGGCTGGACCGGGCCACGGCGGTCGAGGTGCTGGCCGACGACCTCCATGCCGCCGAGGTGCGGGCGGTGGAGGCGCTGTGGGTCTCGCGCGGGATCACCGGCGTGCCCGCCGTGGTGGTGGAGGGGAAGTGGCTGATCTCCGGCGGGCAGCCGGCGGGGGTGTTCGAGGAGGCGCTGCGGGGGATGGCGGGGGAGCTCTGATCCTTGCTTGTCATCCCGGCCACGCCGCGCAGCGGCGCAGAGCCGGACGATGAGTCCACCCGGCATGTCCTCCCGGACAGCCCGTCAGGGCTGAGCCGGGAGCCGCGCGGTCCGGCCCCGACCTGTCGCCCGGACAGGCGCAGCGCGCCTTCCGGGCGGGGGGTGGTGGGGAGGGGTGCGTCCCGTCCCGGATAGCCGCTGCGCGGCTTCCGGGATGACAAGGGGCGGCGCTGTTTACGCCGCCTTCGCCTTGCGCGGCTTCGTGGGCGCGGCGTCGGCGGCGGTGACGAGGTGACCCTTCCAGCCGGGGGGCGGCAGGAACTTGCCGGACTGCTCCTCGCGCGTGCCGTGCTTGGCCGTATGGGCGGCCGCGCGCCCGGCTTTCAGGATGGTTTCGGTATCGAACTTGATGCTCATGACGGCCATTCTTCTAGCAGAACGAGGCCCTCGTCGCTACTGGCGTAGACCTGCCAGCGATCCACGATCGGCTTGTAGACGGTCTCCAGATAGTCGAGGCTGAGCCCGAACCGGCGGCGCAAGGTGTCCTCCGGGATGCCATGCCCGCCGCGTGCGACGCGGCGCGCCACGCGGGCGATCGAGAACGCCGCCGAGGGCGGACGCAGATAGATCAGCTCGACCCGATACCCGGCCGCCTTCCAGTCGCGGATGCGCACGGCGTGCGAGCGGGTGGCCAGGGTGGTTTCCAGCACCACGTCGGCGCGCAGCGTGAACAGCTGATCCAGCCGTTCCAGCACCAGCCGCCCGGCGGCCAGATCGCGGGCCGGACCCGATCCCGTCAATGAGCGCGCCACCTCGTCGGGATTGACGAACTGGAACGTCGCCGCGCGCTGGCGCAGAAAGCCGTTGATGAAGGTGGTCTTCCCGGCCCCGTTCGGACCGGCGAGGAGGACGAGGGTGGGCATGACCAGCTAGAGATGCTTGACGGAAAGCACCCGATCCCACTTCGAATTAAGGTATTCGCAGACTAATCTACGATGGCAATGATGAGGTGTGTCTTCCGAACACAACAAGCACGCGTGATCGAACATACCCGGCTTCAGGCGATCTTCGATCTTTCGCTTAGCCATGAGGTCCATGAATTTCAATTCGTAAGCGCGCCAGTCACCTCCATCACGCTTGTAGGCCTTCAACATCTCATCTTCGGGGGCCAATAGAGGCGTATGAACATAATTGATGTCAAGAATAGATTTCAAGAAATAACTTAAATCGTCAGATTTGGCGAATCCAGAGAGTTGCGAAGTATTATGGAGCCTAACGTCGACGACCTTTCTTACTCCAGCGCTGCGAATGCGTTCAAAGAAGTTTCTCGCATTTGATTTTGTAAAGCCGATGGTCGTAACACTTATCATTTAACTACCGAGAGTTTGCCAGCGCGGCGGGGCGAGGTCTGATCACAGTGGAATACGCGACTTGAGACGCTCTTTCGCGGTAAGCCGTATCGACTAGCTCGCTAGCGCTCATGAAAAAATCAGGCTCAGTACGCCCCGCCATGACAACCATGTCTGTTTCGATTTGGTTCTGAGATCGGACGGAGCCATCGGGCAAAATATGATCAACCTCATGTTTGCCTTCGATAAGAGATCGACCAACCAGCAAACATCTGTGGCAATCCAGAGGGTGAGCTTCAGAGCAAACCAGTGCGATCCGATGTCCGGACGCACCGCCGATCACTCTCTCAAGTCCGAGTTTATAAGAAGTCGTCTCAGACATCCTCTCGTAGTTGGCGACACCGTTCACAAATAAGTCTGGATCGGCTGGCCTTCCCCCAAGTTCCTTCCCCATGAAGACGTAAGAAAGGCCATCTCTTTTCAGGGAATTCTTCAAGTCGTCTCGATTGAAATGTGGAAAGTGTCGCGAGAAGGGGGAAGATCGAACATCTGCCACCGCCGTGATGCCGAACGACCGCAGCAGGCTCGAAAATCTTTCGTAGGTCTGCGACGAGTGACCAAGGGTCCAGAATTTTGCCATTGCGCTGCGGATTGGTCCTACCAGTACACACCATTCACCATGGCGGAACATCTATCAGGCGCAACATTATATGCCCTAGCGAGGCCAACTCGAACATGAAGCTGGCCGCTTTGAGGCAGCGCCCGCTGGATCGCTTGGACCCCGCCATTCCTCCAAATTGCTTTCAAAGCGTGGCTGCTAACCGCGAGTTGATAGGCTCCGCTCGCGTCCACTACCGTTGCCTTCAGCTTTTCGAATTCGGTCGAAAAACTAATGTTAGCCCTCGGGATGGTCACCCCCCAGAGAGACCGAGAGTGCGTGCCTCTGGCAACATAATTCCCTTGGTTGACGCCCCTGAATTGCTTGTTGTGCTGGAGCTGGCCTTGAAAGGCATCGGCCACTGTCGCCGCGGTCGTGGGAGCATTTGGGCCAAACCACTGCATGGCCTGCGCGGGAATACTGGTGATTCCTCCAAGCTCGATGCGTGTGTCCTCTGTCAGATGAGGGTATTCGCCATTAGCGTTGCCGCTAGGCGTTATGCGAAGGAGGCTGCCTGGGACAATGCCGAAATGTTGGAGCATGGCCATCGTCCAATTTCCACCGTTCGGTAGGGGGCGGACCATGCGCTGGCCTGCTTGATCCCATCCAGCCAAACAGAAATTTCCGGCATTCATCTCCGTTAGATCGGTTACTCTAATATCAACCATCGACGCACAAGCCCTCCCGTAACGCCGGTCATCATGCGCGCTAAGCGAGAGTCATCGCAAGAGCGCTCGTCTCACACCTTCACCTCCATCACGCTCCCCCCCGCGCGGAACCTCGCCGACATCTCCGCCATCCCGGCCTCGGCCATGGCGGCCTCCACCAGCGAACCGCCCGCATCGTTCTGCGCCGCCGCATCCCTGCGGATGTCCTGGCTGATCTTCATCGAGCAGAATTTCGGGCCGCACATGCTGCAGAAGTGGGCGGTCTTGTGGGCCTCTTTCGGCAGGGTGGCGTCGTGGTATTTGCGGGCCGTCTCGGGGTCGAGGCCGAGGTTGAACTGGTCTTCCCAGCGGAACTCGAACCGGGCGCGGGACAGGGCGTCGTCGTGCATCCGTGCGGCCGGGTGGCCCTTGGCCAGGTCGGCGGCGTGGGCGGCGATCTTGTAGGTGATGACGCCGTCCTTGACGTCCTGACGGTCGGGCAGGCCGAGGTGCTCCTTGGGCGTGACGTAGCAGAGCATGGCCGTGCCGAACCAGCCGATCATGGCCGCGCCGATGGCGCTGGTTATGTGGTCGTAGCCGGGGGCGATGTCGGTGGTCAGGGGCCCGAGCGTATAGAAGGGCGCCTCGTGGCAGTGTTTCAGCTGCTCATCCATATTGGCCTTGATCTTGTGCATCGGCACATGGCCGGGGCCTTCGATCATGACCTGGCAGCCCCTGGCCCAGGCGATCTTCGTCAGCTCGCCGAGGGTGCGCAGTTCGGCGAACTGGGCCTCGTCATTGGCGTCGGCGATGGAGCCGGGACGCAGGCCGTCGCCGAGGCTGAACGACACGTCGTAGGCCCGCATGATGTCGCAGATGTCGTCGAAATGCTCGTAGAGGAAGGACTCGCGGTGATGCGACAGGCACCATTTGGCCATGATGGAGCCGCCGCGGCTGACGATGCCGGTGACGCGTCTGGCGGTCATCGGCACGAAGGGCAGGCGGACGCCGGCGTGGATGGTGAAATAGTCGACACCCTGTTCGGCCTGTTCGATCAGGGTGTCGCGATAGACCTCCCAGGTCAGGTCCTCGGCGACGCCGTTGACCTTCTCGAGGGCCTGATAGATCGGCACGGTGCCGATGGGGACCGAGCTGTTGCGGATGATCCAGTCGCGGATGTTGTGGATGTTGCGGCCGGTCGACAGGTCCATGACGTTGTCGGCGCCCCAGCGGGTGGCCCAGACCAGTTTGTCGACCTCGTCGTCGACGCTGGACAACACCGCACTGTTTCCAATGTTGGCATTGATCGTCACCAGGAAGTTGCGGCCGATGATCATCGGCTCGACTTCGGGGTGGTTGATGTTGTGGGGGATGATGGCGCGGCCGCGGGCGATCTCGTCCCTGACGAATTCGGGGGTGACATAGTCGGGAATGCTGGCGCCGAAGGATTCGCCGTCCCTGAGTGACGAGTGGCGAGTGGCGAGTGGCGAGGAGTCGGGCGACATCGCCTTGATTTTCGTGCCGTCATGCAGGGTGATGGTGGCGGGGTCTTCGCTCGCCACTCGCCACTCGCCACTCGCCACTTGCTCCCTCCGCAGGTTCTCGCGGATGGCGACGTATTCCATCTCCGGCGTGATGATCCCGGCGTTGGCGTATTCGTACTGGGTGACCGGGCGGCCCTCGACGCCCTTGAAGACGCGGTGGTGCGAGGTGTCGAAGCGGGGGGCGAGGTGGCGGCCGGAGGCGTGGCCGTTGTCCTCGGGCTTGACCTCGCGGGGGTTCAGCACGGGGGCGATGTCGCCGCGGTCCAGCTGCCAGCTGGATTTGACCAGCGGCAGGCCGCGCTTGATGTCGATGGTGACGGTCGGGTCGGTGTAGGGGCCGGAGCTGTCGTAGATGGTCACCGGCGGCTCATTGGCCGACGGGTGGACGGCGACCTCGCGGAAGGGGACGCGGATGTCGGGGTGGAGCGCGCCGGCGACATAGACCTTGCGGCTGCCGGCGCGTTCGCCGGTCGGGATGGTCCCGGTCTCCTTCATCACCGCCTCGCGGGCGTCGGACAGCGCCAGATCGATATTGGGCTCTGCGGGCGTGACGGGCGGGGTGACGAGAATGTTCATGGCGGCCTCTGGCGTTGAGGTCCGCCGACGTCGGGCGTCCCCGCTTTCGCGGGGATGACAAGGCCCCGGTTCCGCGGGGCAGCGTACTCATCCCTTCGCCGGCATGACCCGGATCAGGTTCGACGGGTCAGGCGAATACGCCAATCTCAGCCGCTGCGTGCGACCCCCCGGAGAACGGGGGGACCCTACGCCCGACCGGCGCGGGCTTCAATCCGGGAAGGCCGCCAGAAGCGCGCCAAGGGCGCCTTCGATCCGGACCCAGCCGGCTTCGTCCAGAGCCACGCCACCGACGCCGGGGCGGGTGCCGCCGCTGAGGGCCAGGTGCTGGACAGCCGCCAGCAGGACGGCGTTGATGGCCACCGCGTCGCCGGACGGCGGCAGGCGCAGGCGGGGACGGCGCTCGCGCATCCAGGCCTGAAGCACGGCGGACCGCTCGGACTCGATGCGGTTCAGCAGGGGCGATGCCTCGACCAGGGCCCAGGCCATGAGCCGCAGGGTCAACGGACTGGCTCGAAGCGCGCCGAGCCAGGCCGACAGGCTCTCGCGGGCGAAGGCGCGCAGGGACCCGGAGCCAGCGGGGGGCGTGGCGTCGAGCGTGCGTACCAGTTCGGCATGGGCGCGGGCGGCGATGCGGGCGACGACGCCGTCGGCGCCGTCGAAATAGCGGTAGACCAGCTTGCGGTCGCAGCCCGCCTCGGCGGCGAGGGTCTGGACATTGAGGCCGGGGAAGCCCTCACGCAGCAGGATGCGCTCGCCGGCCTCGACGATGAGGGCCTCGGTGGCGGGGCGGCTGCGCAGACGGATGGGCGATTCGGCCATGAACGCAGCATCAGGCCACGCAAGCTGAGTCGGCAAGCGGAGCCGCGTCGTCTGAGAGGAAGGTGCGGCCCGGCCTGCATCGGGGGGGCGTCCACAGGTCCGGGCCGCGATAGACTCTGTCGAGCGCGCATCGCCGCAAGGTCCGATCGATAAACTGCGGTCGGGTAGATCGGTTCCCGCGAATTTCTCAACAGTTCCCCGGACGGGCGTCGGGGTGGTAACGGAGGCCGTCCTCAGGAGTTTCCGCCCATGCACCTCGCCCGCTTTCCCCGCATCCGACTGGCCCACCTGCCGACGCCGTTGGAGCCCCTGCCTCGGTTGAGCGAGGCGCTGGGGGTCGAGATCTGGATCAAGCGCGACGACTGCACCGGACTGGCTGGCGGGGGCAACAAGACCCGCAAGCTGGAGTTCCTGCTGGGCGACGCCTTCGAATGCGGCGCGGATACGCTGGTGACCCAGGGGGCGGTGCAGTCGAACCATGTGCGCCAGACAGCGGCGGCTGCGGCGGCGCACGGCCTGGCCTGCGAGGTCATTCTGGAAGAGCGGACGGGGTCGCAGGCGATCGACTACACCCGCAACGGCAATGTGCTGATGGACCGGCTGTTCGGGGCGGGCATCCGCACCGTGCCGGGCGGAAGCGATATGCCCGCCGAGCTGGAGAAGACGGCGGCCGAGGTGACGGCCCGCGGTGGTCGGCCCTACATCATCCCTGGCGGCGGCTCGAACCCGGTGGGGGCGCTGGGTTATGTCGACTGCGCCCGCGAGATCGTCGTCCAGGCCGACGAACTGGACATGCAAATCGACCGGATCATCACCGCTACGGGCAGCGCCGGGACCCATGCAGGTCTGGTGGCCGGGCTGGCGGTGATGGGGGCCGATATCCCGGTGCTGGGCATCGGTGTGCGGGCGCCGAAGGAGAAGCAGGAAGAGAATGTGCTGAAGCTGGCGCGCGACACGGCGTCGCTGCTGGGGCGTCCGGACGCGGTGACGGCGGGGATGGTGGTCGCGGACTGCGACTATGTCGGGGAAGGCTATGGCCTGATCGACGACGCAGTAATCGAGGCCCTGAAGCTGGCGGCGCGGACCGACGCGATCGTGCTGGACCCGGTCTATACCGGCAAGGCGATGAAGGGGCTGATCGCCCTGGCGAAGGCGGGCCGGTTCGAGAATGAGACGGTGGTGTTCCTGCACACGGGCGGGGCGCAGGGGCTGTTTGGCTATCAGGGCGAGATCGAGGGGGCGCTGTAGGCCCGGACGCCGACCGCGATTGGCGTTTGGGCGTGGTTTCAGCGCATAAGGGCCGCTGAACCTCCGGGCGGCAGGCGCCGTCCGGACGCGGAGAGAATATGAGCAAGGTACTGGGTGTTCTGGGCGGCATGGGGCCGGCGGCGACGGTGGCGTTTCTGGCGCGGGTGCAGGCGCTGACGCCGGCCGAGGGCGATCAGGACCACATCCGCATCATCGCCGACATCAATCCGCAGGTGCCGGACCGCAACCGCGCGCCCGACGCGGCGGAGAAGACCTTGGGGCAGATGGCGATGCGGCTGCGCGATGCCGGGGCCCAGGTGCTGGCCATGCCCTGCAACACCGCCCACGCCCAGGCGGCGGGGGTCAAAAAGGCCGGCCTGCCCTTCATCGACATGATCGCAGAGACCACCGAGGCCGCGACGGCGGGGGGGGCCAAGAAGATCGGCGTCCTGGCCACGCCGGGCGGCGAGGCGCTCTACACCAAGGCGCTGCAGGGCAAGGGCGCCAGGATCGTGCGGCTGAGCGGGGCCGCGCGCGAAGGTTTCATGGCCTGCGTCTATGCGGTGAAGCGCGGCGATGTGGGCGAGGCCCCCCGCACCGAGATGCGAAGACTGGCGGCCCTGCTGGTCGCGGCGGGAGCCGAGGCGGTGATCGCCGGCTGCACCGAGGTTCCGCTGCTGCTGGGGGCTGAGGACGTGACCGTGCCGCTGGTGGATTCAGCGGAGGTGCTGGCGGCGGCGTGCGTGGCGCGGTGCAAGTGACGGGCGAAGCGTGGTTGGTGATTGATGGCTGGTGGCTGGCCGCCAGTCCGGGGTGTGGCGCGGTTTGCGCCGCCCTTCCGCCATCAGGGAAGCAGCGATCACCAACCACCAACCACCAGCAACCAAGCGAGAGTTGCCTATCGACGCGACCCGCTTCAAACCTGATCCCGTGACCCGACAAACCCCATCTTCGGCTTTGACCCATGTCCCTGATCGCCCTTGCCGCCACCGCTCTGTTGTCCGTCCAGACTACGATCCCGGCGCCGCGATACAGCGAGTCAGATGTGGTTCGTCTTGAACGCTGCGTCCTCGGCGGAGACGATATGGCGACATGCGGCGACTTTTCGGTGGAGGTAGAGGCCCTGACCACCTGCGCCTCGCAAGCCGATCTGAGCGGAGGCCCGGAAGCCTTTGTTGAGGCTTGGAACAGATGCGATGACCACGCCCTGCCTTGTTGGTGGGAAAAGCCGGAACCCGGCCAGTCCGCTCTCGTCGTGCGAAACTGTTCAGCACGGGGCGTGGCCACCAGAAAAATTATCGCTGCTCGATGGCTTGACCAACTCGATCGACAGCTGACGCCCGCGGATCGGGCCCTGTTGTTGCAGGTGGAGAAGCGGATGCTCGAAGGATTGGAGATGCCGGCGGACAGCGACGATCCCCTACGGGCCAGCGGGCGTTGGTCGGGCACGTGGGCGTCCTATCTTCAGTTCCTGCGGATCGCGCAGTTGTCGGGCAAGGTCACGCCTTGAGCCAATGGGCTTGTCCACGAAGGCGATGCCCCTCAAAGCTGATCCCGTGAACCAACAACCCCTCATCATCGACTGCGATCCCGGCGTGGACGATGCCGTGGCGCTGATGCTCGCCTTCGGCTCGGACGCGTTCGAGCTGCTGGCGATCACCGCCGTGGGCGGGAATGTCCCGGTGGTGAAGACGGCGCGGAACGCGCGCATCCTGCGCCAGATCGCCGGCCGCGAGGAGGTGCCGGTGTTCATGGGCGCCGACCGGCCGCTGCGGCGCGAGCCGGCGGGGGCCGGAGAGTTTCACGGCGCCGAGGGGCTGGGCGACATGACGCCGTTCGAGCCGGGTGCGCCGTGCGCGAACGGGCATGCCGTAGACGCGATCATCGATCTGGTCATGGGGCGGCCAGCGAAGTCGGTAGCGCTGGCGGTGCTGGGGCCGCTGACCAATCTGGCGCTGGCGTTGCGCAAGGAACCGGCGCTGGCGGACCGGCTGGGGCCGGTGGCGGTGATGGGCGGGGCGCGGTCGGAGGGCGGCAATATCACCGCCTCGGCCGAGTTCAACATCTGGGCCGACCCGGAGGCCGCGGCCGAGGTGCTGGCGACCGGTTGCGACGTGGTGATGTTCGGGCTGGACGCGACGCATCAGGTGCGGGCGGCCGGGGCCCGGATTGCGGCGCTGGAGGCGCTGGGCACGCCGTCTGCCGATGCGGCGGCGTCGATGATGCGGTTCTCGCAGCGGGTCGAGAAGGAGATCGTCGGCTGGGACGCGCCGCCGGTGCATGACCCCTGTCCGGTGGCCTGGCTGCTGAAGCCGGCGCTTTTCGAATTGCAACCGTGCCGGATCGAGGTCGAAACGCACAGCGAGCTGACGCGCGGCCATACGGCGGTGGAGTTTCGCGTCGATCCGGCCATGGCGCCGCATCGCTGGGCCGTTTCGGCGGACGCCGACGGGGTGTTCGCCCTGATCGGGGAAGCGTGCTTGAGGCCGGCAGCCCCCTCCACCACGCTTCGCGCGGTCCCCCTCCCCCATGAAGGGGGAGGAAAATGAGGATCACGGTCGTCGGCTCAATCAATCTGGATTTTGTCGCCAGCAGCCGGTTCCTGCCCCGCCCGGGCGAGACGGTGACAGGGGCGACGCTGGCGCGGCATCCGGGCGGCAAGGGCGCCAATCAGGCGCTGGCGGCCCGGAGGCTGGGGGCCGACGTCAGCCTGACCGGCTGTGTCGGCGACGACGAGATGGCCGGCGCGGCCATGGCCCTGCTGATGGCCCATGGCGTGGAGCTGTCGGGCGTCGAGACGGATATCGCCGAGCCGACGGGGGTGGCCCTGATCGCCGTCGACGACGAGGGCGAGAACCAGATCGTGGTCTGTGCGGGGGCCAACCATCGGGTCACGCCCGAACAGCTTCCGGCGCGGATCGACTGTCCGCTGATCGTGCAGCTGGAGCTGCCCATCGCCACCGTCGAGGCGGCGGTCGGCCGGGCGACGGAGTTCGTCTGCGTCAACCTGGCCCCGGCCGCGCCGGTGTCGGATCAGCTGCTGCGGCGGGCCGATCTGCTGGTGGTTAATGAGATCGAGGCCGCCTTCTACGGCGACATGCTGCATCACGGCGGCGGCCGGGTCGTGGTGACCGAGGGAGCGAGGGGCGCGGTCATGTACCAGCGCGGGCAGGAACTGGCGCGGGCCACGCCGCCGCGCGTCAGGGCCGTGGATGCGACGGGGGCGGGCGACGCCTTCGTGGGAGCGATCTGTGTCGCCCTGCTGGAGGGGATGCCGGCCGAGGAAGCGCTGCGCTTCGCCTGTGCGGCGGGTGCCCTTGCGGCGACACGGCCCGGAGCCCAGCCGTCGCTGCCGACGCGGGCTGAGGTTGAGGCGATGTGGACGGAAGGCTAGCGCGAGGCCCGGAAAGCCGCGACCGCTTCGACCGTCTGGCGCACATTCGCTTCGATCCCGGCCCAGTCGCCGGCCTTGACCGCCGCGTCGGTGATCAGTTTTGAGCCCATGCCGGCGGCGACGATGCCGGCGCCGAACCATTTGGCGATGCTGGCCGCGTCGGGATCGACGCCGCCTGTGGGCATGATCTTCGTCCACGGCATGGGCCCCAGCACCGCCTTGATGAAGTCGGGGCCGCCAACGGAGGCGCCGGGGAAGAGTTTGACGATGTCGCAGCCCAGTTCATGGGCCTGGCCGATCTCGGTGACCGAGCCGCAGCCGGGGAAATAGGCGGTCATGCGTCGGTTGCAGGCGCGGGCGACCTCGGGGATCAGGCAGGGGCTGACCACGAACCGGGCGCCGCGGTTGAGATAGAGCGACGCCGTGCCTGCATCGACCACCGAGCCGATGCCGAGGATGACGTCGGGGTCGGTCTTCTGAAGCTCACGCGCGATGTCGCCGAACAGGTCACAGGCGAAGTCGCCGCGGTTGGTGAACTCGATCACGGGTGCCCCGCCCCGGGCGCAGGCGCGGATGACATCGAGGCAGGTCGCCTCGTCCGGGTGGTAGAAGACAGGGGCCACGCCCTGGGACTCGAGGGCCGTCAGTACGGCGAGGCGGTCGTGGCGCATGGTCTGATTTCCTCCGCCGGTCGCTCCGGCAGCCCGCCATGCTTATCCCACCCGCCGCGTTCCGGGAAAGCGCGGGTGCGGGAAGGCGTGGAACTTTGTGTTTCGAACCGGCGGTCGGCTCAGTTCGTTTTCCGCCTGGCGCCGCAAAGGTCGCAAAACTCGCGCCCGGAGACGCGCCGGTCCGGACGCCAGCGATGACGGCGACAACGCAGTTGACGGAAGAAGCGGGAGATGGCGCGGAACATGGACCTCTATAACGAACGCGCCCTCGGGGTGACGCAGAACACGGACCATAAAAACACACTAGCCGCCTTTATGGTCAAGCGTGTTGAGAGCGACGAGGCGGCGGATCGTCCCGCTGGCGGCGTTGAACAGGGGATCCAGCACGGTGAAGTGGTTCAAGCCCGGCAGCGCCTCGTAGCAGGTTTCGACACCTTGGGCGGCCCAATGGTCGGCCATCCTGCGCGACTGCCGCAGGAACTCGGGGCTCTCGTCGGCGCCGACAATGCAGTCCAGCAAGGTGCCGCCCGGGGTCGACCCATTGGGGACGGGCCAGTGGATCGGCGACAGGGCGGCGGCCTCGCGCTCGTCGAGGTCGAGGGCGGCGTTGAGCGAAGTCGGGATCAGGGGGCGCAGGTCAAAAACGCCGCTGATGGCCACGGCGGCCGAGGCGCGGCCTTCGCTCAGCATGCAGGCGGCCATGTGTCCGCCGGCGGAATGGCCGAAGACCACCGGGCGGGCGCCGGTGCGCTCACGTACGGTTTCGACGGCGCTGCGGACCTGACGCAGGATGGCGCCGAGGCGGACGGCGGGGCAGAGGTCGTAGGAGGGGATGGCGAGGCTGACGCCATGGGCCAGAAGCGCCGGGGCGAGGCCGGAGAACCAGTCCTTGTCCAGCGACTGCCAGTAGCCGCCGTGCAGGAAGATGGCGACCGGGGCGCCGGGTGCGGCCTCGAACAGATCCATGACCTCGCGCGGTCCGCGGCCATAGGCGATCCCGACGGGCGGATGGGCCGAGCGCGCGGCGTCGGCGGTCTCGCGCCAACGCTGCATGACGGCGGGGTGGTCAGGAACGCGGGCGCGGTTGTTATATTCCGCCTCGTAGTCGATCCCGTCGCTCTTACCCGTCACGCCATCATCCGCTAGACACCGTCCAACGCTCGGGAAGGACCGCCGCCATGATGACCGCCATCTTCGTCTTCATCAAATGCGAGCTGGGCCACGCCAATGATGTGGCGGCCGACATGGTGGACAATGTCGAATACGTCTCGGAGGTCTATTCGACCTCGGGCCAGTACGACCTGCTGGCCAAGTTCCAACTGCCCAGGGACATGGACATCGGGACGTTCGTGACGAAGGCGGTGCAGACCCGGGCCAATATCCGCGACACCTTCACGGTGATCACCTTCTCACCGTTCCTGCCGAGCGGGAGCTGACGCAGCGTCACCGGTGAATCGCTGCTAACGTCCCGGCTTTCGCCGGGATGACGAGGAGTGGGCATGTCAGATCTGGATGCATTCCGCGCGGAGACCCGCGCCTGGCTTGAGGCCAACTGTCCCGCGGAGTGCCGCGGGCCGGTGGAGAGCGACGAGGATCGGGTCTGGGGCGGGCGCGACGCCGTCTATCCGACGCCGGCGCACAAGGTCTGGCTCGACCGGATGGGCGCGAAGGGCTGGACCGCGCCGGAATGGCCGGCCGAATACGGCGGCGGGGGGCTGAGCCGCGAACAGGCCAAGGTGCTGGGCTCGGAAATGCGCCGCATCGACGCCCAATCGCCGCTGGCGAGCTTCGGCGTGTGGATGCTGGGGCCGGCGCTGCTGGCGTTCGGGACCGAGGAACAGAAGCAGCGCTTCCTGCCCGAGATCGTGCGCGGCGAGATCCGCTGGTGTCAGGGCTATTCCGAGCCGGGCGCGGGGTCCGATCTGGCGGCGATCCAGACGCGGGCGGAAGATCGGGGCGATCACTGGATCGTCAACGGCCAGAAGGTCTGGACCTCCTACGCCGACAAGGCCGACTGGATCTTCTGCCTGGTGCGGACGGACCCGGAGGCGCCCAAGCATCTGGGCATCTCCTTCGTCTTGTTCGACATGGCCACGAAGGGGGTGTCGACGCGACCGATCACGCTGATCAGCGGCAAGAGCCCGTTCTGCGAGACCTTCTTCGACGATGTGCGGGTCGAGAAGGCCAATCTGGTCGGAACGCTGAACCGCGGCTGGGACGTGGCCAAACATCTGCTGGCGCATGAGCGAACCATGATCGGGGCCATGGGCGAGGTCGGCGGCGGGCGGCCGCTGGGACAGGTGGCCACAGGATCGATCGGGACGGACGACGAGGGACGGCTGGACGAGCCGATGCTCCGTGCACGGATCGCCGAGCTGGAAGTCGATGCCGCCGCCTTCCGCCTGGCCATGGAGCGGACCGGGGATCAGGTGAAGGCGGGGCAGACGCATCCGGCCATCGCCTCGATGCTGAAATACTACGGGTCCGAGCTGAACAAGCGCCGCCATGAGCTGCTGATGGCGGCGGGCGGCTCGGACGCACTGGAATGGGAGGGCGAGCGGTCGCGCGGCGGCAAGGCGGCGCGCGACTGGCTACGGACCAAGGCCAATTCGATCGAGGGCGGGACCAGCGAGGTGCAGCTGAACATCATCGCCAAACACCTGCTTCAGCTGCCGGGGGCGTAGCGCCGAAAGCCGCCAAAAGGGCGACCTCCGAGCCAAGACAATTCAGGCAAGACAACCGAGACAAACGGGCCCGCGATAACCGCGACAAGCGAGACAAGAACGACAATGCCCCTGATCCTGACCCAAGAGCAGACGATGCTGAAGGAGGCCGCGGACGGCTTCCTCAATGAACACGCGCCGCTCGCCCATCTGCGGAAGCTGCGCGACAGCAAGGACGCCGACGGCGTGTCGCGCGACCTGTGGCGGGTGTTCGGGGAGATGGGGTTCGCGGGCGTCATCATCCCCGAGGAACACGGCGGCTCGGGTCTCGGCGCGGTCGAGGCCGGGGTGATGGCCGAGGCGCTCGGGCGGACGCTGACGCCGTCGCCCTTCCTCGGGTCGGGGGTGCTGTCGGCCAGGGTGCTGGTCGATGGAGGCTCAGCGGAGCAGCAGGCGGCCTGGCTGCCCCGGATCGCGGCGGGCGAGGCGATCGTGTCGCTGGCCGTGGACGAGGGCGCCAAACATGCGCCGGCGCGGATCGCCACGGTGGCGGAGCGGTCGGGCAACGGGTTCAGGCTGAACGGGGCCAAGGGGTTCGTGCTGGACGGCCATGTCGCGGATGCGGTGATCGTGGCGGCGCGGACGGAGGCGGGGCTGACCCTGTTCCTCGTCGATCCGAAGACGAGCGGCGTGGAGATCGAGCGCACTGTCATGGTTGATGCCCACAATGCGGCGCGGGTGACGCTGACGGATGTCGAGGTCGACGCCGATGCCGTGATCGGGTCGGTCGACGGCGGCGAGGCACTGCTGGAGGGGGCGCTGAACCTGGGCCGGGCCTGTGCGGCGGCGTCGCTGAACGGGGCGGGGGATCAGGCCTTCCAGACGACGCTGAAGTATCTGCGGACACGCAAACAGTTCGGCAAGCTGATCGGGGAGTTCCAGGCGCTGCAGCATCGCTCGGCGCACCTGTTCGCCGAGATCGAGATCGCCCGGGCGGCGGTGATGGGGGCGCTGAAGGCGCTGGACGCAGGGCGGGAGGACGCAGGTCTGGCCGTCTCGGTGGCCAAGGCCAAGGCCGGGCGCGTCGCCGAACTGGCCGTGCAGGAGGCGGTGCAGATGCACGGCGGCGTCGGCATGACCGACGAGTTTGACGTCGGCCTGTTCATGAAGCGGGTGCGGGTGCTGAATGAGCTGCTGGGGGACGCCGGGTTCCATCAGGAGCGGATGGCGCGAAGCCAAGGGTTCTAGGCTGATCGAATGACGCTCTACTGGATCGAGCTTGAAGCTCCCGGGCGTCTTGCGATTATGGCGAGACCGCGCGCCGGCGACTGGCTGGAAGATGAGATCGCGATGTGGAAGCGCGAGGGCGTGGATGTCGCCGTCAGCCTTCTGGAGCAGCACGAAGTGGCTGATCTCGAGCTTCAGGATGAGGCCGATGCCTGCCGAAGGGTCGGAATCGAGTTTCTGGCCTTTCCCATCGAGGACCGTGGCGTTCCGGCGTCGATCACAGCTGCCCGAAACTTGGTAACCGACCTGTCGGCCCGCGTCCGATCGGGCATGCGCGTCGCGATCCATTGTCGGGCTGGAATCGGGCGTTCGTCATTGATGGCCGCCTTCTTGATGGCGCATCTTGATGGAACCCAGGGCAGCGAACAGGTCCTGCAAACGATTGGCAAAGCGCGCGGTCTGCAGGTGCCGGACACCGACGCTCAACGGGAATGGCTGGCAGTCAACTGGTTGTGACCATGGACGTGCAAGACATCTCCACCGACTAACCGGGGTGGCTTGGCCGGAGCGGGGACGCTACACCTCCGACACGGGAGATACGCACCATGACGACTCGCGCCAACGCGCCCCAGTACCAGTCCGGCTTCGGCAATCATTTCGCGACTGAGGCCGTGCCCGGCGCCCTGCCCGAGGGGCGGAACTCGCCGCAGCGGGCGCCGATGGGGTTGTATGCGGAGCAGCTGTCCGGGACGGCCTTCACGGCGCCGAGAGCCGAGAACCGGCGGTCGTGGCTGTACCGGCTGAGGCCGTCGGCCCAGCACCCGGCCTACAAGCCGTTCGTCCAGGGGCTGGTGCGGTCCGGGCCGTTCCACGACGCGCCGCCGACGCCGAACCGGATGCGGTGGGATCCGCTGCCTATCCCTACTGAACCGACTGACTGGGTCGAGGGGCTGGTCACCTATGGCGGAAACGGCGATGCTGACACGGGGACCGGAACCGGCATCCACCTGTATGCCGCCAACCGTTCGATGAAAGACCGGGTCTTCTACTGTGCTGACGGAGAGATGCTAATTGTCCCACAGGTGGGAAATCAGATTTTTGTCACGGAAATGGGACGTATCGAGGCCGTCCCCGGCGAGATCGTGGTCATTCCGCGCGGGGTGCGGTTCCGGGTCGAGTGCAGCGGGCCGATCCGTGGCTATATCTGCGAGAACTACGGCGCGGCCTTCCGCCTGCCGGACCTGGGGCCGATCGGTTCGAACGGCCTGGCCAATCCTCGTGATTTCCAGACGCCCGTCGCGGCGTTCGAGGACATCGACCGGCCGACCGAGTGCGTGCAGAAATATGGCGGCCGGCTGTGGTCGACGATCTTTCCGCACTCGCCGCTGGATGTGGTGGGCTGGCACGGCAACCATGCGCCGTACAAGTACGACACCGCCCGCTTCAACACGATCGGCACAGTCAGTTTCGACCACCCGGACCCGTCGATCTTCACCGTCCTGACCTCGCCCAGTGACACGCCGGGGACCGCCAACTGCGATTTCGTGATCTTCCCGCCGCGCTGGATGGTGGCCGAGGACACCTTCCGTCCGCCGTGGTTCCACCGGAATATCATGAGCGAGTTCATGGGGCTGGTGACCGGTGAATACGACGCCAAGGAGGGCGGGTTCGCGCCGGGCGGGGCCTCGCTGCACAACTGCATGAGCGGGCATGGGCCGGATCAGGCCAGCTATGACAAGGCGGTGGCCGCCGACCTCAAACCGGTGAAGATCACCGACACCCTGGCCTTTATGTTTGAAACCCGGGCGCCGATCCGGACCACGGAATGGGCGCAAACATCGCCGACCATGCAGCTAGACTATGATGACGTCTGGACCGGCTTCGAAAAGGGCCAAGTGACATGAAGCGCATTCTGATCGCGGCGGCGGTATTATTGGCGGCCTGCCAGCCCATGCCGGCGAGCGACGGCAAGACGGAACTCGCAGAGGCGACGCCCGCGGTCCAGTCGATCGCGGGCAGCGAGGACGCGGCGGCCTGCGCGGCACGCGGCGGCAAGATGCTGCCACAGGGCCGGATGCAGACCGTCCGCTGCGTCATCACCTATGCCGACGCCGGGCGGCGCTGCACCGACGGCGACGACTGCGCGGGCGACTGCCGGGTCGGGGACGTGGCCAATGCGCCGGCCGCCGGAACGAACGCTGTCGGCCAATGCCAGGCCAGCAGCAGCCGGTTCGGCTGCTACACCACTGTCGAGGGCGGCAAGGCCGAGGCGACGATCTGCGTCGATTGACGGACCCCGCATCCGACGCCTCTCCACGGACGTTCCTGACCCATGAGCCTGAACGAGATCGCCGTACTGCTGGGCCTGAACCTGGCCCTGATTGTTTTGGTGATGGTCGGTCTGTGGACCTTGTCCCTGCGGCTGAAGGACGTCAGCTTCATCGACGCCGTCTGGCCGATGGGGATGCTGTTGCTGGCGCTGGCGACGTTTCCGCGGACCGAGGGCGACCCGACGCGCAAATGGCTGCTGCTCTGGTTGGCCGGAGTCTGGGCCCTGCGGTTGGGGTGGCATCTATACCGGCGCTGGCGAGCGCAGGGCGCGGATGGCCGCTATCTCGAAATTCTCGAGCGGATGGAGACGACGCGGGGCTGGGGCTTGGGCCAGACGGCGCTGCTGGTGGTGTTTCTTCCGCAGGCGGTGCTGGCCTGGTTGACATCGCTTCCGGTGCAGCTGGGACAGGTCGCGATTGAGCCGGCTGTGGGCGGGATCGGCTGGAGCGGGGCGGTGCTGGCGGTCGTCGGAATCGGGTTCGAGAGTATTGGCGACGCACAACTGGCGACGTTCAAGAAGGACCCGGCCAACAAGGGGCAGGTGATGGACAGGGGCCTGTGGCGCTGGACCCGGCACCCGAACTATTTCGGCGACGCCTGCGTCTGGTGGGGGCTGTACCTGATCGCCGCCGAGACCGGGCCGGGACTGTGGGCGATCGCGGGGCCGCTGTTCCTGACCTTTACCCTGACGAAATGGTCCGGGATCGGCATCACGGAAAAGGCCATCCACGCCACGCGGCCCGGCTATGCCGACTATGTGCGCCGGACCAGCGCCTTCATTCCCTGGCCGCCGAAGCCCCGATTTGCGCCTGATACGGAAAACCCCCGCCGCTTGCGCGACGGGGGCTGACCGTTCTGATTGAACCGGGGGTCATGAGGCCCCGGTTGAACCGTCTTACTGGCCGGGGTTAGCGGCCGACGGCGAGGTGTTCGGGGTGTTGGCGGTGGTCGCGCCGCCGTCGGCGTTGCCGGCTTGTTGTTCGATGGTGTCGGCCTTTTCGTTCAGGGCCGTTTCTGCGGCTTCCGTCGGAGCGGCGGCAGCCTGCTCTTCCAGAGCGTCGGCCTTGACCTCGGCAGCCTTGTCGGCAGGGCTTTCGCAGGCGGCGAGGCCGGCGACGGCGAACAGGGCGGCAGCGGCGGTGATGATCTTACGCATGAGGATATCCTTCCAGAGTGGAAACCTCATAACTCAGCAGCGACGCTTCGGTTCACGGTCCCGTGAGAAAAAAGTGTTGGAACCTCAATTTTCCTTGGTGAATGCCACACGGGCAGCCCCCAGCAGGGCGGCGTGTTTGTGCAGGATCACGTTCGTCGGAATCGCAACCATATAATCCTCGTACCGCCCCTTGCGCTCGAACCGCTCGCGGAAGGGGCTGGCCTTGAGGAAGGGCAGTATGCGCGGGGCGATGCCGCCGGCGATATAGACCCCCCCGCGCGCACCGGTGGTCAGGGCGATATCACCGGCGACGCATCCGAGGATGGCGCAGAAGCGGGCCAGGGTGGCGCCGCAGGGACTGTTCGGATTCTCGAGCGCCTCAGTGGTGATCAGGGCCGGGTCTTCGATATGGCTCTGGCGCCCGTCGATCTCGGCCAGGGCGCGGTGCAGGTTGAGCAGGCCGGGGCCGCAGATCAACCGCTCGATCGAAACCCGGCCGTAGCGGCGGCGCAGGATCCGCAGGATCTCGTCCTCGACGGCGTCGTTCGCCGCGAAGCAGGCGTGGCCGCCCTCGGACGGCATGGCGACTTCGTTTCCATGGCTATCGCGCACCAGGGCCGAGACGCCGAAACCGGTGCCCGGCCCGAGCACGGCGATGGCGGCATGGGGGTCGCCCTCGGCCGGACCGCCCAGGGACGCCAGCTCCGGACCGGTCACCAGGGCCGCGCCCCACGCGAGGGCCTCGAAGTCGTTGATCAGGCGCACGGGGTTCAGCCCCAAGGTCTGAAGCTCGGTTTCGGAAGTTCGCCAAGGCGAATTGGTCAGGTCAACGGCGCCGTCGGTGATGGGTCCCGCAACGGCCAGAACCCCGCCGTCCGGTTTGACCGGACAGCCGTCGACAAAGGCCCTGACGCCGTCGAGGAAGGTCGGGTGGGTCTCGGCGGGAAAACTTTCGTGATGCTCGAGCAGGGGCCGGCCGTCGATCATCCGGGCGAGGGCGAACCGCGCATTGGTGCCGCCGACGTCGCCGACGAGAAGCGTCCGGGCCTCACCTTGCCCTATCGTTCGTCGCACGGCGGCTCTCTCCTTGAGGGCGGCCATCAGGCGTCCACCGTGCGATCGACGAAGTTGGAGTCCGGTGGGGCGTCGGCGTATCCGGCCGCGCCGGTGGGCGAGGCGAAACAGATGGAGGCGCCCGCCTCGGCCGGTCCCACCAGCTGGCGGAAGGCGCCGAACAGTTCGCGGCCATAGCCCCAGGCGGCGCCCGTGGCGTGGGCGGGGGTCCGGGTTGCGGCCGGGCGGGCGGCGAGGTCGGGGACGCCGATCGTGGTCAGCACTCCCGCCTCGGGATCGAGGCGGATGATGTCGCCGTCGCGGACATGGGCCAGGGGGCCACCGGCGAGGGCCTCGGGCGATACATGTATGGCGGCGGGCGTCTTGCCCGAGGCGCCGGACATGCGGCCGTCGGTGACGAAGGCGACCTTGAAGCCCTTGTCCTGAAGCACGGAGAGAGCCGGCGACAGGCTGTGCAGTTCGGGCATGCCGTTGGCGCGGGGGCCCTGGAAGCGCAGCACCACGACCACGTCGCGGTCCAGTTTGCCGTCCTGAAAGGCCTGCAGCGCGTCCTCCTGGGTCTCGAACACGGCGGCGGGCGCCTCGACGATGCGGTTCTCCGGCTTGACGGCGGATACCTTGATCACCGCCCGACCGAGGTCGCCCTGGACGAGGCGCAGGCCGCCTTCGCGATCGAAGGGATCCGAGGCGGGGCGCAGAATGTCCGTGTCCAGACTTTCCGTGACGCCGTCTTTCCAGACCAATCCGCCGTCGATCAGCATCGGTTCCTGGAAATAGTGGTGGATGCCCTCGCCCATGATGGTGACGACGTCGGAATGGATATGGCCGGCTCCGGCCAGTTCGCGGGCGACGAAGGCCACGCCGCCGGCGGCCTGGAAGGCGTTCACATCGGCGGAACCGTTGGGATAGACCCGGGCCAGCAGCGGTGTGACCGAGGACAGTTGGTCCATGTCGGTCCAGTCGATCAGTACGCCCGCCGAGCGCGCCATGGCGACCAGATGGATGGCGTGGTTGGTCGAGCCGCCCGTGGCCAGCAGGGCGACGATCATGTTGACCACGGACTTCTCGGAGATGACGTCGGCCATCCGGCTCTGACCGCTCCGGGCCAGTTCGACCGCGCGTTTCGCCGCCGCCGCTGTCAGGGCGTCGCGCAGGCCGGTCTCTGGATGGACGAAGGCGGTCGAGGGCAGATGCAGGCCGCCCAACTCCATCATCATCTGGTTGGAGTTGGCGGTGCCGTAGAAGGTGCAGGTGCCCGGCGAATGGTAGGACCCGATCTCGCTCTCGAGCAAGGTCGCGCGATCGACCCGTCCTTGCGCATATTCGGCGCGGACGCGGGCCTTCTCGAAATTGGGGATGCCTGAGGGCATGGGCCCGGCGGGGGCGAAGACCACGGGCAGGTGACCGAAGGCCAGCGACCCCATGAACAGGCCGGGAACGATCTTGTCGCAGACGCCGAGGCAGACCACGGCATCGAAGGCGTCATGGGTCAGGGCCACGGCGGTGGACATGGCGATGACGTCCCGGCTGAACAGCGACAGGTCCATGCCGGGGCGCCCTTGCGTGACGCCGTCGCACATGGCGGGCGTGGCGCCGGCGACCTGGGCGGTGGCGTTCACCTCGCGCACGGCGTCTCGGATGATCTGCGGGAAGCGTTCGAACGGCTGATGCGCCGACAGCATGTCATTGTAGGCGGTGACCACGCCGACATTGGGCTGGGTTCCCGACATGGCGTTTAGCTTGTCCTTGACCGGGGCGCCGGCGAAGGCGTGGGCCCAGTTGGCGCAGGACAGTTTGGCGCGGCCGGCGCCGGATGAGCGGGCGGCGTCCATGCGGCGCAGATAGTCGGCGCGAGTCGCCCTGGAGCGTTCGACGATGCGGGCGGTGACTGCCGCGACGACGGGGTGCAGTTTCGGCATCACGCTTTCTCCGTCCACAGAACGTCGAGCGGAGCCTTGGCGGCGATCAGGGCCGCGATGGGCTGCGTTGGCGGGTCGCCCGCGGCTTCGCGCTCGAACACGGCGCGCTTGGGGGCGCCGGTGAGGGCCAGAACCACCCGGCGGGCGGTCATCAGATACGGCAGGTTGATCGACAGCCGCTCCAGGCTGGGCGCGGCGCCGTCGCGGCCGTGCGGCACGCCGAGGACGGTGGGTCGGAGCGCGGGCGAGAGCAGGGTCCTGAGGGTCGGACTGTCGGGGAACATGGAACAGATATGGCCATCCTCCCCCATGCCGAGAAGGACGGCGTCCAATTTGCCGCCTTCGGCCGCGAGGGCATGAGCCGCGAGGGCGGCGGCGCGATCGACGGTGACGGCGGGGTGGAACAGGGGCACGAACCGCGCGGCGGCGGCCGGGCCGGTCAACAGGGTTTGCTTCAGCAGGGCGGCGTTCGACTCGGGCGAGGTCTCGGGGACGTAGCGTTCGTCGATCAGGGTGACCGCAACGCGGGACCAGTCAAGGTTTGTCTGGGCCATGCGGCGGTAGATGGGCGCGGGCGTAGAGCCGCCCGAACCGGCGAAGACCGCCTTGCCACTGTCGGCGAGCGCGGCGGCCAGGGCGTCGGTCAGGCGGGCGGCGCAGGCGTCAGCCCAGTCGCCGCCGTCCGCGAAGGTTTCGATGGCCGGTGGGCTCTCACCCATGGCCGGTGTTCCATTCCCGCCCCGTCCGCGACATCAGCAGGTCGGCCTCGGGCGGGCCCCAGGACCCGGCGGCGTACTGCTTCGGCTTGAAGGCCGCGCCGCGCCAGGCGTCGGAGACCTCGTCGACCCATTTCCACGCCTGTTCCGCCTCGTCGCGGCGCACGAAGAGGGTGGAGTCGCCGGCGAGGGCGTCGAGCAAGAGCCGCTCATAGGCGATGCGGCGGCGGGGCGGTTTGGCGTCCTTGTCACCCTGGCCCCAGGACAGGGACATCTGGATGGGCTGCAGTTGCATCTGCTGGTCCAGGCCCGGCCTCTTGTTCATCACGGACAGGGCGATGTCTTCTTCGGGCTGAAGTTCAATCACCAGCCGGTTGGCCTGGATGTCCCCGCGCGCGCCATGGTCGAAGATGGAGTGGGGCACCGGCTTGAACTGGATGACGATCTCGGTCCGCTTCTCGGCCAACCGTTTGCCGGTGCGGAGAAAGAAGGGGGTGCCGGCCCAGCGCCAATTGTCGATGTCGACGCGGATGGCGACGAAGGTCTCGGTGTCCGACGGCTGGCCGCGTTCCTCGGCATAGGCGGTGGCGGGTTTGCCCTCGCTGGTTCCGGCGACGTACTGGCCCCGCACGGTGACGCGTTCGACCTCTTCGTGCGTTACCGGACGAAGCGAGCGGATGACCTTGACCTTCTCATTGCGCACCGAGTCCGGGTCGAGGTCGGACGGCGGCTCCATGGCCACGAGGCATAGCAGCTGGAGCATGTGGTTCTGGAGCATGTCGCGCAATGCTCCGTACTCGTCGTAATAGGGCCAGCGGTCGCCGACGCCGACCGTCTCGCCGACCGTGATCTGGACGTGGTCGATCGACAGGCTGTTCCAAAGCGGTTCAAAGATTGTGTTGCCGAAGCGCAGGGCGATCAGGTTCTGAACCGTCTCCTTGCCGAGATAGTGGTCAATGCGGAAGACCTGTTGTTCCGAAAAGGCATCGGCCACCGCATCGTCGATTTCGCGGAAGGTCTCCAGATTTCGTCCGACCGGCTTCTCCAGCACCACGCGATCGTCAGCCTCGGCGAGGCCGGAGGCGCGCATCGCCGTGACGATGCGGGCGTAGAGCGAAGGCGAGACCGCAAGGAATGAGGTGCAGGCGCCCTCGCCGACCCTGTCCTTGAGCGGCTTCAGGCTTTCGGCGCTGGTGGCGTCGACCGCCAGATAGTCGAGGCGGGCCTCCATGCGGGCCCAAGCCTGGTCTGACCACGCCTCGTCGGCCATCGCCTTGCCCTCGACCGCGGCGCGGACCTTGGCGACGTACTCATCCCGGCTCTCGTTCGAACGGGCCGCGCCGATGATCTTCAGCCCGTCGGGCAGCAGGCCGTCGTGCTCGAGGAAATAGAGCGAAGGCAGCAACATCCGCATGGCGAGGTCGCCGCCGCCGCCGAACAGCACCAGGGCCGCCATGCGCTCTCCTTCATTCAGGTCCCGGCTGGACCGGGTTTGTGTCTGGCCGCTTCCGCCCGCTGGGCCAAGACGTCGAGGACGTCCTGAAACACCATGTGACGCGCACGAAGCAGCACCATCAGATGATAAACCAAATCCGCGGCCTCTGACGCCAGTTCCGAATCCGGCCCTGCGACTCCAGCGAGAGCGGTCTCGACGCCCTCCTCCCCGACCTTCTGGGCGACGCGTTTGACGCCCTCGGCGAGCAGACGGGCGGTCAAGCTTTCGGACGGGTCGGCGGCGGCGCGTTCGATGATGGTCGCCTCCAACCGGGCCAACCGACCGAGACCTGGCGCGTCCTCTTCGCCGAAACAGCTGATGCGGTTCAGGTGGCAGGCGTTGCCGATGGGTCGGACCTTGAGGACAAGCGCGTCGGCGTCGCAGTCGGGAGTGAGGGAGACGACGTGCAGCCGGTCGCCCGAGGTCTCGCCCTTGCGCCAGCGGCCTCCGCGCGAGCGCGAAAAGAAGGTTGCTTCGCCCGAGGCGACCGTCTCTTCGAGCGCGGCGTGGTCCATGTAGGCCAGAGTCAGAACCTGCAAGGTAGCCGCATCCTGGACCACGACGGGGATCAGGCCGCCGGACTTGTCGAAATCGAGTTGGTCGGGATTCAGCATCCTTCCCCCCTTGCGGGGGAAGGTGGCTCGCGGAGCGAGGCGGATGGGGGGTGAGACACCGCCACATCCAGTTGGCTCATCCCTGAACAGACTGCGGGCGGAACAAGCACCCCCATCCGACCGGCTTCGCCGGCCCCCTTCCCCCGCGAGGGGGGAAGGTGTCTTTGTATGATCACAATCTAATCTCCTGTCCTGCCTGATGCAGGAACGCCTTGAGGTCGGGAATCGCCAGCGCCCCGGTGTGAAAAACACTGGCGGCGAGGGCGCCGGAGACGTCGGCCTGTTCGAACACGTCGAGGAAATGCGCCGCCGCGCCGGCGCCGCCCGAGGCGACCAAGGGGATGGTCAGGCGGGCGCGGGCGGCGGCCAGCTGGGCGATGTCGTAACCGCGTCGGACGCCGTCCTCATCCATGCAGTTGAGCACGATCTCGCCGGCGCCGAGGGTCTGGGCCTCGACGATCCAGTCGAGAGTGCGGCGGCCGGCGGCGCGGCTGGCGGTGGGGTCGCCGGTGTACTGATGGACCACCCAGTCGTCGCCGGACCGTTTCGAATCGACGCCGACGACAACGCATTGGCCGCCCAACCGCTCGGCCATCTCGCCAATGAGTTCGGGGCGTTCGAGGGCGGGGGAGTTGATCGAGACCTTGTCGGCGCCGTGGTCGAGGCAGCGGGCGGCCTGATCGACCGAGCGGATGCCACCGGCGACGCTGAAGGGGATGTCCAGCAGACGGGCGATGTCGCGGACCCACCCATAGTCGAGGGTGCGGCCCTCCGGGCTGGCCGTGATGTCATAGAAGACCAGTTCGTCGGCGCCCTGATCGCGGTAGCGGGCGGCGAGGTCAGCGGCGTCGCCCATGTCCGTGTGACCCTGGAAGCGCACGCCCTTGACCACCCGGCCGTCCTTGACGTCGAGACAGGGGATGATGCGGCGCGCGGTCATGCCGCCAAAGCCTCTTCGAGGGTGAATCGGTTCTCGTAGAGGGCGCGGCCGACGATGGCGCCGTCGCAGCCGAGGGCGGCGGCGGCGGTCAGGTCGGCGACTGAGGCGACGCCGCCTGAGGCCTGCACCTTCAGGTCGGGGCGGCAGCGCACGATCCGGCCCAGCAGGTCGAGATTGGGACCGGTCAGGGCGCCGTCGCGGCCGACGTCGGTGACCAGCAGGTGGCGGGCGAGGCCGGGTGGGTAGCGGTCCAGCGCGGCCCAGAGGTCGACGGGGGCAGCCTCGGTCCAACCCTTCAGGGCCGGGACCCAACTGTCTCCGTCAGCCTTGACGTCGATGGCCAGGGTGATGCGGTCCGGGCCGAACCGGCGCAACCAGTCGGCGACGGTTTCCGGCTGCGACACCGCCAGCGAGCCGACCACGACCCGGGCTACGCCAGCGTCGATAAGGGCGGCGACGTCGTCGACGGAGCGCACCCCGCCGCCCGACTGGATGCGGATGTCGATGGCGCGGGCGAGATCGCCGATCAGGGCGTGCTGGACGGCACGGCCGGCCTCGGCGCCGTCGAGATCAACGATATGGGCCCAGGTCGCGCCCGCCGCGGCGAAGGCGGCGAGGCGGGCAGCAGGGTCGTCATCGTAGCGGGTGACCTGATCAAACCGGCCGTGCATCAGCCGCACGCAGGCGCCGTCGCGCAGGTCGATGGCGGGGTAGATGATCATGCCGATTGGTCCAGAAAGTTGGCGAGGATGCGGGCCCCGGTCGCGGCCGAGCGCTCGGGGTGGAACTGGCAGCCCCAGCGTTGCCCGCTGCGGACCATGGCAGGGACAGGGCCGCCATAGTCGGCGCGGGCGACGGTCGCGGGTCCGTCGGGACAGACGAAGCCATGGACGAAGTATGCGTAAGCTCCGTCCTCGACGCCGTCGAGCAAGGGGTCGGGACGGACGGCTGACAACCGCGACCAGCCCATGTGGGGCACGGTCAGGCCGGGACCCGGATCAAGCCGGCGGACGGCGCCGGGGATCAGGCCCAGCAGGGGGACGGGCTCGCCCTCCTCGCTGGTCTCGAACAGCAGTTGCTGGCCGAGGCAGATGCCCAGCAGCGGGCGGGGAAAGGCTCGGATCGGTTCGACGAGATCCAGCGTCGACAGACGCGCCATGGCATAGGAGGCCGCGCCGACGCCGGGCAGGATCAGCCGCTCGGCCTCCGTCACCGCGAGCGGGTCGTCGGTCAGGCGCACGGTCGCGCCGAGCCGCTCCAGGGCGAAGCGGACCGAGGCGGTGTTGCCGGCGCCATAGGCGAGGACGGTGACCTCGCTCACAACACGCCCTTGGTGCTCGGTACGACGTCGCCCTCAATGCGGATGGCCTGGCGCAGGGCGCGGCCGAAGGCCTTGTAGACGGCCTCGGTCTTGTGGTGGTCGTCGTCGCCCGTCACCGAAACATGGATGGCGGCGCCGAGGTGTTCCGCCAGCGAGCGGAAGACGTGGGCGGTCAGGTCGGTGCGGTAGTCGCCGATGAAGGGGGTCGCGAAGGTCCCCTCGAACACCGGGAAGGGGCGGCCGGACAGGTCGATCGAGACCGAGGCGTTGGCCTCGTCCATCGGCAGGACGAAGCCGTAGCGGGCAATGCCGCGGCGTTCGCCCAGCGCCTGTTTCAGGGCCTGGCCGAGCGCGATGGCCGAGTCCTCGATGGTGTGGTGCGGATCGGTGTGCAGGTCGCCTTCGCAGGCCAGCCGCAAGGAGAAGCCGCCGTGGGCCGCGACCTGTTCCAGCATGTGATCGAAGAAGCCGACGCCGGTGGCGATGGAGACCGGGCCGGTCGCGTCGAGATCGACGGCGCAGACGATGCGGGTCTCCTTCGTGTCGCGGACGGCCTGGCCGGTGCGGTGGGTGCGCGAGGGCGGACTCTCTACACCGAGCGCCAGAAGTGTGCGGTCGTTGAGCTCGCGCCGTTCGAACACCGGGACCGACAGGGCGTCGTCGATCTGGAACGGCACACCCAGCGCAGTCAGTCGGGCGGTGACCGCTTCCACGCCACTTGGCTGCACTCGAAGGGACGGTCCGGGGAGGCCGCCGACACGCATGAGGCCGTCCAGCGCGGCGGTCATGCGCGCGCGCTCCTCGCGAACCCTGCTGATCCGGGATTCCGTCTCGCGCAGACGGGACGGGTCCAACGCTTGCATGGCCAGCCGCACCGAAGGCTCCGGCAGGGCATGAGGCTCAAGCACGCTCCTTAGGGCGGCAGTGGTTTCGAGTGCGCAGATCATGGCGCCTACACGGGCGCCGACAAGGCCGTAGGCTAGCGAGAGACTGCGCACGACGACCAGGTTGGGGGCCTCTCTGACGAGGGCGGCCGTGGACGGACTATCGGCGAACTCGATGGCGCCTTCATCGACGACGCAGAGCGCGGGCGCGATCTTTCTGGCGTCGCGCAGGATGACGTCGAGCGGCCAGCCCGCGGTCGTGATCACGGCGACCGGCGACTGGCGGCCGCTCGGCGCCGGAAAAAGATTGCGCAGGGTAACGAACGGCTCGCCTTCCGGTGTCGAGACGGCGCCGCCTTGGCGGGCGGCGAGGCGGAAGATGAGCTCGAAGCCGTGTGTCGCGCCGCGCACCGGCAGGACGTTGTCGGTCGGGACGCCGTAGATTTCGGCCATGCGGGCGGCGAGGGCGCGCGGCTCAGTCGGATAACGGTCAAGGCCCTCACCGCCGGAAACGAGGGGCGAGAAGGGGGCGGGCAGGTTGTTCATGCGCCGCTCCTCAGATCGGCGGCGCGGGCGTGGGCCTCGAGCCCCTCGAGCCGGGCGAGGCGGGCGGCGATGGGGGCGAGGGCGGCGGCGCCGGCTTCGGTCACGGCCTGGACCGCCATGGAGGTCATGAAGCTGGCCGTGGTGACGCCGCCCATGGTGCGAGCGGCGCCGTCGGTGGGCAGGACATGGCTGGGGCCGGCGGCGTAGTCGCCCAAGGTCTCGGCGGCGAAGGCCCCCACGAAGACGGCGCCGGCGGCCTCGATGTGGGCTATCAGCTGCTCAGCGTCCACCGTTTGAAGGGCGAGGTGTTCAGGGGCGTAGAGATTGGCGACCTCGCAGGCCTCGGCGACGTCGCGGACCCGGATGGCGCGGCCCTCGGCGAGGGAGGCGCGGGCGATGTCGGCGCGGGGCAGGGTCTCAAGCTGGTAGTCCACCTCGGCGAGGATGGCGTCGATATTGGCCCGGCTTTCCGAGACGAGGATGACCTGGGCGTCGGCGTCGTGTTCGGCCTGGCTGAGCAGGTCGGCGGCGGCGATCTCGGGGTCGGCGTCGCGGTCGGCGATGACCAGCAGCTCTGACGGACCGGCCGGCATGTCGACGGCGGGACCGCCGGGCCGGGCGGCGGCCTGTTTCTTGGCCTCGGCGACCCAGGCGTTGCCGGGGCCGAACAGCTTGTCGCAAGGCGCGATGACTCCGTCGTCAAGCTCGGCCCCGAAGGTCAGGGCGGCGATGGCCTGGGCTCCGCCAATCAGCCAGAGGTCCTCGAGTCCGGCCTCGGCGGCGGCGAAGATCATGGCGGGGTGGGGCTCGCCCGAGGGCGACGGCGGGGTCACGACGACGCGGCGGCCGACCCCGGCGACGGCGGCGGGGATGGCCTGCATCAGCAGGGACGAAAACAGCGGCGCGGAGCCGCCGGGGACATAGAGACCCGCCGAACGCAGGGGTCGCCAGACGAGGCGCGAGCGAACGCCGGGGACGATCTCGACGTCGGGCGTGTCCTCGGGCCGGGTCGCTTCGTGGAAGATGCGGATGTTCTCGGCGGCCATGCGGATGGACCGGGTGTCGGCGGGGCGCAGGGCGTCGCGAGCGGCGGCGACGCGCTCGGAGGTCAGGACCAGACGGCGCGGCGCGGCTCCGTCCAGCTTGAGGCTCCAGTCGGTGACCGCCGCGCCGCCGCGCGTGCGGACATCGTCCATGATCTCGCGCACCGTGTCGGTGACGCGCGCCTCGGTGCGGCGGCGGGGGCGGGCGAGGGCCTCAAGGCGGCCCGCGGCGTCGAGCGCGCTCCAATCAATCCGGCGCATCACATCATCTTCTCGATGGGGAGGACGAGGATGGCCGAGGCGCCGGCGGCCTTGAGCCGTTCCAGCGTCTCCCAGAAGACCGCTTCCTGACAGACAGCATGCACGGCCACGGCGTCGTCGCGGCCCGCAAGGGGCATGACGGTCGGGGCGCCGGCGCCGGGCAGGATGGCGGTGATCTCGGCCAGAGCTTCGCGGGGGGCGTTGAGCATGACGTATTTGGCCCCCTGGGAGGACACCACGCCGGCCATCCGCTCGATGATGCTGTCCAGCAGGTGTTGCAGTCCGGGCTCCGGCGCGACCGGGGACTTGATCAGCACGGCCTGGCTGTCCAGCACCGTCTCCTTTGCGGCCAGACCGTTGGCCTCGAGCGTCGCGCCGGTGGAGACGAGGTCGCAGATGGCGGAGGCCAGTTTGAGTCGGGGGGCGACCTCGACTGCGCCGCGCATGGTGACGATGTCGGCGGAGACGCCCTGAGCATCCAGAAACCGGCGCAGGATCCTCGGATAGGAGGTGGCGATGCGCAGGCCGTCCAGCGAGGCCGGGCCGTCATAGGCAAGGGTCGGCGGCACGGCGATCTTCAGGGTGCAGCGACCGAAGCCGAGCGGCATCAGCACTTCGGCGACCGGCCCGCCGTTGCGGACTTCCTCGAGCACATTCTCGCCGACGATGCCGAGGTCGCAGACGCCGTCGGCCACGAAGGTGGGGATGTCGTCGTCGCGTACGCGCAGCAGGTCGATGGGGTAGTTCTCGACCCGGTAGAGCAGGTCGTTGTTGCCCTTGACCACGCGCAGGCCCGCGTCGCGGACGAGGTCGAGGCTGCGTTCGGACAGACGGCCGGATTTCTGGACGGCGATACGCAACCGGCCCTGGACAGTGCTCATGACGGGGTACTCAGACTTTCTGTTTCAGGCGGTCCAGCACAAGGCGATAGCCCTGATGAGGCATTTCCCTGAGGAAGCGGGCGACGCGGACGACGGTGGTCGGGCTGGCCTGGGCCTCGGCGGCGATCTCGCGATAGGACTTGCCGCCGGCGTCAAGCAGGCGGGCGACCTCCCACCGCTCGGCGAAGGCCCGCATCTCGGAAGGCGTACACAGGTCAGCCAGGAAGGCATCGACCTCGTGGCGCGACTTCAGCGACAGCAGGGCGTCATAGAGGGCGACGCGGCTGATGGCCGTAGCGGCGGCGTTGCGGGGCAAGGTGTCGATCATGGTACGTTCCACTATGCTGTAACAGTGGAACGGTCAAGGGGCCTCAACCCGGTGGCGTCGCGCCGTCATTGCCGCCTGTAGGGGGTGCATCTTCCAGCTGGTCGATCAGGCGAGCGCAATGTTTCGCACCGGCGGCGCGGGCCGACGCGGCCTGCCACTTCAAGGCTTCCGCGACCGCCATCGCGTCGTCATCGGAAAACGAGCGGGACTCCGGAACGGTGGTCATACTAAACGCCTGTGTCGGTTACCGCTCACGAACCCGGACCTGCCAGAATGGTTTCACGGAGAGTCCAGGTTTTTCTCGCCTGTGTTGTGACGGCCGCAGGCGCCGCGCTGGAAAGGATGAGCGGGTGGAAAAATCCGATATAGAGCCTGGATGATTCACAAGGTGCTCATCATTGGCGGGGGCCATGCCGGCGGGACGGCGGCGGCCTTGCTGCGGCAGTATGGGCACCAGGGGCCGATCGTGCTGGCGGGCGAGGAGCCGGCGGCCCCATATCAGCGGCCGCCCCTGTCCAAGGCTTGGCTGAAGGGCGAGGCCGATCTGGAGGCTCTGCTGCTGCGGCCGGAGCTCTTCTACGCCGAGCACGACATCGAACTGCGCACGGGCATGACGGCGACGGCGATCGACAGGGCCGCGCGGACCGTGACCTTTGCTGATGGGACCGTGGAGACTTACGACGCCCTGATCCTGGCCATGGGATCGACCGCGCGGAAGCTGCTCCTCCCGGGCGCTGACCGGCCGGATCTGCTGGAGTTGCGGACGCTGGCGGATGCAGAACGGCTGAAGGCGGCGGTGCGGCCGGGCAGACGGCTGGCAGTGGTCGGCGGCGGCTATGTCGGGCTGGAGGCGGCGGCCTCGGCGCGGGCGCTGGGGGCCGAGGCGGTGGTCATCGAGCGAATGGACCGGGTGCTGGCGCGGGTGGCGTCAGAGACCCTGTCGGCCTTCTTCACCAGCCATCATCGGGCGCATGGGGTTGAGGTGCTCACCTCGGCGGACGTGGTCGCGTTCGAGGACGGCGGCGTCCGGCTGGGCGACGGCCGGCTGATCGCGGCGGATGCGGTGCTGGTCGGGGTCGGGGCGCTGGCCAACGATGCGCTGGCGCGGACGGCAGGGCTGGCCTGCGAAAAAGGGGTGGTGGTCGATGAGGCGGCGCGGACCTCGGACCCGGCCATCTGGGCCATCGGCGACATGACGTTCCGGCCGATTCCGGTCCACGGCGGGCGGCGGCATCGACTGGAGAGCGTGCCCAATGCGCTGGAGCAGGCGAAACAGGCGGCGGCGGCTATCACCGGCCGCCCGACGCCGACGCCCGAGGTCCCGTGGTTCTGGTCCGACCAGTATGAGGTGAAGCTGCAGATTGCGGGCCTGCCTGACGGGGCGGATCGTCAGGTCGTGCGCGGCGATGTCCAGGGCGGGGCGTTCGCCGTCTTCCACCTGGCCGGAGACCGCCTCGTCTGCGTCGAGGCGGTCAACGCTCCGGCGGAGTTCATGGCGGGACGGCTGATGATCTCGCGGGGGCAGGCGGTTGACGCCGTGAGACTGGCCGACCTGTCGGTGTCGATGAAAGAGGTCGCGGTGGCTCAGGCCTGACGTGCGAGGTCTGTTTGAGTGGTCGGCGAGGCCAGGTTTTCGGTCAGCACGGCGAGCGGCACAGGCCGGCCGATTAGATAGCCCTGGGCCAGGTCGCAGCCCATGCCGCGCAACAGGGCGAGCGCCGTCGGCGTCTCGACGCCCTCCGCCGTGACCTTCAGGCCCAGGCTGTGAGCCAGGTCGATCGTCGACTTGACCAGAAGGGCGTCGCGCGACGACTGGTCGAGGCTGAGAATGAAGCTCTTGTCGATCTTCAGTTCGTCGGCCCGGATCTGCTTCAGATAGGTCAGGGACGACAGGCCGGCGCCGTAGTCGTCCAACGAGACGGCGATGCCGGCCTCGGCGAAGCGGGCGATGATGTGCAGGGCCAGTTCGGGGTTGTCCATGACGGCCGTCTCGGTGATCTCGAAGCACAGATCAGCCGCTGAGGCGACGACTTCCGCCAAGGCGAAATCGGCGAAGCTCTCATCGGAAAGCAGACGGCCGGAGATGTTGACCGAGACGGTCAGGACATGGCCGGCCGCGGCCATGGTCTTCTGGTCGGCGATCGCGCGGCGGATGGCCCATTCGGTCAGGGGGCGGATGTGGCCGGTCTCTTCCGCCATGCCGATGAACAGGTCCGGCGGGACGAAGCCGCGGCGCGGATGGGACCAGCGCATCAGCGCCTCGACCCCCGTGATCCGCTCGGCGCGGAAATCGTACTTGGGCTGATAGGCCAGCGTGACATCACCGTCGTGCAGGGCAGTCATCAGCTCGGAAATCAGGGACAGGTTGTCGCCGGGATCGCCGTAGGCGGCCTCGTCAAAGGCGGCGACCATCCGACGGGCCGCGCGGGCCTGATCGACGGCGATAGCGGCGCGGTCGACGGGCGAGGCGAGGTCGGAACTCGGCGCACCCCGGCCGGCGACGCCGGCGGTCAGGGCGATGTCGACCGGGGCGCCGTTGATCGTCAGCGGCGCCTGGGCCGCTTCGGCCAGTCGAGTGGCGGCGGCGACGGCCTCGGCTTCGTCGGCGGCGGCGATCACCAGGCCCAGGGCCCCGGCGCCGACGCGGGCCATCGGGGCACCGTCCGCAAGGGCGGACAGCCGGCGGCCGAGCGCGGCGAGAAGCCGGGCCATGGAATCATAGCCGATGGCGTTGCGGACCACCTCGAAGCGGTCGACCCCGAACAACACGACCCAGGCGTCGACCTGGGCGCCGGCCTGGCGTTCCAGCGACAGGCGGTTGGGCAGGCCTGTCTCCTGATCGTGCAGGGCCATGTGGGTCAGCCTTGCCTCACGATCCTTGAGGTCGCCTATCATGGCGTTGAAGCTGGCGGCCAGGCGACCGATCTCGTCCGCGGAAGTCACCGGCGCCTCGACATAATCGCCCTGTTGCAGCCGGTGCACGGCGTCATCCAGGGCGGTAATCGGGCGGGTCAGGCCCCGCGACAGTGCCCAGGTGCCGCCCATCAGCAGGACGAGACCGGCGACGCCGATCGCGGCCAGCCACCAGAACAGGGCCTCATAGGGCCGCATGGCGCGCTTCAGCGGATAGGTCAGGACCAGGTCGGCGGGCGCCGCCGTGTCGAAACTGGGCAGGGGACGGTCGAGCCGCATGGAAGGACCGTCGGGAGACTGGACGGTGATCGGCCCCTCACGCCTCTCGTCTGCGGTGCTGTTCAGCACCACGGCGGCCGACAGGGGGATGGCCGACAACTGTTCCAGATTGCGCATCTGGGCTGCGTCCAGCCGCTCGGCGAACACGACCCAGCCTATCAGGACCGGGGCATTCACCGGAGCGGCCACGACCTGAAAGGCTTGTCCGTCTATGGCCAGAACGCCCGATTCGATCCGGCCGGACTCCAGCCCGGTGAACAGCCTGTCGAGGGCGGCGTCGTCCAATGCCAGACCGGTGCTCGTTGCATGGCCGTCGATGCCGAGGATCAGGGCCCCATCGACCCGCTGGCGGGCGCGCAGATTGTCCAGCGCCGACCGAACAGTGGCTTCATCGTTGGTGGCGACGGCCTCACGGAACCCATAGTCCTGCGCCAGAACGCCCGCGCCTTGCTGCAGCTGGCTGGAGCGCGCGCTCCAGAGCTGGCTGTAGACGGCGCCGGCGGCGGCCATTTCATCGCGCACCACGCGTCGGGCGCTGTTGGTGACAGCGGTGACGACGGCCACCGCGGCGAGCAGCAGGGCGAGGCTGAACAGGCCCATGTAGATCACGGTGAGCCGGGTCCGCAGGTTACGAAAACGGACCAGGCTGACCAGACGGGTCGCGCTCACCGTACGGCTGCCCGGGCGCTAAAATCGCCGCTGACGGTGCTTCGGCCGGCGGCGACCGCGATGGTCAGGGGCCGGGAAATCTCATTGCCGCGGCCGGCGAGCCGGGGATGCCAGACGCGCAGGGTCGCTCCGCCGGCGGGAATCGTCCGCAGGGTCACGTCGCCGTCGACCGAGGTCTTGGCCGCCCAAGGCGTGTCGACCACCTTGATATAGGCCAGCATCTGATCGTGGATGTTGCAGCCAACGGCCGCCACGCCGACGGCGGCGAAGGTGTGGGTGCGACTCTCGTCACGACCGTAGAGTTGAAGCTCAAACCGGTTGCCACGCGAGAAGGAATAGACCTGGTGGCGGACCCGATCGAGATTGGGGAAGGAGACCGTCCCGCCCACCGGTACGACCAGGACATAGGGTTGGAACTGGAGGTCTTGCTGCGCCATGCGCAGAGGCCAGGCGAAGCGGATGGCGCCGCGAGGCACTCCGGCGGCGGGGTGCACGGTCACGACCGCGTCCTGCACGGGCCGGCCGGCGGCGTCGCGCACGCTGACCGTCAGGTCGCCCGCCATCGCCGGGGAACACACAACTAGCGCCGCGATGAAGGCAAAGAGAACACGCATTACTCAAGTCGTACAAAAACAAGATGAAATCGAAGTGAATCCAAATACGCGCCCTGATTATGGCGGCGAATTACACAACCATAGATATATTAATGCCATCTGCTTCGGAATTCACTTCGGCTTAATCGTGTTTTCCTATCCAGGCAGGGAACCAAACCGGGGACGACGATGACCTGCCGTGCTTGGGCGTTTGCGATTTCGATAGCCGCGATCGCCGCGATCGCCGGCGCCGCCGAGGCGCAGTCTCTCATCCCGGACTCACGCAGCGGCGGCAAGCTGCTGCTGACCGGCGGAGTCTCGACCATCGAGGGATCGGGCGGCGGCGGGCTGTCCACCTGGGCGACCATCACGGGCTATGGCGAGGAAGACGGGATCGGCGGCAACGCCCACGTCACCATCCTCAATCTGCCCGAGTATCAGTTTCGCACCGCGGGCGTGGCGGTCGGCCTGTGGGACCGGGTTGAGCTGTCAGCGGCGCGGCAGGAGTTCGACACTGGCGATACGGGCGCGCTGCTGGGTCTGGGTCAAGGCTTCACCTTCACCCAGGACGTGATCGGGGTGAAGGTCCGGCTGACGGGCGACGCGGTCTATGACCAGGACACCTGGGTCCCCCAGATCGCGATCGGCCTGCAGCACAAGTCCAACGATCAGGGCGCGGTCATCGCCGCCGTCGGCGGGCAGGATGATCAGGGTACAGACTACTTCATCGCGGCGTCGAAACTGTTCCTGGCCGAGAGCGTGTTGGTCAGCGGCGCGGTGCGTTGGACCAACGCCAACCAGACCGGCCTGCTGGGCTTTGGGGGCGACGCCAATGACGACCATGAGGCCCAGTTCGAGGGTTCGGTCGGCTGGCTGCTGAGCCGCAATCTGGTGATCGGAGCTGAATACCGGACCAAGCCGGACAACCTGTCCTTCGCCGGAGAGGACGACTGGTTTGACGTTTATGCGGCCTGGGCGATCAACAAACATCTGTCGGTGACGGCGGCCTGGGCGGACCTGGGCTCGATCGCCACCCTCGACGACCAGCGCGGCCTCTACCTCTCCCTCCAGGCGGGCTTCTGACATGATCGGCAAACTGACCTTGGCCGCCGCCGTCGCGGCATTCTCACTTCCCGCCATGGCGCAGGATCCGGCGCATCGGCCGGGCGAGGAGGCGGTCGATCCCTATGTGGTTGCCGAAGCCAACGCCGGCGCCGGCCCCTTCGAGGGCACGGAGATGCTCGAGGCCTTCCATGGCCGCGAAGGTTCGGACCGGATCGTCGACGGCCTGCTGGACCGCTCGGTCGACGATCCTCGCATTGCGGGGATATTCACTGCCACCGACATGGTTCGGCTGCGCCGGACCCTGAAGGAGCAGTTCTGCTACATCCTCAACGGCGGCTGCGCCTATTCCGGCCGGACGATGCAGGATGCGCACGACGACATCGGCCTCCAGCCCGCCGACATGGGCGCGCTGGTCGAGCATCTGCAGGCCGCGATGGACGCCGAGGGCGTGCCGTTCCGGACCCAGAACCGGTTCCTGGCCAGGCTGGCGCCGATGCGGCGGGACGTCGTCACGCGATAGGGGCGGATCAGCCAGAGCCAGTGCGCATCCCGGTCGGTCAGAATCGCGCGCTCAGCGTCAGCCGGGCATTCAGCGGGGCGCCCGGCGAGATGTTGAAGTTGTTGTGCGCATCCGAGAAATAGCTCGTGTCGAACAGGTTCTCGATGTTCAGCTGCAGATCGACCGTGTGGCTGACCTCGTAGAAGATGGCGGCGTCCACGCGGGTAAAGGCGGGCAGGCGGGTGGTGGCCGCGGTCGTCCGGATCGCCGCGAACTGGCTGGACTGATGGATCACGCCCAGACCGAAGCCCAGGCGGGGGTTGACGTCATAGCGATTCCACAAACTGGCCTGCTGTTTCGGCGTCTGGGCGAGGCGGACCGAGTCGTTCCCCTGCAGCCGCGCGTCTTGCCAGGCATAGCCGCCGCTGATCTGCCAGTTCGGCAGCAATCGTCCGGTGACGGCCAGTTCGAACCCCTCGGTGCGGGTCTCACCGACGTTGATTGTCACCGTTGGGTTCAGCGGGTTAGGCGTGGTCGCATTGGTCCGGTCCAGCCGGAACAGCGCGGCCGTGACGTTCAGGTCAGGACGGATGTCCCATTTGGCGCCGACCTCGTGATTGGTGAATTCCTCGGGCTCGAGGTTCTGCTCGGTCGTCGACAGCGTCAGGAACTGGTCGCCCGAACGGGGCAGGAATGACTGGCTGTAGCTGCCGTAGATCGAGACGTTCGACTGCGGCTTGTAGATCAGGCCGAGGCGCGGCGAGACCTTGTCGTCTGTACGGGCGAAGGGGCGGTCCGGATTGGGTTGCAGGTCGCTTCCGGTGATGTCGAAGCGATCGTACCGTAGACCGGCGACGATCTCGAAATGATCGCCGAGGCTGATCTGGTCCTGCACATAGGCCGAGACCGATTCGACGTTCGAAACCGTGTTGCGGTTGACCGCGGGAAAGCTGACGCTCGGGAACACGGGGTTGGCGAGGTCGAAAGTTGTGTTGGACAGCGCGGCGTTGCGGCGTCGATTGGTCGAGTCCTGGTCGCCGTATTCGAGGCCGAACAGCACCTTGTGACCGACGTCGCCGCTCCGGACGTCCCAGACCAGATTGCTCTGGACCAGCAGGTTCTGGCGGGTGGTGGGGTCCGTATAGCCCGCCAGCTGGACCGTCCCGTTCTGCGCCGTGGCGGCGCCGCTGGCGAAGACGTTGGTGTAGACCTTGTCGTAATCGCCATACAGGACCGTGGTCGAGACCTCGACATTGTCCGCCGGCACGCCGTCCAGGCGGAGCTTGACGATATTGGCCTCCAGCGTGGTGCGGTTTACGCCCGGGACGCCGAAGAATTGATCACGATAGCCCCCGAGAGGCGCTCCGGCCAGCGAGGGGACACCCCGATCGACGACGCGGTCATCGTTGACGTATTCGTACGACAGCCCGGCTCGCCAGCCGGCCCCGAGGTTGACTGCCACATAGGGGTTCACCGCGTATCGCTCACCTTCGAAAAAGTCGCGGTGGTTGTCGAGGTTCTCGTAGACGGCATTGATGCGGAAGGCGGCCATGTCGCTGATGGGGGCGTTGACGTCGGCCGACACGTCCCAGGCGCCGAAGCTGTTGGCGCTGACCCGGCCGCCGGCGAACATCCCGCTCGCGCTGGGCGTTTTCTGCACCCGGTTGATGATGCCGCCGCCGCCGCCGCGCCCGAAGATCAGGGCGTATGGGCCCTTGAGCACCTCGACCCGCTCGAGATTGTACAGGCCGCGGAAATACTGGGTGTCGTCACGCACGCCGTCGAGGAAGAAGTCGGCGGTGGTGTTCTGGCCGCGCAACGTGATCTGGTCGCGATTGCCTTCGCCCTGGCCGACCGTGGTCCCCGGCACATAGCGCAGGACGTCGCCGAGGCTGTGCAGCGCCTGGTCGTCCAGTTGCTCGCGCGTCACCACAGTGATGCTCTGGGGCACATCGATCAGAGGGGTGTCGGTCTTGGTCGCGGTCACCGAGTCGATCGCGATATAGCCGCGGGTCTGGCCGGTCACAGTGATCGTTTCCAGACTGGCCGGCCGGTCCTGGGCAATCGCGACAGCGGGGAATGTCAGGAGAATCGCCGTCGAAGTCAGAAGCACGCGCATGGATTTATCGTCTTTGGGTTTTTGCTAAGGTGGGGCTTCATAATGCGACACATTCTCATTCGCAAGGACAATCTGACCGGTTTCTGTCGGGTAGGCCGTTGCGGCTGCCGGGGCGGGCTGGCCGGCGACCCTCACGGGCGCGTGGCCCACGGGCTCGAAGGCCGTCAGCCAGGCCTCGCCGCCGGATTGCGGGGGTTCAGATGGCTGCGTTCGGCCAGACGCCAGCGGTCGAAGGCGGGTGCGTCCCCGCCCGCGCCAAGGCGGCGGAGCGGGCGCGTGGGGCGCGGCCCCGTGACCAGCGCGCCAAGGCTGGATCAGCGCGACAGTCTGACGCCGAGGCTGAAGGTGCGCGGCGGGCCGAAGCCGGCAACGCCGGTGGCGGTTTCAGAAACTTCCACGTCTGCATCGAACAGGTTGTCGGCGGCGATCCAGATCAGGGCGGAAGAACTCAGCGCCCATTCGGCGCGGACGTCGGCGGTCGTGGCCGCCTCCAGCACGCGGTTGTTGAGGTCGTCCTCGAAGCGACGGCTTTCGTGGCGCAGGTCGGCAGCCAGTGTCAGACGGTCGGTCGCGCGCCAGTCCAGGCCGGCCGTGGCGCTCCATTCCGGCGCCTGGGCCGGTCGCAGGCCGGTCAGCTGGGGGGCCCGTACGCCGCCGTCGATGCGGGCACCCGTGATCGACACGGCCGCGCGGAGGGACAGGGTTTCCCCGACCTCGAGCCGCCCGTCGATCTCGAGCCCTGCGGCTTCGATGGTCCCGGCGTTCATCCTCTGGCGCAGCACGCCGCCGGCGGGCACGAAGCCGGCGCGGGGGAAGACGCCGGGGCCCGAACCAATGGTGACATTGACGATGGCCGCGTCGATCTGGTTCCAGAACACCGTGTTGGTCAGCGACGCGCGCTCGCCGGTCCATGCCCAGCCGGCCTCGACACCGGTCAGCCGCTCGGGCTCCAGCGCGGCATTGGCTTCGGTCAGGTCGTTGCCGACGCGGAAAGGCCGATGCAGCTCGTTCAGGGTGGCGGGACGGAAGCCGGTGTAGGCGGCCAGCCGCAGAGCCTGTCCCGCACCGATCTCGCGCCGGACTCCCAGGCGGGCGCTTACGACTTCGCCCGAGCGGTCCGGATCGGTCTCGTTCAGCGTCGGCAGGCCGTTGGCGCGGTCGCGCTCCAGCCGGCGACCGTTCTCGTTGCGCCATTGGTCAAGCCGCAGGCCGCCGGCGATCAGCCATGGGCCGACGGACGACGATCCCTCCGCATAGGCGCCCACGACCGAGGTCTCGCCCCCGGCGATCCGGTCGCGAGTGAAGGCGCCGGCCATGAAGCGGAACCGCTCACGGGTCTCGCCGTCGTTGAAGCGGGCGTCGGCGCCGAACTCCCATTCGGCCCTCCCGATGCCTGAAACGATCGTGCGGCGCAGGGCGGCGTTGAGGCCCCAGCCGGTGGCGGGCGTTTCGAACTGGTCGTTAGCGGGCGTGGTCGTGGCGCGGTCGGCGGAGACCGCGACGGAGGTGTTGGCCAGATCGGTCTCGCGGCGCCAGGCCTGGAGACGCCAGCCGAGGCGGTCGGCACGTGGCTGCACAGCGGTGGTCGCGGACAGCAGGTTTCCGCTGGCGATTGCTCGCGCGCCGGCGAGGCCGGAGCCGCGCTCTTCCTGGAAGGCGGCGGCGCGCAGGGAAATCACGGCGTCGGCGATCGGCAAGTCGGCGCGCAGGGCCATGCTGCGGACCTCAAGGTCGAGCCGCGTGTCAGCGGCGCCCGCGGCGGAGCCCCGGACCGGGACATAGCCGTCGCGGGTCTCGTACAGACCGGAGGCAACCAGGCGGACGGGGCCGAAGGCTGTTGCGCCGGAAGCGGACAGACGACTGCCGTCGTCGGCGACCGAGGCGTCCAGCACGGCGCCTTCGTCGCGTTCCCGCAGGCTGATGACGCCGGTCAGGGCGCCTGCGCCATAAGGACCGGCCCCCGAGCTGCGCACGATGTCGAGGCTGGACAGGCTCTCGGTCGGGACTTGCGACCAGATCACCCAGCCGCCGAAGGGGTCGTTCAGCGGAACGCCGTCGAGGGTGACCAGGGTGCGTCCTGCGCCGGACGGGGCGAAGGCGCGCAGGCTGATCCCCTGGGTGGTCGGATTGGCGGACAGGCTTGAGGTGCGACGGAACAAGGAGACGGCGGGGACGGAGACGAGGGCTTCGTCGAGACGCTGTTCGGCCTTCAGGTCGGCTTCGGCCAGCCGGATGACCGCGAACGCGGCCTCCCCGGCGGCGGGCGGCAGGCGCGCGCCGGTGACGACGATCTCCGGCAATTCAGGCGGGGGGAACTGCAGCATGAAAGGTTACACTAGGACATAGACCCATAGACGGGATTGCCAACTGGGCCGAACGACAGACTGCGCCGACCCTCGCCGATCGCGGAGCCTGGGCCAACGTCAAGCCCATGCCCAACCGCACCAACATCCCCGCCTTCAGCCGCTTCCTGTATCGCTACAGAAACGCCGTGGAACGTTTCTTCAACAAGATCAAACACTACCGAAGCGTCGCCACCCGATACGACAAAGACCCCGAAAACTACCTCGCCGGAGTGAAGCTCGCATCAGCCAGAATCTGGATGCGCGCTAATGAGTCCATGGCCTAGAGGGACCGACCGACCACGGCCTTCAGCGTCTGGGCCTTGATCGGGAGGTCGGCGGCCAGACGGCCGGCCAGTTCGCGCGCGCCGACCGGATAGGCGTCGCCGCCGTCTGCGATCTCCTGGGCCATGGCCGAGGCCTGCATCAGCAGTTTTTCCAGCGCCTCGACCTGTTCGACGGCGAGGGCCCGGGCTTCCATCTGCAGCCGCTTGACCCGGTCCGCCGTGGTCGCGGGGGTGCGCATCAGATCGTAGATCTCGGCCTCGGCCGAGACAAGGCGCAGGTCGGGCTTGGCGGGCGGACTCTTGGACATGGAACAGGTCTCCTGCCGGAATAAATGCGAAGCGGCGCCGGGACGTTCCCCCCACGGGCGAGGCGGTTGAGGGTTGTCGCGCTGGTGTGTCCGTTCAATCACAGGGGCGGGATCAGGCCGCCTCGCCGCGAAGCTCCAGCCGAGCCTCAGCCTCGCGCACGGCGTCCACAGCGCGGTCGACGACCTCCAGCCCCGCGCCTGGCGCGATGGAGTCTACCGTCAGGATGCGGCGGTAGGCCCGGGCGCCGGGGCGGCCGTGCATCAGTCCGAGCATATGGCGGGTCATGGCCGGCAGGTGGACGCCCTCCTCGAGCCGCGCGGCCAGATAGGGCCGGTAGCGGTCGATGGCGGCGAAGGCGTCAACATCAGACGTCGCGCCGCCGAACAGGCGGCGGTCGGCCTGACCCAGGATGGCCGGCTCATGATAGGCCGCGCGGCCCAGCATGACGCCGTCTAATCGTACGCCGTCGCTGTCGTCCAGGTGCGTCTCGGCCTCAGCCAGCGAGGCGATTCCGCCGTTAACCGACACCGACAGATGCGGCCGCTCCCGCTTCAGCCGCCGCACCAGCGCATAGTCCAGCGGCGGCACATCGCGATTTTCCTTGGGCGACAGGCCCTGCAGCCAGGCCATGCGAGCGTGGATGATGAAGACCTCGATCCCCACCGCCGCGCAGGCGTCCACGGTCGCGAACAGGGAGACCTGCGGGTCCTGGTCATCGACCCCGATGCGGCATTTGACCGTGGCGGGGACCGAGACCGCTTCCTTGATGGCGGCCATGCAGTCGGCGACAAGCGACGGCTCGCGCATCAGACAGGCGCCGAACCGGCCGGACTGGACCCGGTCGGACGGGCAGCCGACGTTCAGATTGATCTCGTCATAACCAAAGGCTTGGCCGATCCGCGCGGCCTCGGCCAGCTGGCCCGGATCGGAGCCGCCCAGCTGCAGGGCCACCGGATGCTCGACATCGTCGAAGCCCAGCAATCGCTGCTGGTCGCCGTGGACCACGGCGGGGGCGGTGATCATCTCGGTATAGAGCAGCGCCTTGACCGTCAGGGCGCGATGGAACGCCCGGCAATGCCGGTCGGTCCAGTCCATCATGGGCGCGATCGAGAGGCGGCGGTTCAGACTAGCCATCGGAGGGCACTTCAAGTGCGACAACCTTGACAGGAAACCATCGCGCGCACGATATCGTCATGGTTGGCGTCCGAGCGACAGACCAGAAAGAGAAAAGGCACCCCCGCATTCGAGAGTGCCTTTTCGGTTTGGGAAGTCGAGGATCCGTTTTGCCTTGCGGCGACTGCCGATCGAGTCTCGACTTTTCGAGGCTGAAGTTAGTGGAAAGAGCGCTGAATGTCAATGCGGGAAGCGGCGGAAGACACGCGGACGATTACACGGTTTCTCTCGCAGGCAAGGCTCGCCTCGCTGATAGGACTGACCGGCTCTCCGACCGAAGCCATTGCCCTGCACCAAGAAACTCTTCGGGCAGGTTCCGGCCTGATGAACGTCATCGCCACGGTGGAGATCGCCGTCCGAAACTCGGTAGGCGAAAACCTCGCGCACTATTTCGGCGTGGATCATTGGCTCACGCAAACACCCGTCCACTTCAAATGGCGCGAACCAGAGCGAAAGAAGATCGAGCAAGCGCTCGATAGCGCGCGGCGCGCTGAATACTCCAAACTTTCTCAGGCCGGCAAGGCTGATCTGGATGCCCTTGCCTATCCCGCAGGCCGACCGCCAAACACGTCCCATCTCAAACGCGCCAAGGATCGTCGGAAACGGATCGAAGTTCCCGAAGGCGCCGTCATCGCCGAGCTCACGATGTATTTCTGGAAACGGCTCTATGGCCCGGAGTACGATCAGAAGCTATGGCGCGAGACCCTCAAGCGCACCTTCCCTTGCAAGAAGCTGCGGCGCGCCGACATCGCCGTACAGCTTGAGAAGATCTATCAGGCTCGCAACCGGTTGGCCCACCACGAACCGGTTCTCCATAAGCGATTTGAAGATACCGTGGCCGCTATCCGGTTCGTCGTAGAACACCTCGAGACCGCCTCCCCAAATCCCGACACCCCTCTCGCTGAACTGGCGAAAGCGGATCTGGTCGAAGTCGGTAAGAGAGCCGCCGCCCTTCACGCCAAGCTGGAGGCATACCGGTAAGTCTAGCCTGCCGCCTCCCGCTCTCTCGCGTCCTCATCTTCCAGCACCTCCGCCGCCTCTTCGTTGAGGGCCTGGCCCTCGCGGCGGGGTTTGACGTAGGGCGCGGGCCGGGGCGTGGTGAGGTTGCCGCGCATCAGGGACCGCCCGGCCTGGAGCCCGCCGGACAGTTGCAGGGTGAACCGCTCCTCGTCGCGGCGGCGGACGTCCTCGATGGTCTCGCGCGCCTCCTCGTCCGGGAAGCCGAGGTCGATCAGCACCTGATGGCCGAACACAAGGGCGCTCTCGAAGGTCTCGCGCAGCTGGTATTCGACCCCGGCTTCGACCAGACGCAGGGAATGGCCGCGGTCGAAGGCGCGGACGAACAGCTTGATCAGGGGGAATTCCGCCTTGACCAGTTCGACGATGCGGTCGGCGACCTCGGGCTTGTCGACGCAGACCAGGATGGTCTCGGCGGCGGCGGCCCCCGAGGCGTGCAGCACATCCAGTCGCGAGCCGTCGCCGTAATAGACCTTAAAGCCGAACTTGCCGGCGGCCTGGATCATCTCGACGTCCAGATCGATGATCGAGACGTCCACGTCGCGGGCCAGCAGGGGCTGCGACACCACCTGGGCGAAGCGGCCGAAGCCGATGATCAGCACCCGTTCGCGCAGGTCGTGGGCGTGGTCCACGCCGTCTGCGTCATCCGCCGACAGGGACTCGTCGGGGCGCAGGCGGTCGGCCAACATGACCCGCAGCGGGGTCAGGGCCATCGACAGAATGACCACGGCCGACAGGATGGCGGCCGTGCGGGCGTCGAACAGGCCGAGCGCGAAGGCGGTGGAATAGAGGACGAAGGCGAACTCGCCCCCCTCGCCCATCAGGGCGGCGCGCAGCAGGCCCTCGCCGTGCTTTTGCTTCAGCCGGGCGACGGCGTAGACCACGACCATTTTGGCGGACATGAAGGCGGCCAGCCCGCCCAGCACCCAGGCCCAGTCGGCGACCACGACGCGCAGGTCCAGCGACATGCCGACGCTGAGGAAGAACAGGCCCAGCAGCAGGCCCCGGAAGGGTTCGACGTCGGCCTCGAGCTGGTGGCGGAAGGTCGATTCCGACAACAGGACCCCGGCCAGGAAGGCCCCCATGGCCATCGACAGGCCGCCGAGATCCATGGCCCAGGCGGCGCCGAGGACCACCAGTAGGGCGCCCATGGTCATCACCTCGCGGCCGCCGTAGCGGGCCAGCAGGCGGAAGAAGGGATTCACGATCCAGCGGCCGGCGACATAGACCAGGGCCACGGCGGCGATGGCCAGGCCGACGGTCCTCCAGATCGGATGACCGGTCTCGACCGAGGACCCCCCGGCGCTGCCCAGCACCGCCACCAGCGCCAGCAGCGGCACGATGGCGAGGTCCTCGAACAGCAGGATGGAGACCACGCGCTGGCCGCCCGGTTCGGTGTTCTCGTTCCGCTCCTGCAACAGCTGCATGACGATGGCGGTCGACGACAGGGCGAAGCCGAAGCCGGCGATCAGGGCCGCATACAATGCCAATCCGGCCAGCAGAGCGATCCCGGTCAACAGCAGGGCGCAGGCCAGAACCTGTACGGCGCCGAGACCGAATATCTCCCTGCGCAGGCTCCACAGCCGGGCGGGCCGCATCTCCAGACCGATGATGAACAGGAACATGACGACGCCGAACTCGGCGACATGCAGCACCGACCGGGGGTCCTCCACCACGCCGAGCGCGGACGGCCCGATCAGCAGGCCGGCGGCCAGATAGCCGAGCACGGCGCCCAGGCCGAAGCGGCGGAACAGGGTGGCGGCGACGACCATGGCCGCCAGCAGCGCCACCGCGTGACCCAGCCCCATGCTGGTCGTCTCGTGCATCTCGCGTCCCCTGCGGCCTCGCTGGATACTGGGGGGTGACGCGGGGATGCGCCACCCTTCACCGGTCCCTGGACGCCACATGGGCCGTCAGGCTTCGTCAGACCCGCGCGCCACAGTTTCGCCCGAGGCCGGGCGGCCTCATGGTGACCACACAACCAAGGGGAGATGCGCGATGTCGAAACGTCCGTTGCAACGAGCCCTCGTCGGTCTGGTCAGCCTGACCCTCGCCGCCCCGATGGCGCCCCTGCCGGTCATGGCCCAGGAGGGCAGGGCGATCGATCCCGACAAGCCGTCGGACGGCGTGGTCTCCCCCGCCGCCTGTCGCGTGTTCGGCTTCACCCTGCCGGAAGAGCGGAATGCCGACTATGCGGCGGCACGCAGCATGGCCCCGCCGGCCGTCGGGGGCGCGCGGCCCGCCTATGTCGCGCCCATGCCACCGCCCCCGCCCGCTCCACCGCCGCCGCCGCCGCCGACTGCTCCACCGCCGCCTGTGACCAATGCAGTCGTGGTTACCGGTTCCCGGGTTACGTCGCCGCAGCCCGGCATCATCTCCCCGCCCCGCCCCGCCGACACCGAACGCTACCCCGACGCCACCCCCAATCCGGTGCGCCGGGTCGCCGACGAGCCCGTCTCGACCTTCTCGATCGACGTCGACACGGCCAGCTATGCCAACGTCCGGCGCTTCATGGACGAGGGCCGCGCGCCGCCCGCCGATGCGGTGCGGGTCGAGGAGCTGATCAATTATTTCGACTACGGCTATGAGCGGCCGACCGCGTCGACCCAACCGTTCGCCATCACCACGGCGGTGACTGAATCCCCTTGGGGGCCGGGGCGGCAGATCGTCCATGTCGCGCTACAGGGTTACGAACTGCCCGCGGACGAGCGGCGGCCGCTGAACCTGACTTTCCTGGTCGATGTGTCGGGCTCGATGGACAGCCCGGACAAGCTGGCGCTGGCGCAGAAGTCGATGAACCTGATCATCGACCGGCTGCGGCCGCAGGACACGGCGGCGGTGACCTTCTACGCCGAGGGCGCGGGCACGCGGCTGGCCCCGACGCCGGGGAACCAGAAGCTGAAGCTTCGCTGCGCCGTGGCCAGCCTGTACGCCTCCGGCGGCACGGCCGGGGCGACCGGCATGACCAACGCCTATCAGCAGGCCGAGGCCAGCTTCGCCCGCGACCGGGTCAACCGCATCCTGATGTTCACCGACGGCGACTTCAATGTCGGCGTCACCGACAATCTGCGGCTGGAGGACTATGTCGCCGCCAAGCGGGAAACCGGCGTCTATCTGTCGGTCTACGGCTTCGGGCGCGGCAACTATCAGGACGCGCGGATGCAGACCATCGCCCAGGCCGGGAACGGAACGGCGGCGTATGTCGACGACCTGAACGAGGCCCGGCGGCTGTTCGGTCCGGCCTTCGACCGGGGCGCCTTCCCGATCGCCGACGACGTCAAGATCCAGGTGGAGTTCAACCCGGCCCGGGTCAGCGAATACCGGCTGATCGGCTATGAGACCCGGCTGCTCGACGAGGCCGATTTCAACAATGACCGCGTCGATGCCGGCGAGGTGGGTTCCGGCGCTTCGGTCACCGCCCTGTATGAGATCACTCCGGTGGGCGGGCCGAGCCAGATGGGTGAGCGGCACTACCCCGCGAACCGCAACGGCCTCGGCGTCGGCGGCGGCGATCCGTACGGCGAGGTCGGCTTTGTGAAGGTCCGCTACAAGCTGCCGGGCGAACGCGACTCGCAGCTGATGCAGCGGGTGGTGTCGAATGCGGGCGGCGCCCGGATCAGCACCCAGCCGCCCGAGAGCACGCGCTGGGCCATCGCCGTGGCCGCCTTCGGCCAGCGGCTGCGCGGCGATCCCTGGCTGGGCGATGGCTTCGAGTGGGACGCGGTTCTGGAACAGGCGCAGGGCGCCCGCGGCGAGGACCCCTACGGCGAGCGGGCCGAGTTCGTGCAGATGATCCGCGCGGCGCAGCGCTTGCCGGCGCGGGCGGCGCCGTAGCCGATCTCCGCCATCCCGGCGCGCCGTCCATCTGGCGCGCCGGGAAACTACCGCTAGGTTGAGAGGGTGACCGACACCCTCTCAACCAAAACCGCTCGCCGCATCGCCCTGGCCGCCCAGGGGTTCGGCCGCACGCAGCCCGCCGCGGCCGGCCGCAGCCATGTGCGGGATGTCGCCCGGCGGCTGGGCGTGATCCAGATCGACAGCGTCAATGTGGTGACGCGGACCCATTATCTGCCGGGCTTCTCGCGGCTGGGCGACTATCCGCGCGAGGCGCTGGAGACCGAGGCCTGGGGGGCGCGGCGGGGGCTGTTCGAATACTGGGGGCATGAAGCCTCGCTGCTGCCGCTGGAGATGCAGCCGCTGCTGCGCTGGCGGATGGCGCGGGCACGGGGCGGGGCGATGTGGACCGGGCTTTCGCGGTTCGGACGAGAGAAGCGCGACTATATCGACGGGGTGCTGGCCGAGATCGAACGGCGCGGGCCGGTCACCGGCGGCGACTTCGCCACAGGACCGCGCGGTGCGCCCGGCTGGTGGTCATGGTCGGACGGCAAGCGGGCGTTGGAGTGGCTGTTCTGGGCCGGGCTGATCACCACGAAGACGCGAAACGGGTTTGAGCGGGTCTATGACCTGACCGAACGCGCCCTGCCCGCCCGGATCGTCGATCTGCCGACGCCTGACGAAGCCGACGCCCAGCGCGAGCTGATCCGCATGTCGGCGCGGGCGATGGGCGTGGCGACGGCGGCGGATCTGCGCGACTATTTCCGCCTGCCGCTGGCCGATGCGCGCGACCGGGTCGCGGAGTTGGTCGAGGCCGGCGAGCTGACGCCTGTGTCGGTGAAGGGCTGGCGGCATCCGGCGTATCTGGCCGCCGGGGCGCGGACGCCGCGCAAGGTGACGGGCGCGGCCCTGCTGTCGCCGTTCGACAATCTGATCTGGACCCGCGACCGGACCGAGCGGCTGTTCGGGGTCAAGGTGCGGCTGGAGATCTACACCCCCGCGCACAAGCGGGCCCACGGCTACTACGTCCTGCCCTTCCTCGAGGATGAGGCGATCACGGCGCGGGTCGATCTGAAGTCGGACCGCAAGGCCGGGACGCTGCTGGTGCAGGCGGCGTGGCGCGAGCCCGACGCGACGCCGGTTACGGCCTCGCGGCTGGCAGCGGAGCTAAGGCGGATGGCCGGTTGGCTGGGGCTGGAAGACGTCGAGGTGGTCGGCAAGGGCGATCTGGCGGAGGCGCTGGCGCGGGTGCTCTAACCGCTATCGTCATTCCGGGCGAAGCGCAGCGGAGACCCGGAACCCCGCGGCGCGCGCGAGCGCGAACCTGTCGCGGACACCCTGCCTGAACAGATCGCCTTCGGCGCCACTGGGTTCCGGCCTTCGCCGGAATGACGATAGCGTGGGGGTGTGCTCTAGACGTCGAACTTCACCCCTTGGGCCAGCGGCAATTCGCGGCTGAAATTCACCGTCTGGGTCTGCCGGCGCATATAGGTCTTCCACGCGTCGGAGCCGGATTCACGACCGCCGCCAGTGTCCTTCTCGCCACCGAAGGCCCCGCCGATCTCGGCGCCGCTCGGGCCGATGTTGACGTTGGCGATGCCGCAGTCAGAGCCCCAGGCCGAGAGGAAGCCTTCCGCCTCCCGGACGCTGTCGGTGAAGACACAGGAGCTGAGGCCCTGGGGCACGGCGTTCTGCATCGCCACCGCCTGATCGAAGTCGGACCAGGTCAGGACATAGAGGATGGGGGCGAAGGTCTCGTGCTGCACCACCGCGCTCTGGGCCGGCATGCGGACGATGGCGGGGCGGACGTAGACTCCGTCGCGGTCGACGCGATTGCCGCCGACGACGATCTCGCCGCCCTCGGCCTCGACCTGACGCAGGGCTGCGTCGAAGGCCGCGCCGGCGGCCTCGTCCACCAGCGGGCCGATCAGGACGCCGTCCCGGCGCGGATCGCCGACCGGCAGGGTTTCATAGGCGGCAGCGAGGCGGGCGACGAGGGCGTCGGCGATGCTCTCATGCACCAGCAGGCGACGCAGGGTGGTGCAGCGCTGGCCGCAGGTGCCGACGGCGGAGAAGGCGATGGCGCGGACGGCCATGTCGAGGTCGGCGCTGGGCGTGACGATCATGGCGTTGTTGCCGCCGAGCTCGAGCAGGCTGCGGCCGAGGCGGGCGGCGACGGTCTGGGCTACCGCGCGGCCCATGCGGGTCGAGCCCGTGGCGGAGACCAGGGGGATGCGCGGATCCGTAGTGAGGGCCTCGCCGGCGTCGCGGCCGCCGATGACCAGCTGGCCCACGCCGGCGGGCGCGTTACCGAAGCGAGCGAGGGCACGGTCGAAGACGGCCTGCGTCGCCACCGCCGTCAGCGGGGTCTTCTCTGACGGCTTCCAGATCACCGGATCGCCGCAGACGAGAGCAAGGCAGGCGTTCCACGCCCAGACCGCGACCGGGAAGTTGAAGGCCGAGATGACCAGCACCGGCCCCAGCGGCTGCCACGTCTCGCGCATGTGGTGGCCGGGGCGTTCGCTGGCGATGGTCAGGCCGTAGATCTGACGCGACAGGCCGACGGCGAAGTCGCAGATGTCGATCATCTCCTGCACTTCGCCGAGGCCCTCGGAGACGATCTTGCCCGCCTCAAGCGTGACCAGCCGGGCCAGGTCGTTCTTGGAGGCACGCAACTCCTCGCCCAGCAGGCGGACCAGTTCGCCGCGGCGCGGGGCGGGGACGCGTTTCCATTGATGGAAGGCCTCGACCGAACGGGCGACGACGCCTTCGAGATCGGCGGTTTCGACCAGACCGCCGGCGCTGGAGCCGTCGATCGGCGAGCGGGTGGGCAACGCCCCGCCCCAGACGGCGTCGTTCACACCCAACCTTTGCAGGATGGCCTTCGCCTCGTTCGCCGCCGTCATCGTCGTTCTCCGGTTTGTGGCTGCGGCTTAGCCGCAGAGCCGGACAAACGAAAGGCCGCCCCGTTGCCGGGGCGGCCCTCTGTTCACGTGCGCGGAGACCTACCAGCCGTCGCGGCGGTCCATCCGGAGCAGGGCCTGGACCCGGTCCAGACGATAGCTCAGATCCGCGTACTCTCGCTGGCTCAGCCGGCCGTCACGGGCGTAGCGCCATTCGAGGCTGCGGTACTGCTGCATTTCCCAGCTCAGGCGCTGAGCCTCGCCCCGGCTGACGCGGCCGTTGTAGGCCACACGGTTGATCTGCTGCTCCAGACGCTGGGCACGGTACTGCAGGTCATTGCCGTAGCCCCGATCATGGCCATAGCCGCGATCGTAGCCATAGCCACGGTCGTAACCGTAGCCGCGGTCGTAGCCATAGCGGTCGTAGCCATAGCCCTGGCTGTAGCCCGGTGAACCCACGCCGATGGAGAAGGTGACCTGCTGGGCCAGCGCCGGCGTGGCCGTCATGACCGCCGTCGCCGCGAGCGTGGAAAGCAAAGCCTTCCGGATCATGGCGGTTTTCATTGTCGTAGTCCTCATCGTTCCGATCCGCAGTGGACCGTGGACACAGAAAACCACGCGACGCCTGACCCGACCCTGAGGGCCTCGTTGTCTGACAGTCATCTGGCTGAACCGGAACCGGCAGTGCAGACAGGGGTTTTCACGGCACCCATCCAAGGAGACAACCGATGAAAATCCGCGATGTAATGAGCAAGGACGTTCAGGTCGCCCGTCCCGGCGACACCGTTCAGGAGGTCGCCTCGCGCATGGCGGCCGGGGACTTCGGCTTCATGCCGGTGGCCGACGGCGACACGCTGATCGGTACGATCACCGACCGGGACCTGACCGTCCGGGCCTTGGCCCAGGGCGCGGCCGCAGGCGCGCCGGTGGTCGAATACATCACTCGCAATCCGCACACCGCCAATGCCGACGATGACTTGAAGACCGTTCTGGATTCCATGGGCGCCAAACAGATCCGCCGCCTGCCTGTGCTGGACAAGGACAGCCGTCTGGTCGGCGTCGTCTCGCTGGGCGACCTGTCCACCCGGGTGAAGGAAAAATACACGGGCGAAGCGCTGGAAGACATTTCCCGCGCCTGACGGCGTCGGGGTGAAGCCGGCGTTTACGTCTGCTTCACCCTATCCCGGAACCGGCTGTTCACCCGCGGGGGCGCACTCTCGATGTTCGGATCGGGAGACATGGATGGCGCGCGCGCAGTTCCAGAAGGGACAAAAGGTCTGGGTCGAATGCGTCGGCGCCTGGGCCCAGATCGAGAAGGTCCAGCCCGTCTGGGCCAAGGGGTTCGAGGAGCCCGTCCGCGTCACCTATGACGTCGGCCTCGGCCGGGAGTTCCTGAGCAATGAACTTCTGTTGCCGACCGAGGATCCCGCCGCGAACACCGGCGAGACATGGCGGCTTATGCGGGCCCGCAACAAGTGGCAGACCGCCGACGACTGCCCGCATCATCCCTTCCCCGGCACCTATCCGGTTGTGGTGACCGACCAGGCGGACTGGGGCGGATGGCGGGTGCCCGGCGCGGAATATGACCGCGACCCGGATCAGATTGAATTCCAGGCCCGGCTTATCGCCGCTGCGCCGCGTCTGATGGCGCTAGCCGAGCGGCTCGCCGCTTCGGTCGATGAGGCGCCGGACGACGCGCCACCCGAAATGCAGATGCTGGCCCGCGAGGCCCGGTCCGTGCTGAAGTCAGTCACCGACGTGTTGGCCGCGCCATCCGACGTCGTCGCCGCGCCACTGCGGGAATCGCGCGCCGCCTAGAGCGAAATCGGTCACTATAGGGTGATTCTGAAACATCTTCTGTTTCAGGTAGATTCACCGTGAACGAACAATATTCGAGGTTCGGCTGCGCCACAAAAGGTTGATGGCTTCTAACCAAGCCTCGACAGGAATCTGCGACGCAGCCTAGATTCGCCGTTCAACGTCGAATCCTTTTGGGGAGAGCGCCTTGCGGGGTGAAGAGCGCCGCATAACCAATGAGGGGCGGCGTACGGCGGACCGGCGCAAGGCCCCCCCGCCATGGTTACGGATCGCCATACTGACCGTGACGCTGGCGGTGTCGGCCTATGTTCTGTTGTTCGCCCGCGAGATGGCGCGGCCCGGCCACGAGGCCGACGCCCTGCGGCTGACGGCCGTGGACCGCGAGGCGCGGCTGCTGGCGCTTGAGATCGAGACGCGGGTCGGGCCCGTCGAGGCCGCGGTTCGCGCCGGCGCTGCGGTAGGCGAGCCGCGGATCGCCGTCGAACGCGCCCGGGCCGCGGCGCCGGGCCGGGCTTTTGCGGTGGTGGCGGACGATGGTCGCGTGCTGGCGGCGGCGGGCGACAATAGCCGCGCCTTCGCCGCGGCGGAGGGTCGGCCCCTGCTGTCCGCTGACGGTCGCGCCATCCTGGTATCCCGAAACCTTTCGGACGGCAGCCGGATCGTCGGCCGGGCGCCGCTGCCGTCGCTGGCCCGTCGCGAAGGCGTGGACCTGTGGGTTCTGTCGGGGCCCGATGCGGTCCTCGCAGGGGCGCGAACAAACAGCGCCGCCATTGGTCTGGGCTCAACCCCGATCGCGCCCGACGGGCGGGGCGTGACGCTGACCGTCGGGGAGCAGTCGATCCGCCGGACCGGGGCGCCGATCGGTGGTACCGGCCTGATCGCCGTGGCGTCGACCCCCGTGAACACGGGCGCAGACGCTCTTCTGGACGACGTCTGGGTCCTGACAGCGCCGGTCGGCATCGGCGCCTTCGTCGTCTTGCTGGCCCTGCTCCTGCAACGCCGTCAACAGGGCATCAGCCGGGCATGGGCGGCCTCGGAACGGCGTTTTCGCGGCGCCGTCGAGGCCGCCCGCTGCGGCGTCTGGGAATGGGACATCGAAATGGATCAGGTCACGGTGTCTGACTATATGGCGGAGCTGATGGGGCTGGAGCGCAGCGGACCGATTCCGTCCGATGAAATCCTGGCCCGGATCCATCCGCGCTATCATGACGCGGTGCTGCACGCGCTGCGTCAGGCCCAGACCTTCGGAGCCTTCGACGTCAGCTTTCCGGTGCCGGACGCCGAGGGTCGGGCGCGATGGATCGACGCCCGGGGACAGGCGCGTGGCGACCGTGGCGGCGACGGCTTCACCTGCGTGCTGGGCGTGGCCCTGGACACCACCGAGGCGCGCCGGGCCAAGGCCCATGCCCAGGCCGCCGAAGGCCGGCTGCGCGATGGGATCGAGAGCGTATCGGACGCCTTCGTGCTGTTCGACAAGCAGGGCCGGCTGATCCTGTCGAACGAGGCGTTTCATGACGCCTTCGCGTTCGAGCCCGGCGTGGTGCGGCGTGGCGTGTTCAAACAGGATCTGAACCAGATTGCCGCCCTCGCCATCAAGTCGGACCAGCCGGCCACCGGGGGTCGGGCCGGCGCGCGCGAGATCGAGCTGCATGACGGACGCTGGCTGCAGCTGATCGAACGCTTCACCTCTGATGGAGGCTCGGTGGTTACGGCGGCCGATATCACCGCCATCAAGCAGAAGGAGGCGGAGCGGCAGCGGGCGACCGAACGGCTGTACGTCACCATCACCGAGCTGGAGGATCGCGAGGAAAAGCTGTCGCTGCTGGCGCGGAAATACGAAGTGGCCATGACCCGGGCCGAGGCGGCCAACCAGGCCAAGTCGGAATTCCTCGCCAATATGAGCCATGAGCTGCGCACGCCGCTGAATGCCATTAACGGCTTCTCAGAGATCATGGCGGGAGAGATGTTCGGGCCGATGGGCGATCCAAAATACAAGGGATACGCCGCCGATATTCTCAAGTCAGGCCAGCACCTGCTTTCGCTGATCAACGACGTGTTGGACATGGCCAAGATCGAGGCCGGCAAGCTGACGCTTCACTATGAGACCGTGTCGCTGAAGGAGGTGGTTGACGACGCCGCCCGACTGATGCGCGGCAAAATCGAGGAGGCGGGCCTGAACCTGCTGGTCGATGCGCCGGACCTGCCCGAGATCGAGGCCGACTATCGCGGCCTGAAACAGGTGGTTCTCAACCTGATCTCGAATGCGGTGAAATTCACGCCCGAGGGCGGCCACATCGTCGTGGCCATCTCTCGCGAGGACGACGAGCGACTGCGGGTGGCGGTCACCGACACCGGCATCGGCATCGCCGCCCAGGACCTGACCCGGCTGGCGCGGCCGTTCGAACAGGTCGAGGGCCAGCACTCCAAGACGACGCAGGGCACCGGCCTTGGTCTGGCCCTGACCAAGTCGCTGATCGAACTGCACGGCGGTACGCTGAGCATCGAGAGCGAGCCGGGCCGGGGCACGACCGTAGGCTTCGACCTGCCGATCCGGCGGCCGGGGTCGCCGATGAAGACCGAGCCGACCCGGACGACGCAGGCACGCGCCGCCTGATCAAGTCGAAGGGGTCGTCCTCGATCCCTCCTTGTGCGATTCCCGACCGCCATGGTCGCGGTTCGCGGCACGGCCCCGGCGGGTCAGGATTTCCGACAGCGCCCGTCGATCCTCCGGCTCAAGCGTCGCCAGCAGGGCGACGGCGTCGGCTTCCAGCCGCGCCCTGCCGCGCAACTCGGCGGTCCGCGACTGTTCCAGCAAGGCGGTTGCCCGGGTTGTGTCGAAGGTCGCGGAACGCCCCATCTCCACGGCTTGGCGCCGTTTCAGCCGCGCTTCCTCGAAATCAGGACGGGCGGCAAGGGCCGATGCGCGCAAGGTGTCACGGACCCGTTCCCGGACGGCGGGATCGAGCTGGGCGATCAACCGCATGGGCGAGCCGGTGCGGTGCGTCCGGTGCTGCGCCTCCACCCGGTCCTCCACCTGGGCGCGGGTGACGAACAGGGTGGTCAGGGCGGCGGCGGCGAACAGGTTCAAGGCCACCGAGCCGACGAGGGCGATCTTGAGGGCCTTGGGGCTCATCCGAGCACCTCGGCATCGTCCACGCCGAGCAGGGAGGCCTGATACAGGACGGCCTCGGCCTGGGCGTCGGCGGTCAGATAGCTGGTCATCATAACGCCCGCGACTACACCGGCGCAGGCGGCGGCGGCCCAGCCGGCGCCGAGCGTCAACGCCAGCCGATCCAGCCAACGGCGGCCCTCGCGGCGCGCCTTCAACCCGGCCCCGGCGGCCGAGGCGATGACCCGATCGCGCAGGGCCAGAGACGGGTGGGCCACGCGGGAGGCATGCAGCAGGGCGTCCGCAGCGCCCGCCTCAGCGAGGGCCGGGGCGGCGGCGTTCGGCTCGGCGACGGCGAAGGCCCGGGCCGCCGCGCGTTCCGCCTCGGGCCAGCGCCGCACGTCGGCGCCGTAGGCCGCGACCAAGACGAGGAACCGTTCCGACGTCATCACACTCCTGCTCCTTCAGCACCCGGCCGGATATCGGCCAAGGCTTGTCTCAATGCCCTTCGTCCACGCGACAACAGGCTCTCCAGCGCGTCCACGCTGACCTCCATTAGAGCCGCGGCCTCGATGTTGGTCAGCTCCTGATAGTGGCACAAAACAATGGCCTCGCGCTGACGGTCCGGCAGTCGAGCCAGCGCTGCATCGACACGCATGCCCACGTCCCCCGCCAACAGCCCCCGATCCGGCGCGGGCCCGGGATCGGGCCGTTCCGGCGGCGTCGCCGTGGGCGTTTCGCGTCGGCGCCGCAGCCGGTCGTAGCAAAGGTTCAGCCCGACCCGATGCAGCCAGGTGTCGAACTTGGCCTGACCCGGCGTCCAGCGTGGCGCCTGTTTCCACGCCCGCAACATGGCGTCCTGCGCCACATCCTCGGCCTCGGAGGCGTCGCCCAGCATCCGCTGCGCAAGCGCCAGCATGCGCGGCAGCTTGCGCGCCACCATGGCCTGGATCGCCGCCGGGTCCCCTCGACCCACGCGACGCACCAGTTCCTCGTCGGGGTCGGCGATCAGCGCCACTCCGGCCCTCTTCCGTTGCTACCGAAAGGGCCGCCCGGTTGATGACCGCCGTCCCCGACATCGTCCCTACTCCGAAGCGGGCGCCTGCGGCGACGCCTGACGCGCGGCGCGGCGTTGGCTCATGCGCTCGCGGCGATGCTCGCGCATGGCCTGACGGCCGACGCGGCCCTCGGCGGCGGTGACGAAGCCGTCGTGGTCGGCGTCGAGACGGGTGAAGGCCTGTTCAGCGCGAGCCTGGACATCAGCGATGACGACCGGGGCGCGGGCCTCCATTCGGGCCATGCCGCGCTGGCCGCGACCGGGGCCACGATGGGGACGCATCGGACGGGGACCACGGTCGGCGCGGGCTTCACGTCCGGCCGCGCGGGCTGCGTCGAACTCGGTGCGGCTGACGGCGCCGTCATTATTGGCGTCCAGTCGGTCGAAGCGGGCGTCAGCGCGGCTTGCCATCCGGGTCTGCATCGCGGCGCGGCGCTCCTCGGTGGTGACCGAACCGTCGTGGTCAGCGTCAGCCGCCGCTAAGCGCTGCACACGTTGTCCGACGAACTCGGCCCGGCTGAGGCGGCTGTCGCCGTCCGCATCGGCGCGCATGGGCCGCGCCGGAGCCTGTTGGGCGAAGGCGGTGCCGGCCGAGGCCAGCATCAGGGCGGCCAGGCCGCCGACGAGAAGGGTCTTGTGCATCTTTGTGATCTCCATGGCCGCCCTGCGCGGCCGCAGTCCCTGTCTGCAGACTAAAACGGCGTTGCCGTCAGTTTCCGTCGCGGGGGGGCGGCAGGACCGATTCGAAAGCGGCGCGGGCGGCCGTCCGAACCTGGGCCAACCGGGCCTTGAGGGTTTCGAAATCGGTCAGGCCCGCAGCTTCGGCCAGACGGCGGCGGAAGCCCTCGGGTTCGTGTTCGGGGTCAGGCCTTTCGTCGAAGGCCGCGCTGAGGATCTGGCCCAGCGCCTGTTGCAGTCGCCAAGCCTCGGCCAGAGCGGGTTCCGCCGCGAGCGCCTCCAGCGTCGAGACCGTCAGTGGGCCGCCGGCCGCAGCGAACTTCAACTGACGAACCTGAGCGACGAACTCAGCGTCGACCTGACCACCGGGCGCGAGCTTGAGATCCCACGGCCCCTGCCCCGGCCGCTCGCGCGCCATCAGATCGCGCATCCGGCGGGCGTCGGCGGCGACATCAGCGTCCGGTCGGGGCCGGCGCAGTATGGCTTCCAGCGCCATTGTCGCCCGTGCGCCGAAGTCCGGGTCGTCGGTCCAGACTACCCGCGCGCGGGTCAGGGCCATGAACTCCCAGGTGTCGGCCTCGGTCGCGTAATAATCCTCAACCGCCGACAATCGCAGCGACACCGGCCCCTTGGCCGCGCCGGGCCGCAACCGCATATCGACCTCGTAAAGGCCGCCCTCGGCCGTATGCGCCGACAGGGCCGCTATCAGCCGCTGGGTGAAGCGGGAGTAAAATACCCCGGCGGCCCAGCCCTTGCCGTCGGATACGGCCTCGGCCGGCGCGTCATAAAGGGTCATCAGATCGAGGTCGGAGCCGGCGGTCATCTCGCGCGAGCCGGCCTTGCCCAAGGCGACCACGGCGACCGCGCCGCCGTGAAGGACCCCGCCCTGACGCACCGCCTCGGCCATGGCGGCGGGAGCCAGGGCGTCCATGACGGCGTCGGCCAGCGCCGTATAGGCGCGGCCGGCCGCCTCCGGACCGGCGTGCCCCGTCAACGTCTGGATGCCGATACGGAACATCTGCTCGCGGTGCACCCGGCGGGCGATGTCGAGGGCGGTTTCGAAATCGGGCGCCGCGGCCGCGTCGGCCTTCATCTGGGCGACCAGGCCGGAATCCTCGTCAATGGCGCGGGCGAAACGGGCGTCCAGCATACTGTCCAGGGCGGCGGGATAGCGGCCGAGGGTGCGGGCCAGCCGGGGGGCGAAGGCCATGACGCCGACGACGAGGTCAAACAGCTTCGGCTGGGCCAGGAACAGGGCCTGAACCTGAACGCCACTGTTCAAACCCGCGAAGAAGACGGCGAAGCGGCGAAAGGCGGCGTCGGCCGCGCCCCCATCCCCTTGTGACATGTCGGCCAGCGCGGTCAGCAGGCGAGGGGCCAGCCGGGTGAACAGCTCCCGCCCTCTCGCCGAACGGGTCGCCGGGATGCGGCCGTGGTGCCAGCTGCGGATGGCGTCGGCCACGCCGGCCGGTTCGGTGAAACCCATCCGCTCCAGCGTCGCCAAGGTCTCGGGATCGTTCTCGACCCCGGTGAAAACCAGCGAGCCATAGGGAGAGGACAGGGCCTCCTCGCCCTCGAACAGCTCGCCATAGGTGCGGTTGACCTCCACCAGCAGGGATTCGACCCCTTGGTCGAAGGCGGCAAGATCGCCCTCCCCCGCCAGGGCCGCCGCCGCCGCGCGCCGCGCGGGGTCGGCCGGCAGGATGTGGGTCTGTTCGTCATCGAGCATCTGCACGCGGTGCTCGAGCCCCCGGAGCTCGATATAGGCGGCCGTCAGTCCGGCGCAGGTCTCCACGCTGACATGTCCGGCATCGCGAAGGGCGGCGAGAGCGTCGACGGTGCGTGGGTTTCGTAGCGCAGGGTCGCGGCCGCCGAGGATCAACTGTTGCGTCTGGGCGAAGAACTCGATCTCGCGGATGCCGCCCCTGCCCAGTTTCAGGTTGGCCCCGGCGGCCTCCATGGCCTCGCCGGTCTTGTGAACGTGGATCTGGCGCTTGATCGACTGGATGTCCAGGATGGCCGGATAGTCCAGGCTGCGCCGCCAGATGAAGGGCCTCAGCGCCTTGATGAAATCAGCGCCGGCGGCGAGGTCGCCGATCACCGGCCGGGCCTTGATGAAGGCGGCGCGTTCCCAGTTCTGACCGACGCTTTCGTAGTAGGCGAGCGCCATGGAAGCGGCGACCACGGGGGGGGTGGACGAAGGATCGGGCCGCAGCCGCAGGTCGAAGCGGAAGACATAGCCGTCGCCGGTCCGCTCCTGCATCAGCGACGCCAGGGCATGGGCGGCGCGGTCGCAGAATTTCTGCGGCTCGACGCCTTCGGCCAGGGCGCTCTCCAAAGCCTCGGGCTCCCAGAAAAGGCTGATGTCGATGTCGGAGGAATAGTTGAGCTCAAAGGCGCCGTGCTTGCCCATCGCCAGGCCGAACAGGCCAGGTATGGGGCCGCGCGGATCGTCGGCTGCGCAGACCAGCTTGCCCCGCTCGCGCTGGTCATGGGCGACGGCCCGCAGGGCGGCCTGGGTCGAGGCGTCGGCGAAGCGGCTGAGCGCGCCGGTGACAGCGTCCAGATCCCAGACGCCGGCGAGATCGCACAGGGCGGTCAGCAGGTGCAGTTCGGCCTTGAGCCAGCGCAGGGGCGCGCGGACCTCGTCAGCGCCGCCGCCCAAGGCTGTAGTCGAGGACAGGATCGCCGCCAGCCGATCCTCCGGCGCCGCCTCCAGCGTCAGCCGAAGCCGCTCGGGCCAGCGGCGCGCCAGACCGCCCAGATAGGGCGAGGCGGCAAAGACGGGGACGAGCGCGGGCCAGGCGGCTTCAAACGCGTCCGACCACCCGCCTTCGCTCGCCGCCCCGGACAGGCGCTCATGGACCCGATCGGCGGCGACGGCGTCTACGACCGGGCCACAGGGGGCGAGCCGCGAGCCGAGCGACCCGCTCATTCCGTCGCCGGCAGGACCAGGGCCACCCGCAGGCCGGGGCCGAAGCCGCCGTATTCGCCGGGGCCTTCATCCAACAGGATGCGGCCGCCATGGGCCTCCATCACCGCCCCGACCAGCGACAGGCCGAGGCCCGAGCCGGCCTCCGTGCGGCTATTGTCCAGCCGGACGAAGCGTTCGATGACCCGCTCGCGGTCTTCCTCGGGAACGCCGGGCCCGGTGTCGGTGACGGAATATTCGATCTCGCCCGATGAACGCCGGCGCGCGCGCAGCATGACGGCGCCGCCGGTCGGCGTGTATTTGATGGCGTTGTCGATGATGTTGGCGAGGGCCTGGGCCAGGAAGGGCTGGTTGCCCTCAATCATCAGGCCGCGCTCGATCTCGGCGGAGAACTCCAGCCCCTTGTCCTCGCTCGCCGGCTCGTAAAGTTCGGCCATGTCGGCGGCCAGATCGGCGGCGTCGAACACCCTGGGGTCCGGCGTACGGCCGGCGGCCGCCTGTAGACGGGCGATGGCCAGGACGGTGTTGAAGGTCTTGAGCAGGTTGTCGGCCTCGTCGAGGGCCAGTTGGACCGCGTCGACGCCGTCGATCTTGCCGGCCTCGGCGTCCATCAGCGCCACCTCCAGCTTGGCCCGCATCCGGGTCAGGGGCGAGCGCAGATCATGGGCGATGGCGTCTCCGGCGTGGCGGATCGAGGCCATCGACCCCTCCAGCCGATCCAGCATGGTGTTCAGCCCGGCACCCAGTTCATCCAGTTCGTCGCCGGAGTTCCGGACCACGGCCCGGGCCTTGATATCGCCCTCCTGCACGGCCGTGACGACCTTGCTCAACCGGCCCATGGCGCGTTCGAGGTTACGGCTGACCAGCACCCCGCCGGCCAGACCGAGCAGGAGCACGATGCCCATGGCCATCCACAACGCCTGGGTCAGGCGCGCAAGATAGGCCTGGGTGTCGCCCATAGATTCGCCGACAAACAGGATTTCGCCGCCCGACAGCCGCGCCTGCACGCCCAGCGACTCCGGCCGAGTCACCCGACCGCTGGCGTCATTGTCGGTGTAGCGGAAGGTCTCCCACGCCGGCGCAGAACCCTCGTCTCCCGTTCCCCGCGGCACGATTTCGATCGGCGACTCGGTCAGGCTGCCGGTGATCAGTTGACCCTGGGCGTCCATCAGCATGTACAGATAGGGTCCGGTCCGGATCGTCCGGTCGATCAAGGCTGCGTTCAGGGCTTCGACCCCTCGCAGCCTGTAGATTTCGGTCAGGACGGTGAACTCGTTCGTCACCTCAGCCTCGGTTCGGGCCCGCGCCTCCTCCGCCGATGCGAAATAGACGTAGGCCAGGATCGCGCTGGCCGCCGCCGCGAACAGGGCGAGGAACAGCAGCGTCAGCCGGAAGGGCGTGCGGCGTAGGAGGGAGGGAAGTTTCACTGGCTGCCGTCAGGGCTCCAGCCGATACCCCGACCCGCGCACCGTCTGCAGCATGGCGTGGTCGAAGCCCTTGTCGATCTTGGCGCGCAGGCGGCTGATGTGGACGTCGATGACATTGGTCTGGGGGTCGAAATGGTATTCCCAGACCTTCTCCAGCAGCATGGTGCGGGTGACGGACTGGCCGGCGTGCCGCATCAGGAACTCCAGCAGCTGGAACTCGCGGGGCTGCAGATCGATCTCCTTGCCGGTGCGGTGCACGGTGCGGGCGATGAGGTTCATCTCGAGGTCGCCGACCTTGAGCATGGTGGCGACCGACCCGGTCTCGCGGCGGCGCGCCAGGGCCTCGACCCGGGCGATCAGCTCGGAGAAGGCATAGGGTTTGACCAGATAGTCGTCGGCCCCGGCCTTCAGCCCCATGACGCGGTCTTCGACCTCGCCGAGGGCGGACAGGAACAGGACGGGCGTCTGGTCGCCGTCCTTGCGCACGGTCTCGACCATGCCGATGCCGTCGAGACGCGGCATCATCCGGTCAACGACATAGACGTCATAGCCGCCCTTCTGCGCCTCCAGCAGCCCGAAGGCCCCATCGACGGCGTGGGTCGGCTCGTGCCCGGCTTCCGAAAGTCCCCGGACCATGGCGGCCGCGGCTTCAGCGTCGTCCTCGACCACCAGAATGCGCATGGAATCAGCCCCTCGAACGTGAATCGCCGCCGATGTTAGCGCATCGGCGGCGATGGGGGCAGTTAAGGCTTATTCAGGTTTGGGAAGAGGTAAAGCGATCGGTGTATGGCCCTGAGGCGTCCAGACAACCAGATAGACACCCGCTCTGTTGGCGCGGCGAGCGGCGGCGATGGCCGCTTCGAAGTCCGCGGGGGTCCGAACAGGCCCGGCTGCGCTGCGCGTGATTACGTAGCCGGGACGGAAATTGAGTTCGCCCACGGTTTCGGCCGTCGTCACTACCAAGCCGTCGATCGCGGCCGGGATAGAATATCGCCGACGCAGCGTGTCCGACATGGGCGCGACCGTCAGGCCGCCGACCGACACGCCCGCGCCCTCGACCACCGCGGGATCGTCCTGCTCCTGACCGGGCCGGTTGTTGAGTTCCGACTCGGGCGGACGTACGCGCACACGAATGGAAAGCGCCAGCGGGCGACCATCCCGCAGGACTTCCAGCCGGATCGTCTCGCCAGGCCGAACCTGGCCGATGCGGCGCGTCAGATCCGTGCGGTCCCGCACGGGCACCCCGTTCATCTGCGTAACGATGTCGTCGATCCGGACGCCGCCGGCCTCGGCCGGGCCGCCGGGGGTGACCTCTCCAACCCAGGCGCCGGTGAAGTCGGAGGGCAGGCCCAGCGCCTCAATCTGATCGCGGCTGAGATTCTGGATCCCGACACCGACGTAGCCGCGCTCGATGGTTTCGCCGCGCATCAGGCGATCCGTGATCGGCTTGGCCACCGAGGCGGGGATGGCGAAGCCGATCCCGACCGATCCGCCGGTCTGCGAATAGATGGCCGAATTCACCCCGATGACGCGGCCGTAGATGTCGAATGTCGGGCCGCCGGAATTGCCTTGGTTGATCGCCGCATCGATCTGCAGATAGCCCACATAGGCGCTGTCGACGTCCCGGCCTTGGGCCGAGACGATGCCGGCGGTCGCCGTGCCGCCCAGACCGAACGGGTTCCCGACCGCGATGACCCAGTCACCCACGCGCGGGACGGCTGCCTCCTCGAAACTGACGAAGGGGAAGTCGGTCCCCTCGACCTTGATCACCGCAAGGTCGGTGCTCTCGTCACGACCGACGAGGCGCGCCTCCATTTCACGGCCATCGGCGAGCTTGACGCGAATCTCTGTGGCGTCGGCGACCACGTGGTTGTTGGTGACGATGAAACCATTGGCGGCGATGAAGAAACCGGACCCGGCCCCCATAGCCGTGGGGGCCTCGGCGTCCTCGCCGTCCTCGGTCGGTGGCGCTCCGGGGACCGGTACCGCACCGAGACCAGGGATTTGCACGAAACGCTGGCGCGACTGGACCCGCGTCCTGACCTCGATCTGCACCACCGCCGGAGCGACCTGGGCGAAGATGTCGGCGAAACTGAGGGGCGCGCCCTGGGGTGGGGCGAAGGCGAGGCCGGAGCCGCCGGCGTTGGGCGAGAGGCGGCCCGTAACGCCCGCTACGGGACCCGCCTGGGCCGAGGGCCAGTCAATGACGCCGCCGGCGGTCGCCGCGGCGGCGAAGGTCAGGCCAGCGATGGCCCCCAGCATGAATTCCTTGCGCTTCATCATAGGCGTGTCTTGCGATCCTCTCGTCGGGCGCCGAACGCCCGTTCGGCCTTACAATATAGGTCTGCGGCCTGTTTCACCAACGCCCCAATGCGGACTTGGGGCGCAATGATAGGTCCGCATCGCCTAGTCGTCAGACGGCTTTGCGTCAGGATCGGGGCGAACCGCCTGATCGGCGAGTATCCGCGCCAGATCAGTCTCTTCAGCGGCTGACAGAGGCGTGGTCTCGGTCGGGCGGCGGCGCGCGACGAACAGCAGGCCGGCCCCCGCCGCCAGCAGGGCGGCCAGCGGCCCGAACCATAGCAGCCAGGTCCCGGCCCGCAACGGCGGGGTGAACAGGACGAAGTCGCCGTAGCGGCGGACCAGATCGGTCCGAACCTGTTCGTCGCTGCGCCCGGCGGCGATCTCTTCCCGCACCAGTCGTCGCATGTCGGCGGCGATGCCGGCGGGGCTGTCGGCGATGGCCTCGTGTTGGCAGACGACGCAGCGGATGTCGGCGAACAGGGCCTTGGCGCGGGCTTCCTGGGCCACATCAGCCAAGGGACGGTCAGGAGCGGGCGGGGGTTCCTGGGCGGCGACCGGCGGGGCGGTCAGGCCCAGCGACACGACCGCGATCAGCAAGGCGCGCTTCATGACCCCGCCTTTCGCCGGTTCACGCCCAGCCGCAGGCGGCGGTCCAGCAGCGACAGCAGCCCACCCAGCGCCATGATCGCCGGGCCGAGAAAGATCAGCCGGGCCCACGGGTTCCACCACACCCGCACGCTCCAGGCCGGTTCGTCGGCGGCGGTGCGGCCGCGCTCGCCCAGCACCACATAGACGTCGTCCAGCCCACGGAAATCGAGCCCGACCTCCGTCGTGGTCTGCCCACCCGCGGGAAAGAAGCGGCGCTCGGCGGTGACGGTCTTCGGGGTGCCGCCGTCGCGCAGGGTCACGGTCAGCCGGCCCTGTTCGGCCAGATAGTTCGGGCCTTCGACCACCCGGACCGAGTCGAGGCGTACGGCCCATTTGCCGGCTTCGATGGTCTGGCCGGGGGCCAGCGGACGGGCGGCCTCGACGCGGTAGCCGGTCTCGACCACGGCCCCGAGGACGAAGACCCCCAGCCCGGCATGGGCCAGGGTCGTGCCCCAGGCGCCGAGCGGCAGGCCGCGTGCGCGGCGGAGGGTCTCGGAGGGCGGCGCACGGAACAGACGGACCCGCTCGGCGACCTCGGCGAGGGTTCCGAGGATCAACCAGGCGGCGAGGCCAATTCCGGCGGCGGACAGGGCCTTCTTCGGCTCGAACGCCATCCAGCCCAGCAGCGCGATCAGAATGGCCAGACCCGCAGCCACGGCCAGCCGCTGGCCCACGCCCTTCAGGTCGCCGCGCTTCCAGGCCAGCAGCGGCCCGGCGGGCAGGATCAGCAGGGCGACGGCCATCAGCGGCACGAAGGTCAGGGCGAAATACGGCGGGCCGACCGAGATGGTCGCCCCATTCGCCGCCTCCAGGATCAACGGATACAGGGTGCCCAACAGCACCATCGCGCAGGCGGCGGTCAGGAACAGGTTGTTCAGCACCAGCGCGCCCTCGCGGCTGACGGGGGCGAACATCCCCCCGCCCTTCAGCCGGGGCGCGCGCACGGCGAACAGGGCGAAGGCGGCCCCGGATGTCGCGCCGAGAATGGCCAGCAGCATCAAGCCCCGCTCGGGATCGACGGCGAAGGCGTGGACGCTGGTCAGAACGCCCGAACGGACGAGGAAGGCCCCGAGCATGGAGAAGGTGAAGGCCAGGAGCGCCAGGAAGGTGGTCCAGCCCGCCAGCGCCCCGCGCCGCTCGGTGACCACGGCGGAGTGCAGCAAGGCGGCGCCGGCCAGCCACGGCATGAAGCTGGCGTTCTCGACCGGGTCCCAGAACCACCAGCCGCCCCAGCCGAGCTCATAATAGGCCCAGAAGGCGCCGAGTGTGATGCCGACGGTCAGGAAAGCCCAACTGGCCAGGGCCCATGGCCGCACCCAGCGGCCCCATGCCGGCCAGAAGCTGGAGTTGGCCCGACCCTCGATCAGGGCCGCCACCGCCAGCGAGAAACAGACCGAAAACCCGACATAGCCGAGGTAGAGAAGCGGCGGGTGGAAGGCGAGCGCCGGATCCTGCAGCAGCGGGTTCAGCGAGCCGCCCTGAAACGGGGCCGGGTCCATCCGCTCGAACGGATTGGAGGTGAAGACGGCGAAGGCGAGGAACAGCACGCCCAGCAGCCCCTGCGTCGCCACCGCCGAGGCCTTGAGCCCGAACGGCAGGCCGCGCGCCCGCGACAGGACGGCGCCGAAGCCGGTGAGCACAAGACACCACAACAACAACGAGCCCTCGTGGCTGCCCCAGGCGGCGGCGACCTTGTAGAGCATCGGCTTGTCGGTGTGGCTGTTGGCCGCGACATTGGCGACCGAGAAATCCGAGACGGCGAAGGCCTGGATCAGGGCGGCGAAAGCCAGAGCCACAGCGATCGCACAGGCCATGGCCGCGCCCTCGGCCGCGCCGGCCAGGACAGGACTGCGGCGCAGACGGCCGGCCGCAGCCATACCCGTCTGCAGCACCGCCAGCGCCAGCGCCAGGATCAGGGCGAAGGCGCCCAGTTCAACAATCACCGGGTGGCCGCTCCCGGGACCGACGCTCCGCCCTCGGGTCGCCATTCGCCCTTGGCCTTGAGCCGGTCGGCGACCTCACGCGGCATGTAGGTCTCGTCGTGCTTGGCCAGGACCTGGGTGGCGCGGAAACTGCGGTCGGGCAGGAAGGCGCCTTGGGTGACCACCCCCTGCCCCTCGCGGAACAGGTCGGGCAGGTCGCCCTGATAGACAATGCGGGTGGTGGCGGCGTTGTCGGTGATGGCGAAGGCGACCTCGCCGTCGGCGCCGCGCACCACGCTGCCGGTTTCGACCAACCCGCCGAGGCGAATGACCCGACCCGCCGGCGCAGTCTGGGCCGTAGCCTCGGACGGCGAGAAGAAGAAGGTGACGTTGTCGCGCATGGCGTACAGCGACAGACCGACCGCGAGGGCCAGCACCGGAGCGACTGCGGCGACAACCCACAGGCGACGCCGCGCCTTGGGCGATTTGGGCAACCAGCTCATTCCGTTCCCCCCGGCATCCGCCGTTGCAGGTCCGCCCGGCGCGGATCGGCCGGGTCGAGGGCGGCGATCAGCGGCCCCCACATGGCCCGGACCATGGCCGCCTCGCCGCGGACCAACGCCGCCTCGCCGAGGAAATAGCGCGCGCCCAGCTGGCCCGGGTCGCGGCGCAGGGCCTGGGCGAAGGCCGCCTCGGCGTCGCCGCCGACCGTCCCGCTGTTTGCCCGCGTCAGGCTCTCGCCCAGCCGTGACCAGCTCTGGGCGTCGTCGGGTTGCAGCGCCACGGCCCGACGGAAGGCGGAGGCCGCGCCGATGGGATCACCGGCCTCGAACCGCGCGGCGCCCAGCATGGTCAGCGCCTGATGATCGTTCGGCCGTTCCTGCACCACGCGGGCGGCCACCGCGGCGAGCTGTGGCGGTTGCAGCGTCTCCAGCTCGGTCGCCCACAGGTTCACGCGGCGCTCATAGGCCTGATCCCGCAGGCCGGGCGCGCCGACCATGGCGTAGAGGCCCAGCGCGGCGGCGGCCGTGGCTCCCAGCCCGGCCAGCACCCAGATCCGGTCCTTCGTTCCGGCCCGGACCGGAGCGGCTTCCCGGTCAGAGACGAGAATGCGGCGTCCGGCTTCGGCGCGGGCCGCGGTCCAGCCGGCCTCATCCACCAATCCCCGCGCCTTCAGTCGATCCAGCTCGGCCAGTTCAGCGGCGGCGGAAACGGTCTCATCGGCGTCGGCGCCGCGACGCGCGCCGGCCAGCACGCACAGGCCGGCGAGAGCCGTCAGCAGCGCCGCCATGATCCAGAATGACGTCATCCCCGGCGATGTAGCCGATCAGGCGGCCCGCGACGAGGCCTCGGACCCTTTTGCAGGGGCGCCCGCGACCGCGGCCCGACGCCGCACCGTGCGGGCGGGCTCGACGGCGTCGATGTGATCGAGGCAGACAGCGGCCAGTTCGACCAGACCCAAGGCATGGGCCTCGTCCTCGGCCTCGCCGTCATTGATCATCCGCAGCGTCTGGTCGGCATGGTCCGACAGCCGGTCGGTCAGGGCGTCGACCAGGGTCTTGCGATCGGCCTCGCAGCCGAAGGTCGAGGCCGGGCCACGCGCCGATCCGACCAGTTTCAGCAGGCTGAGCGCGGCGTCGACGGTGGGGCCGTCCACGGGCGTCGACAGCCGGGGCGCCTTGCGGGTCATGCGGCCGGCGATCTGCACACGCTCCAGCGGCAGGGCCTCATCCACCGACTTGTCCGCCGCGCGCAACAGGCCGGACAGGCGTCGGGCGATCACGACTCGCGCATCCCGCACCGACTTGCCCCATACGCTCTGCGGATTGAGGGTCAGGGTCACATCCAGTTCACCGAGCACAGCGGCACACCAGTTGAGGTCGGCGATGACCGTTTCGACCCGGTCCAGATCAGCGCCCGGCTTGAACGCCTCGATCCTTCGGGCGCGGACGTCGACGCCGACGATCAACCGGTCGACGAAGCCGGCCAGTTCCGACTCGCTGAGGAAGCCCTCCCGTCCAGCGGCCAGCGAAGTCTGGATGACGATGCGCAGGATCAGGACGGCGTCGTCCAGGTGGGCGAACAGCATTTCCAGCACGCGCTGGGCCCCGTCGACGTGAACACCGGCGCAGTCCTTGAGCAGCAGGCGCAGTTCGGCGATCTGATCGCCGTCCGGACGCTTGAGCCAGACCTCCAGAGACGGCAGGCCCCGTCGCGCCAGATGGGCCAGATCGAGGCAGGCCGCCAGGTCGGCGAGGGCGGCCTGACGCGCCGTCTCATCGCCACCAGGAGGCCACACCAGGTCGGGCTGGTCGCGCACGACGCGGGCCGCGGCCTGGCAGAAGCGGTCCGCCACGGCGATGGTCGAGGGCTCATCCCGATCCAGGTAGGGCAGATGATCAGGCTCGCGTTCCCTGGCGGCGCGCCACAGGCGCGGCAGGACGTGAGACGGAAAGGTCAAGGCGGCGACGCCATCGGCGCGGGCACGGAACATGGGGATCAGCGGCGCCAGAACCTTGGCGCGGCGCAGCCGGTCGCGGGCTTCTTCCCCGATGAGTATCCGCAGTTCCGCCGCCCGGCCGCCGCCCATGGGCGCCACAGCGGCGGACACGGCTTTGAGCGCAACCTCGGGACACCGCGCCAGCAGGGCAGTGAGCGCAACGCGATGGGGGACAGTGAGCCCTGCCATAAGAAAAACCCCGAACCCAACCCACCCGGTCAAGCGGAACTATGGGCAGGCAGGGTTAACAACCGCTATCCATACGGACGAGTCAGGCCTCGGCCGCGGGCAGTTCCAGCAACACCTTGAGGCCGCCGAGATCGCTGTCGGCGAGGGTGATCTTGCCGCCATAGGCTCGCGTCAGCTCGACCACGATCGAGAGGCCGAGGCCGGAGCCCGGGGTGGTTTCGTCCATGCGGGCGCCGCGTTCCAGGGCCGCCGCTCGCTGGTCGGCAGGCAGGCCGGGTCCGTCGTCCTCGACCACCACCACCATCTGACCCAGGCCGGTCGGGCCGGCCGAGACGCGCACGCGGCGCTTCGCCCATTTGCAGGCGTTCTCCATCAGATTGCCGAGGATTTCCTGCAGGTCCTGACGCTCGCCGCGGAAGCCGAGTTCATCCGGCGCGCGCCAGTCGATCTCGACAGACTTCTCTTCGAATACCCGCTCCAGCATGACCGCCATCTCGTCCAGCACACCGGCGATAGGCGTGCGCTCACCCAGCAGCTGGGCACGGGCGGCAGCGCGGGCGCGGCGCAGGTGGTGATCGACCTGGGCTTTCATCACCTCGGTCTGTTTGCGCACCATGTCTGGCAGGTCGCCCTTCTGCGAGCCGGCCTCGGCCAGCATGACAGACAGGGGCGTCTTCAGCGCATGGGCGAGGTTGCCGACATGGGTGCGCTGGCGCTCAACCGTCTCCTGATTCTGGTCCAGCAGGCGGTTGACCTGTTCTGCCAGCGGCTGAATTTCCATCGGATAGGTGCGACCGATGCGGGCGGCCTTGCCCATGCGCACGTCGGCGATCTCGTTCCTGAGGCTGAACAGGGGACGCAGGCCGATCTGCACCTGCAGGAAGACGGCGATGACCAGTCCCAGGCCGAGGAGCAGCAGGGAGGTCCAGGTGAAGGTCGCGAACTGGCGGGTGTCGTTCTCGATACTGGTCCGGTCGATCGCGGCCATGAACATCAGCGGCTCACTGCGCCCCGGCAGCGACTTGAGGCTGGCCGCGACGCGCAGAGGTTGACGCAGCGGGGGGCGCAGAAAGCCGGGGTCGTTGAAACTGATCGTCGTGCCCGTGGCGGCCCCCAGCCGTGCCGGCAGACCGCGCGGGACGGCCAGCTGCTCCCCGGCCAGGGAGGGCGAGCCGGCGATGAACCGCACGCCGCCCGCGCCGTCCAGCTCGGCGACAGCCCAGTATTTTCCGGAAAGCGCCCGGTCCGTCCGTGCGTCCCTGATTTCAGCCACGACCACGCCGTCCGGCCCGGCATTGGTCGCGATCACCACCTCGTCGATGGTGTCGCCCAGCATGTTGCCGAGTCGTCGGAGGGCGGATTCCTGATACTGGCTGGTCAGGGCCCAGCCGGTGAGTACGAGGGCCAGCACAATCCAGCCGGACGCCAGCCAGATCAGTCGTCGGGTCAGGCTGCGGCCCGGTCGCCCGAACCAGCGGCCCCAGGACCTGTCGTCGGCCGGAGCCAATTCGCCCCCCGCCCCTTCGGTCACGCCCCGTCGGACTCCCCGGCCAGCGGCGTCAGGCGGTAGCCCAAGCCGCGCACGGTCTCGATCCGGTCGGGACCGATCTTCTTGCGCAGGCGGCCGACGAAGACCTCTATAGTGTTGGAATCGCGATCGAAGTCCTGATCGTACAAATGTTCGACCAGTTCGGTGCGGCTGATGACACGCCCCTGATGCATCATCAGATAGTGCAGCAGCCGGTACTCTAGGGACGTCAGCCGCAGCGGCTCGCCATTGACCGTGGCGCGGGCCGCGCGGGGATCAAGGCGTAGCCCGCCGCACGACAGCGTCGCCGAGGCGATGCCCGCGGAGCGCCGCAACAGGGCCCGCAGACGGGCCAGCAGCTCTTCGGTGTGGAACGGCTTGGTCAGATAATCGTCGGCCCCGGCGTCAAAGCCCGCCACCTTGTCGGACCAGGCGCCGCGCGCAGTCAGGATCAGCACCGGCGTGGTCTTGCCGTCGCGACGCCAGCGCTCCAGCACTGAAACGCCGTCGATCCTCGGCAGGCCGAGGTCGAGGACCACCACGTCATATGGTTCGGTGTCGCCGAGGAAATGAGCGTCCTCCCCGTCCGCGGCGTGATCGACGGCATAACCGGCGTCGCCCAGAGCCAGCTTCAGCTGACGAGAAAGGTCGATATCATCCTCGACAAGCAGGACTCGCATTCAGCGTTCTCCGACGACCCGACCGCTACGGCCGTCCACCATAATGTCCGCCACGCGGCCGCCGGGATACTCCCAACGGACCACAATCGTATCGCCGCGGTTGCTGGCGCCCAGAAAACGGCCAGGACGGCCCGAGGATGCACGTTGCACCGCCTCGCCCACGCTGACGCGGGGGCGTTCGTCCTGCAGTTGGCGCTCGGGGCGATCCTGTTCGCGTTCGAACCGCTGGACACGGTCCTGCGCCACCGCTTGCGACAGGGGCGCGGCGGCGATCAGGGCTGCAAGCAGGATGGCGGAGGGACGGATCATGAAAAGCGTCTAGGCCTCGGGCTCTGAACGACGGCTGAACGACAAGTGTAGACATATTTCACCATTTGCGCGCCCCCCGGGCACGGCGCGGATTTGCCGGTTAGAGTAGTCGCTCAGGGCGGCAGGAGGAATCCATGTCGATGAATGAAAGCTGACACGCGTCGTTCAGTTCGCACTCAGCCGGGAAATGGTCTTTTCGCATCAACGCCGGCCACCCGGTCCGCGTGGAACGCTCAAGGAGAAGTCCGATGATGAGGAAGTTTTTCATCCCCGCCCTCGCCCTGGCCGCGGCTTCCGTCGCGGTCCCCGCCATGGCCCAGTCCTACGGTCATCAGGACCGTGATGGTCGGGGCGGCTACGAACAGGATCATCGGAGGGATCGGGACTACCGCGGTGACCGAGACCACCATGATGACCGCGACTACCGTGGTGACCGCGACTACCGTGGTGACCGCTATGACCTGGACGACCGCGGCGATCGTTACGGACACGATAATCGAAACTGGCAGCCTATCGCCCAGCGCAGGACCCAGCTGCAACGGCTAATCGACCGGGGCCTGCGCAACGGCTGGCTGAGCCGCCGCGAGGCTCGCTATGTTCAGACGGAGGTCGACGGGCTGATCCGCCTTGAGTACCGTTACCAGCAGGGCGGCCTGTCGTGGCGTGAACGGCAGGATCTGCAGAACCGCTACGACCGCCTGACGGCCATGACGCGCGAACATCGTCAGGACCACGCCGGCTACACCCACTAGGGCCCGACTTTCCTCCCCGAAGGTCCGAGGGGCGCGATCCGGAAGGGTCGCGCCCCTTTCCTTTGTGTCAGAGCCTGAGCCGGCTCTCGATCACGGTGACGGCCTGTCCACGCAGCAGCACGCGGTCGCCCCGCATTTCGCTTGCGATGTCCCCGCCGCGCCCCGGAAACACCTGCCGGAACCGCACCGTCGCCCGGCCCAGCCGGTCGGCGTAAAGCGGCCCCAGGATGCAGTGCGCCGAGCCGGTCGCCGGATCCTCGTCCACCCCGCAGCCGGGCGCGAAGAAGCGGTCGACCACATCGACGTCGTCACCCGCATCGGCCGAGGCGCAGATGATCACCTGCCCGATCTCGCCCGCCGCGCCCTGAATCGCCGCCAACGCACGGATGTCGGGCTTCACGGCATGCACCGCCGCCGCATTCTCCAGCACCGCCACCAGATAGCGCCCGGCCCAGACCTCGACCGGCGCCACGCCCAGCGCCTCGGCCAGACCGCCCGGCGTCGCAGTTCGGACCGGCGGATCGGACGGAAAATCCATCTCATAGCCCTGACCCGCCCGCGCCACCATCAGCGGGCCGGAGCGGGTGTCGAAGGTCAGGGCGACGGCCTCCAGTCCGAGCTCGGCCAGCAATACATGGGCCGAAGCGAGGGTGGCGTGGCCGCACAGATTGACCTCCATGCCGGGCGTGAACCAGCGCAGACCGAACCGGGCGGGATCTGCGGTCTTCAGCAGGAAGGCCGTCTCCGCCTGATTGTTTTCCCTGGCCAGCGCCTGCATCCAGCTATCGGGCGGCCACTGGTCGAAGGGCTCGACCACGCAGGCCGGATTGCCCTTGAACGGGGCGGTGGCGAAGGCGTCGACGGTCCACTGGCGCATCAGGCAGGCTCCGATTCGATCACGGTCAACTCCGGCCAGCGCGCGCGCGCACTGGCCACCACCCTGTCCCACCCCTTCGCCAGCGGCCGGTTGGGGTTGGGCCGCAACGTCATCGAGAACACATCCTCAAGCCCGAACGGAGCCGCAATGCTGATCGTGTGGTGCTCCTCCAGCCGCACCCCGACCGCAAAGGCCGGGGCGACGAACCGGGCCAAGGCCTCGTCCGTGCCCGTCAGGGGTGCATAGGGTTCGCCGAACCGATCTGCGAACCACAGATGCACGCGCGCCTGATTGCGCACCTCGACGTCGCTCCGGAAAGGCACGTCGAAGGCGGCGGCGACGCGCTTTATGACGGCGTCCTCGGCGTCCCAGCTGGTGTCCGGATCGAAATAGCCGAGGTCATAGTCCTTGCGGCCATAGCCGGCCGGACGGCCCGTCACGGCGTTCCAGACGCTCTGATAGACCGCGCCGGAAAAGACGCGCCAGTCGTGCAGACCAAGGCCGCGCACGGTGGTGAGGACGTTCATCAGCCCCGGGTCAGCACGGACGACCTCGACCAGCCGGGCCTCCAGATCGCTCATGCCCGGTCCCTCATCGGCCAGCCGTGATCCAGCGGTCCGTGTCCGCCGCCCAGTCCCGGCGCCCGGCGGATCGCCTCGGCCACATAGGCCCAGCCATTGGCCACCGCGACCTCGAGCGGCAGGCCCTGCGCAATCCCGACCGCGCAGGCGCTGGCCAGGGTGCAGCCCGTGCCGTGGGTGTTGCGCGTGTCGAACCGCTCGCCCTCCAGCAGGGTCTCGCCGGACGGGGTCAGCAGGAGGTCGATGACGGTCATGCCCGGCACATGGCCGCCCTTCATCAGCACCGCCCGCGCACCCAGCGAGAGCAGGGCCTCGCCGGCGCGGCGCTGGCCGTCCAGATCGGCGACGGCGATCCCGGTCAGGGCCTCGGCCTCGGGCGCATTGGGGGTCAGCAGGGTCGCGCGCGGGATCATCAGCGCCCGCACGGCGGCCACAGCGTCGTCCGCCAGCAGGGCCGCGCCGCCCTTGGCGATCATGACAGGATCGACCACCGCCGGGGCCTCGGACGAATCGAGGATCGCCGCGACCCGCTCCACCACCTCTGTCGAGCCCAGCATGCCAGTCTTGATCGCATCGGCGCCGATGTCGTCCAGCACCGCCCTTGCCTGCGCCTCGATCAGGTCCAGCGGCAGGGGATGCACGCCGTGGACGCCGAGGGTGTTCTGCACCGTGATCGCGGTGATGGCTGTGGCTGCGTATCCGCCCAGCATCGTCACGGCCTTGATATCGGCCTGAATCCCGGCCCCGCCGCCGGAGTCCGAGCCGGCGATGATCAGGACGCGTCCGCGGAAGGAGGGCTGGTCAAGCATCTTTGTCCCATGCGGCAGACGGGCCGGACGAACAAGTCTGTCGCGCAGCGGTCGCCACCGCCGCCTGAACCGCCAGCGCCTGCACCGTCTCGCGCACGTCGTGGACGCGGAGGATGGACGCCCCGCGCCCCGCGGCCTCCAGCGCCAGGGCCAGCGAGCCGCCGAGGCGGTCGGCGGGGTCGGTGGCGGTCGGGTCGATGGACTGGATCGTCCGTTTGCGGCTGGCTCCGTAGAGGACCGGAAATCCGGCCGCGGTCAGCCGGCCCAGTTGCGCCGTCAGAGCCAGATTGTGCGCCGCCGTCTTGCCGAAGCCGAGGCCGGGATCGAGCCAGATCCGCTCACGCGCCACCCCCGCCGCCATCGCCATGTCGGCCCGGGCGGCCAGCCAGTCGGCGACCTCGGCGACCACATCGTCGTAGTGCGGATCGGCCTGCATGGTGCGCGGCTCGCCCTTCATATGCATCAGCACCACGTCGCAGCCGAGCTCGGCGGCGACGGCGAGGCTGTCCGGAGCGAAGCCGAGCGCGGTCACGTCGTTCCACATCGTTGCTCCCACGGCGACGGCGGCGCGGGCGACGGCGGGCTTCATCGTGTCGATGCTGATCGGGCCGGGCCAGCACGCGCGCAGGCCTTCGATGACCGGGACGACGCGGGCGATTTCCTCGTCCAGATCGACAGGATCGGCCCCCGGCCGGGTGCTTTCACCCCCGATGTCGAGGAAGTCCGCGCCCTGTTCGACCAGCCGCAACCCATGCGCCACCGCCGCCTCGACGGACGCCAGATGTCCGCCGTCGGAGAAGCTGTCGGGCGTGACGTTGACGATCCCCATGACCCGAGGTCGTCCCGGGGGCCGCGCCATCAGTCCTTGCCCCCGATGAGGCTGCCGATGGCGTCGAGATAGGCGCCGAACGCCTTGCGGCCGGCGGGGGTGATCGACACGCGGGTGAGGGGCTTGTTGTCCCGAAAGCTCTTGTCGATGGCGACGAACCCCGCCTCCTCCAGCTTCTTGAGATGGACCGACAGATTGCCCTGGGTGGCCTCGAGCACGGTCTTCAGCTCGGTGAAGTCGGCGCTGTCGGCGTCGGACAGATAGACCATGATCCCCAGCCGCATGCGGCCGTGGATGACCTCGTCGATCCGTCCCAGATCGGCCAGACCCATGACGCGCTCAGGCCCCCTTCGGGGCGGCGCGGGCGTCGCGGAACAGGATCCAGCCCGGCAGGGCGAACAGCAGGAAGAGGGCGACGGTGCAGACGCCGAGATACCACAGGGGCTCGCGCACAAGCACGCCGAGCGCCACCGCCGTGGTCCAGCCGCCCAGCGCCACAGCCAGCATCCAGCCCTTCCGCTTGAGCGTCCAGGCCATGTACCAGGCGGCAGCCTGCAGGGCGAAGACGATGGCCGCGTAATAGAGCCAGATGGCGAAATCCTGGTCCCTGTATGCGCCCACGCCGAAGATGATGATCACGGCGCCGTTGGCCATGCCGGTGGCGCTGAAGGCGGCGTTGAGCGTGCGGGACGCCATCGGCCCGCGATTGGATGCTCCGGTCTTGCGATCCTTGAGGATGGCCCAGGTCAGGATCGACAGGAAGGCGACGGTGATGGCGGCGACGAAGGCCAGGTTGGCGAGATCGGGCCAGCGGATCAGCCCGGTCGCCTGACCGACGTGGAACAGGCACTGCAGGCCGTACAGCAGGCCACCGGCCAGATAGCAGATCGCCAGGGTCATCGGCGGCCGTCCCCCGCCCTCGACGATCGAGCGCATGAAGGCGAGGTCGTCCGCGGGGGAATGCAGGCGGGGCTTGGCGGACATGGGGCGATTCTCCGGGGCCGGCTCGCCCTTGGGGTGGACGAGCCGGCGGGTAATGGCAAGCTATTCGGCGGGGGCGAGTTCGGCGTCCGGCCGGCGACGCCAGGGGATGCGGCGACCGTTCAGCCATCGGCCGACGAAGCTGTGGCGGACCAGCAGTTCGTAGGTGAGCAGGCTGATCGCCATCGTCCCGCTGACGACCGCGCCGAACTTGACGAACCATGGCCAGGTCTCGTTCACCACCAGGATCTGGCCGACGATGACCAGCGGCAGATGGACGATGTAGACCCAGTAGGAGGCGTCAGCGAGGTAGCGGCGGACGGTGCTGTAGCCCGAGGCGAAGCGCAGGGCCAGGGACAGGACCGCGAAGGTCGAGGCGAAGACGGCCAGGGCCATCACCGCCGCCAGCGGAGCCTTCAGGTTCGGATCCGTGACCGGCGCCAGTTCCGGGACCGGTCCGCCGACCATGACCATGGCCGCCGTGCCGATGACGAGGGCGATCACCGTGAATACCGGCCACAGCCGCTCGATGCGGCCCAGCAGGTCGCGGCGGCGGTCGAGCAGGAAGCCGAAGCCGAAGGCGGTGCCGAACGCCGTCAGGGCGACCGGATTGGGAACCAGCCCCGTGTCCGGAGTCGGTATGCCGAAGAAGGGCGTCCAGTTGGGCGCCAGCCAGAAGGCGATCGCCAGCGGGGCGGCCATCAGGGCCGGAGTCCACGGTCCGACCAGGGCGCCGGTTATCCGGTCGACAAACCGGCCCCAGCCGCCGTCGCGATCCGCCATCGCAAAGGGCGCGCGCAGAACCATCATGGCGACATAGAGGATCAGCAGGACCCAGAGGAACCACAGATGGGTCAGGGGGAAGGTCTCGAGCGTCAGCGGCGGCGGGGGTGGTCCGTCGGGAATGGACCCGCCGTTGCGGATGGCCGCCATCCAGACCAGCCCCCCGATGATGGCGGCGAGGACAGGGGTCCAGAAGGCGGCGAGCGGTCCGGCGATACGCATCACGCGGTCCTTGATGAAACCGAAGGTCCCGCGTCGCTTGAGCATCATATGCCCGAACAGGCCGGCGATCAGAAAGAAACTGGTCATCCGGAACAGGTGGATGGCGAAGAAGATGGCGCTGGCGACCGGCGAGTTGTCGGTGTCCGGCACGATCCAGATCGTGACCGGGAAATACGACATGGAGGCGTGCAGGACGACGCCCAGCAGCAACGCGGTCCCGCGCAGGGCGTCGAGGCCGTGCAGGCGCTCGGACGGATGGGTTTCGGATGACGACATGACAGGGGCTCCCCTCTTGAGAGATTGCCGTATCGCATAGACTGGTTTGTTTTGCAAACTTGTTGGGCAACGACGCCATGCATGGAGGGAAGGGCCGGCGGAGCGCCGGGCGCGAAGCCCGGAGACCGTTGGGAGATTGTGTTTCGGCTTCGCGACGTCGCTCCGCACGGAATGTCTGACCGGGAGCTGTCGGCCTGAAAGGCAGTGGTGAACTCCCTCAGGACCAGCGGCGCTGTTGACGCCTTGCCGACATGGCCTCCGGCGGGCGGGTCGGAGCCTTGCGAACCGTGCGTCCGGGCGGCTCTGCCGCCCGTTCCTCCACTCCGGAACGGCGCGGGTTCCCTGCCCGTCGCCCTTCACGCCTGGCCTATGCTCGCCCCACGGGGGCTCGCGACTTGAGGCCGGGCTGTGGGGGCCTGACGCTCGCCGCGCGGCGGCTCGCTGCTTGAGGCCCGGAGGCGCTCGCGATCCGCTCTGCGTCGAGGTGCGACCCCCTCCCGCTCATCCCGTTTCCGCCACAACAAGATCGCAAGGCCCTGCACCCTTCCCTGCGACGGAACGGGGGGATTATGGAAGCGGGCCTACCTGTGGCGGGCTGGGGACGCTGAATTTTTGGGAAACGGAACGGAATCAGCGGGTTGGCGGCGCGGAATATGCTGACAATCGGCGGATTGTGAGCAGTCCAAGCCGCCCCCAACTGCTATCGTCATTCCGGCGGAGGCCGGAACCCAGCGGCGCCGAAGGCGACCTGTTCAGGCCGGTGTGCGCGACAGGTTCGCTCTCGCGCGCCTCCCCCGGTCCGAGCTGCGCTCGGCCGGAGGATGACGAGGGGTTCCGGGTCTCGCTACGCTCGCCCGGAATGACGATAGCGGTTGGTAGCCGTCAGCCCGATCAGCCGCCGCCGGCGAAGTCGAGGTCCTTGCGGGCCGAGATGATGGTGACGATGAAGCCGGCCAGCACATCCAGCATGACCATGGTCAGGATCAGGAAGAAGGTCGAGGTCGCGAACCCCTTGAACAGCAGGAAGGCGACCAGGCAGAAGACGAACAGGATCATCGACAGGGCATGATTGATGATCGCCACCTTCTGGCTGGACGTCGATTTCAGCAGCTCGAAGAACAGCAGGATCAGCGACAGGAACAGGATCAGGTCGCCGGTGCCCACGGTCCAACCACTGCCGGACACCATCGGGACCGTGAACAGCGGATCGCGCAGGGCCTGTTCGGCCGCGGCGATCCCGCCGGACCCCAGGCCTCCGAACCCGATGACGATGGCGTATATCACCACCGGGATGAACAGTAGCGGGATGGCGATCAGCATTACGGGCTCCATCGACGGGCGGCGCGCTTAACCGCCGCGCTTGTTAACGATGCTTACCCCGGTTCGCTCCCCACGGCTACGTCCGCTCGCGCGGCAGGGGAATGTCAGAATTCGCTGATCGCGCCGGGCGTGCGGGACCGCGATTTCAGCCACATCACGCCGAGCAGATCTGACAGCGACGCCGTCAGCCGTCCCCAGTTGGTGTATTTCGACCGGCCGGTCTCGCGGTGACGGTGATCCACATCAAGGTAGAGGTTCTGATAGCCCTCGCGGATCATCAGGGCCGGCAGATAGCGATGCAGGTGATCGAAATACGGCAGGCGCAGAAAGACGTCGCGGCGAAACGCCTTCAGGCCGCAGCCGGTGTCGTCCGCATCATCGCCCAGCAGCGTCTTGCGGATACGGTTGGCCCAAAGCGAGGCCTGGCGCTTGGCCTCGGAATCCCGCCGCTTCGCACGCCGCCCGCCGACCAGCGCCACCGATGACGGCGAGTTCGCCAGCAGGTCGGCCAGTTTCGGGGCGTCCGCCGGCGGATTCTGGCCGTCGCCGTCCAGGGTCACCACGATCGCGCCGCGCGCGGCCAGCACGCCGGTGCGCACCGCGCGGCTCTGGCCGGCGTTCGAGCCGTGGCTGAGCACCCGCAGCGCTGGCAGTTCCGCCATCAGGGCACGCAATTCAGCCAGGGTGCCGTCCCGCGAGGCGTCATCGACGAACACCATCTCATACGACCGGCCTTCGAAAGCCGTGGCGATCTCGCGCGCCAGCGGACCGGCCGCGCCCTGTTCGTCATGCACCGGGACGACGACGGAGATATCGGGGGTCGCTTCGTTCATCCCGGCTGTCTAGCGGGTTTCCGCGCCGGGCGGGAGATGGCGCCAGCTCAAGCAGCCAGCCTTGTCATCCCCGCGAAGACGGGGACGCGGGGCGAGCGGCAGCGCGCAAACAATGACGCGCCGGGAAGCGGCGTGTAAGGAAGATGAACATGATGGCTTCCGATCTCGACCGATACATCGCCGGCTGGCGCGGGCCCCTGCTCGCGGCGCTGGTGGCGCTGTTGGCGGGCCTGCCGGCGCTGATGCTGCTGCCGCCGCTGGATCGGGACGAGAGCCGCTACGCCCAGGCCACGTCCCAGATGCTGGAGACGGGCGACTTCGTCGATATCCGCTTCCAGGAGGAGCCGCGCTGGAAAAAGCCGGTCGGCATCTACTGGATGCAGGCCGTCGCGGTCGCCGTCACTTCGAGCGTCGAGAACCGCGACATCGCCCCCTACCGCATCCCGTCCATCCTCGGCGCCATGCTGGCCGCCGCCGCCTGCGCCTGGGCCGGGGCGGCCATGTTCGGCCAGAGGGCGGGGTTTCTGGCCGGGGCGATGCTCGGGGCCAGTTTCCTGCTGTCCACCGAGGCCGGGATCGCCAAGACCGACGCCATGCTGTGCGGGGCCGTGACCCTGGCCATGGCCGGGCTGGCGCGCATCTATCTGGCGTCGCGGGCCGGCGAGGTTCCGGCGAGGCCTCACAAGCTGATGTTCTGGCTGGGGCTGGGGTTGTCGATCCTGATCAAGGGCCCGATCGGCCTGATCGTCGTGGCGCCTGCCATGATCGCCCTGTCGGCCTGGGACCGCGACCTCAGCTGGCTCAAACGGCTGGGCTGGGGCTGGGGCCTGCCGCTGGTCGCCCTGATCGTCGGGCCGTGGGCCATCGCCATCACCATCGCCACCGACGGCGGCTTCTGGACCGAGGCCATCGCCGGTGATCTGGCGCCCAAGATCGCGGGCGGCGATGAGGGCCACGGCGTTCCGCCCGGCCTGTATCTGCTGATCGCGCCGATCATGTTCTTCCCGGCCGCCCTGATGTTGCCCGCAGCCCTCTCCACGGCATGGCAGAGGCGGAGCGAGCCGGCGATCCGCTTCCTGATCTGCTGGCTGGTCCCGGCCTGGCTGATCTTTGAACTGACCCCGACCAAACTGGCCCACTACACCCTGCCGACCTTCGGCGCCCTGGCCCTGCTGGCCGCCGCCGCCCTGACCCGTCCTGTCGGCAAGGCCTCGCGCCGTGCAGGGGCCGGACTGACGATCGCAGCCGGCGCCCTGCTGGCTGTCGGCGCGGTCTGGCTGCTTACCGAGTACGGCCGATCCACGGCCCAGACCTGGGCGACCATCACCATCGTCTTCGCCATTCTCGCGGCCCTGATCGGCGCCTTCCTGATGCTGCACCGGGCGGCGATGACGGCGGTGATCGCCTCGATCGCCCTGGGCGTCGTGGCCCACGGCGCCCTGGCCGGCACGCTGCGCCAGTTGCGGCCCCTGTCCGTCGCGCCGCAGCTTGAAGAAGTGCTGGAGCGGGCCGAGCTGCACCCGCGTCAGGGCCGCGCCGGACCCGTGGCCATCACCGGCTTTCATGAACCGAGCTTCGTCTTCCTGACCGGCCGGGACACCGAACTGACCGACGCCGCCGGCGCCGCCCGCGCCCTGGCCGAGGGCCGACCGGCCATCGTCGAGGCGCGCGACGCAGACGCCTTCCGCGAGGCCGCCGCCCAACTGGGCGTCACCGGCCGCGCCGTCGGCGTGGTCACCGGCCACAACTATTCCAAGGGCGACGACGTCAGCCTGACCGTCTACGCCCCTCCCGGTGTGCCTACCGTCGGGAACCCGGCCCGATGAGCCGGTCCATAACCATCGTCGAGGTCGGTCCCCGCGACGGCCTGCAAAACGAAAAGGCCATCCTCGAGCCGGCCGTCCGCGCCGATCTGGTGCGCAGGCTGGAGGCCGCCGGGGCCCGCCGCATCGAGGCCGTCAGCTTCGTCCATCCGAAATACGTGCCCCAGATGGCCGGCGCGGAGGAGGTCATGGCGGCGCTGCCTCATGAGACAGGTCGCAGCCGCATCGGTCTGGTGCTGAACCGCAAGGGCTATGACCGCGCCCTCGGCACGGCGGTGGACGAGGTCAATGTCTCCCTGTCGGTCACCGACGGCTTCGGCCTGAAGAACCAGGGCCTGACCGTCGATCAACAGGTTCAGATGCTGGCCGACATCGTCGCCGGGCGGGCCAACGCCGCCCCTCCACCGCCTTCGGCGGTCCCCCTCCCCTTTTCAAGGGGAGGAAATGGCCAGCCGGGCGCCACACCGTCTCTGTCGGCCACCCTGTCCTGCGTTTGGGGCTGCCCGTTTGAGGGCGAGGTGGCGACCGACAAGGTTGCCGAACTGGTCGGCCGGATCGCTGAACTGGGCGTCGAGGAAATCGCCCTCGCCGACACCATCGGGGCCGGCGATCCCTGGGCCGTGACGAAGACGGTTGAGGCCGCGCGCAAGGCCGCGCCCGACGCGGTCCTGCGACTGCATTTCCACGACACGAGGAATACCGGCCTGGCCAACGCCCATGCCGGGATCGAGGCGGGCGTCACCGTTCTGGACGCCTCGGTCGGCGGCATCGGCGGCTGTCCGTTCGCGCCCGGCGCCACCGGCAATATCGCGACTGAAGACCTGGTCTATATGCTCGAGCGGGCCGGTTTCTCGACCGGCTACGACCTCGACGCCCTGATCGGGACCGCCCGCTGGATCGGCGAAAAGATCGGCCGCCCGGCCCCGAGCGCGCTGAGCCGCGCGGGGGGATGGCCGAAAGGCTGATCTGGACCGGGCGTCAGAGATTCAACAGCGCCGGGTCGCCGCCCTGGGCGGAGATGTTGTTGCTGATAGCCTTTTCGGAGGCGTAGCGGATCAGGCTCCAAGGGCCGCCGGCTTTCGGGCCGGTGCCCGACAGGCCTTCGCCGCCGAAGGGCTGTACGCCGACCACGGCGCCGATGATGGAGCGGTTGATGTAGACATTGCCGGCGGGGACAAGTTGCATGACCTGCTCGGCGAAGGCCTCGATGCGGCTGTGGACGCCGAGGGTCAGGCCGTAGCCGCGCTGGGCCAGTTTCGACGCCGTCTGCTTCAGCTCGGACGGGTGATAGCGGCAGACGTGCAGGATGGGGCCGAAGACCTCGCGCTCCAGATAGTCAGGGGTCGGGATCTCGGCGATGGTGGGGGCGAACAGCCAGCCCTTGTCAGCGCCGGCCGGGAGTTCGGCGCGGGCGACGATCTTCGCGTCCCCGCCAAGGCGTTCGAGGTGGGCGTCGAGCGCCGCCTTCGCGTCGGCGTCGATGACGGGGCCGATGTCTGTGGCGGGGTCGGAGGGGTCGCCCACGACCTGGGCGGCCAGGGCGCCCTTGAGGCCCTCGATCAGGGCGTCGGCGGCGTCGTGCGGGACATAGAGCAGCCGCAGGGCCGAGCAGCGCTGGCCCGACGAGCCGAAGGCCGACAGGATGACGTCGTCGATGACCTGTTCCTTCAGCGCCGTTGTGTCGACGAACATGCCGTTCAGCCCGCCGGTCTCGGCGATGAACGGGATGATCGCGCCCGGGCGGGCGGCCAGCGCCTTGTTGATCAGGGTCGCCGTGTCGGTGCCGCCGGTGAAGGCGACGCCGTCGATACCCGGATGGCTGACGAGGGCCGCGCCGACCGTCTCGCCGCGCCCGGGGACGAGGGCGAGCAGGTTCGGATCGAGACCGGCCTTGTAGTAGAGGCGCACGGCTTCGGCGGCGATCAGGGGAGTCTGTTCGGCAGGCTTGGCCAGCACCGCGTTGCCGGCGGCCAAGGCGGCGACGATCTGGCCGGTGAAGATAGCGAGGGGGAAGTTCCACGGGCTGATGCAGGCGAAGACGCCGCGGCCGTGGAGGACCAGCTGGTTGATCTCGCCGACCGGACCCTTGAGCTCGGCCGGGCCGCCGAAGTCGCGCTCGGCCAGCATGGCGTAGTAGCGGCAGAAGTCGGCGGCCTCGCGGATCTCGGCAACGGCGTCATTGAGTGTCTTGCCGGCTTCGCGCGACAGCAGGGCGACCAGCCGGTCCATGTCGGTTTCGAGCGCATCCGCCATGGCGCGCAGGACGGGGGCGCGGCCCGCGCCGCCCTTTCGGTCCCAGGCGACCTGGGCCTTGGCTGCGGCTTTGGCGGCGGCGTCGATATCGGCCGTGCTGGCTTCGGACACGTGACCGAGGACCCGGGTCGTGTCGAAGGGATTGGTCACGGGCTGGGGGTTGGTCCCGGCTTTCAACTTGCCGCCGATGATCGGGCCGGAGGTCAGTTTCTCGGCGTCGACCTTCGCAAGGGCGGCGACGTGCCGGTCGCGATCAGCGGCCTGGGAGTAGTCGCGGCCGAGCGAGTTCTGGCGGTCCATGTACATGTCCTTGGGGGTCGGGATCTTGGCGTGGCGGTCGGGGTGGGCCTCTACGGCGGAGATGGGGTCGGCGGCGACGGCTGAGGCGGGCACCCGCTCGTCCAGCAGGGCGTGGACGAAGGACGAGTTGGCGCCGTTCTCGAGCAGGCGGCGCACCAGATAGGGCAGCAGGTCCTCATGCCCGCCGACGGGGGCGTAGGCGCGGACCGTCACGGGGCCGAAGGCGTCACGGGCGGCGTCGTAGAGCGCCTCGCCCATGCCGTGCAGGCGCTGGAATTCGATCTTCACGCCGCGCTCGGAGGCCATCTTGTGGACGGCGGCGAGGGAGTGGGCGTTGTGGGTGGCGAACTGGCTGTAGAGGTGGGGTGCGGCCTCGATCATCAGCCGGGCGCAGACGAGGTAGTTGAGGTCGGTCGCGGCCTTGGTGGTGAAGACCGGATAGTCGGTGCGGCCGAAGACCTGGGCGCGCTTGATCTCGGTGTCCCAATAGGCGCCCTTGACCAGCCGCACCATCAGCCGGCGGCCCGAGGTCCGCGCCAGTTCAGCGACGCGGCGGATCACCTCGGGGCAGCGCTTCTGATAGGCCTGAACGGCGAGCCCGAGGCCGGTCCAGCCGCCGAGGTCGGGCTCGCGCGCCAGCCGGTCCAGCAGCTTCAACGACAGGGCCAAGCGATCGGCCTCTTCCGCGTCCATGGTGAAGTTGATGTCGTGCTTCGCGGCGATCCGGGCGAGGCGGAGGATGCGGGGATAGAGCTCGTCCCAGACGCGGGCTTCGTGGGTCGCCTCATAGCGCGGCGACAGAGCCGACAGCTTGACCGAGACGCCGTGGCCGGCCTCGGGGCCTTGGCCCTTCGCGGTCTTGCCGACGGCCTCGATGGCGTCGGCGTAGATCTTTTCATAGCGTTCGGCGTCGTGGGCGGTGCGGGCCCCCTCGCCCAGCATGTCGAAGCTGCACAGCCAACCTTCGCGGTCAGCCCGCTTCAGCGCATTCTGGATGGTGCGGCCGACCACGAACTGTTCGCCCATGATGCGGACGGCGGCGGCGACGGCTTCGCGGATCACGGGCTCGCCCAGACGGCCGACGATGCGTTTGAGGAAGCCGGGCAGGTCGGTGCGCGCCTCATCATCGACGTCCACCAGCTTGCCGGTCAGCATCAGCCCCCAGGTCGAGGCGTTGACGAACAGGCTGTCGGACTGGCCGAGGTGGGACGACCAGTCGGCCGAGCCGATTTTTTCGGCGATCAGCCGGTCGCGGGTGTCCTCGTCGGGGGTGCGCAACAGGGCCTCGGCGAGGCACATCAGGGCCAGCCCCTCGCGGGTGCCGAGGCTGAACTCCTGCAGGAAGCTCTCGACCACGCCCTGTTTCTTGACGCTGGCGCGGGCGTGCTCGACCAGGCCTGTGGCGCTGGACAGGACGGCGGCGCGTTCGGGGGCGTCCAGCGGCATGCGGTCCAGCAGGCCGCGAACCGTGGCGGTCTCGTCCGCGAACTTGCCGTGATCCAGCGTATCCCAGTCCTGGGACAGGGTCTGTGAGGGAGAAACGCATGCATCCATGAGCGGCACATATCCCTTCCCCCCTTGCGGGGGAAGGTGGCTCGCGGAGCGAGACGGATGGGGGGTGAGACGCCGCCCCATCAGTTTGGCGTCTGCTCTATCGAGCCTGCCCGCCGAACCAGCACCCCCATCCGACCGGCTCCGCCGGCCATCTTCCCCCGTGAAGGGGGAAGGGCTATGCAGGCGATCTTGGTAAGGGAGCCATCCGGCCCATATGCGCATCGTTCTGGCCACCGACGCCTGGGAGCCCCAGGTCAACGGCGTCGTCCGCACCCTGACCCGGACCATCGCGGAATGCCGCGCCATGGGCCACGAGGTCGAGGTCATCGAGCCGAGCCAGTTCAAGACCATCGCCGCCCCGACCTATCCGGAAATCCGCCTGGCGCTGGGGGCCGAAGAGGAAATCCGCGAGCGGCTGCGGGCGCTGGAGCCGGAGGCGGTGCATATCGCCACCGAGGGGCCGATCGGCATCGCCACGCGGCGCATCTGCGTGGAATGGAAGCTGCCGTTCACGACCAGCTACCACACCAAATTCCCGGAATATGTCTCGGCCCGGTTCCCGATCCCGGTTCAGGTCGGCTATGCCTATATGAAATGGTTCCACAAGCCGTCGGGGCGGCTGATGGTGGCGACGCCGACGCTGCGCGACGAGCTGCTGGAGCGCGGCTTTCGCAACGTCTCGCCGTGGTCGCGGGGCGTGGACACCGAACAGTTCCACCCCGATCTGCCGCGCGTCTATCACGAGCTGGGCGGCCCAAATGATCCAGGGAAAGACTGGCCGCGGCCGTTCTTCCTCAACGTCGGCCGGGTGGCGGTCGAGAAGAATATCGAGGCTTTCCTTGAGACCGACCTGCCGGGGACGAAGATCGTGGTCGGCGACGGCCCCGCGCGGGCCGAACTGGAGGTGAAATACCCCGAGGCCAAATTCCTCGGCGCCCGGTTCGGCGAGGAGCTGGCGCGCTGCTTCCGCGACGCTGATGTCTTCGTCTTCCCCAGCTGGACCGACACCTTCGGCCTGGTGATCCTGGAGGCCATGGGCACGGGCACGCCGGTGGCCGCCTATCCGGCCCATGGGCCGATCGACATCATTCCGGGATCGAACGCCGGCGTCATCGACGAGGACCTGCGTACCGCCTGTCTGAAGGCGCTGGAGTGCGATCGCGCGGTTGTGCGAGCCTATGCCGAGAGATTCAGCTGGCGCGCCTCGGCGGAACAGTTCGTCGAGAACCTGCAGCCCTATCCCGAGCCGGAGCGGGGGCGCTTCTGGCGGAGGCTGCGGCGGATCGCCCGGTTGAGAAGGAAGGCGGCGGCATAGCGACAAACCTTCTCCCTCCCCTTCATGGGGAGGGACGATCGCGTAGCGATCCGGGTGGGGTTCGAATGGGCCGGAGCGCGAACTGACGCACCCCACCCTGTCGCCGCTTCGCGCCGACATCCCTCCCCATGAAGGGGAGGGAGAGCGTGTTCCCTACTTCGCCGGCGCCGTCATCACCGTCATCGCCGTGGCGATGGCGCGCTGGGCGGCCAGCTGGTCTTCGGGCAGCGGCACCAGACCGCGGTCCTGCAGATAGCCGCCGCGTCCGGCCGAGGCTTCCGACATGAACTCGGCGACGAACTGCTCCAGACCCGGCGTCACGCCGACGTGCTGGCGCTTCACATAGATGTAGAGGCTGCGCGCCAGCGGATAGGTGCCGTCGGCGATGGTCGCAGCCGAGGGGGCGATGCCGTCAATGGTCTCGGCCTTCACCGTGTCGAGGTTCTGCTCGAGGAAGGAGAAGCCGAACACGCCCAGCGAGCCCGGGGTGCGATTCAGGGTCTGGACGATGGCGTTGTCGTTCTCGCCGGAGTCGATCCAGGCGTTGTCCTCACGCAGGGTGTGGGCCAGGGTTTCGAACCGGTCCTTGTCGGCGTCCTTGATCGCCTTCAGGGCCGGGATCAGGGCGGCGCCGGGGGCCATGCCCAGCTCGAGGAAGGCGTCGCGGGTGCCGGAGGTGGGCGGCGGGCCATAGACCTGGATGCGCTGGGCCGGCAGGCCGGGGTTGACCTGATTCCACATGGTGGCCGGATTGGCGACGAAGGCTCCGGAAGCGTCCGGCGTCTGCTTGGCGAGGCCCAGATAGAGATCCTGGAGCCGCAGGTTAAAGGCCGCGCCCGAGCGGGCGGTGGCGACGACGATGCCGTCGAAGCCGATCTTGATCTCGACGATGTCAGTGACGCCGTTGGTCCGGCACAGTTCGAACTCGGACTTCTTCATCGGTCGCGAGGCGTTGGCGATGTCGGGCGTGTTGGGGCCGACGCCCTGGCAGAAGGCCTGGATGCCACCGCCGGTGCCCAGCGATTCGACGCGCGGCGCCGCGCCGCCCGAGGTGCGGGCGAAATTCTCGGCCACGCGGGTGGCGAAGGGGAAGACGGTGGAGGAGCCCGCGGCCCAGATGCCGGCGCGGGCGGTCTGGTTGCCGGCGGACTGGTCATTGCCGCAGGCGCCGAGGGCGAGCAGGGCGATCGCCGATGCGGCGGCGAGAAGGGCGCGGGTCATTGTCAGTCTCCGGACAACGGTTGAAGTCGCGCCGCTTGGACCACAGTTTTGTGACGGAGAGTCCGGCGGTGATGTGACGGTTCGGCGACGTCCCGGCTTTCGCCGGGATGACGATGGTGACGGACGCGCGCTCAAGCAGTGAGCGACCGCGTCGCGAACGTTAGCGCCCTCAAATATGAATCGCGTGACCCAGCGCCCGCAGCGACGCCTCGTGGAAGGCCTCGCCGAGGGTCGGGTGGACGTGGATGACGCCGGCGACATCCTCCAGCACCGCGCCCATCTCCAGCATCTGGGCGAAGCTGTTGGACATTTCGGCGACGTGCTGGCCGACGGCCTGAATGCCGAGCAAGCGGTGGTCCGACTTCGACGCCAGCACGCGGACGAAGCCGCCGTCCTCACCCGCCTCGATGGCCAGGGCCCGGCCGATGGCGGCCAGCGGGAAGACGGCGGTGATGACGTCGTCGCGGCCTTCGACGTCCAGCGGGCCGAGGCCGGCGGAGACGATCTCGGGCTCGGTGAAACAGACGGCGGCGATGGTGATCGGATCGAAGCGGCGGTCGTGGCCCGCGATGATTTCCGCGACCACCTCCCCTTGCGCCGAGCCCTTGTGGGCCAGCATGGGTTCGCCGGTCAGGTCGCCGACGGCCCAGACGTTCTTCATGCTGGTCGCGCAACGGTCGTCGATCTTCACGAACGGCCCGGCCATGACCACGCCCATGTTCTCAAGGCCCCAGCCCTGGGTGCGCGGGCGACGGCCAACGGTGACGAGAACCTTGTCAGCCTTGAGCTTGAGGGCGGCGCCGTCCTTCGTGGTGATGTTGAGCTGGCCCTGTTCGAACGACCCGGCCCTGGCGCCGAGGTGCAGTTCGACGCCGTGCTTCTCCAGCCATTTCTGGACCGGGTCGGTCAGGGCCTTGTCGTAGAGCGGCAGCAGGCGGTCGGCCATTTCGACGATGGCCACCTCGGCTCCCAGCTTGCGGAAGGCGATGCCGAGTTCGAGGCCGATATAGCCGCCGCCGACGACGACCAGCTTGTTCGGCACAGCCGACAGCGACAGGGCCTCGGTCGAGGAGATGACGTCGCCGCCGAACTTGAGGAAGGGCAGTTCGACCGGCTCGGAGCCGGTGGCCAGAATGACGTGCTCGGCGCTGATGACGATGTCGCCCTCGGCGGTCTTCACGGTGCAGGTCTTGGCGTCGGTGAAATTGGCCCAGCCCTTGATGACCTTGACCCTGGACTTCTTGAGCAGGGCCGCGACGCCGTTGTTGAGCTTCTTTACAATGCCGTCCTTCCACGCCACCGTCTGGGCCAGGTCGATGGCAGGCTTCGACGCCGTGATGCCCAAGGTGCCGCCGGCGGCCGCCTTGGACACCGTCTCGAATTTCGAGGCCGCGTGGATGATGGCCTTGGAGGGGATGCAGCCGACGTTCAGGCAGGTGCCGCCCAGGCCGTCGCCGCCGTCGACCAGCACGGTGTCGAGGCCCAGCTGGCCGCAGCGGATGCCCGCGACATAGCCGCCGGTGCCGGCGCCGATGATCAGGACTTTGGTGGTGAGGGTCTGGGTCATTGGGCTGCTTGAAACTGCCGCCCGGCGGGTGTCTCGCCAAAGCGATTGAAAAGGAAGGCCAAGGTCGGACTGTCGGCCTGAACGATGTAAAGCCAGTGGCTGTCGGCCAAACCTTGAGACGTGGCGAAGACAACGACCGTTGTCCCGACCTGAGGCGTGTCCTCGTCCTGCTCACTCATAAAGAACCAGTTGTTGCAGGCTCCGTTCTCGAACGTCAGTCGCTGCTCGGCGGGAGGGTTTGACCCCCAAATGGTTTCGGTCGAACGTAGGGTGAAGTTCCAAGCGCCGTGCCACGACCCTTGCGATACGTCCTCAATCCGCCCTTCGTAGATCGTAGTGACGGTAGCCATGTTGTCCGAGATTTCCCGATCCTGATCGAACCCGGGGGGGTAGGAACAGGCGTGCGCGGGCGCGGTCGCCAAAACGGCCAATGCCGCTGTGCAAACCGCGAGCATGACCCCCTTCACGATGGTCATCCCATCCACAGCGTCGCCGGATGCTCCAGCAGGCCCTTGATGCGCTGGACGAAGACGGCCGCGTCATGGCCGTCGACGATGCGGTGGTCGAAGCTGGAGGACAGGTTCATCATCTTGCGCACGACCATCTGGCCGTCCTTGACCACCACCCGCTCGGCGATCTTGTTGGGGCCGACGATGGCGACCTCGGGGTGGTTGATGATCGGGGTGTGGACCACCCCGCCCAGCGTGCCCAGCGAGGTGATGGTGATGGTCGAGCCCGACAGTTCGTCGCGTTTGGCCGAGCCGTCCTTGGCCGCGCCGGAGACGCGGGCGATCTCCAGCGCGGTGTCGTAGGGGTCGCGGGCCTCGGCGTGGCGGACCACCGGGACCATCAGTCCGTTCGGCGTCTGGGCGGCGATGCCGAGGTGGACGGCGGCGTGGGTGGTCAGGACGCCGGCCTCGTCGTCATAGTGCGAGTTGATCGTCGGCTGGTCGCGCAGGGCCACGACGATGGCGCGGGCGATGAAGGGCAGGACGTTGAGCTTCGGCTGGTCCTTCTTCTTCGTCGCATTGAGGTGGGCGCGGAGCTCCTCAAGCGCGGTGACGTCGATCTCCTCCACATAGGTGATGTGGGGGATGCGGCGGACGCTCTCGGCCATCTTCTCCGCGATCTTGCGGCGCAGGCCGATGATGCGGGTTTCGGTGGTTCCCTCGGCCTTGGCGTAGGTGGAGGACGATGATCCGGATGCGGACGATCCGCGGCCGCCGGAGGAGACGTATGCGTCGAGGTCGCCGTGCTCGATGCGGCCGGCGGGGCCGGAGCCGGGGACGAACTGGAGCTCGATCCCGAGGTCGCGGGCGCGGTTGCGCACGGCAGGGGAGGCCAGCGGGCGTTGATTGCGGTCGGAGAGGGTGCGGGCCTTGCCCCCCTCCCCCGCTTCGCGGGTACTCCCCCCGGCGGGGGGAGACTTGGGGGCCGTCGCCGGCGGCGGGACCTTCAGTCCTCCCCCATCGGGGGAGGGGGACCGCGCTTGCGCGGTGGAGGGGGCCGGAGCGGACGCGGCGACCGCCTGATTGCCCCTGCCCTCGACATTGAACGACACCAGCGGCCCGCCGACGGCGATCTGCTGGCCCGCTTCGCCGTGCAGGGCGGCGACGGTCCCGGCGACGGGGGAGGTCAGTTCGACGGTGGCCTTGTCTGTCATGACCTCGGCCAGCAGCTGGTCCTCGGCGACCGTGTCGCCGACCTTGACGTGCCAAGCGACCAGTTCGGCTTCGGCCGTGCCCTCGCCCACGTCGGGCAGTTTGAAGACGTGGTTGCCGGAGGGAGTAGCCGTGCCCCCCTCCCCCGCTTCGCGGGTACTCCCCCCGGCGGGGGGAGAATGAGGCGCGGGCGATTGTCCCCCCTCAGGGGGGACCGAAGCCTGCGGAGCAGGGTTCGAGGGGGGCGCTTCAGCCGACGCATTCCCCGCCCCCTTGACCTCGAACTCGACCAGGGGCGAGCCGACGGCCAGCTGCTGGCCGGGCTCGCCGTAGGCGGCCAGCACCTTGCCGGCGACCGGCGAGGTCAGCTCGACCGTCGCCTTGTCGGTCATGATGTCGGCGATGATCTGGTCCTCGGCGACCATGTCGCCGACCGTCACATGCCAGGCGACCAGTTCGGCCTCGGCCGTGCCTTCGCCGACGTCGGGCAGTTTGAAGACGTAGCGGCCCATCTCAACGCCCTCCCGACATGACGGATTTCAGCGCCGTGGCGACCCGCTCGGGTCCGGGGAAATATTCCCACTCGAAGGCGTGCGGATAGGGGGTGTCCCAGCCGGTGACGCGAAGGATCGGCGCCTCGAGATGATAGAAGCAGCGTTCCTGCACCAGGGCCGACAACTCACCGCCGAAGCCGGAGGTTTTCGGCGCCTCATGGACGATGACGCAGCGTCCGGTCTTCTTCACGCTGGCCTCAATGGTCTCGATGTCCAGCGGCACCAGGGTGCGCAGGTCGATGACCTCGGCGTCGACGCCGGCGTGCTCCGCGCCCGCCAGCGAAACCCAGACCATGGTGCCGTAGCAGAGGATGGTCACGTCGGCGCCCTCGCGCATGATGCGCGCCTTGCCGATCGGCTCGACGTATTTGCCGGTCGGGACCTGGGCGAGTTCCTGTGCCTTCCACGGACTGACCGGCTTCTGGTGCCAGCCGTCGAAGGGGCCGTTGTAGAGGCGTTTGGGCTCGAAGAAGATGACCGGGTCGTCGTCCTCGATCGCTGCGGTCAGCAGGCCTTTGGCGTCATAGGGGTTGGACGGGATGACGACCTTGAGGCCCGCGATATGGGTGAACAGACTCTCGGGGCTCTGTGAATGGGTCTGGCCGCCGAAGATGCCGCCGCCGTAGGGGGAGCGCACCGTGATCGGGCTGGTGAACTGGCCGGCCGAGCGGTAGCGCAGCTTGGCCGCTTCGGAGACGATCTGATCATAGGCGGGATAGATGTAGTCGGCGAACTGGATCTCGACGACCGGGCGCAAGCCGTAGGCGCCCATGCCGATGGCGGCGGCGACGATGCCGCATTCGCTGATCGGGGCGTCGAAGCTGCGGGTCAGGCCGTGCTTCTGCTGCAGCTGGTCGGTGACGCGGAAGACGCCGCCGAAATAGCCCGCGTCCTCGCCGAAGCTGAGGACGTTGGGGTCCTCGGCCATCTTGACGTGCAGGGCCGAGTTCAGCGCCTGGATCATGTTCATGGGCATGATGGCGGCGGCGGTCGGGGCCGCGGACTTCGGCGCGTGATTTTGGTCGACCATGTCGGGCTCGACGCCGTCGCGGCGGTCGGATTCGGTGAAGGTGGTTTGCTCGTTCATGGTCAGACCCCCACCTCGCGGCGCTGTTCGGTGATGCGCCAGTCCTCGGTCGCATAGACCTCCTCGAACATGGTCTTCACCGAGGGGCGCGACTGGCCCAGGGTGCCGATGGCCTCAGACTCCTTGCCCGCGGCGCGGACCTGGTCGACAGCGTCGGCCTCGGCGGCCGTCTGTTGGTCATCGGACCATTCGCCGATGGCGATCAGGTGCTGTTTGAGGCGCATGACGGGGTCGCCCAGCGGCCATTTGTCGGCCTCGTCGGCGGGGCGGTAGCGGCTGGGGTCGTCCGAGGTCGAGTGCGGGGCGCCGCGGTAGGTGAACATCTCGATCACCGTCGCGCCCTGGTTCGACCTTGCGCGCTCTTCAGCCCATTGCGTCGCGGCCCAGACGGCGAGGAAGTCGTTGCCGTCGACGCGCAGGGCAGGCAGGCCGTAGCCGATAGCCTTGGAGGCGAAGGTGGTTTCCAGCCCGCCGGCGATGCCCATGAAGGAGCTGATGGCCCACTGGTTGTTGACGATGTTGAGGATGACCGGGGCGCGATAGACGCTGGCGAAGGTCAGGGCGTTGTGGAAATCGCCTTCCGCCGTGGCCCCGTCGCCGATCCAGGTGATGGCGATCTTGTCGTCGCCCTTGTAGGCGCTGGCCATGGCCCAGCCGACCGCCTGGGGGACTTGCGTGCCCAGATTGCCGCTGATGGTGAAGAAGCCATAGTCCTTCGCCGAATACATGATCGGCAGCTGGCGGCCCTTGATCGGGTCTTCGGCGTTCGAATAGATCTGGTTCATCATCGTCGCGAGCGGATAGCCGCGCGCGATCAGCAGGCCCTGCTGGCGATAGGTTGGGAAGCCCATGTCCTCGCGCGACAGGATCATGCCTTGCGCGACCGCGATGGCCTCTTCGCCGGTGCATTTCATATAGAAGCTGGTCTTGCCCTGGCGGTGGGCGCGATGCATCCGGTCGTCGAAGGCGCGCGTCAGGATCATGGCCTTGAGGCCGCGCCGCAGCGTCTCGGGATCCAGTTTCGGATTCCATGGGCCCACGGCCTTGCCTTCCTCGTCCAGCACCCGGACCAGCCGGAAGGCGTGGTCGCGCATGTCGAAGGGCTTGGTCGAGACCTCGGGCCGCTCGACGGCGCCGGCCGGGTCGAGCTTCAGATGACTGAAGTCGGTGGGGTCCCCCGGCCGGCCCGAGGGCTCGGGCACGCGCAGGGAGAGGGCTTGGGTATTGGGCTTCTTCATTCCGTCCCGTCCGGTTGATCCGACCGCGTTTCCTCCGGCGCAATTAGCACGGGGCGCCAGACAAGGCTCGCTCGATTTTGACCTTGCCTTGGCGGGTTTGGCGGTATTTTATTGCGTCATAACTCGATCAGGAGAAACGCCTTGGCTGACGATCTGGATCCCATCGACGCCCGCATTCTGGACATCCTGCAGCAGGACGCCGGATTGTCGGTGGCCGAGGTGGCGGACCGGGTCGGCCTGTCGGCCTCGCCGTGCTGGCGGCGCATCAAGAGACTGGAGGATACGGGCTTCATCCGCAAGCGGGTGACGCTGCTGGACGCGACCAAACTGGGGCTGGATTTCGAGGTCTATGCCATCGTCAAGCTGAGCCTGCCCTCGAACGAAAATCTCGATGCGTTCGAAGCCGCCGTCTCGGCCTGGCCCGAAGTGGTGCAGTGCGCGACCATCACCGGGCGCGAGGACTATGTGCTGCGCATCATCACCTCCGACATGCACGCCTTCGACCAGTTCCTGCGCAACAAGCTGCTGAGCCTGGGCATCGTCTCGGACTGCGAGAGCCATATCGTCACCCGCGGGGTGAAGAATGTGACCGCCCTGCCCCTTGGCATCGTGACCCCGCACGTCGGATAGTCCGGTTCGCGCTGACTGGCCGAACAGGGGAACCGACATGATCGAGATGGTGATCGACGCCCGCCGCAAGGACCTGGGCGGGTTCGAGGTCGGGCGGATCTTGCCCTTCCACGCCCGCCGCATGATCGGCCCCTTCATCTTCCTCGACCAGATGGGGCCCGCCGAGTTCGCGCCGGGGTCCGAGGCGATCAACGTCCGCCCCCACCCGCATATCGGCCTGTCCACCCTGACCTATCTGTTCGAGGGCGAGATCATCCATCGGGACAGCACCGGCGCGACCCAGGCCGTCCGGCCCGGCGAGGTCAACTGGATGACGGCCGGCAAGGGCATCGTCCATTCGGAGCGGACCACGCCGACCAAGCGGGCCGAGGGCGGGCCGCTGCACGGGATGCAGGCCTGGATCGCCCTGCCGGGCGAGACCGAGGATTGCGATCCCTCCTTTCAGCATTACGCCGGACCCGACCTGCCGGCCTATGAGAACGCGGGCCTGTTCGCGCGGCTGGTGGCGGGCGAGGCCTACGGCGCCTCGGCCCGGGTCAAGACCGCCTCGCCCCTGTTCTACGTCCATTGGGAACTGGCCGAGGGCGTCCGCACGGCGCCGCCTCCCGGACAGGGCGCCGGCGGTTATTCGGAACGGGCTCTCTACGTCGCCAAGGGCGAGATCGAGGTCGGCGACCGGGTCTTCCATGAGGGCCAGATGGTCGTGCTGGAGCCGACCGCCGAACCGACCATCAAGGCGATCCGGCCCTCGACCGTTATGGTGCTGGGCGGCGAACCGGTCGGGCCGCGCGTCATCTGGTGGAATTTCGTCTCCTCGTCCCAGGCGAAGATCGATGCGGCCAAGGCCGACTGGAAGGCCGGACGCATGGCCCTGCCTGTTGAGGACGCCGTCGAATTCATCCCCCTGCCCGACGCGCCCTCGACGCCCGAACCGGCGCCGGCCGGGGTCAAGCCGGAGCCGACGCATCCGGTTTGAGAAGAGCCCCGACCCTCGGGCGGGTCTTGAAGCGCGACCCATGAACCCGATCTAGCGGGACATGACCGCATTTTCCGTTCTCGACCTGTCCCCCGTCGTCGAGGGCGGCGACGTCCGACGCGCGTTCCTGGAAACCACCGCCTTCGCCCAGGCCGCCGACCGGCTGGGATTCAAGCGGTTCTGGCTGGCCGAGCATCACAACATGCCCGGCATCGCCAGCGCGGCGACGGCGGTGGTGATCGGGCAGGTCGCCGGCGCGACAGAGCGAATCCGCGTCGGTTCGGGCGGGGTCATGCTGCCCAACCATGCGCCCCTGGTGATCGCCGAACAGTTCGGGACGCTGGAGGCGCTCTACCCCGGCCGCATCGACCTGGGTCTGGGGCGGGCGCCCGGCACGGACGGCGAGACGGCCCGCGCCCTGCGTCGCTATTTCGAGGCGGCCGACCAGTTCCCCCGCGACGTGATGGAGCTACAGGCCTACCTCGGCGATCCGGTCGAGGGGCAACGTGTTACGGCCTGGCCCGGCGCGGGCTCCAGGCGCCGATCTGGCTGCTGGGCTCCAGTCTGTTCAGCGCGGAACTGGCCGGCCATCTGGGCCTGCCCTATGCCTTCGCCAGCCATTTCGCGCCCGAGCTGCTGATGCAGGGTCTGCAGACCTATCGCGCCGGCTTCCGGCCGTCGTCGGTGTTGGAGAAGCCGTACGCCATGGCCGCGATCAATGTCTTCGCCGCCGAGACCGATGCGGCGGCGGAGTGGCTGTCCACCTCAATGCAGCAGGCCTTCGCCGCAGTGGTCACCGGCAAGCCGGGCCGGGTGAAGCCGCCGGTGGACGACATCGCCGCCGTGCTGGACGCGCGTCAACTGGCGGCGGTGCAGAGCCGGCTGACCTATGCGGCGATCGGCGGGCGCGAGACGGTGCGAGCCAAGCTGGCGGAGTTCATCGGCCAGACAGGCGTCGACGAGGTGATGGTCACCGGCATGGTGTTCGCCATCGACGACCGCATTCGTAGTCTGGAGATCACCGCCGAGGCGCTGGCGGGGCTCTAAACCACGCCGGGCATTCGCAGAAACTCCAACAGAAGCCGGTTCACCTCGTCGGACCGCTCCTGCTGGATCCAGTGGCCGGCGCCGGGGACGACCACCTGCATCCGCAGGTCCAGCGCCCAGTCCTTCAGCCCCGCCTCGTGGGCGCCGGCGTAGTGACGCACCGGATCGCGCTCGCCGACCACGAAGGCGGCAGGAACCCCGATGCGGGCGTCCTGCAGGAAGGCGGTCGCGCGCCAATTGGCGTCGAGTTGGCGATACCAGTCCAGCGGCCCCTTGAAGCCGCCCGCGGAGAAGGCGGCGACGTACTCCGCGAAATGCGTGTCGCTCATCCACGGCGGCAGGGTCGCGTCTTCAGGGACAGTGGAGATGAAATTTTCGCCCGCGGGGATGAAGCCGGTCGATTGGCGGCCGTCGGGGGTGGCGCCGTCGTAGGCGTAGAAGCCCTTGCGCAGAGCGGTCGCAGGATCGGCCTCGAACGCGCGGTGGGCGTCCGGATCCTGAAACTGGTTGATATAGAGCTCGCCGAGGCCGGAACGTCTGGCGATGGCGGCCATGGCTGCCGTCGGCGGGCCCTTGGGCCGGCGGGGCTGGAACGGCACCGACAGGCCGAAGACGGCGCGGAACAGGTCCGGCCGCGTCAGGGCGCAGTGCCAGGCCACCGGCGCGCCCCAGTCGTGGCCGACCACGACGCAGGACGTCTGACCCAGGGTCCGGACCAGATCGACCATGTCGCCGACGAGATGGAGGATGGAATAGTCCGCGGCGTCGCCCGGTTTGTCGGTCCCGCCGTAGCCGCGCATGTCGGGAGCGACGGCGTGGAAGCCGGCGGCGGCGAGGGCCTGCACCTGGGCCCGCCAGCTGATGCCGAGTTCGGGGAAGCCGTGGATCAGCAGAACCAGCGGACCGGAGCCGGCCTCGAGGATTTGCTGGGTCAGGCCGTCTGTCTGGATCGTGCGCGACTGCATCCGGGCAACGGACCATCCGCAAGCGGATCGGGCAAGTGTCTCCTCCCTGTTCGCGCAGCGAATGGGGAGGGAGACCCCGAAGGGGTGGAGGGGTATTCGGTCCCGGTCCGTGCGGTTGGAGCCCCTCCACCATGCTTCGCATGGTCCCCCTCCCCGCGAGCGGGGAGGAGACGCCTACAGCGTCACGCCCGTCGTGCGCATGATCTCCGCCCTCAGTTCGGGCATGCCGTCGCCCTTCTCGGCCGAGGTTACGATCACGGCCGGATAGGCGGCGCCGCGCTTGGAGACGGCTTTCAGGGTCGCTTCCTGGACTTTTTCGGCCTCGCCCTTCTTGAGCTTGTCGGCCTTGGTCAGGATGATCTGGTAGCTGACGGCGGCGAGGTCGAGGGCGTCCAGCGCCTCATCATCGACCTTCTTGAGGCCGTGCCGGGCGTCGATCAGCAGATAGACCCGCTTCAGCGTGACGCGGCCGCGCAGATAGTCGCGACCCAGATCCTGGAATTTTTTCACCGTCGATTTGGACGCCTTGGCCCAGCCGTAGCCGGGCAGGTCGACCAGTCGCATCTTGCCGTCCAGATCGAAGAAATTGACCTCGCGCGTGCGGCCCGGCTCGTTCGAGGCCCGGGCCAGTTTGTGCATGCCGACCAGGCCGTTGATCAGGCTGGACTTGCCGACGTTCGACCGGCCGGCGAAGGCGACCTCGGGCAGATCAGGATCGGGCAGCTGCTCGATCTTGGCGCATCCCATGACGAAGGTCGCGGGGCGGGCGAACAGGATACGTCCCAGCTCCAGTTCCTCGGGCGTGAAGTCGTCCAACTCAGGCCTTCGCCTTCCTGATCCGCTCGATGAAGGTGTCGATCGGGTTCTCGGCCTTCAGACGATGCATGATCACATACTGCTGGATGATGGTCAGGATGTTGGACCAGGCCCAGTAGATCAGCAGGCCCGCCGGGAAGGTGGCCATGATGAAGGTGAAGACGATCGGCATGAACTGGAAGATGCGGCGCTGCATCGGATCCGGCGCCGGCGGGCTCATCGCCATCTGCAGCCACATGGTCAGGCCGTAGAATATCGCCAGGACGCTGAGCGCAAAGGTGCCGGCCAGATAGGTTCCGATCAGCGGCGCCGAGGACGGGTCCCAGGGAATCAGGCCGAACAGGTTCCAGATCGTCGACGGGTCGGGCGCCGACAGGTCGCGGATCCAGCCGAAGAAGGGCTCGTGCCGCATCTCGATGGTCACGAACAGCATCTTGTATACGGAGTAGAAGACCGGGATCTGCAGCAGCAGGGGCAGGCAGCCCGCCAGCGGATTGATCTTCTCCTTCTGATACAGCGCCATCAGCTCCTGCTGCTGTTTCGCCGGATCGTCGGGGTGCTTCTTCTTCAGCTCCTCCATCCTGGGCTGGAGGGTCCGCATCTTGGACATGCTCTCGTAGCTCTTGTTGGCCAGCGGGAACATGATCAGGCGGACGGTCAGGGTCAGGGCCAGGATGGCCAGGCCGAAATTGCCCAGGATGCCGTAGTAGAATTCGACCAGCATGAAGATCGGGCGGGTCAGGAAGAACAGGATGCCCCAGTCGATGGCGTAGATGAAACGCGGCAGGCCGAGACTCTTCTCATAGCCGGCCAGGATCTCGTTGCGCTTGGCGCCGGCGAACAGGCGCTGGGTCTCGGTGATCTGGCGACCGGGCGCGATGGTGTGGGCCTCGCCCAGCATGGTGGCCGAATGGACGTCCCCATGGGCGGCGTCCGTGACGCGGAAAACCGCCTCGATCTGTTCGTCCTGCTGCGGGATCAGGGCCGCCAGCCAGTATTTGTCGGTGATGCCCATCCAGCCGCCGGTCGAGGTGTGCTCCTGCACCGGCTTCTTGGCCCAGGCCTTGTATTTCAGCTGCTCGGTTGAGTAGGCGCCGTCCGCGCCGAAGGTGCCGATGCCGCCCTCATGCAGGATCTGGTTGCGGCCGAGAAGGTCGGGCACGCCCTGACGCTCGACCTTGGCGCCCGGCGCGATGGTCACCGCCTGGGCGCTGAAGTTGGCGACGGTGTCGGTGACGGTGAACAAATACTGGGCGTCGATGCTGATCTTACGCGTGAATCGCAGGCCAGCGCCGTTGTCCCAGGTCAAGGTCACGGGCGTCGTCGGCGTCAGCGTGGAGCCGTCGGTCAGGCGCCACGGCGTGTCACCACCCGGCACCCCGCCGGTCACGTTGGGGCCGCTCCAGCCAAACTGGGCGTAGTAGGCGTGACGCATGCCCTCGGGGCGGAACAGCTCAACCGGCGGCGAGTCCGCCGCATTGGTTTCCTGATAGCCGGTCAGGAACAGGTCATCGATGCGCGCGCCGCGCAGCGACAGCGAGCCCGTCACCGTCCCGCTCTGGATCGGCACCCGGGCGCCGCCGCGGGCCAAGGCCACCGTGCGGTCCTCGGTGAAGACGGTGGCGACGGGCGATGCGGTCGTCGTCCCGGCGGCCGGACCGGCTGCGGTCTGCTCAGCCGCGGCCTGCTGGGCGGCCTTCCGCCTCGCGGCCTGGGGCTCCATCACGAAGAAGCTGTAGGCGATCAGCATGATGGCCGCGATCACGACAAAAAGGATCGTGTTTCGGCTGTTGTCGTGTGGAGGCATGGAGATCAGGAATCCTGGCCGGCGGTTGCGGGCGTTGTGGGCGCAGTCTTGGGCGCCGGCCGCGGGGTCGCGAGCCTTGTAAGCGCCGATTTCACATCGTCAAGCAAACGGTCCCAGGGACGGTCCGCCGTCCCCATGCGGGCGATGAAGACATAGTCGCTGCCGGGGACCGCCAACAGGGGCGCCGTGGCCCGGGCGGCTTCTCTCAGACGGCGTTTGGCGCGGTTGCGGATGACGGCGTTTCCGACCTTGCGCGTGGCGGTGAAGCCCAGCCGCACGGTCTCGACGCCGTCCTGGCGGTCGAGCCGCTGCACGACCACCGCGCCCCGGGCCTCTGAAACGCCCTTCGCGGCCGCCAGAAACTGGGGCCGCGAAGTCAGGCGTTCGATTTTGAAAGGGTCGCTCATTATTCCTCCCCCGTTGGGGGAGGGGGACCGCGAAGCGGCGGAGGGGGCGAATCCCATCCACAGGCTTTCGGGTCCGGCCCCCTCCACCATGCTTCGCATGGTCCCCCTCCCCCGACGGGGGAGGACTGGAAAAGATCAGGCCGTCAGGCGCTTGCGGCCCTTGGCGCGGCGCCGCGCAACAATCTTCTGTCCGTTCTTGGTAGCCATCCGCGAACGGAAGCCGTGACGGCGCTTGCGCACGAGTCGCGACGGCTGATAGGTCCGCTTCACGTTCGGCTCCTGGGACTGAAAACAAAAAGGCGGCGGAAAGCGTCCGTCGCGGGAAGGGCGGGCGTATAAGCGGCAGGGCCCGCGGTGTCAACGCCGACGGCCCCTCTGCGGAGAGACAATGAACCGGATCAAACGCTTTCTGCCCCTGATTTTGCTGGCCGGCGTCATCGCCCTGATCTTCGCCATGGGCTGGAACCGCTACCTCTCGCTGGACACCATCCGCGATCACGGGGCGGAATTCCATGCCTTCAAGGACGCCAACTACCTTCTGTGCCTGCTGATCCTGATGGCGGTGTTCGCCGTCCTGACCGCCAGCGTGGTGCCGGGAGTCTTTTTCGTCACCATCACCGCCGGCTATTTGTTCGGTCCATGGGTCGGCGGCGTCTCGACCTCGATCGCGGCCACCGTGGGCGCCCTTATCGTCTATGCCGTGGCCCGTTCCGCGCTTGGCCAAGCCCTGAGAAACAAGGCCGAACGTGACCGGGGCCTGATGCAGAAGGTTTGTCAGGCCATCGACAAGGATACGTTCTGGTATGTCCTGGCCACACGGCTCGCCGTGGTCGTGCCATTCCATATGATCAACGTCGCCGCTGGCATAATGTCGGTGCGGCTGACGCCCTATACAGTCGCCACGGTCATTGGCCTGCTGCCGGCCCACATCATCTACTGCTGGATCGGCGCGCGACTGAACGAGCTGCTCCAGACCAACCCCAATCCGGACTTCCAGGCGCTGTTCGGCCAGTTCTGGGCCCCAATGGCCGGCGTTTTCGTCCTGGCGGTCGTCCTGCCGTTCGGGCTGAAAGGCCTGCAGAAGGCGTTGGGGCGAAAGGCGGCGGCATGAACGGCGCAGCTTTTGGCCCGAGCTTTGCGTTAAGCGGCGTATGAACCGTTTCCGGCCCTTGCTGAGCGACGTCCGGCAGGCCCTGCGCATGCCCGCCGACTGGCGCGAGCGGGCGAAAATCCATGCGCCCGACGCTCTGGCCTGGCGGCTGCTGCTGCTGACCTTCATCTTCACCGTGGTGGTCGAGATTCTGATCATCGTCCCCAGCGCGGCCAGCTTCCACGAGCGCTGGCTGCTGGACCGGTTGCAATCGGCGGAGCTGGCCTCGGTGGGGGTCGAGGCCCTGCCCTATTCGGCGGTCGAGGATGACGCCGCTGAGCAGCTGCTGGCTATCGGCGGGGTGCAGGCGGTGGTGGTCGGCGACCAGGGGGTGCGCCGGCTGCTGCTGCAGGCCCCCAACCTGCCCCGAACGCCGGACCTGATCGACCTGCGCCAGAGCCGACCGGTGAACCGGATCGCGGATCCCTGGCGCACCCTGACCGGGCACCCTGACCGATCCATTCGGGTTCAGGCCCGGCCGCGCTACCGCTCCGGCGACTTCATCGAGATTCTGGCGCCCGCCGAACCACTGAAGGCCGAGCTGGGCGTCTTCCTGCTCAACAGCCTGTTGATGTCGCTGCTGATCTCGCTTGTGGCCGGCGGACTGCTGTACGGCGGCCTGGCCTTTCTGGTGCTGCAACCGCTGCGGCGGGTCACCCGCTCGATCGAGCATTTCGCCCTCGATCCGGAGACCGAGGGCGATCCACCCAGCGATCGGCACGATGAGATTGGACGGGTCGAGCGCGAGCTGGCCCGGATGCAGGAGGAGGTGCGCGTCTCGCTGCGTTCCCGCGCCCGTCTGGTCGCGCTGGGCGAGGCGGTAGCCAAGATCAATCACGACCTGCGCAACATGCTGACCTCGGCCCAGATGGCGTCCGAGCGGTTAGCCGATTCGCCCGACCCCGAGGTCGCTCGGGTCCTGCCGCGGCTCGAGCGGGCGCTGGGCCGCGCCGCCGCCCTGTCGCGCAATGTGCTGGAGTACGGCAAGAGCGAGGAGCCGCCGCCGCAGCGGGTCCGCATCCCGCTGGCGCCGGCCATCGCAGCGGCGGCCGAGGACGCGGGACTGACGGCGGAAGGCGTCCGCCTCACGAAATCCATTCCGGCGCGACTGAGCATCCAGGCAGACGCCGACCAGTTGCACCGCGTGCTGGTCAATCTGATGCGCAACGCCCGTCAGGCCATCGAGAGCGACCCGACCCGCCGCACGGGCCGCAAGGGCGTGGTCCGCGTGACCGCCCTGACCGAGGACAGCGACTGCGTCATTCACATCGCGGACGACGGCCCCGGCATTCCGCCGCGCCTGTCGGAAAGCCTGTTCGAGCCCTTCGTCAGCGGCCGGGCTTCGGAAGGCGCCGGATTGGGGCTGGCCATCTCGCGTGAACTGGCGGCCAGCCACGGCGGCGCCCTGACCCTGGTCGAGACCGGGCCGATGGGCACGACCTTCGCCCTGCGTCTGCCACACTGAAGGGACCAAATCGCCCGACCGGCGTTATCGCTGGCGGAACCGCACGAAACCACCCAGCTTCGCCGTATGCATTTCTGTTCAGGAGGCCCTGCATGACCCGTTTCACCCTGGCTGCCGTGGCCACCCTGCTGCTGGTCGCCGCGCCGGTCGTCGCCCAGACGACCGCGCCCCAAGGCGGGCCTCAGACGAAGGGACAGACCCCCGCGCCCGCTGCGCCGTCCGCCGGCCCGACGCCGGGCTCCGAGGAGTGGCTGCGGTTGCGCGGCGAAAGCTACAGCGCCGCCCCGGAGGCCGAGCAAGATCCGACCGAGGTCGCCGAGACCATTCGCCTGAATGTCGGGATCGCCGCCCGCAACGATGCCGCCGAACGTCGTGAAGTCGAGGCGGCCGCCGCTTGGCAAGCGGAGGACTCCCGCTGGCGCGCGGAGACCGCCCGGTTGGAGACGCAGCGTGCGCAGTGGGAGGCCGACGCAGCTGCCGCCGAGGCCGCCCGTCTTCGTTATGAACGCGAGCGCGCCGCCTGGGAGGCGGAGATGGCCGCCTGCCAACGCACCGGTCGATGCCTGCCCTCCGCGCCGAAATACTGAAGCACGGCCTGTAACCTTCCGGCCCGACCGGTCGTCGTCGCGGTCGGCGGCGTTGCGCCCCGCCCACGGTCGTGAGACCGTTCGGCCCGAACGGCGCAGGCCCGGGGATGACCATGACCGACAGCATCCCCGAGCCTCCGACAGAGCCTCCGAAGCCGCGCGCGGATCGCCCCTTGTCCGGGGGCCGCACCGATGTCTGGCGACACCCCGCATGGGTCAGGCTGGCGCATTGGCTGAACGTCGTGGCCGTCGTTGTGCTGATCATGAGCGGGCTCAACATCCTGCTGGCGCATCCGCATCTGTACTGGGGCGTCCGCTCAACCTTCGCCGACCCATGGCTCAGCACACCGACCCCGCCGGACTGGCTGCTGATCCCGCAGGGCCGCAATCTGGCCGAAGCGCGCAACTGGCATTTCCTGTTCGCCTGGGTCTTTGTCCTGAATGGCCTGGCCTATCTGATCTTCGGCCTGATCAGCCGCAGATTCGGCCGCCGCCTCTGGCCGACGGGTGCAGATCTGAGGGGCATCGGACCCTCAGTCGTGGAGCACGCCCGCTTCCACTTCCCGACCGACGACCACGCCCGGACCTACAACGTCATCCAGAAGCTGACCTATCTGGCCATGATCCTGCTCGTCCTGCCGATGATGCTGGTCACCGGCCTGTCGATGTCGCCCGGCTTCAACGCCGTCGGCGGGGTGCTGCTGGAGATCATGGGCGGGCGGCAGTCGGCGCGGACATTGCATTTCATCTCGGCGGGGCTGATCGTCGGCTTCATCCTCATCCATGTCGGCCTGGTTATCTGGACCGGCCTGTTCAACAACATGCGCTCAATGATCACCGGCTGGTTCGTCATAGAGCCGCCGGGCTCCACGGCGGGGCCGAAACTTCGGCGCAAACCACGGGCCGGTGCGGGAGACACGCCATGAACCGTCGCCGCTGGTTAACCGGCGCCCTCGCCACGGCCGCCACCGCCATGCTCGCCGCCTGCGGCCAGGCCGGGACCAGTCTCGCCGAACAGGCGCGGCGGATGGGCGAGGGTCTGACGCGGCGAGCGCAACGTCTGCTGATCCCGCGGGACGCCCTGGCTCCGACGTACAGCCGGGCCGAGATCTCCCCCGACTTCCGCGCCAACGGCTCGGTCGATCCGGCGGCCGCGGACTACAAGGCGCTCAAGGCCGATGGCTTCGCCGCCTACCGGCTGGTCATCGACGGTCTGGTCGAAAGACCCCTCTCGCTGAGCCTGAGGGAACTGCGCACCCGCCCCTCGCAGAGCCAGATCACCAAACACGACTGCGTCGAGGGCTGGACCTCGATCGCCGAATGGACCGGCGTTCGGCTTGAGACCTTGCTCGACGAGGCCGGGCTGAAGCCCGAGGCGCGCTACATCGTCTTCCACTGTTTCGACGCCCTCGATCAGCAGGAGGATGGAGAGCGCTATTACGAGAGCATCGACCTGGTTGACGCCCGGCACCCCCAGACAATCCTGGCCTATGTGATGAATGGCGAGACCCTGCCGGTCCCGCACGGCGCGCCCCTGCGCCTGCGGGTCGAACGGCAGCTAGGCTACAAACACGCCAAATACATCCGGCGAATCGAGGCCGTGGAGAGCTTCGCCCACCTCGGCGGCGGCAAGGGCGGCTATTGGGAAGATCGGGGCTACGAGTGGTTCGCGGGGATATGAGACACTCCCTCTCCCGTTGAGACAGGGCTTGAACCTCCGAGAGTGGAGCGATCGGTGAAGGCGAAAGGGTGAGGGTCGCCTGTCCGGGGGCGTCTTCGCCGCCTCAGCCAGCCGACCCTCATCCGGCCCATCAGGCCTCCGCGCCCTCTTTCCGCTTCTGCATCATGGCGTCGAAACTGCCCCAGACGCCCTCGGCGCCGTGCCAGGCGCCGGTGGTGGCGGCCTTGGAGTATTCGGTGGCGCGGGCCTCGAAGAAATTGGCGTGTTCGACACCCGACAGCATCGACTGCAACCAAGGTAGCGGGTTCTCCTTGACGCCGTACACCTCCGGGAGGTGCAGCTGGCGCAGGCGCCAGTCGGCGATGAAGCGGATATACTGTTTGATGTCGTCCGGCGTCATGCCGTTGACCGGCCCCATCTCGAAGGCCAGGTCGATGAAGCGGTCCTCCATCTCGACCACGGTCTTGCAGCATTCGACGATGTCGTCGGCGACCTGGGGCGTGACGGCCCCGGTCTCCTTGTTGAAGGCGTGGTACAGTTTGATGATGCCGTCGCAATGCAGGCTCTCGTCGCGGACCGACCAGCTGACGATCTGGCCCATGCCCTTCATCTTGTTCTGGCGGGGGAAATTCATCAGCATGGCGAACGAGGCGAACAGCTGAAGCCCTTCGGAGAAGCCGCCGAACATGGCCAGCGTCCGGGCGATGTCGCCGTTGGTCTCGACCCCGAACCTGCCCATGAAGTCATGCTTGTCGCGCATGGCCTCGTATTCCATGAAGGCCCCGAACTCGCTCTCGGGCATGCCGATGGTCTCGAGCAGCAGGGCGTAGGCCGCGATGTGGATGGTCTCCATGTTGGCGAAGGAGGCCAGCATCATCTTGACCTCGGTCGGTTTGAACACCCGACCGTATTTTTCCATGTAGTTGTCCTGGACCTCGATATCCGCCTGGGTGAAGAAGCGGAAAATCTGGGTCAGCAGGTTGCGCTCGGACGGCGTCAGATTGACCGCCCAGTCCTTCATGTCCTCGCCCAGCGGCACCTCTTCGGGCATCCAGTGGACCTGCTGTTGCTTCTTCCACATGTCGAACGCCCACGGGTAGCGGAACGGCTTGTAGGCCGCCGAGGCGGTGAGCAGGCCGGGCGTGGTGGGCTTGATCGAGGCGTGCGCGTTCATCGGTACTGGGGCTCTGGGTACAGGACTCTGGCGGCGAATCCGGGGGATGCATTCACCATGCGGTCGCACGCGCCCGGCGCCAAGCCGAAATGCGGCTATATTGCGATCACTTTTTCCGCGACCGCTAGATGTGGTAGGTAAACCGGACTCAGCTGGGGACGCCGCTGGGGACAAACCCAAGCCCTCCCTATGGCGGACCGGGCCGGTCTTGGGCGCGGACGGTCGGGTGACGCGTTAGCCTGACCGGCGCTTGGCGCCCGAGCCCTGCGATCCGCGGCGGGCGCAGTTCCTGCGCTGGATGACCTTCGTCCCGGCGGTGGTCTATTCGATGTTCTGGGTGCGGGACGAGCCGTCTCGACTGCCGGGCGATGATCTCGCCGCCCAGGAGATGATCAAGGTCCGCACCGCCGAACGCGTCGCCGACTGCCGGGCGGCGATGGAAAGCCGGATCACGCCGGGGCGTTTCCCTCTTGGCGCAGAGCTGACGGTTCTGGACCTGTATGTGTCGGTGGTCAGCCGCTGGACGCCGCACCGCAAGCGATTCCATGAGGTCGCCCCGCGCATGGGCGAGCTCATGCGGCGCGTCGACGCCCTGCCCGAGCTGACGGCCTTCTGGGCCGAGCGGTTTCCGCTGGTGGGTCGATACGGCAGCTAGAGTTTCAGGCCGCCTCGGCCTCAAGGGTCACGCGGGCGGCCGGAAGGTCGCCGGACAAGGCCCGGTTCACCATCGACAGCAGGCCGGCCTGATTGATCGGCTTGGCCATGTGGGCGTTCATGCCGGCGGCGAGGCAGCGGGTGACATCCTCGGGCATGGCGTCGGCGGTCATGGCCACGATGGACAGGGCCTCCCCCGTGTCCGGGATGGCCCGGATGCGGCGCGTGGCCTCCAGCCCGTCCATGATCGGCATCCGGACATCCATCAGCACCAGATCGAAGAGCTGTTCCGCCACAGCATTGAGCGCCTGTTGCCCGTCGCAAACCTCCACCACCTCGCAGCCGAAAGCCTCCAGCATGATGCGGGCGACCTCGCGATTGACCGGATGGTCGTCGACGACCAGCACGCAGGGCGCGCGGTCGGACTCCTCGATGGGGGGCGCGGTTTCCACCGCCGGAGTTATATCCTCGATGGCGTCGGCGGCGCGCTCGAACGGGAGGTGGAGGATGAAGGTCGAGCCCTCGCCGACGCGGCTGTCGACGTCGATCCGCCCGCCCATGCGGCGCACATGGCGGGCCGCCAGAGCCAGACCGAGCCCGACGCCCGAATGATTGCGCCGGATCGAGGCGTCGCCCTGGGCGAAGGCCTCGAACAGCTCGGGCAGGACCGACGGCTCAATGCCGCAGCCGGTGTCCGAGACCCGGATGCAGACGCCGTCGCCGGCGCGATCCAGCCGCACCACGACCTCGCCGCGCTCGGTGAATTTGACCGCATTGGCGACCAGCGGATGCAGGGCCTGGCGCAGGGCGCGCCGGTCGGCGGTGAAGCGGGCCTGGGCCGGCAGCCGGTCGTCAATGGTCAGTTTCAGCCCACGCGCCTCGGCGGCGGCGAGGCTGGTCGCGACCGTCTTGCGAGCCACAGCGGCGAGGTCGAGCGGCTCGTTTGTCAGGGTGTCGTCGCCGCGGGCGAAGTCGAGGATATCCTCGACCAGCATCAGCAGGCCGTCGCTGGACTCCTTTATCTGACGGGCCTGGCGGACGGCCTCAGCATCCAGCCCCGGCCGTCCGGCCAGAACATCGGCGAAGCCGGCCACGCCGTTCAGAGGCGTGCGCATTTCGTGGCTCATCATGGCCAGGAAGCGGGAGCGGGCCGCCGCCGCATCCTCGGCTGTTCGCCGGGCCTCCTGGGCCGCAAGGGTGCGGGCCCGCAGACGGGTCTCAAGCTGGCGGCGTTCCGTCATCACCGTCGAGATCGGCAGTACGGTCGCAACCATGGCTAGCAGGTACAGATTGTAGATGCCCAGCCGACGCAGCATGGGCGAAACCGCCTCCAGACCCGGAACCTCAGCCAGCCGGGTCAAATGCACGGGGCCATGGCCCGTCAGGGTCGCTGTGCCGGTGATGGCAGCCAGCAGGATCAGTGCGACCGCGCTCTTTGTCGGCGACAGCCGCAAGGCCATCAACAGCATGGGCGGGAATGTCAGATAGGCCACAGACAGGTCGTCCTGCCAGAAGACTGCCGTCGTCACGACCAGCATCAGCCCGAACAGGCCGATGGCCTCGGGCGCTTGCGCTCGGGTCATGCCCTCGAACCGGTGGGCGCGCGCCACCAGCAGGAGGATCGGCGTGACCAGCAGCAGACCGAGGAACTCGACGATGAAGAAGGAATAGAGGTTGAACAGCACGACGGTCGTCAGTTCGCTCTGGCGGATCAGCAGCACGAGGCCGTAGCCGACGAAGGTGGCCACCGTCACCGTGGGCGCCGCGGCGTACAGACCAAACGCCAACAGCCGCCGCGGCCGGCGCATGTCCAGGGCCGCGCCGCACACCCGCCGGGCCAGAAGGGCGGCCAATGCCGCCTGGCCCAGGTTCAGCAGGGCGTTCACCCACATCAGGACGCCGGGGTCGCCCCGCAACAGATTGCTGAACAGATTGATGGTGAAACAGGCGGTCAGCACCGCGACGGCCGGGCGGCGGTGCAGTTGCAGCAACGCCGCGGCCATGATGCCGTTCGACAGCCAGACGACGACCGTACCATAGGTCGCCACGCTCCAGTGGCCGATCAGCTGCGATGCAGCAAAGAGCAGCACATAGACCCAGGCCGGCGGGCCCGCAACGCGACCTGCCTCATGCCTGAAAAGACGCCAATGACCCCGCAACCGGTTTCCTCCGGCCATACTCAATCCAGCACGGTTAAGGGGAAGGCGTAAACAAATCGGGCGCCGTGATGTGCGGCCCATCCTGTCAGGCGTTGGAGGCCTGAAACGCCTCGCGCGGCCGGAAACGACGCCAAATGACCCACAGCAGCAGCGCAGTCGCCACGCCCACGGTGTCGGCGAGAAGGTCGCCCCAGCTGGGATCGCGACCGATGTAGCGCTGCACCACCTCGACGGCGGCCCCGAGCGCGATCGCCAGCAGCGCCGCCCAGGTCCGCGGCAGGCGCCGGAACAGCACGCCGAGGCTCCACAGGATCAGGCCGAAGGCGATGAAATGCGCCGCCTTGTCCCAGATCAACCGCTCGGAATCGATGGCCCCGCCGGGCGAGAGCAACAGGCCCATCAAAACCAGGAGCACGACGGCGGCGACGAGACGGAAGAAGGTACGCATACGGTTCAGGGCTTTCCGGGGAGAGGCCGCTTCTATCAGCCCGCGAGCAGTACCCAAACCCCGGTCGCAGCAAACCCGGCGGCCGCGGCCAGTCGGATCCATGCCAGCGGCAGCCGCTTCGCCGCCGTCTCGCCCAGCAGAACGGCGGGGCCGTTGACCAGCATCATCCCCAGGGTCGAGCCGGCCACCACAAGCGGCAGGTTCTGGAACTGCGCCGCCAGCATCGCCGTGGCGACCTGGGTCTTGTCGCCCATCTCAATCAGGAAAAAGGCGGCGGTGGTGGTCCAAAAGACGCCGGCGAAGGTCTTTTCCGTCTGGTCCGGCGCCTCGTCGAACCGATCAGGGATCAGGGCCCAGGCCGCGAAGCCGAGGAAGGCCACGCCGACGCCCCAGCGCACCCAGTCGCCGTCCATGAAGCGCGCCAGCACCGATCCCGCCAGCGCCGCGAAGGCGTGGTTGGCCAAGGTCGCGGCGAATATGCCCAGCAGGATCGGCAAGGGCCGCCGCCACGCCGCCGCCAGCATGATGGCCAACAGCATGGTCTTGTCGCCGATCTCCGCGAGGGAGACGAGGCCGGTCGAGATCAGGAAGGCGTTCCAGGTAAGGTCGGGCAGGACATCATCGTTCGCGGGGGTTCGGCGGACAGACCATTGGCATCCGCAGCCGGCCCCCGCGTGGAAGCACCCTGCGAAGCCAGCGGTCTTGCCGTGATGTCTTGGGGTCCTATCGCTCGCGCCGCGGGCGCTCGCTGCTTGAGGAACGCGCCCTCAAGTCGCCGCGCACTGCGTGCGTGACATAGGGCCACAAGGACCTTTCCGCGCCATCCTCTCCGGGCGAGAGGAAGTGTGTTGACGCGAACCCCGCTGATCGGCGCGGGCGGCTACTCCCCGATGACGGGCGGGTCTGTATCGCCGATGGGGTCGTCGGGCAAGGTCTCGTCGTGCGGGCCGCCGGCGCGACCGGCCTGGCGGCGCTGAACCGCATAGGCGACCAGCCACAGGGCCATGGCCCAGGCCGCCCCCACGCTCCAGCCGGCCAGGACGTCGCTGGCCCAGTGCGCCGCCAGATAGATCCGGGTCAGGCCCACGATCAGGGTCAGCAGCAGGGCGACGCCCAGCACATAGGCCTTGAACCGGCGCCGCGGGAACGCCCGGGTCAGCATGACGCCTATGCTCAGATAGAAGACCGCCGACAGCAGGGCGTGGCCCGAGGGGAAGCTGGCGTTGATGGTCTCCACGGCCTGATACGCCGCCGGAGGCCGGTCGCGCTCGAACACCGCCTTCAGTCCCTCGCTCAGCGCCACCCCGCCGGCCAGACCCAGCACCAGCAGCAGGGCCGAAAGGTGTTTGCGCTGCAGAATCAGGAACAGCACCACGATGACGCCGAACAGGCCGAGGACCGAAATCCCGCCCAGCGACGTCAGGTCAAGCGCGGCGGTCTCGAGCCATCTGGGACCCCAGCCGTCGGCGGACCCGCCCGGCCGCAGCGCCAGCAGCACCGCCTGGTCGAAGGCCCGGCTATCGGCCTCGGCCATGTCGGCGGCCAGATCGACAAAGATCATGATCCCCGCGGCCACCACGAACAGGGCGCTGAGCGCGACGATTTCAGTTCGGGCAATATGCCAGGCGCGCCGAAAAAATGAGACGGTCCGGGTTGATGTCATCGGTCGCTAACGGTCCCGCTTGTGGGACGTTCCACTCACGCGTTCGTGATGCCCAAGGGAGTCTCCTGTCACGCCCGCGTCGCGGCCCGTCCACAGGCTCATCCACCGCCTTGAGAGCGATTCGGGCAGAAAGTGATCGTCAACCCCGTTGACGGTTGGTTAGCCATCTGCGCCCCATATCTGGGCGTGGGGAACGTCTCCGACCACAAGATGATGTGGTTGGCGACGTGGGGCTCCGCATCGATCCAGTTCAAGGGCGACAGCATTATGGCCGGCGGCGAAGCGTTGAAGACAGTGGAATTCCAGCCGGTTGCGGGAGGCGATACGGCTGCGCGTCCCCATCTCTCCGTGGTGCGCTCGCTTCAGCTTGACCGGACCCGTGACGACCTGCTGACCGACTTCGGCAAGAAGACGCTGGAGGATCGCTACCTGCTCGCCGGCGAGAGCTATCAGGACATGTTCGCCCGCGTCGCCACGGCCTATGCCGACGACGAGCGGGACAATCCCGGCCACGCCCAGCGCGTCTATGACTATATGTCCAGGCTGTGGTTCATGCCCTCGACGCCGGTGCTGTCGAATGGCGGCGCCGACCGCGGCCTGCCGATCAGCTGTTTCCTGAACGCGGTGTCCGACAGTCTGGACGGCATCCAGTCGGTCTGGAACGAAAATGTCTCGCTGGCCTCGAACGGCGGCGGCATCGGCACCTATTGGGGCGGCGTCCGGTCGATCGGCGAGAAGGTCAAGGGCGCGGGCCAAACCTCGGGCATCATCCCCTTTATCCGCGTGATGGACTCCCTGACGCTGGCGATCAGCCAGGGCTCGCTGCGCCGCGGGTCGGCCGCCGTCTACCTCGACGTCCACCACCCCGAAATCGAGGAGTTCCTCGAGATCCGCAAACCCTCGGGAGACTTCAACCGCAAGTCCCTGAACCTTCACCACGGCATCAACATCTCGGACGCCTTCATGGAGGCGGTCCGCGACGGCCGGACCTTCGACCTGCTGTCGCCCAAGGACAAGGCGGTGGTGAAGACCGTCGATGCCCGCGCCCTGTGGCAGAAAATCCTCGAGATCCGCCTGCAGACCGGCGAGCCCTATCTGATCTTCTCGGACACGGTGAACCGCCAGATGCCGGAACATCAGCGCGACCTGGGCCTGTCGGTGAAACAGTCGAACCTGTGCAGCGAGATCACCCTGCACACCGGCCGAGACCACCTGGGCGTCGACCGGACCGCCGTCTGCTGCCTGTCCTCGGTCAACGCCGAGATGTTCCTGGAGTGGCGCGAGGAACCCCGCTTCATCGAGGATGTGATGCGTTTCCTCGACAATGTACTGGAGGATTTCATTCGCCGCGCCCCGCCGGCGATGGCCGCGGCGGTTTACTCCGCCAAGCGCGAGCGTTCGGTGGGTCTGGGCCTGATGGGCTTCCACAGCTTCCTGCAAGCGCAGGGCGTGGCCTTTGAGAGCGCCATGGCCAAGTCGTGGAACATGCGGCTGTTCAAACATCTGCGCCGCGAGGCCGACAAGGCCAGCCGCCTGCTGGCCGAAGAGAAGGGCGCCTGCGAGGACGCCGCCGAGCGCGGCGTGCTGGAGCGCTTCAGCCACAAGCTGGCCATCGCCCCGACCGCTTCGATCTCGATCATCTGCGGTGGCACCAGCGCCGGCATCGAGCCGATCCCGGCCAACATCTATACCCACAAGACCCTGTCGGGTTCGTTCGCGGTCAAGAACCCCTATCTGGAGCGGCTGCTGGGCGAGAAGGGCATCGACACCACCGAGGTCTGGTCCTCGATCCTCGAGCACGAGGGCTCGGTCCAGCATCTTGAAGGCCTGACCGACGACGAGAAGTCGATCTTCAAAACCGCCTTCGAGCTGGACCAGCGCTGGATCGTCGAACTGTCGGCAGATCGGGCCCCGGAAATCTGCCAGGCCCAGTCGATCAACCTGTTCATCCCGGGCGACGTCAACAAATGGGACCTGCACATGCTGCACTGGTCGGCGTGGGAGCGGGGGGTGAAGTCGCTCTACTATCTGCGCTCGAAATCGGTTCAGCGCGCCGCTTTCGCGGGCGCGGAAAACAAGGTTGAGGCCGAGATCGACCCCAATCAGCCGGATCTCTTCAGCGCCGCCCGCACCGACTATGACGAGTGCCTGGCCTGTCAGTAAAGCGTCCACGACGTTAACCGCGCCGTGACCGCGCAACCTCGGTATATGGCCGACGTTCGTCCGCGTGAGCAGAAGTCTGTTGGTGGTTCGCCCCGCATCGTGCAGGGTTGCACTCGTTAACGGATCGGGAGGACCGTTGATGCGTATGACGGTTGTTGCGTTCGGAGTGTTGGCGACTGTGGCCTGTGCGGCCCCGGCGTTCGCTGTTCAATCGCCACCCGGGTCCCGCGCACCGCAGGTGGCCTTGTCCAACGCCTGGATTGTCACCCCCGAACGCCCCACCACGGTCTCCGACCTGCTGACCCGGCTCGACCGCGAGTCCCGCTTCGCCGCCGCGGACCGCGCCGATTTCGGCCCCGACGACGGCTGGACCGGCTACTCCCCTGCCCGCGATCGCACCTCGCCCTGGGTCGCTTCCAGCCGCGACGTCTGGTTCGAGAACAGCGCTTTCGACGATCGGCTGCGGCTACGCACCGAGGGGCCCGTGCGTCGGGTCGATGGATCGCCCCTGCCGCCCGGACCGCTCGATCCGGCGGCCTATGAGGCCGCACATTACGACCTGACCTATACTCGCGGCTGGACCGAGATCCTCGGCCAGACGGCGTCGGGCCTCGACGTAACCCTGACGCCCCATGTCGGCGTCGGCGTCGGCTCGCGGGGCGGCACGACCGAGGCCGGGGCGACCCTGCGTATCGGACCGGACCTCGACCACCTGGTGCCCGACGGCGAAGAGGCGTTCGGCCAGCGGCCGCGCTGGTATCTGTATGCGGCCGGTTCGGGGCGGGCGGTCGGCTACAACTGGGCCCGCAACCGCGACGGCGACTACGACCGCTCGGGCATAAGCCAGGACAAGGGTGTGTTCATGGGCGACGCCTCCCTCGGCGTGGCCATGCGGCGCGGCGCGGTCCAGAGCTCGTTCGGACTGATCTACCGCGAGATCGGCGTCGAAGGCCTGCGCGCCGGACATGGCATCGATACCGACGTCTCCGAAGGCGTCATCGCTTTTCAGCTGTCGATCAAACCCGAATAGGGATTAGGTTTCAGGGATCAGGCAGTAGGCAGTAGGCAGTAGGTGAGAGCCAGACTGCGGCTGATCTCCAAGCCCCCTGAGCCCTATTGCCTACTGCCTACTGCCTCCACGCGGGCCACGCCCTCCCGACGATTGTCCGCCCCTCCGTCCCAGGCCCAGCCGTCCGGACCCTGACGCCATATTCCGCCATGCAAGCCCGAAGTTTCGCTGTCGTTGGGCCGCAAGGTCACGCCGCGCGCCGTCAGCCCCGCCCGCAAGGCCTCGGAAAACCGCTCGGTATCCGCGCCGAACCCGTCGCCCCGCGCCACCAGATTGGGCAGGTTGAACGCCGTCTGGACGGGCAGTCCCCAGTCCAGCACCGCGATCAGCGCCCGGGCGTTATAGGCCAGGATCGAGGACCCGCCCGGCGAGCCCAGGGCTCCGACCAGCCGCCCTTGGCGATCAAGGATGAGAATGGGCGCCATCGACGAGCGCGGACGCTTGCCCGCCGCCACGGCGTTGGCCACAGGCGCGCCGTCCGGCCGTGTCGGGGCGAACGAGAAGTCGGTCAGCTCATTGTTGAGGAAGAAGCCCGCCGCCATCCGGCCCGAGCCGAACACGCTCTCGACCGTGGTGGTCATGCTGACCGCATTGCCCTCGGCGTCGACGATGACGAAATGCGAGGTTCCCGCCGGCTCGTTCGTGGCGTCCGGCCCGGCCAGCATTCCGCCCGGCGGCGTCCCCGCCTCGGCCGCCCCGGTCAAGCCAGGCGCCAGGGCCGCGCGCGCTCCCGTATACCCCGGGTCCAGCAGCCCCTGCACCGGCACACGAACAAAGCCGGGGTCGCCGACGTACCGGTCGCGATCGGCGTACATCAGCCGCTGTAGCTGGGCGAAGGCGGTCCAGGCCTCGGCGCTGTCGGGACCCAGGGCAATGTCGGGCGTCCGCTCGGCCATGGCCAGCAGCTGCAGCACCGCCACGCCGCTGGACGGCGGCGGCGGCACGCAAATCACATAGATCCGGTAGGGCCGGCACAGGGCCCCGCGCTCGATCGGCTGATAGGCGGCGATGTCCTGGGCCGTCAGCGCCCCCGGCCGCGGTTCCTCCGCCACCGTGGCGGCGATCTCGCGTGCGATCCGGCCGCGGTAGAAGCCCTCGGCCCCGCCCGTCGCCAGCTCGGCCACGGTGTCGGCATAGTCGGCGTTGCGCAGCACGTCGCCTGCGACGTATCGCTCGCCGTCGGCCCGGGTGAAATAGGCATTGGCCCAACGCGTCCGCGCCTGCCCCCGCGTGGCGGCGATGAAGCCCGCCAGCCGTGGGCTGACCACAAAGCCGTCGCGCGCCAGCCGTTCCGCCTCGCCGAACAGGGCGCTCCACGGCAGCCGGCCATGCGCCTCCTGCGCCATGGCCAGCATGGCCACCGCCCCGGGGGAGCCGGTCGACCGCCCACTCAGGATGGCGTCGCCGATCCCAAGGGAGCGTCCGTTCTCAAGGAACAGCTCGGGCGTCGCCGCCGCCGGCGCGGTTTCGCGTCCGTCATAGCTGGTGACCTCGCCGGTCCGGGCGTCGAACACCATCATGAAGGCGCCCCCGCCGAGACCCGAGGACTGCGGCTCGACCAGACCCAGAACCGCTTGCACGGCCACGGCCGCATCGACCGCCGAACCGCCCTCGCGCAAGACCTTCAGCCCGGCCTCGACCGCCAGCGGATTGGCCGCCGCCACGAAGGGGCCGCGCGCCATCGGAGCCTGGACCGCCGTGGGCGCCGGGACGGGCGCCGGGAGGGGCGCCGCGGGTCCGGACTGCGCCCAAGGCCCGGGCTCTCCGCCCGCGCAACCCGCCAGCGCCATCGACGCCGCAATGACGGCGGCCGTAACGGCCCGCAGGGGCCGGGGCGGGAAGGCGATCATGGCGGACTCACTGGAGGCGGATTCGGGAGGGCGGCGCACCTTGGCCCGCGGTCCGCCCGAACGGAACCCCCCGTCCCTCCGGCCCTTCCCTGCGCGGCCGGAAAGGAACACCGAAAACCCGCCGCACAGCCCTTGCCCCCCGCCCCCGCCTCCGCTAGATACCCGCCCTCGCCGTTCGCGGCCAAGCGCGCCCGTAGCTCAGCTGGATAGAGCATCAGACTACGAATCTGAGGGTCGGACGTTCGAATCGTTCCGGGCGCGCCATTTTCCTCATGCAATCAGATAGATGGCTAGTGTAACGCTTGGCTGTGTTTTGACGCCGGGCTGTAACTCGCCCAACCTGCGCCCGCCTTCCCGCTGAATTGGCTCAGTTATTACACGGAAACGAGTCGGGAGCTCTCGACGTGCGCTATTGCGCTTACGCTCAAACGCCCGTCCGACAGTTGCTCCAGACTTCGACTGCTTCTGATTCAAAGCTGCGGTTCGGAAGGTCCGCTGCCGGGAGGCGCTGCAACGTAAACCCGATGCATATCGAGTGCTGCCGGGTCAGGCCGCCTGAACGACGAGGCCCCTTATGATCGTGGCGAACTGGTCGGGCTCCTCGATGAAGGGCAGGTGCGCGCTGTGATCCAGGACGGTCCATGTCTTTTCAGGCGCCTGCAAGGCGTCGAACCATGGACGGACGGTGTCGATCGACGTGATGCGATCCTGGGCGCCGATGACCACATGGACAGGCATCCCGAAATGGACGGCGTTGTCCATGAGAGGCAGCGCCGGTCCGTCCATGACGAAATGACGATGGGCGTCGCGGATTCCGGACGCCAGCCGAAATAGATCCATCAGACTGTATTCGGGAGCCTCCAGCGCCAGGGCTCCCAAGGTGAAGGGCGAGGCGAGGCCGACCACACCACCGCCGTATCGGAACACATCAGGCCCGCGATCCCACTCACGCGCGTCGTCCAGGCGCGCGAGAAGCCGCCGATCCGCCGCGGCTTCCGCGCGGCCGCGCAACCAGACGTCCTGGTGCACGAGTTCAGCCGCGTGCGACACCGTCATGGGACTGACGGCGATCAGCGCGCGCACCAGGTCGGGACGGCGCCGGGCGAGAGCGACGGCGAGATAGGCCCCGTAAGAATGGCCGAGCACGATCACCGGGCCGGTGCGACAGGTCGCCTGCAGATGGGTGATCAGGGCGATCGCGTCATCGACCTCCCGGCTGGTGCGCAACCGCCCGGCCTCGCGCTGCCAGACCCAGGACTTGCCCGCTCCATAACGGTCCCACTGCACGAGCAACGCCTCGCGTTCCAGGCCGCCGGCCCACAGGCGCGACAGATACATCGACGGCATGCCCGGCCCGCCATGCAGAAACAATATGACGGGCGCGTCGCGGGGCTCTCCCCGGATCAGCAGCCATTGGGGTTCGCCATTGATGGGCAGACGCGTCAGGCGAGCCTCGCCCGAAGGTGATCGTGGAGGGGAGGTGGCGGGGCGTTTGACAGCGCGCGCGGCCAGGCTGCGCACGATGTCCGCGGGCGATCGCGTCCACCGCGAACGGAGTGGCAGGTCCCCGGGGCGTGCCGGATTCTGTTGAGCAGAGCGGGAGATGGTTTGACCTCGCCTCCAATGTCGCCAACGGTCGCGCGTCGCGCCGGACGAGTCCACACTGCCGAAGGACACAAGCCATGATCGAAGCGCCCGCAGCGCCGGCGGACTCCGCCAGGCGTCATCCCCTGGTGCGATGGATCGGACCGCTTGTCGGCGTGGCGATCTTCATCGCCGCGGCGATCGCCGTCAGCGTGGAACTGCGCAAGGTCAGTTGGGCGCAGGTGGAAACTGCCGCGGCGTCGACGCCGCTTTCCGCGCTCGGTCTCGGCCTGCTGGCCCTGATCGCGAGCCTTCTGGCCGCATCGACCTTCGACGGACTTGCCCTGCGCTCGCTTGGTCATAACGGCGACTGGCGCCGCACTCGCATCACCTCGGTCCTCGCCTTCGCGCTCGCCAATGTCGGCCCGCCCGGTCTGGCGGTCGCCGGCGGGGTGCGCTTCAGGGCCTATCAGGACCAGGGACTGTCCGGGAGCGATATAGCCGTGCTCAGCGCCATGGCGGCAGGGGTGGGACTGATCGGCGGACTGGCGCTCCTGGGGCTCGGGGCGGCCGGAGCTCTGGTCGATATCGTGACCGAAGCGCACCTGCCCCACTGGGTGGGGCTGCTCGTCGGCGCCTTCGGCCTCAAGGCGCTCGCCACCTATCTTCTGGCGCCGCGATTCGGATGGTTGAAGCCGTTTCTGCCGACACGCCAGACCCGCCTGGCGGTCGTCGCGGCCAGCGCGGCCGAATGGACGGCGGCAGCGACGCTCTTTTATGTACTGCTCCCCGGCGCCGGTTCGCCCAGTCTGCTGCATTTTCTGCCGGTGTTCGCGATCGCGGGCCTGCTCGGCGCCGCAAGCGGGCTGCCCGGCGGGATCGGCCCGTTCGACGCCGTCATGATCGCCGTCCTGGGACCCCGTCTGGGGACGGCCGAGGTCGCCGGCGCCTTGATCCTGTATCGTCTGATCTATGTGATCGGGCCGCTGATCGCGGCCGGAGTGTTGACGGCCTGGCTGGGCGCCCGCGCCCATGTGACGAAGCGCACGTCTGAAATCGGGGAGGCGGTCTGGCGCGAGATCGCGCCGCCGACTTTCGCCTTGCTGACGTTCGCGGCCGGGGTGGTCACCCTGCTATCCGCCGCCACGCCCGATGCGGCGCGGCGGCTGAGCCTGCTGAACGCCCTGGTCCCGCCGGGCCTTGTCGATCTTTCGCACTTCGTCGCCAGCCTGGCCGGAGTCCTCCTGCTCTTTCTCTCATTCGGCCTGGCCAACCGCCTTCGCCGCGCCTGGTGGGGAGGCTTGCTGACCTTGGTCGCCGCAGCCGTGCTGTGCCTTCTGAAGGGGCTGGGGGTCCAGGAAGCGGTGTTCCTGGCGGGGGTTGCGCTCCTCCTGGCCGTCAGCCGTCCCGCCTTTCATCGCCAGGCCGACCTTCGCACCGCCGCGCTTTCGCCCGGCGGCGTCGCCGCCATCATCGCCGTCCTGATCGCCGCCGGCGGTCTCGGCCTGTTCGCCTACGAGGACGTCGCCTATCAGGACTCGCTATGGTGGACCTTTCTGGTCCAGCAAAACGCGCCGCGGTTCCTACGCGCCGCCGTGGGCGCCGGGGCCCTGACCCTGCTGTTGCTCGCCTGGCGGTTCACGCGGCCCACCCAGGCCGCTCAACGCCTCGCCGGCGAAGCGGAATTGGAGCGCGCCGCGCACGTCCTGGCGACCGCGGAGGACGCCACGCCCGAAGCCCAACTGGCCTTCCTGGGCGATAAGGCCCTGATGTTCACACCCGGAGGCAGCTTCGTCCAGTATGGTCAGCGGGGGCTCGTCTGGATCGCCATGGGAGAGCCGGTAGGGCCTCGCGAGGACCGCAACGCCGCCATCTGGGCCTTCAGGGATCTATGCGACCGTAATGGCGCGCGACCGGTCTTCTATTCGGTCCGGCGCGAGAGTCTGGGCGACTTCGTGGATTGCGGCCTGGTCGCGACCAAGATCGGCGAGTCCGCGATCGTCGAACTGGACCGCTTCACTCTCGAAGGCAGCGACCGGGCCGCCCTTCGTCATGTGCTCAATCGTGGCGGGCGGGACGGGGTGACGTTCGACATCGTGCCGTCGGAAGGGTTCGACACCATCGCCGGACGGCTGCGCGAGATTTCAGACGCCTGGTTGGCTCATCACCACGGGGTCGAGAAGGGCTTCAGTCTGGGCCGTTTCGACCCCGCCTACCTGAGGCGCTTTCCGACCGCCGTGCTGCGCCAGCAGGGCCGGATCGTCGCCTTCGCCAATCTCTGGACCACGCCAGACCGGCGCGTACTGTCGATCGACCTGATGCGCTATGGCTCGGATGCGCCCAAAAATAGCATGGACCTGTTGTTCCTTCATCTGATCGCCTGGGGACGAAGCGAAGGCTATGCGGCCTTCGATCTCGGCATGGCGCCGCTGTCGGGCCTGGACGCCCATCGTCTGTCCTCGACCGCCACCCGCCTGGGCCAATTCGTCTATGCCGAGGGGGGCGGCCTCTACGGCTTCGAAGGGTTGCGGGCCTTCAAGCAGAAGTTCGGTCCCCGCTGGGATTCCCTTTATATCGCCGCGCCGACCGGCTGGATGCTGGGGCCCGCGCTGGCCGACGCCGCCTTGCTGTCGAGCGGCGGCCTTCTCGGCGCACTGCGATGAAGGCGCGAAGCGCCCATGATCAGGTTGGCGTATCGGCCCGATCCGCATGGGCCTCCAACACCCGGGTCAGAAGCGCGATCTGCTCCTTCTGCCTGGCCAGCAACTCCTCCATCTCCCGGGTGCGCATCTGGTCCAGCTTCTCGTGCAGGGCCATGATCTCGATCTCGGCCTTAGGTTGACCTCATAGTCGTGGGCCGCATCCAGCCGGTCCTTGGCGGCCTGACGGTTCTGGCTAATCAGGATGACCGGGGCCTGGATCGGCCGCGAGCATCGACAGAAGCAGGTTCAGAAAGATGAAGGGGTAGGCGTCGAAGGCCGATCTGGCGAGCGGGATATTGGTCCCGGTCCACATCACCAGAAACACGCCGAAACTGATGGCCCAGGAGCCGCCGAAGCTGGCGACCCGATCGGCCATCCTTTGCCCGAAGGTCAGACCGTCGTCGAAGGTCGCATTGGGATCACGCGCCACGGTTTGGCGGGCCGCGGCCCGGTGAAGCACCCGGCGTTCCCGCTCCGTCAAGGCCTCCGGTGTCCGGCCGAACCAATGCTTGGCGGCCTGGGTCAGATCGGAGTGGGGCGTTTCCGTCACGGGCGAAGGTCTCCGGCGGATTGGGGCGAAGCGACTCGAGGATCCGTGCGGTCGCCTGGCCGCCCCTCGACCATCAAGGCGCTCAAACAGGGACGTATGCCTCATGGATGTCAAACCGCCCGGTTCGAGTTCGCGATGGGGACTCACCCGGTCGGTTGAAAAGGGGGCCGGTTCGTCGAGAGCGTCGCGGACGGCCGGAAGCGGTTCCTTTCGGTGATCGGCTGCTCGGCGCATACGCTGAACGAACGGATCAAGAAGGCGGAGATCGACGGCACCCGCCCTTGGCCTCCCGACGCAAGAATCCAGAAGCGCCCTCCGCGACTCAAAAGCGAAGCGCGCCGTCCTGAACGGTGGTCTCCGGGTTTGGGATGACGCCGACCGCATGGAGCTCGATCTTCGACAGAACATCGATCAGGACGCTGATCTCCAGAGGTTTGGCTACGAAATGCTCGATGCCATGCAATCTGCCCTCACGCCGCACCTCGTCGGAGACATCCCCGGACAGGAGCACGATCGGGGTGGGAACCACGCCCAGACTCTCCTTGTTCCTCCGCATCATCGCCGCGGCCTGCAGGCCGTCGCAGTCCGGCATGCGAAGGTCCAGAATGACCGCATCGAACGCGCCGCACCGGAAGGCGTCGACCGCCGCGGCGCCGCCATCCACGATCGTCGAATCGATGCCCAGTGAGTCCAGCACCGCCTGCAGCACCTGGCGATTGACGGCGTTGTCATCCGCGGCGAGAATTCTCAGGCTGGACAGAGAAACCTCGTCGGGCTCGGGCGTCGCGATTTCGGGCCTCATGGCCCCGGCGGGCGCGAGCGGCAGCGTCAGGGTGAACGCGCTGCCTTTGCCGCGCCGACTCTCCACGATCAGGTCGCCGGACATCAGGCGCGCCAGGGATCGCGATATCGTCAAGCCCAGACCGGTGCCGCCGAACCGGTGACTGATCTTCGCATCGGCCTGGCCGAACGGCCTGAAAAGGCCCTCGACCGTTTCGGCGGACATTCCCATCCCGGTGTCGCGCACGGCAATGCGCAGGCCGCCGTCCTCCGGCTGATCAACCAGAATTTCGACGCGACCGGCGTGCGTGAACTTGACGGCGTTCGAGACCAGATTGGTGCATATCTGGCCGAGGCGGACGCCGTCGCCCACCCACACGGGCGCCGCCGCCGGATCGATGAAGGTGGTCAACTTGACGCCCTTGGCGGCGGCGGCGGGCGCGAACGTCTGTTCCACGCGGTTAAGGACCTTGTGGAGATCGAAGGGCTCAGCCACCAGGTCCAGCCGCCCCGCCTCGATCTTGGACGTGTCCAGCAGATCATTCAGAAGCACCAGGAGCGCCTCTCCAGACTCCAGCAGAACATCCAGTCGCTCACGTTGCTCTGGCTGGAGCGGTCCCATGGCCATGGCTTGCGCCATGCCGAGCATCCCGTTCAAGGGAGTCCGAATCTCATGGCTGGCCACCGACAGGGCGCGGGACTTCAACTCCGCCATGCTTCGCGCCGCGCGTTCGGCGCGAACCAGCCGCCCCAGCGTCAAGGCGCCGATCAGACAACCGAATATCAAGATCAGCGCGCCCGCCGCCGCGCCGACCGTCCGCACCAGCATGAAAGCCTGACTTCGCCGGACGTGACGGGCCGTGGCGGCCCGCTCTTCCGCCTCGGTCATGGCCTGAACCCGGGCCTGAAGATCGAGCGTCCTGCGCTCGACGGCGCGCGCGTCGAACGGTTGCGCCGCAAGTTGGAGGCGCATCGCCCGCTCGGCTTGTTTCAACGCCTTGACCCGAGCGTTTTGGGCGGGATCGGCACGGGTCATGCCGGCAAGAGAGTCAACCCGCGCCTCGAAAAGCCGGGCTTTCGCCCGCAGCGAGGCTTCGAGCGGCTGATCCCCGCCATGGCGGAGCGCACGCACGACGTCCGCCTGATCCATCGCCGCCTGGTGGGCGTCCCTGACGGCCTTGTGGATCTCGATAGCATGCCGGTCGTCCCGCATGCTCTCCTCGATAACCCAGAGCCCATAGGCCCCCGCCGAGACAGCACCGAGGCTCAGGATCACAAGAGTGGTCGCAGCCAGGCGCAGGACGAGCGTGCGCGCCCCGAGGGAGGCCGCCCCGAGTGAGGCCGCCCCGTCGAACAGGGAACGCAAGGCAGGAATACGGAAAGCCATCGAATGCTCGGGATCAAGGAACGGGGAACCGTGGCGACCTCCGGGAAGAAGGGCAGAGCCCGGGACGGTAGGGGTCGTTGACCGCGCTAGGGACGGTGGTGGTCGTTAACCGCCGCCAGGTTGGACAGAAGGGTTGTTGCGACGGCCTCGCTGATCGGTCCCTGCGACAACAGCAGACGCAGCGCGCTCACGTGCACCTCCACCGACTGCCAGTCCCACCGCCCCCGGATGGTCATCCGGTCCGCGACTTCGCAAAGGCTGTAGGCCGTTCGGTAAAAGGCTCCCGTGTCCAGCAGACCGGCGACATCGACCAAGGCGGTGGCCAGGTCATAGACTTTGGCTTCGTCGGTGACGGACCGGTCTCGACACAGGACGTCCAGCCGGCCGACTACGGCGGACATCTCCAGCATGGCGTCCTCGCGTCGGGCCTCAACACCGGCGTCCGCACGACGAACGGCCTCCTGGACGGAGCACCCGCCGGGCTGGGCGAGTTGACGCGCAAGACCGCTCCTGAACCTGGAAATCTTGACTTCGGTCACAGGGCCACTCTCCGGGGTTTGATCAGCAGGTCGATGTCCGACTGATCCATGTTCGGGTCGTGGGCATCGCCGACATGAGCGGACAGGTCGCCGGCGCGACGGCCGGGCGAGTCCAGCGGCGGGCCGAGGTTGCGTTGGCGACGGTCCGGCCCGACGTAGTCGGCCGACTGGATGAACTCGCGCTCGTCGGACGCCAGCCACAGGATGCGCTGCAGCAGGACCCCCGGGGTCAGCGGCTTGGTGACGACGAAGCTGGCGCCGCAATCCCGACTCGAATGAATCTTCGACAAGGCCGCGTGGCCTGTCAGCATGATCAGGGGCGTTGCGCAAACCGGAGCCGGGGTCTCGCGCCGTAGCCAACGTGCGAAATCATAGCCGTCCATCTCGGGCATGGCGCAATCGACCATGATCAGATCGACCGTGCGCCGCTTGATGATCTCGGCCGCCTCGATGGCCGAGCCGCAACGGATCTGCTCCTTGACGCCGAAGCCCTGACAGATCGAGCTCAGGAGATCGAGGGCTTGGGGATTGTCATCGACCAGCAACACCGAGGTGTGCTCCAGATTGACGCGATCATGCGGTCGGGATGCGCGGGCCATCGGCTTAATCGAACAGCATCAGGTCACCGGCCACCGCCCGGCTTCGGTTCTCCGGCCTGGACCGCAGCACGATGCCGCGTATGCGGTTCGCCAGGTCGGCCAGCGGCATCCGGTCGAGCCCTGCCTCAATCGATTCGCCGCGTGCCAGCGCGACGGCGAGGGCGCTGAGGGCATCCAACCTCTGGGTCAACTCGTCCAGGGCCTGGGCCTGGACCAATACTTCCGGACGAGTCTCGGCCGAAGCATGACGCGCATAGCCCGCAACCAGCCCGGCGAGGCCCTCGACTCCCCCGCCGAGGCTCTCGAGCTCCGCCGAAAAGGCGGCGAAGACCGCCATGGTCTGGGTCGGCTCCATCAGAACAGCTCCAGGGCGCCGGCATCGACGATCGGCGCCGGCCGAGCCGGGCGTTGGGCGGGGGTCGGCACATGCTGATCGGTCACGGCCCGCTGCAGGGCCCGGCCGCTGGTTGGCCAGTATTGGACGCGGCGACCGCCCCGGCCGCGCAGGCTGCCGCCGACGACGGTGATGCCCTCATCGCGCAGGAAGCGTTCTGCGAAGTCGGCGTTGGCCAGACCCACGTCCTTGAGGGAGTCGAACATCCGGCCCCCGCCAAACAGCTTGGCTTCAAGCAAATCGCGTCGCGCGCCCGCCTTCAGGCAGTCGTTGATCAGCACTTCCATCGCATAAGCGCCGTAGCGCCGGCCGGCATCGGTGCCGGACCCCGCTCCTTCGGGCAGCAGGAAATGGTTCATGCCCCCGACGCCCGTTTCCGGATCGCGCAGACACATGGCGACGCAGCTGCCCAGAATGGTGGTCAGCATGACGTCGGGGTCGGCGGTGACGAAATGCTCGCCTTGGCCCACATGGATACGCTGGCTCTCGGCGGGGGTCACAGTCACGTCAGCGCCCCGAATACGCCCTCGACCTTGTCCTTCAGCTGCGCGACGGTGAAGGGCTTGACCAGGTAGTTGTTGACCCCGAACTGGACCGCGCGCTGGACCAGCTCCTTGTCGGCCCGCCCGGTCAGCATGATGAAGGCGCAGCCGGCGATCGGCGGATGCGCCCGCACCGCCCGCAGCAGGCCCAGCCCGTCGAGCAAGGGCATGTTGAAATCCGAGATGATCAAGTGCGCCGGCTGGCCGACCATGGAGCGCAGACCCGCCTCTCCGTCGCCGGCCTCCCGGAACTCGCGAAAGCCCAGTTGTTGCAGGCTGGTGCGGATCAGGGCGCGCATGGACGCCTGGTCATCGACGATCAGGGTGTGAATGGCGGCGGCGGCGGGCATCGAATGGTCCTCAGATCACGGTTCCGGCGACGCCCGGGGCGGCGCACAGATCCAGGATGGCGGAAGGCATACGGCTGAGCGGGGCCTGGCGCTCCACGGCGCCGGTCTCGAAGGCGACCCGGGGCATGCCGTAGACGACACAGCTGGCCTCGTCCTGACCCAGGGTGCGGGCGCCGGCGCGGCGCATCTCCAGCAGGCCCAGCGCCCCGTCCCGACCCATTCCGGTCAGGATCACACCCGTCATTGGCCGCCCCAGGCGGGCGACGGAACTGAACAGGACATCGACCGAGGGCCGATGGCCGCTGACCAGATCCGACGGGACCAACCGGCATCGAGGGGTCGCGCCCGTCACCTCCAGGTGCGCCGCCCCGCCCGGCGCCAGATAAACGCATCCCGGCGTCAGCGGCGCGCCGTCCGTCGCCTCCTGCACGCTCGCCGCCGAGACCCGGTCCAGCCGCGCCGCGAAGCTGCGGGTGAAGGTCGCCGGCATATGCTGGGTGATGACCGTGGCCGGGCAGTCGGCCGGAAACGCCGACAGGATCGACACCAGGGCCTCGACGCCGCCGGTGGAGGCGCCGATCGCCAGAACGTGGTCCCTGCCCGCCCGATAACCCTCGCGCGGCCGGGTCGGCTCTGTCGGCGTGCGCGCGCGGACGCGGGAGCGGGCGGCGACCTTCACCCTTTCGTTCAGGTCGGCGAAGGCCTCCATGGCCGTGACGCCGGCCGAGGGTTTTCCCACCGCATCCAGAGCGCCCATCTCCAGCGCCGCCAGGGTGACCTCGGCGCCGGCCTGGGTCAGGGTCGAGACCATCACGACGGGCATCGGCCGCAGGCGCATGATCTTTTCGAGGAATTCCAGCCCGTTCATGTTGGGCATCTCGATATCGAGCGTGATGACGTCAGGGTTCAGACGCTTGATGGCTTCGCGGGCCTCCAGCGGGTCGGCGGCGGTGCCGACCACCTCGATCTCGGGATCGCGGCGCAGCGCGGCGGTGATCAGGCCGCGCATCGTGGGCGAGTCGTCCACGATCAGGACCGTGACCTTGTTGGGGGCGGTCATGCGGCCCCCAGGCGGTAGGTCGTCAGACCGCTGGTCTGTAGCTGGCGCACAGCCGGACCGCTGACCCGTTCCGAATGACCGATGTACAGGGTCGCGCCCGGGGTCATCAGCGGCGTGAACCGGCTCCACACCCGCTCCTGGGTCGCGTCGTCGAAATAGATCACCACGTTGCGACAGAAGATGACGTCGTACCGCTGCCGCATCGGCCAGTCGCCGATCAGGTTCAGCTCCTTGAACGACACGAGCCGACGCAAGGTCTCGTTGGCGCTCAGCTTGTTGACGCCGTGGGCCGGGGCCTTGTCGAAAAAGCGGTGGCGCAACAGGGCGGGCGCGGCCTCCAGCGCCTCCTCGGAATAGACGCCGGCGATCCCCTCGGCGACCATGTTGGGATCGATGTCGGTGGCCAGGATCCGCACATCCAGATCCGCAGCCTCCGGCAAGACCGACAGCACGGTCATGGCCATGGAATAGGGTTCCTGACCGTTGGAACAGGCGGCCGACCACAACCGGACCGGCTTGCCGGCTCGAGCGCGCTGAATCAGGTCAGGCATCACCTGGTCGCGAAGGTGATCGAAATGGTGCGGTTCGCGAAAGAAGCGGGTGACATTGGTGGTCAGGGCGGCGGTCATCGCCTGGCGCTCGTCCACCCCGTCCGCACCCTGGATCAGAGCGCAATAGTCCCGGAAGCTGCGCAGTCCCAGCGTCCGCAGCCGCTTGGCCAGCCGCGAATAGACCAGGGCGGCCTTGCCCTCGTTCAGGGCTATGCCGGCATGGCCGTGCAGTATCTGCGCGATTTGTCGGAAATCCTCGGCGGTGAAGACGAACTCGCCTTCGACCAGCGTCTCGCGCCCGGCGGTGGTCAGCGCCATCATGCGGCTTCCGCCTCGATATCAGGGACAATCCGGTCCAGTTCGATCAGACTGATCATCCGCCCCTCCAGGGCGAAAATGCCCTTGACGAATGTCTTGACGTGGTCGCTGGCGACGTCCGGGGTCGGCTGGACCTGCTCGTCGTTCAGTTGGATGATGTCGGACACCGCATCGACCAGCAGGCCGACCATCCGTCCGCCGATATGCGCCACCATGATGACGTGACGTGCGGTCGGTTCGGAGGTTTTCAGCCCGAAGCGGACTCCCAGGTCGATGATCGGCAACACCGCGCCGCGCAGGTTGATCACCCCCTTCATGAAGCCGGGCGCGCGCGGCAGGGGCGTGGCCGGGGTCCAGCCGCGAATCTCGCGCACGGCCATGATGTCCACGCAAAACTCCTGGTCGCCGATGCGGAAGGCGATCAGTTCGCGCGAGGTGGAGGCCGGGGTCGAGAAATGTTCGGTCATGATCAGCTCGCGAGTTTGAAATCAGGACGCGCCGACTTGCGGCGGGCGTTGGCGACGATGGCGTCGACGTCAAGGATCAGGGCGACACGGCCGTCACCCAGGATCGTCGCGGCGGCGACGCCCTCGACCTGCTGGTAGTTGGTCTCGAGGCTCTTGATGACCACCTGGCGCTGACCCTGAATAGCGTCGAACAACAGGGCGGCCCGGACGCCGGCCTCGGTCTCGATGACCACGGCGACGCCGGTAGCCGACGGCACCGGCGTATCGCGGAAGCCCATTGTCATGGCCACGTCGATCAGGGGCACGAACTCATCGCGGAAGCGGATCACTGCATCGTGGCCGCCGACGTGGTGGACGTCCTGGGCGCGGGGGGTCAGGCTCTCGACGATGGCCGTTAACGGCGCGACCAGGGTCTGGTCGGCGGCGGTGACCACCATCCCGTCCAGCACTGCCAGCGTCAGCGGCAGGCTGAGGGTGAAGGTCGAGCCCTTGCCCGGGTTCGAGGCGATGGTGATGCGTCCGCCCAGCGCCTGGATGGACCGGCGCACCACGTCCATGCCCACGCCGCGGCCCGAGACGTCCGAGATTGCTTCGGCGGTCGAGAAACCGGGCAGGAAGATCAGGTTGTCGATCTCTTCGTCGGTCAGCACCGCGTCCTCGGCGATCAGGCCCCTGGCGGCGGCGATCCCCTTCACTCGGTCGCGGTTGATGCCGCGCCCGTCGTCGCTGATCTCGATCACGATCCGGCCTGAACGGTGCAGGGCGACCAGGCGGACCGTGCCCTCGGCCGGCTTGCCGGCGGCGAGGCGATCCTCCGGGCCTTCCAGCCCGTGGTCGATGGCGTTGCGCAGCATGTGGGTGATGGGTTCGGCCAGGCGTTCGACCACGGTCTTGTCGACCTCGGTGTCCTCGCCGGCGGTCACCAGGCGGACGCGCTTGCCGGTCATCTCGCCGACTTCGCGGACCAGGCGCGGCATCCGCTGGAACACCGACTTCACCGGCTGGGCGCGGATGGCCATGACGCTGTCCTGGATCTCGCGCGTCAACAGTTCCAGGTCTTCGAGCCCGACCGATATGCCCGACGACCTGGCCAGGCCGCTCTCGACCACCCGCTGGGCGAGCATGGCCTGCTGGATGACGAGTTCACCCACGACGTTGATCAGCCGGTCGACGCGGTCGAGGTCGACGCGGATGGTCGCGGCGGGCGGTTGCGCCGGCGCGGCGGCTCCCGGCGGGGGCGCCACCGGCGCGGCGGCGGCGAAGGCCACGACGGCGGGGGCGGCGACCGGAGTGACCGGGGCGGCGACGGGTTCTGGCTCCGGCTCTGACGCTTCGACCGCGGAACCGGCCCGGGCAAGCAGGGCGGCTATGTCGAATTCAGGCGCGTCAGGCTCGGGCGCCGCCCGGACATCGACCGCCGCCGTCGGCGAAATCGCCAGATCGCAATCGGCATCCACGAAGTCGAACACGTCGCGGATGGCGTCTCGCCCGGCCGAGCTTTCCAGCTCGACTGTCCAGGTCAGATAGCCGTCCTCGGCGACCAGATCGTCGAGATCCGGTAAAGCCGAGGCGTCCAGCTCGACCGAGAGAGGCCCGAGGCGCCCCAACTCGCGTAACAGCAGGCCGGTCTCGTTGGCGTTGGCGTACAGCCGGCCGTGCGGGCGGAAAACGACGCGCCAGGATTTGGATGACGGCTCCGGCGACGAGGGACCTTCCAGGGCGGACAGATCGAAAACCACTGGACGGAAGCCGAACTCGTCAGGCTCCGCCGGCGGTTCCGCGGTGACGGGTTCCGACGCGACAGGTGCGGGATGACCGGGGTTCGCCTCGCCGTGAGTTAAGGCCTCCAGTTCGGCGACCAGGCCCGCCGAGCGGGCATCGTCGACCGGAGCCCTCTGCCCCCGGGCCGCCGCGATATGGTCGGCCAGGACGTCGGACGCGCGCAGCAACGTCTTCACAGTCACATCGTCGCAAGGCTTGCGGCCTGAACGGATCTCGTCGAGCAGAGTCTCGAACACATGGGCGAACCGCACCAGGGCATCCAGGCCGAACGCACCGGCGCCGCCCTTGACCGAATGAACGGCGCGGAACACCGCGTTGACCGTTTCGGAATCGGCGTCACCAGTCTCGATGGCCAGCAGGCCGGTCTCCAGATCGCCCAGCAGTTCGTCGCACTCCTGGAAGAAGACGACCTTGATGGCTTCGAACGGGTCCACGTCACTCATCGGATCAGGCCGCCACCCGCCGGACAGCGTCCACCAGCTTGACCGGGTCGAACGGCTTGACGATCCAGCCGGTGGCTCCGGCGTCACGGGCCCGCTGCTTCTTGGCGGAGTCGCTCTCGGTGGTCAGGACCAGAATCGGGATCGCACGATTGGCCGGATCGGCCCGCATCCCTTCAATGAAGCCAAAACCATCGAGCCGCGGCATGTTGATGTCCGTGATGACCACATCGGCGCCCTCGGCCGCCAGCGTTTCCAGACCGTCGATGCCGTCGACGGCCTGGATCACCCTGTAACCCGCATCGACGAGGGCCAGCATCAACATGTCGCGCATGGTGCGGGAATCGTCGATCGTCAGAATCGTCTTGGTCACGCCTGGCCCCCCTGATCGGCCGCCTGTCGGAGATCGGACGCACCGAACGCGTTCCACTGTGCGGCGAACTCTTCGGAAACCTGATCGATGGCCAGGATCTGCCCGTCGCTGGCCCAGGTCTGTTGCGCCGAGATCAGGACCTGAAGGCACAACCCCCCGAGCCGCTCAACTTCCGACGCGTCCAGGGTGACCGGACTTCCGCGCAGCGTCAGCAGCTGGGCCCGCAGCGGTTCAGCCTGCTGGATGTCCAGCACACTCGGCAGTTTCATGACGCCGCTCATCAGAACTCTTCCCACCCGTCTTCCGAGGCGACGGGTTCGTATCTGCGGGCCGCGCCGCCGCGGCCGGTGGTCTTCATCGCGGTGACGGTTTGAGAAACCGGTCGCGACGCGGGACGCGGGGCGGCGCGCGCGGTCGGGGCGGACTCACCGATGCGGAACCGCGACATCGAGGCGGCCAGTGTCTCGGCCTCCTGCGACAGCGAATGGCTGGCGGCTGTGGATTCCTCGACCATGGCGGCGTTTTGCTGGGTCACCTGGTCCATCTGGTTGACGGCGGTATTGACCTGCTGGAGGCCCGTGGCCTGTTCCTGGGCCGAAGCGGCGATTTCGGACACCAGGCCGTCGATTTCGGCCACGCGTCCGACGATGCGTTGCAGGGCCTCGCCGGTCTGACCGACCAGGTTAACGCCTGAGTTGACCTGGGCCGTCGAGGCCGAGATCAAGACCTTGATTTCCTTGGCCGCTTCGGCCGAGCGCTGGGCCAGGGCCCGGACCTCGGAGGCGACGACCGCGAAGCCTCGGCCAGCGTCGCCGGCTCGGGCCGCTTCAACGCCTGCGTTCAACGCCAGCAGATTGGTCTGGAAGGCGATCTCGTCGATCACGCCGATGATCTGGCTGATCTCCTGGGCCGACTTCTCGATCGCGCCCATGGCGCTGACCGCCTCGCGAACGACATTGCCGCTCGTTTCGGCGTCGCCCTTGGCGGCCTGAACAGTTTCTGACGCCTGACGGGCGCCGGCGGCCGTCCGGTTCACCGTGGCCGTGATCTCGTCCAGGGCGGCGGCAGTTTCTTCCAGACTGGCGGCCTGCTGTTCGGTACGCCGCGACAGATCATCGGCCGCCTGACTGATCTCGCCCGAGCCGGAGCGGATGGCCGAGACATTGGTCACCACCACCGACATGGCCTCCTTCAGCTGACCGATGGCGGCGTTGAAATCGTCCTTCAGCTTTTGATAGTCCCCGGGGAAGGGCTGGTTCAGGCTGTAGGTCAGATCCCCCCGCGTCAGGTGATCCAATCCTTCGCCGAGCGCCTGGACGACGATCGCCTGCTCCCGCGCGGCGGCATCGGTGACGCCCTGGTTGCGAGTCCGCTCGGCCTCGGCGGCGGCGCGCTGGGCCACCCCCTCACCTTCCAGCCGCGATTTCTCGATTGCGGCGTCGCGGAAGGCGATCATGGCCAGACCCATCTGGCCGAACTCGTCCTTGCGGGCGGCGCAGGGGATTTCGAAGGCCGTTTCGCCCGCCATGACACGGCGCATGTAACCGATCATGAGGGCGATCGGCGTGCTCAAGGCTCGCGTCAGCACCCAGCCGGACAATACCGAAACCAGCAAGGCCGCCACCACGCCCACGCCCAAGGCGATGCGCGCCGTCTCGAAGGCCGCCTCCTGGGACTTGTCGGCGGTTTCAATCCGGGCGACCTGGCGCTCGCGGATATCAGCGAAGGCGGTGTTCACCGCGCCCATGTAGCGCGCCGCGGCGCCCGAGCGGATGATGGCGACGGCTTGGCCGAGCGTCGCCGGGTCGCTCGCCAGGCGCGTCTCCTTCTCGACGATCTCGGCGCGATACGCGTTGACGGCCTCTTGCAGCCTGTCGATCCGCCCGTCCGCGCCCGGAATGCCTTCAAGTTCACGGCGAAGCGTCCCCAACTGCTCGTCAAACTCCTTGGCGTACCGTTCGATATTGGTCAGGTAGTCGGGGTTCTGAACCGTCACATAGGCGCGCGTGTTGCTTTCCTGGCGATCGACCGAGCGTTGGATATCACTGAGCGTTTCCAGCGTCCGATGGCCGCGGCTGACCGCCTCGTCGGTCGTCATCAGCGTGTCGATCTGAATCAGGACCGCGCCCCCCAAGGCGCCGATCACCGCCAGGACCAACGCGAACGCCCCCGTCAGCTTGTGAGAGATTTTTACGTTGCTGAGCTTCACTGGGAAATCCTTATTCTTGGACCGAACCGCGATACGGGCCCGGATGGTGATCGGATAGGGTTGGCCGCCTCAGGGGGCGGTCAGGACGATGATCGGCCGACGGACGCGGTTCCCCTGCGGTGCGGCTCCCCCAGGACGCCGGCCGGGCGAGAGGGATGCCGGCGCTCGTCGGATCAGATGCGGCACCCCACTTTGGCCAAACCCGTCCATTGTTATCCAACGTGTCATCGTCCCGCCCCTCCTCAGAGTTGCTCCAAGATCACCACCGAACCGCCGTTCTTGGTAAACAGGCCGGTAAGCAGAAATACGTACAGAGTCAGTCGATGCGCCAAGGAGGTCAGCGGGGGACGCCAGCGGATGCCCCGGTCGACCGGGAGGCGGCGACGCGGACGGGGCGCGGTGCGAGCGAGCTCGCGCTCGACGGTCTCGAGCAAGGCGGTCAGATCTACAGGCTTCGCCAGCCAGCCGTCCGCGCCGGCCTGCGACATGTTATGCCGCTTCTCGTCTGCGGTTTGGCTCGACACCACAATGACCGGCACTCCGCTCAGCCTTGGGTCGCGCCGGACCAGCCGGACGAACGCATGCCCGTCCAGTTTCGGCATGGCATAGTCGGTCAGAATGAGCGCCGGGCGCAAGGTTCGCAACTTGCGCAATCCGGCCCGCACCCCGTCCACCGCGACCACGTCGTGCCCGACAGCGCTGAGGACCGCCGTCAAAAGCGCGCGGACGGTCGCGGAGTCATCGACGACCAGGATTATATTCGGCCGCAGCACGCTCGCCCCCCGTCTTGGAAGCAGAGACTGGCGTTAACTTCGCCAAGGCTTGCTGACTGGCGGCATACGCAATTTACCGTACCTGCTTACAATGCTACGATGGCCCTAATGCCGGAAATCCGACAGAATCGCGTGCTTCCGCGCCGCGGCCCGGGTGTCTTATCGTAGCGCCAGACGCGTCCCCCTCCACAGTGCTGCACCGACTGAAGATAGTTTGATTTTGAGTATGTCGTTCGCGCTTACAACGCCCAGGCTCCTGAACCGGGACCTCCTCAGCGTGGGTCTTCCGCTTACGGCCGTCATCGGCTCGCTTGTGATCCATCTGCTCCTCGAGAAGGGCGGCGGAATCCTGTCGCTGTCGCTGATCCCCGTGGCGGTCATGCCGGCCCTGTCGATGGACCGGCTGCTATCGGCCCTGGGTATAGGGTCGGCCGTGATCGCGGACCTGTTCATGATACCGCTGGAATCGACGAGTGATACCCTGGTCAACGCTCTCCTGCTGGTCGTGGCAGGCATCCTGAGCTCCCAGGCCCGTAGGCGTTACAAGACTCTCCTGGAGCCACCCTTCGTCGCGCCGGGCCCGGGGGACGGAATCCTCGACACCGTCCTCAGCGTGTCGCCGGTCGTGATGCTGGACAACCGGGGCGCGGTGGTTTCGATAACCGCGTCGGCAAGCCGCATGTTTGGCATCGAGCCGAACGCCGCCGACGGACGCCCTTTCGCCGCCCTGGTCGATCATTTCGTACCGCAGGGACACGGTTCCGTTCCGGCGACCCCCAATCGCTGGCTCGGGCGACGGAGCACCGGCCATGTGTTCCCTCTCGATATCGCCTCAATGACGGTGACTCGCAACGGGGCGGTCCGCTCCATCCTGCATCTCTCGGACGCCGAACAACACGGGGACACGGCCAACAGTTCGCGAAAGGCGACCGACCAGATGTATCGTATCTGGAGGCTGAATTCGCTGGGCCTGATGGCAGCCACCCTGGCCCACGAGCTCAGTCAACCCTTGACCGCCGCCGCGACCTATATGCATGCCAGCCAGATCGACATGGACCGGGCCGGCCCCTTGGGCGACAGCGCGAACCGGACTCTCGGCCTGGCCAAGCATCAGATCCTCCGGGCCGGTCAGATCATAGACAAGCTGCACGACCTGCTGGCCCCGGGCTCCGGCAACCGGCGACCCGAACGCGTGAGCGCCATGATCGGTGACCTGAACGGGATCCTGGAACCGCTGTGTCGCGGCGCCGGGGTGACCCTTCGGATCTCGGTTGACACTGATAGCGACACAGTGCTCGTCGATGGAAGCCAGGTTCAGCAAATCATCGTGAACCTGGTGCGGAACGCCGTTGAAGCGGTCTCGGGCCAAGTGCATCGGGATGTTACGATCAACGGCCGCCCTCTGACGACCGCTGTCTTCGAAATACGGATTGAGGACAGCGGTCCCGGTTTCGGCCTCGACAACGGGGTTGCGGGCGCCTGGCCTGGGGCGGGCAACGACGTCGGCGGTCTGGGCCTGGGTCTCTCACTGACGCGGTCCTTGATCGAACGGCAAGGCGGCGTCCTGATGACGGGCCGCAGCGAAGACCTGGGCGGGGCGGCCGTTAGGTTCACCCTTGAGCGGGCAGGTCTCGAAGGGCCGACATGAGCCCTTCCGTCTTCGTCATCGACGACGACCCGTCCGTTCGCGACGCGATCGTGCTTTTGCTTCGCAAGGAGGGCGTGAGGGTCCGCGCCTTCACCAGCGGCCAAGACTTCTTCGACCGCCTGCCCGACGACGCCGTGGCCTGCGTTATCACCGACCTGCGCATGCCGGGCATCAATGGCGCCGAGGTGGTGCAGAGACTGACGGAACTGCGCGGAACTTCCTGGGCCATCATCGTGATCACGGCGCATGCCGACGTTCCCATCGCCGTCAGCCTGATGCGATCCGGCGCGATCGATTTCATCGAAAAGCCGTTTGATCCGCAGCGGCTGATTGAAACCGTCAAGGGTTGTCTCAACCACCTTGGCTCCACGGGAACGATCCTGGAGGCACGCTCTCGGGCATTGCGAAAAATTGAACTGCTGACACCCAGAGAACTCCAGGTCTTCGACCACCTGGTAGAAGGCCTTTCCAACAAGGAAATCGCGCGCCGCCTGAAGATCAGCCCGCGGACGGTGGAGGTCTTCCGGGCCAAGGTCATGGCCAAAACCGAGGTCGGCAGTCTTTCGGCTCTGGTCCAGATGAGCCTGTTCGCGCGATCCGTTCAGAGGCGATCCTGACCCACACGGCGCGGCTCGGTTTGTCCAAAACCATGGCGGCGAGAGCCGCAGGCGCTCGGCATAGGCCCGCCCCGGTCGTCCTGCCGACCGCGGCGTTAAACCATTTGTGCGCCTGTGCCTGTGATCCCTTGACCACCATTCGAGGGAACTAAACGATCGGCCTCCGGCCTGGCTGGAGATCAGCGACCACTTTGTGGCTTGCCCGGATTGCCCCGCCTTGCGCCAGGGCGACTCGCGCGGATCTGACCGCGTCCAGGCTTAACCGTAGACCGGCCCAATTTCTGAGGCGCTGTCGCCAATATTCGGCCAGAATACGAGGAACAAATAAAGTCGACGTGCGTTCTGTATTTCACAATCTTGCGTGAACGAGCTGTTCACGTCTTGTTAATATCTGAAAACGCTAAGTTCTTTATTGTCAGCTAGCTGAGACCAACTCGCGGGCTGCGAGTATATTTCTCAGGTCGTCGCCAACAATCGATCCTGCCTACGTGCGTGTTCCCTGTCGCGTGGGAGCCGTTGCACCCTGATACCGCCGCGGCAATTCGAGGGGCTATGTTCAGATCGAGTCTTATTGTGGCTGCGCTATTGGCGACGGGGCAGAACGCCTACGCCCAGCAATCGCCAGTCGCGGGGCAACTGCAGCAGATTCCCCCCGCAGCCATCCCCCTGAGAGCTGCGCCGGACATCCGCATTGAACGCCCGGAACCTTCGATGGATTCCGCAGCCGAAGGCGTGCGCATCCGCGTGGACGCGCTGCGGGTAAGCGGCGCGACCCTGTTCACGGAAGCCGAGTTGGTGGCCGTCGCAAACGTCACGCCCGGCCGCGACCTCACCCTGCCGGAGCTGCGGAATGCGGCCGCCCGGATCACCCGCTTCTACAATGACCGCGGCTACGTGCTCGCCCAGGCCTATCTGCCGGCGCAGGATGTCGTTGCGGGTACGGTGACCATCGCCGTGATCGAAGGCCGCTACGGCGCGATCGAGTTGCGCAACCAGTCCGGCGTGTCCGACGCCGTGGCAACCGGGGTGCTGAGCGGCCTGAACTCCGGCGGCCCGGTGGCGATCGCGCCGCTCGAACGCCGCCTGCTGCTGCTGTCCGATATCCCTGGGGTCGCCGTCCATTCGACACTGTCGCCGGGCGCGGAGGTCGGCTCTTCGGATCTGACGGTCGACCTGACCCGCGCGCCCCGGATTTTCGGCAGCCTCGAGGCCGACAACGCCGGCAATCGCTACACCGGCGCCTACCGGTTCGGCGGATCGGTGAATTTCGCCAACCTTACCGGTCTTGGCGACCTGATCAGCCTGCGGCTGCTCGCCTCGACCGAAGGCCTGGCCTTCGGTCGAGGCGCCTGGCAAGCCCCGCTCGGCGACGCGACCGTCGGCGTCGCCTATACCCATATGCGGTACGATCTCGGCCGCGAGTTCGAGGTTCTGGACGCCGGCGGCACGGCTGACATCTTCAGCGCCTTCGCCAGCTACCCGCTGATCCGCTCGCGGAACGCCAACCTCTATGCCTTGGCCAGTTTCGACGCCAAATACCTCAGCGATGAAATCGGCCTCGTCTCCCAGGTCTCGGACAAGGAAATCCGGGCGCTGACAGTGGGTGCGCGCGGAGATTCCCGCGACGGGTTCGGCGGCGGAGGCTGGAACACGGGCTCATGGTCCTGGACCTCGGGCGAGCTCGACATCGAAAACCCGTTCGAGCGCGCCGCCGACGCGGCCACGGCGCGCACCCAGGGCGGGTTCAACAAGCTTCAGTACGCTGTCTCAAGACTGCAGACGGTCAGCGGACCGCTGTCACTCTACGGCTCGCTTCGCGGGCAGATGGCCACAGACAATCTCGACCCGTCCGAAAAAATGGAATTGGGCGGCGCCTATGCGGTTCGCGCCTATCCGGAAGGCGAGGCTTACGGCGACGAGGGCTATGTGGCGACCGTCGAGGCCCGCCTGTCTCTGGATCAGTGGACCCCATCCTTGCCGGGCCGGTTCCAGCTCATCGGCTTTGTCGATACCGGCGAGGTCGATTTCGCCCATGACCCATGGTTGGCCGGAACCAATCAGGCCCGACGCAGCGGCATCGGCGCCGGCGTGGTCTGGTCCGGGCCGGACGACCTGTTGGTCAGGGTGACCTATGCGCATCGGCTGGGCGACCAGATCGCAACATCCGGACCGGACGACGGCGGCCGCGTGTGGTTCCAGATCGTCAAGCTGTTCTGATGACCGCTTCCGCCGCCTTTCCCGCCATGCTCCTGAAGACAAGGACGTTCTGATGACCAGACTCCACCACCAGATCGCCAGCGGCATGAAATGGGGCGGCGGCGTGTGCGCTCGCCGGAACGCCCTGTCCGCCTCGACCGCCCTGGCCGGCTTCGTCGTGGCGGGCCTAGCCGCATCCCTGTCCTTCGGAGCCACGGCCCAGGCCCAGACCCTTCCGACCGGCGGATCGGTGACCGCCGGCGGGGCGACCATCGCCACCGGCCCCGGCGCGATGACGATCAACCAGTCGACCCAGAACGTGGCGATCAACTGGCAGACATTCTCCATCGGCCAGGGCGGCAGCGTCGTCTTCGTCCAGCCGAACAGCAGTTCGGTCGCCCTGAACAGGGTGCTGGGTCCGGACGCATCGTCGATCTTCGGCAGCTTGACCTCGAACGGCCAGGTGTTCCTGATCAACCCGAATGGCGTGCTGTTCGCGCCGGGCTCGCAGGTCAATGTCGGCGGTCTGGTCGCCTCTACCCTGGACATGACCGACGCCGACTTCATGGCCGGCGACTACCGCTTCACGGGAACCGGATCAGGCTCCGTGCTTAGCCAGGGCTCCATCGTCGCGAACGGCGGATATGTGGCGCTTCTGGGCGGCAGCGTCAGCAACGAGGGTCTGATCCAGGCCAACCTCGGGACCATCGTCCTCGCCGCGGGCGAGGCGGTGACGCTCGATGTCGCCGGCGACGGCCTTCTCAATGTGGTGGTCGATCGCGGCGCGGCCAACGCACTGGTCCAGAACGGCGGCATGATGCAGGCCGACGGCGGCCGGGTGGTCATGACGGCCCAGGGCGCAGGCGAGTTGCTCCGCACCGTGGTGAACAATACCGGCGTCATCCAGGCGCGGACGATCGGCGAGCGGAACGGCACGATCCTGCTGCTGGGCGATATGTCGAGCGGCGTGCTGAACGTCGGCGGTGTCCTCGACGCCAGCGCGCCCGGCGGGGGCGACGGCGGCTTCATCGAAACCTCCGCCGGGACCGTGAACATCGCCTCGGAAACCCGTATCACAACGGACGCTCCGCATGGCGACACGGGGACCTGGCTGATCGACCCGGCCGACTTCACCATCGGCGCGGGCGGCAACATCTCTGGCGCGACGCTTTCCGCCCAGCTGGTGACGACCAACGTTGTGATCAGCACGCTCACCGGCCCGGGGGCCGGCCAGCCCGGCAACGGCGATATCCACGTCAACGACGCCATCGCCTGGACCGCGTCCTCCAACCCGACGACCCTGACGCTGAATGCCCACCGGGACATCAACATCAACGCCGCGATCACGGCCACCAATGGCAATCTCGTCGCCTGTTGCGGCCGGGATGTGAACGTCAATGCACCCATCACAACGGTCAACGGCAGCGTCCTGCTGGAAGGCGGCCGCAATGTGAACGTCTTCCATGCGATCACCACGACCGATGGAAACATCGCGCTGTGCGCCGGACACGACGTCCATATCGACGCGGCCATCACCCTGACCCGGGGCAGCACAATCGTGGCGCAAAGCCTCGGCCTTCCGGTCGGTCTGACCCTGATCGCCGGCGCGGACGGCACGGGTCCGGGCGTGAACGGCGGAACCATTGTGTTCAGCCCGCTCGCTCCGCGGGTCACCGTCACCAACGCCCCGGCGACCATCAACTACAACCCGGTTTCCTATACCACCCCGACGGACTTCTCGACCCGGTTCACCCTGACGGAAGGCGCCACGCTGACCCAGCGGATGCTACTGTTCCCCGATGGCAGTCGGGTAGCCAACGGAACGACGGCCACCGCCCTCACGGGGTTCAGGACCACCGCGACCTCGGGCCTCCCAACAGGGGTCACGCTGGTGGCCTTGCCCGGCGCCAGCGCAAGGTTTGATTCCGCGGAGGCCGGGGCCGACGTAGGGATCACCTACAGCAGCTACACTCTTGAGGGGCCCAACGCGCACCTGTACGCCCTTGCAGGAGCCTGCTGCGTATCAACCTTCCGGACACGAGGGACGATCAGCAGCGCGCCGCTGCCGCCTCCTCCTCCGCCTCCTCCGCCTCCGCCTCCGCCGCCTCCTCCTCTGCCGCCCACTCCCCCGCCGACACCGCCAACGGTCACTTCTCCCTTCCGACCCTATCCCACCGTGACCTATCCTGGCGTGACACCCGCCGGAGACCTCGGCCTCGTGGTCGTCGACTCCGGCGTGCGAATGCCGGCGTATGAGACGACGCCCGTCCCCCCGCCGGTCGAGGCGGTCGTCGAGGCCCCGCGGCGGACCGCGCCGATCCCACCACCGCCGCCGCCCGTCCCGGTCTATCCGCCCAAGCAGGATCGCAATTGACCGCGCCTCCCTCCCTGTGGCGCGCGGCGACGGGCGGACTGGCGCTGGGACTGCTGTTCGTGGGGTCGGGCCTCGCAGACGAGCGTTCCGGGGCGCCGGGCAGCCCGGACAGGCCCGTCGAGGCCGACGCCTCGTCCGCCGCCCGACAGCTCAAGGCGTGGGTGCTTGAGACGGCCGACAATCAGGGTCTGCCCTTCCTGATCATCGACAAGATCAACGCCGAGGTGTTGGCCTTCAACCGCGAAGGCCAGCTACTCGGAACCTCGCCGGTCCTGTTGGGGTTGGCCCGGGGCGACATCTCGCCGGCCGGCGTCGGCGACCGTCCCCTGTCAGCCATCACACCGGGAGAACGCATCACCCCGACCGGGCGGTTCCTGGCCTCGCTGGGGGAGAACCTCGGCGGCAAAGGCATTCTGTGGATCGACTATGACGCCGCCCTGTCCCTGCATCCGGTCGTCACCACACGGGCGGCGGACCGGCGGCTGCAACGCCTCGCCTCGACCACGGCTGAGGACAACCGGATCTCATATGGTTGCGTGAACGTGCCCGTGGATTTCTACGTTGAGGTCGTGCAACCCGCGTTCACCGGCACCACCGGGATCGTCTATATCCTGCCGGAGACCCGATCCCTGGCGGACGTGTTTCCCCTCGATACGGGCGTTGCGCCGTTAGCTCCGGGCGGTGGCGGGCCGCCGTGAATTGACTGGCGGCGAGCGCGGCTACCCGGACGCCCTGCTCGCATTTGGCGTGGTCGCCTTGGCTCGAAGTCGGCGGCTCACAGGATGGCGCAAGCTTCGTCGAAGGTTGGGCGCGGATTGCGCGGGTGCAGGTTCTCGTCCGTGCCGTAGCCGATGTTGCAGATGAAATTGGTCCGCCACGGCGTACCGGCGAAGAATTCCTCGTCCACCGCGGCCGTCTTTAAGCCGGACATCGGTCCGCAATCCAGGCCCAGCGACCGCGCGGCCAGCATCAGCCAGGCCCCCTGCAGCGAACCGTTGCGCAGGGCGGTTTCCCGGGCGACCTCGGGATCGGCGAACCAGCCGACGGCGCCCGGATTCTGCGGGTAGAGCACCGGGAGTTTTTCCGCGAAATTCAGGTCATAGCCGACGATGACATTGACCGGCGCCTGAAGCGTCTTGGCCCGGTTGCCGGAAGACATGAAGGGCGACAGCCGCTGTTTGGCGGCGTCGCTGGTCAGGAACAGGAACCGGCCGGGGCAGCAGTTCCCAGAGGTCGGGCCCCATTTGGCCAGGTCGTAGATTTCGCGAATCAGCGCCTCGGATACCGTCTCGGGCGACCAGGCGTTGCGCGTGCGGGCGGTCAGGAAGAGGCAGTCGAGTGAGGCATCGGGCAGGCGGTCGGACATGGCGGGTTGGACTCCGCGCCCGGACAGTTTGGCGCCGCCGCAGCCTATGCCATGGTGGCGGTCAATCAATCGCAGGATTTTCCGACGCATGGCCCCGGCCGACGACACCTTCCTCCTGCCCGCCCGGCCCGAGCCGATCCCGCTGTCGGCCCGTCAGACGGCGGTGATCGTCATCGACATGCAGAACGCCTACGCTTCGCCCGGCGGCTATCTCGACCTGGCGGGTTTCGACATCGCCGGGGCGCAGAAGGTGATCGACAACAGCCGCGGGGTGCTGGAGGTCGCGCGGCGCGCCGGCATGCCGGTGATCTATTTCCAGAACGGCTGGGACCCCGACTACGTCGAGGCCGGCGGGCCGGGCTCGCCCAACTGGCACAAGTCGAACGCCCTGAAGACGATGCGGGCGCGGCCCGAATTGCAGGGCCAGCTGCTGGCGCGTGGCGGCTGGGACTATGAGATCGTCGATGCGCTCAAGCCCGAGCCGGGCGACATCGTGCTGCACAAGACCCGCTACAGCGGCTTCTTCAACTCCCAGCTGGACAGCGTGCTGCGGTCGCGCGGCATCCGCAATCTGGTCTTCGTCGGCATCGCCACCAATGTCTGTGTGGAATCGACCCTGCGCGACGGCTTCTTCCTCGAATATTTCGGCATCGTGCTGGAGGACGCCACCCATCAGGCGGGGCCGGAATTCGTGCAGCAGGCCGCGCTCTACAACATCGAGACATTCTTTGGCTGGGTCTCCAGCGTCGCCGATTTCAAGGGCGTCGTCGGACAGATCGCGCCGGACGCCTGACAGGAGACACCATGCCCAAGACCGTCATCACCCCGCCCGGCACGCAGACGCCGATCGCCCCCTTCTCGCCCGGCACGATGGCCGACGGGGTGGTCTATGTCTCGGGGACCCTGGCCTTCGACAAGAACAACAACGTCGCCCATGTCGGGGACGCCGAGGGCCAGACGCGCGCCGTACTGGAGACCATCAAGTCGGTGATCGAGACCGCCGGCGGGACCATGGACGACGTCACCATGAACCACATCTTCCTCAAGGACTGGGCCGACTATGCGGCCATGAACAAGGTCTATGCGGAATATTTTCCGGGCGAGAAACCGGCGCGGTTCTGCATCGTCTGCGGCCTGGTGCGGCCTGACTTCCTGGTCGAGATCGCCTCCATCGCCCACGTCGGCAAACGCTGACCGCCTTGGTCCGGACCGGCCGCGCCGACGGCGTCCACTATGAGATTCACAGCGACGGTCCGGATGATGTCCGGGACGTGGTGATCCTGTCCGCCGGGCTGGCCGGTTCCGGCGCCTTCTGGGCGCCGCAGATGGTGGCGCTGACGGCGCGGTTCCGGGTCGTGCTTTATGACCATCGCGGCACCGGCCGCAGCGACCGCGCCCTGCCCGCCCCCTACGCCGTCTCTGACATGGCGCGGGACATCGCCGGCATCATCGAGGCCCTCGGCGAGGCGGCGGTGCATGTGGTCGGCCACGCCGCCGGCGGGCTGGCGGGTTTGCGACTGGCGCTCGACAGCCCATCGCGGGTGCTGAGCGTCGCCGTGATCAACGGCTGGAGCCGGCCGGACCGGCACGTCGCCCGCTGTTTCCGCACCCGGATCAGCCTGCTGAACGACAGCGGGCCCGAGGCCTATGTCCACGCCCAGCCGCTGTTCCTCTATCCGGCGGACTGGATATCGCAGAACGCAGCGCGGCTGGCCGAGGAGGAGGTTCACCACCTCGCGGGCTTCCAAGGCCGGGAGAATATGCTGGCCCGGATCCACGCCCTGCTGGCCTTCGACATCGACGACCGGCTGGGTGAGGTCGCCTGTCCCGTGCTGGTCAGCGCCTCGGCCGACGACATGCTGGTCCCGGCCCTGTGCTCGCGCCGGCTGGCGGAGCGCCTGCCCAATGCGACGCTCGATATCGCGCCTTGGGGCGGTCATGCCTTTACGGCGACGGTTCCGGATGCGTTCAATGCGACCCTGATCGCCTTTCTCTGCGGCGAGCCCCTGCCCTGCTGAAGGATCACCCCCATGGAAGTCGGCGTCTTCATTCCCATCGGCAACAACGGCTGGCTGATTTCCGAGACGGCGCCGCAGTACATGCCGTCGTTTGAGATGAACAAGAAGGTGACTCAGGCGGCCGAGCGCTATGGCCTCGAGTTCGCCCTGTCGATGATCAAGCTGCGCGGGTTCGGCGGCAAGACGCAGTTCTGGGAGCACAATCTCGAGAGCTTCACCCTGATGGCGGGGCTGGCGGCCGTCACCGACCGGATCAAGCTGTTCGCCACGGCCGCCACCCTGACCATGCCGCCGGCCATCGTGGCCCGCATGGCCGCGACCATCGACTCGATCGCGCCCGGCCGGTTCGGCATCAATCTGATCACCGGCTGGGCCGAGGCCGAGTACAGCCAGATGGGCCTGTGGCCGGGCGATAAACACTACAGGGACCGGTATAACTATCTGGCCGAATACGCCCGGATCCTGCGCGACCTGTTCGACACCGGGGTGTCGAATTTCAAGGGCGACTATTTCACCATGACCGATTGCCGGGTCAGTCCCCGCGCCCCCGACACCAAGCTGATCTGCGCCGGGTCGAGCACCGAGGGACTGGCCTTCACGGCTGAGTATGCCGATTACAGCTTCGCCCTCGGCAAGGGGACCAACACCCCGACCGCCTTCGCCGACGTCAATGAGCGGCTGAGGGCCGCGAAGGAGAAGACCGGCCGCGACGTCAGCGCCTACATCCTGTTCATGGTCATCGCCGACGAGACCGACGAGGCCGCCATGGCCAAGTGGGAAAGCTATCGCAATGGCGTCGACAAGGAGGCCGTGGCCTGGCTGGTCGGTCAGGCGTCAGGCAACACCTCTGAGGACACCAACACCAAACAACTGGCGGCGGAGATGGCGGCGGTGAACCTGAATATGGGCACGCTGGTCGGATCACACGCCTCGATCGCGCGGATGCTGGACGAGGTGGCGATGGTGCCGGACACGGCGGGCGTGTTGCTGACCTTCGACGATTTCGAGAAGGGGATCGAGGATTTCGGTCGCCGCATCCAGCCGCTGATGACCTGTCGCGCCCATGTGAAGAGCGCCTGACCGTCAGGCGGCGTCGGCGTCGACTTCCGGTTCGGCCGCGTCCATGACTTGGGAGATGCCCGCGAACAAGGTCGCCAGAGTCACCGGCTTGGCGAGGTGGCCGTCGGCGCCGGCCTTGCGGCCCGCCTCGACGTGTTCTGGCATGGCGTTGGCGGTCAGCATCAGCACAGGCGTGCGCATCCAGCCGCGCTCGGTCTCGCAGGCGCGAATCTCGGCGGTGGCGGTCAGGCCGTCCATCACCGGCATCTGCATGTCCATCAGAACCAGATCGAAGCCGCCACCCCGGAAGGCCTCCAGGGCCTCGCTTCCGTCCGCGACGCATATGAGATCGGCGCTGGCGCCCGACAACAGAACCTCAATGACCTTGCGGTTGGCCGGATGATCGTCCGCCAGCAAGATCCGCAGCGGAACTCCCCCGGCATCGACCTCGACGACCGGCGCCGCCGCGGTCTGAACCGCCTCGGCGAGCGGCAAGGGGGCCTCGAACCAGAAGCGGGAGCCGACGCCGGGCTCGCTGTCGCATTCCAGACCGCCGCCCATCAGTTCGGCCAGTTCGCGTGAGATGGTCAGGCCCAGACCGGTGCCGCCGAAGCGGCGCGTGATCGAGCCGTCGGCCTGATGGAAGCGGCCGAAGATGCGGGCCCTCTGATCCGGTTCAAAGCCGACGCCAGTGTCCGTCACGGTGAAGCGGACGCGGTCGTCCGCAGCCTCCTCGACGCTCAGCCGGACCTCGCCCTCCGCCGTGAATTTCAGCGCATTGCTGACCAGATTGGTCAGTATCTGGCGGATGCGCACCGCATCGCCATAGACCAGCCGCTCCGCCCCGGCGGGGATCTCGATCGCCAGCGCCACCCCCTTGGCCTCGGCCTTGGGTCGCCACAGGGCGGCGGTTTCGCGCACGAGGTCGGCGAGGAGGAACGGCGCCGGTTCGATGGTGATCTGGCCGGACTCGATCTTGGCGGTGTCGAGGATGTCCGAGAGCAGACGTTCCAGCGTGTCACCGGACGACCGGACGATATCGACCATCTCGCGTTCGCGCTGGCCCAGATCGCTTCGGGCCAGGGCATCCGCCATGGCGACCACGCCGTTCAGCGGGGTGCGGATTTCGTGGCTCATATTGGCGAGGAAGACGCTCTTGGACCGGCTGGCCTCCTCGGCGGCCCGCCGGGCCAGACGCAATTGCCCGGCCGAGCGCCACTGCCAGACCAGCAGGCCCGCGGCCGTCAGGAGAAAAACCACAACGATCCCGACGACCCATCGCTGCGAACTGATGACGTCCCCGTTCAGCCTTTCGTTGATCCGGGCGGTGTCGAGCTGGCGGCGGCGTTCGGCCAGTTGCTCCTGCATGTCGCCTGTGACCTGTCCGATCCCGGCGCTGAACCGCCGCGCGGTCTGGACGTCCTGCGCCTTGTGGTAGGCCTCCAACCGCTGAAAGGCCTCGCGGGTCCGCCCCTCGGCGAACAGCAGGGCGGCCTCGACCCGGGGGACTTCCGAAAAGCCCTCTTCGCGGAACAGGCCGGCGGCTTCGCGGCGCCGGATCTCCGCGAGATCGCGGCGGGCGAGACCGAGCTGGCCGGTCCGGGCATAGGCGAGGGCCCGCGACGGCAGCATCTGCGGCGCCAGGAAGTCCGCCGCGCCGAGATCGGCTCCATAGGGTGAAAGGCAGTTCAGGACTCCGCGCGAGTCGCCCCCGCCCTCGGCCACCATGGCGCACAGGTTGGCGTCGTATACCATCAGGCTCTCCAGCCCTGCTCGCCGGGACAGCCGGTGATGGGCGGCATAGAGCTGGTTCGCCAGTTCCTGATCGCCGACTTGAAGCGACAGGCGCGTCAGGTTGTAGAGGGCGTCGAAATCGGGGCGGGGATAGGCGGGGTTGGAGAAATCGATCTCGAAGCGGTGGAAGGCCGCGGTCGCCCCCTCGATGTCGTTCAGGTCCATCAGGGCGAGGCCAGTGACCTCCCACAGCCCGGCGCGGGCCGTGTCGGCATAGGGAGCGTCATCGGGAATGACCGCGTCGGCCGCTGTCAGCATGCGCAGCGCCTCGCCGATGCGGTCGCGGTCCATGAGCGCGAGGGCGCTGAGGCGCATGGCGTGCGCCTTGACGAACCAGTCCGTGGTGGTGCGGGCGATCTGGTCCATCTCGACCGAGGCGGCCATGTCGCCGCTGTCGTAGCGGATGGTCAGGGCGTTCAGCCGGGCGATCATCTGATACCGCTCGTCCCGTCGGGCCAGAGCTGCGGCGGCGAGGCGGTTGTTCCAGACCTCGGCCCGTTCGAAATCGCCCTGGTTCAGCGTGATCCACATGACGTGGTAGAGCCGGTTCAGACCCTCGCGACCCGAATGGGTCAGGGCGGCTTCACCAAAGGCCTCAAGGGCCGGAAAGCTGGTGATGGCGGCCCGGTTCTCGACGCGCTGGGCCAGCTCAACACGGCTCTCGCGGGACTGAGTCGCAGCCCGAGCCCCGCCGGGGATGGCGAGTACGAAAAGCAGGACGGCGACGAGAACAAACTTTACTGGGGGCATGTTGGTTCCGGGAAGACGACCGATCATCAACCGCCGATCCTTTCACAAGATTTAGCGACGCGAGACTTTTCCGGGGTCGGACCGTCTGTGGACTTCCGCCCGCGCCCGCGTCAGCGTCCGGCAATGGCCGAATCGTCTGTCAGACCGTCCTCGCCGGGGGGCTATTACGAGTTCTTCGCCGGCGGCGGCATGGTTCGGGCCGGCCTGGGCGAGACATGGCGTTGCCTGTTCGCCAATGACTTCGATCCGGCCAAGGCCGCTGCCTATCACGCCAACTGGGGCGACGCCGGCCTGCGGCTCGGCGATATCGCAGGCCTTATCGCCGCCGATCTACCGGGCGCCGCGGACCTGATGTGGGGTTCGTTTCCCTGCCAGGATCTGTCGCTGGCCGGGGCCGGCGCGGGTCTCGGCGGCAAGCGGTCAGGGACATTTCACGACTTCTGGAGTTTGGCGCGCGCGCTGGCCGCCGAGGGTCGTGCGCCGCGGATCGTGGCCGTCGAGAATGTCTGCGGAACCCTGACTTCGCACCGGGGGCGGGATTTCGAGGCCATCTGCCGAACCTTCGCCGACGCCGGCTACCGGTGCGGCGCCCTGGTCATCAACGCCGACCGCTTCCTGCCGCAGTCGCGGCCGCGGCTGTTCGTGATCGGCGTACACGAGGATACAGCCGTTGATCCGACCCTGATGTCGCCCTTGCCTGAGGGGCCGTTCCATACGCCGGCTCTGCGCCGGGCGGTGGAGCGGCTGCCGGTCGCGTTGCGGGCGCGGATGGTCTGGTGGCGGCTGCCCGAGCCCGAAACCCCGGTCGCCGGGCTGGCGTCGGTGATCGAGCCTGCACCGTCGGACGTCCGCTGGCATTCGGCGGCGGAGACGGCGCGGCTGCTGGCGCTGATGTCGCCGCGAAATCTGGCCAAGGTCGAGGCGGCGCGGCGGACGGGGGAACGCTGTGTCGGGGGACTGTACCGCCGGACGCGGCGCGACGCAGCGGGTGGGCGGATTCAGCGCGCCGAGGTGCGGTTCGACATCGCTGGCTGCCTGCGGACTCCGGGCGGCGGGTCGAGCCGGCAGACCCTGCTGGTGGTCAAAGGCGGGCAGGTCCGGTCCCGCCTGATGTCGGCGCGGGAGACGGCGCGGTTGATGGGCCTGCCCGACAGCTACCGCCTGCCCGGTTCATACAGCGCCGCCTGTCACCTGACCGGAGACGGGGTCGCCGTGCCGGTGGTGCGGCATCTGGCGCAATGGCTGCTCGAGCCGTTGCTGGCGGCGCAGGCGAGGCTGCGCCGGGCGGCCTGACGGACGCTCTTGCCAAAGCTTTTCAGCGGCGCATCATGGCGTCGGGGGAACCAGGGAGGTCATCATGAGAGTCATACTGGCGGGGCTGGCGATTCTGGGGTTTGCAACACCGGCGGCGGCGGAAACCTGGCACGCATTCTCGCGCAGCGCCAACTCGGCCTATATGGCCGACGTCGACAGCATCGTGGTGGAGGGCGACATCACCCGCGTCCAGTTGGCCATGGTTCCGCTGCGGGGCGAGGCTGGGGACCTTAGCCACACCATCGACACCTATGAATTCCGCTGCGGCGCGAAGCAGTGGCGCAGCACGCTGTCGGTCGAGTACGGGGCCGACGGCGTCGAGTCGGGCCGATATCCGGACGAGAGCGACTGGTTGGACGCCCGCGACGACACCATCCCGGGCATCCTGAAGGAGATCGCGTGCGATGGCGCGCGGGCCAATCCGCCTCACTGGCCGACGATCAGCGCGTTTGTCGAGGCGAGGGTCCCCTCGACCTGACGATCAGGCGTCCACCGCCGCATCGAGCGCATTGGCCTGAATGAACTCGCGGCGCGGCTCGACCACGTCGCCCATCAGCTTGGCGAACAGGTCCGACGCGTCTTCCTGATGCTCGACCTGCACCTTCAGCAGGGTGCGGGCGTTGACGTCGAGCGTGGTCTCCCACAGCTGTTCCGGGTTCATCTCGCCCAGGCCCTTGTAGCGCTGGATGGTGATACCCTTCTTGCCGGCGTCCAGCACCGCTTCCAGCAGGTCAAGCGGACCGCGGACGGTGACCGCCTTGTCCTTGCGGCGGAAGACGGCCGGCTTGTCGAACAGGCCCTCGAAGGCGGCCGAGCGTTCGGCCAGACGGCGGGCGTCCAGCGAGCGGATCAAGGCCTCTTCCAACACGATGCGCTCGGTGACGGCGCGACGCACGCGTTCGAAGGCCACGGCGCCTTGCGCGCCCGGCGAACCGGTCCACGGACCGTCGCCTTCCTCGGCATAGAGGTTGAGACGGTCGGCGGCCTGGGCCGGATCGGCGCCGGCCTCGTCGAACAGGCCGGCGAGGGCCGCCTGTTCGATGGCAAAGGTCGGCGCGCGCTGCGACAGGCGGTCGACGCCGGCCTTGAAGGCCTTGGCCTCGCGAACGAGGGATTGCAGGTCCAGACCGGTGCGGCGCTCGCCGGTCGGCAGGTCCAGCTCGGCCTCGGATGAGCCCTCCTCGATCAGGTAGGAGTCCATCTCGGACTGGTCCTTGAGGTAGCGGGACTGCTTGCCCTTGGCGACCTTGTAGAGCGGCGGCTGGGCGATATAGACGTGGCCGCGCTCGATCAGCTCGGGCATCTGGCGATAGAAGAAGGTCAGCAGCAGGGTCCGGATGTGGGCGCCGTCGACGTCGGCGTCGGCCATCAGGATGATCTTGTGATAGCGCAGCTTGTCGGCGTTGAAATCGTCGCGGCCGATGCCCGTGCCGAGCGCCAGAATGAGCGTGCCGATCAGTTCGGACGACAGCATGCGGTCGAAGCGGGCGCGCTCGACGTTGAGGATCTTGCCGCGCAGAGGCAGGACGGCCTGGTTCTCGCGGTTGCGGGCCTGTTTGGCCGAGCCGCCGGCGGAATCGCCCTCGACGATGAACAGTTCGGACTTGGCCGGGTCGCGTTCCTGACAATCGGCCAGCTTGCCGGGCAGGGAGGCCATGTCCATCGACGTCTTGCGCCGGGTCAGGTCGCGGGCCTTGCGGGCGGCCTCGCGGGCGGCGGCGGCCTCGATGATCTTGGCGACGACCTGTCTGGCCTCGACCGGATGTTCCTCGAACCAGGTCGACAGGCCTTCGGAGCACAGGCCCTCAACGGCCGGGCGGACCTCGGACGAGACCAGCTTGTCCTTGGTTTGCGACGAGAATTTGGGGTCCGGCACCTTGACCGACAGGACGCAGGTCAGGCCCTCGCGGGCGTCCTCGCCCGAGACGGTGACCTTCTCCTTCTTCGCCGCCCCGGCGGCGTCGATATAGCCGCCCATGACGCGGGTCAGGCTGGCGCGGAAGGCCGACAGATGGGTGCCTCCATCCCGCTGGGGGATGTTGTTGGTGAAGCACAGCATGGTCTCGTGGTAGCTGTCGTTCCACCACAGGGCGAGATCGATCTCGATCCCTTCCTTCTTGCCGCGGATGACGATGACGTCCTTCAGGATCGGCGACTTGGACTTGTCGAGGTGACGGACGAAGGCTTCGACGCCGCCCTCGTAGTGCAGGATTTCCTCGAACTTTTCGGCCCCGCGATCGTCGCGCAGCTTGATGACCACGCCCGAGTTGAGGAAGGCCAGTTCACGCAGCCGGTGCTCGAGCGTCTTCAGGTCGAAGTCGATATGGGCGAAGGTGGTGATGGAGGGGTAGAAGGTCAGCTCGGTCCCGGACAGGACCTTTCCATTGTCCCGCATCGGCGCGTCGCCGGTGACCTTCAGGGCCTCGACGGTGTCGCCGCGTTCGAAGCGCATCTCGTGGCGTTTGCCGTTGCGGTAGATGACCAGTTTGAGCCAGTCGCTGAGGGCGTTGACGACCGAGACGCCGACGCCGTGCAAGCCGCCCGAGACCTTGTAGGAATTCTGGTCGAACTTACCGCCGGCGTGCAGCTGGGTCATGATGACCTCGGCCGCCGAGACGCCTTCGCCGCCGTGGATGTCGGTGGGGATGCCGCGGCCGTTGTCAGTCACGGTGACCGAGCCGTCGGCGTTGAGGATGACCTGGACCAGATCGGCGTGGCCGGCGAGGGCCTCGTCGATGGCGTTGTCGACCACCTCATAGACCATGTGGTGCAGACCCGAGCCGTCATCGGTGTCGCCGATATACATGCCGGGGCGTTTGCGCACCGCGTCCAGGCCCTTGAGGACCTTGATGGAATCGGCGCCGTAGGCGGCCTCTTCGGCGGTGTCGACGTTGCGCGCGGTCTCGGTGTTGTCGGTCATATATTCGGTCGGTGAAACGCCCTCTCGGAGGGCCTGTGAAGGCGGCGGCGAGACCGCCTTGAACGGACTGTTTTCAGGGCGCGAATCCGATCCGCGCCGATGCCCGCAACATATAGGAAAACCGGGCGGAATTGCGAGGAAAAGCGGCGTCACGCGGGGACCCGCGCAGCCTTCGGCGCCGCACTGTTTCCAGGGCGGTTGGGAAGGGCCGGCGGAGCGCCGGGCGCGAAGCCCGGTAGCAGTGCGCCAGACCCCCAAACCGCTATCGTCATTCCGGGCGCAGCGCAGCGAAGACCCCGAACCCAGCGGCGCGCGGGAGCGCGAACCTGTCGGGAGCGCGGTCAGGGATTGGCGGCCCGTCGCTATGGTCGGTGTTTGACGCTTCGCGCCGCCCTTCGGGTCGCCGCCGTCGCGGCGCCTCCCCCGGTCCGAGCTTCGCTCGGCCGAAGGATGACGAGGGGTTCCGGGTCTCCGAGCCGCTGCGCGTCTCTCCGCCCGGAATGACGATAGCAGTTGGGGGGGGCGCCGCGCTCCAGCCCACCGGCCGGGCTACTCCACCGTCAGCGCCCCGCCCTCGACCCGCACGAACTGTGCGCGGCCGCGCAGGGGGTCGAACAGTTCGGCCTCGGTGCCGGTCAGGAAGGCTTGCAGGCCGAGGGCGTCGATCTCGTCGAACAGGGCGGCGCGGCGCCGCGTATCGAGGTGGGCGGGGGCTTCATCGAGCAGCAGGAGCGGCCGGGCGGACTGGCCCGACAGCCGCGTGATCTGGGCGAGGATCAGGTTGAGCACCAGCGCCTTCTGCTCGCCCGAGGAGCCCTCGGCGGCGGGGCGGTTCTTTTCACGGTGCAGGGCGGTCAGGTCGGAGCGGTGCGGGCCGAACAGGGAGCGGCCGGCGGCGGCGTCGCGGGCGCGGCTGCGGGCCTGTCCCTCGCGGATGGCGGCGGCGATGGCCTCAGGGCCGACGCCGGCGGTGGCCATGGCTTCGGCCTCGCCCGTCAGGCCGAGGTCGGCCTGGGGGAAGGGACGGTCGTTGCGGGCGTCGATGGCGGCCTGCAGCGTGGTCAGGGCGGCGGCGCGGGCGATGGCGGCCTCGGCCCCGGCCTCGCCAAGGCGGAGCTCGAGGGCGTCGAGCCAGAGGGGGTCGGCGGCCCGGCCTTCCGCCCCCTCGGTGAGCAGGCGCAGCCTTTCGCGCAGAGCCTTTTCATAGGCCGAGACGGCGGCGGCATGGGCGGGGTCGGCGGCGAAGACCAGCCGGTCGAAGAATTTCAGCCGGGCGGCCCGGGCGTCGGAGAACAGCCGGTCCTGCTCGGGCGTGGCCCAGACGGGGCGCAGGTGATCGAGCAGCCGGCCGGGCTGGGCCGTTTCGCCGTCGATGCGGACGATGCGGCGGGCGGCGCCGGGGGACTGGACGCCGGTGCCCAGTTTCGTCTCCCCCTCCCCGTCGGTGAGGACGGCGGCGACGGCCCAGGCCCGGCCGGTCGCCTCGCCCGTTTCGCGCCGGCCCATCTCGGGGGCCGTAGCCCCGCGCAGGCCGCGGCCGGGGGTGAACAGGCTGAGCGCCTCGAGCAGATTGGTCTTGCCGGCGCCGTTGGGGCCGTGGAGCACGACCGCCCCCGCGCCGATGGGCAGGGTGGCCGCTGCGTATGAGCGGAAGTCGGTGAGGGTGAGTGTGGTGATCACCCTGCAAATCCCCAGCAAATGTTATGCGTCCACTTGACACGCCCAATTTGCTTGATTCGCAACGCGATTATGTTTGGGGAAATGTAGCTAGCAGCAGAACAAACAGGGACCCTGCAATTGACCTGCAAATCAATCGTCAAGCCCATATCGGTATATAACCCGACTTGGGAGCGATCGGATCGGCCACCTTGATAAGACGCTCTTTTAATGCGTCGCGGATAATCCTGGACGCCGTAGCAGCGCTTTCTTTTTCCAATCCAAATCTTTGGCGGAGAGATGCATTGGTCATTTTCCCGCCAGCTACATAACGAAGACCCGCGTGCTGATAACAAGCACGCAATCGTTCCGGCGCAGTCATTTCGGAAAATGGCTTGGGCGCGAAAAGAGCAACTCTAACTGCATTGCCTTCCGCTCGGATATCGACCGGCGGGAGCTGCCACAGCTCTACCGCCTGAAACGCCTTATCGACGCCGCTTCCCTGCTCCTCGCAAAGGCCCACACGGCGCATAATGCCAGCAAGGGCTTCATTTCTGGAAAGCGGCGGCAGGTCCAAAAACCGCTCTGGTGCCCGCAAGGGCTCACCGGGATTAGTTATCTCGATCCGATCCGTGAAAATCTCGATCATTGGCCCGGTGCCTTTGATCGTTAGGTCTTGGTGGATCAAGGCATTTGCCACCAGCTCCCGGATCGCGATCTGCGGATACAACAGATGCTGCCGCCGAAACGCCACTTCGATCAGTTCGCTTTGGGGCAACAATCCACCAATGAATTCCATCAGCGGCTCAAAACCTATGGCGTAACCGCGCGGCTCTTCGTGACGACGACGAGTTTGTGTGCGGTCGCTACCGACGTACTCGATAACCCTAACGGCCTTGCGCTGCAGGTTCGGGAAGGAATCTAGGCGCCTAGCAAACAGCAGTGCGCCCAAGTTCATTATGTCCCATCGTCCGCCTACGTCGCGACGGATGAGACGCTCTGCTTCCAAGCGCTCCAGGATGCCGTTTCGATTGTCGGGCAGCCGCTGCTCGGTCAGCGTGAAGTACGCCCCATAGTCCAGCACCTCCAAGACTTCGTCCGCTTCTACGAACGTCGCCGCCGGCCCTGCCTCCCAGACAAATGGTCGGAGCTTCGACCACAAGGCAGCTTCGATCTCCCTATGATCGCCGAGCGGCGGCGTGGCGCTGCCTACCCGAACGTATGCGATCCGCCCCACAGCAACAGGGGCTACAGTCGCGGCCGGGACCTCGAGAACTACCACCCGTCCATCGGGATGCTGGACTGTCTCAAATTTCAAATTTGGGCAGGGATCTAGCTGTTGAGAAAGCCAGAACTCGATTGGCTGATCGCCTTTGCGAAACAAGGCTGGCTCAAAATCAGTCCCGACAACCCTATGACTACCGTCTTCAATCCCCCAAACGATGTAGGCTGCATCTCGGTCATTCAACCGTGCGGCATTGGCCAGCGCCGAAACCAACTTGGCAATGTTGTCCGGGTTGGTGTTGTTGACCTTGAATTCAAACCATGACGCCTCGGCGGGTTGACTACGCAAGTCATCAATCAGAGCGATGGAACGTCTGGTTTGCGCCACCCTCGTCCTACACCCTCAGCGGCATCAGCACATATTGCACGCCCGGATCGCCCGGATCGAGGACCAGGGTCGGGCTGGCCGGGTCGGCGAATTTGAAGTGGGCGGTCTCGCCGGTGATCTGGCCGGCGACGTCGAGCAGATAGCGGGCGTTGAAGCCGATTTCGAAGGGCTCTTCGGAATAGCCGATCTCGACCTCCTCGACCCCCTGTCCGGCCTCCATGTTGCGCACCGTCAGGGTGACGCGGTCCAGCTCGAAGGCCAGTTTCACCGAGCGGCTCTTCTCGGCCGAGATGGTGGCGACGCGGTCGACGGCCTGGGCGAACAGGGTGTTGTCGATGTCGGCCTGTTTGTCGTTCCCCTTGGGGATGACGCGCATATAGTCGGGGAAGGCGCCGTCGATGACCTTTGACGTCAGGCTGGCCTGGCCGAATTCGAAGCGGATTTTCTGCGGGCTGACCATGACCTCGACCGGGCCGGAGCCGTCGTCGAGCAGGCGGCGGACCTGGTCGATGGTCTTGCGCGGGACGATGACGCCGGGGCCGCCGGCGGCGCCCTCGGGGGCGGGCATCTCGGCGAGGGCGAGGCGGTGGCCGTCGGTGGCCACGGCGCGCAGCAGCGGAATGCCGGCCTCGGCCACGGTGTGGAGATACAGGCCGTTCAGATAGTAGCGCGTCTCTTCGGTCGAGACGGCGAACCGGGTCTTGTCGATCAGCCGGGCGAGGTCTTCCTTGGGCAGGACGAAGCGTGTGCCCGAGGTGTCGGTCGACATGACTGGGAAGTCGCCGGCCGGCAGGACCGGCAGGTTGAATTTGGAGCGGCCGGCCTGGACCACCAGACGGGGATCGTCGCCGTTGTAGCTGAGCGCGACCTCGGCGCCGTCGGGCAGTTTGCGCACGATTTCATAGAGGGTGTGGGCCGGGGCGGTGATCTGGCCCTCGACATTCACCTGGGCCTCGGCCTCGTCGACCATCTCCATGTCGAGATCGGTGGCGGCGAAGGCCAGCTTGTCGCGTCCGGCCGACAGCAGGACGTTGGACAGGATGGGGATGGTGTTACGGCGCTCGACGACGCTCTGCACGTGGCCGAGAGCCTTGAGGAGCGCGGATCGTTCGATGGTCAGCTGCATGTGGTCTCGCCCGCCGTCGGCGACTCAACAAGCCGCCGCAAAGAGTTAGGGCTACGGACACTAGCGGATTGGCCGGGCGGGGCAAGGAAGTGGCTGGTGGTTAGTGGCGAGTGGCGAGTGGATAAGTGCAGGAGCCAAGAGCGTGCCCCCCATGCCGAACCCAAGGCAGGCGATCATCGACCCACAGCCGCACCAAACGCTAGCCACTCGCCACTCGCCACTCGCTTCAGCCCCGCAGCTTGCGCGTCAGCGTCTCGACATCCCGGGCGATCTGGTCGTCCAGGCCCATCAGTTCCTCGATCTTGCGCACGCCGTGCAGGACCGTGGTGTGGTCGCGCCCGCCGAAGCGACGGCCGATGTCGGGATAGGAGCGGGTCGTGTGCTGTTTGCACAGCCACATGGCGATCTGGCGCGGACGGGCCACGGCGCGGGTGCGGCGCTCGCTGAGCAGGTCGGCCTGTTTGAGGCTGAAATGGTCGGCGACGGTCTTCTGGATCTCGTCGACGGTGATGCGGCGCTCGGGTCCGCCGCGCAGGGCCGAGCCGAGCAGGGCCTGGGTCTCGTCGACGCTGAGCGAGGACAGGCGGGCGCCGGCGACGGCGGCCAGGGTGTTCACGGCGCCTTCAAGCTCGCGCATCGAGCCGGGGGTGCGGTCGACCAGGTGCTCAAGCACCTCGGCCTGGGCCTCGCCGGAGACGACGCCGAGCCGGGCCAGGGCCTCGATCCGGTTGCGGGCCACGGCCAGTTTCAGGGCGCGGTCGGCAGGCTCGACCGGGCAGGTCAGGCCCGAGGCCAGATGGCTGCGTAGACGCGGCTCGACCTCGGTCAGGGCCATGGGCGGGCGGTCGGCCGAGAGGACGATCTTCTTGCCGTCCTCGATCAGGGCGGTCAGGGTCGAGAGCAGTTCTTCCTGGGTGCCGGCCTTGCCGCCGACGAACTGGACGTCGTCGATCAGCAGCATGTCGGCGTTGCGCAGACTGTCCTTGAACGCCGCCATGGTGCGGTCCTGCGCGGCGCGGACGAAGGTCGACAGGAAGCGTTCGGCGGTCAGATAGACGACCCGGGCGTCCGGCCGGAGGCGCTGGGCCTCCCAGGCGATGGCGTTCAGCAGGTGGGTCTTGCCGTAGCCATAGGGGCCGCAGAAGAAAATCGGGTTGAAATGGCCGTCGGCCCAGGCGGCGGCCTGTTTGGCGATGGCGAGGGCGAAGGCGTTGCCCTGCCCTTCCACGAAACTGTCGAAGGTCAGCCGTTCCTGCAGCCCGGCGGCGCGCACGGCGCGGGCCCCGTCGGCGACGGGCGCCACGGTGGCCATGGGCATCGATTGCGGCAGGGACTGGAGCGGGATGACGGCGGCGCCCTCGGCGCGGCCGGCGGCGACCTGGGAGGCCGAAGGCGTCGAGCCCATCTCGGCGCGGCAGCGGACGTCCAGACGGCGCGCCAGGCCGTCGAGGCCGAGCCACAGTTCGTTCATGCGGCGCAGGGCGTTCTTGCGCACCCAGTCGCGGGCATAGGCGGTGGGGGTGACGAGGATCAGCTGGCCGGCGCCGTCGGCGCGCACGGCCGAGGGGGCGATATAGGAGCTGAAGGGCCCCTCGCCGATTTCGCTGCGCAGACGGCCCGCCGCCTCGGTCCAGATACGATCCGGATCCGTCATCCCCGCCATGTGCGCGCTCCCCGTCATCGTCTCAGCCACCCTTAGAAACCCATCACCCGACGCCCTTCGGAGAAGCCTGGAACCGGGACGACTTCTCCTGTCCCGCGTGGCTGGAGCCTCGCGGGTGGGGTCGTACTCTTGAACAGGCGTCTCACGCCGACACGAAAACTGGTTCCGCGCCGCATTCATTCCGTATGGGAATGGAAGTGCGTCAGCGGCTCGAACTTACCCTCGGGGAGGGGGGCGTCAACGCTGATTCGCGACTCAATTTGCAGTTAAAATTGTTGACTCCGCTAAAGCCAAACACAGTCAACGAAAAACCGCATTTCGCCACAGACGCGAGCGCTGATCGGCCCGGAAACGCTTATCAGCACACGTGCAAACGGCGAGGGAGCCTTCGCGCCCTCGCCGTTGGAATCGCTGGTTTTTGCCATGACAGCCCTGTGAAAGGCCGTCAGGGGTCCGAAAAATCAGGCGGCGGCCATCTTCTTCAGTTGAGCGGCCAGACGGCCCACTTTGCGCGAACCCGTGTTCTTGTGAACCACGCCCTTGGAGACGGCGCGCATCAGCTCGGACTGGGCCTCGATGAAGGCGGTCCTGGCGGCGCCGGCGTCGCCGCCGACGACAGCTTCCTGGAATTTGCGCAGGAAGGTGCGGACGCGCGTACGGCGCGCCTTGTTCACTTCGGTGCGGGCCGCGATCTTGCGGATCGCTTTCTTGGCGCCGGCATTGTTGGCCATCAGTCAAACCTTACGAACGGAAACGCCGCGGAGCACGGTCCACGGCGGGGAAATCTCGAAGAGCGGGGGGCTATAGCGGAAACGCCGGGCGGGTTCAAGGCGAGTCTCAGCGTCCCGTGAACACCGGCTTCCGCTTCTCCACGAAGGCCGCCATGCCTTCCTTCTGGTCCTCGAAGGCGAACAGGCTGTGGAACAGGCGGCGTTCGAACTGGACGCCCTGGGTCAGGGTGGTCTCGAGCGCGGCGTTGACCATTTCCTTGTTGGCCATGACGGCCAAGGGGCTCTGCGAGGCAATCTTCGCGGCGATCTTGCGGACCTCGTCCAGCAGGGTGTCGTGCGGGACGACGCGGCTGGCGAGGCCGGACGCTAAAGCCTCCGCAGCATCCATCATCCGGGCGGTCAGGACCATGTCCATGGCCTTGGACTTGCCGACCAGGCGGGTCAGGCGCTGGGAGCCGCCGATGCCGGGGGCGACGCCGAGGTTGATCTCGGGCTGGCCGAATTTCGCCTTGTCGCTGGCGACGATGAAGTCGCACAGCATGGCCAGTTCGCAACCGCCGCCGAGGGCGAAGCCGTTGACCGCGGCGATGATCGGCTTGCGGAAGCGGGTGATGCGATCGTGGCCGAGGGCGAAGAAATTGCCCGAATACATCTGGGCATAGGTCTGGTCCTGCATCTCCTTGATGTCGGCCCCGGCCGCGAAGGCCTTGTCGCCCGAGCCGGTCAGGATCAGGCAGCGCACGCTGTCGTCATGCTCGACCGTGTCGAGGAAGTTCGACAGATCCCTGAACACGGTCGAGCTGAGCGCATTCAGCGCCTCAGGCCGGTTCAGGGTCACTACCGCATAGCCGTCGGCATGGCGTTCGATGAGCAGGGTGGAATAGGTTTCGGCCATGGGAAGCTCCCGGAGTGGCGAGTGGCGAGTGGCGAGTGGCGAGTGATTAGGGGGTGCGAGAGGTCGCGGGCAAGGCCTGAGGCGTGGCAGGGTCAGAGGACGACCCTCGCCACTCGTCACGCGTCACTCGTCACTTCCTTCACCGCCGCGGAATCAGCGCCAGGGTCAGGGCGGCGCGGAGCAGTTCGGCGGCGACCACCATGGCCAGCAGGGCGTTGGCGGCGATGACCTGACCGCGCGCGCCGGACAGGTTCAGGCTCCAGCCGAACAGGGAGGCGAAGGCGAGCATGGCGGCGGCGGCCAGCGCCATCACGATCAACAGCATCAGGGCGACATGGCTGGCCTTCAGCGCCGCCTGAAGCGTGGGGCCTTCGTCCAGGGCCCGGGCGCGGCGGCGGAACAGCCAGGCGATCAGACCCGTGGCCACGGTTTCGGCGAGGACGATCACAGCGAGGGCGCCGAGGAACCACAGGGCCAGACCGCCGGTCTCGCCGCGGCGCATCTGCTGCAGGAAATGGGCGAAATAGGCGCCCCAGACGGCGACGCCGACAATGAGGCTGATCCAGAGATGGGTGCGGCGGTGGGTCATGCGCCGCTCCTTACCCCGTCAGCCCGGCCGTGTCCGCGTCCGTTTCGGCGGCCATGGCTGGAGACAAGCGCGGCCGCCTTCGGCCCGGTCCTGCAGAGGTCCAGGGGCGGCCCGAACCGGGGCCGCCCCTGTGCGGATCAGAGGACTCGCGGCGCCTCGTCACGACGGACGTCGTCGTGGCGGCGACCGTCCATGGCCTTGTCGATCCAGCGATGGTTGCGGCCCCCGTAGAGGCCGCCGAAGATCGCGGCGATCGCGCCGATAAGCATGGTCAGGAAACCCCACAGCGCCAGCATGGCGGTGGTGTCGGCTGCTTCCTCGGTCTCGACGGGCGCGGGCAAGGGCGCCGGCTGGATCAGTTCGCCCTCGATCACGCGGCTGGACGGGTAGCGGTCGCTCACCATCGTTTCGCCGACGTCGCCGTCCCGGGCGTCGCCGCCGAGGATGGCCGCCACACCGCCGGCGCCGGCGGCGCTGGCGATGGTGATGGCCAGCAGGAAGGCCAGGGCCCAGACGGCCAGGCCGTGCAGGGCGCCCTTGTGGTGGTCAGCGTGTTTGGCCGCGCGCGTCGCGACCGCGCCGCCGACGAACAGGGCCAGGGCGTTGGCGAAGGCCATCCACATCCCTGCCGCGGCGGTGAAGCCCGCGCCGTCGCCGCCGTCGAAATCACGAGGATCGAAGGCTGAAGCCCCCAGGGCGACGCCCAGCAGGTTCAGCATGGCGCCCACCGCGACCGCCACAATGGCGCCGGCCAGGACGGCCGGCCAGGAAATCAGGGTGTGTAGCGGATGATGGGCGGAGTCAGAGGTGTAGGCGTCGGTCATGGGTCCCTCCAGAGCGATGGCTTGGAGCGTGAACCGATACGGAGCGCTGCGGTTCCGCCGACCTCAGCCGACGCTGACCATCTCCGCCAGCCTCAACACCGTGCTCCAGTTGCGGCCGGTGCCCATGCCCAGCATGCGCGGCGTGGCCTTCTTGAAGATGTCCGACACGCCCTGACCGTTGGGGAACCAGAAAAACAGGTCGTCGCTTACGGCCTCGACCCGCTCGCCGTCGCGACAGAGGGCCTGGACGGCCAGCAGCGCGCCCGGCTGGATGCCGTCCTTCATGACCATGGCCACGACCTTGGCGGGATGGGCGGCGGCTTCCCTGAGGAAGGGGTTGGCGGCGACCAGTTTGGCCCACTGATCCGGGGTTCGGACCATGGCGGCGACCTTGAGGCCGAAGGTCTTGGCCATTGCGGCTTCGATGTCGTGCTCGAGCGCGTCCGGGGCCTTGCCGCTCTCGACCACCAGATTGCCGCTGGCCGCGAGAGTACGCGGGTTCTTCAGCCCCATGTCCGCCGCCATGGCGCGCAGTTCGGCGACCGGGGCCCGGACGCCGCCGGTGTTCATGCCGCGGAAGAGGATGATGCGGTGGGTCATGGGGAAGAGGGTGTGGGGTGTGGGGTATGGGGGAGGCAGGGCGGCGGGACACAGGGCTCTGATCGCAGCGTCCAGCTCTGACGCGCTACCCTACACCCCAAAGCCCCCACACCCCATACCCCAAGCCCCTCACCGCTTCTGGCAGCCCGGACACCAGAAGGTCGAACGGCCGGCCTGGACGGTGCGTTTGACGACGCCCGGGCAACCCTCCGCGAGACAGGGCTGGCCCTCGCGGCCGTAGACGTCGAAACGGTGCTGGAAATAGCCCTGCCCGCCGTCGGCGTTGGCGAAATCCCTGAGCGTCGAACCGCCGGCGAGGATGGCTTCGTTGAGGACGTCGCGGACCACGGCGGCGAGTGTTTCGAGGCGGGGCTTCGATACCTTGCCCGCGGCCGTCAGGGGCGAGATGCGGGCGCGGTACAGGGCCTCGCAGACGTAGATGTTGCCGAGGCCGGCGACGATGCGCTGGTCCAGCAGGCTGACCTTGATGTTCTGCTTCTTGCCCGCGAAGGCCTCGGCCAGATGGGCGGCGGAGAAGCCGTTGCCCAAGGGTTCGGGGCCAAGGGCGGCGAACCACGGATGGGTCTCGACATCCGCGGTGGGGATCAGGCCCATGAAGCCGAAGCGGCGGGCGTCGGCGAAACCGACGCGGGTCGTGGTCCCGCCCCTGACCGCGCACAGGCTGACATGCTCATGCTTGCCGGCGATGGGGGCCGATTCCTCGAACTCGCCCAGTTGTTCGCCGTCCAGGGTGAAGCGGCCGGTCATGCCCAGGTGGCTGACCCAGGTCTCGCCGGTCGACAGCGGCATGAGCAGATATTTGGCGCGGCGGTCGATGCGCTCGACGACGGCGCCCTCCAGCCGTTCGACGAACCGCTCCGGAAAGGGGAAGCGCAGGTCGGGCCGGTTCTGGCGCACCTGCGTCAGCCGCGCCCCGGTCAGGACCGGTTCGAGGCCTCGACGGACGGTTTCGACCTCGGGGAGTTCGGGCATGCGAAACGGATACCCCGTCCTGCCCGCATGGAGAAGGATTCTTGCCCACGCCATGGTTTCCGGCTTAGGTCCGTCCAAAGGGACCGAGGGACGACCATGACCGACACACCCGCGAGCGCGCCAGTGAGCGGCGTCAAACGCATCGAACTGACGCTGCGCGCCCTGGTTCTGGGCTGCATACTGGCGGTGATCTTCACCGCCGCGAACACCTATCTGGGCCTGAAGGTCGGTCTGACCTTCGCCTCGGCCATTCCGGCGGCGGTCATCTCCATGGCCATCCTGCGGATGTTCAAGACCTCGACCATCTGGGAGAACATGACCGTGCAGACGGTCGCCTCGGTCGGCGGGGCCATGAGTTCGATCATCTTCGTCCTGCCGGGCCTGGTCATGGTCGGCTGGTGGCTGGAGTTCCCGTTCTGGGAGTCGGTCCTGATCTGCGTCTTCGGCGGCATCCTGGGCGTGACCTTCTCCATCCCCCTGCGCCGCGCGCTCGTGGTCGACGCCAACCTGCCCTATCCCGAAGGGGTGGCGGCGGCGGAAGTGCTGACCGTCGGCTCGCGCGGGGCTGAACAGACCGAGAGCGCCGTGCGCGAGAACGCCTCGGGCCTGTGGGTGGTGATCGTCGGCTCGTTGGTTTCAGCCGGCTACGCCCTGCTGGTCGCGGGGCGGGTGTTCGCGGGCGAAGCGGCGCGTTTCATCAAGTTGCCGGCGTCGCTGGGCGGCGGGGCCACGGGCATCGGCTTCGGCATGCAGTTCGCACTGCTGGGCGCGGGCCACCTGATCGGCCTCAGCGTGGGCCTGGCCCAGTTGTTCGGCCTGATCCTGGCCTGGGGCATCGCCGTGCCGATCCTGACCAGCCCCGAGACCATCGCCTGGCTGACCGCCCATGGCATTCCCTCGATCGCGACAACCCTGCCCGCGGGCGTGGGCGCGGAAGAACTGGCCGGAACGGTCTGGAGCCGTGAAGTCCGCTTCATGGGCGCCGGCGTGATAGGCGTCGCCGCCATCTGGACCCTGATCAAACTGGCCGGCCCGCTGATCGGCGGACTGACCTCGGCCCTGGCCGCCAACCGCCGCCGTCAGGGCGGCGAGGTGCTGGAGCGCACCGAACAGGACATTCCGATCAACATCGTCGCCGGCCTGTCGGTGGCCTGCCTGATCGGCATCGCCGGCATCCTGGCCTGGTTCGCCCAGGGCAATCCGACCCTCGCCGGCTCGACCGCCCTGCTGGTCGGGGGCGGCCTGATCTATGTGGTCTTCATCGGCTTCGCCGTGGCCGCCATCTGCGGCTATATGGCGGGACTGATCGGCTCGTCCAACAGCCCGGTGTCGGGGGTGGGCATCCTGGCCATCGTCATCGCCTCGGTGCTGATGCTGGGCGTGCTGGCCCTGGCGGGGCTGCCCGCGGATCCGTCGGTGGTGGCCTTCGCCCTGATCGTGACGGCCGTGGTCTTCGCCGTGGCCGTCATCGCCAATGACAACCTGCAGGACCTCAAGACCGGCCAGCTGGTCCAGGCGACGCCGTGGCGGCAGCAGACGGCGCTGATCGTCGGCGTCATCGCCGGGGCCATCGTCATTCCCTTGATCCTGAACCTGCTTAACAAGGCCTTCGGCTTCGAGGGCGGGCCGGCCGGCATCGCCGACGCGCCGCTGGCGGCGCCCCAGGCGACGCTGATCTCGGCCCTGGCCAAGGGCGTGATCGAAGGCGGTCTGCGCTGGGACCTGATCGGCCTCGGCGCGGCTATTGGCGTCGTGATCATCGTTCTGGACGCGGTCCTGCGGGGCGCGACCAAGGGCCGGATGAAGCTGCCGCCGCTGGCCGTCGGCATCGGTTTCTACCTGCCGGCCGCCGTGACCATGATGCTGGTGGTGGGTGCCGTCTGCGGCTGGATCTACGACAAGACCATCAAGACCACCCGGTTCGCCGATGTCGGCCGCCGCATGGGCGTGCTGCTGGCGTCTGGCCTGATTGTGGGCGAGAGCCTGTTCCTCGTCATGACGGCGGGCGTGATCGTGGGGACCAAAAACGACGCGCCCTTCGCCATGCTGCCCGACGGCTCGACCTGGCCGGCGATGCTGGCGGGTATCGCGGCCTTCGTGGTGTTGACGCTGATGCTGTACGGCTGGGTGCGGAACCGGTCGGCCAAGATCTGACCGCCTTCGCGCCGCCCTTTTCCTGACGGATAGAGCCGCCGTTACGCCGGTGCGTGTTCGTCGCGCACTGGCGTTTCCGCGTGCGCCCCTGTAAGAGGCGCGCGCTCCCCGCACCGTCGCCAAAATCCAGCGGTCCGTACTCGCACGGCCGCCTTGCACGTCTGATAGTCAAATGAATCTGCGCAACGTCGCCATCATCGCCCACGTCGACCACGGCAAGACCACGCTGGTGGATCAGCTTCTGGCCCAATCCGGCGTCTTCCGGGCCAACGAGGCCCAGTCCGAGCGGGCGATGGACTCCAACGATCAGGAAAAAGAGCGCGGCATCACCATCCTGGCCAAATGCACCTCGGTGCTGTGGCACGGCGAGACGGGCGACACCCGGATCAACATCATCGACACCCCCGGCCACGCCGACTTCGGCGGCGAGGTCGAGCGCATCCTGGGCATGGTGGACGGCTGCGTCCTGCTGGTCGACGCCGAAGAGGGCGTCATGCCCCAGACCAAATTCGTGCTGACCAAGGCGCTGAAGATGGGCCTCAAGCCGATCCTGTGCATCAACAAGGTCGACCGGCCCCACGCCGATCCCGACAAGGTCCACAACGCCGCCTTCGACCTGTTCGCCGCCATCGGCGCGACCGACGAGCAGCTGGACTTCCCGCACATCTACGCCTCGGGCCGCGCCGGGTGGGCGACGATGGATCTGAATCAGCCGTCCGACAATCTGAACGCCCTGTTCGAGCTGATCGTCAAACATGTGCCGGAGCCCAAGGTCGTCGAGAACAAGGACAAGCCGTTCCAGATCCTGAACGTGCTGATCGAGAGCGACCCCTTCCTGGGCCGCCTGCTGACCGGCCGGATAGAGAGCGGCAAGGCCGCGCCGGGCATGGCCATCAAGGCCCTGTCGCGCGACGGCAAGACCATTGAACAGGGCCGCATCACCAAGGTGCTGGCCTTCCGCGGCCTTAAGCGCCAACCGGTGGACGAGGCCGAAGCGGGCGACATCATCGCCATCGCCGGGATGAGCAAGGCCACCGTGGCCGACACCCTGTGCGCCCTCGAAGTGACCGAGGCCCTGCCCGCCCAGCCGATCGATCCCCCGACCATCTCCATGACCGTCTCGGTCAACGACAGCCCGCTGGCCGGCCGTGAGGGCGACAAGGTCCAGTCGCGCGTTATCCGCGACCGCCTGTTGAAAGAAGCCGAGGCCAACGTCGCCATCCGCGTCACGGAGACGGGCGGCAAGGACGCCTTCGAGGTCGCCGGTCGTGGCGAGCTGCAGCTGGGCGTGTTGATCGAGAACATGCGCCGCGAAGGCTTCGAGCTGTCGATCAGCCGTCCGCGCGTGGTCTATCAGATGGCCGAGAACGGCGAGCGGATGGAGCCGATCGAGGACGTCGTCATCGACGTCGACGACGAATACACCGGCGTCGTCATCGAGAAGCTGTCGGCCCGCAAGGCCGAGCTGAAGGACATGGGCCCGTCGGGCGCCGGCAAGACGCGGCTGACGCTGAAGTCGCCGTCGCGCTCGCTGATCGGCTATCAGGGCGAGTTCCTGACCGACACGCGCGGTTCGGGCGTGCTGAACCGGGTGTTCAGCCACTATGAGCCGCACAAGGGCGCCATCGAGGGCCGTCTGAAGGGCGTGCTGGTCTCGAACGGCGACGGCGAGACCGCAGCCTTCGCCCTGTGGAACCTGGAAGACCGCGGCATCATGTTCGTCGGCGGCGGCGAGAAGACCTACCAGGGCATGATCATCGGCGAGAACGCCCGCTGGGACGACCTGGACGTCAATCCGATGAAGGCCAAGGCGCTGAACAACATCCGCGCCTCGGGCAAGGACGAGGCCGTGCGCCTGACCCCGCCGCGCCGTCCGTCGCTGGAACAGGCCATCGCCTATATCGAGGAAGACGAACTGGTCGAGGTCACGCCCAAGTCGATTCGCCTGCGCAAGGCCGTGCTGAACCCCTCGTTCCGCAAGAAGCGCGTCCGCGAGGAATAGGCCTTCTCGTTGGGCCGCGGTCGTCGGCCCTTCGGGACCACCCGATCCGAGGCGGCCTGGTCGGGTGGCCTCATGTGGGCGTCCGGACAAGAAAAAAGGGCGGCTCCGCGAGGAGCCGCCCTTTGTCGTTTGGCCGCGAAGGCCGGGCGCTTAGGCCCGACGCTTCACCAGACCCAGCAGGAAGAGCAGCAGGATCGCGCCGATGGTGGCGACGATGGTGGAGCCGATCCAGCCACCCCAGGCGAAGCCCAGGGCGTTGGCGATGAAGCCGCCGATGACGGCGCCGACGATGCCGACGATCAGGTTGGTCAGCAGGCCGTGGCTGCGGCCCATGATCTTCTCAGCCAGGAAGCCGGCGATGATGCCGACGATGATCCAGAAAATGATATTCATTGGTAGGTCCCTTCCTCAGACAAGCAGTCTCGTGGCCATAATGCGTCGGAGCGCTAACGGTTGCGCTTGTTCGATAGAACTATGGTCGATGACAATCCCCCGTCACGGGAGCGCGGCATGGTGCTTGCCACTTGAAGGGCGAGCCGTCCCGCTTCGGGACAGCCCGCCAACAAGGGGAAACAGGGCCATGGCCACCGATATTGACCTTCACCTGGGCCGCCGCCTGCGCCGTCGCCGGCGTCTTCTGGGCCTGACCCAACAACAGCTGGCCACCCAGGTCGGCATCCGCTTCCAGCAGATCCAGAAATACGAGTGCGGCGCCAATCGCATCTCGGCCGCGCGTCTGTGGCAGCTGTCCGAGGCGCTGGAATCGCCCGTCAGCTATTTCTACGACGGTCTGGAAGAAGCCATCGAACGCAAGGAGGCGGCCAACCAGGGCGGCGAGATGTTTTCCCGCAAAGAAACCCTCGACCTGATCCAGGCCTACTACCAGCTGGATGAGAAGCCGCGCCGGCGCCTGCTGGACCTCGCCAAGTCGCTGCATGCCGAGGGCGACGCGGCTTGAGAGGTGACGAGTGGCGGGTGGCGAGTGGCGAGTGATCGCGGCCGCACCCGCCGTCTCGGGACCTTGGATGCGAAAAGTGGGTGACGTGGCGGATTGACTCGCCGCTCGCCACTCGCCACTCGCCACTCCATGACCGAGTACGAACTGTTCGCCGTCGACCTGGCCCGCGAGGCCGCCCGCGTCTCCCTGCCGTATTTTCGCGGCGCGTATGAGGAGACGGACAAGGGCGGCCCCGGCGCCTTCGATCCGGTGACCCAGGCCGACCAGGAGGCCGAGGCCGCGATCCGCAACCTGATCGCGGCCCGCTATCCCGATCACGGCGTCATCGGAGAGGAATATGGCGAGGACCGGCCGGACGCCGACCACGTCTGGATCCTGGACCCCATCGACGGCACCCGCGCCTTCATCGCCGGCCTGCCGCTGTGGACCAATCTGATCGCCCTGCGCAGTGAAGGCCGTCCGGTCGTCGGCGTCATCGGCCAGCCGTATCTGGATGAAATCTTCCTCGGCGGCCCGTCGGGCGCGCGCCTGCTGAGGGGCGGGACGGAGACGCCGCTCGCGGTACGGCCCTGTCCACGCCTGACCGACGCGATCATCGCCACCACCGATCCCGACCTGTTCACCGGCGCCGAACTGGGGGCATGGACCCAGGTGCGGGCCGCCGCCCGCCTGGCCCGGTTGGGCTGCGACGCCTATGCCTACGCCATGCTGGCCGCGGGCCGGATCGACCTCGTAGCCGAGAGCGGGCTGAAGGTCTGGGACTGGTCCGCCCTGGTTCCTGTCATCGAGGCGGCGGGCGGCGAGGTCACCAACTGGCGCGGCGAGACGCCGGACGGGAGCGGGCAGATCCTGGCCGTGGGCGACATCGGTATTCGCGATCAGGCGCTGGTGACGTTGCGGCGCGCGGCTCAATAAATTTCCGCTTATCCCGGCGAAAGCAGGGATGAGCGGAAAGGAACAAGATCAGGCCGCTTCGGTAGGTTCGCTGACGGGCGCGAGGACCGGTATCGGCGACAGGTCCTCGACCGGCGAAATATAGGCGCCCATGGCGTCGAACTCGTCGAGGAAGACCGCGCGCATGTCGTCGGCCTCCATGATGATCTCGTGCTTCGCCCCGGGAATCTCGACGTAGCGACCCCGGCCGAGCCGTTTGGCGGCCCATTTATTGGTCTGTTTCCAGACGCGGTCGTCCTCGGCCGCCTGAACGATGGCGACCGGGATACGCACGGCCTTGAGCGCCTTGGGCTTGAGCGAGCGTTCGCCGGCGTCGATCGCGAAGGCCAGCCAACCCCACGTCGGGCCGCCGACCGCCAGGTGCGGGCAGGCGTACAGTTGCTGTCGCCACTGTTCGTAGCGGCTTTCGTCGGACGTCAGGGCGTCCTTCTCGAAGGTATGGTCGAACGGATCGTCGGCGTCGTCGAGCACATAGTCGCCGGCCTTGCCGTGACGCAGGTTCCAGCGCACCGCCAGCTTGACCGACCACATCGACCGCTTGCCGGTGCGGATGCGCAGCATGGGGCTGGACAGCAGGGCGCCGGCGAAACGGCTCTCGCCGCCCTGAAGCGTCATCAGGTTCAGCGTACCGCCCATGGAATGGCCGACCATGACCCAGGGCTTGGGCGCACGATCCTCCCAGGCGTCGAGCAGGCGGGCGTAGTCGTCGAGGAACTCCTCCACGGCCCGGGCATGGCCCTTCAGCCGATCCGGCAGCAGACGGGCGGAAAGGCCCTGGCCGCGCCAGTCGTGGGCCAGGACGCACCAGCCGCGGGCGAGGAAATTGCCGATGACCTCATAGTATTTCTCGATCGGCTCGGTGCGGCCGGGACTGACGATCACGGTGCCGCGCGGCTTTTTCGCCACCAGGGTGGACGGGGTCCAGAAGGCAGCGCGCAGGCGAAGCCCGCCGGCGCCGCGGAACCATTCGCCGACCCCTCCGGGAGGCGCGGACGCGCCTGGGACCCCCATCAGCGGCGCATTGGCGGCATAGGCGGCGGCTCGGTTCACTCTGGCTTCCTGAATCTCAAGGTCATGCGGTCACTTTCACCGATCTCGTCGTATTTCGACCGATCGAAGTTCGGATTCGGCGGCGAACCGCGCGGCGCCGTTAACCCCATGGGCGGCAGGGTTTCGACACCGAACGGATGATCCTTGGTATCCCTTTCATTCGCGTTGATTTCCGAGGCGGCGACAAAGGCGAAACCCGCTTCCGCCGCCAACTGTTTCACAAACGCCTCCTGGACGTATCCGTTCGCAGCGGCCGGGTCCTGATCCTCTTCCGGGCCGAGGCGATGCTGTTCGATGCCGAGGACGCCCCCGGGGCGCAGGGCGGCATAGGCGTCGGCGAAGGCTTTTTCGGCGATCCCGGCGGCCATCCACGCATGGATGTTGCGCATGAACAGGACCATGTCGGCCGAGCCCGCCACGGTCACCGGCCCGGAGGTCGGTCCGAAGGCGGAGAGCTCGATCGCGCCGTACAGGCGGCGGTCATTGGCGAATCGTTGCTGGAAGGCCGTCATCAGCGCGACCTGCGCCGGATCGGCGCCCGCGCCGGTCTGGAAGCCGGCGGCGACGTATTTGCCGGCGCCTTCGGCCAGATAGGGCGCGAGGATTTCCGTCCACCAGCCGCTACCCGGCCAGAACTCGACCACCGTCATGCGGGGTTGGAGACCGAAGAAGCGCAGCGTCTCCATCGGGTGTCGGGCGGCGTCGCGGACCTTGTCCTGGGCGCGCCACGGACCGGCGACGGCCCATTCCAGCGACCCCTGTGGCGGACCATCGGGCGTGGGGGGCGGTTCCGCGGTCTTTTCCTTGCGGCTGCAGGCGGCGAGACCCGTCAGCGTCAGGGCCGCGGCGCCGGACAGTACGCCCCGGCGCGACAGCGACAGCCGCCAGTCGTGTCTCGAATTACTCATCCAGATCCCCTGGAAGCCGATACTGCACGTTTCAGACCAGCCCACCCCAAGGCTGGGCTTAACCCTGTTCCCATGTCCGGTCAAAACGGTTCCGGACATGGGTGAACATCATCCCGGCTTGCGGAATCGCAGGGTCATGCGGTCGCTTTCCCCGATCGCGTCATACTCGGCGCGCTCGGCCTCGGTCAGCGGCGTGGGCCGGTCGGTGGCGTTGTTCGCACGCGGGGCGCTGGTGCGGACCGGCGGCAAGGTCCAGACGCCGTAGGGATGGTCGTGATCATCCCTGGGATTGGCGTTCAGCTCGCTGCGGGCGTCGAGCACGAAGCCGGCAGCCTGGGCGGCCCGGATGACATGGCTTTCCGGCATATAGCCGCTCGGGGCGGTGACGTCGGGGTTCAGGCCGTCGACGCTGCGGTGCTGTTCGATGGCCAGCACGCCGCCGGGCTTCAGCGCCTTGAAGAAGGCGGCCAGATAGGGATCGGTGCGGCCGGCCCGATGCCAGTTGTGGAAGGCGCGGGCGACCACGACCATGTCGGCGATCCCGTCCTCGACGCCCATACCCTCCAGCGGACGGCTGACCGCCACATAGGTTCCACCGGTGACTTCGGCATAGGGTTGCAGGATGGCGGTCCACCAGCCCCCGCTGCCTGGCTCGATCTCCACGATCGTCGATCCGGGGGTCAGGCCCCAGAAGGTCAGGGTCTCGAACGGGTGGCGATAGACGTCGCGCGCCACATCGGCGGCGGGCCGGGCGGCGGAGCCGATGGCGGCCTGGAGCGCCGTGTCTTCCTGCAGCACCGGCGGCGTCATGGCGGCGCGTCGGACCGTGCGCTGGGCGGGGGATTCATCCAGCGTCGGCATGGCGGGCAGGGTCTGGGCGGCGGCCAGGGCCGGCAGGGCCAGCGCGGTCGTCATGACAAGGGCGAGCAGGCGCATCGGGGATCTCCTGGGCGAATTTCCGGCGAACCCTAAGGGGTCTGGGGCGAGGGGCAAGGGATGACCACCGGAAGGCGACAGATTGGCGCGGGGGCGGCGCCCCTTGACGGTTTCACAGCGCTTCCCACATCGGGTCCGAGGCCGCCGATTCCGGGGCCTCCAGACCGGACGGGGCCGATCATCGGGCCGACCGGACTGAACTCCCACCGCCGGTCCGGGCGTCAAACCGCGGGACCGGTTCAACCTTGCTGATCCTCAGGAGGATGACCCATGCGTACCTATGATTTCACCCCGCTGTACCGTTCCGCCGTCGGCTTCGACCGCCTGGCGGGCCTGCTGGAAAGCGCCGCTGCGACCCGTCAGGAAAACGGCTGGCCGCCCTACAATATCGAGACCACGGGCGAGAACGCCTATCGGATCGAGATCGCCGTCGCCGGCTTCAAGCCCGACGAGCTGACCCTCGAGGTCAAGGAAAACCTGCTTACCGTGACCGGCCGCAAGACGGCCAATGACGACGCCGGCGCCGGGCGGACCTATCTGCATCGCGGTCTGGCGGAGCGGGACTTCGAACGCCGGTTCCAGCTGGCCGACTATGTCGTGGTCAGGAGCGCGGACCTGGCCGACGGCCTGCTGTCGGTCGAACTGGCCCGCGAACTGCCCGAGGCGCTGAAGCCGCGCCGCATCGAGATCAGTGTCGCAGCTCCGGCCAAGCCGCTGATCGAGGGCAAGAAGCCGAAAGCGGCCTGAGGCTCACAAAAACCCGCCTCAAGCAGCGAGCCCGGGAAACCCACCGAGGGGCGGCGTTCGCGTCGCCCCTTTTTTCCGCCCAATATCAGGCGGCGATGGCGGGCGGCGGCGAGATCGCCAGGCGCTGCTCATCGGTGAGCGAGGCGGCGTCGATCCGGGCGCCCGAAACGTCGGCGCCGTCCAGCCGGGCTCCTTCGAGATCGGCGCCCTCCAGTCGTGCGAAGCGCAGATTGGCCTCGATCAGCATGACGGGCATCGAGCGGTTCTTGCCGAGGGCCAAGGCCCCCAGGTTGGCGCCGCGCAGGTCGGCCTTGTTCAGGAGAGCCCCGTTCAGACGCGCGCCTCTGAGGTCCACCCCGCGCAGGTCGCAGCCGCGCAGGTCCGAACCTTCCAGGCCCGCGCCCTGAAGGCCGACGCCCCTGAGGTCCATCCCGGCGAGACACGCGTGTCTGGCGCTGAGGCCTGGCAGCCGCAAGCCTTTCAGGCGGTCGCTCAGCGGGCGCAGATCTTCGCCGTCGAACATCGCCGGTTGACCGAAAACGCCGCCGCTTTCGGCCCAGGCGTTGGCGTCCAGCGCTCGTTCCGCCAGCCCGTGGGCGCGGGATTGTGCGTCCACGCTTGGGTCGCCAAGCACGCCGGTCATATCTGTGCGGGTGATCGTCGCCCGTTCGAAAGCCACCCCGGTCAGGATCGCCCCCGTGAGGCGGGCGCCGTCCAGATTACAGCCGTCGACTGAGGCGTTCTCCAGCATGGCGCCAGTCAGATTGGCCTCTTTCAGATTGGCCCCGGTCAGCATGGCGCCGCGCATTGAACAATCGGAGAAGTCCGCCTTGAATGCGGTGATCCCATCGAAATGGGTGCCGTCGAGGGTGGCGCCGGCGAAGGTCGCGCCGTCAGCGATGCCCTGAAACGTCTGGTGCTTGACCGCCGCCAGCCCCTTGGTCGCATGCGGTACGGCGATGACGCCTTCGCGGAAGTCAGCGCGGGTGAGGTCGGCGTTCATCAGGTTGGCCCCGCGGAGGCAGGTCCCCCGCAGGTCCGCCCGCACCAACTGGGCGCTGCTGAAGTCCGCCCCCCTGAGATCGGCGCAGAACAGCACGGCGCCGTTCATCCGGGCGCCGACGAGCCGGGCGTTTTCGAGCGCGGAGCCGCTGAAGTCTGCCTCGGCCAGATTGCGCCCCGACAGGTCCAGTCCGCTGAGGTCGACGAATTTCAACATCAGCCGACGACCGCCGGGACGGCCCTCGACCAGACGCTCATGCGCCGCGACAAACATATCCAGGTCGCCTTGTGACAGGGCTCGGCGAACGAAGGTCATGCGACCGCATCCACGGCCTCGAGCCCGCGCGCGCCGTGGGTGATCGCGTCGGTCAGATCGGCCTGACGCAGGCAGGCGCCGAACATCACGGCCCGACTGAGGTCCGCGCCCGTCAAGATCGCGCGATTGAGGTCCGCGCCAGACAGGTCGGTTCCGCGCAGGCAGGCGCCGGTCAGGTCGGCGGGCAGCAGCCGGTCGGCGGCGATCATCAACGGTCCCAGCTTGGCGCCGCGCAGATCCGCGCTGTTCAGCCGGGCTCTGGCCAGCCGCGCCCCCCGCAGGTCGGCGCCCTTCAGATTGACGGAACGCAGATCCGCGTCTTCAAGGTGGGCCCCCTGAAGCTGCACACCCTCCATGTCGAGCCCGTAGAAGACCGCTCCCCGGGCGGACAGGGCGGTCAAATTGTACCCCTGGATCGACCCCAGCGCCCGCAGATCGACACCGTTGAAGACTGAAGGCCGCCCCTCGGCGCCGCCGGTCTCACACCATTGGGCGTGCTCGGCCAGCATTTCGGCGGCGGGCATCTTGCCGACCGGGCTGCCGGAAGAGCGCTCATCGGTCAGGGCGCCGGCCATATTGGCCCCATCCGTCCGCCACATGGCGCTCTTTACGCCGACCAATACCGCGTCGCGGAGATCAGCGCCCGACAGATCGGCCCCGGACAGGTCAGCGCCGGACAGGTCGGCGCCGCGGAAGCTGGCCTGTTTCAGGTTGGCCCGGACCAGTTTGCAGTCCTTCATGATGGCGTCGGAGAAATCCGCCGCCACAGCCACGATCCCGGTGAGTTTGGAGCGTTCCAGATTGGCCCCGGCGAGGCAGGCGCCCTGGGCCTCGGTCTCGTTGCGCGACTTGGCCTCAACAATCTTGAAGCCCAGTTTGGCGTCGGCGGCGGCGATGGTTCCTTCGCGCAGGTCGGCTTCGAACAGGTCCGCGCCAGTCAGGTCCGCGCCACGCAGACACGCGCCGCGCAGGTCGGTGCGGCGCAGACTGGCCTCGACCAGCAGGCAGTCCTGCATGTCGGCCCCGAAGAAGGTGGCGTTGTCCAGCTTGGCGCCCGACAGGTCCGTTCCGATCAAGCTGGCGGCGGCGAAATCCGCGTCAGCGAGGTTGCGGCCCTTGAGCGAGAGGCCGGAGAGATCAAGCCAGGCCAGGACCGCCCGGGCGCCGCCGGGCTTGGCCTGCCACAGGCGGTCGTGCCGGGCGCAGATGGCGTCCAGCTCGTCCTGATTGATGCGCCTTCTGGCGGCTGATGGGGCGGTATTCTCCGACATGATCCCGATATGGCACGCCTCCGCTTAAGGAAGGGTTTGTGGGCATTTTTTTGGGTGCCAACGGCCACGACGCGGTCACGGCCTGCTTGAGCGCGGGCAATCTGGTCAAGTAGCGCGAAGCGCGGCAGGCCGACCCTAAAGCGTCAGCAGACCCTGTTCGGCCAAGGCGTCCGCGAGTTCGCCGGGACTGACCCAGACGCGGGTGTAGCCGGCTTCGCCCAGACGCTTCAGCTCGGTGGTCAGGTCAGCCTTGGCCGAAGCGGCGAAACGGGCGTCATAGCCGGCGCCGTCGGCGCTGATCCGGACCATGGGCCGGCCGGTTTCGACGCGGTGCAGATAGCCTTCGTATAGAACCGCCGCCTCGGCCGCGAGGAGGCCCGTCTCGACTTGCAAGCCGGCCTTTTTCAGCCGCTCGACGCCGCGGCCCGAGGCGAAGGGCGAGGGATCGACCGCGGCCACCACGACCCGGCTGATCCCCGCATCCATCAGGAAATGCGAGCAGGAGGTGCGGCCCGAGGACCGGGCGCCGCAGGGCTCCATGGTGACATAGGCCGTGGCGCCGCGCGCCCGGCCGGCGGCGGCTGGTGCGGCCTGCTCCTCAGCATGGGGACGGCCGCCGGGTGCGGTGGCGGCTTCGGAGACGACCTCGCCGTCATTGACGATCACACATCCGACCGCCGGATTGGGCCAGGTCTGGCCCATGCGGTCCTTGGCCAGGCCGATGGCCCGCCCCATGAAGCGGATGTCGTCGGAGGCCTGCTGCGGCGTAGTCATGCGCCGGCTCCCAGGGGCGGGAGTTGGGTCGCGCGCGAAGGGTCCAGATAGCGGGCCGCAATAGGCCGCAGTCCGGCGTCGAGGTCGATCTCCAGCGGATTGCCCGTCGGGACCTCGACGTCGACGATCCGGTCGTCCGGGACGCCGAACAGATGTTTGACGATGGCGCGCAAGGAATTGCCGTGAGCGGCGATCAACACATCCTCGCCGGCCTTCAAGCGCGGAGCGATGGCTTCGTCCCAATAGGGAAGGACCCGGTCCAGCGTGGTCTTGAGGCTTTCGGCAGTGGGGATGGTCTGGCCGGCGTAGCGGGGGTCGGCGGCGAAATCCCATTCGCCGCCCGGCGCCAGCGGCGGGGGTGGGATGTCATAGCTTCGCCGCCAGATGCGGACCTGGTCCTCGCCGTGCTGCGCTGTCGTCTCGGCCTTGTTCAGGCCGGTCAGGCCGCCGTAGTGGCGCTCGTTCAGCCGCCAGTCATTGATCACCGGCACATCCCGCAGCCCGGCGGAGTCGAGGGCGAGCGCGCCCGTCCGGGTCGCACGCTTGAGCACCGAGGTGAACATGACGGAGGGCCGGAAACCGGCCGCGGCGATCTGTTCGCCGGCGCGTCGCGCCTGGGCCTCGCCCTCGGCGGTCAGGTCGACGTCGACCCAGCCGGTGAAGCGGTTGTCCAGGTTCCACTGGCTCTGGCCGTGGCGCAGCAGGATCAGGCGGGGCATTCAGGTCTCCGGGCAGTCTGTGGGGGGTAGGACCGGCGGCGGCGCGGGTCAAGACGAGCAGGGCGTCGCAGCCTTGCCGGCCGCCGGGCGTTGTTGTCCGCGCGGGGTCCGGCGCCCTATAGCCACGCTGCACCCCGTCTCCCCTAAAAGGCTCCCGATGCAAAAGCCCCGCTCTGACCTGCGACCCAACACCGCCGACTACGAGACCATTCCGCTGGTCAAGGCGACGGGGTTCCGCGAATACGACGCGCGCTGGATTCTGGAGAAGGAGATCAATCTGCTGGGCATCCAGGCGCTGGGGCTGGGGCTGGCCACCTATGTGCACGAGATCGGGCAGCGGCCCCGGATCGTGGTGGGTCATGACTTCCGCTCCTATTCGCTGAGCGTGAAACAGGCGCTGATCCTCGGCCTGCTGGAAGGCGGGATGGAGGTGCTGGATATCGGCCTGGCCCTGTCGCCGACGGCCTATTTCGCCCAGTTCGCGCTGGACGCGCCGTGCGTGGCCATGGTCACGGCCAGCCACAACGAGAACGGCTGGACCGGGGTGAAGATGGGGGCCAACCCGCCCCTGACCTTCGGCCCCGACGAGATCGGGCGGTTGAAGGAGATCGTTCTCAACGGCGAGGGCGTGAACCGTCCGGGCGGGGCGCTGACGCGGGTCGAGGGCTTTCGCGAACGCTATCTGGAAGAGATCACGGCGAAGGTGAAGCTGACCCGGCCGATCAAGGTGGTCGCCGCCTGCGGCAACGGCACCGCCGGGGCCTTCGCCCCGGAAGCCTTGCGCCGGATGGGGGCCGAGGTCATCGAGATGGACACGGACCTGGACTGGACCTTCCCCAAATACAATCCAAACCCCGAGGACCACGCCATGCTGATGCAGATGGCGGCCCGGGTGCGAGAAACGGGCGCCGACCTGGCCCTGGGCTTCGACGGCGACGGCGACCGCTGCGGCGTGGTCGATGACACGGGCGAGGAAATCTACGCCGACAAGATCGGCCTGATGCTGGGCCGCGACCTGTCGGCCCTGCACCCGAACGCCACCTTTGTCGTCGATGTGAAATCGACCGGCCTGTACAAGACCGACGCCGTGCTGAAGTCGAACGGCGCGGACGTGGTCTACTGGAAGACCGGCCACAGCTATATCAAGCGCAAGACCGCCGAACTGGGCGCCCTGGCCGGGTTCGAGAAGTCGGGGCATTTCTTCTTCAATGCGCCGCTGGGCCGGGGGTATGACGACGGCATCGTCGCCGCCGGCGCCGTGCTGGCCATGCTGGACCGCAATCCCGGGAAAAAGCTGTCTCAGCTCAAGGCCGCCCTGCCCGACGCCTGGACGTCCATGACCATGTCGCCGCATTGCGACGACGAGCTGAAGTACGGCGTACTGGAGCGGATTGTGGCCGAGTATCAGGCGCTGGCGGACGCCGGCGGCTCGATCCTGGGGCGCAAGATCGTCGAGGCGATCACCGTCAACGGCGTGCGGGTGCATCTGGAGGACGGGTCCTGGGTGCTGGTGCGGGCCTCTTCCAACAAGCCGGAGTTGGTCGTGGTGGTCGAGAGCATGCGCTCCGACGCCGACATGCGCGCCCTGTTCAGCGAAGAGGTGAAGCCGCGGTTGGCCAATTATCCCGAGATCGGGGCCTATAATCAGGAGCTCTGAGCCCCTGTCAGGCCAGCGCCAGCAGAAAGATCAGGCCGAGCGCCAGGCCCGCCAGCGCCAGCAGTGACAGGATCACCACCGAGGCGATGCGCACACCTGACCGGGCCACCGCCCGGGCGTCCGTGCTCAGCCCCAGGGCGGCCATCGACAGAATGGTCAGGGCCTTGGCGAGATCGGCCATAACGGGCAGGGCGATGGCCGGAATCAGGTCCAACGAGCGGGCGACCATCATCAGCAGGAAGCCGATGATGAACCATGGGACCAGCTGCCCAACCGGTATCCGGCGGGCGGGTGCGGCGGCGGTCCCGGAGGGCATGGCGTCCGACCGGCGGCCCAGCGCGGTCGCGACGGCCAGAAACAGGCAGACCGGCCCCAGCACCAGCACGCGCACAAGCTTGATCAGCGTCCCGGCCTGGGTCGCCACCGCGCCCACGGGCATGGTCGCGGCCAGCACCTGGGGCACGGCGTAGACGGTCAGGCCCGCCAGCACGCCGTAGCGCACGCCGGTCATCTGCAGCGCCGCGCCGAGCAGCGGCAGCAGCAACACGACAGCCACGCCCAGCACGGCGGTGAAGGCGATGGCGGCGGAGACGTCTTCCGCGTCGGCGTCGATCACCGGGGCGACGGCGGCTATTGCGGAGTTGCCGCAGATGGCGTTGCCGCAGGCGATCAGCACCGCCATCCGGTGCGGCAGGCGCAGCAGCCGCCCGATCCCGTAGCTGACGGCCAGCGCGAGGACGACGACCACCGCAGTGCCCGCCAGCAGGCCGGGGCCGATGGCGATCACCGTCGCGGCGCTGACCGAGGCGCCCAGCAGCACCACGGCGATCTCGAGCAGGGTGCGGGCGCTGAACTCGACGCCGGGACGCAGGGCGGCGGGCGGGGTCCAGACGCCGCGGATCGCGGCGCCGATCAGGATGGCCAGGACGATGGCGTCGATCCAGCCCCGCCCGAACAGCCGCAGCTCCAGCGCCTGGACGGCGACCGCCGCCAGGGCGACCGCCCCACAGGCGACCAGACCGGGGATCAGGGACAGGACGCCGGGGTGGCGGACGGGAATCATCGGGGGAGACTGCGCCGGTCGGGCGGCGGGTTCCATCGCTGAGTTTGACTGGTGGAGAACCCGGGCCTGTCGGAATGAACGGCTTGACGTTGGACAATCCGTCCAAGCTCGATGACATCCAAGCCTGCGACAGAGCGGAGCGCTTTTACCAAACCTTCTCACGAGGAGGTTTCGGAAGGTGAGGCGCGAGGCCAACGATAATCTTTGTCTTGTCTCTGGGGCTCATGACCTTCGATGTCGTCACGTGGTCAAAGAGCGCTTTCAGGTAGGCCGAGCTGACGTGGCAGGTGAGCGCAGGGCTTTTGAATGAGGGGCAGAACAGGACCCGTGAGAGCGAGACATAACTCGTTTCAAGGTCCAAGCCCGGACAGTCTTCAAGATCGAGGGGAAAGTCGTCCGTGTACTGGCGACTGCAAACGTAGAGGTACTGATGGGTCTGATCGCAGACGCAGAAGTGGTGCTTGAGAGCGGCCTCCTTACCGATGACATTCTTGGTCACCGCCGCGATTACGTCACCGACGTTCGGCACTAGGCAAGAGCCGACATATAAACGAGGTCGTTTGCGAGCGCCTCGCCATCGTCCTCAATCAGAAGGGGGAGTTTCATTGCAGCCGCCTTCTTGCTCCCCCTGCGAGCCCATGCCTCAATGTAGGCTGGGTCTTCGTGGGTGACCCGCCGAAGCTGCTCGAACGATAGTCCGCGCACCGTCTCCCAAGCGGACCGGAGAGTCGACCTGTCTGTCTCCGAAAGAAAACTCAGGTCCGGTTCCCGCAAACGAGTGAAGCGATTGATGTTGGGATTGATCGGGTCAGGCGCGGACACCCATGGACGACTAGCTTCCATGCGGGCTGCGTAGTCCGTGGCCGGCTTCAAAACGTCATAGGCAAAAGAGGGCACAGGACCGTGCTCCATCGCCACGTAGTTATCAAAAGTAATCGGCCGCCCGTGTCGGTTCAGATGGTTTCTGTCGGCAAGAAACAAAGTCTTCGCAATGTCGTATTGACTAAGATTGTCGGCAAGACTCATCACAAACAGGATGGCTTCCTGTATTTTCTCTCGGTCTTCTGTGAGACGTGGCGCTTCGCCGATGATCATTTTTGCTGAGGCCTGCGGCCGCGATTATCGTTCTCAGTATAGACAGATTGCTGAAATTTTCAATGGCTCGGCACCACAGCCCTACCCCGCCGCCTTCACCGCCGCGACGACATCCGCGACCACCGACTTGACCAGCTTGGCGTCATCGCCCTCGGCCATCACCCGGATCAGCTTCTCGGTGCCCGACGGCCGGACCAACAGGCGGCCCACGCCCGCGAGCCGCGCCTCGGCAGCGGCGATGGCGGCCTTGACCCCTGCGTTCTCCAGCGGCTTGCCGGATGTGTAACGGACGTTCTCCAGCTTCTGCGGCACGGTCTCAAACTGGCGCGCCAGTTCGCTCATGGGCTTGCCGCTCTCAACCAGAACCGCCAGCACCTGCAGCGCCGACATCAGGCCGTCGCCGGTGGTGGCGTGGTCGTGCAGGATGATGTGGCCCGACTGTTCGCCCCCGAGGTTGAAGCCGCCCTCGCGCATCCGCTCCATGACATAGCGATCGCCGACCTTCGTCCGCTCCAGCGTCAGGCCGGCGGCGTTCAGCGCCCGCTCCAGACCCAGATTCGACATGACCGTGGCGACCACCCCGCCGCCGACCAACTGGCCGCGACGCGCCCAGTCCAGGGCGACCAGGGCCATGATCTGGTCGCCGTCGACGACCTGACCCTTTTCGTCGCAGATGATGACCCGGTCGGCGTCGCCATCCAGCGCGATGCCGATGTCGGCGCGGTAGCGTTTGACCGCCTCGGCCAGGGTCTCGGGGTGGGTCGAGCCGCAATCGGCATTGATGTTCAGGCCGTTGGGCTCGACGCCCACGGCGCAGACTTCCGCCCCCAGTTCGTAAAGGGTGGTCGGGGCGACCCGGTAGCCGGCGCCATTGGCGCAATCGACGGCGACGCGCAGGCCCTGAAGGCTCAGACCCTTGGGGAAGCTGGCCTTGGCGATCTCGACGTAGCGGGCCTGGGCGTCGTCGATGCGCTTGACCCGGCCCAGGGCGTCGGGCGGAGCCAGATCGGCGTCGAGCGCCTGATCCATCATCGATTCAATCTTCAGCTCGACCGCATCCGACAGCTTGTAGCCGTCCGGGCCGAACAGTTTGATGCCGTTGTCGAGGTAGGAGTTGTGCGAGGCCGAGATCATCACCCCGATGTCGGCGCGCATCGAGCGCGTCATCATGGCCACGCCGGGCGTCGGCAGCGGCCCGAAGGTACGCACGTCCATGCCGGCAGACGAAAAGCCCGCCACCAGCGCCGGCTCAATCATATAGCCCGAAAGCCGCGTGTCCTTGCCGATCACCACCAGGTGGCGACGGTCGTCCGCCGACATGAACAGCCGCCCGGCCGCCAGCCCGACCCGCAGCGCCACTTCCGGCGTCATCGGATGGGTGTTGGCGCGCCCGCGAATGCCGTCGGTGCCGAAATAGCGTCTCTCGCCCAAGGGTCGTCTTCCTCGCGTCCGGCGTCGCAGAAACCTTGCGAAACCGCATTTCAGGTGCAATTCCCGGCCCCTGTCGCCTACATCGGCGCCAGAGACACACGGCTGGCCTAGACCATCCCGTGCCCGCGCGCAAAGCGCGGGGACCCACATTTCCAAGGACCTTCTTCATGTGCGGCATCATCGGCGTGACCGGCACCGGCCCGGCGGTTCCCCGTCTGATCGACAGCCTCAAGCGGCTGGAATACCGGGGCTATGATTCCGCCGGCGTGGCCGCCCTCGTCGACGGCCGCATCGAACGCCGCCGCGCCAAGGGCAAGATTCGCGAACTGGAGGCCGTGCTGGCCGCCCAGCCGCTGGAATCGACCGTCGGCATCGGCCACACCCGCTGGGCCACCCACGGCGCGCCGACCACGGCCAACGCCCACCCGCATCAGGCCGGTCGCATCGTCCTGGTCCACAACGGCATCATCGAGAATTTCGCGGAGCTGAAGGCCGAACTGGCCGTCGAGGGCCGCACCTTCGAAAGCCAGACCGACACCGAGGTGGTGGCCCATTTGCTGGACCGCGCCCTGGGCCAACGGAACGACCCCGTCGTCGCCTTCAAGACCGTGCTCGACCGGCTGACCGGCGCCTATGCGCTGGCGGTGCTGATCGAGGGCGAGGACGGCCTGATCCTCGGCGCCCGCCGCGGTAGCCCGCTGGTCGTCGGCTGGGGCGAAGGTGAGATGTATCTGGGTTCGGACGCCTTGGCGGTCGGCCCCTTCACCCAGAAGATCAGCTATCTGGAAGAGGGCGATTTCGTCGCCGTCCGGCGCGACGGGGCGGCGATGTACGACGCCTCGGGCGCTGCCGTAGTCCGGCCGATCGTCACCGTCTCGGCCTCCTCGGCCCTGGTCGAAAAGGGCGAATACCGGCATTTCATGGAAAAGGAGATCCACGAACAGCCGGACAGCGTCCAGCACACCCTGTCGCACTACCTCGATTTCGTGAACGGCAAGGCCAAGACCGACTCCGCCGATTTCGCCGCCATCGACCGCATCCAGATCGTGGCCTGCGGCACCGCCTTCTACGCCGGCCAGATCGGGCGCTATGCGTTCGAAAAGCTGGCCAACCTGCCGTGCGACGTCGAGATCGCCTCGGAGTTCCGTTATCGCCAGCCGGCGCTGACGCCGGGCACGCTGGCCGTGGCCGTCAGCCAGTCGGGCGAGACCGCGGACACCCTCGCCAGCCTGTCCTGGTGCAAGGCCAAGGGGCTGCGCACCGCCGCCCTGGTCAATGTCCATTCCTCGTCGATGGCCCGCGAGGCCGGGACCCTGTGGCCGACCCATGCCGGGCCCGAGATCGGCGTGGCCTCGACCAAGGCCTTCACCGCCCAGGTCGCCGCTCTGCTGGCCCTGGCCGTGGCCGCCGGGGTACAGCGCGGCGTGATCGACGCCGGGCGCGAGGCCGAACTGGTCAAGGCCTTGTTCGAGGCGCCGCGCCTGATCGCCGAGGCCATGCGGATGGAAGACGACCTGAAGGCGATCGCCCACGACATCGCCAAGGCCACTGACGTGCTGTTCCTCGGCCGCGGCGCCATGTTCCCGCTGGCCATGGAAGGCGCGCTGAAGCTGAAGGAGATCAGCTATATCCACGCCGAGGGCTATGCCGCCGGCGAGCTGAAGCACGGGCCCATCGCCCTGGTTGACGAACTGACGCCGATCATCGCCCTCGCCCCGCTGGACGAGGTGTTCGAAAAGACCGCCTCCAACCTGCAGGAAGTCGCAGCGCGCGGCGGGCCGGTGATCATGATCGCGCCGAAGTCCGCGCCCGATCCACACGGCGCCGGCATCCGCCGCGTCGATGCGCCCGAGTGCCACCCGCTGATCGCGCCGCTGGTCTACGCCATCCCGGTGCAGCTGCTGGCCTACTACACAGCGGTCCAGAAGGGCACGGACGTCGATCAGCCGCGCAACCTGGCCAAGTCGGTGACAGTGGAGTGATCGCATCCGGACGCGAATGCGTTAGGCTGCCCGACCCCGCCGTTCAGGAACTCCCATGACCGCTCACAGCCGCCGCCTTCGCAAGGCCGTCCTGCCCGTCGCCGGTCTGGGCACCCGCGTCCTGCCCGGCACCAAGACCACGCCCAAGGAGCTGCTGAACGTCGTCGACCGGCCGATCCTGAGCTACATCGTCGAGGAGGCGCGCGAGGCCGGGATCGAGCACATCGTCTTCGTCACCGGGCGGTCCAAGGGCGCCATCGAGGACTATTTCGACCACCAGATCGAGCTGGAAGCCCAGCTGCTGGCCAAGGGCAAGACCGACATCCTCGAGGCCATGATCGCCGAGCTGGCGACGGCCGGCGAGATGAGCTTCACCCGCCAGATGCAGCCGCTGGGCCTGGGTCACGCGGTCTGGTGCGCCCGCGACATCATCGGCAACGAGCCCTTCGCCGTCCTGCTACCCGATGTGATCGTGGACTCCCAGCCGGGGGCGCTGAAGCAGCTGGCTGAAGTCTATGCCGAGGTCGGCGGCAACGTCATCGGCGTCGAGGCGGTGCCGGAGACCGACACCCACAAATACGGCATCGTCGATCCCGAGACCCGCGACGGCCGCCGCATCCGCATGAAGGGGATGGTCGAGAAGCCGCCGCGCGGCGACGCGCCGTCCAACCTGTCGATCGCGGGGCGCTACATCCTGCAGCCGGAAATCTTCAGCATTCTCGAAAACCAGCCGCGCGGCGCGGGCGGCGAGATCCAGCTGACCGACGGCATGGCGCGGCTGATGAAGGATCAGACCTTCACGGCGGTCGAATACGAGGGCGTCACCCACGACTGCGGCGACAAGATCGGCCTGTTGCGGGCCAATGTCGCCCTGGCCCTGAAGCGGCCGGACCTCGGAGAGGCGGCCCGCGCGGCGATCACCGCCCTGCTGTAGTCAGCCGCCGCTGGGCAGGCGCGTGGCGCCGCCGGTGATGCGGCAGACGTGGTCAGCCGGGGGACGACCGCTGTTCTCGTCGGTCGGAACCAGGATTCCGCCCCGCGCCGTGCAGCTTTCGGACAACTGGCGCAGTTCCTCCGCGTATCGGCTCGAGCCCATGGTCGGCGCACAGCCGGCGAGGACGAGCAGCAGGACGAGGGGGGCCGCGGGGGTCAGGGGGCGCATGGCGGGGGTCTCCTTGCGATGGGCGGTCAAGTAAACGCCTGAAGTCGCATACGTTCAACCGCCTCGATCAGACGCTCCAGATCGTCGGGGGCGGACAGACGGTGATCGCCGCCCTCGATCAGGTCGAGACGGACATCACCCCCCGTCAGACGCTCGACCAGGGCCGTGGCGTGCCTCCATGGCACCACGTCGTCAGCCCGGCCCTGAAAGATGTGAACCGGCGCGGCGATCGGCAGGGGCGCGCCCAGCAGCAGCCAGTCACGGCCATCCTCGAACAGGCCGAGGGTGAGGACGTATTCCCCCAATCCTTCGCCAGGGGGGCCCTCCTCAACGATCACGATCTCGCCGTCGCGCAGGATGGCGTGGCGCTCATGGTCGGCCAGGCTTGGCCACATCAGCCGCTCGGTGAAATCCTGGGCCGGATTGATCAGCACCAGTCCGGCCATCCGCCCAGGTCGAGCCAGCGCCAGCAGCAGGGCCACCCAGCCGCCCATGGACGAGCCGACCACGACCACCGGCCCCTGGAGACTGTCGATCATGCAGATCGCATCCTCGCGCCAACGTCCGATCGTGGCCTTGCGCCAGTCGCCCGAGGACTTGCCATGGGCGAAATGGTCGTAGCGGACATAGTCCCAGCCGCGCTCGCGGGCCGCGGCGTCCAGCGCCATGGCCTTGTTCCCCTCCATGTCCGAGCGGAAGCCGCCGATCCAGACGACGGTCGGGCCGTCGCCGTCGACCCGGCGGTAAGCCAGGGTCTCGCCGCCCCGGCAGGTCAGATGCTGGATGTCGTCCAATCGCGGCTCCTCTCGCGAAAGTCCTCGTGGACTGATAGCGAACCCGGGAAAGCGAAGCGAAGGCCAAAAACGCGTGACCGATACCAAGACTGCCAGGAAGGTCCTGTTCGTCACTTCTAACCGCATCGGGGACTGCGTCATATCCTCCGGCGTGATCCGCGAAATCGCGCGACAGATTCCGGGGGCCAGGATCACCGTCGCCTGCGGCCGGCCGCCCGCCCCCTTCTTCCGTTCCGCGCCGGACGTCGAACGGGTCATCATCCTCGACAAGAAAAAGCTGGCCGGACACTGGGTTGATCTGTGGCGCCAGGTGGTCGGCACGCGCTGGGACATGGTCATCGACATCCGCGGCTCGGCGCTGAGCTATCTGATCCCGGCGAAGCGGCGGGTGGTCTACAACCGCGGCTGGGAGACCGGGCTGCGCAAGGTCGAGATGGTCTCGCGCATGATGGGCGCGCCGGCCCCGCTGGACCCCGAAATCTTCCTCGACGCACAAGCCCTCGCCGACCGGCAGGCGGTGCTTGATCCGCAGTTGTCCGGCGGCAGCGGCCCCGGCCCGATCATCGCCCTGGCCCCGATCGCCCACCAGCCGGGCAAGAGCTGGCCGGCTGAGCGCTGGGGGCAGTTGGTCGAGCGACTGAAGTCCGACCCCCGGTTCGACGGCTGGCGTTTCATGGCCGTGGGCGGACCGGGCGACCGGCCGCCGGCGACCCCGGCGCTGGAGGCCGCCGGACCCCGCGGCATCGACTTCATCGGCAAGGGCGACATCCTGGCCTCGGCGGCCGCCATCGACGTGGCCGACCTGTTCGTCGGCAACGATTCCGGCCTGATGCACGTCGCCGCCGCCCTTGGCCGGCCCACGCTTGGCCTGTTCGGCCCGACCGAGTGGTGGCTGTACGGCCCGTGGGGTCCGAAGACCCGCACCGCCGCCTCCAACGAGACGCGCGGCGAGTTCGCGCCCATCGAGGCGCTGACCGTGGACCGTGTCTTTGAAGCCGTCCTCGACCTGCACGACGCCTGGATCGGCGACCGCACGCCGCTCAAACCTTGAAGACGGGGGCTTTCGCGGTCATATAGGCCCCGTAAGGGGAACGCCGCGATCCATCGCGCGCTCATCCTCGTCAGAACTCCGCCTCACCCACGATACCTCATCCACACAAGGAACCGACGCTCATTCGCCGTCCGATGAACCAGCCGCCCGTCAAGGATGGGCCGCCCATGAACCAAGATATCCGCGCGCCGCGCGTTCTGCTCATCGATCAGAACGGCGAGAAACAGGGCGTCATGCCGACGTCAGCCGCGCTGGAAGCCGCCGAAGAGGCCGGCATGGACCTGGTTCAGATCGTCTCGACGTCAGAGCCGCCGGTCTGCAAGATCCTCGACTACGGCAAATTCCGCTTCCAGGAGCAGAAGAAGAAGGCCGAGGCGCGCAAGCGTCAGAAGGTCGTCGAGCTGAAAGAGATCAAGCTCCGCCCCAACATCGACGTCCACGACTATGAGGTGAAGGCCAAGGCCATGCACCGGTTCTTCGACGAAGGCGACAAGGTCAAGGTGACGCTGCGCTTCCGCGGCCGCGAAATGGCTCACCCGGAACTGGGCATGAAGCTGCTCAACAAGGTCCAGGCCGATTTCGAAGAGATCGCCAAGGTCGAATACGCCCCGCGTATGGAAGGCCGGCAGATGATCATGATCCTCGCGCCGAAATAGGCGCAGTATCTCCTCGCCATCGCAACGCCCCGACCGGAAACGGCCGGGGCGTTTTGCGTTTGTCCGCTTCGCCTTGCGCGCCCGCGCGATCTGTCTGACACAAGGGTCGCCTCCCCGCCCGAGTACCGCCCGTGACGTCAGCCGCCCCGCTCCAGCCTCCGTCGCGATCCGCGTTGTTCGTCCTGTTCGGGGTGGTGTTCATCAACCTGGTCGGCTTCGGCATCGTCATCCCGCTGCTGCCCTTCTACGGCCAGACGCTGGACGCGCCGCCGTGGCAGGTGGCGTTGATGTTCTCGGCCTATTCGCTGGGTCAGTTCGTGGCCGAGCCTTTCTGGGGACGGCTATCGGACCGGATCGGCCGCAAGCCGGTTCTGATGATCACCATCCTGTGCAACGCGGCCGGCTATCTGGCCCTGGCCTTCGTGCCCAACATCTGGATGGCCATCGTGGTGCGGCTGTTCACCGGCATGGGAGCCGGCAATATCTCGACCGCTCAAGGCTATGTGGCGGATGTGACCCCGCCCGAGCAGCGCGCCGGCCGGATGGGGCTGATCGGCGCCGCCTTCGGCCTGGGCTTTATCTTCGGCCCGGCGATCGGCGGGCTGCTGACCCGACCGGACCTGGGCAGGCTGGGCTACCAGCTGCCGATCTTCACCGCCTCCGGACTGTGCGTCCTGGCTGCGATCGGCGTCGCGGTCCTGCTGAAGGAGAGCCGCGTCAAGGCGGACCCCTCCGTGTCGCGCCCACCCTTCATGAGCGGGGTGCATGACGCCGTTTCCAATCCGGTGGTGTCGCGGGTCCTGCTGGTGACCCTGATCTATATGGCCGGATTTTCGGGCATGGAATCGACCTTCGGCTTCTGGACCGAGGCGCGCTACGGCTGGACCGCACGCGAGGTCGGCCTGTGCTTCATGGTCGTGGGTGTCGTCTCCGTCATCTGCCAGGGGCTGCTGGCCGGCAGACTGGCGCGCCGGTTCGGCGAGTCCCGGGTTCTGGCGGTCGGCTGTCTGATTTTCGGGGCCGGTCTGGTGGGTCAGGTCATCGCCAGCCGGCTGTTGCCCCATGCCGACTATCTGGTGCCAGTGATCATGGCGGCGGGCGCCTTCGGCATGGCGATGACCATGCCCAACATCTCGGCTCTGATCTCGCGCTCGGTCGATCCCGACCGACAGGGCGCCATGCTGGGGCTGAACATGGCCGCCAGCTCCGCCGCGCGAATCTTCGGCCCGATCGTGGCCGGGGCGCTCTTTTCGGGATTGGGGCACGACTGGCCGTTCCTGATCGGCGCCGCCCTGACGATTCCGGCGGCCGTGATGGCGATCAACGCCGGACGGGCGTTTCTCGAAGTCAGACTGAAAGACTCTCAGAAAGCCACTTGAGATTGTAGCGCCAGTCATGGATGATGACCCCTGCTTTCCGAGGCGGGGGTCCTCCATGTTGCGTTCCGTTTTTCACGGCGGCCTGACGGCCGTATTTCTGGCTGCGTCCCTAGCGGGAGGCATGGCTTCAACGCCGGCGAGGGCCCAGCAGGCCGTCGCGCAGGCGCCCCTGTCGGCCTACGGGGCCCTGCCCTCGCTTGAGATGGTGAAATTGTCGCCGTCAGGTCAGCGCCTGGCCTTCATCACCGTGACCGGCGAGGACCGGACGCTCGTGCTGCTGGATCTGTCGACCCGGGAACAGATCGGCGGCGCCGGCATCGGCATGGCCAAGGTTCGCGACCTCGACTGGCTCGGCGAGGATCGGATCCTGGTCACCACCTCGAAGACCGAGAATATTCCCCAGTTGGGCATCGTCCGCGCCGAGCTATTCAGCAGCCAAATCTATGATCCGGGCCGGAACCGGATCGTGGAAGCGCTGAAAGACACGCGCGACGTGTTCCCCATGCTGTTCAGCTCCGCGGAGGTGATCAAGGGGGAGGATCCCGAGGTCCTCGTCCGGGCCTACGCCTTCAGCAATCCCGACCGCCTGGACCTCTTCCGCGTCGATCTCCAGTCCGGACGCGGCACCCTGGCCGAGGTCATGGGCCAGAATGTCACCGACTTCGTCCTCGATACTGCGGGCCGGTCCCTGGCGCGCAGCGAATATGACTCCCGCTCGCAGGAGTGGAGCCTGCACCTGCGGCAGGGTGGCGGCTTCCGCGAAACCTGGGAGACCGTCGCGCCGATCGACACGCCGAACCTGATCGGCCTGGGCCTCAACGGTGACAGCGTGGTCATCGCCGCAGACCGGCCCGACATGAGTCAGGCGGGGCGCGAGGACGCCGAATTCTTCGACGTCAATCTGGCGACCGGCGTGTGGCGGGCGGTGCGGTTCGAGTTCAACCCGGACGGCCTGCTGTTCCACCCGGTGACCCGCCGGCTTATCGGCGCCACGCGGGGGACGGACGCGGGCCGCCTGTATGCCTTCGCTGATCCCGCGGCCGACTCGCTGTGGGCCAGCATCCGGGGAGCCTTCGCCGGCCGCTCGCCGGAACTGGTCAGCTTCAGCGACGATCTTCGCAAGGCGGTCGTGTACACTAGCGGGCCGCGTGATTCCGGCTCCTACCATTTGATCAATCTCGATGCGGGAAGGGTCACGCCGGTCGGCGGCGCCTATGTGGCGATCACGCCGGACCGGGTCGCACCGGTTCGCGCCGTCAGCTACACCGCCGCCGACGGGCTGGAAATCCACGGCTACCTGACCACACCGCCCGGCGTGACGGACCCGACCGGCCTGCCTCTGGTCGTGCTGGCCCACGGCGGGCCGGCGTCCCACGACGTCATGGGCTTCGACTGGTGGGCCCAGGCGATGGCGTCACGGGGATATGCGGTGCTGCAACCGAATTTCCGCGGTTCGACGGGCTATGGCGACGCCTTCCGTGAGGCCGGCTACGGTGAATGGGGCAGGAAGATGCAGACCGACCTGTCGGACGGCGTCCGCTGGCTGGCCGAGCAGGGCGTGATCGACGCGGAGCGCGTCTGCATCGTCGGAGCCAGCTACGGTGGGTATGCGGCCCTGGCCGGCCCGACGATCGACCGGGGCGTCTATCGCTGCGCTGTGTCCGTCGCGGGCGTCTCGGACTTGAGGGTGATGGTCGAGGAGGAGGCCTCGAGGGGCGCGCGGCGGGAAAACTCGACCACGCGCTACTGGAACCGCTTCATGGGCGCCGATGGGCTGGGCGACCGGTCGCTGGACGCGCGATCCCCGGCCCGGCTGGCCGCACAGGCCGACGCACCGATCCTGCTGATACACGGCCGGGACGACACCGTCGTGCCGATCGACCAGAGCCGGATCATGGAACGCGCCTTGCGCCAGGCCGGCAAGCCGGTCGAGTTCATTGAACTTGAGGGCGAGGATCACGGGCTGTCGCGCGGGGCGACACGCGAGCGGATGCTGACCGAGACGATGCGGTTCCTCCAGGCTCACAACCCGGCCAACTAGACTCATCTTGCCTTCCCGCGCTGCTTGGCCTAGAAGCCGCGCCTTCGCGTACCGAACCGCCGGGCTAACAGGCATGCCTGGGCGGTTCATAATCAAGGGTCTTCCACCCCGGGCTCAAGTAGCCCGAAGGGCGGTAGCCCACTCAAAAGAGAGTGAAAATGCCCAAACTGAAGACGAAGTCTGGCGCCAAGAAGCGCTTCAAATTCACGGCGACCGGCAAGGTGAAGTCTGGCGTGGCGGGCAAGCGGCACCGTTTGATCAGCCACAACAGCAAATACATCCGCCAGAACCGCGGCACCAAGGTCATGGCCGACGCCGACGCCAGGAAGATCAAGTCCTACATGCCGTACGCCTAGGCGTACGCTGACCTGAACCTTTCACCGCATTGAATTTGAACATCGTCCCTCAAGCAGTGAGCGCCCGCGGCGCGAACGATAGGGACATCCGAGGAATAACATCATGGCTCGCGTCAAACGCGGCGTAGTTTCACACGCCAGACACAAGAAGGTTCTCAAGCAGGCCAAGGGTTTCTACGGCCGCCGCAAGAACACCATCCGCACCGCCAAGGCCGCGGTCGATCGCGCCGGGCAGTACGCCTATCGCGACCGCCGCAACAAGAAACGCTCGTTCCGCGCCCTGTGGATCCAGCGCATCAACGCCGCCGCGCGTCTGGAAGGCTTCACCTATTCGCAGTTCATGCACGGGCTCGGCGAGGCCGGCATCGAGCTGGACCGCAAGGTCCTCGCTGCGATGGCCGCTGACGAAGCCGCCTTCAAGGCCGTGGCCGACAAGGTCCGCGACGCGCTGAAGGCCTGATTTTCCGGCAACGGAAGACGCAAAAGCCCTCCGGCCCGCGCCGGGGGGCTTTTTGCTTTGCGCCCTACCCGCTAGACGAAACCCGACATGACCGACCTCGCCCAACTCGAACTCGACCTGATCAACGCCATTGGCGGCGCGGAGACCGCGGCGGCGGTCGAGGATCTGCGTGTCGCGGCCCTGGGCAAGTCGGGATCGATCTCCGGCCTGCTCAAGGGCATGGGGGCGATGAGCCCGGACGAGCGGCGCGAACAGGGGCCGATGATCAACGGACTGCGCGATCGGGTGTCGGCGGCGCTGGCGGCCCGCAAGGGCGAGCTGGAGGCGGGCGAGCTGGACGCCCGGCTGCAGGCCGAGCGCGTCGACCTGACCCTGCCGTCGCGACCGCGCCGCGCCGGTTCGGTGCATCCGACCATGCAGGTGATGGACGAGATGATCGCCCTGTTCGCCGGGATGGGCTTCGCGGTGGCCGAGGGACCGGACGTCGAGGACGATTTCCACAATTTCACCGCGCTGAACTTTCCGCCGAAACACCCGGCGCGCGAGATGCACGACACCTTCTTCCTGCGGCCCGATCCGGTGACCGGCGAGCGCAAGGTTCTGCGCACCCACACCAGCCCGGTGCAGGTGCGGACCATGATGACCCAGACGCCGCCGATCCGGATCATCGCGCCGGGCCGGACCTTCCGGAAAGATTCCGACGCCACCCACACGCCGATGTTCCATCAGGTCGAGGGGCTGGTCATCGACCGCGACATCCACATGGGCCACCTGAAGTGGACGCTGGAGACCTTTGTCGCCCGCTTCTTCGAGGTGGACGGCGTCGACGCCCGCTTCCGGCCGCACCATTTCCCCTTCACCGAGCCCTCGGCCGAGATGGACATCCGCTGCGACCGTTCGGGCGGCGAGCTGAAGCTGAACCAGGGCGATAGCTGGATGGAGATCCTGGGCTGCGGCATGGTGCATCCCAATGTGCTGCGGAACTGCGGCATCGACCCCGACGCGTTCCAGGGCTTCGCCTTCGGCATGGGCGTGGACCGTCTGGCCATGCTGAAGTACGGCATCCCCGACCTGCGCCCCATGTTCGACGCCGACACCCGGTGGCTGGCCCACTACGGCTTCTCCGCCTTCGCCGCCCCCAATCCGGCCTCCGGCCTGAGCTGAGAACCACGGATGAAATTCACCCTCTCCTGGCTCAAGGACCATCTCGACACGGAGGCCGACGTCGCCACCGTGGCCGAGGCCATGACCATGGCCGGTCTGGAGGTTGAGGACGTCCATAACCCGATCGCGGCGCTGGCGCCCTTCACCGTGGCGCGGATCGTCTCGGCCGAACAGCATCCCAACGCCGACCGGCTGCGGGTCTGCCAGGTCGATACCGTCGATGGACCGAAAGAGATCGTGTGCGGCGCGCCCAATGCGCGGGCGGGGCTGACCACCATCTATGCGCCGATCGGCGCCTTCGTCCCCGGTCTGGGCGTGACCCTGGTCGAAAAGCCGGTGCGCGGCGTGGTCTCCCACGGCATGCTGTGTTCCGCCTCCGAGCTGGAACTGTCCGACGAGGCCGACGGCATCCTCGAACTGGCCGACGACCTGGCCGTGGGAACCCCGGCGGCGGGCGTGTTCGGGGCCGAGCCGGTGATCGATTTCGAGGTGACCCCGAACCGGCCCGACTGGCTGGGCGTGGCGGGCATCGCGCGCGACCTGGCGGCGGCCGGCGTCGGCCAGTTGAAGACGCCGTCGATTGCGCCGGTTCCCGGAGCCTTCCCCTCGCCCATGACGGTGCGGATCGAGGCGCCGGAGATGTGCCCGGTGTTCGCCGGGCGGCTGATCCGGGGCGTAAAGAACGGCCCCTCGCCCGAGTGGCTGCAACGGCGGCTGGCGGCCATTGGCCTGCGTTCGATCAGCCGGCTGGTGGATGTCACCAACCTGCTGGCCTACGACCGCTGCCGGCCCGCGCATGTCTATGATGCGGCCAAGCTGGTGGGTGGCGAGCTCGTGGTGCGCGGCGGCCAGATCGCCTCCGACACCGGCGAGCACGAGCACCTGATCGCGCTGGACGGCAAGACCTATACGGTCGATCCGGCCATGTGCGTCATCGCCGACGCGGCCGGCGAACGGCCCATCGGCCTCGGCGGCGTCATGGGCGGCGAGTCCACCGGCTGTTCGGACGCGACCACGGACGTCTTCGTCGAATGCGCCTGGTTCGATCCGCTGGTCACGGCCCAGACCGGCCGGACCCTGTCACTGAACTCCGACGCCCAGTACCGGTTCGCCCGGGGCGTTGATCCCGCCTCCGTCGTGCCCGGCGTCGAGCTGGCCACCCGGATGATCCTCGACCTGTGCGGCGGCGAGCCGTCGGAGATGGTGGTGGCGGGTCAGGCGCCCGCTGATCCCGTCGCCTTCGCGTTCGAACCGGCGCGCGTGGCCTCCCTGACAGGACTGGCGCTCGACGACGACCGGATCGCAGAAATCCTGACCCGGCTCGGCTTCGAGGTCGCGCGTGGAACGCCGTGGACCGTGACCCCGCCGTCGTGGCGCCGCGACGTCGAAGGCCCGGCCGATCTGGTCGAGGAGGTCGCACGGATCGAGGGCTATGGCGCCCTGCCCTCTACCCCTCTGCCGGACCTCGGCGCGCCGTCGAAGGGCGTCCTGAACCCGCGTCAGGCGCGGGTGCGGCTGGCCCGACGGGCGCTGGCGGCCATGGGCTATGCCGAGGCGGTCACCTGGTCCTTCACCAAACAGTCGACGGCGGCCCTGTTCGGCGGCGGCGATGACTCTCTGAGGGTCGAGAACCCCATCGCCGCCGATCTGGACTGTATGCGGCCCTCGGCCCTGCCCAATCTGATCCAGGCGGCGGCGCGCAACGCCGCGCGCGGCCGCGCCGACGCCGCCCTGTTCGAGATCGGCCCCATCTATCTGGACGACAGCCCGACCGGCCAGCGCACCGTCATCGCCGGCTTGGTGGCGCCGCGGGCCGCGCGCCACTGGGGCGGCGGAGCCGAGGACGCCCTGTTCGGCCTCAAGGGTGACCTGATGGCTCTGCTGGAAGCTCTGGGCGCGCCCGTGGCCTCGCTGCAGCTGGCCCAGGGCCAGAACCGCGACTGGTGGCACCCGGGCCGTTCGGGGCGGCTGCAACTGGGTCCGAAGACCATCATGGCCGAGTTCGGCGCTGTGCATCCGCGCGTGCTCAAGGCGCTGGACGCCGACGCACCAATGCTGGCCTTCGAGATCGTGCTGGACGCCGTGCCCGAGCCGCGCGGCGCCAGGTCCAAGACGCGGGGTCCGGCCCATCTGGCCAACCTCATGCCCCTGACCCGCGACTTCGCCTTCGTGGTCGAGGACGGCAAGGCCGTGGGCGATCTGGTCCGGGCCGTCGCCGGCGCCGACAAGGCTTTGATCGCCGGGGTGTCGGTGTTCGACGTCTATCGCGGCGCGGGCGTACCCGAGGGCATGAAGTCGGTGGCGCTTGAGGTTGCGATCCAGCCCGTCGAGGCCACCCTGACCGAGGCCGAGATCGAGGCCCTGTCGGCCAGGGTCGTGGCGGCGGCGGGCAAGCTGGGCGCGGTGCTGCGGGGCTAGCATTCCTCCCCCGGCGCTGCGCTGGGGGGAGGAATGGCAACCTCCCGTTAACCTCATCGCCGCAAGGCTGACTCAAAGAGCGGTGACGGTGCCAGCAAGCGCCCGCGCGAGTCGGGCGAGCCGCCCCCGCCCCGGAGCCAGAACCATGCATCGCCGCCAACTGATCCTGTCGGGCCTCGCCGCCACCGCCGGCGTCTCGGGCCTGTCCGCCTGCGCCACCACCGGACAGCAGCCGACGGACCCCAACTATCCGATCGCCTCGGACGGGCAGGCGCCGGCCTATACCGCCGATGAACTGGTCGCCGCCGGCTCGCGCGAGCTGGGCATCGCGGCCGAGGCCCTGGGCGGAGCCATCGAGCGCATCTTCGCCGAACAGGGCGACCGTCCGACGGCCTATATCGCCGGCGAGGAGGCGTCCGGAGCCATGGCTGTCGGCGCCCGCTACGGCCGCGGCGCCCTGCACATGAAGGACCTCTCGGCCTCGCAGGAGGTGTACTGGCAGGGCATTTCGATCGGTTGGGACATCGGCGGCAATGCCAGCCGGGTCTTCACCCTGGTGTACGGCCTCTACCATCCCGACATGATCTATCGCCGCTATCCCGGCGTTGAGGGCACGGCCTACCTGGTCGGCGGTCTGGGCGTGAACTATCAGCGCGCCGACGGCATCGTCCTGGCCCCGATCCGCACCGGCGTCGGCCTGCGTCTGGGCGCCAATGTCGGCACGATGGCCTACAGCCGCCAGCGGAACCTGCTGCCGTTTTAGTAGGGCGCTAACGCTCGCGACGCGGTCGCTCGCTGCTTGAGCGCGGTCCGCGCGTTGTCGCGGATGTCGTGGTTGTCGTCATCGGAATGTCGACGATATCACCGCCGAATTGTCTTGGGTCGATGTCGACTATGTCGCGTCGTCGCGGACCATCGCTTCCAGCCCGTCTCGCCACGTCGGATAGCGCGGCCGCCAACCCAGCTCGGCTTTCGCGCGGGCGTTCGAAAGCCGTTTGGAGTCGAGGTAGAAGCGCCGCATGGCGTCGGACACCGACGGGTCGTCGAGGTCCACCTCCGGCGGCAGCGGCAGGCCGAGGCGGCGCGCGGCGCCCTCCATGACCACATCCGCAGGGGCGGGCTCGTCGTCGCACAGGATGTAGGCGGCGCCGGGCCGGGGGCGGACCATGGAGGCGAACAGGCCCGATACGACGTCGTCGACGTGAACCCGGTTGAACAGCTGCCCCGGTTTGCGCACCAGCCGCGCCGTGCCGTCGCGCAGACGGTCCAGCGGCGACCGGCCGCGGCCGTAGAGCGCCGGCAGGCGGAAAAGCTGCACCGTCAGCCCCATGCCCCGTCCGGCGTCCAGCCAGTCGCGTTCGGCCCGCACGCGGCGGGCGCCTTCAAGGCTGGCGGCGTTCAGTTCGCTGTCCTCAAACGCCCAGCCGCCGGCGCGGTCGCCATAGACGGCGGTCGAGGAGACATAGCCGATCCAGTCAGGCCAGGCGTCCGCGGCCGCCAACGCCGGTGACAGGGCCTTCAGCCCCGGACAGCCGTCCGCCACGGGCGGGGCGCAGACCAAGATAGCCGAGGCCCCGGCGACCGCGCCGGCCAGCGCCGCCGGGTCGTTCGGATCAATCGCGGCCAGCCCTTCCGCCCCCAGCCCCGCCCGCCGGTCCGCATCATGGCTGGTCAGGACGGCGCGGCCGCCGCGGCTGACGGCCTCTCGCCCCGCGGCCTGGCCGAGCCAGCCGCCGCCGAAGACCAGCAGCGAGGGAGCGACAGCGGCCTCGGACATGGCTCAGGCCGAGCGCGCCTGTATCGGGGCGGGCGGCGGCGTGACGACGATCGACGGCGCCTTCACCGCCTCGGCCCGTTTGCCGTTCCAGGTCGAGACGCACGGCACCTTGGACAGGTCGGCGCGGTCGGCGTAGCGGCGGGCGATCTCAGTCACGTCCTGCATCAGCCCCTCAGCCAGGGTGATGGGCTTGAGCCCCAGTTCGCGGAACTGGTCGTTGGCGACGACAAGCTCGTTCTCGTCGGCCTCCTGACGCGGGTTGGGCACATTGTGCACCTCGGCCCCGGTCATGGCGGCGATCATGGCGGCCAGGTCGCGCACCCGGCGGCTTTCGGTCATCTGGTTGAGAATCTTGACCCGGTCGCCGACCTTGGGCGGATTGGCCAGCGCCAGTTCGACGCAGCGCACCGTGTCCTGGATGTGGATGAACGCCCGGGTCTGGCCGCCGGTGCCGTGCACGGTCAGCGGATAGCCCACCGCCGCCTGCATCAGGAACCGGTTCAGCACGGTGCCGTAGTCGCCGTCATAGTCGAAGCGGTTGATCAGCCGTTCGTCCTGGCGGGTCTCCTCGGTCTGGGCGCCCCAGACGATGCCCTGATGCAGGTCGGTGATCCGGACCCCGTCGTTCTTGGCGTAGAACTGGAACAGCAGGGCGTCCTGGGTCTTGGTCATGTGGTAGATCGACCCCGGGTTCGGCGGGAACAGGATCTCCTGCTCGGTCGGGCCGAAATCGGTGTCGACGGTGACCTTCAGATAACCCTCGGGGATACGCAGGCCGGCGGTGGTGTAGCCATAGACGCCCATGGTGCCGAGGTGGGCCAGATGCACGTCGCGCCCGCTCTCGACGATGGCGGCCAGCAGATGGTTGGTGGCGTTGATGTTGTTGTCGACGGTGTACAGCTTGTGCCGCGCCGACTTCATCGAATAGGGGGCTGCCCGCTGTTCGGCGAAATGGACGACGCTGTCGGGCTTCCAGTCCTTGATCAGGGCCACCAGACGGTCGAATTCCTTGCCGACGGTCATGTTGACGAAGTCGATGCTCCGACCGCTGATTTCCTTCCAGGCGGCGATGCGCTCGCCCATGGTCCGGATCGGGGTCAGGGACTGGACTTCCAGCTCGTTGTCGATGTTGCGGCGGCTCAGATTGTCGACGACGCAGACATCCCAGCCCCGCGCCGACAGATGCAGCACTGTCGGCCAGCCGCAGAAACCGTCGCCGCCCAGAACCAGAACCCGCATCCGCTACTCCTCGTCGTTTCCTGCACCCTGACTAGCGGAACGCGCCAATCGGTCAAAGCGTCAGTATCCGGCCCCGGATCGTTCCAGCGCCGCCCTCAGCGGGGTCGCGCCCGCCACTCTTCCCGGCTCTGGCCCCAACGGTCGACGTTGACCTCGTGGAACGGAGGCGGCATCCGGGTCGGCCCCTGATTGTACGAGCCGATCCGCTCGGCCAGCCGTCGCGATGGCGTATTCCCGGGGTCGATGCAGTGGATCACCTCAGTCCAGCCCAGCACGTCGAAGGCGTAGTCGATGGTCGCCGGCGCCGCCTCGACGCCAAAGCCCTTGCCCTGGGCGTCCGGATGGAGGCCCCAGCCGACTTCGGTGCCCGGCCAGCCGTGCGGGGTCCACGGACCGATCCGGCCCAGCCACAGGCCGGTGTCACGCTCGACCACCGAGAACATGGAAACGCCGGTCAGGCTCCAGGCCCCGGCCATGGACATAAAGCTACGCCAGGTGACGGCCGCCGGCTGGACGCCGCCGAGGAATTTCGCCGTCTCGGGATCGGCCATCATCTCGGACCAGCGCGGGAAGTCCTCGATCACGGGGGGGCGCAGGGTCAGGCGTTCGGTTTCCAGCACCGGTCCGGTCAAAGGCGATACTCCCTTTCGAGTTCATAGCGGCTGCCGTCATGGGTCAGGACGCTGGAATACAGGCCGAACCGGTCGATCCGGATCGGCGGCGAGTGCAGCAGATTGTGTTCCGCGATCCAGGCCCCGATGCGGGCCGGATCGGTCTGCGGCTTGAGATAGGCCAGGGTCAGATGGGGGCGGTAGTCGCGGCGCTCGATGTTGATGGCGGCGCGCTCGGCCGCGCTGCGCGTGCGCCCGGCCAAAACCGCCAGCCGTTCGTTCGGCTCGAGCCCGGCCCAGACGGCATGGGTGCGATGGCCGTCGCCGAAGGCGCCGACGCCGGCCAAGGCGATCTCGAACGGTCCGCCCGTCGCCGCCCGCTCCAGTTCGAGGGACAGGTCATCAGCCCGGCGCTCGTCGACTTCGCCATAGAAGGTCAGGGTGATGTGCAACTGATCCGACGTGCGCCATTTCGCGCCCGGCAGGCCGGTCTGGCGGCGGGCGAGCGCCTCCGCCACGTCGTCGGGAACAGACAGGGCGGTGAACAAACGGATCATGCGACCCTTGGTAGCGGCTGGAAACGCATGGCCCAAGTCCGGTTTTGCTTGCGGAAGGGCGGGACGCGCCCGATATTTACACAAAGGTCGGGATCGCCCGGCCCCAAGGAGGACGGATCTCGCCATGAGCGATTTCAGAAACAGCCATTCGATCCCCGCCACCGCCGACATGTCGACGGACGCGGGCCTGCGCAGCTTCATGCTGGGCGTCTATAACAAGGTGGCCCTTGGCCTGCTGGTCTCGGCCGCCTTGGCCTATGTCACCGGCTCGGTGCCTGCGGTGCGTGACTTGCTCTTCTCGACCGCGGTCTTCCCGGACGGGGTGACCCGTCTGACCGGTTACACCCTGCTGGGCATGATCGTGGCCTTCTCGCCGCTGGTCGTGCTGCTGGGTTCGAATTTCGTGATGAAGAACCCGACGTCCGGTGGCGCGAGCGCACTGTACTGGCTGATCGTGGCCCTGATCGGCGCGTCGATGGGCACGGTGGTGCTGCTCTATACCGAAACTTCGGTGGTGCAGACCTTTCTGATCACGGCCGCGGCCTTCGGCGGCCTGAGCCTGTTCGGCTATACGACCAAGAAGGATCTGACCGGCATCGGCAGCTTCCTGATCATGGGCGTGATCGGCCTGATCATCGCCTCGGTGGTCAACATGTTCCTGCAGAGCAGCATGATGCAGATGATCATCAGCATCGCCGGTGTGCTGATCTTCGCCGGCCTGACGGCCTATGACACCCAGCGGCTGAAGATGACCTACTACGCCCTGGGCGGGAACCAGACGGCGATGAGCGTGGCCACCAGCTACGGCGCGCTGAGCCTGTACATCAACTTCATCAATATGTTCCAGTTCCTGTTGGCCCTGTTCGGCGGGCGTCGCTGATCATCTTGAGGCGCTAACGCTCGCCGCGCGGCGGCTCACTGCTTGAGCGCGGACGTACCCGGCCTCGAGCGCCCGAGGGGCGGCAGGGCAAACAAGATGAGGGCCCGGAGCAATCCGGGCCTTTTTCTATTCCACGATCGTGAATCTGCGGCTGTCGAAGAGGCGCAGCACCTGGGCCAGTTCGCGGCCCCGGCGCAGCACCAGGCCGCCCTCGCCGATGACGGCCCACTGGCCCTGCCGCAGGCGCAGGGCCGGGCGCTTCTCGATGCGGTACAGGGGGGTGTCGCCCGAGCGGCGGAAGACGGCGAACTCGGCGACGTCCTTGTGGCCGACCATGGCGTAGTCGCGCCACTCGGCCGCCGCGACCATCCGACCATAAACTCGCAGGATCAGGTCGAGTTCGCGCCGGTCGAAGAAGACCGGGCCGGGAACGGACTGCAAATCAGCGGCGTCGCTCATCTTGAGAAGGTTACGCCGCCATCCTGAAAACGCCAGTGGCCTGCGGGCATTCACAGACGTCGAGTGGGCGAACACTGTGTCTGGAACGCTGCAACGCGAACAATTCGCCGCGAACATGAAATCGCCTCGCTTCCGCCCAGCGTCCGCCCCCTTGGGGGGCGACACCAGACCCATCGGCCCGTTGGAGTTCGGAGCGTTTCCGGATCCTGAACAGCCCCCCCAGCCCCTCCTGGATCACTCCACCAAGGGCTCCAGCGGGCCGATGCTTCCTCCAAAGCAGAGACGCCCGCTCCGCCACCCTCCCCCCCGGCAGAGCGGGCGTTTTGCTGTCCGGCGTCTGGCCGCAGGTGAGGGTCGGGCTGAAGCGTCAGGGCAGGACGATCTCGACCGTCTCACCGCCCCGTGTGACCGAGAGGGTGCGGCCGGCATCGCCGTCCAACGCCGCAGCGAGGGAGCCGAGGTCCGAGACCGGGGCGCCGTCAACCGAGCGGATCAAATCGCCGGCCTGCAGAGCGGCCGCCGCCGCCGCCGAGCCGCCCTCGACCGAAAAAACCTGCAGACCGTCCGCGACGGCCCGCATGGCGGCGCCTCGCGCCATGACCGCCTCCGGGCCGACGCTGACCAGACGCTCTGACGGAGACTCAACGGTCAGTGTGGTGCGGCCCTCACGACCTTCGCGCAGATAGACGACCTCGACCTGGGCGCCGGGCGCGGCGATGCCGATCGTGGCCGCCACCGTGCCCGCATTCGAGACGGGCCGGTTCTGGATACGGGTGACGATGTCGCCTCGACGCAGGCCCGCGGCCTCGGCCGACGAGCCCGGGGCGACGTCCTCGATCACCGCGCCGCGCACGATGCCGAGGCCGAGGTCGCGCGAGCGCTGGGCGTTGAGGGAGCCGAGGATAGCGCCTGTGACGCCGCGCCGGACCTCGCCGTTCTCGCGCAGCTGGGCGACCACATACATCAGGATACGGCTGGGCACGGCGAAGGCGATGCCGTCGTTGCCGCCGCCGCCGCCGGACAGGATGGAGGTGTTGATCCCGATCAGACGGCCGCGGCTGTCCAGCAGCGGACCGCCGGAGTTGCCGGAATTCACCGCCGCGTCGGTCTGGATATAGTCCTCGATCCGGTCGCCCATGCCCGAGCGGCCCATGCCCGAGATCACGCCCATGGTCAGGGTCTGGTCCAGACCCAGCGGATAGCCGACTGCGAACGCCAGATCGCCGGTGCGCAGGGAATCGGAATTGACCACCTCAATCTGCGACAGGCCGGTCGCCTCGATCTTCAGCACGGCGAGGTCCGTGGCCTTGTCGGTTCCAATCAGCACGGCGTCGAAGATGCGGCCGTCGGTCATGTCGACGGTGAATTTTCGCCCGCCCTCGACGACGTGGTTGTTGGTGACGACGATGCCTTCACGGGCATCGATGATGGCGCCCGAGCCGCTGGAGATCGTGCGGGGTTCATTATCGCCGGAACTGGGGCCCTCCGACTGACCGAGGGTGGTGACCTGGACGACGGCGGGCAGGGCCCGCTCCAGGCCGGTGGCGAAGGTGAAAACGCCGCGCTGGGCGTCGAACGGCACGGGCGATTGCTGCGCGACGGCAGGCGTGGCCGCCAGCAGGGGGACCGCGACGACAAGCGCCAGCACGGAGAGGCCGCCGGCCCGGATGATGGAACGCATCGCCTATCCCCTGTTGTTACCCTGACCCTAGCGCGAGAAACGCGCCGTGACGACAGCCCCCGGACCGGCGTCATCAATCGTCATGGCCGCGCCGTGCCGCTTGAGGATGGCCCGGACGAACGCCAGCCCCATGCCGTGGCTTTCCCGACCCTCTTCGGCCGCCCGCGCGACCGCGCGCGCGGGGTTGTCCAGCAGCTCCGGATCGAACCCGGGCCCCTGATCCGCGACCGAAAGGACGGGCTTGCCGTCATCCAGCCGGACAGTGAGCGTCACGACCCCGCCTTCAGGCGAAAACTTCACCGCATTGTCCACCAGATTGGTCACCGCCCGCTGCAGGAGGGACCGCACCCCGAGCACCGAAACCGGAGCAGCTTCGACCCGGATCACGACCTCGCGCTCTTCGGCCAGCGGCTGGTAGAGTTCGGCTGCAGACGCCGCCAGCCGATCCAGCCGCACCGTTTCGAACACCCAGGCCTCGCCGTCGCGCAGGGCCATCGCCTCGTTCATCGCCCGGGTCAGCCGGGTCAGATCGGCGCGGGCTTCGTCGGCCAGGGCGCGCGCCTCAGGCGTCGTCGACGCCTCCTTCAGCCGATCCAGCCGGGCCGAGGCCCGCGCCAACGGCGTGCGGAAATCATGCGCCAACTGGTCCGCCGAATCCCTCAGCCAGCTGAGCAACTCCTCCAGCCGATCGAGGGTCAGGTTCACCTGGCCGGTTAGTTCGGTCAGTTCGGGAGCGACCGCAGTCTCTGGCGCCCGGACCGAGAAGTCTCCCACCGACGCGAGATCGAGCGCGCGGCTGACCTCGGCCACGGCGCTGGTCAGACGTCGGCGCGCAAAGGTCGCCGCGGTCAGGCCGAACGCCAGCAACAGCACTCCCGCGGCGGCCACCGCCCCCACGGCCCAGCCCCAGGCCTGTCCCGACCGGTCGACCACCCTTCCGACCGCGAAGTCGAGCGCCCCCACCGATTGGCGCACCACCACCACTTCCACAGCGCGCGAACGGCACAGTACGCCGCGCTCGAGCCGGACCACATAAACGCCGTCACCCAGCCCCGGCGCGCGCTCGCCCCGGATGGTCTCCAGGGCAGCGAGACCCGCAGGCTTGCCCACCGGCGCGCGGATGAACCGCACCCCCGCCCCGCCCTGGCCGGTGCGGCAGGTCTCGGCCAGGCTGCCGGCCTCGCGCGTCGGTCCTGCCTGAAACGCGCTCAGCCAGGCTGACAGATAGGCGGCGTCGGCAGCGGTGAGGTTGGCGGCGGTCAGGCTGGATTCGACGCCGAGCTTGCCGACCATGGAACTGTAGTCGTTCAGCGCCGCCAAGGCCGCCTTCTCGCGCTGGTCCATGCGCACGGCAGCGCTGGTGGCCATCAGCGAGCCCGTCAGGGCCACGGCGGCCATCACCGCGATGCCGGCCGCCAACTGGGTCGTGGTCCGCCGTCCCAGCCAGGCGCGCAGGCGGCGGAAGCGAAACGCCACGGCGGCCTCAGCCCGTCCAGGCGGACAGGTCGCGGAAAATCAGGCTCTGGCTGCGGGCCGAGACGATCAGGGGATGCAGATCCTCGCCCAGCTCGGGCGTCTGTTCCTTCAACCGACGGCGCAGGGCGCTGATCCGGGCGTCAATGATGTTGACGAAATTGTCGGGCAGAAATCGCCATTCGACCCAGCAACGATCCCACAGCATGGTCTTGGTCACGGGCTGACCGCGCGCCGTCATCAGTTCGCAGACGATGGCGAATTCCAGCGGCGACAGGTCGATCAGTCGCGACACGCCGTCGGCGCTGAACTTCAGCGTCCGGGCGCCAAACGCCAGACGGAACGGGCCGTTGATCAGATCGCCCCCGAGCGGGGCTTCTCGCCGGGCGGCACGGCGCAACTGGGCGGCGATGCGGGCCAGCAACTCCTCGTCGCCGACCGGCTTGGCCAGATAGTCGTCGGCGCCGCCCAGCAGGCCCTCGACCTTCTGTCGCTCACCGCCCAGCGCCGTCAGCATAAGGGCCGGCGCATCGGCGCAGGGACCGCCCCCGGCGCGCAGTCGCTTCAGCGTCTCCAGCCCGTCCAGTCCGACGGTCAGGCGATCGAGGATAAGGACGTCAAAGGGAGCGGCAGCCGCGGCGATTGCGGCCTCACCGCTTTCGACCCGGTCCACGGCCTCGAATCCGGCCCGCATCAGCCGTTCGGCGACGTGCTCCGACAAGGCCGGGTCGTCTTCCAGTAAAAGGGCCCGGCGCCCCGCGAAGACCTCGCGCAGCTGGGCGAACGGATCGTCGCCATCGATGCCTGTCGCTGCTCCGCCCATGACCGTCACTCCACCCTCCGCTGACGATACGGCGTTGATACGGAATGACAATGCTCAACGGACCGCGTTCGCGCAAACTAACGGTTGCACGCCTCCAGGGAGCTGATTGTTTCTGATGGCATTCCAGGGGGCCGCGGTCGTGGGCCCTTCGGGACCTGCCGGCCCAAAGCCTGTCCTCGGGCCGACCAAGGGTCGGGCCGGGGGGCGACCTGGTGCTGCGCCCATTCCGGTGCACAAGCAACGAGCCGCCGCGCGGCGAACGGTAGCGCCCTGCGTCCAGAGGCTGTCAGGGACCGAGCATAGCGGGGATAGCTTTTGTAGCATGTGACAGGCGAAGGCGACGAAGGGTAGCCCTTTGACGGTCTCGGGCAGCCGTTCGTAGTCGCGGACGAGACGCCGGAACCGGTTGCCCAGGCAAAGCTTCGCTCGACGACCCATCGTCTGGGCAGGAGGACGAAGCCGCGCTTGGCCTCGGGGAGTTTTACGACCTCCAGCCGGATGCCGCGCCGGCCGCGGCCTCGGCTGCGTTCTGGCCGGTGGTGACGTGGGCGGCGAGCAAATGGCCGAGCGTGTCCACCGCGATATGGATCCTGGAGCCCTTCTTGCGCCTGGCCCCGTCATAGCCGGCGCGGGGGCCGCTCTGAAACGCCCCGCAGCAAGCTGCGCGGCGTTTCTTCACATCGGCTTCGGCCCCTTAAGGGGGGCGGGAGACTGGCCCCTCAGTGAACCATGAAACGGACGACGCCGTTCATCTGATGGCCGTCGGCGCCCATCGCGGCCCAGGCGGCGGAATAGGCTCCGGGCGCCAGGGCGGGCAGGGGCGCGCTGACCGTCGTGGCCGGCGGAGCGTCTACGGAAACAGCCACATCGACGGACTGGTCCGAAGGGCCCGTCAGCTTGAGCGTCTTCAGGGCCATCGCATGCGGAAAGGTCACGGAAAACGCCGTCGGCGCGGCGGCCAGCATAGCGTTGTCCGCCGGGGTTGTGACGACGCCGCTGGCCGGCGCCTGCATGGCGGCGTGATCCTGCGCCGACATGCCCGCGTGCGAATGGCTCTGGGCGTAGGCGAGCGAGACGGGGGCCAGCGCCGCCACGGCGGCGAGGCTGGCGAGGCTGGCGAGGCTGGCGAGGATTGAACGGTTCATTCGGAAACTCCTGATTCTTGCGCGGCTATTGCTTGGGCGGCATGGTCATGCCGTCCATCTTCGACATGTCATGCCCGGCCATCGGATCGGCGGGCGGCGGTGGCGTCGGGGCGGGCGCGGGCGCTGGTCGGGCCGGACGAGGCGCCGAGGCCCGCGGTGTCGAGGGCCGCGGGGTTGTGGCTGGCGCGGGCGCGGCGGCCTGCGGCTGCGGGGTCGGCTCAGGCGGGGCGACTGGCGCGGGCTCCATTGGGGTCGTCGCCAGGGCGTCGGGCGCCGTCTGGGCATCGACCGGCTGAGGCTCTGCGGCCGGCTGGCAGGCGCCCAGGGTGACGGCCGCAGCGGCGGCCAGGATCGAGAATCTCATGTGGCAAGCTCCTGAAAGAAGAGGGCGACCGCCGCGTTGTGTCCGGCGGCGCCTTCATAATGGATTACGCGGGCGTGCACCGCAGCCCTCGCCGCCCGGGTCGATCAACGCGCCGACTCCGGTGCGAGTGCAGGAGCCAGACAACGACGACGGTTCCAGAACGCCTTGAACCCACTATTCCGGAACGGTCTGGACAGCGCTCGTGTCGTTCAGGGCGTCGGACAGCTTTCGCCGGGCACGCGCCACCCGGGTCTCCACCGTCTTGACGGAGACTCCGAGCATGCCGGCCGCTTCCGCCTGACTGCGTCCCTCGATCGCGGTGAGCAGGAGCGGAGCCTTGAGGTGAGGAGGCAAACGGCTCATCGCCTCGTTGAGTCGGGCGAGCCGGTGGCCGGCCTCCATCCGATCATCCGCCCACTCGGCCCCGTCCGGCACGGACATCGCTTCCGGCGACGCAAGATCGACGCCGCCCCGAATGAGCCGCCGGACGAAACGACGACGGCTCCAGTCCCGGCATTTGTTGAGCGCGATGGTCCGGATCCAGGCCTCGAAGGGCCGCGTCGGATCGTAACGGCGGATGTTGATCCAGGCCGCCGCATAGGTGTCCTGCAACAGATCCCATGCGTCCTGCTCGTCGCCGACATAGCGCCGGACGAAACGGAACAGGGCCGACCTGGTCTGCCGCATCAACTCGCTGAAGGCCGCCCGATCACCGCCGGCGGCGCGGGCTGACAGGTCCGCGGGACTCTCCACCCGGAACGCTAGCCTTCGTCGGGCGCGAGGGCCTCGACGATACGCTCGTCGAAAACGTCAGCCTGGGCCGGCGTCAGCACGGACCGCATCTCGAAGACGTGAGCGATGGTCTCCTTCTGCAGGGCGCCCATCGCGACGTGGAAATGGTCCACCGCAGCCTGGACCTGGGGACTGTCGCCATCGCTCTGTTCGATGGCGCGCGCCAGTTCCAGGTTGGCCGCGCGGACGTCGGCTTCGAGCGCGGGACGGCGGGCGGCGAATCGGCCTTCGACCGCCTCGATACGGGTCAGCTGGGCGGGTGAGGGCTTGAGGTCATGGTGGACGATGTCGTGGAGGGACGGCGGTTCGCGCCGGCTCAGCACCCAGCTGGCGCTGATCCAGGTGCCAGCGCCGCTGGCGATCGCCGCCAGCACGGCTGTCAGCACGATCGCCCGCCAGCCGCGCATCACCGGCCGGTTTCCAGGCGCACCAGGGGGGATAGACCCGCATCGACGGTGAAGATGGTCATGTCTCCAGGCGGTCGGGGGGCGGCGACAGCGCCGACGCCGCCCACGGTCAGGCCGGTGACCAGGGCCATGACGACGGCCCCGAGCCGCAGCTGCGAAGCCAGTCTTTCGCCGCGAAGCGTATCGACCCGGCTCCAGACGAGCGGCTCGAGACCGTCCAGCGACCGATCGGCGGACAGGGCCGCCGATCGCATCAGAAGATCATCCAGATTACGCGTCATCGAACACTCTCCTTGGCCCCTAATCCCTAATACGCCGATACGGGCTGAAACCCTCAAACGAGGGGATGGCCTCTCCGGTGCGTAGTTAGCAGAAGGGACGGGATGGGAGAGAACAATGACCATACGCAAATTTCTGCCGGGCCTCGCCCTGGCGCTGGCGCTGTCAGTCAGCGCGCCGGCGTTCGCCCATGAGGCTCACGAGAAGGCCGCCGCAGCTCGCGCCCAGGCCGCCACGCCGACGGCCGCCGTTCCTGAAGAGGGCATGATGGCCATGCCGGGCATGGCCCAGGACATGGACCACGGCGCCATGATGGCGGATGAGGGTCCCAAGCCCATGCCCCAGCGCTTGTATCGCTGGCTCGGGGCCATGCATCCGGCGGCTGTGCATTTCCCCATCGCGCTGTTCCTCGTCGCCGCCCTTCTCGAGATCGCCGCGCTCACACTGCGCCGTCCGGTCCTGACCCAGGGCACGCGCGTCATCATCGCCCTGGCGGCGATCTCCGCGCTTGCCGCCGTAGCACTGGGTTGGTTCGCCATGGGATTACCGGGCAAGGATGACGTCACCCATACCTACCACCGCTGGCTTGGAACCTCGATCGCGGCTCTTGGCCTGCTTTGCTGGTGGGCTAAGGAGCACTGGGTTCGCAAGCCGGAGCGCGGGCGTGAACTGATCTACATTGGCCTGTTGACGCTGACGGCCGCCGCCGTGATCATCAACGGCCTGCTGGGTGGGATGCTGACCCACGGTATGAGGCACCTGATGTTCTGACGGCTCTCGGCAGTTTCCCGAGGCGACATAGTTTTCATCCACTCTCGCCGGACCGGCACGCCAATGCGGCTGCCGCAAACCAGGAGCCTGATCCATCATGCATCGTTCCGCACTTGCCGGATTGGCGCTCGCCGCCGTCGTCATCACGTCGGCCCAGGCCCAAACCCCGGCTCACCCTCACGCTCACAACCCGGCTCCCGCCTCCGGCCACCCGCAAACCGCCGATGAGGCGCGCGTCCGCACCGTCGTGACCGCCTACAAGGACGCCATCACCCGGATGGACGTGTCACAGACCCCGGCTCTGTTCTGGGAGGACTCAGCGATCTTCGAGAACGGCGGAGTCGAGGGGACGTTCGCCTATTATCTTGAGCATCACCTCGGACCCGAGTTCGCTGATCTGGCGGGGTTCGAGTTTCGCAACCACGAGATGACGGTGGAGATCGATGGCGACACCGCCTTCGTGAGCGAGACCTACACCTATCACATCACCTTCAAGGACACGGCGCGCGAACCGATCGAGCGCCGCGGCGTCGCCACCAGCGTCCTGCGCAAGCGGGGCGACGAGTGGAGGTTCGACATCTATCACTCTTCGGCTCGGCCGTTGCGCCGGGCGACCTGAAGACGCGCAACCGGGTTGCTGTGCCCTCAGTCACCAGAGTAACGAGCCAATGACAAATTCGCTTTCGCGCCGCTTTCTTCTGATCCTCGGCGTCAGCGCCTCGGCAGCAGCGGCCTGCGCTCAAACCCCGCGTCCTTCGTCTGACCTGGCCGTCTACAAATCGCCCACGTGCGGCTGCTGTGGCGCTTGGGTGGAGCACATGACAGCCGCCGGGTTTCAGGCGCGGGTAACAGAGGTGGCTGACCCCGGCTCAGTTCGCAGCGCACAAGGCGTTCCAGCGTCTGTAGCCTCCTGCCATACGGCCGTAATCGGGGGTTATGTCCTGGAAGGCCATGTGCCTGCCGAGGATGTGCGCAGGCTGCTCGCGGAGCGTCCCGACGCCCTGGGTCTCGCGGTCCCTGCCATGCCGCTGGGATCTCCCGGCATGGAGATGCCCGACGGCCGGCGCGAGCCGTATCAAACCCTACTAATTCTCAGGGGTGGCGGGACTCGCACCTTCGCACATCACAACTAGTCGAGGCGCAGGTATGAAAGTTCTTAAGCTTTCGACGCAGTTGCACAAATGGATCGCGCTGGTCGTCGGTCTCCAGGTGCTCTTCTGGGTCGGCGGCGGTCTGGTGATGGTGGCCATCCCGATCGAGACGGTCCGCAGCGAGCACCGCGTGGCCGAACAGCTCCCGGTCCCACTGGCGCTCGCCGCCCTGCCGTCGCTTGATGAGATTTCTCGACAAGCGGGCGTGGCGCCGACGCAGGCGGACCTCCACACCACGCCCCGCGGCCCCGCCTGGACATTGAAGCCGGCCAAGGGCGAGCCGGTCATCGTGTCCGCCTTGACCGGTCGATCCTTCGGTCCCCTGTCGGCCGTAGAGGTCTCAGCGTTCGCCAAGCGCGCCTATCAGGGACCGGCCGAAGTGTCCGGCGCCGTCCTGTTGCGCGAAGCGCCCGAGGAGACGGGGCGAACCGGGCCTCTCTGGCGCGTGGATTTCGCGGATCGCGAAAAGACCAGCTTCTACCTGTCGCCGGCGACCGGCGAGGTGGTGACGCGTCGCTCGGGCGTCTGGCGGATCTTCGACTTCTTCTGGCGTCTCCATGTCATGGACTGGAACGACGGCGAGGATTTCAATCACCCCCTGATCATCATCACTACGGCGTTGACGCTGAGCATCGTCGTGTCGGGGTTCATCCTGTTGTGGATACGGATTTCGCGGGACCTAAAAACGGCGCGCGCGTCCAGGAGAGCGAAACGCTGAGTCCGCGTCCATCTCGCCGGCCTGGAGCAATCAGTCGGGCGATTTGCGGGGGCCATGGATGATCAGAACGCTGCCCAAGACCGCCAGATGGAGCGGATAGAGGCGCGCGAGGCGGGCTACGAGGAAGCGCCTGTAGCTGAATGTGCCTGCGGCGACCAATGCGCTGCGGCTCCGTGCGGTTGGACTTTTACGCGAGTTTGTCATCGGGGGGCCAGGGCGTGGACTGGTCTGCGGCAGCGTGTCGCGAGGGCGGGCCGCGCCGCTTGCGTAAAACCCTATAGATCATCGCCTCATGGAGGCGCGATCATGACTTTCAGGAGTATCCCATGAAGCTGGATCGTCGAGTGCTGCTGCGCGGCGCCGTCGCCGGAGGCGGTCTTGCGGCCTTGCAGGGCCTGATGCCTGCCTGGGCCCAGACCGGTTCGCCGGGCCTACGGGCGGATCTGCCGACCCTCACGGGCCCGAACATCGATCTCACGGTCGGCCAGACGCCGTTCACCGTGAACGGGCGCACGGCCACAGCGACGACGATCAACGGCGTTCTCCCGGCCCCGGTGCTTCGCCTCCGCGAAGGGCAAAACGTTCGCTTGGCGGTGACGAACCAGCTCGATGAGGACACCTCGATCCATTGGCACGGAATTCTACTGCCGTTCCAGATGGACGGCGTTCCAGGTATCAGCTTCCCCGGCATCCGCCCACGCGAAACCTTCGTCTACGAATTCTCGGTCCGGCAGTCGGGCACATTCTGGTACCACAGCCACTCCGGTCTCCAGGAGGCGCTCGGCCACTATGGGCCGATCGTCATCGACCCGGCCGGGGCCGATCCGGTCGGCTATGACCGCGAGCATGTGCTGGTCCTGTCGGACTGGAGCTTCATGCACCCTCACGAAATCTTCGAGAAGCTCAAGAAGAGCCCCGGCTATTTCAACCGCCAGCGGACCACCCTCGCCGGCCTGCTGGACGGCAGCGACCGGATGAGCCTGGAAGAGCGTCGCACCTGGGGACAGATGCGCATGGACCCGCGAGATCTGCTCGACGTCAACGGCTCGACCTACACCTATTTGATCAATGGGCACGGGCCGCAGGAGAACTGGACCGGCCTGTTCCGACCGGGCGAGCGGGTGCGGCTGCGCATCATCAACGCGTCCGCCATGTCTATCTTCAACGTCCGGATCCCGGGCCTGCCCATGACGGTGGTCCAGGCCGACGGCGAGAACGTTCGCCCGGTCGAGACCGACGAGTTCCAGATTTCAGCGGCGGAGACTTATGACGTCATCGTTCGGCCGACCGAAGACCGCGCCTACACCATCGTCTCGGAAGCCATCGACCGCTCCGGTATGGGCCGGGCGACCCTGGCGCCGCGCCTGGGCATGACCGCCGAGATCCCGCCGCTGCGCGAGGTTCCCAACCTGACCATGAAGGACATGGGCATGGGGGACATGGGCGGAATGGATCACGGGTCCATGGGAGCCCAACCGGGCGGAGCCATGGCCGGGATGGACCACGGGGCCATGACCGCCGCCGCCGGCGGAGCCATGGCGGGCATGGATCACGGCGCCATGGCCCCACAGGCCCCCGCCGGGACGATGTCTGGCATGGACATGGCCGGGATGAACATGCGCGATGCCGAAAACGCGCCACCCGACATGGCGGTCGGCGTGGGCGTCGACGCCATCGCCATGGCGCCGGCCAATCGCATGGGCGAGCGGCCTATCGGGTTGCAGGACGTGCCACATCGCGTCCTCGTTTACACCGACCTGGTGGCGCTTGAGCCCAACAAGGACCAGCGTCCCCCGTCCCGAACCATGGAAATCCACCTGACCGGGAACATGGAGCGCTTCATGTGGGGCTTCGATGGCCGCAAGTTCAGCGAACTGGTCGAACCGATCCGGTTCGAGCGGGATGAACGGGTACGAGTGACCCTGGTCAATGACTCGATGATGTCGCACCCGATCCATCTGCATGGCCATTTCTTCGAACTGGTCACCGGGGGGCCGGCCGGGCGCCAGCCGCTCAAACACACGGTCAATGTCCCGCCGGGTGGCAAGGTCACCTTCGACCTGACCGCCGACAACCCGGGCGACTGGGCCTTTCACTGTCACCTGTTGCTGCACATGCATGCCGGGATGTTCAACGTCGTCACGGTCCGTCCGATGGAAGGAGCCGCATCGTGAAAACGTCGGTCGCGATCCTTCCCCTGATCCTCGCCGCAGCTTCCGCGGCGGCGGGAACGCCGGCGGTGGCCCAGAGCCACGCCGGACACGCCATGCCCGCGCCCGTTCGACAGGCGCTCCCCGAGGGCTGCGTCGCGCGCGGGTCCCCAACCGCCGATGCCTCCCGGATCGGCACGGCCGGAGCGCCGACCTGCCCCACGGGAGCGGTTCCCGCCCGTCTGCCGGCTCCGGCTCACGACATGTCCACGATGCGCCAGACCCGGCCTGCTCCGGCCCCGGCGTCGCCTCATGCCGGCCATGACATGTCGACCATGGGTCAGACGCCGCCCGCCCCGGTCGCCGCGTCCCCGCATGCCGGCCATGACATGTCCACGATGGGCCAGACGCAGCCTGCTCCGGCCGCCGCGTCCCCTCATGCCGGCCATGACATGTCGACCATGGGTCAGACGCCGCCCGCCCCGGCGATGCCGGCGGGGCACGACATGTCGACGATGGGCCAGACGCAGCCCGTTCCAGCCGCCGCGTCCCCGCATGCCGGCCATGACATGTCGACCATGGGTCAGACGCAGCCTGCTCCGGCGATGCCGGCCGGGCATGACATGTCCACGATGGGCCAAACGCAGCCTGCTCCGGCGATGCCGGCCGGTCACGACATGTCCACAATGGACCAGCCGCAGCTCACTCCGGTCATGCCGGCGGGGCATGACATGTCCACGATGGGGCAGATGCCGGCCGGGCACGACATGTCAGGAATGGCCATGCCGCCCGACGTCCCCACCAGCGCGAACAATCCGGGACGTCCGCCGGAAGCCCCCGCTCCGGCGGGCGCGACAAGCGGGCCGACCCACGCCGCCGACCTGCTGTTCGACCCCGCCGAAATGGCGGCGGCCCGCGCCCAGCTGCGGGTCGAGCATGGGAACGTCCGCACGTCGGCGGTCATCATCGACCGGCTCGAAGCGACCTTCGCCAACGGTGGGGAAGGCTTTGCCTGGGACGCCCAGGGCTGGACCGGCGGCGACATCAACCGCTTCTGGTGGAAGTCGGAAGGGGATGGCGCCTTCGGTGGCGAGATCGAGGAGGCCGAAGTCCAGGCGCTATATAGCCGGGCGTTCCGACCCTTCTTCGATTTCCAGACCGGCCTGCGACAGACCTACCGGCCCGAGGGCGACCGGACCGATCTGGTCGTCGGCGTCCAGGGTCTGGCGCCCTACTGGTTCGAGGTCGACGCAGCGGTCTTTCTGTCCAACAAGGGCGAACTGACGGCCCGGGCTCAAGCTGACTACGATCAGCGGATCACCAATCGCTGGATCATCCAACCCCGGGCCGAAGTGTTGCTGTCGGCCGAGGACATCCCCGAGCTCCGGATCGGGTCCGGCCTGTCCTCGCTCCAGGTCGGGGCCCGGTTGCGGTACGAATTCCGCAAGGAGTTCGCACCCTATGTCGGCGTCGAATGGACCAGGAGCTTCGGAAACACGGCGGATTTTCTGGAGGCTGACGGGCGAAGCTCGGAAGACACCCGGCTGGTCGTCGGCATTCGGGCCTGGTTCTAGCTGTTCAGGCCCGGATTGTGGGGGACTCAGTTTAGCTGAGCGCACACACCGGGAGGGTATTGTGGGACAGGTTCTACACGGCTGCGCCACGACCACCCACGCTGTCCGAGCGGCGATACAGCGATCGAAGGCTCCGAGCACGGAAATCGCCGAGCGGCACGGGCTGAACCGCAAGACTGTGAGGAAGTGGCGTGGGCGCGCTTCATCCACGATGCGGAGTGGACCTTCATGGCCATGGCGCTGGTCCTCGCCGGCGTGGCCTGGATTGCGCGCGGCGCGCCTGCCCGCATCCGGTGTGGATTTACAGCCTTCCGCACACTGACGCTGTGGACGTTTTGAAATTCCGCAATTTTGTGATAGGTTCCTGTCATTGGGTCGGGCGGTAAGCGATTTTCTCGCGCCGCCCGCGTTTGCGACAGAACTCCGCCCACGAAGGCGGAGTCGGCCAGAGGTTTGGTGATCCGTTTCCACAGCTGATGCCTGAAATTGCCGCGCCGCCGACGGGTTCACCGTCTTCGGAGAGCGCACGGGTGTCTTCAGTGTCCGCGTCTCGCCTTCCCTGCGCCGGGAAAGGAATGACATGACCATCAAGAGCGTTCTGGAGTTCAAGGTTGGCGACGCGGTCGTCTATCCGGCGCACGGCGTCGGCAAGGTCGCGGCGGTCGAAGTCCAGGAAGTCGCCGGCATGTCGCTGGAAGTTTACGTGGTCACCTTCGACCACGAGAAGATGACCCTGCGCGTCCCGACCAAGAAGGCCAAGACAGCCGGCCTGCGTTCGCTGGCCGCTGACGACGTCGTCACCAAGGCGCTGACCACCCTGAAAGGCCGCGCCCGCATCAAGCGCACCATGTGGTCGCGCCGCGCCCAGGAATACGAAGCCAAGATCAACTCGGGCGACCTGATCTCGATCGCCGAAGTGGTCCGCGACCTGCACCGCGCCGACAGCCAGCCGGAACAGTCCTATTCGGAGCGTCAGCTCTATGAATCGGCGCTGGACCGGATGGCCCGCGAAGTCGCCGCCGCCAACCGCATCGACAAGGACGCGGCCGTCCAGCTGCTGTCCAAGTCGCTGAGCGCCAAGAAGGCGGTCATCGCCGCGGCCGAAGCCGCGGAAGAAGCCGAGGCCGAAGCGGCCTGATTCCGGCAGGCATCGCTGAATGACGAAAGGCCCGGGAGCGATCCCGGGCCTTTTTGGTTATCAGGGCTGCGATCCGCCCCCTGAGAGCAACAGCGGATCGACCCCGGCCGTTGCGGGCGCGCATCATGGCCCGCCGAGCCTCGATCCAAGACCTGCCTAAAAGAGAAATATTTTACTGATGCAATTTATGGTTGCCGATCGCCGTCATCCATGTCTCACTTCCGGTCAGGGAGGACGGCTCCCTTGGAGATAACAACCATGAAGAGTACCAGACTTGTTGTGATCGCCGCGGTGCTGGCGACGGCGGCGATTTCAGGCGCCGCGACGGCGAAGGCGCCGGGCCTCATGTACCACCGGACGTTTTACAGCGACGCGAGCATGACCACCCAAGTGGGCTGGTATATTGACGGCTGCTGGAACGGCAACGTCGTGGCGTCGCCGGTGCACGGCACGACGTCGCCCTACTATACGCTGGAAGCGGTCGGCGAATGCCCGGGCGGCTACTGGTAGTTCCAGACGTCCGCCGGAGCGGCGAACGTCGAAAGGCCCGGGAGCGATCCCGGGGCCTTTTGCTTTCTCCTTCTCCCCTTGCAGGAGAAGGGTCTGTTCTCAGAAATATTCCGCGTTCGCCGGGCACTGGGCCGCCAGGCGGCGGGCGGTGATGGTGGCGGGAATATACGGGCTCCAGATGCCGGCACCCCGGATCGAGGCGCCGCCGCGGAAGGTGAACTGTTCCGGCTGATAGGTGCCGTTCAGCCGCACCCGAACCTGTCGACCACTGCGGGAGACGCAATTGCCTTCGAACCGGGCGTTACCGTTCCCTACCTGACGGACCGGATAGGTGCAGCGATAGTGGCGCGTCGACAGACCGCCGAAGAAGCGGTTGATCTCGCTGGGCCGGACGCATTTGGTCTCGGTGTCGCCTTGGCCCAGGGCGCGAGCGGTGTATTGCCAGTAGCCCGGCAGCACTGGCGGCTCGGCGGACTGGATCGGCGCGGCCGGACCGGCCATGGGCGCGGTGGCCAGCAACAGGGCTCCGGCCAGCACGGGGGCAACGCGGATCAGGACGGACGACTTCATTCGGCAAACCCTCGGCAGCATGGCTTCAATGCATGAATAGAGAGGATATATGGCGGGAATTGAACGGCGGCTGAACGGCCCGCGACCGCCCTCAAGCCTTGACGGGGCGCGGTGACTTCCACTATACGGCCCCCTCTCGCGCGGGGACCCCATCCCTGCGCGCCTCTGTTTCATGCGTCCGCTCAGTTTGCGGCCCGCTCCTGCCCAAGGATAGTCAGATGTCGCGTCGCTGCGAACTCACCGGTATCGGCCCGATGGTCGGCCACAGCGTGAGCCACTCGAACGTCAAGACCAAGCGCCGCTTCCTGCCGTCGCTGAAGACGGTCAAGGTCGCCTCGGAAGCCCTGGGCCAGACCTTCAGCCTGCGTATCTCGAACGCCGCCCTGCGCACCCTCGACTTCAAGGGTGGCCTGGACCCGTTCATCGTCAAGGCCAAGGACGAGCAGCTGTCGCTGGCCGCTCAGCGGATCAAGCGCCAGGTCAAGGCCAGGATCGCCGAACGGGCCGCCGCCGCCTGATCGGGCGTCAGCATCAACATCTGAAAAGGCCGGCGGAAACGCCGGCCTTTTTGTTTGCGCAGTCCGCACCCGGCATTAGGCTGAGGCCGTCGTCTCCGGGAGGTTGTTCGTGTCCTTCAAAGCCGTCCGCGCCGTCCTGACGGGCGTTTCGATGCTCGCCCTCGCCGCCTGCGCCACGGCGACCGCCTCGCAGGAGGCCGTTCCCGTCGCCGCCGAGCCGGCCGTGGTCGTGACGCCGGTCCGCGAATCGACCGACTTCACCCTGGGCACCGACCAGCCGCGCACCGCCGAACAACTGGCCATGTCGTTCGACAAGGCCGATCTGTCGATCAGGGTCATGCCCGAGACGAAGACCATCTCCGCCATCGCCGTGCTGGACTTCACCGCGACGGCGCCGCTGACCGCCGTGGTGGTCGAGCTGGACACCCTGCTGACCGTGTCCTCGGTGCAGGTCGACGGGCGCGAGATTCCCGCGGGTGACGGCGGCTGGAGCAATCCCGAAGGACGGATGACCATTCCGCTGGCCGAGCCGCTGGCCGCCGGAGGGACGGTGTCGGTCCGTATCGCCTATGCCGGCGCGCCGCGCGTGGCGCCCCAGGCGCCGTGGGACGGGGGCTTCGTCTGGGGAGCGACGGCGGACGGGACGCCGTGGATCGCCACCGCCGTCCAGCCCGAGGGATGCGATATCTTCTGGCCCTGTATCGATCATCCGCTGGCCGAGCCGAAACGGGTCGATCTGCATATCAGAGTGCCGTCAAACCTGTCGGCGCCCTCCAACGGGCGGTTCATGGGCACGGTCGATCACGAGGACGGCTGGACCACCTGGAACTGGAGCGCCGCCAATCCCAACACCTACGCCATCGCGCTCAACATCGGGCCGTATGACGAGATGCGGGCCGACTACCGGAGCCGGTTCGGCAATATGATCCCGATCTCCTATTGGCATTTGCGCTCCGACGACCCGGCCAAGGTCGAGGCCCTGTTCGCCCAGTTCGCGCCAATGATGGACTTCTACGAGTCCACCGTCGGCCCCTACCCGTTCGGCGACGAGAAGATGGGCGTGGTCGAGACCCCGCACCTGGGCATGGAGCACCAGACGATCAACGCCTATGGCAACGCCTACAAGCTGGACGGCAAGGGGTATGACTGGCTGCTGCACCACGAGATGGCGCACGAGTGGTTCGGCAACCAGATGACCAACCGCAACGCCGACGACATGTGGCTGCATGAGGGACTGGGCAGCTATATGCAGCCGCTCTACCTGCGCTGGCTGCATGGCGAACGCTATATGCAGGCCGAACTGCAGGACCAGCGCCGCGACCTGATCAACCGGTTTGCCGTCGTCTCGGGCACGGAGCGGGCCGAGGATGAGGTCTACAAGAGCGATGTCGGGCCGGGCCTGGACCTCTACAACAAGGGCTCGCTGATCGCCCATTCGCTGCGGATGCTGATCGGCGACGAGGCCTTCTTCCGGTCGGTGACCCGGCTGGTCTACGGCACGGCGACGCCTCGGCCGGGCGAGTTCACCACGCGCTACGGCACGACCAACGAATTCCTGGCGATCGTCAACCAGGAATCCGGACAGGACCTCGCCTGGTTCTTCCGCGCCTATCTGTACCAGGCCGCCCTGCCAGACCTGCGCCATACTCGCGAGGACGGCGAGCTGGCGCTGGAATGGGTCACCGGCGACGCCGGTGCCTTCCCCATGCCGGTCGAGATCGAAATCGACGGCCGCCGCCAGACCGTGGCCATGACCGGCGGGCGCGGCCGGATCGCCGTCCCGGCCCGGGCCCATGTGCTGATCGATCCGGACAACAAGGTGCTGCGTCGCGACGTCTTCATCGAGGAATGGAAGGCGGCGGGGTCGCCGAACTAGATCGCTTCCGCCCTCACCGACTGTCTCACCAGCTGGCACGACCCCTGGGTGGTCAGGAAGGCGATGTCGGCGGCGTCGCGGCCGCAGGCGATGCGGACCAGACCCTCGACCGGCGCCAGGCCGGTCGGATCGACCAGCCACCAGCCGTTCGACAGCCAGACCTCGAAGATGGCGTGGAAGTCCGGCGGGTTCAGTTGATGGGCGAAGGCGCTAACCGCCCGCGCCGGAATGCCCGAGGCGCGGCACAGGGTGATGCCCATATGGGTGAAGTCGCGGCATACCCCGGCGCGGTCGATGAAGGTGCGCGCCGCCGTGGTTTCGCTGTCCGAGGCGCCCGGCTCATAGTCGATCTCGGTCTTGATCCAGTCGAGGATTTTCAGCACCCGGTCGCCGCCGACCGTGCCGCCGAAGGTGTGCTCCGCGAACCGTCCGAACTGGTCCGAGGGGCAGTAGCGGCTGGGCCAGAGATAGGTCAGCACCTCGGCCGGAAGCTCGCCCCAGTCGTGCTGGACCGTGACCGGCGGCAGGCCCTTGAGCACGCCGTTGTCGACGACCGCCCGATAGGTCAGGGCCACCTCGCCCGACAGATGGGCGCGCAGGGTGCGGGCCCCGAACTCCTCATCCTCGTTCTCGACGAAGTCGATGGCGGGCGTCGTGGTCAGGCTTTCCTCGAGAATGGTCTGGCCCGGCCAATGGGCGACCTGAATCTTGTAGATAGCGTCCGTCGGCGGATCGAAGCGATAGACCAGTTCGGCGCTGACGCGGATTTTCATGAGGGCTCGACTGAAGCAGGACAGGCCTGTCGTCAACGGCGTGGGTGCGCCGCCGTTCCGGGTACAGCTGGCGGGACCCGAACCGCGTTCGCGATGCAATCCGAACCACCCGGCGAGCCTCTGGAGCAGCCAGGCTGGTCACGCGTGGGCTGATGAAGGCAGGCGCGCAGCCTTCCTCAAGTCACGCCATCTCAAATGCACCGATCAGAGCGTCGGCTGGAATGCGCCATTCCTTCGAGAGCTTTCTTATCTGAGGCAGGGTTAATTCTCGCCGCTCCTTTAGGATTTCGGATGCACGCGACCGAGAACCCAGTAGTTCAGCCAAATCTGCTTGCCCCAAGCCGAGACGGTCCATTGCAAAGCGGATAGCCTCGACGGGTGACGCCTTCGGCATCGGGAAGCTTTCTTCCTCGTATTTTGCGAGCAGAAGACCAAGCAGTTGGAAGCGATCACCGGCTTCGCTGCCGCGTTCAGGCTCATCTTCGAAATAAGACTCATACTCTTTGAGCGCGGCCTTGTAATCGTTTTTGTTATGAAGAATGTGTACAGTATTGTTTTTCATTATATCCTCCAACTAACCCCGTCAGTGAGAAGGTGAAGACGCTTTGGCGTCGGGATTACTAGATGGTCTCCGGGTTGATTTTGTCATATTCTTTGTGAGTGCCTACGAATTTCACCAACACCTGCTTGTAGATGTAGGAAATCCGCGCCACCAATCGGTAGTTGTCACCGCCGACATCGAAGATGACCCGATTGTCACCAACGAAGTCGACGCTGCGAAAGTCGTCCTTGATGTCCTGCGGTGTTCTCCACTCGGCTTTCGACGCATGGGCATACCAACTGATCAGCGGCCCCTGGGCTTGCGGGTGGATAGTCCAGAAGGCCTGAAGGGTTCTCTTGGCGACGACGTTCATGCATCTCGTATAGCGCGTTCCCGTCTTGGGAACAAGCAAAATGTTCCCGTGGCGGGAACGGGCGGTGCGCGAATCCGCCAGATGCGATCAAACCCTACGGCTCCAGCTCGATGTCCCAGTAGAGGTAGTCAAGCCAGCTCTGGTGGAGATAGTGCGGGGGGAAGCGGCGGCCAAACTGTTGCAGTTGCCAGGCGGTGGGCCGATGCGGTGGACGGCGGATCGGCATGCCCGCCTGTTGCGGCGTGCGGCCGCCCTTCCTCAGATTGCAGGGCGAACAGGCGGCGACGATGTTTTCCCAAGTGGTGCGGCCGCCGCGCGAGCGGGGGATCACATGGTCAAAGGTCAGCTCCGCGGTGGCGGCGCAATACTGGCAGGCGAAGCCGTCGCGCAGGAAGACATTGAAGCGGGTGAAGGCGGGCTGGCGATCCTGATCGACATAGTTCTTCAGCGCGATGACGCTGGGGAGCACCATTTCGATGGAGGGGCTGCGGACCACCTTGTCATAGGTCGAGACCACATCGACGCGGTTCTGATAGACTGCCTTGACCACTTCCTCCCACGGCCAGATCGACAGCGGATAGTAGGACAGCGGACGAAAGTCGGCGTTCAGCACCAGCGCGGGCCAGCCGGAGGGGGGGCGGCTCTGGACCTGCATCAGGCCCTCGCCGTTCGGGAGAGGATCATCGACGCGACCGGACTGAAGACACGTCTCCTTCCTTGGCTGTGGACAAAGCCTAGCCGTGATTCGACGGCTTGGCGATGACCGGGGAGCGACGGTTCCGTAACGCTCAGCTGCGGGATGGGGTCCCGGGAAACGCCGGCAAGCTCCAGCCCCAGACCAGGGCGCCGGCCCGCAGGGCGAAGCCGCAGGGGGCGGCGATCAGGGCGGCTGGCCAGGCGTCGAGGCCCAGGGCGCGCGCGCCGACGAAGACGGTGGCGGCCAGCAGGGCGGCGGAAACGGTGATCTCGCGCCGCAGCAGGATGGACGGCTGGCCCGCCAGCAGATCACGCACCACGCCCCCTAAACAGGCGGTCAGGGCTCCCATGACGATGCAGATCAGCGGCGCGACCTCAAAGGCCTCGGCCTTGGCCGCGCCCATGACGCCATAGGCCGCCAGGCCGATCGCATCGAGCCACAGCAGCGCCCGGAACCGCCAAGGGCGGGCTCCGACCATCCAGACCGCGAGCGAGGCGAGCAGGTAGACGGCGATATAGCGCCAATCCTGCACCCAGAAGACCGGCGCCCCGATCAGCAGGTCGCGCAAGGTTCCGCCGCCGACCCCCGTGATGGCGCCGAAGAAGGCGAAGGTGACCAGATCATGCCGCTGCTGCGCTGCCGCCAGGGCGCCGGTGGCGGCGAATACAGCCACGCCCGCGAAATCGAGCGCGCCGAGAACGGTCTCGGGGTCGGTCAGGGCGGGATCGACGATGGGGCTCACGCGGGATGCTCCTCCAGCGCGACCTCGCCGCGCTTGACCGCTCCATACCATCCCCACAGCAGATGCGCCGCGACGCTGCGATGGGGCCGCCAGATTTCGGCGCGGGCATAGGCCTGCTGCTCGTTTGGACGCAGGGCTGCAGCATCGGCCCAGCGCATCGCCTCCTGAAGGGCGATGTCGGCGCCGGGAAAGACGTCTGTCCGACCTTCGCAGAACATCAGGAAGGTCTCGGCGGTCCATTTGCCGACGCCCTTGATGGCGGTCAGTTTCGCGATCGCCTCCCCGTCCGACAGCCGTTCCAGATGGTCGAAGTCGATCAAACCCTCGACGTGGGCGCGGGCGATCTCATGACCGAATCTCGCCTTCTGACCCGACAGCCCGAAGGTCCTCAGGGTCTCGACATCGCGCGCCAGCACGGCCCGCGGTGTGACGTCGCCATCCAGCCCCTCGACCACCCGCCGCCAGATCGAGGCGGCGGCGGCCACCGAGACCTGCTGGTCCACGATCATGTGGAACAGGCCTTCATAGCCGCCCGGACGCAGCCGCCACTCGAACTCCGGCGTCTGGGCGTGGGCGCGGTCCAGCGCGGGGTCGAGAACGGTGAGCGCCTCACGTATGGCGACGATCTGGGCGTGAGATGGTACGACAGCCATGGCCGAGCCTATCGCAGCGCCGGCCTGCGGCAAGGCGACAGTGACGACGAGGGCCGTTTGCCGCTATCGTGCTGCCATGCTGACCACCCGTTTCGCTCCCTCGCCGACCGGGCGGCTGCATCGGGGCCACGCTTTTTCCGCGCTGACCGCCTGGCGCGCCGCACGCGAAACCGGCGGGCGCTTCCTGCTGCGCATCGAGGACATCGATCCAACCCGCTGCCGGCCCGAGTATGAGACCGCCGTGCTCGAGGACCTGGCCTGGCTGGGACTGGACCGGGACGGGCCGGTGCGCCGCCAGTCCGACCACCTGTCCAACTACGCGGGCGTGGTCGACGACCTGCACGGTCGGCGCCTGCTGTATCGCTGTTTCCGCACCCGCAAGAACATCCTCGACGCCATCGGCGATGCGCCACACGGTCCGGTGGAGGCGGCGCGGCCGGGTCCGCATCCGGCCGACGAGGAGGCCTCCTTCCTTTCGGAGGAGCGGCCGTTCGCGTGGCGCCTCTCGCTGGACCGGGCGCGCGAGACCTTGGGGGAACGGGCGTGGGCCGACCTGTCGTTCGTTGAGGAAGGCCGGGGACCGGACGGCGAACAGGGGCGGATCGCGGCCCGGCCCGAGGCCGCCGGCGACGTGGTGCTGGCCCGCAAGGACGCGGGCGCGGCCTATCATGTGGCGGTGACCCACGACGACGCCCTGCAAGGCGTGACGCACGTCATTCGCGGGGAGGACCTGTTCGAGGCGACCCATGTCCAGGTGCTGATCCAGGCGCTGATGGGCTGGCCTACGCCGGTCTATCGCCACCACCGCCTGCTGGCCGGGGCGGACGGCCGCCGCTACGCCAAACGTGACCGGGCAGTGACGCTTGCGGAGCTGAGGGCGGGGGGTCTGCGGCCAGACGCCCTGCGGGCCGAACTCGGCTTCTGATCAGGGCGCCAGGCGGCCCTCGGCCTTGTCGGCCGAAAAGACCACGTCCTTGTCGGGTTTCTCGGACCCGCAGCCAGGGGCGCCCAGGCGTTGCAGCACATGCCGGATGACGTTCAGGCGGGCAGTCTTCTTGTGGTCGGTCGCGACGACGGTCCACGGCGCATGGGCGGAATGGGTCTCGGCCAGCATCCGGTCGCGAGCGGCCGAATAGGCGTCCCAGCGCTTCTGCGCCTCGGCGTCCAGCGGCGACACCTTGAATCGTTTCAGCGGCTCCGCGACCCGTTCGGCCAGTCGCTCGGCCTGTTCGGCCTTCGTGATGTCAAACCAGAATTTGATCAGCTGGATGCCGGAATCGGTCAGCAGTCGTTCGAAACGCGGCGCGTCCTTGAGGAACTGCTCTTGCTGGGCCGGGGTGCAGAACTCCATCACCGGCTCGACCCCGCCACGATTGTACCAGGAGCGGTTGAAGATGATCGTCTCGCCCGCCGCCGGCAGATAAGGGACATACCGCTGGAAATACCACTGGCTGCCCTCGCGCTCGCTGGGTTTGGGCATGGCGATGACGCGGGTCTGGCGCGGCGACATATATTCGGTCAGCCGTGTGATCGAGCCGTCCTTGCCTGCGGCGTCGCGGCCTTCGAACAGCATCAGGGTCCGCACGCCCTTGTCGATGGCCCAGGCCTGCGCTTCGACCAGCTTGAGCTGGAGGCGCTCCAGTTCGGCCTGGTAGTCATCGGACTTACTCATGAGCGGCTTTCCTGATGGACGGGCAATGTGCGCCTGTGGCTGAAGGGCCACAAGATTAACAACGCCTTCCGCCCGACACGGGGTCCGGGTAAGCCTGTCGGAACATGAAGCGTGATTTCGCCGATTTCTGGAACCTGCTGTGGGAGCTGGCGCTCGGCGTCTGTGCGGCCTTCTCGCTGATCAACGCCTTCGCGCCGCAGCAGGACCTGCCGTGGAAGCCGCTCGACCTCAGCCGGCCGATCGGCCAGGCGACCGCGGCCAAGGTGGCCGATTTCATCCTGCCCCAAACCGCCGCGCCCGAAGAGAGCGCCGCCGTCACCGAGGCCTGTATGCAGGTGCTGCGCGAGGCCGGGGTCCAGGTGGAGCGGGCCGAGGACGTCGACGACGGCGGCTTCTGCGTCGTGCGCGGCGCCGTGCGCATCACCGGCGGGGCGGTGACGCCGCTGGCGGGCAGTCCCGTCATGCAGTGCCCGCTGGCGGTCCGCTACGTCATCTGGGACCGGCAGGTGCTGCAGCCGGCGGCCGAGGCGACCTTCGGCAGCCGGGTGGCGCGGATCAACGACGTCGGCACCTACGCCTGCCGCCGCATCTACGGCCAGACCGACCTCGCTGCCCGGCCCAGCGAACACGCCCGGGCCAATGCGCTGGACATCGGCGGCATGACCCTGGCCGACGGCCGAAAGGTCTCGGTGCTGACCGACTGGCCCGGAACGGGTCCCGCGGGGGTCGAGGGGGCGAGCTTCCTGAGGCGAATCCGCGACGGCGCCTGCCGGGTGTTCTCGACCGTGCTGACGCCGGACTATAACGAGGCTCACGCCAACCACCTGCACCTCGACGGCGCGCCCCGGTCGCTGTGCGCCATGGGACCGTCGCCGGAGCAGGCGGCGAAGGACGCCAGGGACGCGGCGGCGGAAACCGGTTGACCGCCCTCCCTTCTCGCGGGAAAATATCGCCGCAGTCCGGATTTCGCACGGCCTCCACACCCGTGCCTGCTCCTTCGCCTGAACGAGCCGTCCAGCAGGACTGACGGGCCTCCCCTTCGGGACGCCTGCCTGGAAAGCGCGTTCAGGAGACGCAATATGGCGACCGGCACGGTCAAGTGGTTCAACCCGACCAAGGGTTTCGGCTTCATCCAGCCCGACGGCGGCGGTCAGGACGTGTTCGTTCACGTCACCGCCGTCCAGAAGGCGGGCCTGCAAGGGCTCGATGAGAACGCCAAGGTCGAATACGAGCTGGAATCCCAGCGCGGCAAGACCTCGGCGATCGATCTCAAAATCCTCTGAGGCCACGACTGACCCCATCATGAGACGGGCGCGGCGGCTTCGGCTTCCGCGCCTTTCTTTTTGGGTGGGGCCGCGGTCGTCGGCCCTTCGGGACCTCCCGATCCAGAGCCTGTCCTCGGGCCGACCGATGGTCGGACCCGGGGGCGGCCTGACGACCACTGCGCCAGCACGATGGCGGCGAGGACGACGGCGCCGCCGATCATCTGGATCGGGGTCATGGTCTCCTTGAAGATCAGCCAGCCGAGGCCCGAGGCGACGACCGGCTGGATCAGGATGGTCACGGCGGTCAGGGAGGCGGGCAGCCGGCCCAGCGACCAGGCCACCCCGCCCTGCCCCACCACATGCATCAGCCCCATGGCGGCGCAGGCGGCCCAGCCGGAGGCCGAGGCGGGCAGCAGCTCCTCGCCCAGCGCCAGCGACACGCCGAGCAGCAGCGGCAGACCAAGGCCGGTCGACCAGAGCAGGATGCGCATGGCCCCCGCCGTCGCCCGCGCGGCCTTCACCGCCAGGAAATAGCCCGCGTACCAGAGCGCCACCGACAGGGAGAACAGGTCGCCCAGCGGCGGATTGGTCCCCTGCTGGCCGTCCGCCCCCGCCGACATGGCGAACGCCCCGCCCATGGCCAGGCCGATGGCCGCCACGAACAGGCGGCGGGGCCGGTCCCTGAACACGATCCAGCCGAACAGGGTGACGACGACCGGCGTCAGATTGCACAGCACGGTGGCGTTGGCGACCGAGGTCATGACGATGCCGTAGTGCCAGAACGACAGGTCCAGCACGAAGAACAGCGTCGCCAACCCCATCCATTTCGACGGCCGTCCGATGCCCTCTCCGCCCCCGCCCAGGAATTTGGGCCGGGCGGTGAGCGCCAGGAGCAGCGGCATGGCGAAGGCGAAACGCCAGAAGCCCGCGGCGGCGGGGCCGGTCTCGGTCAGCCGCACGAGGATGGGGGCGAAGGCGAGGACGCAGGCGGCGGCGATAAGCACCAGCAGGGCGGAGAGGCGGGAGGCGGGCATGGGAGGGGTATAGCGAGAGAAGACAGTGATTTCTCCCTGCCCTTCATGGGGAGGGATGTCGGCGCGAAGCGACGACAGGGTGGGGTGTGTCAGGGCAGGGCTCGACCGTGCGGTCGTCGTCGGGTCGCCGTGCGACCCTCCTCCACCCCACCCGTCTGTCGCTACGCGACATCCACCCTCCCCATGAGGGGAGGGAGAAGGGCACGTTGACACTCCCCGCTGAAAATCGCTGAAAGCTGTCATCCCGCCCCCTCCGCCGCCGCCGCGCGCACGGCCTCCAGCCGGGCCAGTTCGAGCTTCAGGTCTTCGTACTCCGGGGGCAGGTCGCGGCCGGCGATGAGGTCCTGCGCCAGGGTCAGGGCGCGTTCGCGCAGGAACAGCCGCATCATGGCCTGACCGGCCTCGAACCGTTCGTCGGCCTGGGCCACATCCTCCTCGGCCCATTCGAGCACGCCGTTCAGACGGGCGATCTCGGTGGCGGCGCGGGCGAGGCGGATGGCGTTCAACCCTTCGCCGGCCTTCAGTGCATGGGCGGCGTTGGCCAGGGCGCGGCGGGCGAGATCCTCGGGGCGGATGTGCAGGGGCGAGCGCCACGCCGCCAGCACCGCGGCCTCGTCGGGCGGGCCGTCAGCGGGCGCGGCGGGCGTCGGTCCGGCGGCCCAGGATCCGGAAGGCAGGGCCGTCCGTTCCGCGGCCTGACGGGCCGCGAAGGCCCGTTTGGTCCAGCCCTCCCTCGCCGCATGTTTGCGCAGGGCCGTCACCGACACCCCGAACCGCGCCGCCACCGTCGGCGCCGACAGGCCCGACAGATAGGCCCCGCGGATCAGGCCCCAGGTCTCCGCCGCGACGGTGACATAGCGGGTCTTCGGCAGCGCCCTCATCGCGGCCCCCGGTTCGCGAACCGCTCCAGCCTCGCCAGCGCCCGCTCGGCCAGCGTCAGGGCCGCGTCCTGAGCCGCCGAGCCGGGCGGCAGCCGCCTCGCCGCCCGGGCCATGTTCGCCACCCGTTCGACGCCCTGGGCCAGCGTCAGGGCGTAGCCGATCGGGTCGGGCCGTCTCTTCGTCTTCTTCATGATCTCCGCTCCGTGTTGAGGCGGCGGAGTCTGCGGCAGGCGGTTCCTATGGCGGGCTGAAAGGGGCGAAAAGACCGGGCGCGGGGCGCAAGGGGTTGAAAGGATTGGGGTCGGGAGGGGACGGTGGGTGGTGGATTATGCTGGGAGTTGGTGGATTGGTAGCGGTGGAGTGCGCCCTCTCCCGGTGGGAGAGGGTTTGAGCGCACGAGCGCGAAGCGGTCGTTCTTGCGCGAAAGGGTGAGGGTTCACCGCCCGCGGGCGGCTTCGCCGCTCCAACCAGCCGACCCACATCCGAGCGGCTTCGCCGCCCACCTTCTCCCACCGGGAGAAGGGACGGTTTTGCCGTCCCCGTCAAAAACGGTCGTACTCGCCAGGTTCACAACTTGCGGGTGGTTGCAGGGGTGCCGAGAGAACAGATAGTGAACGGCAGCGTGTCCTAGATCTAGGACGCGGAAGGGATACCCTTGATGAATGTCCAACATGCGATTCGTGCCGGAAGACCTGCGCGACCTCTACGAGTTTCACGAGTGGCGAAACGCGATTGCCGTTCTGTCGGCCGCGTATCCGGAGGAGTGGGGCGACCTTCTGCACGTCTTGAGGAACTTCCGACTGTTTCGCTCGGATATCGAAAAGAGCACGGACCCCGATGCGGAGAAGTTCGGCGACCGAAGCAAAGTGGTCCTGCGCATGGATGACTACGGGTTCCAGGCCCGTGGCTGGAAGCCGCGAGAGTTCGCCACAAGCATAGTTGTGGACGGGGTCGCCAAGGAAAGTCCGACCCATGAGGTTGATTGCTTCAAGGGTAAGGTCGCGCTTGAGGTCGAGTGGAATGCCCGGACCGAGTTCTATGATCGCGACCTGAACAATTTTCGGCGCCTGTTCGAGCTTGAAGCGGTCGATGTCGGCGTGATCGTCACTCGCTGCGACGAACTCCAGACCATATTCAAGTCGCTGGGACGAGGAACGAGCTACGGCGCCTCGACAACCATCCTTTCAAAGCTGCAGCGCCGCTTGGACGGTGGCGCGGGAGGCGGATGTCCCGTCCTGGCGATCGGGATCAAGCCGTCCCTGTATGCTGATGACGTAGCCACGCCCGCCCTGAGCGAAGGCTTCCTTACGATCACGCGACCGAAGAAAAGCCGTCCCGGCGGCAGGAAGAAACCAGCATGAACGCGATGCTCCCTATAGCCGCGTTTCCCGATCCGGCGGAAAACCTGCGGGCCTTCGCGGGCGGCGAACGGTTCCGCACGATCCTCGCCGACCCGCCGTGGCAGTTCCAGAACCGCACGGGCAAGATCGCGCCCGAGCACAAGCGGCTGAACCGCTATTCGACCATGGACCTGAAGGCGATCTGCGACCTGCCGGTGGCCGAGGTCGCGCAGGATACGGCGCACCTCTACATGTGGGTGCCGAACGCCCTGCTGCCCGAGGGGCTGGAGGTCATGAAGGCCTGGGGTTTCAACTACAAATCCAACCTGATCTGGCACAAGATCAGGAAAGACGGCGGCTCGGACGGTCGGGGCGTGGGCTTCTATTTCCGCAATGTCACCGAGATCCTGCTGTTCGGAACGCGCGGCAGGAACGCCCGCACCGAGGCCCCCGGCCGCAGCCAGGTCAACATGATCCAGACCCGCAAGCGCGAACACAGCCGCAAGCCCGACGAGCAGTACGAACTGGTCGAGGCGTGCAGCACGGGGCCCTATCTGGAACTGTTCGCGCGCGGCGAGCGGCCGGGCTGGGCCGTGTGGGGCAATCAGGCGGACGAGACCTATGCGCCGACGTGGAAGACGTATTCGTACAACTCGTCAGTGGCGGCGGAATAGTTTACCTCCGGTCTCCGCGTGATAGGCTCCTCCGGAGGGGGAGGGGCCAATGGAACTCTCGAGAATGACCCGCGCGAGTGGGCTTGCTGCCTTGATGGCCGGGACCGCCTCGGTTCTCGCAAGTAGCTGCGCCGCTCCTGGAGCGCCGACGCTCCTTGATACCGAGATCGCCACGGGCGGTCCGGTCCTTGCCAACTGCCAGAACATCGCCCCGAACGTCCGGGTTACGCGACTGGAAAAGGACCGCTACTTCACGACCTACGGATCGATACTCCAGGAGATCGGTCAGCAGACCGTAACTGACGTCCCCAGAATCGTCGCCGCCGAAGCGGGCGCAGCGTTCACCGGTCGCTCGGAGCCATACGGCACGGTAGCCGGGAATGTTATCGGTCGAACGGGAGACCTCGCTTCAGGCCAAGTCCAGACTCATGACAGGTTTCAGGGTCGCCGGCTCAACCGGCTTGGCCAGGAGCCACCCGGTTTCTGCAGGACGTTCCAAGCGACTTCGCCTGAGGTCTCGCGCGCGCTCGAAGGAGCTATGGCGTCCTTGGGTCATCCCATGAAAATTTCCGACCTGCAGAACGGTGTATTTGAAACAGAGTTCGCGGAGAGCCAGAATCGGGATGCGATGTGGATGGACAGATACCGGGCGACCGTTGAACCATTGGATTCAGGATTGGTCGGAGTCCGGATAAGACGCCAAGTCTTCATATCCCGCAGGACATCAACGAGCGGAATTGGAACAATATATAATCAAGCCATACCTTCTGGTCATGGAGAGTCATGGGTTTTGACTCGGGTGACAGATGAACTCGCCGGTAGACCAAACGTATCGACGGTCGCCACGGAGCATCCGCGCTGAAGTGACGCCGCCATTCTTAAAGGACTAAAAATGCGCCCTTTGCCGTACTTGGTAGTCGTTCTAGCCTCGATGGTCGGTAGTTGCGCCAATGCTCCGATCCGCGTGTGGGAGATGGACTCGACCGAATTGCAAAACGTTCCGTCAGAGTCACTCTGTTATGCAATCGCGCAAGGCATGGCTTCTCGGCGCTCGACACCACTGGCCGAGCTTGAGCGCCAGCGACGATCCCTCTCCTGCCAGGCAGAAATCGCCGAACGGGTCAGCGATTGCAGCAAGCTGGTGATCGCGAATCCTGACCCGCAGGCCAGCCTGCGGATGGCGGCCGACGGTCGTGGCTACCAGCATGTTGCCTCCATCCAGATACGCAATACAGACACCGCTCCCCGCAGTTTCAGGATTGTCTGGCGCGGCAGCCTGACTCTGCTCCAGCATATTGGAGCCAGTTCAGAACAGTCGTTCGAGGTGTCCGCGTACCTGGAATCTCCTGTCGATTCGAATGGACAACTCAGGAGAACCCGGGCCTATCTTCAAGAGTGCCTTGTAGAGCCGGGGTACGGTCAACGCGAAGTCAGCTGGTAGGCCTGAAAGCCTGCCCAGTCTGCTTAGCCTCCAAATCCGCTCATGACCCTGCAAAATCTCAGATAAGCCCCGACGTCGGGCAGGGGGCGCCCCATCTGGTCGTGCGACCCAAGTCCTGAAATGAATGTATAATCTCGGGTTTGGTTTGGCCTGATAGTGTAGAAATCCACCTGCCGACCCTTCCAGAATATACTGAAATCCATCGGTTTTGACTTCTTGTTGGTGATCGATAGCGTAACCGTATAAGCGTATTCCCCGTTCGGTCCGGGATAGTATTGAGTTTGGGGGTTGTTGTCTGCGATCTCCAGCGGAGAACAGTCGTCTACGATTTCTTCAATCGCGGCAAGACAACTAAGATTGCGACGCTCTCTCTCGATCTCGACAAATTCTGATCCGACCCCTCGCTCGCGGCCGTAGGCGACGGCCGAGCAAAGCGCCCTGTCATCAAGTGCCATCAGTTCGGCAGGAGACATCGCGTCGATCGAGGGAGCGCAACTCGACAGCCACGTCAGCAAGCCAGCAAACAAGCAGCGAGAGATATTCATATCGAACCCAAGCGGACAGCGGTTATGTTCATACCCCGTTCATCACGTTTGGCGCTGCTTAGCTCTAATCCAACAGGGAGAACCGGCATGTCAAAGCTCCACCTCATCATCGTGGCGACGCTCACTTCAGTTGTGATCGGTACTCAAGCTTCAGCGCAGGTCAATCCCCCTACCACCAATGACACTCGGGTGGCTGGCAGCACCCCCCAAACCGTCACGCCCAGGCAGCGACCGCCAGGAGCAGATGCGGCCGCTCGTATCGGGGCCGGACGGGCGCTGGAAGAGTCCCTACCCTATAGTCGCCGGAGGGCCATAACTGGCATTGTGAGGCCGCGCGCACCCTTGGGTATTGTCGGCGAACTTCTGCGTCCGAATACCGCTTGCGCCCCGGCGCGTGAAAGTGACTGTCGTTCGCGCTAATGACGAGGATTCACCACTCCGTAGCCGCCCGCCCAATAAGGCTTTGAAACCCAGCCTCGGGGCGAAACTCAGTCAGCGCCCAGCATATCCTTCGCGAACTCCAGATCCACCAGCTTTATCCGATTGAATTGACGACGACCCTGCCTCCGGCAGTGCCGACCCCGCCGCCCGCCCTACCGCCCCTTCCGGAACGCCTCCGCCTTCTCCGCCGCCGCATCCGCCCGCCAGCGCTTCGGCGCCGCCTTGTCGACCGTCTCGCCCTCCGCCGTCAGCACCTCGTTGGCGAACTCCAGGTCCATCAGCTTCATGCGTTTGATCTCGTCGCGCAGGCGGGCGGCCTCCTCGAACTCGAGGTTGGCGGCGGCGTTGCGCATGCGGCTTTCGATGTCCTTGAGGGCGGCCTGGAAGTTGGAGCCGGTGAAGGGTCTGGACTCCTCCTTCATCCCCGGGGCGGTCAGCTTGTCGAGGGCGCGGCTCTCATAGGGGCTGGCCATGATCTCGCGGATGTCGCGCTTGACGCTCTCGGGCGTGATGCCGTGCTCTTCGTTATAGGCTTGCTGCTTTTCGCGGCGGCGGTTGGTCTCGGCGATGGCGCGTTCCATCGAGCCGGTCATGCGGTCGGCGTAGAGGATGACGCGGCCGTCGACGTTGCGGGCGGCGCGGCCGATGGTCTGGATCAGGGAGGTCTCGGAGCGCAGGAAGCCCTCCTTGTCGGCGTCCAGGATGGCGACCAGGCCGCACTCGGGGATGTCGAGGCCCTCGCGCAGCAGGTTGATGCCGATCAGGACGTCGAAACTGCCGACGCGCAGATCCCGCAGGATCTCGATCCGCTCCATGGTGTCGACGTCGGAGTGCATGTAGCGGACGCGGACGCCCTGTTCGTGCATGTATTCCGTCAGGTCCTCGGCCATCTTCTTGGTCAGGACGGTGACCAGGGAGCGATAGCCGGCGCGGGCGACGGATTTCACCTCATCGATGACGTCGTCGACCTGGTTGCGGGTCGTGCCGCTGACCGGGCGGATCTCGACCGGGGGGTCGATCAGGCCGGTGGGGCGGATGACCTGTTCGGTGAAGACGCCGCCGGTGCGCTCCATCTCCCAGTCGCCGGGGGTGGCGGTGACGAACAGGGTCTGGGGCCGCATGGCGTCCCATTCGTCGAACTTCAGCGGGCGGTTGTCGATGCAGCTGGGCAGGCGGAAGCCGTATTCGGCGAGGGTGGATTTGCGGCGGTAGTCGCCGCGGTACATGCCGCTGATCTGGCCGACGGTGACGTGGCTCTCGTCGACGAACAGCAGGGCGTTGTCGGGGATGTATTCGAAGAAGGTGGGCGGCGGCTCGCCGGGGCTGCGGCCGGTCAGCCAGCGGCTGTAGTTCTCGATGCCGGCGCAGGAGCCGGTGGCCTCCATCATCTCCAGATCGAAGCGCACGCGTTGCTCGAGGCGCTGGGCCTCCAGCAGTTTGCCGTTCTCGACCATCCAGTCGAGCGTCTCCTTCAGCTCGGCCTTGATGCCGGTTATGGCCTGGTTGAGCGAGGGACGCGGGGTGACGTAGTGGCTGGCGGCGTAGACGGTGATCTCGGTGAGGTCGTTGGTCTTCTTGCCGGTCAGGGGGTCGAACTCCTGGATGGATTCGAGCTCGTCCCCGAACAGCTGGATGCGCCAGGCGCGGTCCTCCATGTGGACCGGGAAGATTTCGAGGGTGTCGCCGCGCTTGCGGAACATGCCGCGGTCGAAATTCAGGTCGTTGCGCTTGTACTGCAGCGCGATCAGGTCGGCGCGGAGCTTGGACTCGTCGATCTGGTCGCCGACCTTCAGGGTGAAGGTCATGGCGGTGTAGGTCTCGACCGAGCCGATGCCGTAGATGCAGCTGACCGAGGCGACCACGATGACGTCGTCCCGCTCGAGGATCGCCCGCGTCGCCGAGTGGCGCATGCGGTCGATCTGCTCGTTTATGGAGCTGTCCTTCTCGATGTAAGTATCTGATTTCGGAACATAAGCTTCGGGTTGATAGTAGTCGTAGTACGAGACGAAATACTCGACGGCGTTGTCGGGGAAGAAGCTTTTGAACTCGGAATAGAGCTGGGCGGCGAGGGTCTTGTTGGGGGCGAGGATCAGGGCCGGGCGCTGGGTGGCCTCGATGACCTTGGCCATGGTGAAGGTCTTGCCCGAGCCGGTGACGCCGAGCAGGACCTGGTCGCGCTCGCCGGTCCTGGCGGTGGCGACGAGCTCGGCGATGGCCGAGGGCTGGTCGCCGGCTGGGGTGTATTCAGTCTGCAGCCGGAAGGGGATGTGCTTGCGCCCGTCGGGGCGGTCAGGGCGGTGCGGGACCCAGTCGGCGGGCTTGCCGGGGGCCTCCTCCGGCGTCAGGCGCGGGCCGGTGACGGGAGCGAACATCGGCATGCGGTTCTTCGCCGTCGCCGGGTCGAAGATGAAGGGCGCGCGCGCCTCGGACAGACCGGCGGACATCTCCGCCGACTGGCCGGGGACGTGGATGGGCTTGGCGGACTTGCCGTGCGATGCAGGAGAACGAGCCATGAACGGAACTTAGGGACGGCGGCCCGGCGCGGCTAGGGGCGGTCAGGCGCCGCGGAGCAGGACCCCGGCGGTCAGGACCGCGAAGGCGACGGCCAGGGTGTTGAAGGCGTGCGCGCTGATCACCGGGATGGCGACGTCGCCGTACTGGACCAGCATGGCCAGGATCGCCAGCACTACGGCGATGGCGAAGAGGGGCACGGACGGGGCGGTGAGGGGAAGGCCGGCGCGACGAAGGGCCATGGGGCTGTGTCCTGATGCGCGACGCGGCGGGATGCCGGTCTTAGCTTCACCATAACGCTGCGGCGCCGCGCCTGTTCCGGTCCGAAAACCGCGAGACGCGACGAGGCAAGCGCGACAGACTGAGGCGATGATCTCCGCCCCGCCCGACCGCCTCACCCTGTCCTGGCTGGAGAGCCCGATCGGCCCGCTGGCGCTGGCGTGCGACCCCGCGGGCGTGGTGCGGGGGCTGTCGTTCGGGGACGGGCTGATCGGGGCGATGCGGCGGGAGTATCCGGGCGCGGGCCTGAGCGACGGCGTCGCGCCGTCCAGGGCGGCACGCGACATCGCCGCCTATTTCGACGGCGACCGCGAGGCGTTGACGCGGGTGACATGGTCGCTGGACGGCGCGGCGGCCGGCGACGGCTTTCAGGCGCGGGTTTGGCGGGCGTTGGCCGTCGTGCCGGCGGGGGTCACGCTCAGCTATGGCGAAATGGCGAAGCGGGCCGGAGAGCCCGGCGCGGCGCAGGCGGCCGGGACCGCGCTGAACCGCAATCCCATCCCGCTGGTGCTGGCCTGCCATCGGGTGATCGGGGCGGACGGTTCGCTGACCGGCTTCGGCGGCGGGCTGGAGCGCAAGGGCTGGCTGCTCCGGCACGAGGGGGCGCTGCTGATCTAGCCGGCAGGCAGCATCGCCAGCGCCGTCAGGGTGAGCACGCCGATGGCGGTCAGGAAGGGCCAGCCGATGTGGCGGAACCGGGTCGCGACGGCATCGACCAGCCCGCTGATCAGAAAGAGTCCGCCGGTGGCGGCGAGGGCGACGCGCACCACGGTCTCGGGCCGCCAGACCGCCGCCAGCAGGATCACCGCGAGAGCCAGCCAGAGGACCGAGGCCAGATGCCAGGTCAGACGCAGCAGAAAGCGACCTTGCGCGGAGGCGAGCACCCCTGTCCGCTCCCGCATCAGCGGCGTGATCAGGCGCTTCTCGCCCAGCAGGGAGTGGATAGCCGCGGTCAGGATCAGCAATCCGACGGCGAAGGCGACGAGTATTTGAACCATGGACCGGTCCCCTGACAGCACCAGTCCGGGTATCACGGATCATCTGACGCCGGCCGGTCGGCGGTGTCGCAGTCAGGGTGTGGGTGGCGCACCCTCTCCCACGGGAGACGGCTTGAGCGCGGAAGGGTGAGGGGTAGCGGCGTCGAACGTGTCGAACACCGTACCCCCTCACCCCTGCCCCTCTCCCGATGGGAGAGGGGTTCCCGGTTAGCGGCGCACGGAGACCCGGGCCTCGAGGTCGGCCCAGCGGCGGCTCAGCTCGCTGAGCTCGTCGCGGTAGCGGGCGGCGTCGTTGCGGCTGATTGAGCCGTCACGCAGACCGGCGGCGATGCGGGCCTCGATCTGCATCGCGTGCGGATCGCCATAGCCGCCGCCGCTGTTACCCGGCATGTAGTTGTCGCCGACGCGGCGGTTCAGATCGGCGTAGCGCGCCTCAAGGTCCTCGCGTTCGCGTTGGCTGAGGCCGTCGCGCTCATACTGGGCTTCGAGCCGGACGAGGGCCTGGAAGTCGGCGCGCAGCCGGCTGGATTCCGTGCGGCTGATGGTGCGCGCTCGCAGGCTGGCGGCCACACGGGCGTCGAAGGCCGCGCCCTGGTCCGCCAGACGATCCCAACGGCCATGGTCGCCGTCATATCCGTCGTTGTCGCCGTAGCCGTCCGAGTCGGTCTCAAGATGCCGGGTCAGGTTGCGATAGCGCTCAGTCAGATCGCTCCGCTCGGTCGTGGTGAACCGGCCGTCGGCGGCGTAGCGGGTTTCCAGCCCGACCAGGTCGCCGAAGTCCGCGCGCAGCTGGGTCGCGTGGGAATAGGGCAGGGATCCGTCACGGACCCGGGCGTCGAGCTGGGACTCAAAGGCTGCGCGCTGATTGAACAGCGGCCGGCGGCCGCGGCCCCATTCGCTGTCCAGCGTGGTCTGGCCCCCGTTCCCGAACAATGTGCCGAGGATCGCCTCCAGCACCTGCCCGCCCGCTGAAGGCTGCTGGCCGTAGGGGACTTGGCCGTAGGGGCTCTGGCCGTAGGGGCTCTGGCCGTAAGGCGTCTGGGCCGAGGCCACGCCGGCGGCGGCGAGGGTCAGGGTGGCGGCGGCGACAGCCGTGAGAGTCTTGATTCTGGTCATGGGGAATTCTTTCCGGGTGGGAGTTGCCCTGTTCACCGGGAAGAACGGGTGTCGGCGGGGAAAGGTTGCGGTCAGCTTGGTCCCTCTGCTGCCGGGAGAGGGAGGGACCCGCCCGCGAAGCGGGGGGAGGGTGAGGGGTTACGGCACTGAGGGCGACGCGGGGGTTTGTGGTGTTGGGCCGGGACGCGGGCGGGCGACCGCCGCTATCGACGGGATATGTCAATGTGCCCGGGGCGGTGGTGATGGCGGTGCTGACCCCGGCGGTCGCGCCCTGGGGGGCGAAGCTGGCGCATTCGCCGGACCGGGCCGTGCTGAGACGGGCGTTCGCGGTGTGGCTGCTGGTGACGGCGGGGGCCGTGGTGGTGAAGGCGCTGTAGGGTATGGGGTGTGGGGTATGGGGTGTTGGGGAGGTGTCAGGGGTCAAAGCGCGGACTAATTCCTGATAGCCATCCCCCACACCCCATACCCCATACCCCACCCCCGACCTTAAGGCCGCAGCGTCAGCCCCACGGGCGTGGCGCTGAACGACGACAGGCGGCCGAGGTAGCTCATGCCGAGCAGGCTGTGCGGCAGGCCGCGCTCGACGACCAGGGCCTCGACATGTTCGACGCGGGCGCCGGCGACGGCGACGGTCTGGAGGGCGACCGGGGCGGCGCTGACTGGGCCGGAGGCGGTGATGACGGTGGCGGAGAAGTCGCCGGACTTGAGCCGCAGGCCCAGACGGGCGGCGTCCTCGGGAGTCAGGACCACGACGCTGGCGCCGGTATCGACCATGACCCGCACGGCCTTGCCGTCGATCAGGGCCTCGGCCCAGTAGTGGCCGTCGGCGGCCTTCAGAACCTGTGCAGGTCCGCCGGTGGCGGGCGCATGGATGGCCGCGGGCGTAGCGGCATGCGCCTGGCCCCCCGCGTCGGCGTGGTTCAGCCACCAGGCGGTGGAGAGGGCGGACGCGACCGCAAGGGCCATGACGCCGAGAGAGGAAAGGTCGAAACGCATACGCAGCTCGCCGTGAACGCGCCGCTTCTGCGGCCCCTCCCCTGTCGCACACGGCGGTTGGGATGGGGTGAAAGGGGATGGTTTGCGGGGGGTTAAGGGCGGGCGTGGGGAGTGGGGTGTAGGGTGTGAACCAAGTACGGCATCGTCCGCGCGGCCCTCGCCTCACCCCGCACCCCACACCCTAATCCTCACGCCCTCCCGCGCGCGCTTCGCGCGCGGGCAGCGCCGCCATGATCCGCGCCCGTTCCGTGTCGGTGAACCCGCTCCAGCCGCCGATCTCGGACAGGGTGCGCCAGCAGCCGAGGCAGAGGCTGGAGGCGCCGTCGACGACGCAGACCTTGACGCAGGGGGTGGCGATGCTGCGCGGCGGGCCGGACGGGGGAGAGGCGGTCGATGACATGAGCGCGAAATATGATCCGGTAGCGGAGTAAAACCTGTTGCATTTTCTGCGCGTCGCGGTTACCTTGACCGTGACGCGAAACGACTATGACGGTGAGATTCCCGAAAAGCACGACGTGTCTCTTTTCATCGATCACTCGAAAGGAGACGCAGGATGAAAGACAGAGACCGCAACCTGCAGCACGCCATGATGTCCTTCGCCCTCTGGGGCGGGATGCTGGTGAATACGAAGAACGGCTACGGGGCCGGCGACCGCGTGGTCAGCCACCCGTCGAACTTCGTGCCCATCAAGCTTCGCAAGCGCGACTAGGTTCGCGCCGCTGCTCAGATGACCCAGCCCCGGTCCGCAAGGTGCGGGGCTTTGCAATTCACCCGTCAGGGTTCGTCATTCGCGTGATCGCTCAACCTGTGCCAGAGTAATCACTCGGGGGGTGGGGACCATGTTCAGGCTGAAGGCGACGCTCGTCGCCACGACGCTCATGCGGCCGTGGCGCACCGGCTGGTCCGAGGACCGCGGGGTGGATTTTTCACTGGCCGCGGCGGCGCGACCGACGACCGCCCCGCCTGTAGCGCGTGACGAGACGCCCGCTGCAGAACCGGCCTGTTTCATCGACGAGGACTGGGTCGCGCCGCCATGCGCCGCAGTGGTGCGCAGCTTCGCCCACCTCGCCGCGGCCGAGGCGGCGATCGAGCCTCCATGCGAGGACGTTGCGGAGACCGCCGGCATGCTGGCCTGGTGGTCGCTGTCGGGCAAGCCGTCGCGGACGTGACGTTCCTGGCCTGACATTGCGGCGAGACCCCGCCTGCGGCACATCGGCCGGATGACCCTGATCCGCCGAGACCGCCGCGACCATATCGAACTCTGGACCCTGGACCGGCCCGACCGGCTGAACGCCCTGCCCGATCCGGAGGACGGCGAGGCCTTCGCCGCGGCCTGCGAGGCGGTGAACGCGGACCAGAGCGTCCGTTGCGTGGTGCTGACCGGGGCCGGGCGGGCGTTCTCGGCGGGCGGCGACCTGAAGGCGATGAAGGACCGGCGCGACATGTTCGCCGGATCGGGGGCGGAGATCCGCGAACGCTATCGCCGCGTCGTGCACCGGATCGTGCGCTCGCTGTACGGGCTGGAGGTTCCGCTGATCGCGGCGGTGAACGGCCCGGCCATGGGGCTGGGCTGCGACATCGCCGGGCTGGCCGACATTCGCATCGCCTCGGAGACGGCGACATTCGGCGTGCCGTTCCTGAAGCTGGGCATATTGCCGGGCGACGGCGGGGCCTGGCTGATGCCGCGCAATATCGGCTATGCGCGGGCGGCCGAGATGCTGTTCACCGCCCGGACGCTGGACGCCCGGACGGCGATGGAATGGGGGCTGGTCAGCCGGGTGGTCGCGCCCGAAAAGCTGATGGACGAGGCCATGGTCGTTGCGGGCGAGGTGGCTGCCCAGGCGCCCACGGCCCTGCGCATGACCAAGGCCCTGCTGCGCCAGGGCCGCGACGCGACCTTCGACCAGATCCTGGAGATGACGGCGTCCATGCAGGCGCTGGCGCACCTGACGGACGACCATCTGGAGGGGGTGACAGCGGCGGTGGAGAAGCGGGGGGCGGTGTTTGAGGGGAAGTGAGGCGGTAGGCAGTAGGCAGTAGGAAGATACCGCTTGCTGGTTTCGCTACTGCCTACTGCCTCAACCGGCCTGCGCCGGGGCCTGCATCGAGCGATCGGCCGGAACGCCGGCGGCGGCCGCGCGCGGGGCGCCGGGGGTCTCGCCGGGCTTCATGAATTTGACCAGCACCCGCTGGCCGATCAGCAGCGGGGCGTCGCCGGCGGTGACGACCACCTCGACCACGCGCTCGTCCGAGCGCTGCGACGGATCGTCCGAGGCCAGCTTGCGGGCGCCGAAGACAGCGGCGCGGCGCAGGACGGCGCCGACATAGACCTTGGACGGGTCGCCCTCGGGGGTGATTTCGACGGCCTGGCCGGGGGTGATGTTGGGAATGTCGCTCTCGACAATCTCGGCCCGGGCGATGCGCGGGGCGTCGGGCTCGAGATCGAACATGTTGGACACGTTCAGGGTCGAGGCTCCGGCGCCGGGGTTGGCGTAGCGGCGCACGATGCGGCCCGACTGGGGCGCGCGGATCACCGTCAGCTCGACGTTGTAGGCGGCCTGGTCGCGGCGGGCGCGGGCCGTCTGGACCGCCGCCTGCTGCGAGCCGAGCCGGGCCTGGGCCGTGGCGATGGCGTCACGGGCCTGATCCATGCGCGAGGCGGCGACGAAGTTGGAGTCGACCAGACGGGCGAGACGGTCGTGCTCGCGCTGGGCGGTGCGGATGTCAACCTGAAGCGACCGCAGCTGGCTTTCGGCCTGGGCGACGTCGGCGTTGGCGCTCTGCAGGGCCAGACGAGGCTCGTCGTCTTCCTGACGGGCGAGGATCTGGCCGGCGACGACGCGGTCGCCTTCCTGCACCAGCACTTCGCGCACGACGCCGCCACGGCGGGCCGCGATCTGGATGATGCCGCCCTCGACATCGACCTTGCCGTTGGCGATGGCCGCATAGGGGCTCTCGACCCGGGTGGCCGCTTCCTTCTCTTCCTCGACCTTCTTCGCCTTGCCCGCGTTCTGCATGAACATGAAGCCGACGACGATGAGGACGATCAGCACCACGCCGATCCAGAGCCATTTGTTCTTCAGGAAGGCGGGCATGGCGGAGGTCCTAAGGCGGCTCAGTGCGAGGCCAGGGTGGCGTCGGGATTGGGGGTGCGGCGTTGATCGTCGATGATCACACCGTCTTCGATCTTGATGACGCGGTCGGCCCAGTCCTCGAGACGAGGATCGTGGGTCACGCAGATGACCGCGGCGCCGTGTTCCGTGGCGGCGCGGCGCAGCAGCCGGATGACGATCTGGCCGTTCTCGCCGTCGAGGGCCGAAGTCGGTTCGTCGGCGAACAGGATCTGGGGGTTCTTGGCCAGACAGCGGGCGATGGCGACGCGCTGCTTCTCGCCGCCGGAAAGGGCCGAGGGCCGCTGATGCAGACGCGGGCCGAGGCCGACCTCCTCCAGCGTCGCCTTCGCCTGACGCCGGGCGTCGTCCTTGGACAGGCCCTGGAATTTCAACACCACCTCGACCTGTTGCAGTGCGGACAGGGCGGGGAAGAGGTTGAAGCCCTGGAAGATGAAGCCGCAGTGGTCGAGACGGAATTTGTCGATCTTGCCGGCCGACAGTTTCCACAGATCGTCGATGTCGAGGGTGTCAACCCGGCCTTCCTCCGGCCGCAGCAGGCCTGACAAGGCGGCGATCAGGGTGGATTTGCCCGAGCCCGACGGGCCCATGACCATGGTCAGGTCGCCGTGGCGGGCGTCGAAATCCACGCCCTTCAGCACCTCCACGAAGGATTTGCCGGACTTGAAGCGTTTCACCAGGCCCCTGGCCTCGATGGCGAAGTCGCCGTGTTTGCCGTGGGTGCGGGTCGGGCTCATCGCAGCAGATCCGCCGGTTGGCTGTTCTTGAGGATGCCGAGGGACAGCGCACCGGACAGGATTGAGATAACGATTAGTCCGCCGCCGACGATGATAAGCAGGACGAGCGGCAGGGCGATGATGACGGCATTGGCCGCGGCCAACATCTGCACCAGCAGGGTCAAGCCGATGGCGGCGACGACGCCGACGAGGCCGACCCAGAAGCTGAGTTCCATGACAATGAGGTTCAGCGACCCCATGCCGACGCCCAGGGCGCGCAGCGAGGCGAACTCCTTGATATTGGCCATGATGGCGCCGCGCAGGGTCTGCCAGGTGATCGCCACGCCGATGATGGTGCCCAGCACCACGCAGCCGCCGATGATGATGACGAGGATGCCTTCCTCGAACATGGCGCCGGCGTTGGCGTCGGCCAGTTCCTGACGGGTCCATGCCTTCCACTGGCCGTCGCCCAGCGTGTTCAGCTGGGCGGCGACGCGCTCTGCCTGGGCCGGGTCGCGCAGCTTGATCATCAAGGGGCCGACGCGAGGACCGGTGTCAGCCTGGCCCAGCATCCGCAGCGTGTCGCGCGACATCACAATGGTGGCGCCCATCATGTTGGGATAGCCGCGGGTGACGCCAACCACGGTCACGGTCTGGCCGTTGTAGAGGGCCTTGTCGCCGAGCTTGACGCCCAGCTTGGTCAATGCCGTTTCGTCGATCGCCACCGTGTAGGGCTGGCGCAGCGCATCGACCAGTTCCGGGGAATAGTCGGTGGGGATGGTGACCGCGCCGGGGGTGGTGTCGATGATGCTGGCCTGCACGAATTCCTGCTTCGGGGCCCCCTGACGGGCGCGGTCGGCCTGGGACATGGTCGCGTCAACGTTCTTGACGCTCTGGAAGGAGCCCCCGGCTCCGTCGAGCGGCTGGACCTCGATCACCTGGGGATTGCGGTAGGCCAGCGGGATGAAGCGGCGGGGCACGCCTGAGGGGCCGCCCATCAGGCTGGTCGCGCCCGGCTGCATGATGATGATGTCGGCGCTGGACCGCTCGATGGTGGCGGTGAAACCCTTGCCGATGCCGATGAAGACGCCGGTCATGGCGAGCACCAGCAGGCCGGACAGGGCAAGCGCCATGACGGCGGCCATGTAGCGCCGCCACTCATAGAGAAGGGTAGACAGTGCAAGCGACATGGAAACGGAAAGACCCCTGACGTTGACCGCTATCTGACGATGCAAGGGAGCGGGGCCAAGTTAAATCGGGGTAAGGCGATCACCGTTACGGATTTGTAAGCCCCGCCCGCGGCGATGGACGGAAACCGTTCATCGGGTCTATGCAGGTTGCAACGATCGGCGACATCCGCCGACACCTTGGGAGATTTCGCAGAATGCCGCTTCGTTCACTCCGCGCCGCCGTGTCGGCGACCGCCTCGCTCGCCGCCGTCGCCGGGATCATGGCCATGATGGCGACGCCCACTCCGGCCCGCGCCGATGAAGGCATGTGGACGTTCGACAATTTCCCGATCCAGATGGTCAACGACAAATACGGCACCCACATCGACCAGGCGTGGCTGGACCGGGTCCGCAACGCCGCCGTACGCCTCCAGGGCTGTTCGGCCTCGTTCGTGTCCGACCAGGGTCTGATCCTGACCAACTGGCACTGCGTCGTCGGCTGCGCCCAGGAGCTGTCGTCGCCCGAGCAGGACTATGTCAAGAACGGCTTCCTGACCGCCAACCGCGAGGAAGAGAAGCGTTGCCCCGGCCAGACCGCCGAGGTGCTGGTGGACATCGTCGACGTGACCGACCGGGTGCTGGGGGCCGGCGTCGGCCTGGAAGGCGCGGCCTTCAACGCCGCCCGCACCGCCGAGACCAATACGATCCAGACCGAGGCCTGCGCCGGCGATCCCAAGTTCAACTGCCAGGTGATCAGCTTCTACCGCGGCGGTCGCTACGCCCTGTACAAGTTCCGCAAGTACGATGACGTCCGGCTGGTGTTCGCGCCCGAGAACCAGGCGGCCTTCTTCGGTGGCGACCCCGACAATTTCAACTTCCCGCGCTACGCCCTCGATGCCGGCTTCCTGCGCGCCTATGAGGACGGCCGTCCGGTCGAGAGCCCCGGCTTCCTGCGCTGGAATCCGAACGCTCCGGCCGAGGGCGACCCGGTGTTCGTGGCCGGCAACCCCGGCTCGACCTCCCGCCTGCTGACCATGAGCCAGCTGGAGCGGCTGCGTGACCAGCAGCTGCCGCTGACCCTGATCCAGAGCTCGGAACTGCGCGGACGCCTGCTGGAGTATTCGCTGACCGGGGACGAGGCCAAGCGCGTCTCGTTCGATCCGATCTTTGGCCTGGAGAACAGCTTCAAGGCCCAGTACGGCCAGCATCAGGCGCTGCTGGACCCTGAGTTCCTCGGCGCCCGGCGCGAGGCCGAAACCGAGCTGCGCGCCCGCGTCGCCGCCGACCCGAACCTGGTGCAGCAGATCGGGGATCCGTGGGGCGACCTCGAGCGCGTCCAGGCGACGGCCCGCGAACTGTATCTGCCGGTCCGTCAGCTGGATCAGGCCGCCGGCGGCGGCTCGACCCTCTACCAGATGGCCCGCGCCATCGTGCGGGCGTCTAAGAACACGGCCATGACCGAAGCGCAGCGCGCGCGTCTGGTCGCCGCGGTGGGCGCCGAGACGCCGATCTCGACCGAGATGGAAGAGATTCGTTTGCGCTATTGGCTGTCCAAGACTCGCGAATATCTGACGGTCGATAATCCGGAAGTGAAGGCGATGCTGGGCCGCGAGAGCCCCGAGGCCCTGGCCGAACGGCTGATCTCGAACACCCGGATGGGCGACGCCGCCTTCCGCGCCCAGGCCGCCGCGATGACCACGGAACAGATGGCCGCAGCCGATCCGCTGCTGGCCTTCATCATCGCCAATGACGCCGCCGCCTCTGCGATCGGCGCGCGGTGGAACGCCGAGGTCAACGCCCCGACCGCCCGCGCGGCCGAGTCGGTCGCCAAGGCCCGGTTCGCGGTCTATGGGACCAACCAATATCCGGACGCCACCTTCAGTCTGCGTCTGTCGTACGGCCAGGTCGAGGGCTGGACCTACCGCGGCGTGACCGTGCCGGCCTTCACCTATATGGGCGGCCTGTACGAGCGGGCCACCGGGGCGGAGCCGTTCAACGCGGCCCAGGCCTTCATCGACAACGAAAGCCGGGTCAACAAGGAGACGGTCTATGACTTCTCCTCGACCAACGACATCATCGGCGGCAACTCGGGCTCGCCCGTGATCAACGCCGCCGGGGAAGTCATCGGCGCGGCCTTCGATGGCAACATCCACTCGCTGGGCGGCGCCTATGGCTATGACGGCGAACTGAACCGGACGGTGTCGGTCTCGACGGCGGCGATCACGGAAGCGTTCCGCAACATCTATCCGAGCCCGCGCCTGCTGGAAGAGCTGGGGGTTCGGTAAAGCTGTCTCCTCCCTGTTGGCGAAGCCAATGGGGAGGGGGACCGCGAAGCGGTGGAGGGGCTGGTTCCCCATCCGCGCTTCGTGGGCTAGCGTGAAATCCTGAACCAACCGGAGGGGTCCGCGCACGGCGTCAGCCCCTCCACCACTTCGTGGTCCCCCTCCCCATCGCGGGCGATGGGGAGGAGACAAGAACATGCGCCTCACCCCCGCCCTGGCCGCCGCCCTTCTCACCCTCGCCGCAGGCAGCGCGGCGCAGGCCGAAGAAGGCATGTGGACCTTCGACAACTTCCCCATCGCGCGAGCCAACGCGACGCTGGGGACCAGCATCGACCAGGCCTGGCTCGACCGGGTGCGGTTGAGTTCGGTCAAGTTCGGCGGCTGTTCGGCGGGGATCGTCTCGGCCGAGGGGCTGGTGATGACCAACAACCACTGCGTCGCCACCTGCGTGGCCAATCTGTCGACGCAAGCCGTGAACTACGCCGAGACCGGCTTCACCCCGCGCAGCCGCGAGGAAGAGGTCAAATGTCCGGGCGGCACGGCGGAAATCCTGACCGACATCACGGACATCACGGAGCGGATGCATGCGGCGGGCGCGGGGCTGGAAGGCCAGGCCTTCACACGGGCGCGCGACGCAGAGGCGGGCCGGATTGAGCAGGAGGCCTGCGGCGGCGACGCCGGCAAGCGCTGTCAGGTGGTCAGCCTGTATCGCGGCGGCCAGTTCAAGCTCTATACCTACAAGAAATACTCCGACGTCCGGCTGGCCTTCGCGCCCGAGGACCGGGCGGCGACCTTCGGCGGCGATCTGGATAATTTCAGCTTTCCCCGCTTCGCCATCGATGCGGCCTTCATCCGCCTGTATGAGAACGACGCCCCGGCCGCGACGCCGACCCATTTCGTGTGGAACGCCGCCCGGCCGGTCGAGGGTACGCCGGTGTTCGTTTCGGGCAGCCCCGGCGCAACCCAGCGGCTGCTGACCCAGGACCAGCTGTTCACCATCCGCGACGTGGTCCTGCCGATGGACCAGCTGCTGGCCTCGGAACTGCGCGGGCGGCTGATCCGGTTCTCGGAGGAGAGCGAGGAGAACGCCTTCATCGCCATGGACCCGATCGTCGGTCTGGAGAACACCTACAAGCGCGGCCTGGGCCGGATGCGGGCCCTTGTCGATCCGGCCTTCATGGCCGCGCGGGCCGAGAGCGAGGCGGATTTCCGCCGGCGCGCACAGGCCCCAGACGCGGCGGCGGGCTCTGATCCATGGACGGTGCTCTCCGGCGTGCAGCCCATCGCGCGTGAACTCTATCCCGCCATGGCCCTGCTGGAAGGCGGAACCGGCATGGGGACGACGCCCGTGGCGGGCGGCTCGCAGCTGTTCCTCTGGGCGCGGACGCTGGTGCGCGGGGCGCAGGAGCGGGCCAAGCCGTCCGCCGAACGCCTGCCGGAATTCGCCGACAGCCGGCTGGCCGCCGTACAGTCCGGCCTGTTCGCCGAGCGGCCGGTCTATCCGGGCCTGGAGCAGGTCCGCATGGAGTGGTGGCTGTCCAAGACCCGCGAATGGCTGACGGTCGATGATCCGCGCGTCCGCGGCCTGCTGGGCCAGGAGTCGCCGGAGCAGCTTTCGGCGCGGCTAGTCGAGGGCACGACCCTGGCCGACCCGGCCGTGCGGCGGGCTCTCTGGGAGGGCGGGCTGGCGGCGATCGAGGCCTCGGACGACCCGATGATCCAGTATCTGCTGTCGATCCAGGATGAGACGCGGGCGGTGCGCTCCGACTGGGAGACGCGGGTCGATGCGCCCACCGCGCGAGCCTCGGAACAGCTCGCCGCCGCCCGCTTCGCCGCCTATGGCGACGCCGTCTATCCGGACGCGACGGGCACCCTGCGGCTGACCTATGGCCGGATCGAGGGCACGAACGTACCGGGTCAGCGCTGGGGCCCCTTCACCACCTTCGATGGCCTGTGGGACCGGGCGACGGGTTCGGCTCCGTTCGACGTGGCGCCCAGGCTGCTGGCGGCGCGCGAGCGGATCGACGGCGACACGGTGCTGAACATGGCGGTTTCGTCCGACACCATCGGCGGCTCGTCAGGCAGTCCGGTGGTCAACGCCGCGGGCGAGATGCTGGGGGCCAATTTCGACTCCACCGTCCTGACCCAGCGCAACGCCTATGGCTATGACGTCAACGTCAACCGCTCGGTGATCGTGACCACCGGCGCGGTGACCACGGCCCTGCGGGATGTTTACGGGATGGACGGGTTGGTGGCGGAGCTGGGCGTCCGTTGATGTCTCAGGGTGTGGGGTATGAGGTGTGGGGAATGTCGACACCCCTGGACCCTACACCCCACACCCCACTCCCCTACAGTTGGCTCATCTTCTGCTGGGCCTTGGCGAAATACTGCCAGCCGGTCCACAGGGTGACGATGGCGGCGATCCAGATCAGGACATAGGCGAAGGTCTGGAAATGCGGCTGCCATTCCAGCGGCAGGCCGAAGCCGTCCCAAAGCAAAACCAGTTGCAGCGCGCCCAGAGCCACCATCTGCAGCAGCGTCTTCCACTTGGCCAGAAGGGTGACGGGCAGTTTGACCTTGCCGGCGACGGTCTCGCGCAGGGCCGAGACGGCGAACTCGCGGAACAGGATCAGGCCGCAGGGGATGGCGATCTGCGGCAGGGCGCCCCAGGCCAGAACGCCGAGGATGGCGCCGGTGATCAGCACCTTGTCGGCAATGGGGTCGAGGATGGCGCCCCAGCGGGTCGTGGCGTGCCAGCGCCGGGCCAGAAAGCCATCGACCCAGTCGGTCGACGCCGCAACCATGAAGATCACGAAGGCCGTCCGGCCGAAGCGAAACTGGTCGTCGGGGCTCAGATATTCGGACAGGAACGGAATGCCCTGGGGCGCCGCCCCCGCCAGGATCAGGAACATGATCACCCCCGCAACCAGCCGCAGGCCGGTCAGGATGTTGGGGATGGGGTTGGCGTGGGGATTGGGGGTCAAGTGGGCGCTCCGGCCGGGGGGTCTTGAGACAGGGTGTCGAGCAATGAAGCCAACAGCGGGTGAAGCCGTTCCGCAAACGGATTGGCGACGGTCACCCCGCGGTAGACGAAGCCGTCCTGCATGTCTTCGGAAAGCAGGAGGCTGCAACCCGCATCGGCGGCGGCTTCCAGGATGATGCAATCCCAGATTTGCAGCTCGCTGGACGCCGCGTTTCGCACGGCCCGATCAAACAGCGCCGTCGAGGTCGGGACGACGCGATAGCCGGTCCGCCAGGGTCCGAGCAGATCAACGGCCTCTGCGCCGCTGTATCCGCCCTTGCGCCTGAGAACGCTGAAGAGTTCGCCCAAGGTCTGGGTGGCCAGGATAAGGTCGGCACAAGCCAGGCGTTCAAGCAGGTTCGCCGCCGCAGTCTGCCGATCCGGACCGTTCACCCCCTCGGCGTACACAAGAATATTGGTGTCCAGCGCACACCGCATCAGTCGTAGAATTCGTCGCGCGACAGTCTGGGTCGAGGCTGATTCGGAGGTCTGACCCTCAGGGCGGCGATGTGGGCGCGGCGGGCGGCCACAACCTCCTGATCCACCACATCCTTCCTCACGGGCGTGAACCGGGCAACGGGCCTGCCGTGAGATGTGACCACAAAGGACTCGCCGGCGGCGACCTTGCCCAACAGGTTGGAAAAGTCCCGATTGGCGTCCGTTGCGGATATGAACCGGTCCATCCAGACCAAGTAGTCTATCTCACTACTTTTTGCAATCCTAGGCCAGCGACACGAACTCGCCCTCGCCCTCGCCCTCGCGCAGCGACCTCAGCACCCCATCGGCGATGCCGAAATGGACGCCGCTGAGTGCCAGGGTTCCCGCGGCTTCGCGCTCGGCGATCCAGGGGAAGGTGCGCAGGTTCTGGAGCGACAGACGGACCACCGCCTCTTCGGCCAGCTGTTCAACCTCTTCGGGCGCGCATGCCTCGGCGATGCGGCGCACGAGCGGCGCGCCCTGCGCCACCCAGGGAGCGACGAAGTCCTGACAGTCGGCGGGCGCGCCATGGAGCATGGCGTTGACCCCGCCGCAGTGGGCGTGACCCATGATCATGATGCGCGAGACGTTCAGCACCTTGACCCCGAACTCCAAAGCCGCTGACACGCCGTGCAGGTGGCCGTCCGGCTCATAGGGCGGGACCAGATTGGCGACGTTGCGGACGACGAACAGCTGGCCCGGCGCGGTGTCGAAGATCAGGGCCGGATCGGCGCGGCTGTCCGAACAGGCGACGACGAGGGTGTGCGGCTTCTGGCCCTCAGCGGCGAGCGCCTCATACTGGGCCCGGGCCTCGGGCCAGTGGCCCTCGCGGAAGCGGCGATAGCCGGAGAGCAGGGCGTCACGGGATTCGTCGGTCATGGCGTCGGTATAGGCATTCAGAACCCGTTGGGGGAGAGGGGACGAGACGGTCACAAGCGCGCCGGACCGTCTGCGGTGCATCCTTGGTCGGCAACGCCGGAAGGATAAAAGCGTTATCCGACAAGCCAAGTCCGTGGGGAGAATGTGTGACGAGCCTTGAGTCGCTTCAACCCATCATCAATGCGGCGCTGGACGCGGTCATCGTCATCGATGTCACGGGCGCCGTCCGCGCGTGGAATCGGGGCGCGGAGGAGACGTTCGGCTGGTCGCAGGCCGAAGCGGTGGGAGCGGCCATGGCGGACATGGTGGTGCCGGACCATCTGCGGGACGCCCACAACCAGGGCATGGCCCGGTTTCTGAAAACCGGCGATGCCCATGTCATTGGCCAGCGGATCGAGATCGATGCCCGCCACCGCGACGGGCGTGAGTTTCCCGTCGAGCTGACGATCACCGACGCCGAACTGGGCGGCGAACGCCTTTTCGTCGGCTATCTCAGAGACATCTCCGAGCGACGTCGGGCCGAGGCGGAACTCCGGGAGGGCGCGGAGCGCCTCGCCGAAGAGCAGACCCGGCTCCGTTTCCTCGACGACCTCAACCGGGCGACCGCCAATCTGGCCGAGGCGGATGACATACTGCTCAACGCGACCAGAATGCTGGGGGAGCATCTGCGGCTGTCCTGCTGCGCCTATGCCGACATGGATCCCGACGAGGACGGATTTACGATCCGAGGCGACTGGAGCGCCCCCGGCTCTCCCAGCATCGTCGGCCACTATCAACTGGCGGACTTCGGCAAGCTGGCGGTCGAGAACCTGAGCACCGGTCGACCGCTGGTGGTGAACAACAATCTGGAGGAGCTGGCCCCGGAGGAAGCCGCGACCTTCCAGTCGATCGGCATCACGGCGACGATCTGCATGCCGCTGGTCAAGGAAGGGCGGCTTGTGGCCCTCATGGCCATTCACGACAGGGTGGCGCGGGTCTGGAAGGACAGCGACCTGGCCCTTTTGACGGAAGTCACCGAGCGGTCGTGGGCGCATGTGGAACGCGTCGGGGCGGCGGCGATGTTGCGAGACAGCAATAGCCGGTTCCAGGCGGCTGTCCGGGCTGTCGAAGGGGTGCTGTGGACCAACGACGCCGAAGGTCGGATGACCGGGGACCAGCCCGGGTGGTCCGCCCTGACCGGGCAGACGCGAGAAGCTTACGAGGGTTACGGCTGGTCGGACGCGGTCCACCCGGACGATGTGGACGGCACGGTGGTCGCCTGGCGGGAAGCGGTGGCCGGGCGCAAGCCGTTCGTCTTCGAACACCGGCTGCTCCGCCATGATCGGACATGGGGCATTTTTTCGATCCGCGCGATCCCGACGGTCTCCGCCGACGGGTCGATTCTCGAATGGGTGGGCGTTCATACCGATGTCACCGCCCAGCGACGCGACGAAGCCACTCTGCGCGAACTGAATACAAACCTTGAGAGGCGGGTGAGCGAAGCCCTAGCCGAGCGCAAGCTGCTGGCGGATATCGTCGAAGGAACCGACGCCTTCGTGCAGGTGGTCGATATGGATTTCCGCTGGCTCGCGGTCAACAAGGCGGCCGCCACCGAGTTCGAGCGCATTTTCGGCGTGAGACCGCAGGTGGGCCAATCGATCGTCGGGGTCCTCGATGATCAGCCCGAGCACCAGGAGGCCGTCCGGACCATATGGGCGCGAGCATTGGGGGGCGAGGAGTTCACCGAGACGGCCGAGTTCGGCGATCCTGGCAGGGCCCGACACGCCTATGAGATGAAATACAATGTCCTGCGTGACGCCGAGGGGCGGCAGGTGGGCGCCTATCAATTCGTCTACGACGTCACCGAGCGGGTCCGGGAGCAGGAGAGGCTGGCCCGGGCGGAGGAACAGCTACGCCATGCCCAGAAAATGGAGGCCATGGGTCAACTCACCGGCGGGGTCGCGCATGACTTCAACAACCTGCTGACCCCGATCCTGGGGGCGCTCGACATGCTTGAGCGGCGGAGCGTCGGCGGCGAGCGCGAGCAACGCCTGATCGCCGGCGCGCTTCAATCCGCCGAACGCGCCCGAACGCTGGTGCAGCGCCTGCTGGCCTTCGCTCGCCGGCAACCGCTCCAGGCGACGGCCGTCGACGTCGGAGAGCTGATGGCCGGAATGGCGGATCTCGTTTCGAGTACGATCGGGCCGCAGATCAAGGTGCTGGTGGAGATCGAACCAGGACTGCCGCCTGCGAAGGCCGATCCCAATCAACTCGAAATGGCCCTGCTGAATCTGGCGGTGAATGCGCGCGACGCGATGGCCGAGGTCGGCGTTCTGCGCCTGACAGCCGCGCTGGGTGAAGTGTCGCCCGGCGGCGCCGGCAATCTACGGCCCGGCCGCTATGTCCGTGTTTCGGTGGCGGATACCGGTGCGGGCATGGATGAAGCCACCATGGCCCGTGCAACGGAGCCCTTCTTCTCCACGAAAGGCGTCGGCAAGGGCACCGGACTGGGCCTTTCAATGGTGCATGGGCTGGTCCAGCAGCTGGGCGGCGACCTGCGTATTCGTAGTCGCCCCGGGCTTGGCACCAATGTGGAAATCTGGTTGCCCCGGAGTGAGGAGGCCGTGGCCAGTCCGGACGCGCCTCCTGCGACACGGACGCAGCCCATGCAGAGAGGTTCTGTCCTGCTGGTCGATGACGAGGACCTCGTCCGGGCCAGCACCGCCGATATGCTCGTGGACATGGGCTATGATGTGCGGGAAGCCAGCTCTGCCGAAGAAGCCCTGTCCTTGATCACTGGCGGCCTGCGTCCGAGCATCGTCATCACCGACCATTTGATGCCGGGAATGACCGGCGTTGACCTGGCGGCGACGTTGCGGACCCGGCTGCCAGACCTTCCCGTGCTGCTCGTATCGGGCTTTGCGGAGCATTCGGGGATTGATGTCCAGCTCCCCCTTCTTTCGAAGCCGTTCCGCAACTCCGACCTGGCCCAAAGCATCGCCGCCCTGCTCTGAACCGTTTGCCCGCTTTGCATCACGGCGGATGACACCCGCGAACCCTCCAGAAAATGACCTCCGGCCAAAGTCCGCAAGTGGGCCGGAAACGGGCTCAGCGATGCGTCGTCGCCGGATGGAAAAACCCGTAAATCCGTTCGGCCATCGGCTGGTTGATCCCCTCGACCTTGACCAGATCGACCACTGCGGCGCGGCCGACGCCCTTGGCGGAGCCGAAGGCGTGCAGCAGGGCCTTCTTGCGGCCCGGGCCGATGCCCTCGATCTCGTCGAGCGGGTTCTTCTTGATGTCCATCGAACGGCGGGTGCGGTGGGCGCCGTTGGCGAAGCGGTGGGCCTCGTCACGCAGGCGCTGGATGTAATAGAGGGCGGGCGATTTCAGCGGCAGCATGAAGGGTGGCTTGCCGGGCATGAAGAAATGCTCCTTGCCGGCGTCGCGGTCGGGTCCCTTGGCCACGCCGACGGCGGTGATGTCGTCCAGTCCGAGGTCGGCCAGCACCGCCAGCACCTCGGCCAGCTGGCCGGTGCCGCCGTCGATCAGCAGCAGGTCGGGGCGGACGACCTCGTCTCCGGCGTCTTCTTCCTTGACCAGCCGTCCGAAGCGGCGGCGCATGACCTCGCGCATCATGCCGTAGTCGTCTCCGGGGGTCAGGTCCTCGCCGCGGATGTTGAACTTGCGGTACTGCGATTTCTGGAAGCCCTCGGGCCCGGCCACCACCATGCCGCCAACGGCGTTGGTGCCCTGGATGTGGGCGTTGTCGTAAATCTCGATCCGCTCAGGCCGGGCGTCCAGACCGAAGGACTCGCAGACCTCGTCGAGGATTTTACCCTGGGCCGACCCCTCGGCCATCTTGCGGCCCAGCGCCTCGCGGGCGTTGGTCAGGGCATGGTCGACGAGGCTGAGCTTGTCGCCGCGCCGGGGGTTGGCGATCTCGACTTTTCGTTCGGCCTTCATCGAGAAGGCCTCTTCCAGCAGCTCCAGTTCGTGCGGGCGGACGTTGGACAGGACCAGACGCGGGATCGGCTTGTCCTCATAAAACTGGCCGAGGAAGGCGGCGAGGATTTCCGGGTCGGCATCCGTCTTGTCGACGCGCGGGAAATAGGCGCGGCCGCCCCAGTTCTGGCCGCCGCGGTAGAAGAAGACCTGGACGCAGGCCTGACCGCCCTCGGAGAACAGGGCGAAAACGTCGGCTTCGGCGACGCTATCGGCGCTGACGGAGTTTTCCATCGAGATGGCGGAAAGGGCGCGGATACGGTCGCGGACGCGGGCGGCCTGTTCGTAGTCCATGGCCTCGGCGGCGGCGCTCATCTCGCCGGACAGGCGGGCGATGACGGCGCGGGACTTGCCGCGCAGGAACAGGGAGGCCTCCTCGACCAGATCGCCATAGTCCTCGAGCGAGATCAGGCCCGTGCAGGGGGCCGAACAGCGCTTGATCTGGTGCAGCATGCAGGGCCGGGTGCGGGTCTCGTAGACGCTGTCCGAGCATGACCGCAGCAGGAAGGCCTTCTGCAGGGTGTTCAGCGTCCGGTTCACCGCCCATGTCGAGGCGAAGGGGCCGAAATAGTCGCCGGGGGTCGTGTGGGCCCCACGATGCTTGCGGACCTGTGGGGCGCGGTGGTCCTTGCGGATCATCAGTTCGGCGAACGACTTGTCGTCGCGCAGCACCACGTTGAAGCGCGGCTTGAGCTGTTTGATGAAGCTGGATTCGAGCAGCAGGGCCTCGGTCTCGGAGGCTGTGATGACCAGCTCCATCGACCGGGTCAGGGAAACCATCAGGCCGATGCGTTGGGTGTGGAACCGTCCTTGCGCATACTGGAGGATGCGCTTCTTGATGGAGCGCGCCTTGCCGACATAGAGGCAGGTCCCGTCCTCGCCATACATGCGATAGACGCCCGGCTTGTCCGGCGCCCGCCGCGCCTCGTCGCGGATCAGGTCGGCCGCGACCAGGGCGGTCGTCGGCGAATCGGCTGGCGAGGTCTCCTCGGTCATCGGGACCGATATAGGCCTAGAAGCGGCGGACCATAAGCACGCCAGCGAGAACCAGGGCGACGCCGGCGGCGCGGCCCAGGCTGATCGGGTGCTGCGGCGCGCCAAAGGCGCCGAAATGATCGAGGATCAGACCGACCAGCAGCTGTCCGGCGACCATCAGGGTGATGGTCAGGGCGACGCCGAGCCTCGGTACGCCCCAGGCCGCGGCGACGACGAAGATCGCGCCATAGAGGCCGCCGATCCAGACGTACCAGGGCAGGACCCGCGCCGCCGCGACATCCGGTTTCGCCTGCAGGATCATGGCGACGATCCCCAGGGCCGCCGTGCCGACGGCGAACGAGACAAAGGCGGCGTTCACCGGCGAGCCGACGGCGCCCATGAGCCTGGCGTTGGTCGGGGCCTGAAGGGCGGTCGCGCCGCCCGCGAGGACGACGGCGATCATGGAGAAGAGGGCGGGGTTCATGGGCTCTGGCTACCAGCTTGTCGCGCGGTCCGCACCGCCGAAGATTTCCGCCAGCCGGTCACGCGTCGCGCGGTGGGTGTCATCAGGCAGAACGTCCGGGTCGAACCACCCCACCTCCGCGATCTCGCCGTGACTGGTGCGGTCAGTCAGGGCGAAGCGGTCGATGTGATAGACCAGCACATGGTCGCCGCGGAAATGGCGCTCATTGGCGTGGACGCTGATCAGGGCCGGAGTGCCCTCGACGATGACGCCGGCCTCCTCGCGCATCTCGCGGATCAGGGCGTCCTCGCAGGACTGACCGCGCTCGACGCCCCCGCCGGGTAGCCACCAGCCGTGCAGATAGGTGTGTTTCACCAGCAAAACCCGGCCGTCGGCGTCCACCGCCACGCCGCGCACGCCGAGGGTCATACCGCGGGTCATCCGCGACCAGGCGAAGAACAGCGGGCGGGTGTAGGGCTCGATCCGGGTGCGCCACGTCGTCATGGGACGACGATAAGCCGTCGTGCGTTCTTGAACAGCCGGGCGCAGGGCTTTATTGCGGGCGGGCTATAGGAGCGTTTCCATGCTGGCCCTCTACATCATCCTCGGCTTCGTCGCCGTCTTCGCCGCCATAAACTATTTCGAGTTCGGCCGGGTTGACTGAGGCCCCGGCCCGTAACGGTGAACGGCGCGGCGCCGCCCTTGTCACCGGCGGAGCGAAGCGCATCGGCCGGGCGATCTGTCTCGAGCTGGCCGCCGCCGGATTCGACGTGGCGATCCACCATCGCGCCTCGGCGGACGAGGCCGCGGGCGTCGCGGGCGAGATCAAGGCCTTGGGCCGGTGCGCCGTCTGCCTGTCGGCCGACCTCGCCGACGTCATCGCGACCCACGCACTGATCGGCCGCGCTGTTGAGCCGCTGGGGCCCTTGTCGGTGCTGGTCAACAACGCCTCGGTGTTCTCCGACGACCGGCTGGACAGCATCACGGGCGAAAGCTGGGCGGTGCATATGGACGTCAATCTGCGGGCGCCGGTGCTGCTGGCCCAGGTGTTCGCGGCCCAGGCGCCGGACGGCTCGGCCATCATCAATATTCTGGACCAGCGGGTGTTGAAGCCGGACCCGCGCTTCTTCTCGTACGGTCTATCCAAATCCGCCCTGTGGGTCGCCACCCGGACCATGGCCCAGGCCTTGGCGCCGCGCATTCGCGTCAACGGCGTGGGGCCCGGACCGACCCTGCCGTCGGTGCATCAGGCGGCGGGCGAGTTCGAGGCCGAGGCGCGGGCCACGCCGCTGCAACGCGCCGGCAGTCCCGAGGCCGTCGCCGAGGCCGTGCGCTGGCTGGTGGACGCCGGGCAGGTGACGGGTCAGATGATCGCCGTGGACGGGGGCCAGCACCTGGCGTGGCAGACCCCGGACATTGTGGAGTAGGCCTTGACCGTTTCCCCCCTGCCCTTCCCCGCCGCTGACGGCCCGCGCCGTGAGGGCCTGACCGTGTTCGTGCGCGGCCTGAGCGTCGAGGCGGGCATCGGAGTGCACGACCACGAACAGGGGCGTCTGCAGACCCTGGTCATCGATGTCACGCTGGAGTTGACGCCGGCGCCGGTCGAGCGTCTGGCTGACACCATCAACTATGAGACCGTGGCCGCGGCGGCTCACGCCATCACAGCCGAAGGCCATGTCGGCCTGGTCGAGACCTTCGCCGATCGACTGGCCACGGCCTGCCTGAAGGACGGACGCGTGCGGCGGTGCACGGTGCGGATCGAAAAGCCGGGCGCGCTGGACGCCGCCGCCGCCGCCGGCTGCGTGGTCGTGCTGGCGCGCTGAATCGGCTTGCCTGTGCGGTTGCGCCGAAAGCGCGGCGCGGTCATTACTTGGACCGGACTGAAGGATATCCGATGGCCGAACCCGGCGATCTCCCCCCCACGGACGACCCATTGGACAACCTTGGGGATGACCACGACGACGACCTGATCGGCTTCGCCTCTCCGGCGTCGCTACAGGGTCGCTGGCGCGAACCTGAACCCGAGCCGGAACCCGAACCTGTGTTCGAACACGAGCCGGCGCCTGTGTACGAGGCCGAACCCGAACCTGAGGAGGATCCGCTCGACGACGAGCCCCTCCCGCCGGAGCCGGCGCCGGTCGAGGCCAGTTCGGTCTTTGCGACGTCGCGCGAGTTCTCGTCGCGCCGACGCCGGCGGGACGAAGGCGCCGCGATCCCGGGCGGAGGTCTGGGTCTGTACGCCGTCTACGCCCTGATCCTGTTCGCCGTCCCGACCGTCGGCGTGTCGGCGGCGATCGGCCTGTTCGCCGTCACCGGACGGGCAGGGCCGGAAGACGACCTGTCGGCCTCACACTTCATCTATCAGCGCCGCACCCTGTGGGCGGCGGCGGTGGCGGCGGTGGCCGGGGTGATCCTGCTGGCCGCGCCGTTCGCTCTGGGGGTGCCGATCCTGTTCGGCCTGGCCCTGTGGATGGTGCTTCGCGGGGCTTGGGGCGTTTGGACCCTGAAGTCCGGCCGTGCGATCGCCGATCCGCGCGGCTGGTGGATCTGACGGAGAGACGCCATGGCTGACGCTTTGCCCGACGCCCCCAAGGAACCGCGCTTCGCCACCGGGCATGAATCCGAAGGCCGGCCGGCCGCGCTGATCGCCTGGGGCCTGTACATCCTGTCCCTGCCCAGCGCGAACCTGCTGGTCATCGTCGGCCTGATCGTCGCCTATGCCGGGCGCGGCGGATCGGACGGCCTGTCGCGGACCCATATCGACGCCCAGATCGGCCTGTTCTGGTCGGTGTTCTGGTGGACCATCCTGTTGTGGATCGGCATCGCGATCTGCGTGGTCTCATTCTTCGCCGTGAACGACATGGGCGTCGTCCTGATACCCCTCGCGCTGTTGTTGGGGCTGGGGCTGTTGTTCCTGACCGTCTGGTTCACGATCAAGAGCATCATCGGCCTGTTCCGGCTGCTGAGCGACAGGGCGCCGTGAGGCGCCGGAGCGACGGTTCCTGACGGAAACCAGGTTTCACCGGTTTTCGGGGAACGCCTCCGCTGATTTCCGTGTTGGCCGACTGTCCGCTCTCCGACACAGACGAGGCCGCCCATGACCGATATTCGCGACGTTCGCGCCGACCAGCGGTTCGAACAGGGATTCGCCGATCCCGAGGGAAAGCTACGCTCCGTTTTCGCCGACTATGCGGTGGAGGGGACGACGCGGGTGATCCTGCATGTGGAGGCTGATCCGGCCCTGCGCGGAACGGGCGCAGCGGGACGGTTCATGCAGGCCCTTGGCGGGCACGCGCGGGCCGAAGGACTGAAGCTGGCGCCGCGATGCAGCTACGCCGTCGCCTGGCTGAAGCGGCATCCCGAGTTCGACGACGTGAAGGCCTGACATTTTTGTTGGCCGCGGTCAGAAGGCTCCGCCTTCTCGACCCGACGCGGCTCGAGCGAAAAAGCCGATGGAGCGCCGAGGCTTTCCCGCGCATTGTGTGAGGAACGACGCGGAGCCGCCCCATGCCCGACCTCGACCTGTCCTCGATCAGCGCGGCCGCGGGGCCAATGCAGACCTGGGTGCTGCCGGCGCTGCTGGGGCTGGGCCTGGCCTCGGCGACCGGACTGCGCACCTTCCTGCCGCTGCTGATGCTGGCGCTGTCGGCCAAGTTCGAAATGTTCGGCGTGCGCCTGATCGACCAGATGGACTGGCTGGTCTCCTGGCCGGCGATCGCCGCCTTGGCGACGGCGACCGTAGCCGAGTTCGCAGGCGACAAGGTGCCGGCCATCGACCACGGGCTGAACGCCATCGGCTATGTCACACGGCCAATCGCGGGGGCGGTGGCGGCGGGCAGCGTGTTCTGGAACGTCGATCCGTCGGCGGCGGCGATCGCGGGCCTGATCGTGGGGGCGCCGGCGGCCTTGGCCTTCAATGCGGCGCAGACGGGGGTGCGGGTCGGCTCGACGGCGACCACCGGCGGGCTGGGCAATCCGCTGGTCTCGCTGGTCGAGGACGTGCTGGCCTTCCTGACCGTGATCGTCGCCTTCCTGGCGCCGATCCTGATCCCGATCGTCGTGATCGCCCTGATCGTGGTGATCTACCGGCTGGCCCGGCGGGTCCGCGCCTGGCGTGAGGCCCAACCGGCCTAGCGGGCTGTTGAACCAGGTTTTGACCCTCTCGGAACGAGATCCAATCACCATCTGTCGAATAGAAAATTGAATGAATTCAACAGGTCCGTTTGTGGGCGTTCCCATGAATGGAGATTTCCGGGCAAATCGCTTCCGCGGTCCGACTTTTTCAACAGCCTGCCAGGCCCGCGATCGTGCGGCGGCTCAAGCGGCTGCCGTCAGGGCCGTCTGATGGAACACCGGTCGGCTGCCCATGACCAGGCGGATGGCGTTGAGCAGGGCGTCAGGCTGGATGGGTTTTTGCGCTACGCCGTTCATACCGGCTGCCAAATACTCCGCTTCATCGCGAGGATCGGCGTTGGCCGTCAGAGCCAGGATCGGGATGTCGGCCACGGGCCCTGACAGACCCCGGATCAGTCGGGTGGCCTGGACTCCGTCCATGACGGGCATCTTGATGTCCATCAGGACCAGGTCGAATGCGCCGGCCTTGACCCGTTCGATCGCTTCCTGTCCGCCTTCGACGGCTTCAGCGCTGCAACCGAACAGTTCAAGCACCTTGCCGGCGACGAAGCGATTGGTGGCGTTGTCGTCCACGATGAGGACATGCAGGGTCGTGTGGGCGGTGGGTTCGGCCATCTGCATGGCCGCCGCCCGCATCTCGCGACTTGCGGCGGGCAGGGTCAGGGTGAACCGGAACCGCGCCCCGCCCTGCGGTGATCGCTCGACCGCGATGGCGCCGTTCATCAGTTCCACAATCTGGCGGCAGATCGCCAGACCGAGGCCGGCGCCCGCGCCCTCGCGGCCGGCGTGGCCGGTGTTGAACGGGTCGAAGATGCTCCCGACCAACCCTTCCGGCACGCCAGGACCGCTGTCGTCCACCGTGGCGCTGAGGGCGATCTGGCCGTCCATGTCGTGGCTGGTGATGTGGACCGCGACCTCTCCGGCCTGGGTGAATTTCAGGGCGTTTCCAATCAGGTTGTTGAACAGCTGTTTGAGCCGCATCTCGTCGCCGGCCACCCAGTCGCGACCGGCCGTGTCGTGGGTGACCGTCAGAATCAGGTTCTTTTCCTGGGCGCGAGGGCTCCACAGGGCCTTGAGGTCCGCGGCGAGAGCGGCGAGATCGACTGGCGCCGTTTCGAACGTCATCAGGCCGGCCTCCGCCCGCGACATGTCCAGGGCGTCCGTCAGCAGGCGCAGCAGGCTCTGGCCGGAGTCGAGAATAGTGCGGGCGTAGGGCCGCATGGCCTCCTGGGTGAGTTCTCGCTCCATCAGGGCTGCGACGCCCAGAACCCCGTTCAGCGGCGTGCGAATCTCATGGCTCATGACGGCCAGAAATTCTGACTTGGCCCGGCTGGAGGCGCGGGCCTCGGCCTCCGCTCTGGCGAGATCGCGGGCAAGGGCGCTCATGGCGTCGGCGCGCCGCCGGTGGATCGCGCTTCCGGCCTGCAACACATGCACCCCGGCGCCGACGCCGACGTAACGACCTCTGGAGGTGACCACGAAACCGTTCAACAGACCACCCAGATTGGCGGCGTCCATGGACTGGAACAGGGTCTCGGCGTCGGCGTCGGCGTCGAGGATCCGGGGCGCAGCGTCCATGAAGGCGGCGGCCGGACGCTTGGCGTACAGGGCACGCCCGAACTCAGCGGCCATTTTGAGGGTGAACGCGTTGCGCTCGATCAGGCCGACAGGGCGGCTGTCGCCGTCGATGACGGCGATGACGAGGGTGTCCGGCTCACTCTGGAAACGGTCGAAAACATCCGCGCCGGGCGTGTCCGGGCCGATTGGCGCCGCCTCACTCGCAAAGTCACCGATCCTGGCCATGTACAACTCCCGCCTGACCGCCGGGATAGATGTCAGCCCTTAACGCCAGCTTTTCCGGGCGTGAATGTTTCAAGATATTCTCTTGAATATCAATCTGTAAGCGGACAAGAAAGCCGATCGAGAAGCGCCACTGCGAAGACTGACAGGGTGTCGTCCCGGGCGCCCATGACAATGATCCGGTCGCCGGGGCGGGCCAGTTCCATCAGCCGATCACCGCAAGCCTCGCGGGTGGCCAGGGCCTCGGCCGTGCGGCCGGCGGCCCGGACGCCTGCGGCGATGTCCTCGCTGCCGACGGACCGGTCGGTCGTGCCGCCGAAATAGACGGGCTCGGGCATCAGCAGGACGTCATCCTCGCGCATCAGGCCGGCAAATCCGTCGATGAACTCGGTCTGCATCAGCCGCAGCGGACCGAAGCCGTGCGGCTGGAACAGGATCAGCAGCCGGCCGTCGAAGGCGTGCAGGGTCTTCAGGGTGGCGGCGATCTTGTCCGGGTTGTGGGCGAAGTCGTCGATGATGGTGATGTCGTTCGCGGTTCCGACGACCTCCATACGGCGGCGGATGCCGGCGAAGGTTTCCAGGGCGGCGACGGCGTCGGTCAGCGGCACGCCGACGGCGCGGACCGCACCGAGCGCCGCGAGAGCGTTGGCGACATTGTGGGCGCCGGGGACGTTCAGGGTCACCGCGTGCTTCGTCCCATCAAGCTCTGTCAGGGTGAAGCGCATGCCAGTTGGCAAAGGCTCGAGATCGTGGGCGTTCAGTGTGGCCGGCTCTTCACCCAGAGCGAAGGTGATCACCTTGTCGGCTGGCAGGGTCTGGGCGAGCGCCTGGGTCTCGAGATTGTCGAGGTTCAGGACAGCCTTCGCCGCGCGGCCGGTGAAGCCGCCGAACAGGTCGCGCAACTCCTCCATCGACTTGTGGTCCAGCGAGATGTTGGAGACCACGGCGACCGTGGGATCGTAGCGGGCGATGGAGCCGTCGGACTCATCGACCTCCGACACGAACAGGTCAGGACCTCCGATCAGGGCGCTGGCGAACGGATGGTCCGCGTCGGCGAAATTCTTCATCACCGCGCCGTTCATGACGGTGGGTTCGTGGCCCGCCCGGTGCAGGATCCAGGCGATCATGCCGGTGATGGTGGACTTGCCGCTGGTGCCCGCCACGCCGATGGAGACCGGGGCGGCGTTGAAAAGTTGGCTGAGAAGCTCAGGCCGGGTGACGATTCGAGCTCCGGCGCGTTTCGCCGCGCTGATATCCGGCACCGTGTCCTCGATGGCGCCGGTGGCCACCACCGTCTGGTCCGCGCGTGTGACGCCCGAGCCGTCCTGCGGATGCAGGGTGACGCCGTGCGCTTCAAGCCATGCGAATTTTTCCGGCGTGCGGCCCTGATCGCGGGAGCGGTCGGAGCCCTCGATACGGCCGCCGCGCGCCTGGACGATCATCGCCAGCGGGAGCATTCCGGACCCGCCGATGCCGCAGAAGAAATAGTCGTCTTGATTCATGAGGGCGAAACCGGGGAATGTCCGGCGGCCTGACTAGCACGGGCGAGGCTGGAGGCCAGCGGCTCAGCATGAAGATCGGCATCGTCAACGCCAGTTCGCGCTTCAACAAGGCGCGCGCCGAGGCCGTTCTGGCCTGGTTCGCGACCAATTTTCCGGACGGCTCGGTTACGGCGGCCTTCCACCCGGCCAGCTTCGGCAAGCACGGGCATTTCGGCGGCGACGACGCCAGCCGGGCCGCGGCCTTCGTCGAATACGCCAATGATCCGCGGCTGGACGCAGTCTGGTTCGCGCGCGGCGGCTACGGCGCCTGCCGCATCGCCGAGGCGGTGCTGCCGCGGCTGACGGCGGCAGCGCGCAAGAAGCGGTATCTGGGCTATTCGGACGCCGGCAGCATTCTGGCCCTGCTCTACAGGGCCGGGTTCCCGCATGTGGCGCACGGACCAATGGCCTCCGACGCGGTGCGGAACGACGCCACGGCCTGGCGGGCGCTGAACTGGCTGCGGTCGGGCGATCCGACGTCGTGGGAGCCGTCGCTGGCCGATGATCCGCGTCCGGCGGTGGGTTTCAATCTCAGCATTCTGGACGCGCTCGTGGGGACGGCGCTGGAACCCGACCTGACCGGCCATGTCCTGATGCTGGAGGATGTGTCAGAGCCGCTGTACCGGATCGACCGGATGATGTTCCACCTGACCGGTCAGGCCTCGATCCGCAAGGTGGCGGGCATCCGGATGGGGCGGGTGTCGGACATTGTCGAGAATGATCCCGACTTCGGCCTGACCGCGGAAGAGATCTGCCGCTACTGGTGCGAACGGTCGGGAATTCCGTATCTGGGAACGGCCGATATCGGCCACGACCGCCACAACAAGGTGGTCCCCTTCGGCCACAGGTGAGCCTCGATCGGTTCGCGCAAACGGCGAAGCCTGTCGACTCTCCGGCGGTTGCCGCGCCAGATGCATTTGGATGGGGCTTAAGTGGTTGTTAACCATGAGTTCGCGGAGCCTTGGGGATAGGGCGTCCGCGGTGGCGGTCTGGACGGCGTCGGGGGGCGCTGACCGGACCGCCAACCATCGGCAATTCAAACCGGACCGCACGGCGTGAACCCCGCAGCGAAGACCCGCGCGGCGCTGATGCCGCTGTTCCTGATCGCGCTGGGTGTGGTCGGGATCGAGAACGCCCTGACCCGGTATTTCGCCGTCGCGAAATGGTCCGAGTATGGCTACTGGATCATCTCCATTGTTATGGCCGGTTTTGCCCTGTCCGGCGTGGTCACCGCCCTGTTTCGCGACACGGTCGAGCGGCATGGCCGGCTGTTGCGAACGGTGTTGCCGGCGGCGATGACCCTGGCGGCGGCGGTGGGCTATCAATGGGTGACCGCCAACGCCTTCAATCCGCTGCAGCTGCAAAACCCGACGACCTGGGTCGAACAGGTGCGCAATATCGGCCTGTATTATGCGGCCCTGTTGCCGTTCTTCTTCCTGGCCGGCCTCTACATCTCGCTGATCTTCGTGCTGAATCCGCGCGAGATCGGGCGGGTCTATGGCTATGACCTGATCGGCGCCGGCCTGGGCTCGGCCCTCGCGCTGGGCCTGATGTTCGTGGTCCACCCGTTTCTGCTCGCGCCGATCCTGATCGTGCCGCTCGCGCTGGCGACCCTGTTTCAGCCCGGCCGGCTGAACTGGCTCGGTGCAGGTCTGGCCGGGGCCGCGCTGGTCGGGGCCGAGGCGATCCTGTTCCTCGGTCCGGCCCCGGCGATCTCGGAGTTCAAGTCGGTCTATGCGCCGATGAACACACCCGGCGCGCGGGTGGTGGCAGAACTGAAACAGCCGCGCGGCCACTATCTGCTGCTGGAGAATTTCACTGAGCGCGTCGACGCCGACATCTCCAACAACGCCGGGATGCTGGGCGTGGCGGGACCACCGGCGACCTATGGACTGTACAGGGACGGCGCCCGGATCGCCTCCCTGCCGAAGCCGGGTCCGGTGGACGCCGCCTACGCCCCCAGCGCCCTGTCGGCGGCGCCCTATGTGTTGCGGCCGGGCGCGGATGTGCTGCTGGTCGGGTTGTCGGGCGGCTATCGGGGGGCCGAGGCGATGGCGCTCGGCGCGCGTCATGCGGATGCGGTCGAGGGCGAGCCGGTGCTGCACAGCGCCCTGCGTCACGGACTGGGGCCGTCGCCGGCCCTGACGGTCGATCCCCGTCTGAATCTGCTGGACGGCGGGCCGATCGCGGCGGCGTGGCGGGCCGGGCCGAACGCATATGATGTCGTTGAGGTCTCGGCGGACTTCGTCGACGCCGCCCCGGCCAATGCTACGGGGGTGACGGTCGAGGCCCTGTCCGCCTATCTGGGTGCGCTCAAGCCCGGCGGCATGGTCTCGGTCTCGGTCTCGATCCGCGACTTCCCCGTCTATGCCCTGCGGGTCATGGCGACAGGGCGCGAGGCGCTGCTTCGGGCCGGGATCGCCGATCCGTCGCGCCATGTGCTGGTCTATCGTTCGGCCTGGAACGCCCGCATCCTGATCTCGCCGACGCCCTGGTCCGCGGGGGATGTCGCGGCGTTGAAGGCCTTCGCCGAGGCGCGGTCGTTCGACGTGTCCTGGCATCCGGGCATGGACGTAACAGCGGCGCGGGCGGGGGTGTTCAACGACCTGCCGTCGGTGTCCTTCACCACGGGAGAGGTGATCTCGGACGGCCCCAATGACGCCATCGCCAATGAAGCGCGGGCGGTGTTGACGGGTCAGCCCACGGCCTCGTCGCAAGCGTTCAACATCCGGCCGGCGACGCTGGACCGCCCGGCCTTCTATTCCTCGCTGAAGCTACAGAACCTCTCGACCCTGATCCGGCGGCTGGAGGTTCTGCCCCAGGCCGAGATCGGGGCGCTGGTGAATGTCGCGGTGCTGGCGCAGGCGGCGGTGATCGCCGTGCTGGTGCTGATGGCGCCGATGTTGTTCCGCCGACGGACGAATGGCGTGGCCGAGCCGCGCCGGGTCTGGCCGGTGCTTTACTTTCCGGCCCTCGGGCTGGGCTTCCTGCTGATCGAAATCCTGCTGATCGACAAGGCGGCCTTCTATCTCAACGACTATTCGTCGGCCTTCGCCCTGGTGCTGACAGCCATGCTGATCTTCTCGGGACTGGGCAGTCTGATCGCCGAGCACATCCGGTCCAGACCCAAGCTGGCCTCGGCCATCGGTCTGTTGGTGGTCCTCGGCTGGATCGCGGCGATGCGGATCGGGGCCGAGGAATTCATGATGGGAACGCTGGACCAGCCCGTCGCTGTGCGGGCGATGTGGGTGCTGCTGGCCGCCGCCCCGGTGTCGCTGGCGCTGGGGCTGCCATTCCCGCTGGGCCTGACGCAGATCGGCGACGGGCGGATGCTGCCCTGGGCTTGGGGTTTGAACGGCGCCTTCTCGGTGGTGGCCACGCCGCTGGCGGGTCTGATGAGCCGGGACATCGGCTTCTCGTCGCTGCTGGTCGCGGCGGCGGTGCTTTACACCGTGGCCTTCCTCGTCCTGCCGGTCGGCGCGCGCCTCAGCCGTCGCGCGCCGTCGCCTGTTCCAGACACGGGCGCGTCTGAGCGCCTCGAACCCTTTCCAGCGATTGAGCAACCCGCATGATCAACCGACGCACCCTGCTGGCCGCCGTCGCCGGAACCCTGCCGCTCGCCGGCTGCGACGACGCGACGATGAAGACCATCCGCGAGCGGATGAACCCAACCGGCGTCGGCGGCGCCGGTCCCGCTGCGGGACCGGCCGGATCTGGGCCGGCCGCGGCGACAGCCGCAGGCCAAAGCGCGATTTCGGCCACGGTGCGCGCGCCCGCCCGGCCCTGGACCTTCGATGTCTTCCGCGAGGTCATGGCCGCCTCGGGCCGCAACCCGACGATCAGCGAGGCGCAGTTCGCCGACATCCAGTCGCGCAAGCCGGCGGCCATGGCGCGGATCAAGGCCTATCTGGAAGGCAAGTTCGGCTCGGCCGATCCGGCCGTGCTGGCGGCGTTCGAGAGCGTGCCGCGCGACTATTTCCACTATGCCTACGCCGCCGCCGCCTCGACGGCGTATCAGGCCTATGAGGACAATCCCAAGCCCTGGGCCATCGGCCACGGCAGCGTCCTGTCCGACTATCTGGGCCAAGCCTATATGAGCCAGCTGGCCGTGCCGAAGCCGGGGGATGTGACGCTGGAGATCGGCACCGGCTCGGGCTTCCAGTCCAGCCTGCTGAGCCGGATCGTACGCGACGCCTACACCATCGAAATCATCCAGCCCGTGGGTGAGGCGGTGGGGAAGATTTTTGCGCCGCTGGGCTATGACAATGTCCATTCCCGCGTCGGCGACGGCTATTTCGGCTGGCCCGAGGTCGAGGGCGGGTTCGACACCATCATGCTGACCTGCGTGGCCCAGTACGCGCCGCCCGAGCTGTTCCGACAGCTCAAGCCCGGCGGCAAGCTGATCATCCCGATCGGCCAGCCGTTCCGGCGCGGACAGGTGCTGTACGTCTATACCCGCGACGAGCAGGGCCGGGTGCACAGCCGCCGCGACGTCGGGGTCTTTTTCATTCCCATGACCGGGGCGATGCAGAACCGGGCGCGACCTGCGGCTTGAGGCGAGGCTGGCGCGGGCGGCAGGCAAACGCCATCTTCGGCGGGCATGAACCGCCGCTCGCTTCTGATCCGCAGTGCAGGACTGGCCGCCGTCGTCGGTGGGGCCTGGTGGGCGCGTGAGACCTTGCTGTGGCCGAAGCCGACGCTGACCTTTGTCGAAAGCGGCGCCACGCCCTGGCTGGCCTATGCGCGAAATGCGCTGGTCCCGACCGTGAAAGTCAAACTCGGCGGCCTCGAAGTGGTCGCCCTGATCGACAGCGGAGCCCAGTATTCGGTGATCGACCGGGCGCTGATCGCGGCGCTGCCTTCGGCAGGTCGGTCACTGTTCGACATGCCGCTGGTGGCCTATGGCGTCGGCGGCAGGGCGCAGGTCGGACGCGGAACGACGCTGGCCGTCGACCTGCCCGGACTGACCATTCGAGGTTTGCGGGCGGCGGTGCTCGATCTGGGACCGCTGGCGTCGGAGGACAGGCTGCAGACCCCGCTGATCCTGGGGCAGGACGTGTTGGGCGAGGCGGTGCTGGCGCTGGATCCGGCCCGGCGACATGCACGGCTGTTGCGGCGCGAGGCCTTCGTCCTACCGCCCGATCTGGCCCGGGCGATGGTGCGACGCCAGGGCGGGTCGCTGGTCACGGAGTTGACGGTCGAGGGATCGCCGGTGCAGGCCGTGGTCGATACCGGGGCTTCGGCCCTGCTGGGGCTGAGCCGCGAGGCGGCGACTGGCGTGGGCCTGATGGACGGACGGCCGCAGGGTAGCGGTGTCAGTCTGGTGTTGGGCGGCGCGCTGCGTTCGGCCACGGTCGAGGCGCGAACGGTGACCTTCGCCGATCACCTGTACCGGCGCGTCTCCGTCGGCGTGTTCGATCAACCGCCTCTGCCGAATTTTCCCGGCGGGCTCGTCGGGATGGAGGCGTTCAACGGCCGGCGCCTGGCCATGGACCTCGGCGCCGGCACGCTGTTCGTGTCTCGTCCGCTGGACCTGACGGTGGGGGCTGACTCTTAAAGACCCTGGAAGGTGTCGCAGGCCGCCGGGTCGCCCGATTCATAACCGCGCCGCAGCCATTCGACCCGCTGGGCCGAGGAGCCGTGGGTGAAGCCGTCAGGCTGCACCGAGCCGCCTTGGCGCCGTTGCAGCGTATCGTCTCCGATGGCCGATGCGGTCTGCATACCGGCCTCCAGATCGCCGGACTCCAGGGCAACCTCGCCGTTCGACACGGTGGTGGCGTTGCGGGCCCAGACCCCCGCATAGCAGTCGGCCTGAAGCTCCAGCGCGACCGAATAGCGGTTGGCTTCGGCCTGGCCGGAAGCGCGCTGCTGCGCCGACTGCACCTGCTGCGAAACCCCGGTCAGGGTCTGGACGTGATGGCCGTATTCGTGGGCGATCACATAGGCGCGGGCGAAGTCGGCGCTGGACGCGCCCAGCTGGGTCTCAAGCTGCTGCCAGAAGGACAGGTCGAGGTACACATGACGATCTGTCGGGCAGTAGAACGGTCCCATCGCCGCCTGGCCGAAGCCGCAGCCCGTCGACGTGCCCTGCTCGTAGAGGGTCACGGTCGGCGGCTGATAACCCTGGATCCTGGTCTTCCAGACATCGTCGATATTGGTCCCGACGACATCGACGAAGGCGCCGGCCTGGTCTGACGGGCTGCCGGCCTTGCCCTCGGATACGCCGGCGCCGCCAAACTGGCTGGCCAGCTGGGTTGTGGTCTGGGGATCAATGCCGAAGACGAAATAGCCGATCGCGGCCAGAACGACGGTGCCTAGCCCGCCTCCGATCATCGCGCCGCCGCCCATGCCGCGCCGGTCGTCGATATTTCCGCCGCGCCGTCCACCCTGCCACCGCATGTTCGTTCTCCCTCAGCCCAGATACCCAAGCTAGGCCGGAACGCAGGACGAGGGGAAGGGATGCAGCCTGAAAGGCGAACTCTGTTCGCCGGTCAGTCGCGAGGGCGATCCAGCCACGCATTGATCTGACCCACCTCCGACGCAGCGGCTGCGCGACGTCCGGAGGCCGACTGGCGCAGGACCCGCTCTTCCTCAGGTGAGCGCAGGGCGCGGGAGGTCGGGGGCAGGATCGGCTCGGGCAGACGTGCGGCCTCGATCCGCTGGCGGTTGAGGCGGGTCTCGATCTCCAGCTGGCGCGCGAAGGCCTCGCGTTGTTCGGCCTGGGCGCGGAGACGGTCCATTTCGAATCGGTGTTGGCCGGCTTGATAGCGGTGTTGGTTTACGGCGGGCGCGCCGGGGTGAGGCTGCCAGGTCTGAGCCTGCGCCGCGGTCGGGGCGGCGAGAACGGCCAGGGCGAGGAGCGCGCGGAGGGCGGTCATGCGATGGAAGATGGCGCCTGTGCTCTCGACCTCCAAGCGTGGCTGGTGGCGAGGATGAAAGCTATGGGGTCCGAGATCACGCCTTGGCGGAAGCCTCGGCCAGAACCGCGAGATAGCCCCGGGCAACCTCCATCCGCTCGCCTTGCGGTCGCGCCCGTACCGCCCGGTGCAGGGCGGGGAGCTTCCAGCAGGGGACGTGCATGAACAGGTGGTGCTCGGCGTGGAAATTGACCCAGTAGGGGGCGATGAGGGCGCGCTCCCACCAGGAGGCGCGAGTGGTGCGGGCGGCGCGGAAGGGGTCCGCAGACGAGCCCTCGACACAGGCATGTTCGGCGATGTTTCTCAGCCGGGTGACCATGGGGAACCAGGTCGCCATGGGCAGCAGCCAGAGGGCGAAATACGCCCACCAGACGCCGGCCAGCGTCGCCCCGAGCAGCAGGGCGGCGTTGAACAGCAGGAAGGGGGCGATGCTGCGGCCGGTGACCACCGCGCCCTCGGCATACTCGGTGGCGCTATCGCGCTTCGCGCTGCTTGAGCGCGGGTCTTCGTCGCGCTTCGAGGCGAAGGCCTTGAAGGCGAACAGGATCCGTTGCTTGAAAAAAGTCTGGCCGGTCAGGTCGCGGACGATCTTGCGGCGCAGGGAGGAGCGGGTGACCGGGAAGGGGGCCGACAGGACCAGGTCCGGGTCCTCGGGTTGCTGGGCGTATTTGTGGTGGGACAGGTGGTAGGGGCGATAGGCGGTCAGCGAGGCGCCGATAGGAACCGCGCACAGCCAGTGGCCGAGGAATTCGTTCAGCCGCCGGTTCGAGGACAGGCCGCCGTGCGCGGCCTCATGCATAAGGATCGCCAGACCCAGTTGCCGGGTGCCGATGATCGCGACACTCAGGGGGATCAGGATCGGCCAGATCACGCCCACCGCGACCGCGGCGGCGATGACGGCCCAGCAGTGGGCGACCAGCAGGGGGCCCATCCAGGGCGAGCGCGTCTGGAACGGCGCCCAGTCATCGGGCGTGAACAGGTCGGGCGGTCGGATGCGGGGCGCGGCGGGCATGGCTTACGATACCCCCTGACGGAGCCGATCGGAAGCGCTGCCTGTCGTTCGGCGGTACAGGTACGCAAGCTCCCTGGCCATGCGAACCCAACAAAAAGTCAGGTTGACAGGGGATTATCCCTTTGACATACCAGACGCAGGATGTAGACATGGCCCCGCGTGACGGGCCGGACAGCGAGGGGAACGTAAGGTTCCCCTTACAATCTGCCGTGGGGGATCAAGTCGAGATTACACAGGCCATGATTGAGGCAGGGGAGTCCGCGCTATATCGCGCGGTCGGTTTTCAGGTACCAGACGGCATCCAAGTTGGAATAGAAGCGGTGTTACGAGCCGCGCTCCCTTTGTACCTGCTGAGAGAGGGTCAAAAGTAATATTGATGCGGTTTGATAACTCTCCGCGATCTCTACAATCAGCTTCTGTGTGACCGTTATTTCCGTAACAGGCGTTTTGTTATTTGGCCTGTAAATCTCTGCTCTCAGCTTTCCTTTGCGAAAGAGCCAAGACCCATGTACTAGATCGTTCCGTCGACCGGTAATTTTCTTTGCTCTTTCCAAAGCATCCGCAACTTCACCATTCACTCGTTCACTCAGGCCTGCTTTGGCCGCGACTGCACAGATAAGGTCTATACGCGCCTTCATATTCATCGTGGCGTGATAAGCCGCACCGGCCTGCTCTTTGTTCATCCCGGTTAGAGATGCCAACAGGGCAACAAGGTTCTGGTCGAGAAGGTTCACACGAACCATCAAAACCCCGAGCGCCTCCAGGATCGCAGGATCGTAGTGCTGCCCAAAATACTCGACGGTCTTGGCCCCTTCGACGCTGTCCCCAGGCACCTTCAGACCACTGTCATCCCGAAGACGATCGGGAGATATCCCGCTCTGCGCCAAGGCGTTGCCTAGCATTCTGTGCAGGCTGCGGACACGATCGGGTTCGAGCGTTGTTCTGAAGTTCGGCAAACCCTCTGCTGTCGTGTGCCGGAGCCAGACGGTGCCGGATTTCTTGCCGCCGCCCATTGTTATGACTGTGCTGCCCGTGGTTTCAACGAACACGTCAGCCGTGTTATCCTCAGCCATGGCAAACACCGATCGCGCTCAAGATGACACCTACCCAGAAGCGGAGACGGTGGCGCGCCGTGATGCCGCTCTGAGGCGGATGCTGAGCATGCCGCCGAAGCCTAAGGTGAGTCCCGCCAAGGCCAAGCCCGCTAAGGCTTCGGCCTCCAGCGCGAGCGCGAGTGGTAAGGCTTCGTCTTAGGCGGCTTGAAGGCCGTTAGACCGCCGATAGGTCAGGCGCTTTCCGCCGATCATGGACAGGGCCTTGTCGGAGCGCGCGGTGTCATCCGTACCGACACCCGAGCGGTTGGAATAGCGGGAGTCGAACTCGGCGACATATCGGTGCAGGTGCTGGACGCCGCAGTGCTGATAGACGCCGCGCATGCCGCGCTTGAAGATCGAATAGTAGCCCTCGACCGTGTTGGTGTGGATGGCCGGCTGGTCCTTTCGGACGTACTCGACTTGGCTATGGTTGACGCTCTCGTGGCCCGCGAAGGTACGGCCAACGGCTTTGTAGTGGTGGGCTTCGTCCGTCATCAGGACGGCCTCACGCGCAATGTTGGCGGTCAGGATGGGGGCGAGGGTTTCCATCTTGAAGTTGGACACCACGAAGGACTTGGCGCGGCCCGTTTCGCGGTCAACGAGGGACAGCACCTTGTTCTTCTGGCGAGCGCCTTTGCGGCCCGGAAGCGCGCCCTTCTCACGGCCAAAGAACGTCTCGTCGGCCTCAACCATCGTGCCGTTGCCGCCCATGGGGAACGGCGTGTCGTCGCGCATGGCTTCGCGAATGCGGTGCGCCATGAACCACGCCGTCTTGTAGGTCACGTCCAGCATACGGGACAGCTGGTGGCTGCTCATGCCTTTCTTTGAAGCGGACAGCAGATAGGTCGCCAGAACCCACTTGTTCAGCGGCACATGCGAACGCTCAAACAGGGTGCCGACCGTCACCGAGAACGGCTTGCGGCAGTCGCGACACTTGTAGAGGCCGGGGCGAGTGCTCTTGCCGGTCAGCAGCACCGAGTTGTCCACGTTGCCGCAATGCGGGCAGTTCCGACCGTTCGCCCATTGAAGGTTCTCAAGGTGGGCGCGGGCCGCGTCGGCGTCGGTGAAGATCGGATCGGTGAGGTTCATAGCCACACCCTACATCATGGGCGTGGTATGTCAAAGGGATAATCCCCGGTTGACATGACATTTTCATGGTGTAAGGTTTGCGTAACACAAAGTCAGGAACGCCTTCCATGCTCGCTCTCGGAAAATCCACCTCGTCCGCGCACAAGCGCTACGTCTTCCGGACCGTGGCCTTCATGTCCGGCTATGTGGCGGTCAATGTCGCCGCCATCTTCGGCGCCTTTGACGATATCGCCTCGCCGGTTGCGGCCTGGGCCCTCGCCCTGACGGTCTCGGCCCCGGTGGTCGGACAGATATGGGCGACGTTGTCGCTGATGCGCGAGTCGGACGAGTTCGTCCGCGCCGTCGTCGCCAAACAGTTCATCCTCGCAGCGGGGGCCGCCATGGCCCTGGCCAGCGTCTGGGGGTTCGGCGAGAGCTACGCCGCCGCGCCGCACATCCCGGCCTGGATGATCTATCCGCTGTTCTGGGCCTGTTTCGGTCTGATCGCGCCGTTTGTGAAGTCGTCGAACTGATGAAGAACCGGCTTAAGCTGCTGCGCGTCGAGCGCGGCTGGACGCAGGAACGGCTGGGGCAGGCGCTGGGCGTGTCACGGCAGGCCGTGAATGCGCTGGAGACCGAGAAGCACGATCCCTCGCTGGACCTCGCCTATCGCATCGCCGTGCTGTTCGCGCGGCCGGTGGAAGACATCTTCGAAAACCCGCACGGCTGACCTCGTCAGGCGTCGCTCAAAGGAAACCGTCATGCTGCACCTCCGTCACTTCGCCGGGCGTTCGACCCTGGGCGCATTGTTGCTGGCCTCCGCGTCATTCGCGGTCGCAGGGAGCCTGATCCTGGCCACGTCGGCGGACGCCGCGCCATTGGCGCAGGCCTCGTCGACCGCCTTCCGCTCCGACCGGCTGTCGGTCGAGGTGGTCGGGTCCGGGCCCGACGTCATTCTGATCCCGGGCTTCGCCTCGTCTCGAGAAGTGTGGCGGGCCGAGGCGGAGCGGCTGAAGGCGACGCATCGGGTGCATCTGGTGCAACTGGCCGGGTTCGCGGGCGAGCCGTGGACGCACGGCGACGGACCGTTCGTCCAGCCGATGGCGGATGAACTGGCGCGGTATGTCCGCGAGTCCGGTCTGGAGCGGCCGGCGGTGATCGGCCATTCGATGGGCGGCATGACGGCCTTGCTGCTGGCCCAGCGGTATCCGGATCTGGTCGGGCGGGTGATGAGCGTCGACAGCCTGCCGTTCTTCAGCGCCATGTTCGGACCGGGGGTGACGCCGGACGCCGCCCGGCCGTTCGCGGACCGGGCGGCGGCGGGAATCCTGGCGGCGGACGAGGCGGGCTTCCGCGCCCAGCAGGGCCAGACGGCCATCGGCCTGGCCCGCGATCCGGCGACGCGGGCGGCCATGGTCGAATGGTCGATGGCCTCTGACCGGCAGGCGATGGCGGCGGCGATCCGCGAGGTCATGACCACCGATCTGAGGCCGGGTCTGGCGGCGATGACGACACCCGTGTGGGCGATCTACGCCTCGGACGTGGACGGCGGAGCGCCGGCGGCGGGGGCGGACGCGCTCTGGGGCCGGGAATACGCCACCCTGCCGGGCGCGCGGCTGATCCGCGTGGATGACAGCCGGCATTTCATAATGGCCGATCAGCCCGAGCGGCTGGCCGAAATCGTCGACCGGTTCCTAACGGACTGAGACCGGTCGGCGAGGGCGCGCTTCAGAGGGTCGCCGTCGGGATCGGGGCCGGGGCGGCGACCGGGGTCACGTCGCCGGTCTTGAGCAACTGGCCGGCGAAGTCGTCGGCATAGGCGACGGCCAGCAGCGAGCGGAAGCCGGTGACGGGAATGGCGATCTCATAACCGCCCTCGGCGTAGGGCCCCACCTGATACGCCCCGATGAAGAAGATCAGGCCGGCGGCCTTGCCGTTCACGGTTCCGGGGGCGAGGACGAAGGCGGTGTCGGCGGCGCGGGGGCACGACGCGCCGGGAGGTCCGCCGAGGGGGACCGAGGCGCTGTCGGGCACGCGGGCCCGCTTGGCGGCGTTGATGGCCGAGCACAGGGCCTGGTCGAGGATGGTCAGGTCGGCGTTCTTGCGGAACAGGTCGGCGAGGCCGAGCCGCCGCTTCAGCGCCTTGTCCCACAGGATGCCGCTGGTCAGGGTGTTCGGATGGGCGCCGCCCGAATAGTCGAAATCGACCCGTTTGAGGCTGAACAGCTTGCCGGTCTCGAGGGCGGCGGTGACGGTGATGGTCTTCTCGAACTTGGGCCGGTCGGTGTCGGCCCCGGCCTCGGTCAGCTCGCCCTGGGCGCCTTCGGTGAACTGGCGCAGCTGTCGCACCTCCTCGGCATAGAGGCGGGCGTGAAGATCGGTCTGGGGACGGATAGCGTCGGGCAGGGTCAGGCGGACGTCGGCGTAAGGGGTCTTGGACACGAAATTCATCGGCGCGGCCGCGTCGGCCGGGGTGATGGCCGCCGTCTGACCCGGCGTGGCGGGGGCATCGCGGGGCGGGGGCTCGCGGTCGCGGTTGCAGGCGGACAGGCCGGCCGCGAGGACGGCGGTCAGCATCAGGGCGCGCGCCCGGGTCAAGCCCGAGGGTGACGACGCGGCCTTGGCGGGGACGGGCATGCGGGTCTCCTTCAGAACGGCCATGATACAGCGCCGAGAATGATGGCGGAAAGCAGAATGAAGCCCGCGTCGCGGTTCGAGCGGAACAGTCGCAGGGCCAGGGCGGGGTTGTCGGGGCGGACGTCCCTCGCCTGACGGAACAGATGGGCGGCGAAGGGCAGCAGGGCGACGTAGAAGAAGGGGCCGAGGCCGGCGGTCAGGCCGGCGGCGACGGTCAGAAGCACGGTCACCCCATAGAAGACGCCGACGCCGCGCTGGACGTTGGCGCCGAGGCGGCGGGCCGAGGATTTGACCCCGACCATGGCGTCGTCCTCGATGTCCTGCAGGGCGTAGATGGTGTCGTAGCCGAGGGTCCAGAAGACGGCTCCGAGATAGAGGAGGAGGGCGGGGAGGGTAATGTGGCCGTGCTCGGCCATATCCCGCGACATTCCTATGAGATCGCCTTGGGCCTGAAGCGACCACACGATCAGCCAGCCACCTGTGAAGAGCCCGCCTGTTGCGGCCGTAAACCCCATCAGGACGCCCCAGTTGAAGGTCAGGCCCAGCCAGGCCTGAGGCCACCAGGTGATGCGCTTCATGAAGGGATAGACGGCGACGAGGGCCAAGGAAGCCACGCCGAGCAGGACGGCGGTCAGGTTCAGGGTCAGCAGGATCAGCAGGCTGATCAGGCTGCATCCCACCACGAAGGCCCAGGCCTGTTTCACCGAAATCCGGCCGGAGGGAATGGGCCGCAGAGCCGTGCGCGCCACCTTCGCGTCGATGTCGCGGTCGACGATGTCGTTGAAGGCGCAGCCCGCCGCCCGCATCAGACAGGCGCCGAGGGCGAAGCCGAGGAACAGCCAGACGTCATACAGGTCTGGCGTTCTGCGGTACTGGGCGAGCGCGAGGGCGATACCGTGCCAGCCCGGCAGCAGCAGCAGCCAGATGCCGATCGGGCGGTCGAACCGGCCGAGCTTGAGCCACGGCTTGAGGCCTTCCGGCGCGTGACGGTCGACCCAGTTCGTCAGGGCGTCGGGAAGCGGGGCGGAAGTCATGGACCGGAGATAGCCTTTCGGAGAGTAGGGGTGAAGACGTGCGTCATCGCCGCTTCGGGCGAAGCGGTTGAGATGGGAAGGGCCGGCGGAGCGCCGGGCGCGAAGCCCGGAGACCGTTGGGAGACTGTGTTTCGGCTTCGCGACGTCGCTCCGCACGGAATGTCTGACCGGGAGCTGTCGGCCTGAAAGGCAGTGGTGAACTCCCTCAGGACCAGCGGCGCTGTTGACGCCTTGCCGACATGGCCTCCGGCGGGCAGGTCGGAGCCTTGCGAACCGTTCGTCCGGGCGGCTCCGCCGCCCGTTCCTCCACCCCGGAACGGCGCGGGTTCCCTGCCCGTCGCCCTTGACGCTCGGCCTATGCTCGCCCCACGGGGGCTCGCGACTTGAGGCCGGGCTGTGGCGGCCTACGCTCGCCGCTTGAGGCCCGAGGGCGCTCTGCGATCCGCTGTGCGTTGAGGTCAACCCCCTCCCGCTCATCCCGTTTCCGCCGCGACAAGATCGCAAGGCCCTGCGCCCTTCCCTGCGACGGAACGGGGAGGATTATGGAAGCGGGGCTTTCTATGGCGGGCTGGGGACGCTGTATTTTTTGGAAGCGGAACGGAATCAGAGGGTTGGCGGCGCGGAATATGCTGACGATCGGCGGATTGTGAGCAGTCCAAGCCGCCCCCAACTGCTATCGTCATGCCGGCGAAGGCCGGAACCCAGCGGCGCCACAGGCGAAATGGTTCAGCCGTCCGTGCCCGCCACAGGTTCGCGCTATCGCGCGCCGCTGGGTTCCGGGTCTACGGCTCGCTTCGCTCGCCTTCGCCCGGAATGACGATAGCCCTAGTGTGAGGACCGTGGTGGCGAAGATCTCATATCGAAAGCCGTCGCGCGATCAGGCCGGACAGGGGCGGCAGTTCGTCCGGCCGGGCGCCGTCGAGATGGACCGACTCCAGGGGGGCCAAGCCGCTGTCCGGAACCCACTGCACAATCTGGCGCCCGAGGTTGAAGACACAGATCAGGGCGTCTTCGCCGTCGGTACGCTCAAAGGCGAGGATCGGCGCGGGGGCCTCGAGGAAGCGCAAGGATCCGAGGCGAAGGGCCGGTTCGGTCTTGCGCAGGGCGATCAGGCGGCGGGTCAGATTGAGCATGGAGGCCGGATCAGCGTTCTGACTATCGACGGCCAGCGGCGGATGGCGGGGATCGACCGGCAGCCACGGCTCGACGGTGGAGAAGCCGGCGTGGGGCGCATCGGCCCGCCACGGCATGGGGGTGCGGGCGCCGTCCCGGCCGAGAGTCTCGGGCCAGTTGGCGATGGCTTCGGGATCGACCAGCCGGTCGAAGGGGACGTCAGCCTGCGGCAGGCCCAGCTCCTCGCCCTGGTAGACGAAGACGTTGCCGCGCAGGGCCATCAGCAGGAGCATGGCCATGCGGGCGAAGCGGTCGGGGTCGCGCCCCTCGCTCCAGCGCGAGACGGCGCGCGGGGCGTCGTGGTTGCTGAAGGCCCAGGAGGGCCAGCCCTGGCCGGGACGTCCATCCCACGCCGCATTGGCGCGGCGCACCAGACCGGGGGTCAGGGCGTCGGCATAGAGATAGGCGAAGCCGTAGGCGCTGTTCAGGTGGCGGTCGTCGGCGGTGAAGGCCTGCATCTCGGGTTCGGCGGCGTCGCCGACGACCTCGGCGACGCTGAACCGGCCGGGGTAGAGGTCCATCAGGGCGCGGACGCGGGCGAGGAAGTCGGGGATTTGCGGCTGGGACTGGTTGTGGACCTTGGACTGGAAATCAAACGGCCGGGTGCGTTTGCCGCCGGGGGGCGCCGGCGGATTGTCGCGGAGCCCAGGGTCATGCATGGCGAAATTGATGGCGTCGAAGCGGAAGCCGTCGACGCCGCGATCGAGCCAGAAGCGGGCGGCGTCCAGCAGGGCGTCCTGGACCTCGATGCTGTGCAGGTTCAGCTGCGGCTGTTCCGGCAGGAAATTATGCATGTAGTACTGGCCGCGGCGGGCGTCCCAGGTCCAGGCGGGGCCGGCGAAGACGGACTGCCAGTTGTTCGGCGGGGAGCCGTCGGATTTCGCATCAGCCCAGACGTACCAGTGGGCCCTGGCGTTCGTGCGGGACTGGCGGCTGTCCTTGAACCAGCCGTGCTGGTCAGAGGTGTGGGCCAGGACGAGATCGGTGATGATCCGGAGGCCCAGCGCATGCGCTCGGGCGATCAGGCGGTCGAAATCGGCCAGGGTTCCGAAGACCGGATCGACGTCGCAATAGTCGGCGACGTCATAGCCGAAATCCTTCATCGGCGAGGTGAAGAAGGGGCTGAGCCAGACCGCGTCGACGCCGAGCGAGGCGATGTGGTCGAGGTGCTCCGTGATCCCCGCCAGGTCGCCGACGCCGTCGCCGTTCGCATCGGCGAAGCTGCGCGGATAGACCTGATAGATGACGGCGCCCCGCCACCAGTCGGCAGAGGAAACGGTTGGCGGGTCTGGAACCTTGTCGGTCACACGCGGCCTTCTGATGCGATACATCGCCGGGGGATGCGTCGGGACTTTGCAACGCCCGATCGCCGGGCGATAGGTGGACGGATGGCGGAGCCCGAAGGATGATCGATACGATGAGGCGAGCCGGACTGCTGGGGTTGCTGCTGGCCCTGATCGCGGGATCGGCCTGGGCCGAGGTGACCCTGACCTTCTACGCTCATCCCGGAGCGAGGGTGCGGGACGGAAATCTGCTCTTCCCCCATGCCTTTTTGCAGGCCACAGGCACATTGGACGAGACGGGCGAGACCGTGGACTGGGCCGCCGGTTTCACCGCCCGCAATCCCGGACCGCATCTGTTGTTCGCCCGCGGGGACGGCGTGGTCGAGCTTCCGAACCCCCGCTATGTCGGGGAAGGCAAACCCTATCTGAGACTGACGGTCAGCGACGCGGATTATCGCGCAGTGCGGGCCCGTGCCGACTGGTGGAACACTCCGGAAGGCTGGATGTATGACCTGCGGCGGCGCAACTGCATCACCTTCATCGCCGATCTGGCCCGCGTGGCCGGACTGCAGACGGCCGCCGAGCCGTCGATGAAGCCGGGCACGTTTCTGGAAGCGACCGCGGCGCTTAATCCGCAGGCGGCGTGGCGGGAGGACCGGGTCGTCCCCGAGGCGACGCCGGCCGGCGTCACGGAACCAGCGGCTGTCCCGACGCCCGGCGGTCGCTGATCTCAGCCTGAACCTGTTCCAGGGCGCGGGCGCGGGCCTCGGCCGAGGGGTGTCCCCACTGCGGATAGCGGACGCGCCAGTCGAAGGCTCCGAACCGCCGCCAGAAGGCGGGACCGATTGAACTGTCGAACCCGGCCCGGGCAGCGAGATAAAGGCCGACGCGATCCGCCTGCCGCTCGGCCCCGCCCGCCGTGCCGGACAGGGCCGGCACGGTCTGGGTCTGGCGGCCCCGCGTCTCGGCCTCATGCCAGCCCCGGTGTCTGAGGACGTGGTGAGCCAGTTCATGCCCGAGCACGAGGGCGAGCTCGTCGTCGGTCGCGGTGAAACCGGCCATGGCGGTGGTGATGAACAGGCGTTTCCCGTCCGCCCTGGCGTTGAGTTCGTCGGATGGATCCAGCTGGACGTCGTAGCCGCAGGCGCGTTGCGGCGTGATCCGGGCGGTGTGGTCGTTTCCGTCCCGGCGGAACCCGATCTCGATCGGCCCGGCGGCCAGGGCGAGGTCCAACCGCTGGATATTGGCCTCAACGCCTTCATAGGCCGCCGCCCGGCGGGGGGCGCCACGCGTCAGGGCTTCGCCGTTGACGCTGAGAAGAAGATCGCCCCGGCGCAGGCCGGCAAGGTCGGCCGCGGACCCTTGCGGAACCGCCAGCAGGCCGGGCAGGTCTCCGTCCAGTCCGAACCGGGTCTCGGCGTAGGGGCGCAGTTCGGGGCTGTACTGGCTCGCGGCGTGCAGCAGCCAGCCGGCCGAATTCCGCACCGCCGGGCAGAGCTCTGCATTGGCCCCTGAAAGGCGATAGCCGACCCGCGCGACCCGCTGGTCCAGATCCGTCAAGGCGATCAGCCGCTGCTCCGCAGGGGCCGCAATCTCCAGACCCGCCAGCGCCACAGGAAGCTTTGAGCCGCATGCGGACAGGGCTGTGGTCAGGAGCAGGAAGGCCGCGACGAGGGCGGGGGGGCGGTTCAACATGGCCGCACCATGCGTCGGGGTCCCTGGCGTGCCAAGTCTGAAACGGGGATGAACGTTGCGTCCCGCGGGAGTTCAGGGACGTATCACCATACGATAGAGGACGACCCGACCCGCGACCAAGGAATAACAGCGTGAAACGTGCGACAACCTCTAAGTGTATCCCGGAATGTTTATTACACCATGATTGCATTAAGCTTGTCGTTTCGGCAGGTAGCGTTACGGTGGTCGTCTCCAATAGTTCATCGACGACGGTGGCCCCATGTTCTTCGACTTGATCAGCAACCGCTCCAGCGGCGACTCCAGCGCCTCTCTTGAGGCGTTTGAAGGTTTTACAGGCCAGACCCAGCGGTTCGCAGGTGTCGGCGAGGCGGTGGAGCCGGTGGAGAACGCCTCGTTCGGGGCCATCGCCAGCTATCAGGTGTGCGCCTGCTGCGCGCGCTTCCATGGCCCGACGACCGAAGGCGCCGGCGGGCCGCTCTTCGGCCTGAACGCCGATGATCGCGGCGTGTTCGGTCCAAACGGGAAGCCTTCGCTGAGCTCAACCGACGCCGGCGCCCAGATCACCCGCGCGAACCAGAGCTGGGCCACGGCACTCGGCACAGCCGCGACCGTGACCTACGCCTTCCGTGACTCGATCACGACCATGCCGACCGATACAGCCGGCTTTTCGCAGTTCAACGCCGCACAGATCGCCGCGGGCGTTCTGGCGTTCGCCGCCTGGTCTGATGTGGCGAACGTCACCTTCCAGCGCGTGCAGAACGCCGGCAGCGAGTTTTCGAACAACGCCACCATCCTGCTTGGCAACTACAGTTCCGGTCAGGAGGGCGCGGCAGCCTTCGCCTATCTGCCCGGCGGCATGCCCGGCGCGACCGGCTCCAGTCAGACCCAGGGCGATGTGTGGATCAACAGTTCGCTGTCCAACAACGCCACGCCGGTTCAACAGGGCTACGGCCAACTGACGCTGCTGCATGAGATCGGCCACGCCATCGGCCTGAGCCACCCGGCACCCTACAACGCCAGCGCCGGCGGCGGCATCACCTATGCCGGCAGCGCCATCTATTACGAGGACTCTCTCCAGTATTCGGTGATGAGCTACTTCAACGAGGTGAATACCGGCGCCGATTTCCGCACCAACGGCGCGGGGTCGAGGCGCTATGCGTCCGCGCCCTTGCTGGACGACATCTCGGCGGCCCAGCGCCTGTACGGCGCCAACATGTCGACCCGTACGGGCGACACCACCTACGGCTTCAACTCGAACGCCGGCCAGGTGTGGTTCAACGCAAACACCGCGCTCAGCGCCCTGATCTTCTGCGCCTGGGACGCCGGGGGAACGGACACGTTCGATTTCTCGGGCTATTCCAACAACGGCCAGATCATCGACCTGCGCCAAGGATCCTTCTCCAGCGTCGGCGGCCTGATCGGCAACGTCTCGATCGCCATCGGTGCGGTGATCGAGAACGCCATAGGCGGTAGCGGTTCGGACACCTTCCGCGGCAACTCGGCCAATAACCGCTTCACCCCGAACGCCGGTACGGATGTGGTAGACGGCGGTCTCGGGATCGATACGGTCGTGTTCTCGGGCGCGCGCGCCGCCTACACCATCACCTGGACCGGACAGACCGGCACGGTCGTCGGCAACGGCCAGAATGTGACCGTGACCAATGTCGAGTCCCTGCAGTTCACGGACCAGACCATAGCGGCGACCCCGACGGGCGGCCTGGTGGTCGGCGGCGACATCACCGATGAGACCATTACCGGGACGGCGCTGGCGGACGTTATCGGCGGTCTGGGCGGCGTCGACACCATCGATGGCCTGGCCGGGAATGACAATCTGAACGGCGGCTCCGGCAATGACACGCTGAACGGCGGCGACGGCGACGACATCCTGATCGGCGCCTTGGGCAATGATGCGCTCAACGGCGGAGCCGGCAACGACACGGCCGACTATGTCGGGGCGGGGGCCGGGGTGACCGTCAACCTGACTACCGGTTCCTCCGGCGGCGGCGGCGGCGTCGATACCCTGTCCGGCGTCGAGAATGTGACCGGAACCGCCTATGCCGACACCCTGACGGGCGATGCGAACGCCAATGTCCTGCGCGGCGGCGGCGACATCGACACTCTCAGCGGCGGCGGCGGCGGCGACGAACTCTACGCCGGCGCGCCCGGCGAGAGCGGCGGAGCTCCGGATGTCGTCAAGGCCCAGAGCTCGGCCAACGGCAGCATCGCCACGGCGGTTTCCCTGACCGGCGCCTTCGATCTGCGCGCCGACTCGACCGTCGCCAGTTCGACCACCATCCCGCACGCGACCGTGGTGGCCACGACCCACGGCGGCGTCGAATACTACGCCATCACCGTGACCGCAGGCGAGACGGTGACCTTCGATATCGACAACGCGAGCTTTGACAGCACCCTGCGTCTGATGACCGCCGCGGGCGACGAGCTGGCCAACAATGACGATAGTGCTTCAGACGGCGGCTCGGCCACAGATTCGATGTTGACCCACACCTTCGCTACCGCCGGGACCTACTATGTCCAGGTCGCACAGTGGCTGACCAATGTCGGTGCGACCTTCACTTCCGGTCCCCCGGCGGCGGGAGGGACCTACCGGCTGAATGTCTCCAGCCCCAGCCAGACTCCCGTGCCGATCACGCTGCTCGGCTCGACCCTGAACGGGGACGCCGGCGCCGACCGGCTCAACGGCGGAACCGGGGCTGACACGCTGAACGGCGGCGCGGACAACGACACCCTGACCGGCGGCAGCGGCAACGACACGATCAACGGCGGAGACGGTACGGATACGGCTGTCTATTCCGGCAACCGCGCGGCCTACACCATTAGCGCCTCGGGCGGCGTGACCACGGTGGCCGGTCCGGACGGGACCGACACCGTTAGCAACGTTGAGCGGTTGCAGTTCGCCGACGGGCTGTTCGATGCGGCGGGCGCGCCCCTGACGGGTGGTGTGATCAACGGCACGTCCGGGGCTGACACGCTGAACGGTACTCCCGGTGCGGACGTGATCAACGGCCTCGCAGGGGATGATGTCATCGACGGCGGGGACGGCGATGACGCCCTCGCGGCAGGTCTCGGCAACGACACGGTGCACGGCGGCGTCGGCAATGACGTGATTTCGGGCGACGGCGGCTCGGATGTGCTGCACGGCGACGACGGCGATGACGCCTTCCTGTTCGCCGTGGGCGAGCCGGGCGGCTCGACCCAGGCGTTTGGCGGCGCGGGAACGGATACGGTCATCCTGCGCGGTGGTGGGGCGAGCATCGACCTGACCACCAACGGCGGCTCGGCGGGCGGGGTGGCGATCAGCGTCAACTCGATCGAGAACGTCCAGTTCGACGGCTCGGTAGACTCCGGCGGCGGCGCGCGGCTGGCCTATGGCAACGAGGCCAACAATGCGATCGTGGCGCTGGGCATTCTCGCGGGGGTGACCTTCGAGGGTCGGGGCGGAGACGACCTGCTGATCGGCGGATCAGGAGCCGACACCCTGCGGGGCGGCGACGGCAACGACAACATCAACGGCGCGGATGGCAACGACACCATCGAAGGCGGCATTGGCGCGGACCATCTGCTCGGCGGCCTCGGGGCTGACTGGATTTATGGCGGGACCGGCAATGATGTCATCTCGGGCGACGGCGGTTCGGACATTCTGTTGGGCGAAGATGGCGACGACGCCTTCCTGTTCGCCGTCGGCGAGCCGGGCGGCTCGACCCAAGTGTACGGCGGCGCGGGCACGGATACCATCATCCTCCGCGGCGGCGGGGCCAGTATCGACCTGACCATCAACGGCGGCTCCGCCGGCGCGGTGGCGATCAGCGTTAACTCGATCGAGAACGTGCAGTTCGACGGCTCGGTCGAAGCCGGCGGCGGGGCCCGGCTGGCCTATGGCAGCGCCGGTGCCAACGCCATTGTGGCGCTGGGTATTCTGGCGCCGGTGACCTTCGAGGGCCGCGGCGGCGACGACCTGCTGGTCGGCGGCGAGGGGGCTGATTTCCTGTCAGGCGGCGACGACAACGACATCATCAAGGGCAATGGCGGCGACGACGTCATCGACGGTGGCACGGGAACGGATCTCGTGGAGTTGCGGGGCCTGGCGGCTGACTACACCATCACGGCGGTCGTTGGCGGGTACCGGGTGACGGACGCGGTCACCGGGCGAGACGGATCGGACCTGTTGAGCGGGATCGAGACCCTGCGCTTTAGCGACGGCTCGACGGTCGCTCTGCCCGCCGCGGCCCCGGCCGCGCCGCAGGTTCTGCCGGCGCTGGCTGCTGACAAGACTGTCACCGGACCCGAGATTCTACCCGGCACCACCGGCGACAAGGCCGGGATGGACGGACCCCAGACGTTGTCCGGCATCGACGACGGGTTCCCGGCTCTGGTGCGCGACTGGCTGACGGCGACTGACTTCGCGCCGCGCGACGGCGACATGGCGCAGACCCTCTCCGTGTTCGCCGACTTGCCGGCGGACGATGGCTATCTGTTCGCGACGGTGAACGACGGGGGCTCGCCCCAGGTTCTGCCAGCCATGGACGACGGGTTCGTCTTTACCGGCAAGTTCGACGACCTGCCGCCTGTCATGCCGGCCTCGACAGGCGACTTCGACACCGGTCTGTCGTCCATCACGGAGCTGGAGCTCACCCGCGAACTGCTGATGACCATGGCCCACGAAAACCCGCTGCACCTTGGCGTCTCCGGAGACAGCCTGACACTGGCCGACGACTGGTCCGGGATCGCCTCGCCATCCAGGAATGATGTCTGGGGGTAAGGAGCGTCCCGCGGAGTTTGCAGGCGGCCTGGACCATGCGATTTCCGCGGTCCGGGCTTGTTCCGGAGGATGGCAGCAGACCCGGCAAGGATTGTATTGGGTTGACCTGTGCCGCTGACTGTTGAATGTCCGCCAGCAATGTCGTGCGCAATCAGCGCGTAGGCATCTGGTGGCCGCGTGAAATCGCTACGACCAGTGTGAGGATTACCGTTGAATCTCGTTGAGCGCGATATGCTTGAGTTGCTCCGGCGCGGCCGCGGGGACCATGGGGTGGTCGCCGTAAAGGCTGAGTTCGAGGCCGAGGGCGCCCGGCCCGACGAGTTTCTCCGGCTCCTGGAGATCGCGCGCAAGGCTGACCTGAAGGTCGCGCTCAAGATCGGGGGCTGCGAGGCCGTGAGCGATCTGTTGGCAAGCCGCCTGTACGGGGTCGACTACGTCATCGCGCCCATGGTGGAGACGCCCTACGCGCTGTCGAAATTCATCGAGGCGAAGGACAAGACGTACAACGCCGAAGATCAGTCCGAGACCTCGTTCCTCTTCAATCTCGAAACCGAAACGACCCTGCGGAACCTCGACGTGATGGCGCGGGACGCCAAGGGCCATCTGGACGGGATCGTCTTCGGCAGGGTCGACTTTACCCTCTCCTGTGGCCTGCCCCGAGGCGACATCGATACGCGGGGGGTCACGGATGCGGCTCTTCAGGTGGCGCAGGTGGCGCGGGACCTTGATCTGGAGCTGGTGGTCGGCGGGTCGGTATCGACGGGCAGTCTGCCTGCCCTTCGTGAAATACGCGCCGTCCGGCTGGATCGCTTCGAGACCAGAAAGGTCATTTTCGACGGCGAGGCTGTCACCCGGCCGAACGTCGCCGTAGGGATTGAGACTGCGGTGCTGTTCGAACTGGCCTGGCTGAAGAACAAGCGCGACTACTACGGCTTGATCGCCGAGGAAGACGCCGCGCGGATCACGATGATTGAGCGCCGCCTCGCCTCGAATGATCGGGAGCGGATCGCGGGCTGACGGCGACGATCGGACGCCGCCTTGCTCGAGGGAGAGATCGACCTGGAACCCGCTGAGTTGAACACGTCTCGCTGGCGCCTTCTGCTGTTCGGCGGTTCCGGAGCGATCGGGCAGGCGATTGGCGACAGGGCCCGCGCCCTGGGTTGGTCTGTGACGGCGGTGTCCCGGTCGCAGCGTCCCGACACCGCTGACCGGGCCTGGGTGCAGTACGATCCAGCCGGGGCCGGCATTTCGACAGCTGACTTCGGGTTGCGCGGGCCGTTTGACGCCGTCTGCTGGGCGCAGGGCGCGAACCGGCAGGACAGCGTGATGGATTTCGACGCGACCGCGAGCGCGCAACTCTATGAGGCCAACTGCCTGTACATCGCCCGTAGTTTGAATGAGTTGCTGGCTGCGAACCTGCTCAGCCCCGCCGGGGCGCGCCTCTGCGTAGTCAGCTCGATCTGGCAGGAGCGGGCCCGACAGTCCAAACTCTCCTATACGATGACCAAGGCCGCCCTCGGCGGCTTCGTGCGGTCAGCGAGCGTCGATCTGGCCGCGGACGGCCATCTGATCAATGCGGTGCTGCCGGGGGTTCTCGATACACCGATGACCCATGCGGCGCTCGCGCCCGAACAGGTTGAGCGGGTGGCGAGGGCGACGCCGTTCAATGCACTTCCGACGCCCGACGGGATCGCGCGGCTGGTCGGTTTCCTGTGTTCGGATCAGAATACCGTGGTCACCGGCCAGTCCATCACAGCCGATCTGGGGTTCAGCAATGTCCGCCTCGTTTGAGATCAGGGCGGCGAGCGGGACCTATACCGCACGCATCCAGGCGGGGTCGCTGGAACAGGTGGTTGAGCGGGGCGGGGACATCGTCGTCCTGTGCGACGCATATTTCGCCGACCGGTTCGAGGGACGCGGCGTTCCCGTGATCTGCCTGCCCGCGCTCGAAACCACCAAGAGCCTGGACGAGATTCCGCGCGTGATTCTGGCCCTGCGGGAGGCCGGCGCGTCGCGCCGTACCCGGCTGATCGCGGTGGGGGGCGGCATCGTTCAGGATGTCGCGGGATTTGTCGCCTCCATCTATATGCGGGGCCTGAAGTGGGACTATGCGCCGACGACCCTGCTCGCCATGGTCGACAGCTGCATCGGCGGAAAATCATCCATCAACGTCGGACCGTACAAGAATCTCGTCGGCACCTTCCATCCCCCACAGACGATCCTGATCGATCCCGGTCTGTGCGAGACCCTGTCGGCGGACCAGCGGATCGCCGGCCTGTGCGAGGCGGCCAAGATCTGCTTCGCCCGCTCTCCTGAGGCGTTTGAGGCCTATCTGGCGCTGGAGCCGGGCGTTGCGGCCCGGCCCGCGGAACTGAGCGAGGTGATCGCCCTCAGTCTGGCGTCCAAGAAGTGGTTTCTGGAGATCGATGAGTTCGATCAGGCGGAGCGGCTGCTTCTCAACTACGGGCATACGTTCGGTCATGCGATCGAGTCCGCTTCGGATTTCCGGCTGTCGCACGGGATCGCGGTGGGGCTGGGAATGATGGCGGCCGGCGCCATGTCCCGTTCGTTGGGGCGGGTCGAGGCTGACGAGAGCCCGACGGCGCGGTTTGAATCCCACATCCACGGCCTGCTGCTTGAGAAACCCGACCTCGGACCGTTGGTCGCCGATCTGTCGCCCGACAGGTTGATGGTGGCGTTTCGGGGGGACAAGAAGCACACAGCCGACACCTTCGCCGTCGTGCTGCCGCTACCCGAGGGCGGTGTGGAGCGGATCGCCCTGAGCCGAAGCCCTGAAACCGAAGCCCTTGTCGAGCGCGCGTTCGCCCATATGAAAGTCTGGTACGCCTCATGAAATACAGCGATCAGATCGTCGATTGGCTGGTTGAGCTGGGCTACACCCACTGCTTCTACGTCGGGGGCGGCAATATCATGCACCTCCTCGACAGCTGCAGCCGGAAGATGACCTGCATCGCCACCGTGCATGAGGTGGCGGCGGGGGTGGCTGTCGAATATTTCAACGCTGTCGGGGATGGCCGACGCGCCCTGGCTCTGGTCACGGCGGGACCCGGGCTGACCAATCTGGTGACAGCCGTCGCCGGGGCCTGGCTGGAAAGCCGGGAGTTGCTGGTGCTGGGCGGGCAGGTCAAGACGCCCGATCTGAGCCGTGGCGAGGTCCGGCAACGCGGCATCCAGGAGATCGACGGCGTTTCGATCGTGAAGTCGATCACCGCCCACGCCTCGACCATCGAAGAGGTGCTGGACCAGCGCGCCTTCGTCGAGCGCGCCCAGGCCGGAAGCCACGGGCGGCGCGGGCCGGTGTTCCTTGAGTTGCCGCTCGACATCCAGGGCCGAGAGGTGGACCCGGCCGCCCTGCGCGGCCTGGTGCAGGCGCCGCCGCCCGCGCCGGAGATCAAGTCTGCGGATATTGATGCGCTTGCGACGAAGGTTCGGCAGAGCCAGCGCCCGCTCTTCCTTCTTGGGGGCGGCGTCGATCACCACGCGGGGCAGCGGCTGGGAGGCGCCCTGGAGGCCGCCGGCATTCCGGTCGCGACGACGTGGAACGGGGCGGACCGGATCGGCCGCGACCACCCCATGTATGTCGGGCGGGCCAACACCTGGGGCCAACGTTCGGCCAATCTGATCGTCCAGCAATCCGATCTGCTGGTCGCCCTGGGCACGCGTCTGGGCTACCAGCAAAGCGGGTTCAACTGGCAGGAGTTCGTGCCGACCGGCGAGGTCGTCCATGTCGATATCGATGACAGGGAACTGACCAAGGGCCACCCGCGCACGGCCTGGCCGATCTACGCTGACGCCAACGCCTTGCTGGAAGCGCTGCTCGAACGGGATCTGGGCGCGCATGGCGGATGGCTGACCTATTGCCGGCAGGTTCGGCGAGACGTGCCGCTGCTTGAGGCGAACACGACCGGGCCGGGCTTCCTGTCGCCATATGTTGTGGCGACGACGCTCGGCGCGCTGAGCACGCCCGATGACATCATCATCCCCTGCAGCAGCGGCGGGGCGTTCACGGTGATGATGCAGGCTTTCGAAATGCAATCCGGTCAGCGGATGGTCACCAACAAGGGGCTGGCGTCCATGGGGTACGGGCTGAGCGGCGCGATCGGGGCCGCCATCGCCTCCGGACGCCGCACCATTCTTGTGGAAGGCGACGGGGGCTTCTCCCAGAACCTGCAGGAGATCGGCACGGCGGCCGTGAATGATCTGGACCTGAAGATCTTCATCTTCGACGACAACGGCTACGCCTCGATCCGGTCGGTGCAGGTGAACTATTTCCAGGGCCGGTATGTCGGCTGTGATCGCGCCACGGGGCTGGGTCTGCCCGACTGGTCCCGGCTGTTCGACGTCTGGGACGTGCCCTGTATGACCCTGGCTGACGGCTTCGAGTCCGATCCGGCGTTCCTTGATCGCTTCAACGACCGGGGCGTTCAGGCCTTCATCGTGCCGGTGGACCCGCAGCAGACCTATTTCCCCCGCATCACCAGCCGCATGGTGGAAGGCGGCGGCATGGTGTCAAATCCGCTGCACCGGATGACGCCGCCACTGCCCGACGAAACTCTCGCGCGCATCGGCGCCTACCTGCCGGCCTGAAAGGACACGCCTTGAAGCCGAACACCATAAAGGCCGTCATACTTGCCGGGGGCAAAGGAACCCGGATCGCCGAGGAAACGGCGGTCCGACCCAAGCCCATGGTCGAGATCGGCGGCCGCCCGCTCCTGTGGCACATCATGAAGAGCTACAGCCACTATGGCGTGAATGACTTCGTGATCTGTTGCGGCTATCTGGGCCACAAGATCAAAGAGTATTTTCTCAACTATTCCTACCAGAACGCCGACCTGACGGTGGACCTTGAAAGCGGGGCCGTCACCATTCACCAGAGCAATGTCGAGCCGTGGCGGGTCACCTTGGTGGACACCGGTCAGGACACCTTGACCGGCGGCCGGGTCGGGCGGATCGCCAGCTACGTCCGCAACGATCCGTACTTCTGCATGACCTATGGCGACGGCGTCTCCGACGTGGATATCGGGCGGTTGATCACCTTCCACGAGGGTCACGGAAGGAAGGCGACGGTCACGGCGACCACCCCGCTGGCGCGGTTCGGGGCGCTGGATATGGACGGCGACGCGGTCACCCGGTTCGTCGAAAAGCCGCACAATGAGGCGGGCTACATCAACGGCGGCTATTTCGTCCTCGCGCCCTCGGTGCTCGACCTGATCGAGGGGGATGACACCGTCTTCGAGAAAGGCCCGCTTGAGACGCTCGCGGCGGAAGGCGAACTGATGGCCTTTCGCCACGACGGCTTCTGGCAGCCGATGGATACGCTTCGGGACAAGGACCATCTCGAAGAGATGTGGGCCGCGGGCGCGCCCTGGAAATCCTGGTGACGGACGCCCTGCCGGCCGAGGCGTTCTGGGGCGGTCGCCGCGTCTTCCTGACGGGTCACACGGGATTCAAGGGCGGATGGCTGACCCTGTGGCTGCGGTCGCTCGGCGCCGAGGTGTGCGGCTACAGCCTCTCGCCCTCGACCGAGCCGAGCCTGTTCGAGACAGCGAGGATCGGCGAGGTCTGCCGCTCGATTATCGGCGACATCCGGGATCTGCCGGCGCTGGAGCGGGCGTTTCGGGACTTTCAGCCCGACATCGTGCTGCATCTGGCGGCCCAGCCGCTGGTGCGGCGTTCCTATGAGGACCCGCTCGAGACCTGGTCGACCAATGTCATGGGCGCCGCCCATGTGCTGGATCTTGTCCGGCGCACGCCGGGGGTCGAGGGCGCGCTGATCGTCACGACCGACAAATGCTATGAGAATCTGGAGCAGACCGCCCCCTACCGCGAGACCGATCGTCTGGGCGGCCGCGACCCCTACAGCAACTCCAAGGCCTGCGCCGAACTGGTCACCCAGTCTTACTGGTGGTCGTATTTCTCCAAGGCCGGAAGCCCGGCCGTCGCCTCGGCCCGGGCCGGCAATGTCGTCGGCGGTGGCGACTGGTCGCCGGACCGGCTCGTGCCCGACCTGATGCAGGCGTTTGCGGCAGGGCGCCTCGCCATCCTGCGCAATCCCGACGCTGTCAGGCCGTGGCAGCACGTCCTTGAACCCTGCTGCGGCTATCTGCTGGCGGTCGAACATATCTGCCGGACGCCGGCTGCAAGCCCGCCGGCGTGGAATTTCGGTCCCGACGCGGAGGGCAATGTCGCGGTCGGCGACATCGCCGCCGGGCTGGTCGCGGCCTGGGGCGAGCAGGCCGGCTATGAGGTGCGGCAGGATCCGGACGCGGTGCACGAGGCGACGCTGCTCACCCTGGATCACACGAAAGCACGGACGGATCTGGGCTGGCGGCCGCGATGGTCTCTCGCGACCACGCTTGCGAAGACGGCGGCCTGGTATCGCGCGCACCGGGCGGGGGACGACATGCAAGCCGTCTGCGAACAACAACTCTCGGACTATGTTTCCGCCTGATGGCGAGGTTTTCGAATGCTCAGTAAGACGGATCAACTGGCGGCCCTCAGGGCGCAGATGATGGCGCTGGCCGGCCAGTATGCCGATCTGGCCTACGCCCCGGCGCCCTTCGTGGCCGGCGCCTCGCCGGTGCCGGTGTCCGGAAAGGTCGTCGGCGCTCCCGAGCTTCGGAACCTGATCGATTCCTCTCTCGACCTGTGGCTGACGACCGGCCGGTTCAACACCGCCTTTGAGGCCCGGCTGGCGGAGTATCTCGGAGTGCGGTTTGCCCTGACGGTCAATTCCGGTTCTTCGGCCAACCTCGCCGCGACCTCGGCGCTCTGCTCGCCGATGCTCGGGGGCAAGGCGTTGAAGCCGGGTGACGAGGTCATCACCTGCGCCACGGGTTTCCCGACGACCGTCAACCCGTCCATCCAGAACGGGCTGGTGCCGGTCTTCGTCGATGTGGACCTGCCCACCTACAACATCGATCCGGCCGGGATCGAGGCGGCCATGACGGACAAGACGCGCGCCATCATTCTGGCCCACACCCTCGGCAATCCGTTCGATCTCGGCGAGGTCATGCGGGTGGCCAGGAAGCATGATCTCTATGTGATCGAGGATAGCTGCGACGCCCTGGGCGCCCGCTATGACGGGCAGCTGGTCGGCACCTTCGGGGACATCGGCACAGTCAGTTTCTATCCCGCCCACCACATCACCATGGGCGAAGGCGGCGCGGTCTGGACGGATCGCGGCGACCTGAAGCGGCTGATCGAGTCGGTCCGCGACTGGGGTCGGGACTGCTATTGCGCGCCCGGCGAGGACAACACCTGCAACAAGCGGTTCAAGTGGAAGCTGGGCGACCTGCCGCGCGGCTATGACCACAAATATACCTATTCGAACCTCGGCTATAATCTGAAAATCACGGACATGCAGGCGGCGGTGGGACTGGCCCAGTTCGACCGGCTGGAGGATTTCATCCGTGTCCGGAACGCCAATTTTGAGTTCCTGAAAACCAGCCTGATGGACCTGGAGGATCAGCTGATCCTGCCCGAGGCGACGCCCCGATCGGAGCCGTCGTGGTTCGGCTTCCCGCTAACCCTGCGCAGCGACGAAGAGGGGCTGCGTGACGATCTGGTCCAGTTCCTCAACCAGAAGAAGGTGGCGACGCGTCTTCTGTTCGGCGGCAACCTGATCCGTCAGCCGTATATGAAGAACCGCCTGTGGCGGGTGTCCGGCGACCTGACCCGGTCGGACAAGGTGATGACGTCCACCTTCTGGATCGGCCTGTATCCCGGCCTGACGGAGGATCATTTGACCCATGCCTGCGACATGATCCGGCAGTTCCTGCGTGACCGGCCGGCGCGGGTCTGATCTTGGATCGCCTTCCCGAGCATCGCCGGGCCGTTCAGACGGTCTTCGAGCGCGCCCTCAGTCCTCCGGCGACCCGGCTGGCGGTGACGGGCGCGACGGGGTGGCTGGGTAAGGCCCTCGTGGAGATGGCCGCGCGCGCGGGTCTGAGCCCGAAAAACGGGCGGCTGAGGGCGTTTGCATCAAAACCGGGCCGCCTTGTGCTTGAGGGCGGGACGACCCTGGATCTGGAGGCGCTCGCCGACGCGGCGCCTCTGACGGGAGAGGGCTGGACAGTCGCCCATTTCGCGGCTCTCGGAAAGGAACGAACCGTCGACCTGTCGACCGCCGACTATGTGGCGCAGAGCGAAGCGCTGCATCGGGCGGCTCTGCGTCTGATCTCGCGCGCGGACCGGCCGCGGCTGATTTTCGCGTCTTCCGGAGCAGTATACGGGCCGAACGGAACGCCGCCGTCGCTGGCCGATGAGCCCTATGGTCACACGAAGGGTCTGCACGAGGTCGCACTCGCCGACTGGTGCGGAACCAACTTAGCTCCGCTGACGATATGCCGGGTCTTCAATGTCGGCGGACCGTACGGCAACAAGCTGGACCTCTATGCACTCTCATCCCTGATCCGGTCGGCGCTGGCGGGTGGCGACATCCCGATCCGGGCTCAAGGCCCGGTGCTCCGCTCATATGTCCATGTCGAAGAGCTGATGGCGTTGCTGGTCGGGCAGGCGCAGTCAGCGGCGCCGGGTCCGTCGCGGCCGTTCGACAGCGCCGGTGTGGAGGTCGTCGAGATCGGCGATCTGGCCCGGATGGTGTGCGCACAGCTGGAACTGGATCCGGCCCGTATTGTCCGGCGGCAGGATCCCGAGGCGCCGGTCAGCCGGTATGTCGGCGATGGCGCCGATTATCAGGCCGCGGCCCGGGGCCTCGGACTCACGCCAATCGGCATTGAGGCGATCGTCTCGGACTCGATCGCCAGCCTCTGCGGGCGCTGATCGGCTGCGAGCCGTCAGGACGCGGTCAGCGGTCCCGGCTGTTGTGAGGCGTCGGTCTCCTCGATTGGGCCGGCAGAGTCCGGCGCAGGCCGCAACACCCGCTGCAGGATCAGCCCGACAAATCCGAACTGGATCAGCAGGACCAGTGCCGGACGAATAAACTGGCCGAGTGCGACGCCGACGGACGGCAGAACTTCGCGCCCGCTCAACCAGGATTCCATCGGCAGCTGGGGAATGTCGAACAGGGTGTAGTCGCCGACGAGGCTAAGGGCGTAGGCGCAGACCAGCATCATGATCCGGGTCGACCCCTTCCACGGCTCCATGAAGACGAAGAAGAGCATGAATATCTGGGCATAGGCGCTGGGCTGGGAACTGCTCAGGATCAGGGCGCAGATGGCGCCGTTCATCCACTGCATCGGCACAGCCGCCCGCTTGATCCATGCGGCCCCGACGGCGACCGCCACGCCGATCTGTCCGAACATGGTCAGCAAGGGCAGGCTCAGGATCAGAATTTCGACTGGCCGCGATCCCACGTATTCCATGACGGGGAAGTCTGAGTTCAGGAACCGCACGAGCGGCGCCCAGGAGGTGGCGTAGTACAGGTCCGACCATGTCGAGCCCACCTGGAGGGCAGCGAGCTCGCCTGTGTGCCGGGCGATTTCCATCGGGGTGCCGCCGCCGATCAGGACGAGGGTGACCAGATAGACCGCCAGGGTCGCGATCCCGGCCCCCTCAAACCAGCGCCAGCGCCGGCGGACCAGGAAGGGAATGAGGGTCAGGATCAGATAGGGTTTGAAGTTGATGGCGAACGCCTGGGCCAGCCAGCGCGCGCGGGCCGACTTCAACAGCCGGCTGTGGCCGAGGATGAAGGCCGTGAAGCAGGGAATGATCAGATTGCCGCGCTCGAGGCCGAACAGCATCGGCATGCCGACGACGAGGACGAGGGTGCGAACGACCGCCGTGCGGGGATCGATCGAGCGGAAATGCCGGTACAGAAGGACTGCGTTCAGCAGGTAGAATCCGACCAGTGAAATCTGGCCCCAGCGATCACAGTCGCGGCCCGCGAAGGGGTCGTTGACGTAGCAGGCGCCGGTGCTGAAGACCTTGAGGAAGACAAACGACAGCGGCGGATAGACCGACCGCCAGACCTCGTAGGCCCCCGAGTTGTGCGCCCAGTATGCGGGGTTGTGCCAGTCCATGAGGGTGTCGGATACGACCCAGAAGAACGGCTGCGGCAGGAGCCCGTCCTGGGTCAGCCGCCAGACGGCCCAGACGACGCTGCCGACGACGACGAGTGCGAGCAGGACTTCGAATCCGAAGCTCCAGTGGCGGCCGCTCGTCCTCGTCGCGGTCATTGGCCGGCCGACTTTGGCAGGAAGACGAGGAATTTCAGCACGACGAAATTGACCATGGCGACGAGCACGATCGACAGGAAGCCGGCGAGATAGTCGGAGGCCAACACCCGATTCAGCCCCGCCAATGTGGCCAGGCTCAGGGCGTAGTTGACGGCGTAGGCGGCGATATAGGGGGCCACGGCGGCGCGGGAGTCGCGGAAGACATGCCGACGAAACATGAAGTAGTTGAAGGTCATGCCGAGCAGGTGGGCGATGATCTGTGCGGCGAACAGATTGACCCCGACGAACAGGAGCAGGGCGTAGACGCCGTAGCCGAAGGCCGCATTGAGCACGCCGACGCGGACATAGGCCCAGAACTGATCAAAGCGCCGCAGCCCGGTCCGCCAGCCGGCGGCGGCGCGACGGAACGGATCGGCTCTAGAAATTGACCCGCGCCTTTTCGACGACGAGCGGCGTGTTGCGTCCGCGCTCGGCGATGAGCCGGATCTGCTCGCCCATGAGGCCGAGGAAGATGAAGCTCGCGAGAGCGGTCAGCTCGACCAGAAGGGCGATCAGCCACAGCCCGACGCCGGCGCTGGTGATCCAGGCCCGGAGGAGGCCGACGACCGTCAACCCGGACAGGCCGAGCATCACCGCCGCTGCGTAGAACGGCAGACGAAGCAGGTTCCGGGATGAACTGGCCAGGCCGGAGAGGGCGAAGCTGAACAGGGTGGCGAAATTGTTCTTGGACCGCCCGGCGGCGCGGAGCGGCCGATCGTAGGGAATGACCTCGATGGGAAAGCCGCTCTCGACCAGCATGCCGCGGAAGAAGGGTTCCGGTTCACGCCATTGCGCCAGGGTGTCGACGACGCGCCGGTCATAGATGCCGAACCCTGTCGCGCCGGGAATGACCTGATAGTCGGCGAACTGTCCGAGGAAGCGATAGGCGAACCGGCGCGCGAGGCCCAGGCCGACGGAGGTCTTCTCGCTGGCGCGCACGCCCAGGACGATCGAAGCGCCCTCGCGCCAGCGGGCCACGAAACGACCGATCAAGGCAGGGGGATCCTGGAAGTCGGCGCACATGGCGATCACGCCCCGCCCGGTTGCCTGATAGATGCCGTGGGTCGGCGACCGCATCTGGCCGTAGTTGCGATTGTTGACGATCAGCTTGATCCGGGCGTCGGCCGCGCACAGGACCATGATCCGTTCGACGGTGTCGTCGGTCGAGGCGTTGTCGATGAAGATGATTTCGTATGCCGCCTTCAGCGCCGCCAGCTCAGCCGTGACCGCCCCGGCGATGGCGACGACATTGTCCTCTTCGTTGAAGCAGGGGATGACGACCGAGACCTCGGGCTTGACCTGCTCCGCTGCGGCGGCCGACCGGGTCATCGCGGGTCCTGTGGGCCCGGCCTCCGCAGGCGGCGGGTCAATCCGGTCATCGGGGCATAGATCTCGGTAAAGGCGGCCGCCAGCAGGGTCAGCAGCAACAGGGCGATGCCGGACAGGTTGAAGTGGCGGTCGGGATCGACGTGCGGGCGTTCGATGATCTGGACGTTGCTCTCCGCGGACAGGGCCTCGACGCTCACCTCCTCGAAGAAGCGGCGATAGACGAGGACGATGGTCTCCGCGAACTGCTGCTCCCGATAGAGGCGGACATATTCCGCGGTCTGAGATGAGAGGGCGAGGGCGTTTTCACCGTTGCTGGCCTGGTCTGCCTCGGCGCGCTGGCGACGCAGCGCCATGAGCTCGCTGACCAGCGTGCGGACCCGTATGCTGTTGTCGGTCTGGAACTGACGGGCCGTTTCAATCTCGACTTCCTTGCCGCGAATTTGGGCGTCGAGCGTGAGGCGCGTGCTCACGGCCGCGCCGAGTTCGGCCTCGGGCGAAGGCAGGTTGTTCTGAATCCGGAAGGCGTTCAGGTCGCGTTCGGCGGTTTCCAGGGCGGTGTTCGCCTCGGCCAGTCGGGCCTTCACAATCTCGCGTTTGGTCTGGACCAGCTCGAGACCCAGCCCCGCCAGCCGCGCCTTGATGGCTGCGGTGAAACCTTCGACGAGGCGTTGGGCGAAGGCAGGGTCGGTGTCCCGCGCGGTCACTTCGAGCACGCCGCCTGTCAGCAACTGGATATCGACCATCTTGCCGAGCTTCCGCTCAGCGGCGGACTGATCGGCGCTGTTCCAGACATCGACCAGATCAAGGCGTTCCACGACGTCCTGCTGAACGTCGTGGCTCCGGCCGATGATCAGATAGTTGGTCTTCTGGGCGCCCAGAACGGCTGCGAAATTCTGTACGCCGCCCCCGCCCAAGGCGGAGATCAGGGCGCCGGAGCCGCTGTTGCTGCCCTGCGGCAGAATTTTCACCCGCGCGACATGGGGGCGGGGGAACAGACACAGAAGCACGGCCGCCAGCGCCACCGCGGCATAGAGGGCGCGCCGCAGGGCCCGGTTCTGCGCGATCCCCCGCGCGGAGGACGTCCAGGAGTCGGGGATCACTTGGTCAGGACCTTCAGGCCGACCGCGCCGAGCGAAACCTGGTAGATGGCGGTCGCGACCTCGATGACGCGATCCAGCAGGCTGTTCCCGCGAGTCTGGACGGGTACGAAGATGATGTCTCCCGGCATGGCGTAGTCGTTGAGAACATTGTCGCGACCGCGTTGCTGTCGCGAGATGACCGATCCGTTCGCGCGCACCACGAACAGACCTGGCTGGTCGGCGATCCGCGTCGGTCCGCCGGCCTTGGCGAGATAGTCGCCGATCCGGTCTCCGGGGGCTTCGGCGAAAGAGCCCGGCTGGAACACCGCGCCGAACACGCCGACGGTGACGGGTCGCGGCGGGATCAAAATCCGGTCGTTATTCTCCAGCAGCAGCGCCATTGGCAAACCCGCGCCGTCAGCGCCGATGTCGAGGATGATCCGGCCGTCAGGACGCCGGGTCCGGAGCTGCTCGATGATCGCGCGGGCGAAACCCTGATCTTCCTGGGCTTCCGAGGCGGGCCGGGAGCGGCGGTCGGTGATCGGGGCGGCGGCAAGCGACAGCTCAAGGCTGGAAATGGCCTGCGCAAAGCCCTCTTCCTGCTGGACGCGGATCGAATCCCGCAGAACCCGGGTGCCGTAGAGGTAGGCGCGCGGGGAAAAGGCGCCGGCCTGGGTGAGGAGGTCGGCCATGGTTGAGCCCGGACGAAGATAGTAGTTGCCGGGCCGTTCGACCTCGCCCTCGATGGTCACCAGCACAGCCTGCCGTTCGAGCGGCTGTGTGAGGCCGACGGCGGGAAGGACACGGACAATCCCCCCGGCTTCAGGCGCCGTCGTCACGGCGTCGGACCAGGTCAGGCTTTCCCAGCCGGATTCGTTGATATTCGAGACATTGGCGACCAGCAGGCGATCCCGATCCGCGACCGAACTGGGTCCGCCCGCGTAGCGCAACAGGTCCGCGAGGCTTTCGCCCGGCGCCGTTTCAAAGATGCCGCGGTTGTTGACACTGCCGGTGACGGCGACCTGATCGCCCACCGGACCAATGAAGATTACGTCCTCATTTTGAAGGACGACGTCGCTGCTCTTGTCGCCGTTGAGCAGCAGATCATAGAGGTCCAGCGTCGTCATAGTCCGGCCGTTCCGCTGGAGCGAAATATTGCGGAAACTGCCTGAAGCGTTGGGTCCCCCCGCCGCGAGAACGGCGTTCACGACGGTCGACAGGCTGGACACGGTGTAGGCGCCAGGGCTTGCGACGAAGCCCGTGACGTAGACGCGCAGTCCGCGGAGTTCGCCGACCGAGACCGATACGTTGAACTCGCGGAACTCGCGCCCCACCGCCCCGCGCAGCACGCCTTCCAGCTCCCCGTATCGGACACCGCCGACGTTCACCGCGCCGATGCGGGGAATGAAAATCCGGCCGTTGCTGTCGACCGTCAGTTGCAGCGCGCCTTCGACCGAGCCGGTCAGGCCGAGGGAGACGGTGTCCCCGGCGTTGATCCGGTAATCGGGCGGTACCGTCGCATTGGTCGATGGTGCAAAGGCGCGCGTGTCGCCGACAAGAGTCGAGCCGAAACGGGGAAGCGGATACCCCAGCACGGCGGCGACGAAACGCTCGAATTCTCCCGGCTGGGCGGGAGGCCTTTGACGGGGCCGGACGCGATCTGCGTCACGACGGTCGTCGGCGGGCCGAACGGTCCGCTCCGATTCGATCACCACAGGCCGGTAGACCGGCTCCGGCTCCACCGGCTCACTGAACCCGTCACTCCAGTCCTCATCCGGAGAGGGCTGCGTGTCCCGGACTGGCGGATTTCCGCCCATCATATCGCCCAGGGGGTCCTGAGCCTGAGCCGGCGCCGAGAATCCTATCAGGGCGCCCAGAAGCGCGAACAGCAGGGCGCGACCGAAAATTCTCCCCCGCGTCCGGGGACAGGCGGCCGGGACGGAATCGCTCGATCCGCCAAAGGTGCGATCAGGCAAGGACATTTCGCATCTCGTTTTCGAAGGGCCGCCAGGCCGCGCCATGTTCAATCCTGCTGGTCAAGTCGGCATTGGCCAGGAACGATCGGCCCCACGTAACCATATCCAGACAGCCGCTGCGAACTTCTGCTTCCGCGTCATTCTGGCTGAGTGACGCGCCGCCCAGCAAGACACCGTTCCAGCTCGGTCGCACCGAGCGGACGATACGGCCCGAGGTGGCGAAATAGTCAGCTTGGGCGCAGCTGATATCCAGGATTCTGAGACCCCGGCCCCACATCTCGGGGATCAGGTAGGCCAGCATCTCGTCAAGGTCCGGCCAGTCGTAGGGGCCGCCCATCCATCGGGATGGGGAAATTCGCGCCATAACCCGGCTCGGCTCGACCTCGGCGAACACCCGATCCAGCAGTTCCAGTACGAACCGGCAGCGGTTTTCGACCGAGCCGCCGTAGCGGTCCGTCCGGTCGTTGACCCGCGAATCCAGAAACTGGTCCGCCAGATAGCCGTGGCCGAGATGCAGCTCCACCGCGTCGAAACCGACGGACAGCGCCCGCTGCGCGGCATCAACGAAATGGCCGTAGACCTCCGGCATCTCATCGGCGGTGAGCGCCCGGGGGACGCCATAGGGTTTGTCGTTCTGGCGATTGACGCCTTCCGCGGCGCGCGCGGTTGAGCTGACGGGCACATGTCCATCCGTGAAATCGGAATGGGAAATTCGTCCACAGTGCCACAGCTGGCAGGCGATCTTCGCGCCGGCCTCGTGAACCGCCTCCACGACGGGACGCCAACTGTCCGCCTGTTGCGCGGTGGCGATCCGCGGAACGTCCTTGTAGCCGTCGGCGGTCGGGTGAATGACCACGCCCTCGGTCAATATCAGTCCCACGCCGCCTTCGGCCCGGCGACGGTAGTAGTCGGCGATCTCCGGCGTGGCGCAGTGATCGTGATCCGCGAAACCGCGCGTCATGGCGGACATGACCGTGCGGTTTCGGGCCTCGAAAAACGGAGAGGCAAGCGGGGTCAGGAGGGGGGACATCAGACTCCGGGGCGATACTGGTCGAAATGGGGATGGGTCAGATAGGCGTTGAGGGTCGCACGCCAGTCGCGTTGCAGGTCGCGGCCTTCTCGACGCAGACGTTCGCACGCCATGACGGCCCTGTCAGGTCGCCTTTCAGGGCCGGTCTCCTCGTGCGCCACGAGGGCGGCCGCGACAGGTTCCACACGAAGCCGCCCATCCCAACCCAGAGCCGCGGCGATTTCGGCCGCCACTTCGTGAAAGGCCGCCTCCCCATGCGAGGCCATTTGATAACAGCCGTCGGCGTTCAGGCGCATCAGGTGCAGGGTGTTCTCCGCCAGATCCCTTGTCCAGGTCGGCTGCCAGACGCGATCACCGACGGGAAAGACGGCGTCGCCTTTCGACATCGCCCGGTGCATGGCAGGAATGATCCGTCCCACGAAATTCTTGTCGAGCGGGCCGCCTCCGAAGAACCCCGCCATGCGGATCACCAGCGGGTCCTCGAGGGTCCCGAGAACGACGGTCTCGGCTTCCGCCTTCAGGGCCCCGTAAAGCGACAGCGGATCGGGTGGAGCGGCCTCATCAATCAGTCCGTCGCCGCTGCCATAGATCAGGAACGACTGGGGAAACAACAGTCGGGCGCCCGAGGTCCGCGCAAGGGCCGCGATGTTCCGGGTCCCATCGACAATGACGGCTCGCGCCGCCGCGGGGTCGGCGGCGCAGCGCTTTACATCCACCATGGCGGCGCAGTGAACGATCCACCCGCCGCCGACGAGATCGGCGAGCTTCATCACCGCCGCCTCATCGCGAACATCAAGGTCCTGACGCGAAAGGGCGTGAGGGACGAAATGAGGACTGGCCGCCGCGATTTCGGCGATGGCTGAGCCGAGCATACCGCCGCCGCCCGTGACGAGGATCGGGATCCTGCTCAATACTTCCTCCGGGACGGACGCCGCCGCCAGACCTCTAGCAAACGGCAGGTCGGCAAGGAACACTCGCCAGCGGCGAACGAGCCTCTCCCCCAAGGCAAAACCGCCGCCTCCCTTTCGGAAGGCGGCGGCTCTGTGTTGCGGGCCTTCGGCCTTCCGGGTTTAGCGGAAGTTGATGCCGATGGTGGCGCGACGGTTGAGCGGCTCGCGCACGCCGTCTGCGGTCGGGCGGGCCAGGGCGGTTTCGCCCTTGCCGTCCAGCGAGATCACGCCGCCGTTGACGCCCTGGGCGACCAGAGCATCAGCCACGGTCCGCGCGCGGCGGTTCGACAGGCCGATGTTGTAGTCCGCCGAGCCGGAGGTGTCGGCGTGACCGACGACCAGGAT
>NZ_JAUXQZ010000008.1 GCF_030682035.1 Brevundimonas sp. | reverse complement strand
ACCAGCCAACGTTAGCATGTGCGACATCGGAGCGGGCCGCAGCTGGGCTGTGATGGCGAGGTACGAGCCGTTCACAGACCAGCGAGGACCCGCGGAGATGTCTTTTTTGGCGTAGCCAAAAAAAGCCCTGCGCACATGCCCGTGTTGGCTGGTCGGGTTGGGATCGTGTCTCGAGTGCGTCTCCGGCGTGCGACCGTCTCGCGGCCCGCTCTCGTCGAGGCGGATGGCCAACACAACGTCGTTTCCGCGAACGATGCCTCCCCCAGCCGATCGCGAACGGTTGGGTCTACGGTGCTCAACAAGGACTCCGCCGCGCTTTCGTATCGTGTTTCGAGCAAATTCTTCTGGCGCTCGAAACATCCCGTTGGGCTCCCGCCGAGCGTTTCGTTCTCGGACGAGGTCGCTCTCGTTCACGACGCCTCGTTGGTTAGAACACCGCCTGTTGAGAGGAGCGCAGTGCCGTCGGTGGTGGCGGCGACCACGCAGCCGCGCGTAGCAGAGTCTTGTGCGAGTAGAGTCGGCGCGTGCGCGTTGGGATGGCCGAAGACTTGTTTGAGACGGTGGGTGCGACCGCCCGCGCTCGTCATTTGGCGCCAGGGTTGCTCCATCTGACGCTGGCGGGCCGCATGGATGTTGAGGCCTTCGACTTCATCCACAGCACCGCGAATCCGCAGCTTGCTGCTGGCGGGATCACGATGTTTTTCGACACGGTAGCGATGACAGGATTTACCAACGAATTTCGTCTCCGCATGATGGCCTGGCAGCTGGAAACAAAAGGACGACAGTTCCAGGTGGTGCTCTTGCGCCACAGACTGGTCGCATTGGCAATCGCCGTGGCGAACAAGGTCGTCGGCGGCGGTGTCGTCGTCACGGCGGACCGAGATCACTTCGATCGTCTGCTTGCGGACGCAGTTCGCAGCCGGTTCCCCGAAGTTGAAGGCGGGGGAGTTAAATCGCATTTGCCGCGGCTGTAGGACCGTACTCCGCCGATCGTCCGAGCGACGTCTGGGGCGCGTCGCCGACAACCAGCCATGGGCTTTTTCACCAGCACATCGACGCGTACCTTCCACACCGCCGACAATCCCCAAGTCGCCAGGCGGATCGTTGACAACATGACCGTGCGGGATGGCGCCCCCAATGGCCTGCCGCCTGGCGTTCTGGCGACGCGAAGCCGTCCTGGCGAGTTCCTGGCCGCGTCTCCCGTTGCCGCGTTCCAGTCGACCTTCGACGTCAGACCGGACGGGCGCGGCGGCTCCTATGTCAGCGAGAGCAAGACAGCCTTCAGCCCCTTCCCGGGCATGGCCGTCGTCGCCGACAAGATTCACGACGTGGCCACAAACCCTCAGAGCGCCTACTGGAAGGCTCGCTCGCGGACCTGACCTCCGGACGGTCCGGCTCGCCACGACGCTCGCGCACTTGGCGACGTCCTGTCGCATGGTGCAGGAACGGCAGGCACCGAACCGCGCCCGTCGGCCACGGCACTCAGATGCTGAACAAGGACAATGGCGCGCTTTCGACGGGCGATGGACGTGCTCATTTTGCGTCTTTATCACAACCATAATGTCTTCGTCTTTTCTCAGACCAGCCAACGTTAGCATGTGCGACACCG
>NZ_JAUXQZ010000018.1 GCF_030682035.1 Brevundimonas sp. | reverse complement strand
CACCATCACCCCGCACACCAAATTCCTGGCCGAGGCCTATATCCTGACCAAGGAAGAGGGCGGCCGTCACACCCCGTTCTTCACCAACTACCGCCCGCAGTTCTACTTCCGCACCACGGACGTGACCGGCATCGTGCACCTCAAGGAAGGTGTCGAGATGATCATGCCCGGCGACAACGCCGAGCTGAACGTCGAGCTGATCACCCCGATCGCCATGGAAGAAAAGCTCCGCTTCGCCATCCGCGAAGGCGGCCGCACGGTTGGAGCAGGCGTGGTCTCCAAGATCACCGAGTAATCGGCGACCTCAAGTCCGCGTAACAGGGCCCCCGCCAGCGCAAGCCGGCGGGGGCTTTTGCTTGGCGCCACCTTCTCCCCTGGCGGGAGAAGGAGGGTTAAGGCGCCCCATCGTCGTGCATCCGCTTGCGCGGAACCCTGAACACCCCCCTACGTTCGCATTACGGACGTTAGGGATTCAGTAACCATGCTGCGCGCGCTTCGGATCGGCCTGTTCATCGGCACCTTCATCGGCATGTCGGCCTGTGCGGCGCTGCCTGACAACGGCTCGCGCGGGGCCTATGGCGGCGTCGAGGTCGGTCGCACGCGCTGATCTGATTTGCTGTGCGAAATCTGAGCCTTGCTGGACTGTGTCCGCAAGACCGATTTCGGCCTCGAAGGAATCCATGGCGGCGGGGGCGAAATCCCCCTATCATCCCGCCCGCGGACGCCGACTGTCGCGCCGCGCCGGTTTCGACCCCCCTGGATGTTAGCCTTCGCCATCGTCGTCGTTCTGCTTCTGGTGGTGCTAAACGGCCTGTTCGCCATGACCGAACTGGCGGTCGTCTCATCCCGCAAATCCAAGCTGCAAAGCCGCGCCGAACGCGGCGACAGGGGCGCGCGCGCCGCCCTGAAGTTGGCCGAAGAGCCGACCCATTTCCTGTCGGCCGTGCAGGTCGGCATCACCCTGATCGGGATCGCCGCGGGCGCCTATGGCCAGGCGGCCATCGCCGGCGAACTGGATCTCATCCTGACCGCGGCCTTTCCGTTCCTTGGCCATTGGGCGCAGATCATATCGACCACCCTGGTCATCATCTTCATCACCTATGTCTCGGTGATCGTCGGCGAACTGGTGCCCAAACGTCTGGCGCTGATCTTCCCGGAAGCGATCGCGTCCAAGATGGCGGCGCCGATCTCGACCGTGGCCATTGTGCTGAAGCCGTTCGTGGTGGTCCTGACCGCCTCGACCTCGGCCATCCTGAAGCTGATGAACGTCAAGGACCGCGACGGCTCGGACGTGACCCAGGAAGAGGTCGAGACGATGATCGCCGAGGGCACGGCGTCGGGTCTGATCGAGCCGGAAGAGCAGGAGATGATCGAGGAGATCCTGCGCCTCGGTGACCGCCCCATCCGGGTGGCCATGACGCCGCGCCACGAGGTCTTCTGGATCGCGCTGGACGACAGCGAGGAACAGCTGCGGCAGGAGGTGCGCACCTGCCCCTATTCCCGCATCGTCGTGGCGCGTGAGAACGACGTCGATAATCCGCTGGGCGTCATCCACAAGAAAGACCTGCTGGACAGCCTGCTCGACAACGGCGAGTTCAATGTCGAGCGTCTGGTGCAGACGCCGGCCTTCATCCCGCAGTCGACCTCGGTGCTCAAGGCGCTAGGGATCATGAAGGCCTCCAAGGTCCACATGGCCTTCCTGGTCGACGAGTACGGGGCCTTCGAGGGCGTGGTGACGGCGACCGACCTGCTGGAAATGATCGCCGGCGACTTCGACGAGGGTCACGACGACGCCGAGGTCAATGTGCGCCAGCGCGAGGACGGCAGCTGGCTGGTCGACGGCCAGACCGACATCGACGAACTGGCGGACACCCTGGGCGAGGATTTCGGCGAGGCCGACGGTTTCCACACCGTCGCCGGCCTGGTGCTGCACCAGCTTTCGCGGGTGCCGTCGGAAGGCGAAATCCTGCAGCTGGGCCGGTTCGAGGTCGAGGTCATCGACATGGACGACCGCCGCATCGACAAACTGTTGTTCAAACAGGTGGTCAAGCCGGAGGATGAGGCCCGGGCCGTGGCCGAACAGTACGACGATTAGCGCCCAATCCGCTTGAAAACCCCCGCGCGGTCGGGCATACGCCGCGGTCTGGCGGAGCCGAGCGCGCCTGGGGGGCGACCCTCCGGCGCGTTAGAGTTTTGTCCGGAACACAGGAGTGTAGCTCAGCTGGTAGAGCATCGGTCTCCAAAACCGAGGGTCGTGGGTTCGAGTCCCTCCACTCCTGCCACTTTTCACTGACGGTGCGGGTCCCCATCTGCATCGTCAGACTGCGTTGAAAACGAGAACCGAGCATGGCCAAGGCCAAGAGCCCTTCCGGGCGCCGTACACAGACCGTCCAGCCCGCCATAGTCGGCGCGGCCGTGGCGACTGACGCCGTGGCGCCGAAGAAGCGGACATCGATTCCGCAGTTCGCCAGCCAGGTTCGCGCCGAAGGGCGCAAGATCGTGTGGCCGAGCCGCAAGGAGACCTGGATCACCTCGGTGATGGTGTTCATCATGGTGCTGATCGCCGCGGTCTTCTTCTTCGTCGTCGACACCGGCCTGGGTTTCCTGTCGCGCTTCGTGCTCGCGATCGGCCAGTAAGAAAGACCCCTCATGACCGACGCAGCCCCTGCCAAGCCCGCCGCCAATCCCCGGCACAAGTGGTACATCGTCCACGCCTATTCGAACTTCGAGAAGAAGGTCGCCCAGCACCTGACCGATCAGGCGCGCCAGCAGGGTCTTGAGGACTGTTTCTCTGAAATTCTGGTCCCGACCGAGGACGTGGTCGAAATCCGTCGCGGCCGGAAGGTGAACTCCGAGCGCAAATTCTTCCCGGGCTATGTGCTGGTGAAGATGGAGATGACGGATGACGCCTATCACCTGGTCAAGAATACGCCGAAGGTGACCGGCTTCCTCGGCGCCGCGGGCGGCACCAAGCCGCTGCCGGTGTCCGAGAAGGAAGTCCAGAACATCATCGGCCAGGTGGAGGAGGGCGTCGAACGTCCCAAGCCCACCATCCGCTTCGACATCGGCGAGACCGTCAAGGTCATCGACGGACCCTTCGCCAGCTTCGAGGGCCAGGTCGAAAGCGTCGACGAGGACAGCGCCCGCCTGCGCGTGGCCGTGTCCATCTTCGGCCGCCCGACGCCGGTCGATCTGGAATACAATCAGGTCGAGAAGAACGCCTCGTAAGCGTCTCCCTCCCCCGAAGTGGGGAGGGACAACGGTCAGCGACCCGGGTGGGGAACGCCAGTTCCGCACGGACAGCGCCCGGCTTCGCAATTCCCCACCCGGGTTCGGCTCCGCCTCGCCGTCCCTCCCCATGAAGGGGAGGGAGAACGCGTTGCTTCAGTCCCTCGCTTCTGCTACACGCGCGCCTCGCTCTGTACAGGGCGGCGTGAGCGATCACGCAAATCCGTGGGAGGCAGCCATGCCAGACCACGGCTCACCGGTCCTGATTGAGTTCAGGGCCATCGTAAGGAGAGACCAATGGCCAAGAAGATTCTGGGCTATATCAAACTGCAGGTGCCGGCGGGTTCCGCCACGCCTTCCCCCCCGATCGGGCCGGCCCTCGGCCAGCGCGGCGTCAACATCATGGGCTTCGTCAAGGAGTTCAACGCCCGCACCGAGAAGGAAGTCAAAGGCACGCCCCTGCCGACGGTGATCACCGTCTATCAGGACAAGAGCTTCACCTTCGTCACCAAGACCCCGCCCGCGACCCACTTCATCAAACAGGCCGCAGGGATCACCTCGGGCTCCAAAATGACGGGCCGCGAAGTGGCCGGCAAGATCAAGCGCAGCCAGCTGCGTGAGATTGCCGAGAAGAAGATGAAGGATCTGAACGCGAACGACCTGGACGCCGCGACCAAGATCATCGAAGGCTCGGCTCGCGCCATGGGCCTCAACGTCGTGGAGGGCTAAGCACATGGCCAAGCAAACCAAGCGCACCAAGGCCCGCACCGGCGATACGCTGGTGAACATGCCGTTCGCCGACGCCATCAAGGCCGTCAAGGAAAACGCCACCGCCAAGTTCGACGAGTCGATCGAGATCGCCGTCAACCTGGGCGTCGATCCGCGTCACGCCGACCAGCAGGTCCGCGGCGTGGTGAACCTGCCTTCGGGCACGGGCCGTGACGTCCGCGTCGCCGTCTTCGCCAAGGACGCCAAGGCCGCTGAAGCCCTGGCCGCCGGCGCTGACATCGTGGGCGCCGAGGATCTGTACGAGAAGATCAACGGCGGCTTCATGGACTTCGACCGCGTCATCGCGTCCCCGGACATGATGGCCCTGGTCGGCCGTCTGGGTAAGGTGCTGGGCCCGCGCGGCCTGATGCCCAACCCCAAGGTCGGCACCGTGACCCCGAACGTCGCGCAAGCGGTCAAGGACGCCAAGGGCGGCGCGGTCGAGTTCCGCGTCGAGAAGGCCGGCATCGCCCACGGCGGCATCGGCAAGGCCTCCTTCACCCAGGAAGCCCTCGAAGCCAACGTGAAGGCCTATGTCGACGCCCTGCAACGCGCCCGTCCCTCGGGCGCCAAGGGCACCTATGTCAAACGCATCACCCTGTCCTCGACCATGGGACCGGGCTTCAAGATCGACCCGGCGTCGCTGAACGCCTGATACTGCTTGAACTGCAACGGAAAGGGCGGCGACCGCAGGTCTGCCGCCCTTTTTGTTTGCAAGGAATCCTCCGATGACGGACGGTTCCGGCGATGACGACCCCGACGATCCGCACTCCGCCGGCCGAACGGCGCCAAGTCGCCGCTCTGCCGTGGCGGCGAGGAGCAGAGGGGCTCGAGTTCATGCTGGTCACCTCGCGGGAGACCCGGCGCTGGGTCACGCCCAAGGGCGGACGGATGGCCGGCAAGACCGACGCCGAGTCCGCCGCGCAGGAAGCGCTGGAGGAGGCCGGGATCGAGGGGCGCATCACCGAAGCGCCGATCGGGACCTTCCGCTATCTCAAGGTGCTGAAGCGTCGCGCGTCGCGCTGGTGCGTGGTCGCGATCCATGCGCTGGAGGTGCGGTTCGAGCACCCCGTCTGGCAGGAGCAGGCCGAGCGCGATCGGGTCTGGATGTCGGCCGAACAGGCAGCGGCCTGCGTCAGCGAGCCGGATCTGGCCGAGATCATCCGCGCCTACCAACCATGATCGGGGGTTGTGCCGGGCGCAGTGCCGCGTGATCATGGGCCAAACGGGGGGACTGAGTATGCGTTTCATGATTGTCTGTCTGGCTGCGATTTTCGCGGTCGTGGCGTTTCCGGCCGCGCCCAGCGCCGCGCAGCAGGTGGAACAGGCCGCGACATCGCCATCTCCACGCCGGATGGCGCTGACGCGGCAGTATCTGGACCTGTTGATGACGGACCAGTTCGAGGGCGTGCTCCATCAAATGCTCGGCGCGGAGTTCGAGAACGACAGCGAGATTCAGGCGATGCCGGACGAGGACCGTCGCATGCTGTTGAGCCTGACCGCCGAACTGACCGCCGATATGGTGCCGCAGATGATCACGGAGATGGTTCCCGTCTATGCCGCCACCTTCACCGAAGAAGAACTGACCGCCCTGGTCGCCTTCTATGACACCCCCTTGGGCCGTTCGATCGCCGACAAGTCGATCGAGGTCATGCCTGAGGCTGATCGCGCGGTCATGAGCGTGGTGCCGCAACTGCTCGAAAAGATGGCGACCCGGATGTGCCAGCACTACGGCTGCTCTCCCGAGGAGCAGCGGGAGATGCTGGAGGGCATGCGTGAAGGCGCAGGCTTGGCACCTTCGAGCGCTGTCCGCAGCAAGTAGCCGCCAGCAGGGCGCGGTCGGCATGAGTATGGGCGCGCAATGTTGCGCCGGGCCGCCCGCATCCCCACAACGAAGGGCATGAACGCACCTTTCAAGACCCCCGCCGATCCGCTGGACGCCCCCCTGTGGGACCTGTCCGACCTGTACGCCTCGCGCGAGGATGCCCGGATCGAGGCCGACCTGAACCGTACGCGCGGCATGGTCGATGAGCTGAACGCCTTGCAGGGCAAGCTGGTCGAGGCGCGGGCCGAGCCGGCGGTGCTCGGCGAGCGACTGGACCGGGCGGTGAGCCTGTACGAACAGGCGTCGGACGTGCTGGGCGCGTTGGGGGCCTATGCCTTTCTGGCGGCCTCGACCAACCGCAGCGATGCGGCGGCCCAGGGCTTCGAGGCGACTGTGCGGGAGAAGTTGACGGCCATCGCCACGCCGACCGTCTGGGTCACGTTGGAGGTCAACCAGCTGGAGGAGGTCGAGATCGAGGCGGCGCTGGCGGCGCATCCCGGCGCGGCGCGCTGGCGGCCCTGGCTGCGGCGGGTGCGGGCGATGAAGCCGCACGAGCTGTCCAACGAACTGGAGACCTTCCTGGCCGAGCGCGGGCCGATCAGCGCCCAGTGGCCGCGGCTGTTCGACGAGACGCTGGCGGCGATGAAGGTCAGGGCGGGCAAGGACGAACTGACTTTGTCAGAGGCGCTGAACCGGCTGTCGGACCCCAAGGCGGCGCGGCGCAAGGGCGCGGCCGAGGGGCTGAACGAGGCGCTGGCGGCGCGGACCCAGACCATGGCGCTGGTGATGAACACGGTCGCGGCCGACAAGGCGCTGGAAGACAAATGGCGGGGCTTCAAGCGCCCGGCGGACGCGCGCCACCTGTCCAATGAGGTCGACGGCGAGTCGGTCGACGCCATGACCCAGGCCGTGGCCGCCGCCTATCCGAAACTGTCGCACCGCTATTACGCGCTCAAGGCCCGGGCCATGGGCCGGGCGAAACTGGACCAGTGGGACCGCAACGCCCCGATCGAGACGACGGCGCCGCGCGGCTACGACTGGGCGGCGGGCAAGGCGCTGGTGCTGGAAAGTTTCGCCGATCTCGGCCCGGAGTTCGCGGACCGGGCCGGCGGATTCTTTGACAAGCCGTGGATCGACGGCAAGGCGCGGCCGGGCAAACAGTCGGGTGCCTATGCCCACCCGGTGACCTCGGACCGGCACCCCTATGTGTTCCTGAACTGGATGGGCGAGCGGCGAGACGTGCTGACGTTGGCGCATGAGCTGGGGCACGGGGTGCACCAGATGCTGGCCGCGGGGCAGGGGTCGTTGCTTGCGGATACGCCACTGACGCTCGCCGAGACGGCCTCGATCTTCGCTGAGGGTCTGACCTTCGATCGGCTTTTGACGACGGCGCCCAAGGCCGAGCAGCGTGGCCTGCTGGCGGGGCGGATCGAGGACGGGCTCAACACCGTCGTGCGTCAGATCGCCTTCCACCGGTTTGAGACCCGCTTCCACGACGAGCGGGCGGCGGGCGAGGTCGCGGTCGGACGGATCGGCGAGCTGTTCCTGGAGGAAATGGGCGCGTCGCTGGGCCCGGCGGTGACGCTGAACCCCGGCTACGAAAACTGGTGGAGCTATGTCAGCCACTTCGTCCACTCGCCCTTCTATGTCTATGCCTATGCCTTCGGAGACTTGCTGGTGGCCGCGCTGATGGAGACGCGGGCCAGGGATCCCGAGGGCTTCACGCCCCTGTACCGGGCGCTGCTCGCGGGCGGCGGATCGCGCGGCTATGTCGAGGCCCTGGCCCCGTTCGGCCTAAACCCGCGAGACCCGGCGTTCTGGAGCATCGGCTGCCGGCGGCTGGAGCGGTTGATCGATCAGTTTGAGGCGGTGGCTTGATATTGTAAGTACAAATCTGTATGTATGAGGGGGCCGATGACGTTCGACTGGGACGAGGCGAAGGCACGGAGTAATCTGATCAAGCACGGCGTCGCGTTCGATGTGGCCATCAAGGTGTTTGACGATCCGGCAGCAATCAGCGGCCATGACCGGGTCGTCGATGGTGAAGAGCGGTGGAGAACAGTCGGACGGATCGGCTTCACCACCATATTTTTCGTCGGCCACACATGGCTTGATGAAGATGGCGAAATCTACGTGCGCGTGATCACAGCCCGAAAGGCGAACAGACGTGAAATCCAGGGATATGAAACCGGCAACGAGGGATATCTCAGCTGAATTGGCCGCTATCGAAGCGATGACGGACGATCAGATCGACTACAGCGATGCCCCAGCAGTGACAGACTTCAGTGGATGGCGACGTGGCGTGTTCTACCGCCCCCAGAAGCAGGCTGTGACCATCCGGCTGGACGCCGATGTGGTGGCCTGGTTCAAGGGCAGCGAACCGAAATACCAGACCGCCGTGAACCGGGTGTTGCGCGACTATATGCTCAGCCATCGCAAGTCGGCTTGAGCCTGAGCCAAGGCCCGCTATAAAGCGGCCACCGATTGATCTGAGTCCCGGACAACACCCATGGCCGATCCGCATGATGCTTCCGATCACTACGTCCGCGGTTCGCAGGAGATCAGCGAACAGGAATCGACGTTTGACGCCTTCGTCGGCCTGGCCAAATGGGGCTCGCTGACCATCTCGGCGACCCTCCTGTTCCTGACCATGTGGTTCCAGCCGGGCGGCAGCTTCATCGGCGGCGCGATCGCGGCGGTGGTGCTGCTGGTGGCCGGGTATTTCTTGCTGAAGTCCAAGCCTTCACACTAGGGGCACAGCCGCTTTGACGCGCCGTCCCGGATAAGCCTAACGTCGTCCGTCGAGAGACGGAGGGATTCGCTTGGCTGTCGCCATCGCTGTGACCCGCGAACGCCGAGACGGCGAGACGCGCTGCGCCATCACCCCGGAAACGGTGAAGAAATTCGTCGCCATGGGCGCGACCGTGACGGTCGAGGCCGGGACCGGCGCCGGCTCCTCCATTCCGGATGACGACTACGCCGCTGCGGGCGCGACCGTGGCCAAGGACACCAAGGCGGTCCTGTCGGGCGCCGACATCGTGCTGAAGGTGCGCGGGCCGACGGCGCAGGAGACCAGCGCGCTGAAGCCGGGCGCGATCGTCGTGGCCCTGCTGGACGCCTGGCGCGACAGGGAGACGGTGACGGCTCTGGCCGGGGCCAACGCCACCGCCTTCGCCATGGAGTTCGTGCCGCGGATTTCGCGGGCGCAGGTGATGGACGCCCTGTCGTCTCAGGCGAACCTCGCCGGCTATCGCGCGGTGATCGAGGCGGCCTGGGCCTATGGCAAGGGCTTTCCGATGATGATGACGGCGGCGGGCACGGTGGCGCCGGCCAAGGTCTTCATCATGGGCGTGGGCGTGGCGGGCTTGCAGGCCATCGCCACGGCGCGGCGCATGGGGGCGGTGGTCACGGCCACCGACGTCCGTCCCGCGACCAAGGAACAGGTGGAATCACTGGGCGCCAAATTCCTCGCCGTCGAGGATGAGGAGTTCAGGAACGCCCAGACGGCCGGCGGCTACGCCAAGCCGATGAGCCCGGAGTATCAGGCCAAACAGGCCGAACTGACCGGCGAGCACATCAGGAAGCAGGACATCGTCATCACCACCGCCCTGATCCCCGGCCGCGCGGCGCCGGTGCTGGTCAGCGCGGCCCAGGTGGCGACGATGAAGCCGGGCTCGGTGCTGATCGACCTGGCGGTCGAGGCGGGGGGCAATGTTGAAGGGGCCAAGGCCGGCGAGGTGGTGACCACCGCCAACGGCGTGTCGATCGTCGGCCATACCAATCTGCCGGGCCGGATCGCGGCGGACGCCTCGGCGCTCTACGCCAAGAACCTGGTCGCCTTCGTCGGGCTGATGATTGTTGACGGGGCGCTCGCGCTGGATATGGAGGACGAGATCCTCAAGGCGTCGGCGGTGACGCACGGCGGGGCCGTGGTGCATGAGGGGGTGAGGGGGTGATCGGGCCAAGACTGCGAAAAGGACTGACGATTGCTGCTTGGGGGCTGATGCTGTTCGGCCCGCTCCTGACCCTGATCACCCTCTACGAGATCGCCACGAGTCAGAACTTCGCGTTTGCCAATGAGGTCGGCCGCGCGTGGTTCAGCCTTGTCGTCGGGCTCGTGAGTCCGGTTGTCCAAGGCGGCGTCCTTCTGGTCCTTCTGAGCATCGACCAACGCATCCAGAATCGAGGTTCCTGATGGAACACGTCGAGCCGTTTCGCGCGACTCCCTTCCCCCTCGACGGGGGAAGGGTCGGGGTTGGGGGTGTGCGCACCGGTTTCGCCGAGGATGGCGACAAAGGCTTCGACGGCGCCTCCCGCATCCTGACCCCCTACGCCGGCGCGAACACCCCCACCCAACCCTCCCCCGTCGAGGGGGAGGGCTTTTCGCAGTTCGCCCGGACTGATCGGGTGTCCGGCAAGCTGGTGCGTCGGGCGCAAGGCTTGCGGGCGATGCCGACGTGGACTGAGGCGAAGCTGTGGGATCGTCTGCGCTGATGGAACACCTTGATCCCCTCCGCGTGTCTCCCTTCCCCCTCGACGGGGGAAGGGTCGGGGTTGGGGGTGCGCGCGCCGGTTTCGCCGAGGATGGCGCGAAAGGCTTCGACGGCGCCTCCCGCGCTCCGATCGCCGACGCCAGCGCGAACACCCCCTCCCAACCCTCCCCCGTCGAGGGGGAGGGCTTTTCGCGGTTCGGCCGGACGGATCAAGTTTCGGGCAGGATGGTGCGTCGGGCGCAAGGCTTGCGGGCGCAGCCGACCTGGACCGAGGCCAAACTGTGGGATCGGTTGCGCCAGCTGTCGGTGCGCTTCAGGCGACAGGCGCCAATGGGGCGCTTTGTGGTCGATTTTGTCTGTCATCGCGCCAGTCTCGTGATCGAGGTTGACGGCGGCGTGCATGAGCGCCCGGACGTGGCGGCGCGTGACTTCGAGCGGGACGCATGGCTCGTCAGCCAAGGCTATGCCGTGCTTCGGTTCTGGACGCGTGAGGTCCAGAACGACATCGATGGCGTGGTCTCCTCCATCCGGAACGCCATCTCCAACCGCCTGAAAAAGGTGACCTGAATGGAACATGTCGATCCCACCATCTTCCGCCTGGCCATTTTCGTGCTGGCGATCTTCGTCGGCTACTACGTCGTCTGGTCTGTGACCCCGGCCCTGCACACGCCCCTGATGGCGGTGACCAACGCCATCTCCTCGGTGATCGTGGTCGGTGGGCTGATCGCCGCGGCGGCCTTCAGCGGTGACGAAGGCCCAAACGGCTGGATCGCCAAGGGGGCCGGCGTGGCCGCCGTGACCCTGGCCAGTGTCAATATCTTCGGCGGCTTCATGGTCACCCGACGAATGCTGGCCATGTACCGCAAGAAGGAAAAGCCCAGGGCTGCGGAGGCGGCCAGGGCGTGACCCTCGACCCGCTCCAGCTCGCGGTCGGCGCGTCATGGGTCGCCACGGGACTCGGGGCGGGGCTGTGGCTGTGGAGCTGGCTCCGCGAGAAGGACGCCATCCGCAAGCTGAGATTCCTCGACTGCGGGGTGGTGCTGCTGTTCGCCTCGATCCTGTTGCGCATCGTCGCCCAGGACCGGCCGATGAGCATGTGGGACTGGGCCATGATCTTCGTCGCGCCGCTGTTCATCGCGGCCGCCCTGTGGCGGCTGGCGCGCACGGCCTGCCCCCCGCCCGGACGATGAGAATGAGGGAAGATTGACCGCATGAACGCATCCTTCGCGGCCCTGGCCTATCTGGTCTCCGGCGTCCTGTTCATCCTCAGCCTGCGCGGGCTGTCGAGCCCGGAGACGAGCCGTCAGGGCAATACCTTCGGCATGATCGGCATGGCGCTGGCCGTCGGGGTGACCCTGCTGACCCTGTGGACCGCCGGCACGCTGGACACCCTGACCCTGGGCCTGATCGCGGGCGGGGTGGTCGTCGGCGGCGGGGCCGGGGCCCTGATCGCCGGCAAGGTGCAGATGACCCAGATGCCTCAGCTGGTCGCGGCCTTCCACTCGCTGGTCGGCATGGCCGCCTGTCTGGTGGCCATCGGCGCCGTCTATGCGCCCGACAGCTTCGGGATACTGAACGTCGCCGGCGACCCGGACAGCGGCATCAAGACCCTGTCGATCATCGAACTGTCGCTGGGCATCGCCATCGGCGCCGTGACCTTCACCGGCTCGGTCATCGCCTTCGCCAAGCTGGATGGGCGGATGTCAGGCGCACCGATCCTGCTGCCCATGCGGCACCTGATCAATATCGGTCTGGCGCTCGGTCTGGTGCTGCTGATCGGGGTGATGATCGGCTCGGGCGGAACAGCGACCTGGGCGTTCTGGGGCGTGTTCCTGATCGCGCTGATCCTCGGCGCCACCCTGATCATCCCTATCGGCGGGGCCGACATGCCGGTGGTGGTGTCGATGCTCAACTCCTATTCGGGCTGGGCCGCGGCGGCGCTTGGCTTCACCCTGGAGAACATCGCCCTGATCATCACCGGGGCGCTGGTCGGCAGCTCGGGCGCGATCCTGAGCTACATCATGTGCAAGGCCATGAACCGAAGCTTCATCTCGGTGATCCTGGGCGGTTTCGGCGGCGATGCGGCGACGGGCCCGGCCGGCGCGGTCGAAACCCGACCGGTCAAACAGGGCTCGGCCGAGGACGCCGCCTTCATCATGAAGAACGCCTCCAAGGTCATCATCGTGCCCGGCTACGGCATGGCCGTGGCCCAGGCCCAGCATGCGCTGCGCGAGATGGCCGACAAGCTGAAGGCCGAGGGGGTCGAGGTGAAATACGCCATCCACCCCGTCGCCGGCCGTATGCCCGGCCATATGAACGTCCTGCTGGCGGAGGCCAATGTGCCCTATGACGAGGTGTTTGAACTGGAGGACATCAACAGCGAGTTCTCGAGCTGCGACGTCGCCTTCGTCATCGGCGCCAATGACGTCACCAACCCGGCCGCCAAGACCGACCCGCAGAGCCCGATCTACGGCATGCCGGTGCTGGACGTGGAGAAGGCGGGGACGGTGCTGTTCATCAAGCGCGGCATGGCGGCGGGCTATGCGGGGGTGGAGAATGAGCTGTTCTTCCGCGACAATACGATGATGCTGTTCGCGGATGCGAAGAAGATGGTCGAGGGGATCGTGAAGGGGCTTTGAGGTGATGAGCACATCTCTTGCCCTGACCGCCGTCCTGCCGCTTGTCGGTATCCTGATCGGTGCTGGCCTCCAGTACTTCTTTGGCCGGTCGCTCGAAGCCCGTAAGCATATACAGACCCAGAAGGGTCAGGCCTACGCTGACTATTTCAAAGCATTCTCCACGATAGCGACAGTCGGACGGACCAAGGAGACTCTGTCGGCAGTGCTGGATGCCAAGACGCGGATTTGCGTATACGGCTCAGACGAAGTGGTGAAACGGCTGGCCGCGTTCGAACGCTCGGGGGCGACAACGAACTCAGGCGAGAGCCATGCGCTCGTAGCGGCTCTTCTGAGCGCGATGCGTCAAGATGTCGGTGCGTCGAGGTCTGCTGCAAATACGAGAGACGTCGGGGTCGTCGTGTTTGGTTCAGACTGGCGCGGATGATGTCTCGTTTCGTAGGCTTCGCCCGATGGTCCGCAACTTCGACAGGCTGATCGTTCGCTGGCCGTTGGCCGCCTGGAGCCCGCCGCACGCCTGCCAGACAGGCTCGCCTTCGCCATAGTAGACGATCTCGGAGAACCCGAAGTCAAACACGCGCATGACCAGCAGACGGTCGCACGTCGCGCGCAGGGCCACCGTCGATCCGCCGGTCAGCTTGATCTGGACCTTTCGGCCCAGATCGTCCTCGGCGTCGTGGCCGGGGTGGGATGCGGGGTAGAGTGTCAGGCCAAGAGCTTCGGCGGCGATCACTTCGCCGATGGAGCCGACAAGGTGTCCGTCGGGCGTGAACTTCCGTCCCGGGTATTTCTGCTCCAGCGCATAGACGGCGTGATAAATCGCCTCGACCTGATGCGGCAGCCGAACCAGTCGTCCGATTGTGTCCGACGCGACAACGCCTCCATCGGACACAAGCGCGCCTGCATCGCGCATTTCCATATAGAGCGCGTCCGCGCACCAGTCGAACCCGTTTGGCCAGGCCAGGAACCGCGGAGAGAACATCACGCGGTCGAAATAGTCCGACTTGAGCAACGGACGAACGACGGGTCCAGGCCGTTCCTTCAGGCACGAGAAGTCCCAGTCTCCGGACAGACCGTTGGCGAACCATATGCGCAGACGGTGGGGTCCGATCCGGGCGACACCGGCGATATCGACCATCTCGATCATGGGTGTTCTCCAGTGGCGGAGAATATCACGGACTGGTTGTGGTGTCGAAATCGGCGAGGTTGGTGCGTCCAAAGAACTGGGTCCGGGCGTTCGCCGGGATGAGCGGAGGGGTAGGGCGGTATTCGCCGTCCTCAAAACCCCCGCTGCGTCAACCTGTCCGCCCTTTGCGACATCGCGTCCGGCCCTCCGCACCCCCTCGCGCGTTATGATCCCGTGCGCCGGCCCATCGCGGCCAAGGCGCCTGAAAGACTGTCTCCATGGTCAACACAATCCTCGCCCCCGACGACCGGGCCCTCGATGAGGAGAAGGACGCCGAGCCCGTCATCCACCACGAGCCGAAGGGGTTCTCCGACAAATTCGCCCTCGGCTTCACCAAGGTTCTGCGGTTCTCCGCCGACACCTTCTTCGCCAAGAAATACGGCCACCGGGCCATCGTTCTCGAAACCGTCGCCGCCGTGCCCGGCATGGTCGGGGCGACGCTGAACCATCTGCGCTGCCTGCGAGAGATGAAGGACGACGAAGGCTGGATCCGGACCCTGATGGAGGAGGCCGAAAACGAGCGGATGCACCTGATGACCTTCATCGAGGTGGCCAGGCCGACCTGGTTCGAGCGGCTGGTGGTGCAGCTGGCGCAGGCGATCTTCTACATCGGCTTCTTCCTGCTCTACCTGATCTCGGCGCGGACGGCGCATCGGGTGGTCGGCTATTTCGAGGAGGAGGCGGTGATCAGCTACAGCCTGTATCTGAAGGAGATCGACGAGGGCCGCTCGCCCAACGTCCCGGCCCCGGCCATCGCCATCCACTACTGGAAGCTGCCGGCCGATGCGACGCTGCGCGACGTCGTGATCAAGGTCCGGGCCGATGAGGCGCACCATCGCGACGTCAACCACGGCTTCGCCAGCACTCTGGCCAAGCTGCCGCCCAGTCCTGTACCGTCGGCGCCGTACCCGCCCCACGCCACGGAGCTGAGGGGCGCGGCCTGAGGGGAGGCCGACGATGGCCTATGAAGCCAGGACCACACCGACCGAGGTCTCGGTTGCGGATTTCATCGCGGCCGTCGAGAACGTGCAGCGCCGCGCGGACGCGGAGATCCTGTGCGCCCTGTTCGAGGAGATCAGCGGCGAGCCGCCGACGATGTGGGGACCGTCGATCATCGGCTTCGGGCGGTATCACTACAAGTACGCCAGCGGGCATGAAGGCGACGCGCCCCGACTCGGCTTCTCGCCCCGCAAGGCCCAGACGGTCGTCTACGTCATGTCCGGGTTCGAGGGACAGGAAGCCATGATCGCGCGCATCGGCAAGGTGAAGACCAGCGTGGCGTGCATGTACGTGAACCGTCTCGACCAGATCGACCTGGGCGTCCTGCGCGAAATGGCCGTCGCGTCGCTGGCGCAGATGCGCGAGCTGTACCCCGAGGGCTGATCAGGCCGCCATGCGGAAGTCTTCGGCCGGGTCGAAGGCCGGGCGGGCCTCGTCCCACAGGGCGTCCTCGTCGGCGTAGCGCGCCGACAGGCGGGCGTCGATGACGTCGATCACCTGTTCTTCCAGCCGGTCCCAGATCACGGCCAGATCGCTGCAACCGTCGGCCTCGCACGGCACGATCAGATAGCGGCCGGCGGCGACGGCGGCGTGGGGAGCGAATGAGCGGGCCATGGGATGTCTCCGGCAAGGGGCGTCTGTTGGGATTCACCTTGAAGCAGCGTTGCGTCAAAAACGGTCGCATGCGAACTTTGGTTCCATGAGACAGGACAAGGCGGCCGTGGTGATCGAGTTGGCGCGGCGGATGGCCGCCAGCGCCGAAGGCCTGACCCTGGACGAGATGGCGCAGGAAAGCGGCGTCGGCCGTCGCACCGCCGAGCGGATGCGGGATGCGGTCCTGGCCCTCTATCCCGCCGCCGAGGAGGTGTCAGACCCCCCGACCAAGCGTTGGCGCATCCGCGGCGGCCTGTCGGCCTTTGAACAGGCCCCGACGACGACCGAACTGGTCGAGCTCAGCAAGGCGGCGCAGGGATTGCGGGCGGCGGGCGAACCCGGCCGGGCGGCTGCGCTGGAGGGGCTGGAGCGCAAGCTGAAGTCGGCCATGCGCTCGACGACGCTGAATCGGCTGGCGCCCGATCTTGAGGCGCTGGTGCGGGCCGAGACCATCGCGGTCCAGGCCGGGCCGCGCCCGTCGGCGGACGAGGCGGTGCTGGCCGAGATTCGGCAGGCGATCCTGGCGGGCCGGCCGTTGGGCTTCCTCTATAGTCGGCCGGGGGTGGAGGCGCGGCGGCGCAGCCTGGCCCCGTGCGGGGTAATGTTCGGCCGCGCCAACTATCTGGTCGCCGCCGACCGTGAGAGCGGACGGATCCAGACCTTCCGCCTCGACCGCATGAGCGCGGTCCGGGCCGAGGACGGGGTGGCCGCTCCGCCGTCGGACTTCGACCTGCAGGCCTTCGCCAGCCAGTCGTTCGGCATCTATCAGGACGAGATCGAGGATGTGGTGCTGAGGGTGACGCCGGGCGGCGCGGCCGAGGCCCGGGCTTGGCGCTGGCATCCGACGCAGACGGTTGAGGATCGCGGGGACGGCGGGGTCGAGGTGCGGTTCCGGGCAAGCGGGATGCGCGAGCTGGCCTGGCATCTGTTCAGCTGGGGCGACCAGGTCGAGATCGTCGCGCCGGTGCGGCTGAAGATGGTGATGGCCGAGGCGTTGAAGGCGGCGCTGGGGGCGCTGGCCCGGACGAACGGTTCAGTCGCCTGATCCGTGCCGGTCCTCGCGCATGTGGAATATGCGCGCGACGATTACGGCGTCATGTTTGACACGAAATTGCACGACGTAGCCGCTCTTGCCGAAACGAATATCGAACTCGTGCAGGTCGGCCGATATGCGACGCGCCCGGGCGGGCATGCGGGCCAACGATCGAAGCCCGAGCGTGATCGCATCGCCCGCGCGGCGCGCCGTTGTTTCACTATGCTCGGCCAGAAAATCGACGAGCCGCACCAGATCCCGCTCTGCCTGGGGCACCAGCTCGACCCGGTAGATCACCGCTTTCGGGCCAGGGCGGCTTCCAGCGCGTCATCGAATGTCTTCAGCGCATCCTCGAGTGGAATCGAAACGCCTGTGCGGTCGTATTCCTCCAGACGGCAATTGGCCTCGGTCCAGTCGTGCGGCCCCTCGAACATCGCGACGCCTTCAGCGACCCCCGGCGAGGACAGGGCGGCCGCGATGATCTCGACCACGTAGTGCTCGACCGACAGACCCGCAGCGGTCGCGGCGGCTTCCAGTCGCGCCAGGGTCGGCGGGTCAAGCTCGATTGTCAGGGGACGTCCAGCCATGGCCTAGGCTACCAGACGTGCGATGGCTGATCTACCAACCGGAGATGGGCGACGCTCATCCCCCCGCGAACGGATACGGGCTCACTGACTTGGCCCAGTCGTCCACCACCAGCGGGCGGTCGATGGGCGGGGCGGCGCGTTCGGCGCAGGGATGGCGGTGGCACAGGCGGCAGGCGGGGCCGATGGGGGTGACCTCGGGTGATGTCAGGTCGAGGCCACGAGCGTAGGTCAGGCGGTGGGCGTATTTCAGTTCGCAGCCCAGGCCGATGGCGAGGTCCTGGCCCTCGGTGAAGGCGCCAAAGGACGATCCTGCGCCCTGGCGATCGACGGTGCGGGCCAGGGTGAACCAGCGACCCCCGTCTGGTGTCTCGATGATCTGGGTGATGATCTTGCCCGGCGTGCGGAAGGCGGAGTGCAACCGCCAGCGCGGGCAGGCGCCGCCGAAGCGCGAGAAAGGAAAGACGCCCGAGGCGAACCGCTTGGAGATGTTGCCCGCTTGATCGACCCGCATGAGGAAGAAGGGCACCCCCCGCGCCGTGGGCCGCGACAGGGTGGTCAGGCGGTGCGCGGCCTGTTCATAGCTGACGCCAAACCGCGCCTGCAGACGCCCAAGGTCGTAGCCGGTGTCCTCCGCCGTGCGCTGGAACGGGCCGTAGGGCATCAGGATGGCGGCGGCGAGGGTGTTGGTCAGGGACACCTTGAGCAGGCGGCGGGTGGGCTCGTCGGGCGCCGCGGCCGCTTCGGCGAGGGCCATCAGTTCGGCGTCATGCTCCGACAGGGCCAGTTGGAAGGCGACGGCGAAGGCGCGGGAGGCGGGGCCCAGGGTCTCGGACAACAGGAGCCGTTTGCGGTGCGGGTCGTAGCGGCGGGTCCATTCGACCATGACCTCGGCAGGCAGGGTGCGGACGCTGAGGCCATGGCGGGACTGGAGGCGGGTGCGAACCTGAGTCTCGAACGGCTCGCTGGGCGCCTCGGCGGCGAGGGCATCGGCCAAGGTTTCGCCGAGGGCGTCGAGTTCAGGAAAGTGGTTGCGGCGCGCCTGGATGTATTCGCGCACCCGGTCGGCGGGACTATCGTCGGCGGCGCCGGTCTCCGCGCCGTCGCGGGCGCGGCGGTCGGAGAAGGCGCGATACAGGCGCAGCAGGGCGTCAGCCGCGGCGGGCTGGTCCTCGGCCAGCTGGACAATCTCGTGGCGCGGTACGGTCAGGCCCTGGAACACAGGATCGGCAAAGGCCTCAGCCAGCTCGGCTTCGGAGGCCGGACCGGCGGACTGACCGAGGGTGCGGAGGTCGACGTCATAGGTGTCAGCCAGCCGCAGCAGCAGCTGGGCCGAGACAGGACGCTGGTTGCGCTCGATATGGTTCAGGTAGGAGGGGGAGACGCCGAGATCGCCAGCCATGGCCGTCTGGGTCAGGGCCAGATCGCGACGCAGCCGCTTGAGGCGGCCTCCGAGGAACAGTTTGCGGTCAGCGGCGACATCCATGTCCACAGTTTGTCACAAGATGACTTAATAGTATATGTCATGTTGTGACTGAATGACGCGAATAAAGCGGCTGGCGCTGTGTCATTCGTGACTGTCGCGTGTTCTGCTCCTTGAGACCCGCGGCGATGTCCGCCCTCCCGAGCCGAAACCGTCATGACCAGCTTCGCCCATCTTGTTCCGTCGCCCGTCGGCCGCTTCGACGGCATCGAGCGGCCCTATACGCCGGAAGACGTCCGCCGCCTGCGCGGATCGGTGCCGATCACCCATACCCTGGCCGAGCGCGGCGCCAACCGGCTGTGGGAACTGCTGCACGATGAGCCGTTCGTGAACGCGCTCGGCGCCGTGACCGGCAACCAGGCCATGCAGATGGTCCGGGCCGGGCTGAAGGCCATCTATCTGTCGGGCTGGCAGGTGGCGGCGGACGCCAACACCGCCGGCGCCATGTACCCTGACCAGTCGCTGTATCCGGCCAATGCCGCGCCCGAGCTGTGCCGCCGCATCAACCGCACCCTGCAGCGCGCCGACCAGATCGAGCACGCCGAGGGCGGCGCCAAGCGCGACTGGTTCGCCCCTATCATCGCCGACGCCGAGGCCGGTTTCGGCGGGCCGCTGAACAGCTTCGAGATCATGAAGGCCTTCATCGAGGCGGGGGCCGCGGGCGTCCATTTCGAGGACCAGTTGGCCTCGGAGAAGAAATGCGGCCACCTCGGCGGCAAGGTGTTGATCCCGACCCAGGCGCATGAGCGCAACCTGATCGCCGCGCGTCTGGCCGCGGACGTCATGGGTGCGCCGACCCTGATCGTGGCCCGCACCGACGCCGAGAGCGCCCAACTGATCACCTTGGACGTGGACGAGCGCGACCAGCCCTTCATCGACCGCGACAGCCGCACGCCGGAGGGTTTCTTCCGCCTGAAAGCGGGCACAGGCCTGGACCACTGCATCGCGCGCGGCCTGTCCTATGCGAAATACGCCGACGTCCTGTGGTGGGAGACCTCGCATCCCGATCTGGACGACGCCCGCCGCTTCGCCGAGGCGGTTCACAAGGAACATCCCGGCAAGCTGCTGGCCTACAACTGCTCGCCCAGCTTCAACTGGAAAGCCAAACTCGACGACGCCACCATCGCCAAATTCCAGCGCGAGCTGGGAGCCATGGGCTACAAATTCCAGTTCGTCACCCTGGCCGGCTTCCACAGCTTGAACAACGCGATGTTCGAACTGGCCGACGGCTACCGCGACCGGGGCATGGCGGCCTATTCCGAGCTGCAACAGCGCGAGTTCGACAACGAGGCGGCCGGCTACACCGCCACCCGCCACCAGCGTGAGGTCGGCACCGGCTATTTCGACCAGGTCGCCACCGTCATCTCGAACGGCCAGTCATCGACCACCGCCTTGAAGGATTCCACTGAGACCGCCCAGTTCGTGGCCGCCGAATAAGCAGGAGAGACACTATGGAACCCCTGAACAGCCCCACCGCCATCATCGATTTCTGCCTCGCCCCGCTCAATCTGGACACGGGCACCGAGGCCGAGCGCGAGGTGCGCCGCCGTCTGGAGCACGTCATCAAGACCTTCCGCGCCAAGGCGGCCCAGCCGGTCAGCGTCGATTTCTCGTCCATGCCCTCACAGGTCATCAACGAGGCCGCGCACGGCTACGAATAGCGCTTCAGATCAGGCCGCCAGGGCGGCCGCTGCGGCATGCGGCAGGGTCGCGACCAGTTGCAGAAGCTCGGCGGCGTCGAACGGCTTGGCCAGGTGGTGATCGGCGCCGGCGGCTTCGGCCGAGGCGATATGCTCGGCCAGGGCGTTGGCGGTGAGCATGACGATGGGCGTGCGCGTCAGGCCCATCGCCGCCTCGTTCAGCCGGATTTCCCGGGTCGCGGTCAGGCCGTCCATGACCGGCATCTGCATATCCATCAGTACGATGTCGAAATCGCCTTCCCGACAGGCCTGAACCGCCTCCGCGCCGTTCTCGACCGAGGTCAGTTCGACGTTCGCCTGGGCCAGGATCATCTCGACGACCTTTCGGTTCACCGGATGGTCGTCGGCCAGCAGCACGCGAACCACGGCCCGTTCGCCGTCCGCCGGTTCGGCGACGATGTCGGGCGCGGAGACCGGCGCATCGGCGGCGTGGAACGGAATGGTCAGGATGAAGGCCGATCCGCCTCCCGGCTCGCTCTCGCAGTCCAGATCGCCGCCCATCATTTTGGCCAGCTGGCGCGAAATGGCCAGCCCGAGGCCTGACCCTCCGAAACGGCGCGTGATGGCGCCGTCGGCCTGTTCGAAACGGCTGAACAGACGATCGCGGGTTTCGCAATCGAAGCCAATGCCGGTGTCCTCGATCGAGAAGCGCAGCGTGGGCGCGCCGTTCCGGTCTGGTCCGGAAGCGGCGGTCAGGCTGACGAAACCGGTTCCGGTGAATTTGACCGCGTTGGACACAAGGTTGGTCAGAATCTGCTTGATGCGGACCACGTCGCCGAGGATCCAGCTGTCCGCTTCAGGGGCGATCTCGACAAAGAACTGTAGCCCCTTGGCCTCCGCCGAGGTCTCGTAGAGCTGCGCCGCCTCGCGGACGGCGCGGCCGAGATGGAAGGCGTCATTGGCCAGTTCCAGGCGTCCGGATTCCACCCGGGCGAGGTCGAGAATGTCGCTGAGCAAAACCTGCAGCGTGTGGCCGGAGGACTGGATCAGCTCCAGCATCTCTTCCTGTTGGGGTGACAGGGAGGTTTTGGCCAGTGCCTGGGCTATCCCGATCACGCCGTTCAGGGGCGTTCGGATTTCGTGGCTCATATTGGCGAGGAACTGGCTCTTGGCGCTGTTGGCGGACTGGGCGACGTCGCGCGCCTCGACCAGGGCGCGGGCGTCGTTCTTCAGGTCGGTGATGTCGGTGGAGACGGTGACGATGCCGCCGGCCGCGGTGCGGCGATCGGAGACCCGCAACCAGCGATCGCCGGCAATCCGCTGTTCCATCGTGGCGGTCAGGGCCTGGCGGGCGTCGAGTCGTTCCCGCACCCATTCAGCCTGTCGTCCGCGGGCGTCGATGTAGAGGTCCTCCGCCAGGCCGATCCCGATGATCTCGCGGAACGTCATTCCGACCCTGAGCGTCGACGACAGTTCGGGATTCATTTCGGTATAGCGGTGGTTCCACAGCACCAGACGATCCTCGGCGTCATAGAAGGCCAAACCGTCCGGCATGGCGTCGAGCGCTTCGCGAATGCGAGCCAGCGAACTCGACTGCGCGATCCAGGTCATCCAACCGATCGCGGCGGCAGCGGCGGCGATTGCCAGGACCATGGCCAGGATGACGCCGGTCATGACCGCGCCGGAGACCGTCCAACCGGTTTCGATCGCTGTGCCGGGAACGATGGTCATCGCACCCATGGCCGTCAAATGCAGGAAGGTCACCGACAAGGTGCAGCCCACGGCCGTGCCGAGTCGGCGCAGCAGGCTGGGACCGAAGATGATGCCGCTGCTGATGAAGGCAAGGACAAGGCCGCCGACAATCGAAAATACAATCAGCGCGGGCTGCCAGCTGACTTCCCCGGCAAACCGGAGGCCGGATATGCCAACGAAATGCATGCCGGCGACCCCGGCCAGCGCGATCGCGCCCGCCAGGATGCGATGGCGGCGGGTCGGCCGCGCCAGGACAATACCACAGGCGGCGGCGAAACTGCCCAGGGCCAGGGCGAATGACCCGACTGTCGGCAGAACCGCGTAGCGGATCTCCGCTCCCGGGTGATAGCCTTGCAAGCCGACGTAATGGGTTGTGAAGACCGCCAGCCCGGAGATCAGCGACGCCCCGATGATGATATTCCGTCGTTTCGCGCCGATCCGCAGGCGGGCGGCGGCCAGCAGGTTCAAAGAGATCGCGATGCCAAGTACGCACACCACCATCGCCGCCAGAAGCCAGCGGGCATCATGCTCGGTCGTGATGGAGTACAGGATGTGGTCCAAGACGCCTCCCTCGGGCGAGGACCATGGACCAAAGGGGTGAAGAAACCGTGGGCGCCGGCCGAGCTTGCGGTCAGGCGGCGACGACGACCTCGAAGGCGCGGCCCATGACCTTGACCGGGTTTACCTGGCGTTCTCCGCGCCGCACCTCAAAATGCAGGTGAGGACCGGTCGAACGGCCCGTCGAACCGACCAGACCGATACGCGCGCCCGCGTCGACGAGGTCGCCGGAGGCTACGTCCAGACGGCTGAGGTGGCCATACAGGGTGGTCATGCCGTTCGGATGGCGGATTTCGACGAAACGACCGTACCCCGCCGGATCATAGCCGGTGCGCAGGACCGAGCCTTCGGCGGCGACATAGACGCCGGTGCCGCGCGGGGCGGCGATATCGACCCCTTCGTGATTGCGGACGGCCTGCCCCGGCAGGCGGCGCAGGCCGAATGGCGAGTTGATCCCATAGTCCCGAACGGGCGCCTCGAAGGCGATCAGCCGAGTCAGCGGCCCGGCCGGTTCGGCGACGGCGGTTGTCGGCGGCGCCTCGGGCACGGCGAGAACTTCGATCGGGGCGGAGTGAGGGGAGACGGCAAGGGGGGCGGCGGCCATGGCCAGCACGGCGACGCCGGCCAGGGCGGCGGTCTGGCCAGAATGGATGAGGAACGACCGGGCGGTCGGCAACAGGCGTCGCATGGCGGCGTCGGCTCCGTCTTCGGCTCAACGAGCGGGAGGGGCGCCGGCGGCCGCAACGAGCGACACACTGCGGCCAGCGACCGGAAAGCGCCGTTCTAAGGCTCGGTGGGGCGACTTTGGGGCGGGCAGGGGCGGCAGGTCGTCGCAGGCCCGGAACAAAAAAGGCGCGCGACCCGAAAGCCACGCGCCCTGTTTCGTGAGCGGGAGTGAGCCCCTATTGCAGCGGCAGGCTGAAGGTGAGGGCGCCCATATGGCTGTTTGCGGTGTCGCCGAAGCGACCGCGGTAGCCCAAGGTCATCTTCACCGGTCCCATCTCGGCCTCGACGCCGGCCGAGGCGATCAACGAGCCGCCGAACGGATCTTCAATCTCGCGATCGAGGATCTGGGCCGGGTTGCCCGCAATGCCGGTCCGAACCGCATCGCTGCTGTCCGCGAAACCCTCGCGATAGCCGCCCTCGACGAAGAAGCTCATGCCTTCGCCGCCGCCCTCGGCCCGCAGCGTGAACTCGCCGCTGGCGGCCTGGACCGTGCGGTCCTGGTAGCTGTACTGGGCCGCCGGCCCCTGTTCGACGTAGCCGTTAACGTCGGTCGAGACGTAGTTGACCGCGACGCGAGGCGACAGTCCGATGCCGCCCATGTCCATCCAGAAACCGCCCTGGATGCGGCCGCCGATGCTGCCTCCGGTCGTTTCGCCGGTATGGATGATCGGCGCCAGGGAGGTGACGCGGGTGATATCGTCATAGTGGTCGATCGAGCCGCCGACGGTCGCGTTGACGAAATGGCCGCCCGAGCGCCAGCCGCCGTAGATGTCGAAGGCATAGGTCTCGACGTCGAAGGCCATGCGGCCCGCCTCGACCTCGGCGGTGCGGAAGGTCCCGGCGAAGCCGAAGCGCGCATTGGGCGACATGACGTGATCCAGCCCGACCCGGCCGCCCCAGCCGGTTGCGTCGGCGGCGGCCACGGAGCCGCGCGCATCGGTCTCGACGCTGTCGGCGATGGCGCCGAAGGTCAGGTTGGTGCCCGCCCGCCAGTCGGCGCGGCCGGACAGGCCCTCGCTGGCGAGGTCCAGCAGATCCTCACGCTGGCGGAATCCGGTCTCGGCCTGGACCGTCGATTGGGCGCCGATGTCGCCATAGTAGAGGTAGTCATTGGCCAGGGCCGCGAGCAGGCGGTGGCCGGCGGCGGTCGGGTGGACGCTGTCCCAGTAGAGATAGGTGTCCGGCGTGGCGCAGACCGTGACGCCGTTGAAGCAGGCATCCCGTACGTTCGTCAGGCCGAAGGCTCCGGGCCTGGCCACCAGCGCCGGACCGATCTTGTAAAGGTCCATCATGATGATGTTGGTCCCCGGCCGTGCGGCGGCCGTGGTCATAAGCCCCGCGAGGAGCGCGCTGTTGAATGTAGTGCCGGCGTAGTCGGCCAGCGGAGCGGCGGGCGCGCCCGGACCCTGGTTGAACTGGGGCGTCAGGGCCAGGTTGGGCAGGTTGCTGACCAGAATGGTCCCGGCACCGGCGCCGGCGACGCTGTTGACGATGAAGTTGATGTCCGCGGCCGCAGCCAAGGCGACCGGCTGGATGGCGCTGGCCGGGTTCGGCGAGACCGCCGCGGCCGGAACGGCCTGGAAGATGTTGTTGGCGCCGCCAAGGATGCTGACCAGGTCATTGGCGCCGAAGGTTCCGCCGCCGCCCGTATAGGCCAGTAGCTGGCGGCGCATGCCGGGCGGCGAGGCGGCGTTGTCGGTCCGGGCGCCGCCGAAAGCGTAGTTGACGCTGCCGGTCACCGGCGCGCCGGCGGTGAAGCGGCCGGCGTTGAAGCCGAGCAGTTCGGTGAACACCGGGCCGTTGGAGAATCGGCCATTGAAATAGGGCGGCGAGGTCGGGGTGGTGTTGCCGGTCACGGCGTAGAGGTTGCCGTTGTCGCTGAGGCTGTCGCCGAACACGACAAGGCGGTTGTAGGTCTGGGCGCTGGCGGCCGACGCAAAAGCGCCGGCGGCGGCCACAGTCAGTGCGGCGAGCGCCGCATTGCGCAGGAAACGAGACATCGATGATCCTCCCTCGGCCGTCATCATGCGACCGTTGCGTGACAGTGTGCGCCCGTTTCGCGGGCGCGCAAGATGCCGCTGGGGAAGCTTCTAGTGCAACATTCGGAACCGCAGCGTTCCGGCCACACTGCGCAGGGTCTGAAGGGCGTCCGGATCGTAGTCGCGGTCGACGTCCGTGATGACGTAGCCGGTGCGTTCGTCGGTCTTCAGATGCTGGCCCAGGATGTTCAGACCGGCGGTGGCGAGGGCGCGGTTCAGCTCGGCCAGAACGCCCGGCTGGTTGCGGTGGATGTGCAGGATGCGGTGGGCGCCCGAAACCTCGGCCAGCTGCACATTGGGCAGGTTGACGCAGAAGGTGGTGTCGCCCCGGTTCAGATAGGCCAGCATGCGCTCAGCCGCGAAGGCGCCGATAGCCTCCTGGGCCTCCTCGGTCGAGCCGCCGATGTGAGGGGTCAGGATCACATTCTTCAGGCCGCGCAGGGGGCTGTCGAAAGGATCGGCGTTGGTGGCGGGCTCCTCGGGAAATACGTCCACGGCCGCGCCGCCGATTCGGCCGGAGCCCAAAGCCTGGGCCAGGGCTCCGACATCGACGACATGGCCGCGCGACAGGTTGAGGAGCAGGGCCCCGGGTTTCATGCGCGACAGCCGGGCGGCGTCGATCAGGGCGGTGTTGTCGGTGCGGCCGTCGACATGCAGGCTGACCACGTCGCTCTCGCCCAGCAGGGCGTCCAGCGAGGCCATGCGGCGGGCGTTGCCGAGCGCCAGCCGTTCGGTCAGGTCATGGAAGATGACCCGCATGCCGAGGCCTTCCGCCAGCACCGACAGCTGCGAGCCGATAGCGCCGTAGCCGACGATGCCGAGGGTCTTGCCGCGCAGCTCGCGCGAGCCGGTCGCGGACTTGTTCCACTCGCCGCGGTGCATGGCGGCGGACTTGTCGGCCACGTCGCGCAGCAGGGCGATGGTCAGGCCCACCGCCAGCTCGACCACCGAGCGGGTGTTGGAATAGGGGGCGTTGAACACCGCTACGCCGCGGTCGGCGGCGGCCTCGAGGTCGATCTGGTTGGTGCCGATGCAGAAGGCGGCCACCGTTATCAGCCGGTCGGCGGCCTCCAACACGCGGGCGCTGACCTGGGTCTTGGAGCGGACGCCGAGCACATGGACGCCCTTGAGGGCCTCGATCAGGGCGTCCTCGTCCAGCGCGCCTTTGAGTGTTTCGACGGTGTAGCCCGCTTCCTCCAGCCGTTCGACGGCGGCGGGGTGGATGTTCTCCAACAGCAGGATGCGGATGCGGCCGCGGGGATAGGACCAGCGGCCGGCCAGACCCTCGGCGTGGAGAAACTCGTCCATGGACGGGGCCTCCGAGTCGGCGGCTGCGACGACGCGCGGGCGGCGGACGATCTCGGTGAAGGCGTGGAAGCGGTCGGAGGCCCCGGCCAGTTTGACCTCTGCGTCGGTCCAGCCGTCGCCGACCATGACCACCGGGCCGGGCAGGCCGAGGGCGCGCAGGGCGATCGCTTTGCCGCCCGCCTGCGACAGGGGATTGGCCGGATCCACGCCGGTCACGCGACCCTCGGCATCCCAGGTCAGGTCGTTGCACAGGACCCGCTCGGCCGGGACGTGCAGATGGGCGGCGAGGGGGGCGATGATCTCGCGGAAGCCGCCGGACAGGATCACGATGCGGTCGGCGTGTTCGCGGAAGAAGCGCATGTTGCGGCGCACCGAGGGCGTGCCCTCGTCGAGGATGCGGGCCGCCAGTTCGGCGACATGGGCGCGGGTCAGGGGCAGCAGGGCGAGGCGACGGCGCAGGGCCTCGCCGAAGGGCAGGTCGCCGGCCATGGCGGCGTCGGTCAGGGCCGAGATCTCGGCGCGGACCGCTGCGGCGTCGGGCGCTCCGGCCAGGGCGATCTCGGCGAGGGCCTCCAAGGTCTCAATGCGCACGAGAGTGGAGTCGAAGTCGAAGACGTAGGTGGTCGGCTCAGCCATGCCCGGACCTTGGCTCACCTTCGCAGTTGCAGCAATGGGGAGGGAGGGTTCGCGTCCACTGCGCCCGCTCTGTTCACTGCGTTCACTCCGTCCAGACGAAATCGCCGGCCGCCCTGCGAAGGACGACCGGCCACTACATTGGCAGGGCGCTATGTCTGAATCGGAGGCAGGCGTTAGAATTTGCCCAAGCTGCGGATCCGGCTGTCGGGGCGTTGGACATCCAGGGCGGCGGCGCCGATGGCGGCGGCGATGGTGGCGAGGGCCAGCAGGGCGCCGCCTTCCTTCGCATGCTCCCGGGCATAGCCGCCCGCGTCATGGGCGTAGCGTCTCGCCGTCTTGCCGTGTTTCTTCAAGGCCTTGCGAGAGGAATGGCGTGCGCCGTGCAGGATCTGTTCGCCCCGATGACGGGCGTCGCCGCCCAGGTCCGAGGCGCGTTCGCCGGCCTCGCTCAGGCCATGGCGGACCGTCTCGGCGAGGTCGCCGAACCGGTCCCGCAGGGCGCCGGTGTCGATCCAGCCGCGCGGGTCGATGCGGCTGCGCAGGCGCTCGTACCGTGTCGGGCCGCTACGCTGGTTCAGGAGCAGGGCGGCGATGCCCACCCCGGCGAGCACGGCGAGGACGCCGCTGGTGATCCCGGGATGTTTGCGGACTTCGGCGAGGGCGGAGAACTGGCGGACCATAGGATAGTGAACCTCTTCGGTGAGGCCGTCTTCGGTCGGGTCGTACAGCCCGTCTTCGTACGGCTCATAGGCGGAACCCCTGTCCCGCATCAGGGAAGGAGCGAACCGGGCGAAAAGTGGTTCCGCCACACCGGGCAGGACGGAATAGAAGCTGGCGATCAGACGACCGCCGCCGCCGACGGTGATCTCGCGGATCGGATGGCTGGCGCAGTACAGGATGGTGTCGGCCACGACATGGGTCGCATAGACCGGCTGGGGGTTCTGGGTCGCGTAGCCGGTCAGATTGCGCGCGTGCTTGCTGTAGGGGCTGTCGACGGCCGCCGGCTTGACCAGACTGACAGTGATCGGGGCCTGTTCGCGCATCAACTCCATGCGCAGCGCATTGGTGAAGCCCTTCACCGCATGCTTGGAGGCCGAATAGACGCCCTGGATCGGCAAGGGCGCGTCGGACAGGATCGAGCCGACATTGATGATGGCCCCGCCGCCATAGCGTTTGCGCAGATGCGCCGCCGCCACCAGCGAGCCGTTGACCACCCCCCAGTAGTTGGTCTCGAACAGCCGCCGCTGGTCGTCGAGCGAGGTCACGCTGATAGCGCCGTAGATGGAGACGCCGGCGTTATTGACCCAGGTGTCGAAGCCGCCGAACAGGCGCACGCATTTTTCCGCCGCCTCGGACAACGCCGCGTGGTCGGCCACGTCGGCGACCGCCCAGGCCGCGCGGGCGCCCGTGGCCTGCAGTTCCTCCGTCAGGGCCTTGAGATCGTTCTCACCGCGCGCAATCAGGAAGACGCAGGCTCCAGCCCGCGCCGCCCGGCGCGCCGTCGCCAGGCCGATGCCCGAAGTGGCGCCGGTGATGACGATGGCCTGTTCGTTCAGGGGTTTGAGCGTCGCTTTGGTCATGAAACCGCCGGGTCGGTGTGTTCGGATCGGGCTGCTGGAACGGGGCCTTGGCCCCGCCGGTTCCTGCTGTAGCACGCAGGCCTTACCATTCGCGACCGGTGCGCCTATCTGACGGCGCTTCCGATGTTTCGCCGCTTTCCGAGGATCGCCCGTGACCGATCACGCGCATGACGCCGCCGCCGCACCCGCCGATGATCTGGCCGCCGCCTTCCAGATCGAGGGCTGGCCCGTGCGCGGCCGGATCGTGCGGCTGGGAGAGACCATCGACGCCATCCTGTCGGCCCACGCCTATCCCGAGCCGGTGGCGGCCTTGCTGGGCGAAGCCTGCGCGCTGGCGGCCCTGGTCGGCTCCAGCCTGAAGTTCGAGGGGCGGCTGATCGTTCAGGCCCAGGGCGACGGGCCGGTGCGCTATGTTGTCGCCGACTACGACACCGACGGCCATATGCGCGGCTACTGCCGGTTCGACGAAGAGGCCGTTGCGGCTGCGTCGCAGGGCTTCGCCCGACCGGGCGCCCGCTCGCTGCTGGGCGAGGGGGTGTTCGTCATGACGCTGGACCGCGGGCCGGATTTCGAACGTACGCAGGGCATCACCCCGATTGAGGGCGAGAGCCTGTCGCTGGCCGCCGAACACTATTTCCAGCAGTCCGAGCAGATCCCGACGAGGGTGCGGCTGGCGGTCGGCGCGGTGGTGGGCGACCGCGGCGTCGGCTGGCGCGCGGGTGGGGCCCTGATCCAGCTGATCGCGGGCGATGACGCGCGCGGTTCGACCGAGGAGGCGTGGGACCGGTCGCGGGCCCTGTTCCAGACCCTGGCCGACGACGAATTGCTGGACCTGACCATCACGCCCGAGACCCTGCTGTTCCGCCTGTTCCACGAAGACGGGGTGCGGCTGGAGGACGCCCGGGCGCTGGTCGCGCAATGCCGCTGTTCGCGCGAGCGGATCGCGGGGGTGCTGACTTCGTTCGACGCCGCAGAGCGGGCCGAGATGGTTGAGGCGGACGGGAAGATCCGGGTGACCTGCGAATATTGCGCGACGGTCTATGAGCTGGCGCCGGAAGAGATCACGGCGGACTGAGGCTCAATAGGCCAGCGCGATCCCGTCTTTCCGCATCTCGGTCGCTGCGCCGTAGGTCCACGGACCTCGCGCGTTGGACTGTCGCACCACATTCTGATAGCCGCCGAAGCCGCCGTTGGGGCCGCCGAGAACCCAACCCATGGCCGCGAGTTGCGCCTTCGACGCGGCCGGCACCCCGGTTTCCAGATACAGCACGCCGACGCCTTCGGACGGCTGTCCGGTGGGTTCGGACGAGCCCTCGTGCTGCCAGCGGGGGCTGTCCCCGGCCTCCTGCGGATCGAGGCCATAGTCGATCATGTTGATAATGATCTGGGCCTGGCCCTGCGGCTGCATGCCGCCGCCCATGACGCCGAAGGCCATCCAGGGGTCGCCGCCCTTGCAGGCGAAGCCGGGGATGATGGTGTGGAAGGGCCGTTTGCCGGGGGCGTAGACGTTGGGGTGGCCGTCGGTCAGGGCGAACAGTTCGCCGCGGTCCTGGAACATGAAACCCAGCGGCCGCTCGCCGTCGTCGGGGACGAGGCCCGAGCCCATGCCGCGATAGTTGGACTGGATCCAGCTGACCATCATACCGTCCTTGTCGGCGACGCTGAAATAGGTGGTGTCGCCCTGCGTCGGCGCGTCGCCGGGGAAGGCGCGGTCCATGACCCGGTCGGGGCGGATGAGAGCGGCGCGTTCGGCGGCGTAGGCCTTGGAGTTCAGCCATTCGACCGGAGTGCGGCTGAAGCGGTCGTCGGCGAACCATTTCGCCCGGTCCTCGAAGGCCAGCCGCTTGGCCTCGGCCTGATGGTGGATCGAGGCCGCGGACTGGAAGCCCATGCCCTTGAGATCGAAGTTTTCGCAGATGTTGAGGATCTGGTTTGTGGACAGGCCCTGGGTGTTGGGGCCCAGGCCATAGACGTCGATCCCGCGATAGTCGGTGCGGATCGGCTCGACCCATTCGGTGCGATGGGGGGTCAGATCGGCCCTGGTCATCCAGCCGCCGATGCGGCGGAAATAGCGTTCGATGTGGTCGGCGATTGGCCCCTCATAAAAGGCGTCGCGACCGCCCTCGGCGATCAGGCGATAGGTGCGGCCCAGGTCCGGATTGGCGAAGACCTCGCCGACGGCGGGGGTGCGGCCGCCGGGGGCGTAGACGCGCCTGCGGTTGTCGTTCTCCTCGATGATCGCCGCCGAGGCGTCGAAGCCGGCCATGTTGCGCTGCAGATACCAGGCGATCAGCTGGGGGATGGGCACGCCCTCCTCGCACAGCTCGGCGACCGGCAGCAGCACGTCCTTCCAGGGCAGCTTGCCGTAGCGCTGGTGGGCGCTCCACCAGGCGTCGACCGTGCCAGGGACGTTGACGGTGACGGCGCCGTATTTCGGCAGGTAGCCGTCGGCGCCCGCCTTCGACCGCGCCGTCTCCAGCGACAGGCCGCGGGGGCTGTTCCCGGAGCCGTTGAAGCCCACGACCTTTCGCTGGGCCGGGTCCCACATCATGCAGAAGGCGTCGCCGCCGATGCCGTTGGCGGTGGGCTCGAGGAAGCCGAGGGCGGCGTTGATGGCGATAGCCGCGTCGATGGCTGAGCCGCCGCGCCTCAGGGTGTCGATGCCGATCAGGGTGGCGCGCGGATGGGCCGTGGCGGCGGCGCCGTGCTGGCCCCAGACGGTCGAGCGGCCGACGAACTGGACGCCGCTGTTGCGATTGCCGGGGCCGATGCCGGCGTAAGGGTCGGCGGGCGGGGTCTGGCGGAGGCGAGGCGCGGTCGGAGACGGGGGGGGCGCGGCGGTTGCGGCGGTCGTTCCGACCAGCAGGGCACCTGCGGGCAGGGTCGAAAGGAAGGTGCGACGGCGCATGGGACGGCTCCTCGAACTGAGGTGGGGACCCTAGCGGGATCGGGGAAAGAGGGAAGGGTGGCTAGCCGGGACTATGGTCACCACGCTCCGGAAACGCCTGGAGTTGGCTACGCAACTGGCCGGCGGCGTTCTTGAGGTGCTTGTCGATCAGCACCTCGAAGCCATGCTCGCTCCATGACTCGCCGGGCTTGGCCCACGGCGGCGCGCTCTCCAGAGCAAAGGAGACGCGGATAGCCTTATCGGAAGTCCGCTCGAACTGCAGGTTCGGTTCGATGAAATCGCAGTGCGGCTCCGCACTTTCTCCCCGTTCCAACCTTTCGAGCCAGTTCGCCAGTTGCCGGACTTCGAACGTCGTGAGTGACGGGTCGCGAAACGTCCACGACCGATCGTTGATGGAGGCATGACCCTGAATAATCAGCCAGTTAGCGTCATATTCGTCGGTGGTGATCTGCGGAAATTGATAGCGCACAATGGAGAGACGCAGGGACGCGCCCCTGCCTCTGAGCACCATTTCGACGGACTTATCTGGATCGGTCAGCATCAATGCGACCGTAGCGGGCTCACGCGCGAAGGAAAGTCATGTCCCCACCGCTATCGTCATCCCGGGCGCGCCTAGCGAACCCCGGGACGTAGCGGCGCGCGGGAGCGCGACACTGTCGGAAGCGCAGGCGATCAGGACAGCGAGCCTTGGACCGTATGACGGTGTTTCGCCGCCGTCGCGGCGCCGCTGGGTCCCGGCCTTCGCCGGGATGACGATAGCAGGGGGGTTACCCCCCCAAGTCCAGCGAATACCCCGCCGACCTTACCGTGCGGATCGGATTCACCGTGCCCTCGACGTTCAGGGCCTTGCGCAGGCGGCCGACGTGGACGTCGACGGTGCGGGCCTCGACATAGACGTCGCTGCCCCAGACGGCGTCGAGCAGTTGTTCGCGGCTGAAGACCCGGCCGGGGTGCTGCATCAGATGGTCCAGCAGGCGGAATTCGGTGGGGCCGAGGTGGATCTCCTGGCCCGAGCGGCGGACGCGGTGGGCGACGCGGTCGATGACGATGTCGCCGTGGTTGAGCCGGTCGTCGGCCAGACCGGGCCGGATACGGCGCAGCACGGCGCGGATGCGGGCGATCAGCTCCGACATCGAGAAAGGCTTGGTCAGATAGTCGTCGGCGCCGGTGTCCAGGCCGCGGATGCGATCGCTTTCCTCGCCCCGCGCGGTCAGCATGATGATCGGCATGTTGCGGGTCTCGGCCTTGCCGCGGATGCGGCGGCAGACCTCGATCCCCGACAGTTTGGGCAGCATCCAGTCGAGCAGCACCAGATCGGGCAGACGCTCCTCGATCTGCAGCATGCCCTCCTCGCCGTCGGCGGCGACGACGACGCGATAGCCTTCCTTTTCGAGGTTGTAGGACAGGAGGGTCGCCAGGGCGTCCTCGTCTTCCATAACCAGAACATAGGGCTGCACGGGCGTATTCTCCGGTTTCAGGCGGGCGACAGCGGTTCGGGGGCGGCTTCGGCGGCGTCGGGGTTCCAGCGCGGGCGCTCGCCCGCGAACTCCTGGCCGGTGATCTCGTAGTAGATGGTTTCGGCGATATTGGTGGCGTGGTCGCCGATCCGCTCGAGGTTCTTGGCCATGAACAGAAGATGGGTGCCGGCGGTGATCGTGCGCGGATCGCCCATCATGTAGGTCAGCAATTCGCGGAACAGGGCGTTGTAGTGCTCATCGACCTCGTCGTCGGTGTTCCAGACGGCGATGGCCCGGTCGATCTCGGCGGCGGCGTAGGCGTCCAGCACGTCGCGCAGCCGCATGGAAACCAGCTTGCCCATCCGCTCGATCGAGCGGGTCAGAGGCTGCATGGGCTCACCCTCGGCGAGGATCAGGCCGCGCTTGGCGATGTTCTTGGCCAGGTCGCCCGTGCGCTCCAGATCGACCGCCAGCTTCATCGAGGCCAGGGTGCGGCGCAGGTCGGAGGCGACCGGCTGGCGCAGGGCGATCAGGCGAATGGCCTTGCGCTCAATGTCGCGGTGCATGGCGTCAAGCCGGGCGTCGCGGTCAACCACGGCGCGAGCCAGGGCGACGTCGCGGCGGGCCACGGAATCCACGGCGTCGGCGACCTGGGCCTCGGCCAGACCGCCCATTCGGGCGACCTCGGCCGTCAGCTGGTTGAGTTCGTCGCCATAGGCCTTGACGGTGTGTTGGGGCATGCGGGCGGTCCTAGCCGAAACGGCCGGTGATGTAGTCGAGCGTGCGCCGCTCGCGAGGATTGGTGAAGATGTCTTCGGTGTCGCCGGTCTCGACCAGCCGCCCCATGTGGAAGAAGGCGGTGCGCTGGCTGACCCGGGCGGCCTGGGCCATGGAATGGGTGACGATGACGATGCAGTAGCGTTCCCGCAGTTCGTCGATCAGTTCCTCGATCCGGGCCGTCGCAATGGGGTCCAGGGCCGAGCAGGGTTCATCCATCAGGATGACTTCGGGCTCGACGGCGATGGCGCGGGCGATGACCAGCCGCTGCTGCTGGCCGCCGGACAGGCCTGTGCCGGGCGAGTGGAGGCGGTCGGCGACCTCTTCCCACAGGCCGGCGCGCTTCAGCGAGGCCTCGACCACGCCTTCCAGTTCGGATTTCGAGGCGGCCAGGCCATGGATACGCGGCCCGTAGGCGACGTTCTCGAAGATCGTTTTGGGGAAGGGGTTGGGCTTCTGGAACACCATGCCGACACGGGCGCGCAGCAGGACAGGATCGACGGACCTGGCGTTGATGTCCTCGCCGTCCATCTCGATGCGGCCCGTGACCTTGCAGCCCGGAATGGTGTCGTTCATGCGGTTCATGGTCCGCAGGAAGGTCGACTTGCCGCAGCCTGAAGGGCCGATCAGGGCGATGACGGTCTTGTCCGGGATGTCGAGGGTGACGTCATACAGCGCCTGTTTGCCGCTGTAGAAAACCGAGACGTCGCGCGCCGCGATCTTGGTTGGTCCCATAGGCGCGGAACTGTGCACGACAGGCGGGGCGGCGATCACGGGCGGACCTGCAGGTGAGCCGCCGCCTTCGGTTCCGTCCGCGGCACGAAAGAGATTGAACTTCATTTCAGCTTACCACCGGCGTTCGAAACGCCGGCGCATGAAGATGGCGGCGGCATTCATGACGATCATGAAGGCGAGGAGGACGAGGATGGCCGCGGCCGTCCGTTCGTGGAAGGCCCGCTCGGAGGCGTTCTCCCAGATGTAGACCAGCGAGGGCAGGGCGCCGGTCGGCTCGCCGAACGAGGCGGGGATGCCGGGGATGAAGCTGACCATGCCGATCAGCAGCAGCGGCGCCGTCTCGCCCAGCGCATGCGCCATGGAAATGATGGCGCCGGTCATGACGCCGGGCATGGCCAGCGGCAGGGTGTGCTGAAACACCGTCTGGGTCTTGGACGCGCCCATGGCCAGAGCGGCCTCGCGGATCGAGGGCGGCACCGCCTTCAGCGAAGAGCGGGTGGCGATGATGATGGTCGGCAGGGCCATCAGGGCCAGGACCAGACCGCCAACCAGCGGGCTGGCGCGCGGCAGGTGCATCCAGTTGATGAACAGGGCGAGCCCCAGCAGGCCGTAGATGATCGAGGGCACGGCGGCGAGGTTGTTGATATTGACCTCAATCAGGTCGGTGATCCGGCCGCGAGGCGCAAATTCTTCCAGATAGAGGGCCGCGCCGACGCCCAGCGGAATGGCGATGAAGGCGGTGACCAGCAGCATCAGGGCCGAGCCGACCACGGCGCCGAGCACCCCGGCCAGTTCCGGTTCCGTGGAGTCGCCCTTGGTGAACAGGCCGCTGTTGAAATGGGCGGCGACCTGGCCCGAGGCCTTCATCCGGTCCAGCCAGCCGATCTGTTCGTCGCTGAGGCGGCGCTGGTCGGCGGGGGTGTCGCGCGAAATCTCGTGCTTGAAATACAGGTCGGCGTCGTCGGACAGCGGCGCTGCGATCGGCACGGTCTGGCCGATCAGGCCAGGACTGTTCTGGATGCGGGCGGCGGCGGCGAACTTGAGTTCGGATGAGAACAGGCTGCGCATGGCGGCGGCCTTTGTTCCCTCGGCATCGTCGGCGATGCCCATGCGCGCCAGTTGCTGCTCGGCGACCAACAGTTCGAAATTCGTGCCTTGCGGATAGGCTCGGTTGACCCGGGCGGGATCCATATAAACCGGCACGGTGACGGTGTGGGTGTAGAAGGCCGTGTGGCCCTGTTCGATGATCCGGCCGAGCAGCAGCAGCAGGAAGCCGACGGCCACGCCGATGGCCAGCAGACCGTAAAGCCTGAACCGGCCCTCGCGGGCGTAGCGGCGCTTGAGCCCTGCGCGCAGGCGGTCGGCGCGCATTTCGGACGTGACGGGCGTCTCAGTCATACTGCTGCCGGTAGGTCTGGACGATGCGCTGGGCGACGATGTTCAGCATCAGGGTGACGAGGAACAGGGTCAGGCCGAGGCCGAAGGCGGACAGGGTCTTGGGGCTGTTGAATTCCTGGTCGCCGGTCAGCAGGGTGACGATCTGCACGGTCACGGTGGTGACGGTGTCCAGCGGGTTCAGCGTCAGGCGGGCGGCCAGGCCGGCGGCCATGGTGACGATCATGGTCTCGCCGATGGCTCGCGACATGGCCAGCAGCATGGCGCCCGCGACGCCGGGCAGGGCGGCGGGCAGCAACACGCGCTTGACCGTCTCGGACCGGGTGGCCCCCATGGCGTAGGAGCCGTCGCGCAGGCTCTGCGGCACGGCGTTGATGATGTCGTCCGACAGGGAGCTGACGAAGGGGATCAGCATGATGCCCATGACAGCTCCGGCGACCAGGGCCATCTGGTTCTGCACCAGCATCAGATACTGGCCGAGGCCGTCCAGCGGGCCGCCGACCATCAGGGCGCCCAGGCCGTTGAAGAATTCGCGGAACGCCGGCCCGACGGTGAGGGCCGCGAAGAAGCCGTAGACCACGGTGGGCACACCGGCGAGGATTTCCAGGACCGGCTTGACCGTCGCGCGGAAGATCGGTCCGGCGTACTCAGAAAGGTAGATGGCCGAGAACAGACCGACTGGCGCGGCCACGGCCATGGCGATCAGCATGATCAGGAAGGTGCCCACGAACAGGGGCAGGGCGCCGAAGGCTCCGGTCGAACCGACCTGGTCGGCACGGATCGCGGTCTGGGGGCTCCACTGCGTTCCGAACAGGAATTCGGTGATCGGCACCGAGGAGAAGAAGCGTATCGAATCGTAGATCAGGGAAGCGATGATGCCGACGGTGGTCAGGATGGCGACGGCCGAACAGGCAAACAGCAGGCCGACGATCCAGCCCTCGACCCGGTTGCGCGCCCTCATGCCGGGGCGGATCTGGCTGAAGACGAACAGGGCGCCCGCCAGCGCCGCCAAGGCCGCGCCGGCGATGCCGCCGAGATCAAGCATCTGGCCAATCCGCGCGGCCCGCCGGCCCTCGGTGGGCAGGAGCTCGGCATAGGGAGCCGGCCAGATCTGAACGGCGGGGCGACCGTCGCCGACCGCGCGGGCATCGGCGAAAAAGGCCTCGCGGCGGAAGGGTTCGAGCTGTTGCACCGCTTCGGGCGCGCCGGAAGCGGTCAGTTGCTGCTCAATACTGGGCGAGAAAACTGAAGCCGCCATCAGCACGACCAAGGCCGGAACCGCGGTCCAGATCAGGGCGTAGGCGCCGTGCTGGCCTGGGCGGGAGTGGGGGCGTTCTCCGGCCGGCAGGGACCGGCCGCGCCGACGCGCCAAGGCCCGGCCGCCGACATAGGCGGCGACGGCTGCGGCGATCAGGATCGGCAGGAAAAGCCAGGTCATGGACGTCCGGGAAAAGCAGAATCGGGCCACCCGGTCGCCCGGTCCGCCCCGCGCCGATAACTGCCCCGGAATGGTCAGCGGATTACGACGGCGGCATGACAGTTCTGTTACGCTGTGGGGGCCCGTGCGAGCCCCGTGTCACGAAGCTGTCACGGCGTCCCGGCGCGGGGCGACGGGGAAGTAGGCCGTGAAGGCCGCGCCCTGTCCCGGCGCGCTCTCGACGGTCAACCCGCCGCGATGCCGGTTGACGATGTGTTTGACGATGGCGAGGCCCAGGCCTGTGCCTTGCCGTTCGCCGCTCTTCTGGCCCTCGACGCGATAGAAGCGTTCGGTGAGGCGCGGCAGGTGCTCGCGCGCCATGCCCGGCCCACGGTCGCGCACAGTGACGGCGGCGTAGCGCTGGCCGGTCTCGCGGTCCGGGGTGACCAGCGGCAACCGGGTCGCCCCGTCGCCGCGATTCCCCCCCGACCAGGGGGCGGCGGCCTCGTCCCGGGCCATGTCGGGGCGGATGACGATCTCAACTGTCCCGCCGACGGGGGAATATTTGATGGCGTTGTCGACCAGGTTCTGGACCACCTGCAGGATTTCGTCGCGGTCGCCGTGGACCGGGGCGCTGACCTCGCGCTCCTCCAGCCGCACGGCGACGTTGCGTTCGGCGGACAGCACGCTGACCGCGTCGACCACATCGGCGGCCGCGCGGGCGAGATCGACCCGACCGGCGGGCGGAATGTGTTCGTTCAGCTCGATACGGCTGAGCGATAGCAGGTCCGAGACCAGTCGGCTCATCCGGTCGGCCTGGGTGGCCATGATGTCGAGGAAGCGGTCCCGCGCCTTGGGGTCGTCGCGGGCGTGGCCCTTCAGCGTCTCGATAAAGCCTGACAGGGAGGCGAGCGGCGTCTTCAGCTCGTGGCTGGCGTTGGCCAGGAAGTCGACACGCATCAGCTCCATGCGGCGCACGTCGGTCTCGTCACGCAGGACGACGAGGGCCAGCGGCCCCGACTGCGCCTGCGCCAGGGGCTGGGTCACCGCCCGCCAATGCCGGGTCTGGGCGCCCACGCCGGCGTAGTCGGTGGTGCGGGTCAGGCCGCCGAACAGGGCCTCGTCCACCGCTTCCAGCACCGCCGGATCACGCAGCACCGGGACCAGCAGCCCGCCCTCGCGCTGGATGCGCAACAGGTCGCGCGCGGCGGCGTTGGCCAGCAAGATGCGCCGGCCGGCGATGTCGTCGGCCTCCCCGCCCGACACCACCAGGACAGGGTCGGCCAAGGCTTCAAAAACGATCTCCAGCAAGGTTGCTTCGGTTTCCAGCGACGGCTCGGACGGGGAGCTATCCTGCTCATCGGTCGGCTGGACCGGTGCGGCGGGGCGACGGTTCAGGGCCCAGGCCGCGAGGCCGACCAGGGCGGCTCCGCCGAGCAGATACGGGGCCAGGGCCGGTTGATAGACGGCCAGGCCCACGAGCACCGCAATGGCGATCCCGGTGCTGGCGCCGGACCACAGGCGTGATCCGGCCTGGGGCGCCACGGGAGAGGAAGAGACTTCGTAGGGCATTCACGCTTTCATCGGACGCGCGACTCGTGTTGGCGAACATGACACGGAATTCATGACAGAGGGGCGTCGGCGGCGCGAGTCCGGCTTGTCAAACGTCCTTTACACACCTATCCCTGAAAAGATACAGACACGGGCAGGGGAAGATCATGGCGGCGGCGCTGACGCTCGAAGGGGTGAGCAAACGGTACGGCGACTTCCAAGCCGTGCGCGATCTGAGCTTCCAGGTCGAGAAGGGGACCATATGCGGCTTCCTCGGTCCGAACGGAGCGGGCAAGACCTCGACCATCCGCATGATCCTGGGCCTGCAGGGCGTGACCTCGGGTCGGATCGGGATTCTCGGGGCCGATGACGGCCGCAAGGTGCGTGACCGGATCGGCTTTCTTCCGGAGGAGCGCGGTCTCTACAAGAAGATGACGCCGGTGGACGCCATCGCCTTCTTCGGCGCCCTCAAGGGCCTGCCGACCGGCGAAGGCCGCAGGCGCGCGCGCGAGATGCTGGACGCCCAGGGCCTCGGCGCCTCGAAGCGGAAGAAAATGAAGGAGCTGTCCAAGGGGATGGCCCAGAAGGTCCAGCTGATCGCCTCGGTGGTGCACCGGCCGGAGTTCGTGATCCTGGACGAGCCGTTCTCGGGCCTCGATCCGGTCAACCAGCAGGGGCTGGAGGCGGTGATCCGGCAGCTGGCGGCGGACGGGGCGACGGTGCTCTTCTCGACCCATGTGATGCAGCACGCCGAACGGCTGTGCGACAAGGTCGTGCTGCTGGCCCGGGGCCAAAAGGCGTTTGAGGGTACGGTGGCTGAGGCGCAGGCGACCACGCGCCGTTTCCTCGAGCTGGAGGGCGCCATTGAGGCGGCCCAGGCCGCGGCCCTGCCGGGCGTCAGCGGCGTCGAGGTGGTGTCTGAGCGCGACGGGGTACGGGTGCTGAAGGCGGCCCTGGGACAGGGCGGCCGGGGTCAGGAGGCGCTGAAGGCCGCCTTCCTCGGCGGACTTGACGTGCGGCGGTTTGAACTGCGCGAGCCGACCCTGCACGACGCCTTCATCAGTCTGACCGGCGACAATCCCGATATCGACCAGTCGGTGAAGGCCGGCGCGGAGGCCGCCCGATGAAACGCATCCTGCTGATCGCGCGGCGTGAGTACGCCGCCTACGCCAAGACCGTGGGCTTCTGGCTGTCGCTGCTGGCCCTGCCCATCTTCGGCGTGCTTGGCGGCGTCCTGCCGGCCCTGATGATGTCTTCGGAACCCGTCCGCGAGGTTGTGGTGCTGGAAGAGGGCCCGCAAGCCCAAGGGCTGGCCGCGGCCGTCCAGGACGCCGTGCGGCGGGACCGCGAACGACGCGAGGTGCGGCAGCAGGAAGCCGCCGCGATGGCCGAGAAGCAGGGCGGCAAGGCGGGCGCCTCGGCGGCCGGAGAAGCCCTGAACCGGCTGGGCGGATTGCGCCTGAGGATCGTGGCGGCGCCGGCGGACCTCGCCGCCGCCGCGCCGGGCGAGCCGCGAGAGGCGCTGGCACGCCGCTATCTCGGAGATGAGGTCTCGGAGGCTGAGCAACTGGATTCCGTGGTGCTGCTGAACCGCGTCGACGGCAAGCCCACGGCGCGGGTCTGGACCCGTCGGGCCACTGACGACACGGTCGAGGACTTCGTCCGCGACGCCCTGAAGGGCGCCAACCGACGGGAAGTCTTTGAACAGGTCGGGATCAACCCGGTCGTGGTCGAGGAAGCCGAGCGGTTCCGCCCGGCGGTGACCGCCCTGTCGCCGAAATCGGCCACGGGAGGCGAGGTGTCGTTCCGCGACCGGCTGCCCGGCATCGTCGGCCTGGCCTCGGGCTTCCTGCTTTGGTCGCTGATCATCACCGGCGCCTCCATCCTGCTGAACAGCGTGATGGAGGAGAAGGCCAACAAGATCCTCGAGGTGCTGCTCTCCTCGGCCTCGGCGACCGAGATCCTGACCGGCAAGGTTCTGGGCGTGGCCATGCTGACCACAACCGTCCTGCTGGTGTGGGGCGGGATCGGGGCGATCGGCCTCATCTCGGGCCTGCCGCAGTACGCCGGCATGATCGGCGAGGTGCTGCTGGAAGGTGGGATGCTCGGCTATTTCGCGGCTTACGCCATCGGCGGCTATCTGATGTACGCCGTGCTGTTCGCGGCCATCGGGGCCTTCTGCGAGACCCCGCGCGACGCCCAGACCCTGATGGGGCCGATCATGATGATCCTGGTCGTTCCCTTGATCGTCATGCAGATGGCGCTGCGGACGCCCGACGCCCCCGCGGTGCAAATCCTGTCCTGGGTGCCGTTCTTCACCCCGTTCCTGATGACCGCCCGGGCGCCGTCAGAGCCGCCGATGTTCGAGGTCGTCGGCACCATGGCGGGCATGTTCGGCTTCGCCCTGCTGATGGTCTGGATCGCCGGCCGGGCCTTCCGGGCAGGGGCGCTGTCCGACGTCAAGCTGAGCTGGAAGAGCTTCGCCGGCGCGATCCGGGGTGGGGGGAAGTAGTCGTCAGAGTCTCCTCCCCGTCGCTTGCGATGGGGAGGTGGCACGGCGCGTCTTCGCGCCGTGACGGAGGGGTAGGACGGCGGCGCGGCGCCCCTCCACCACGCTTCGCGTGGTCCCCCTCCCCACGTTGTGGGGAGGAGACAAGAAAAAGGGCCGCTCCGGTTTCCCGGGGCGGCCCTTGATCTGTTTGGTCTGTCGTTCGCTTACGAGCGGTTGCCGCCACCCGGACCGCCCACGCCCGGAACCCGGGGCTTCGGCGGCGGCAGCAGGCCTTCGCGCTGCATGCGCTTGCGGGCCAGTTTGCGGGCGCGGCGCACGGCCTCGGCCTTCTGGCGGGCGCGCTTCTCCGAGGGCTTCTCGTAGTGCACGTGGCGCTTCATCTCGCGGAAGCTGCCTTCGCGCTGCATTTTCTTCTTGAGGGCCTTGAGCGCTTGATCGACGTTATTATCGCGAACGAAAATCTGTACCAGGTTGAACTCTCCTTTGGCCGCCCGCCGCGCACCTCGAAAGGGAGACGGGCAGACAAATAAAATCTCGGTCCGACAGACAGGGTCTGCGGATGAAGGCGGGCTGATACACGAGCGGCCCCGCCGTGTCCAGATCGTCGCGCGGCTATCTCAAGCCTCGAAACGCCCGCCGGACGGGGATATGCTGTCGCCATGACCGATACGCCACACCTGTCGAACGACCCGTCTCAAGGAGACTGGGGCGACCGCATGGAGCAGACCGTGCTGGACGCCGCCCTGGGCCTCGCGCCTCGGCTGGGCTGGAACAGCCGGATGGTCCGGGCGGCCTGCGAGGCCTGCGGCCTGTCGCTGGGTGATGAGGAACTGTTGCTGCCCAATGGCGCGCGGGACCTTGCCACCCTGCTGTCGCGCCGACACGACAACCGGGCGCTGGCCGAGTTGGGCGGGATCGACGCGAAGTCGCTGAAGATGCGCGAGCGAATCGCGAAGGCCGTCTCGGCCCGCATGGAGGCCGGGGCCGCCGATCTCGAAGCCACGCGCCGCTGCGCCGCCTTCCTCGCCCTGCCGCCGAACGCCGATCTGGGGCTGAAGCTGGCCTGGGAGAGCGCCGACCAGCTGTGGACCTGGGCCGGGGACACGGCCACGGACTGGAACCACTATTCCAAGCGGGCGATCCTGTCGGGGATACTGATCCCGGCCCTGACCCTGCGTTGGTTCGACGGACGCGAGGCTGCCGAGGCCTTTGTCGCCGCGCGGATCGAAAACGTCATGGCCTTCGAGAAATGGAAGGCGGGCAAGGATTTCGACGCGCCGCTGAAGAAGGTGGCGGATGTGCTGAGCCGGATCCGGTACGGGGCTAAGATTCCCCAATAGCTTTCGTCATTCCGGGCGGAGAGGCGCAGCCTCGGAGACCCGGAACCCAGCGGTGCCGCGACGGCGGCGAAACACCATCGACTGCCTCTATGGAACGCCGGCGCTCCCGACAGCTTCGCGCTCACGCGCGCCGCTGGGTTCCGGGTCTTCGCTTCGCTCCGCCTGGAATGACGATAGCAATGGGCGGGGACGCTAAAGCGGTTTCACCCGGTTCACATGGCCCATCTTGCGGCCCTTGCGGGCCTCGGCCTTGCCGTAGAGGTGCAGGCGGGCATCGGGTTTGGCGGACAGGGCCGCCCACTTCTTGATGTCCTCGCCCAGCAGATTGGTCATCTCGACCCGGGCGTGGGCGGTGGTCGGGCCGAGCGGCCAACCGGCGAGGGCGCGGATGTGCTGTTCGAACTGGTCGCAGACGCAGCCGTCCTGCGTCCAGTGGCCGGTGTTGTGGACGCGTGGCGCGATCTCGTTGACCAGCAGCAGGCCGCCGCCGAGGTCGAACAGTTCGATCCCCATGACGCCGACATAGTCGAGCCCCTCGAGAATGGCGCCGGCGACGGCGTGGGCGCGCGCTTCCGTCTTGGCATCGACTTTTGCGGGGGCAAGGGTGGTCTTGAGGACGCCGCCCTTGTGGATGTTCTCGCCCAGCGGATAGACCGCGACGGCGCCGTCGCGGCCGCGGGCGCAGATCACCGACAGTTCACGCTGGAACGAAGCCCGGGCCTCGAGGATCGCCGGGCGTTCGCCGATCACGGTCCAGGCCCTGAGGGTGTCCGCGGGCGACTTGATCCAGACCTGTCCCTTGCCGTCGTAGCCGTCGCGCCGCGTCTTCAGCAGAACCGGTGTCCCCAGCCGGTCGACGGCGTGACGGAGCGCCTCAAGGGTGTCGATGGCGGCGAAGGCCACGGTCGTGGCGCCGACGCTGTTGAGGAAGGTTTTTTCGTCCACGCGGTCCTGGGCCACGGCCAGCGCCTTGGGGCCGGGCGCGACGACGGCGCCGCCTCCGACCAGCCGTTCGACCGAGCCGGCGGGCACGTTCTCGAATTCGAATGTGACGGCCTGACAGGTCTGCCCCAGCACCGTGAGAGCCGTCGGATTGTCATAGGCGGCGACGATCTGGCCCTGGGAGACTCTGCCGGCCGGGCTGTTCTCTTCCGGATCAAGGATGACGACGTTGAACCCGAGGCGCGAGGCGGCCTGGCTCAGCATCCGCCCCAGCTGGCCGCCGCCGAGGATGCCGAGCGTCGAACCGGGGGGCAGGGGCTGCGCGGGCGCGGGGTCGGCCACTCAGTCCTCGACCGTTTCGTGGACAGCCTCGGTCTGGGCCTCGCGGAAGGCGGTCACCCGCCCGGCCAGAACCGGGTCTGAAAGGGCCAGGATCTGGGCGGCGAGGATGCCGGCGTTCTTGGCCCCCGCTTCACCGACAGCGAGCGTCGCGACCGGGACGCCGCCGGGCATCTGGACAATGGACAGCAGGCTGTCGAGACCCTTGAGCGCCTTTGATTCCACCGGCACGCCCAGCACTGGCAGCTCGGTCATGGAGGCGGCCATGCCGGGCAGATGGGCGGCGCCGCCGGCGCCGGCGATGATGGCGCGCAGCCCGCGACTGCGCGCCGCCTCGGCGTACGCGAACATCTCGTCGGGCATGCGGTGCGCGGACAGCACCTGCATCTCGTGCGCGACACCGAACTCGGTGAGCACCTCGACGGACTTGCTCATGGTCGACCAGTCACTGGCCGAGCCCATCACGACGGCGACGAGGGGGCTGCTCACCACTCCAGTCTGCCCGATCCCGCTCAGATCGAGGCGCCGGCGCGTTCGCCGTCGACGACGGCCGCGTGCGCGCGACGCGGGGCGACGCAATCGCCGACGCGCTGCACGCTGACACCCGCGGCCTTGAGGTCGTTGTAGAGCCACTCGACCGGGTTGGGCGGCACTGCCAGCACCACCCAGTCGGGGCGGCGGGTCTCGTTCACCCCGGTGGGGTGGTGCAGCAGGGTGAGCTCGCCGCCGGCGAAGCCCATCGGCACCAGGTCGGTGGTCTGCACGATGCCCTTCGCGTGGGCGCGCATCCACCAGTTCTCCATGTCGAGCGTGATGCCGAGGTCCTGGCCGACCACCATGCCGGGCGTGACGATCTCGACCTGACAGCCGCGATCGGCGAGCAGCTCGGCAACCGAGGTGGCGTGGTGGAACCCGATCTCGTCGACCACGACGACGTCGCCGAACGGCTCCGCGGAGCCGTCGAGCACTTCTCGCACGTCGGCCACCTGCACCGCGTCGCCGGCGACCCACCACGGGCGGTTGGGTTCGGCACCGGTGGCCACGATCACGTGGTCGGGCTTTCGTTCCTCGATGAGGCCCGGCCACACGCCGACGCCGTACTCGATGGTGACGCCGAGCCGATGGCACTCGGTGAGCTGGTTGCGGATGAGGTCGCCGAACTCGGCGCGGTTGGGCACGCTGGCCGCGAGGCGCACCTGCCCGCCGGCCTGGGTGTCCTTCTCGCAGACGGTGACCCGGTGCCCGTTGCGTGCCGCGGCGATGGCCGCCTGCAGCCCGGCCGGGCCGGCACCGACCACCAGCACCGACTGCGGCTTGCCGGTGATGCGCACACCGCCGACGCCTTCCGATTCGCGTCCGGTGCGCGGGTTCTCGATGCAGCCGAGCCAGCGGTTGAGGCCCATCCGTCCGACGCATTCCTGGTTGCAGCTGAGGCAGAGTCGGATGTCGTCGGTGGCGCCGGCGCGGGCCTTGGCGGCGAAGTCGGCGTCGGCGATCTGTCCGCGCACGATGCCCACCAGGTCGCAGTGGCCCTCGGCGATGGCGCGCTCGGCCTGCAGCGGGTCCTTGAAGCGGCCGACGCCGACCACGGGCAGGTCGACCGCCTTGCGGAACGCCGACGGGATGAACAGTGCGTAGCCGGGCGGCACGTGCATGCTCGCTTCGATCATGAACAGACTGGCGGTGGCCACACCGATGGAGGTGTTGATGTAGTCGACCTGGCCGGTGGCCTCCGCGATCTGCGCGAACTGCACCGCGTCGTCGATGGTGGTGCCACCTTCGATGAGCTCGTCGCCGCACAGCCGGACGCCGAGCGCGAGGCGGTTGCCGATGACCTTGCGCACCGCGGCCACGATCTCGGTGAGCAGTCGGGCGCGGTTCTCGACGCTGCCGCCGTACTCGTCGGTGCGCGTGTTGGTGGCCTGGCTGAGGAAGCCGCGCACGATGGAGCTGTGCGAGCACTGGAGCTCGATGCCGTCGAAGCCGCCTTCTGCGCAGTGTTCGGCCACGAGCGCGTAGCCGGCGACGATCTCGCCGATCTCGGCGTGGGAGACGGCCTTGGGCACCTCGCGGAACAGCGGATCGGCGACGGCCGAAGGAGCCCACACCGGCAGGCGCGAGTACATCGACGACGCCTGCCCGCCGTTGTGGTTGATCTGCGCGAACACCGGCACGCGATGGCGGTGGACCGCGTCGGTGATGGCCTTGTAGCCGGGGATGACGTCGCGGTGGAAGCCGTGGATGAGCTTCTCGTAGGGCCAGTCGGTGGGGTGCGTGCTGTGCTCTTCGGTGATGATGAGCCCCGCACCGCCGGCCGCCCGTGCGCCGTAATAGGCCGCGTGCTGCTCGGTGGGCTTGCCGTCGCGCGCGTAGTTGGTGAGGTGCGCGCTGAACACGATGCGATTGCGCGTGCTGACCGGCCCCAGCTGCAGGGGAGTCCACAGGTACCGGTACGACATGGCATCAATCTAGGTGCCGGTAGCGCGCCCGGCTCAGTCCGCACGGATGCCGTCGCGGGTGGTGACACACTGTGCGGATGGCTGACATGAACATGACCGAAGCGGAACGCGACCAGTTCCTCGCCGATGTGCGAGTGGGTGTGCTGGCGATCGACCACCCCGGTCACGGGCCGCTCGCGCTGCCCATCTGGTACCAGTGGGAAGACGGCCAGGTGGTCATCGGTATGGACGGCACGTCGCTCAAGGCTCGCCTGCTGCGTGCTGCCGGCCGGGCCACGATGACCGTGCAGACCGAAGCTGCGCCCTACAAGTACGTGAGCGTGGAAGGCCCGGTGTCGGTGGCCGCCGAGTCGCGCGACAACCTTGCGATGGCCACGCGCTACCTCGGCCCCGAGCTCGGCCAGTGGTACGCCGACAACAACCCGAGCACCGAGAACACGGTGCTGGTGCGCCTCACTCCCGAGAAGTGGCGCACCTGCGACTTCGGCAAGGGCATGTAGCGCCGCGGCGACCTGATGGCTGAGATCGGCCGTGGCCGGGTACAGCCGGGTCATGGAGATCATTCGGCACGACGACGGTTCGCTCACCATTCCAGTGGCAGCACTGCCCGAGGTGACCGATGACGACGGTGTGGTCACGCCTGCGGTGGGCGAGACGTCGATGACCATCCGGCCCGGCGAGGGCGGCTACATCGACGCGTTGGCCGAGTGGGACGCGCAGCAGAACCCCGACCGGGGTGAGGCCGTGTCGACCGCGTCCGGTCGCGACGAGGCGATGGCGGTCGTGCACGCGGTGGCGGAAGACCCGACACACGTCGCGGAGGCCGTCGACTCGCTCGACGACCCCGCGGCCGGCGCCGAGGCGTTGCGCCACGTGCTCGTCGGTGGCACACCGTCGGTGAAGGCGTTCGCCCACGAAGTGGCCGAAGCCGAGGGTGGCGACGAGTTGGCGCCGCACCAGGCGACGAAGATCATCGGACAGGTGCTGGCCGAGGTGGACGCTCGCCCCGAGTGACGCGTATCGCGCGGCGACGCGCGGCCCTCGCGTAACGTGTCCGCGTGGAGAATCTGAGCGGCAAGGTTGCGGTCATCACCGGCGGAGCGAGCGGCATCGGGCGTTCGCTCGCGCACGCGTTCGCCGCGCAGGGCATGAGGGTGGTGCTCGCCGACCGCGACGAAGTTCGCATGCGCGCGGTGGAAGCGGAGCTGGCCGAAGGCGGTACCGAGGTGCTGCCGGTCGTGTGCGACACGTCGCTGGAACCCAGCGTGCAGGAGCTCGCGCAGGCGACGCTGGAACGCTTCGGCGCCGCGCACGTGCTGTGCAACAACGCCGGGGTGGCCGGCAACGGCGACCCATGGACCGGGCCGATGTCGGCGTGGGACTGGGTGGTCGGCATCAACCTGTACGGCGTGGTGCACGGCATTCGCGCGTTCCTGCCGATCATGCAGGACCAGGGTGAGGGCCACATCGTCAACACCGCCTCGATGGCGGGCCTCATCGCGTTGCCCGGTGCAGCGGCGTACAACGCCACCAAATCCGCGGTCGTGGCCATCAGCGAGGGGCTGTTCCTGGAGCTGAAGGGCAGCGGTTCACCCGTGAGCGTCAGCGTGCTCTGCCCAGCGTTCGTGAAGACCAACCTGATGGCCGGTCAGCAGTGGCAGGACCGCCTCGGTCCGCCGCCGCCGGCCACCAGCAGCCCCATCGGTCAGATGATCGAGACCATGCTGGCCGAGGGGGTCGAGAACGGTGTCGACCCCGATGGCATCGCCGCGCAGGTGGTCGACGCGGTGAAGGGCGACCGGTTCTGGATCCTCACCCACCCCGAGGCGCGCCAGGCGCCCGTCGAGCGGATGCAGCGCGCTGCCGCGCAGGAGAACCCTGCGTGACGAAGGCTGAGCCGCCCGCGCGGCGAAAGGGCGGCACGCGAACGTCGGCGTTCGGCGTGGGGAAGCGGGAGGGCCACGACTCGTCGCCGTTCTACGAGCGGTTCCATGCGCCCGAGGTGTCCACCGACGACACCATCGCCGAACCGACGACGGTCGATCGCATCATCGTCGGCGATGCGCGCGACATGCGCGACGTGGCGTCCAACTCGGTGGCGCTGGTGGTCACATCGCCGCCGTACTTCGCCGGCAAGGCCTACGAGGAAGCGCTCGGTGAAGGCCACATCCCGGCCACCTACGTGGAGTACCTGGTGATGCTGCGCGACGTGTTCGCGGAGTGCGCGCGGGTGCTGCAACCCGGTGGTCGCATCGCGGTGAACGTGGCCAACCTCGGCCGCCGCCCATACCGCTCGCTGGCGGCCGACGTCACCACCATCCTGCAGGACGAACTGCGGTTGCTGCTGCGTGGCGAGATCGTGTGGGTGAAGCAGCGTGGCGCCGCGGGCAACTGTGCGTGGGGAAGCTTCCAGCGGCCTGCCAACCCGGTGCTGCGCGACTTGAGTGAACGCGTGATCATCGCGTCGAAGGGTCGCTTCGACCGGTCGGTCGACGTGAAGGAGCGCGCCAAGCGGGGTCTGCCGTCCACCAGCACGATGAGTCGCGACGAGTTCATGGAGGCCACGGTCGACGTGTGGGAGATCCCGCCGGAGAGCGCCGCTCGTGTCGGGCATCCGGCGCCGTTCCCGGTGGCGCTGCCGGAGCGGCTCATCCACATGAACACCTACGAAGGTGAGTTGGTGCTCGACCCGTTCATGGGTTCGGGCACCACTGCGGTCGCGGCGGTGCGCACCGGTCGTCACTTCATCGGGTACGACACCGACGCCGGCTATGCGGCGGCGGCCACCGAGCGCGTGCAGCGCGAGCAGGCGGTCCCGCAGGTGCGTCTGGCGGCCACCGACGGTCGTGTCACCGACCCGCTCGTGGGCGGATGGGCGGCGAAGGATCTTGCCAAGTCGCTGCTCGCCGCCGCCGGTTTCACCGACGTTGCCGACGATCGCAAGCTGATGGCCGGCGTGCAGCCGACACTCGCCGCGGTCGACGCGACAGGCCGACGGTGGTGGTTCGAGGTGGTCGGCGGACGCACGTCGAACCGTCCGGGCGCGCAGCGCATCGAGCTGTTGTGGCGGGCGATCGCGAAGGGTGCCGTGGTGGCGGCTGCCGATCCCGATGCGCGGTTCGGTGTGCTCGTGACGGGGCCGCTGCCGGCCACGGCCTCCGGGGGCGGTGCGCTGAAGGCGGTCACCGGACCGACGAAGCCGGTGGCGGTGGTGGTCGACGTGGTGGCCGACGACGCGGTCGACGCACTGGTGGCGGCCGGCGGCCGCTAGCCGAGCATCTGGCTGACGGTGTGGATGACGATGCCCACCAGACCGCCGACCAGGGTGCCGTTGATGCGGATGAACTGCAGGTCGCGTCCGACTTGCAGTTCGAGGCGTTCAGCGGTGGCCTTGCCGTCCCACTTCTCGACGGTGGAGCTGATGATCTCGGCGACCTCGCCGCGGTAGTGGTCGACCACGTAGCCGAGCGCACGCTGCACCCAGTCGTCGATCTTCTGCTGCAGTTCAGGCTCGTCGCGTAGACGCGCGCCGAGGCGGACGAGCGCGAGGTCGAGCCGCTGGCGCAGCTCACTGTTCGGGTCGTCGGTGGCGGTGAGCGTGGTGCGCTTCACCTCGCCCCACAGCGACTCGAGCCAGGCACGCACGTCGCGATGCTCGAGCAGTTCGTTCTTCAGCTCCTCGCCCTTGGCCATCAGGACGGGATCCTCGCGGAGGCGGGCCGCGAACGACTGCACGCGTGCGTCGATCGACCGGCGCATCTCGTGCTCGCTGTTGCCGCCGACGTCGTCGAGGAAGCGGTGGACCGCGGAGTAGATCTTCTCGAAGATGCGATTGTCGACGGGCTGCGGGATCCACCACGGCGACTCCTCCTCGAGCCGCGCACGGAAGCCGTCGCGGTTGTCGTCGAGGAACCCGGCCATGCCGGTGAGGATGGCGTCGAGCAACCGTTGGTGGTGGCCGCCTTCCATGGCGAGGTCGATCGCGCGACCGAGCAGTGGGGCCACCGGCGTGCTGCGCACCTTGCGCTCGATCATCCCTTCGAGCGCGCTGCCCACGTCGCGGTCGTCGATGACCTCGAGACTGCCCTTGAGTGCATCGGCGACTGCGGCGCCGGCCTTCTGCGCGTTCACGGGTTCGCTCAGCCAGACGCCGAGGCGTTGACCCACATCGGCGTGGGCGAGGCGTTCCTGCAGCACGTCGCGAGTGAGGAAGTTCTCCTGCACGAACTGGCCGAGCGACTCGCCGATCTGGTCCTTGCGGTGCGGGATGATCGCAGTGTGGGGGATGGGGATGCCGAGCGGGTGGCGGAACAGCGCGGTGACCGCGAACCAGTCGGCGAGCGCGCCGACCATCGCCGCTTCCGAGAACGCGCGCACGTAGCCGACCCACGAGTGGTCGTCCTCGAACGAACGCGCGATGACGAACACGATCGCCACGAACACGAGCAGGCCCAGCGCGAGCCGCTTCATCCGTTGCATCGCCGCGCGTCGCTCTTTGTCGCTCGCGGACATCACGTTCATGCGGTCACCATCGGGGTCGACCCTACCCACCGACGCCCTCGCGTCACCGGCGCTTCGTCAGTGGTGAGTGACGTAGAGGCCGGGCTTGCCGGCAGCGACCCGGGCGGCGATGCACACGATGAGTGCAGGGAGCAGTGTGTGCCACCCGAACTGCTCGACGGTGAGGACGACGCCGGTGAACATGACGCCCGCGGCCGACGAGAACGCGGCCGAGGCGCCGGTGGCCGCGAGCATCGGGGTGGGCACGTGCAGGCCGGGCGCGAGCGCGCCGCCCATCGTGCCGCCCATCACGAACAGGGGCAGCACTTCGCCGCCGACGAACCCGGTGCCGAGCGCGATGACGGTGAACAGCATCTTGAGCAGCGGCACCCACCAGTCGACGTGTCCGCCGGCGTAGACGGGGTCGAGCAGCCCGAGCGACAGACCGAGGTAGTCGCGACCGACGAGCAGCATCAGTGCGAGGGTCGCCACGGCGCCGACGATCGGCCGCGCCGGTGGCCACTTGACGACGTGCGCGACGCGGGACCGCGTGACGTGGAGGGCCCACACGAACGTGCGGCCGACGAGCCCGAACACCGCGCCGGCGAGGATCAGCTTGAACGGCAGGCCGATGGTCCAGTCGGGTGCGGGCAGTTGCGGTCGGTCGCCGAAGTGGTAGCCGAACGAGTCGACCACGAACTGGCCGGTGAACGCTGCCACGACAGCCGGCAGCAGTGCCTGCAACGAGTGGCGGCGAGTGACGTGCAGCATGAACACGACCCCGGTGATGGGCACGCCGAAGACCGCGCCCCAACCGCCGGCGAGCGATGAGGCGATGAGCGTGCGACGGTCCGCTGCGGGCAGTCGAGCGAAGCGTGCTGCGGTGTCGGTGACCGAGCCGGCCATCTGCAGGGCCGCGCCTTCGCGGCCCACCGAGGCACCTGCGAGGTGGCCGGCGATCGAGCCGCCGAAGATGAGTGGCGCCATCCGCGCCGGCACTCCGTGCGTGAACAGGTGACCCTGTTCGATCACGGCCGGCGTGCCGCCCTTCGCACGTCCGCCCAGGTAGTGGTACACGGCACCGACCGCGAGGCCGACCGCGGGCAGCAGCCAGACGAGCCACCCGTGGGCGATCCGTGTGCGCGTGGCCCAGTCGAGTGACTCGAGGAACGCATAGGAGATGAGCCCGGTGAGCGCGCCCCCGATGGCCGCGAAGACGACGAGGCGAACTCGGGCGATCACGCGTCGCAGGCTACTGCCGCGTCGCGCGACGCCCGCCGTGATCGGCGCAGTCACCCGGCTACCGACGGCCGTGTTCAGCCATGCGTATCGGCAGCGATGCGTAATCACGAACGGACGAACGTGACCTCGACACCAGTGAGGTCGGCGCTGATCACCTCGTACAGCGAGCACACCTGCTCGGCTGCCGCGTGGTTGGTATCAAAGTCCAGAACGAGCGTTGACCCGTTGTATTGCGGCGCCATCAGCACATTCATCGCAGCCGCACGGAAGTCGCCGTCCTCGAACAGTCGCCGTTGGTACTCCTCCTGGAACGCAAGCATCACGTCGCGTCCCGGGAACCGGAGAACCATCGCCAAGTCCATCGTCGGACTGAGCGCGAGGTACTCGGGTGGCGTCATGGATGCAACCGGTTGAGGTAGGTCGCAACGAACTGACTCGTCTTCTGCTGAGTCGCTGCAACCCACCGGCAGTGCGAGCAGGAGAACCACGCTCAGAAGTACTGTCCGCCGGCACACCCGAGCAGAATGCTCGAACCGGGCGGCGTTGTCCAGAGTGCAGAGAGCGGCACCCTATGCGCTGGCAGCTCGATGGCAGAGCGCTCCGATGACGGCGCAGGCGGTGGTGAGGAAAGCTCCTGCCGCAGGCCACACCAACATCATCAACTGGGGTGCTGACCCGTCGCCGCGAGCACATCGATCACCCGAGTGCCCGAACTCACACGCGGCCATCCACGATGTGTCCAACCGGCGAGCCACTACCCACCCGAGCGAAGTGAGGGTCATGAAGCTGACGGCGCTGGACGCTCAGAGCGGCAGTTGCGCGCCGTCAATGTTCAACGTCCCAGTAGTCCGAGATGCCTTCAACGCTTCGGAGGAGGTCCAAGCGGTCGTCGTCCTCGTCATCGCCGCTCCACTCGCCAATGACCTCCCCAACCTGCCACGCCCACCGCTCCGCTCGATCTGCATTCACCTTTGAGGTGCTAGCCCATTTCGCTACGGCTGCAATGGTCGCCTCATCCATCTCGACGGGGACCCGCTGGCCACTGACACGCACACGCTCAAGGGCGGAGGACCACTCGTTGGTCTCCGCAGTCAGCACCCCCAATGCGTCGCGCCCGAGTGCCCGAGCTGCAGCCAGGCGATCAAGCACGGTCGGCGCTGGCCTGTTGTTCATGCATCGCATGGTGTCCGAAGTGCGGGCAGTTGTCGAGCGCCTATCGGCAGTTCGGGCGCGGGTCAGCCGAGACCGAGGACAAT